>JAQWOM010000001.1 GCA_029245865.1 Planctomycetota bacterium
CGTCTTGCTCAGGAGCGAGAGATCTGCTGAGAGAGATCGAGACAGGCTTTCCGATGTCGCGCGCTCGCGCGCGGGCGACGTTGCTGCTTCAGAGGCTCGCGCTCAGGCAATTGTGAACAGCGTCTTTGACGCAGTGGTCACTCTTGATTCCAAAGGCGCGATTATTGGTTGGAATGCCGCCGCGTCGCAAATGTTCGGGCTCTCGACCACGGAAGCTCTAGGACAGCCTATTACTGATGTGCTGTCGATTCAGATCTCAGGGGATTTGGCAGAAGGCGTGCAACTTCTCCAAGGAGTGCGTTCTGACGGGAAGAATTTCCCTGCGGAGGTCTCCGTCGCACACGTTTTTTCATCAACGCCTTCTACTTCGGAAGGTGCTTTGCTGGTTGCAGTGATCCGGGACCAGACCGCCGCCCAAGATCAAGAGCAGCGACTTCAACAAATGATGGTGGCCGTGACGGAGGAGAAGGCGCGACTTGAGTCGATTCTCTCTGCGACGACCGATGGGGTCTTGTTTGTTGGCCCCAGCGGGAAGGTGCAGTACGCAAACCCGCGATTCAGCGAGTTGATGGGCATACCTTTGGATCGAGTCGTCATGGAGGCGGGGGCGGAACTCCATCAGATGGTGAGCGTACTCAAGCCTGAGCCGGCCGATGCGTTTGAGGGTGTGTTTGGCGTGGAGAGCGAAGACTGGATTGAGAGGGTTTGCAGTCTTTCCGGCGCCACGCCGCTCAATCTTCAGATTCGCAGTGTCCCGTTGCTTTCAGATGGTAGCGAGCCCGTCGGTCGCCTGGTCATGATTCGCGATATCAGCGCAGAGTGGGAAGCCGAACGAACTCGAGAGCAGGTCGTTGCAAACGTTTCCCATGAATTGCGAAATCCATTGAGCACGATTCGCGGTTTTGTAGACCTACTCCTGCACCAAGAGCCTTCCACACTTAATGAGCGTCAGTCCCGGTTCCTGGAAATTATCTCCAAGAATGTAGACGGGTTGTCGTTGATGGTGTCTGACTTACTCGCTCTAGATCACACGAGTGTGGGGCCGCCCGACTCTGAGGGCGTTGCTTTGAAAGATCTTCTTGAAGGCCTTCGTGAAGAGCACCATCTGACGACTTTCAAGAAGTCGCTCGCCTTCGATATTGAGTGCACAGAGAGTGCGCGAGTTGTGGGTCAGCGCTCTCGCATCCGGCAGATACTGGCCAACTTGTTGTCGAATGCGATCAAGTACACCGAGGAGGGCCGTGTGAGTGTAGACGTTTGCGAAAGCCAAGGAGTTGTCACGGTCGATGTGCGCGACACGGGAATTGGCTTGAGCAGTGCCGACCAGAAACACGTGTTTGAACGATTCTTTCGTTCGAATGAGGCCTACGTTCGTGAGTCAGCAGGGAGTGGGCTCGGGTTGGCGATTGCGAAGCAATATGTCGAGGAGCTTGGAGGGAGCATTCGCCTCACGAGTGTGTTGGGAGAAGGGTCGGTTTTCTCCGTCACTCTGCCCAGCTTTGGTGGCGATGGAACCGCTCTGCCCTGAGCTTCTACATGTACATGGTGGCCACGCGGGGTGCTTGGTGGCACGGGGGTATGGATTCGGCAACGACACCCGGAGATCAGAAGCCTCGGGTGTCGTTGCGTGAAACGCTTGGTTTGAAGCGCGATCAGAGCCCGGCGGTTACCTCGAGACCTTGACTCAGGCTGTAGCCCTCGGTTGCGCCGGCATCGACAAAAATGCCCTGGAGCTGGAAGACAACGCCCGCCATGCCAGGGTCTGTAATGCTGGTGGTCGCACCAAATGTCCCGACACCCGGAACGCCCGATGAGCCGGAGAGAGTCAGGAATACAAGGGAGAGCGGAGGGTCAACCAGCAGGTTGCCCCCGTAGAAGGGGAGGTTCGCGCGCTGGAAGCCGAGGGCCGCAGCTCCGAACGCTCCGCCCAGTCCACCTTCGATGTCTACCGTGAAGTTTCCTCCGATGGATGTGTCACCGGCACCCGCGATCGAGGGTGTGAATCCACCGCTTCCAGCAAGCCCCACTCCGTAGTTGGTGAACGAAGAGGGTGCGATGGCAGTGATTTCTACATCATCGATGTTCCAGCCGGAGTAGACCAGGGATCCGTCTGTTGTGCCCATGGTCCAGCGCAGGTACACGGTCGATTCGTCGTCGGCGATGTCGGAGATGTCAAACTCCTGCTTACTCCACGCAGAGTCTGTCAGTTCCTCGTTGTTCTCCCAGATCGTCACAAAGTTGACGCCATCATTGCTGGCGCGGAAGTAAGCGTGGTCCCACGTTGACACTTCGACATTGAGCCAGCGCTGGAAGCTCACTTTGACACCACTCATGCCCGTGAAGTCGAAGGGAGTCGAAGTAAGGTGCTGCTCACTGAGGTTGTCCGTGTAGTCGCCGGCGAGGTCGTAACCGAAGACCTGATTGCCCGTGGCACCAGAAGTGGGATCTGGGTTGCCAGAGGATCCGCCTCCACCTGAGGGAGTCCCGAACCTCCAGCGCCCATTGGTGCTCCACCCCGGGTTCGTGTTCATGGGAATCGACGCCACCGTGGTGCGGCCAATTTCCAGGGTATGTGAACGAGTTGTCGCAATCCCGTTGGTGAGATCTTCAATCGTGATCTCTGCGGTGTAGAGACCGCCTCCAAGGGAGCTGACGGATGCTGCGAGTGATGCCGTGAACTGGGAAGCGCCTCCTGTTGCAGGCAAGTTCCCATTGATCTGGCTCGTTCCTCCGTTGATGAGCAGCGAATTCGTCGGTGAGCTGACCGTAACCCGGTAGTTCACGGCCGAGTCGCCGTTGTTGAGCAGGGTGTAGATCACCGATGAGTTGGTAAACGGTCCGCCTACGGGTCCTTCATGAAGGACGGCAGTTGAAGGTGAAACACTCAGGCCTCCACCAAGAGTCGGCACGCTCATGGCGCCCGTGTTGGCCGGGTCGAGCCAATCCCTGAGGCGTGAAGAAGAAGATCCGCCACCAGTCCAGGAGACAGCGAATGCTCCGTACCAGTCCGCATCATTGTTGCCGCAGGCTGCAAAGCCACCGTGCAACTGACCGATCACCTGGTGCGACGTGTTGAACAACGGTGAGCCCGAGGAGCCAGGCTCCGTGGTGCCAATGTCCCAGTCGGTGACTTTCACGTGGGTCCCGTCGCCAGGAACGCTGTTACCCAGGTAGCTGGTGACCGAGGTGGGTTGGTTCTCGAAGCTGATGGCCTTCTCATCGGTGCTGGGTTGATGAATGGCAATCGCACCCGGTGAGTTGGCTCCACTGCGATCCCAGCCTGCGAACGTGATTTCGAAAGCCGGATTTGGATCGCTGTCGAGCTCTACCAGAGTGAAGTCAGACGGCGAGTAGCTCGAGCGGAAGAAGGCTCCGGTGTTGAACTGGTTGAGCTGTCCATTGGGTGAGCCGTTGCAGACGGAAGTCTCGTAGTTCCAGTAAGTCACGAGAGAGGCAGCATTGCCTGAGCCGATGCCACAGTGGTTCGCCGTCATGAAATAGGGAGTGCGGTCGTTTGCGGTGTTGTTCACCATGAAGCCCGTGCAGAACGTGCTGCCCCCCAGGGCGATCACGGCGATAGCAGGAATCTCACTGCGCCAGTCGTCACCTGCAGAGCACACGACGTCCACATTACAGGACCCAGATTTTGCAGGACCTGCGGCTTTGCTGCCAAAGCCACGATAGCCGTAGCCAATCTGCGTCAGCTCGAGTGCCAGGTCCCCGAAGAGTTCCCGCGGGATTGTCACTTCGACAACAGCGTCGTCAGTGGCCATGACGGGTGTCCAGAGTTCCCCGTGACTTGCGTTGTCTTCGTGAGTGAATGGGCGCACCACTTTCTTTGCGTCTGCGGAATAGAACAGAAGTTGCCCGCCTTCAGGCATGTTGTAAGTGGTGAAGCCTAGATTGAGATTGGCAGCGCCGGGGGCTGAGATGCGGAGCCTCCACAGAATCCGTCCGTCGTCGAGCACTTCCAGTGTGCCGTCGCTGGCGGGAGTGATCTTGACCGTGTTTGGAATCGCAAAGCGTGGCGGGAGTCCAGTCGATTCACGGACGAGGTCTTCTTGCGTGACGGCTGCGAGGTCGATGCCTGGCAGGGTGACCTGTGCAACGTCGTTCAGCGAGAGGCTGTCGTGTTGCAGTGCCGTGGGAACGACCTGGGCCGCGAGAGGAGAGGAAAGGAGGGCTGAGAGCCCGGCGAGCATGCAGAGGATCACGCGATTCATAGAGATAGCTCACGCCCACGCCGAGCGCTTCATGCGCGGTCGGGGTGGGTAGGGGAAGGGGAGGGGAGTCGGAGGGGAGAGAACTGAGCCGCAGGGATGCTTTACCCAAGGGTAAGCGATTCTGCGCCGCCTGTGTGAGATCTGCCCAAGTCGCTTCATTTCATGACGTTGGCTCGTTTTGCCAATCGCTGAACTGGGCTTGAGAGCCTCTTTCGTCTGAAGTGGCGTGTAAATAGGGCCGGAGGGCTGATCTGGTGCAAGCCCCGCTCTCACGAGAGCAGCCAGCAGCCCGGCTCTTCAGTGGCAAATCTACTGAGCGTGCATCTGGCCGCGGGCGTTGCAGGGCTTGGCGGTTGCGCGAATGTACTCGCGATTGAGCTGGCCGATGAAGTTGATGCTGATGGCCTTGGGACAAGCAGCTTCGCACTCAGCGTAGTTACGGCAGGAGCCAAAGCCTTCGGTCTGCATCTGGTCGACCATGGCGAGGGCGCGATCCGTTCGCTCTGCCTGGCCCTGGGGGAGCAAGGCAAAGTGGCTTACTTTTGCTGCCGTGTAGAGCATGGCTGACCCATTTGGACATGCTGCAACACAAGCGCCACAGCCGATGCAAACCGCTGCATCAAGCGACTCTTCAGCAACTTGCTGGTTGATGGGAACCGAGTTTGGTTCGGGTTTGGGGCCGGAGTGAACCGTGATGTAGCCACCAGCCTGCATGATGCGATCGAATGATGAGCGATTGACGATCAGGTCGCGCAGAACAGGAAAGGCGCCTGCCCTCCAGGGCTCGATGGTGATCTCCGAGCCGTCCGGGAAGAGCCGCATGTAAGTCTGACAGGTTGTGGTGGCCTTCATCGGGCCGTGGGCTTGGCCATTGATAACCAAAGAGCACATGCCGCAAACGCCCTCTCGGCAATCGGAATCGAATGCAATCGGTTCCTCGCCCTTTGAGATAAGTGTCTCGTTGAGATAGTCGAGCATCTCAAGAAACGACATATCCGAACTGACTTCATCCAGTTCACAGGACTGCATGCTGCCCTTTTCTTGTTCCGAGCCTTGGCGCCACACATTGAGTCGGAATTTCATGTCTTGTAGTTCCTCTGTGCCAGGGGCAGGGCCTCAAACTCGAGTGGCTCGGTGTGCATCTCCGGCTTTTGATCTGTGCCTTTATGTTCCCAGACGGAGACATGCGCGAATTTGTCGTCGTTGCGCAGCGCCTCTCCTTCCTCAGTCTGGTGTTCTGTTCTGAAGTGGCAGCCGCAGGATTCGTCGCGCGTGAGAGCGTCGAGAACCATCAACTCAGCAAACTCAAGGAAGTCTGCCAGACGCCCAGCGTGTTCGAGCGCCTGGTTGAGTTGAGCACCGGTTCCCGGTACAGCCAGGTCGTTCCAGAAGCGCTCACGCAGCAAAGGGATCTCTTTCAACGCCGACTCAAGATCTTGCTTGTTGCGGGCGATTCCGCATTTGGTTTCCATCAAATGACCGAGTTCGCGGTGAATGGCCGCGGGCGAGGTTTTGCCACCGATAGACAACAGCTTGTCCGTCAGCGCATGCACCCCGGCTTCCGCTTCACGGAATGCTGAGTGGTCGGCTTGGATCTCGCCATAGGGATGGCTACTCAGATAGTTCCCGATGGTTGAGGGGATAATGAAGTAGCCGTCCGCCAGGCACTGCATCATGGAACTTGCCCCGAGCCGGTTTGCTCCGTGATCAGAGAAGTTGGCTTCACCGACGGCAAACAGTCCCGGGATTGTGGTCATGAGGTCGTAGTCGACCCACAAGCCGCCCATGGTGTAGTGAGGGGCCGGGTAGATGCGCATGGGCGTCTCGAAAGGACTCTCATCCGTGATGCGCTTGTACATCTCGAACAGATTTCCGTAGCGAGCCTCGATGACATCATGGCCACGTTCTTTGATGGCGTCACGGAAGTCGAGAAAGACTCCTCGCCCAGTGGGTCCGACTCCGAGTCCTTCGTCGCACACCTCTTTGGCATTGCGCGAAGCAACATCCCGGGGGACGAGATTGCCAAACCGTGGATAGCGCTCTTCTAGATAATAGAAGCGATCTTCTTCGGGGATGTCTGTGGGGCGGCGTTGCTCGCCTTTCTTGCGAGGAACCCAGATGCGCCCGTCGTTGCGTAGCGACTCGCTCATGAGGGTGAGCTTGGACTGGTGTTCACCCGCTGCTGGAATGCAGGTGGGGTGGATCTGGTTGTAGCAAGGGTTTGCGAAGCCGGCTCCGCGACGGTAGGCCCGCCATGTGGCCGTCACGTTGCAGTTTTTTGCGTTGGTGGACAGATTAAACACGTTGCTGTAGCCGCCCGTTGCCAGCACGACGGCATCCGCGGCATGAGATGTGACTTCGCCGGTGATGAGGTCACGCACGACGATGCCGCGCGCACGCCCGTCGACAACAACGATGTCCATCAACTCGGAGCGGGTGTGCATTTTGACACCGCCCACATGAATCTGCTGGGCGAGGGCAGAGCAGGCTCCTAGCAGCAACTGCTGCCCGGTTTCACCTCGGCAATAGAAGGTGCGCTCGACAAGGACTCCGCCGAAAGATCGATTCGCCAGCATGCCGCCGTATTCCCGTGCAAAGGGAACGCCTTGGGCTACGGCCTGATCGATGATCTGCGTGCTGAGCTGTGCGAGTCGCCAGACATTGGCTTCGCGTGACCGATAGTCTCCACCTTTCTGGGTGTCGTAAAACAGTCGGTAGGTCGAGTCGCCGTCGTTGCGGTAGTTCTTGGATGCATTGATGCCCCCCTGGGCAGCGATGCTGTGAGCGCGACGCGGGCTGTCCTGGAAGCAGAATGCATCCACCTTGTAGCCCATGGCTGCCATGGAGGAGGCCGCGGACGCGCCGGCGAGGCCGGTGCCGACGACAATGACTCGATAGTGCGGTCTGTTACGCGGTCCCACGAGGCGGATGTGGTTGACATGGTTCTCCCACTTGTCCTCGATGGGGCCGTCCGGGATCCGAGGGTCGAGATTCATGACTAACGACCTCCGTACGGTGGTGGGAGATTGGCGGGGTTTGGTGGTTCCGGCATGTCGCCCAGGAACATTCCCAGAGGCACTGAAGCGAAACCTAACAGTAAGGCCAGCGTGGCGAGAGCAGCAAACATTCGGAGTCGCTTGTTGCGGTCGGGATTGTCGAGACCGAGCGTTTGAAACAAGCTCCAGATTCCGTGGTAGAGGTGCAGTGCCAGGAACACCATGGCTGTGACGTAAATGACGACAAAGCCTCCGTTATGGAAGGCGCGGTAGAGATTCCCGTAGACCCGATCCTGGACGAAATGCTTGGGGTCCAAGCTGCCGGTTGTGAGGTGCAGGATGTGGAAAATAACGAAGGCGAGAATGAACAGCCCACTCCACATCATGAATCGTGCAGAGGGCGTAGCAGCGATTCGTTTTGTTTGTGCATACCGAACCGGTCGGGCATTGCGGTTATGGACAGCCAAAAGGATCACGGTGACGACATGCGCAAGAAGGGCTGTGATCAGCACGATGCGCACGATCCAGAGCATCTGGCCGTAGCTAAAGATGGGCTCGCCCATGGTGCGAAGGAAATACCCGTAGACGTCTATCTTGGGGACGCCATTGGCTTCGTCACCAAGGAAGACCTTGATGTTTCCCGTCATGTGGCCGAGCAGGAATCCAAAGAGGATGACACCACTGACTGCGACGACGACTTTTTTGCCGACGAGAGTGCCGTAAAAGTGGGTCCGGCTCATGGCGCGGTGCTCTTCATGTCACGGGGAATACGGGGAGGTAGTGCGGTGTCCACAAATGGCGCTCAATGGTCGCTTCGATGGTATCGGTAAGAGGTTCTCGGGCAAGTCCTTCATCAACCACTTGTTGAGCCACGGCCGTTCCCACAGTCAGGCACACTTCGCGGAGCCGATCGACTGTGGGCAAGAGCCCATTGTCGACTGATTGAAGCGCCGGAGACAAGTCGCTGAGTGCCTGCATGGCAGCCCACAGCATGTCATCGGAGATCCGAGAGGCTCCGGTTGCGATGACGCCGAGCGTCAGTCCCGGAAAAATGAAAGCATTGTTAGATTGGCCGATCCGGATGGTGCGGCTCGCGTGCTTAACCGAGTCAAAGGGGCTGCCGGTCGCAATCAGTGCGCGGCCATCTGTCCACTTCAGCAAGTCTGATGGGTGGGCTTCCGCCTTCTCGGTGGGGTTCGACATCGGAAAGATGATGGGGTGTTCAGCGGAAGCGGCCATTTCCCGGACAATGGCTTCGTTGAATGCCCCGCTCACCGTGGAGGTTCCGATCAAAATGGTGGGCTTCGTCCGATGCACGGTTTCTGCGAGATCGATTTGACCCTGCTCGTTGCGACTCCAGTCGGCAACTTCCGCTGCGCTGCGCGCATAGGGCTGCTGTTGAGTCGTGTTGTCCTCCATGCCCTCGACAACGAGGCCGTAACGATCCAGGGCCCATATCTGTGCGTGGGCCTCGGCTTGGGTTAAGCCTTCTCGCTGCATGGCAGCGAGAATCTGGTCCGCGTTTCCGAGCCCGGCTGCGCCAGAGCCAAAGACCACCACCCGTTGATCTCTCATCGTTTGGCCAGTGGCTTTTAATGCTGCGTACAGCGTTGCAACGGCAACGGCGGCAGTCCCCTGGATGTCGTCATTGAAGCTACAGATTTGATCCCTGTAGGTCTCCAGGTTGTGCTCGGCGTTGTCGCGGGCGAAGTCCTCCCAGTGCAGAAGCACGCCTGGGAGGTGCTTCTCGACCGCACCCACAAACTTTTCAATGAATCGTTCGTAGTCTGCCCCTTCAACGCGCTCATGACGCCAGCCCATGTAAAGCGGATCGTCAAGAAGTACTTTGTTGTTCGTGCCTACATCGAGCGTGATCGGCAGCGCGCGCGCGGGGTGAACTGCGCCGCAAAGTGAATCAAGGGCGAGTTTCGCAATGGGGATCCCCATTCCACCAACCCCTTGATCACCGATACCTAGAATCGCACCTGAGTCTGTGACAACGATGACATCGACTTCGTGCATGCAGCGATTGCTCAAGATCTCTTCTATGGAATCTTCATCGTTGTAAGAGATGTACAGCCCGCGGGGGCGTGCATAGGAATGGCTGTAGTTCTTGACAAAGTCTCCGACTTCAGGCGTGTAGAGGATAGGGAGCATTTCCTCGACATGTTCCAGCGCCAAGCGAAAGTAAAGCACTTCGTTGCGGTCGCGTAACTCAGCCAGATAGAGACTGCGCTCGAGCAAAGTCTCGTAGCTTTCGAAGGCATCGAGCTCTCGCCTTAGCTGCTCTTCCAGCGTTTCGACCGTGCTGGGCATGAGCCCGGCGATTCCGAGCGCGTGGCGTTCTTCGTTCGAGAATGCGCACTGTTTGTTCAGGAGTGGCGCATTGAGGAGGTCCGTGCCCCGTAGCTTGGTCTCAAGGCGGTCGAGTTCAGTCGAGTCACCGCGGACCATCGAGCACTTCGTCATCGCTAAGTTCCAACATGGTGGCAGGCGAACAAGACTGGCCGGCGGCGCCACAGGCACTTTCTGAGCCATGTTTCGACCGCTGAGTCGGAGCAATCTATCAGTTCGGAAGCGTGCCGTCTCCCCG
>JAQWOM010000002.1 GCA_029245865.1 Planctomycetota bacterium
GAGTCGGCGCGCCTCCCCTCGCGTCACAGTGGCTGACCGCTCTGGTCAGCCGGGACTCATCGTCGGGGTGTGGCTCAGTTTGGTAGAGCGCTTGTCTGGGGGACAAGAGATCGCAGGTTCAAATCCTGTCACCCCGACCACTCCCCGTCACGGCGAAACGCGGGGCTGACTGCGTCTCTCGCCCCCCCACAGCCTGAAACATCTGCGCTACCATGAGCGGGAAGCTCTCGGGAGAGGGCTGTCTTCCGTCCCTCCACGGACTCCATCACCAAGGATGACTCACCCATGACGTACTCCCTGCACGCACTCTCCGTCTCCGCTGGCCGTCTCGGCCTCGCACTTCTTCTGGCCTGTCCTGCGGTGGCGGCCCAGGCCGTGACACCGTCGGGCCCCGCCTTCAAGGCTCCGGTTCCCACGCGCTACTTCGTGACGCCGGATCAGGCCGAGTTTCTGAGCCATGTCTCCATGGTGGACCTGCCCGATGGACAGGGCGGCACCGTGCGCACGGCGCGCATCTCGGGCATCAACGTGCAGGTCGTCAACGGCTCGGGCAAGACCTATGGCACGACAAACGGCCTCGGCAACCTCATCGTCGGCTACAACGAGCTCGGCAATCCGAACGGTGATGACCGCACCGGATCTCACAACATCGTGACCGGACAGGAGAACAGTTTTTCCAGCTACGGTGGGCTGGTGGCGGGGCAAGGCAACACGGTTTCGGATGCCTGGTCCTCCGTCAGCGGCGGGCGCCAGAACACGGCGAGCGGAATCTGGTCCTCGGTCAGCGGGGGGGCCGGCAACACGGCCTCCGGCGCCGACGCCTCGATCAGCGGCGGGACTGTCAACACGGCCAGCGGCATCGGATCCTCGGTCAGCGGCGGATTCGACAACACGGCCTCGGGCTACTGGTCTTCGGTCAGCGGCGGGTACACCAACACGGCCAGTGACTCCTACTCCTCGGTCAGCGGCGGGGCCGACAACACGGCCAGCAACTTCTGCTCCTCGGTCAGCGGCGGGAGCCTCAACACGGCCAGCGGCTATTGGTCCTCGGTCAGCGGCGGAAGCCTCAACACGGCTTATGGCTCTGCCGCCTCCGTCAGCGGCGGACAGCAGAACCAGGCCGACTCTGCCGTCTCTTCGGTCAGTGCCGGGCGCTACAACACCGCCAACGCCTACTTCTCTGCGGTCAGCGGCGGGGCCCACAATGCCGCCAACGACTGGTACGCCGCAGTCAGCGGCGGGGAGCGCAACACGGCCAGCGGCACCTCTTCCTCGGTCAGCGGCGGGCGGTACAACACGGCCAACGGCGCCGACTCCTCGGTCAGCGGAGGGTTCGGCAACACGGCCAGCAACTTCTACTCTTCGGTGAGCGGCGGGCGCTACAACACGGCCAGCGGATTGTCTTCCTCGGTCAGCGGCGGGTTCGACAACACGGGCAGCAGTCTCGCCTCCTCGGTCAGCGGCGGGTACCGGAGCGAGGCCAGCGGCAGCTTCTCCTCGGTCAGCGGCGGGTACGGCAACGAGGCCAGCGGCAACAGTTCCTCGGTCAGCGGCGGGTACTACAACACCGCCAGCGGGCAGGGCAGCTCGATCAGCGGCGGGTTCGACAACACGGCCTACGCTGGCGGTTGCTCCGTCAACGGCGGGGAGAGCAACACGGCCAGCGGCTACCGATCCTCGGTCAGCGGGGGGTACGGCAACACGGCCAGCGGCACCGGAGCCTCGGTCAGCGGCGGACAACACAACACGGCGAGCGGCGACGGCTCCTCGGTCAGTGGTGGGAGCGACCGCAGCGCTTCGGGCGACGTCGACTGGGTGGCGGGTTCGCTCTTCGAGAACCAGTAGTCCGCAAGCGAACAGACCTCCCCCACTCCACGGGCGCGTTGCCGACGGGCAGCGCGCCTGTTTGCGTTGAAGACCTACGACGTGAGTGGCATCAGGCTTTGTGACAAAACATTCGGTCCGCGGCGGACCAAGTCCCTCTCTTCGCAGGTACGCTGGAAACCCGTTGCCAGGCCCATGTCACGCCAAGACCCAGGAGACTCTCATGCGTCACGTCCTCAAAAGCACTCTCATCGTTACCTTCCTGTTCGTTTTCAGCGCGAGTTTTGTGCATGCACAACTCAGCGTCGACGTGCCGGTCCTGCGCTCCAACTCCAAGGGCGTCTACAGCGCCTTCAAAGCCAAGGGCAACGCCGAGTTTGATGTGGTCGTGCGGCTGTACGAGGACGCCGACAAAAAGGTCGCCTACCAGGACGCCTTGGGTGATCCCTGGGCAGAAACACTTCACTTCGCGGTGCAAGGCAAGCAGTTGCTGGGCAGCAGCGACCCGCTCGGCGGTGATTACGTTTTGTATGTGCCGGTGAATGGTTTCCTCAGCTTGCTCATCGGAGCCACCGAAGAGCTTCCCGACGAGCTCAGCGGCACCTTCATCTACTGCACGACGCAGGTGACTCCGTACAAGAAGGGTGTGGCCAAGACTCCTTATGCCGAGTCACCCACCCAGATCATTCGCAGCCGCGCGGGCTCGCAGGAGATCCTTGACTACATGAGTCTCGTGAACCTGGACGATGGCCTGGGCGGCACGGTCACGACCATTCGCATCGAGGGCGCCAACCTCCAGATCGTGAATGGGACGGACGCGACCGGTGGCGCCGTGAACGGGCTGGGAAACCTCATCGTCGGCTACAACGAGCTCGGCAATCTGGATGGCGATGACCGCACGGGCTCCCACAACATTGTCACCGGGCAAAAGAACAGTTTCCCCAGCTACGGTGGACTGGTGGCAGGAGCCTCCAACACGGTGTCCGGACGCTGGTCCTCGGTCAGCAGCGGATACCGCAACACGGCCAGCGGAGAATGGTCTTCGGTCAGCGGGGGCACCTACAACACCGCCAGCGGTTATGCCTCTTCGGCCAGCGGGGGCTTCACCAACACAGCCAGCGGGGAGCTCACCTCGGTGAGCGGTGGGCACGCCAACACCGCCAGCGATCAGTACGCCTCGGTCAGCGGCGGGCACTCCAACAACGCCAGCGGCTACTGGTCCTCGGTCAGCGGCGGATACTCCAACACCGCCAGCGGCCTGCACTCCTCGGTCAGCAGTGGGCGCTACAACGATGCCAGCGGCAGCTACTCCTCAGTCAGCGGCGGGGGCAACAACTTCGCAAGCGGCGACCTCGCTTCGGTCAGCGGCGGGCGCTACAACACGGCCAGCGACTGGTACTCCTCAGTCAGCGGCGGGGGCTACAACTCGGCCAGCGGCTACTACTCCTCGGTCAGCGGTGGGTTCTACAACACGGCAAGCGGAGCCTACTCTTCGGTCAGCGGCGGAACAGAGAATGAGGCCAGCGGCAAAGAATCCTCGGTCAGCGGCGGGCGAACCAACGAAGCCAGCGGCAACTACTCCTCGGTCAGCGGCGGGGACAGCAACACGGCCAGCAGCTTTGCGTCCTCGGTGAGCGGCGGGAACAACAACACGGCCTCCGGGTCGCGGTCCTCGGTCAGCGGCGGAAACGGCCGCAGCGCCTCAGACAGCTTCAACTGGGCAGCGGGCTCACTCAGCGAAAGCAACTAGTCCGCGAGCGAACAGACCTCCCCGATTCCACGGGCGCGGACAGCCTGTTGCTTCCACGATTCGTGATCTGAAGAAGCTCTCCCGGACAGACAGCGATCTGCGGACCTCTCGTTCGTACACTCCTTGTCACGGGAGCACCGGGATCGCAGCGGAGGGTCCGCTGCACCACGCGCCTCTGAATCCAGAACCCGACAGCAACTGCTCATGAGGATCGTCTTCGATGTCTCTTCCTGCGCCAAAGAGCAGCGCAAGGGCATCGCCAATTACGGCGCCGAACTGGTGCGCCATTGCGCGCGCGTGGCCCCTCAGCATGAACTGGTTCTCGCCTTGCGAAGTCACCGCTGGGGAAAGCGACATCTGGTGGAAGACATCTTGCCCGGCGTACGCCCACGTCTTCTCGTAGATGCTCTTGCCCCCTGGATGCTCGGCAAGCCTGTGGATGTGCTGCACGGCATCGGTGTGAGACTTCCGGGGACCGACCGCTTTCCGAAAGTGGTCACGCTGCACGATGTCAACGTGTTCGAGTTCCCGGAACTGTCGACTCCTGAATGGCGCGAGACACGCCGACGGCGCATCCGACAGACCGTCGACCGCGCCAGCCTCATCCTCTCGGTCAGCACACAAGGCGCACAGGCAATTCATGAGCACCTCGGCGTGAGCCTCGACCGCATTCGCGTCGTGCCCGAAGGCGTCGATCTCACACGATTCAAACGCCCGGCCGACGAGGTCATTCAACGCGTGACGGCTGCGCATGGGTTAAACAACGCGCCCTACGTGATCTGCGTCGGCACCGATGACCTGCGCAAGAATCATGCGGGCCTCCTGCAAGCCTTCGTGCACGCCCAACTCCCCGACTCCTGGCGACTGGTGCTGTGCGGCCCCCGCGAGACATCCGCCGCGGCACTCCGAGCCCAAGCAGACAACCTCGGACTGAACGCCGATCGGCTCGTCATTCCTGGATGGATCGAAGAGGAAGACTTACCCGCACTTCTTGCGGGAGCTTCGATCTACGCATGCGGTTCACTTCACGAGGGCTTTGGATTGCCCGTGCTCGAAGCCCAGGCCTGCGGAGTGGCCGTGGCCTCGTCCCATCGAGGCGCTCTGCCTGAAACCATGGGCAGTTGCGGCGTGCTCTTCGACCCCACCGATCTCGACGACTTCGCAGGGGCTCTCTCGCGCCTGGCGGGTGATGACACGCTGCGGAACAAGCTCGCAGCGCAAGGCCCCGCACGCGTCGCAGACAAGTTCAGCTGGGAGCATGTGGCGCGAGCCACTCTCCGTGTCCTCGAAGAGGCCGCGGACCTGCCCTGAGCAGAGCCGATTTCAGGCGCGCTTCAAATGCCGCGAAGCCTGTCGCCCGGCCCGCAGCTCCATGAGCCAGCGCTTGGCCCCCCCACCTGCGGACGCCTGCTTGCCGGGTTCGTAGCCCCGGCGGCGCATGCGCGGAGCGAGAAGGCGTTCAATCTCTTCAATCTGAGAAGGCTCGAGCTGTTCTCGATAGCGCTCAAGCGAACCCGTGGTGATTCCCTGAGTCTTCTTTTCGTAACTGGAGTTGGCGGACCAATCCGTCCCCTCGCGGGTGGGAGTCAACTGGTTCTCGGTCCAATCCAGTTCCAGGTGGCTCAAGACACGCTCCACCGTTTCACGCGTCTTGAGCACCGTGTCTTCGTAACGCACCAGCAAGAACTCCGGATGGTTCGCCTCGAAGTGCTCCATGAGACTGTCGGCCAGTGCCCATTTGTACGCAAAGCGTGAGATCGGAAAGTGCTCACCAGGCGCACGACGGCGCGCACGCGAAGCGATCTGCGCCCGAGGATCACGAATCGTGCAGACGACCCGCGTCTGCGGACCGAATGCCCGCAGCAACCCCGACACATCCAGAAGATGGTCAGGCGTTTTCTCCATCCAGTAAGTAGCCGCTGTGGGGCAACCACGCACTTCGGCCACCGTGTCGGCCAGCGCACGGATCGACTCTGGAACGCTGCTCAGCGCTTCGGGAGTCAGTCGTTTGCTCAAGGCCGCGTCAAAGGCTGCACCTTCGTCGCTGCCTTCCGGGAAACACTCGCGGTACTTGGTCTTCTTCAGCAGAGCGGCGACAGGATCTTTGGCCTCGCGCCAGTGAAAAGTCTTCGACTCCCGTGGCAACACCCAGAGCCCGGGATGCCCGTCGAGCAACGACTTCAGAAGGGAGGTCCCCGAGCGTTTCAACCCCACAACGAATGCCGCACGTGTGGGCAATTGAAACGCGGATTCTTGATCTGTCATGCGCTCATTCCACCATCCATCTTCACCGTATGAGCGAAAGTCTATCAAGCGGTCGGGCACAAAAAAGCCGTCTCCGGTACCGTGTCCAGATGCCCATCACCACACTCCGCTCGATCCTTCTTCTTCTGGCCCCGCTAACCCTCAGCATCGCATCAGCCAGCGGCTCGATCTTGCCTGACGACAACAAGGCCCCCTCGCGCCCCAACATCATTTTTATCTTTGCCGATGACCATGCGACCCAGGCCATCGGCGCCTATGGCTCGGTGATCAATGAGACACCTCACATCGATCGCCTCGCGGACGAAGGCGTCTTGTTCCGCAACAGCTTCTGTGGGAACTCGATTTGTGCTCCCAGCCGCGCGACGGTGCTCACCGGACTGCACAGTGCAAGCAACGGCGTCCTGCGAAACGGAAACACCTTCGATGGCAGCCAGCCCACATTCCCCAAGCGACTGAACGAGGCCGGCTACAACACCGCACTGATCGGCAAGTGGCACCTGGCCGGCGACCCCACCGGGTTTGACCACTGGCGTGTCCTTCCGGGACAGGGTCAGTACTACAACCCCGATTTCCGAACGCCTGACGGTGAAGTGCGCATACCCGGTCATGTCACGGAACTCACCACGGACCTCGCCCTGGAATGGCTGGAATCGGGCCGAGACCCCGAAGCGCCTTTCTTACTCATGTGCCAGCACAAAGCGCCCCACCGATCCTGGATGCCAGCGCCCCAAGACCTTGGTCTTTTCCGGGACGAGAATATCCCGGAACCACCCACTCTCTTCGATGACTACTCCGGTCGTAGTGGACCTGCCGGAGATCAAGAGATGGAGATTGCCCGCCATCTTTCGGACCACTACGACCTGAAACTCGACCTTCCCCAGGACACATCCTCACTCAAGGGGCCCGACTCCTGGGTGGAAGGCATGCGCGCACGGCTAAGCCCCGAACAACTCGCCGCGTGGGACGCCGCCTATGCCGAAGAGAACGCCGCCTTTCTGGCCGACCCACCGACGGGGGATGCCCTCGTGCGCTGGAAGTACCAGCGCTACCTGAAGAACTATCTGCGTTGCGTGGCGGGCGTCGACCGCAGCGTGGGGCGAATTCTCGCCTGGCTGGATGAACATCCAGAAATTGCTGCCAACACAATGGTGGTCTACAGCTCGGACCAAGGCTTCTACCTTGGCGAACACGGCTGGTACGACAAGCGCTGGATGTACGAAGAGAGCCTTGCGATGCCGCTCGTCGTTCGCTGGCCAGGGCACGCACAAGCAGGCAGCGAAGTCGCATCCCTGGTGCAGAACATCGACTACGCACCGACGTTTCTCGAGATCGCGGGTGTGATCTCCGAAGATCCGGTGCACGGCCAGAGTCTCGTCCCCCTCCTCAAGGGCGAGAAGCCCGCGGACTGGCGAGATGCCATCTACTACCGCTACGCAGAGTCGCGCGCGACGCACCGTGTCGCAGCACACGTCGGCGTCCGAACGGATCGCTACAAGCTGATGCACTTTCACGAACCAGAGTACGACAGCTGGGAGCTGTACGACCTCGAGAGCGACCCCCTCGAACTGAACAGCGTCGCAGACGACCCGGCCTACGCCGATATTCGCGCTGATCTTCAGCTTCGATTGAGGGAGTTGCAGGCTCAGTACGGAGAGACAGCAGATTGACCATGCCAGGACGCCATCTTCTTGGAATTTCTGCCTGCCTGCTGGCGGCGTGCGGGGCAACCACACCCCCGACTCTCGGGGTGTCACCCTCGGCGCAATCCTCTTTCATTCAGATCGACCTCTCGGCAGACACAACGCGGCAGGTCGTGGTCGACCGTGAAGCAGAAACCTACCTCGGGCACCCGACGACCGTACTCCTCGAAGACGGGCGCAGCATGATCGCCGTCTATCCGCGCGGTCATGGCAAAGGCCCAATTCTGATGAAGCGCAGCGCAGATGGCGGGCTCAGCTGGAGCGAGCGCTTGCCCACACCAGAAAACTGGGCAACGAGCCAAGAAACACCCACGATTCACAGAGTCTTCGATGCCGAGGGCACACCGCGACTGATTCTCTGGTCTGGGCTCTATCCGGCACGATTGTCCGTCTCGGAGGACGACGGCAAGAACTGGTCACCACTGAAACCCGCCGGTGACTGGGGCGGCATCGTCGTGATGGCTTCTTTGGTCGAGACCGGGCCGGGCAGGTACAGCGCCTTCTTTCATGACGACGGCCGGTTCATCGAGGGCAGCGGCGTTGCAAGTACGTTCAAGGTCTACTGCGTGTCGTCTACCGATGGCGGTTTGAGTTGGAGCGCTCCCGTGGTCGTGACCCAGCACCCGACGGCGCATCTGTGCGAACCGGGTGTCATCAGATCACCCGATGGAAAACGGCTGGCGATGCTGCTCCGGGAAAACTCGCGCAAGCACAACAGCTTCATCGTCTTTTCTGACGACAATGGAGTCACCTGGACGCAACCGCGTGAAGTGCCGGCAACCCTCACCGGAGACCGTCACGTGGGCCGCTACGCCCCCGACGGCCAACTGGTGCTGTCCTTCCGGGACACGGGCCTGGAGAGTTCAACTCAAGGTGACTGGGTGGCCTGGGTGGGAACCTTTGACGACCTCGAACAAGGACGTGAGGGTGCATTTCGCGTACGCCTCATGGACAACCACCATGCCTGGGACTGCGCCTATCCAGGCCTGGAAGTGCTGCCGGACGGCACCTTCGTGGCCACGACCTATGGCCACTGGGAAGAAGGAGAGCCGCCCTACATCGTCAGCGTGCGCTTCCAACTCGACGAACTCGAAAGCCTGCTTGGCGAGGGCGGCTGAGGGGGGCTTCACCGCAGATCTGGACCAGCAGATCTGCCCCTTGCGGCAACCTGGCTCCAGCGGCCGAAAGAACGGCTATAAAACAAGAGTCTCTTTCATCTCCCCACTTCATCAATCTGCAGAACATATGAGAGAATAAGCGGCCCTGCCGGACCCCGAAATCTTCATGAATTACACCGCGCAGGCCGCGACCTCCCACAACTCGACCCGGACAAAGATCGATGGCACTCAGGGCCCTTTCCACTTCAGAACTCCAGAAAGAACTCCACCGTCGCGAAAAGAGCGCGCACAAGCTTCAAGCCCGGCGTGCAAAGCTCCTCAAGGAATTGGCAGAGGTCGAAGAGAAGATCGGTTTCCTCGAAGGTTCTACGAATCAGACGCGCATGGGGCGTTTCGGCGATCCAGGGACAGCGCGGCGCCGTGCAAGGAACGACATGACCCTGCCGGACGCAATCTGTGCCGCCATGGAAGTTCGCGCCATCGTGACACCCAAAGAAGCCTCGGACCTGGTGCTGGCCAACGGTTTTCAGACCACGAGCAAAAACTTCAACATGATGGTGAGCAATGCTCTGGCGAAGGACACCCGCTTCAAGCGGATTGGTCGCGGTCAGTACGAGCGAGTTCGCTGAGCTTGTCGAGGCGGTCCCTCATCGGCCGATAGACCTGCGCGAGGCGTTCAAAGAACCCGTCGCAGTGCAGCGAGTCGCCAAAACGCGTGAAATCGTAGTGGTGAATCCACTCATGCAGCAACGTGTCCAGCAGGCTCTTTAGAGCAACAGGTCGCGCGTAAGCCGCCGTCCGTGTGTAGATCTCCATCGGACCGTCCGGGTCGCACTCACCGTGAATCTCATAAACCACCCGGCCCTGACTTCGTCGATGCGGGCGTGGCCTGTCACGTAGAAAAACTCGCTTGGTGGGCAAACCAAAACACCCATCGAGCACATCGACAACCTGCTGAAAAGTCAGGTGCAAAGCTCGCACCCCTCCATCAGCCACATACGACTCCCGA
This sequence comes from Planctomycetota bacterium, assembly GCA_029245865.1. Classification (GTDB taxonomy): domain Bacteria; phylum Planctomycetota; class B15-G4; order B15-G4; family B15-G4; genus JAUIEF01. Next base: position 9,667 of record JAQWOM010000002.1, read on the forward strand.
GCCCGCACGACCTCGACGAGCACCGACATCAAATCGGGCATGGCGGCATTCAGAGTCGCAGAATCCAGACGAGCTCGGTCCATCTTCTGGAACAGGCGCTCAGAAACCATCAGGTCGCGCCTCCATAAAAAATTTTCCGCGATTCCACGTCACTCACTCTTGTCGAGGAAAACTCTGAACTTCATAAATCGTGAAATCTTCGTTTCGAAGAACTTCGACCAACTCGTCTGGATACCGACTCACGAATCGCTCAACGAACGCTTCGTCCGAATGATTCATCATGTGAAAAATATTCGAGGGCGATGCGGGCGAATGTTTCATCACAAACGCCACGCTGTTAATCGCTTCGAAGTGCTTCCAGAGTTCGGAATCAGAGAGCGTTCCGTACTTGAAAATCTCTGGATAGGAGATCGATGGCCTGCCAGTCGCCAGAGTCATGGTGCGCGATTTCTTGAAGATCACAACATCATCAGCCGCCGTATTGTCGGCGACCCACTCGAAGGCCTCGACTGCGTCAGGGTCGTCAAGACCGTCAGGAAGGGTTTCGTAATCCAGGTGTGCGTAAGCGCCGCCATAGCTCACCAACATGAGCAACACGACCACGCCCATGACAGATCGCCCCCCCAAGGGCATCAGCCCGGCAAGGACCTTTGCTCCACGAAAAACGGACAGCAAGATCACCGGTAGCACGGGAAGCAAATACCTCATCCATGCTGAGTCCGTTGGCAAAGCAACGATCATTGCGACGTACAGGACGAAAAAGAACTCAACGATCGTCGGTCGCCGCAAACGTGACAAGAAACCCACCGTCGCGAGGATCGCCATGAAGCCGGCCACCCCGCGCTGCAGATTGGTGCTCAATCCGTTGGCCCACAGGCGCTCGTAGTTCCACCCGAGCTGGGCCAAGTTGTCCGCGATCGTCGAAAAGCTCCATTCACGCGCCAACTTTCCAACATATCCACCCTCGACGGATTGAAACGCCCCACGCTGTGCCAGAACGCAAACCCCGGCCACCGTCAGTGCAATCCATGTAGACCTCCTGAGGCGCCGAGACCGCATGACGTCGAAAGCAATGAGCGCGAACGGAAGCACAACCGCCGCTGTCCGCGTGGCATAAGCGCCAGCCATGATCACCCCGGCCAGGATCGCCATGCCGGTTGCCTGCTTGCCTTCTTGCTCGCGCCGCTCCATCCACTGAATCTGCGCCATCCAGAAGTAGGCCAGGCAAAGGAACAACATTTCGGAACGGACGATTTCACGAGAAGCAAAAACGTACGGCGAAAATCCAAAGGCCGCGGCGGTTAACAGCAACTCTGTCCGACCAGAGCTAGATTGAAATGCTCGATAAGACAAGTAGATCGACAATGCCGTGAAGAATGCGAGCAAGTACTTCATCGACAAGATGTTGAGCCCGTATGGTCGGCCGGGTTCTTTGGCCTGGACATCCACAGTTCGCGACACGCCGTCGGCAGGCCGAACCACAAAGCCCACGAGCAAAGAAAAGACCGGCGGAAAGGCTGTGCGCTGGAATGACGGTGGCAAGGCAGGATCAAAAACCGTGTCGATCTCGCCGTACGGCTGACCCTCAAGAAGATTGCGGCCGTGGGCCAGATAAGCCGTGAAGTCGTCCATCCCCCACCAGCCGTGTCCCGGGCGAACGGTCGTGGAATGGAGTAAAAAGACAACAGCACACAGAGCAAGCACGGCCCGTGTCAGCGAACGACTCTGCTTCTGGGAAACTTTCTCAACCATTCCACCCATCTTCGACCGACCGACCCACCAGATTCAACGGTGTGAGTTTCCCGGCCTTTCGTCACTCAAATGTTTTCTGCTCTCAAATCGCGAAGACGCTCATCAGCGATCTGCAAGGCGATTTCATGCGAAGGAAGGTCCGCCTCGGTTGCTTTGCGGCAAACCTCTTCAGCGAGCGGCCCGATCGCAGCAAGGCGAGACTCGATGAGATGCGGCTCCTTCAGTGCTGTCGAGGCGCCCACCACCGTCGCGCCGGCATTCGAAATGATATCGGGAACATATTGGATTCCCCGCTCATGAAGTCGAATCACATCAGCATCCGTCGCCATGGGATTGTTCGCGCCACCGCAGACCACGCGACACCGCAACCTCGGAATGGTTGTAGCATTCAACACACCCCCGCCAGCGCAGGGAGAAAACACATCGCATTCGACGTCATAAATATCCGTGAGAGGAACAGATTCGAACTCTGCAACGGGACGAACATCACACGCGACAACGTCCACACTGGAGTCACTCAATATTTCTGCCAAGGGTTGCCCCACAGCGCCGAGCCCCTGGATGGCCACGCGCTCGAGAGGCCCGGCAACATGCCGCATAGCCGTCAGCACACCTTGCGCTGTGGCTGCAGACATTCCTTCGCACGCGACGTACTGGGTTGCAGATCTCAACGCATCATTATCTGCACGTGTAAATCCCATATCTGGACCGCAACAGTAACGACCGCCTAGTTCCTCGATAAACAACCCCAGTGCACGCACGCACGCCGCCCGGTCAACTCCAGATTCCGGCTCAAGGATCACTGACTTCCCGCCGCCGCCACGAAGACCTGCCAACACGACCTTGCGGCTCATGGCGCGTGACAGGGCAAGGGCGTCGTCGAGAGCATCGGCTTCCGACGCATACTTCCGAATACGAATGCCGCCAAACGAACGGCCCGCGAGCACGGCATGCAGAGCAACGAAAGCCACGACACCGCCAACCTCAAGGCGATAGACCTCGTCATAACCATCGACAGCCAACGGCTCGATCGCAACGGAATCCATCAGCCTCGATCTCCTCAGGGTTCTCCCACGATGCAACCTCTGCTCCGGAGCTACAAGGCCGTGATACCCGAAGATCTAAAAGCTTCCCGTGAACTCTCTTCCGACACGCATGGGAACGACATTGGCGGCGCGAGCTTATTGACTCCCCTGCAACAGACCTTGTCGGCACTCGGAGTCGGACAAAAGTAACCGACTTCGCATACGGATCCGCGCATCGCGCGCTACCGCTGCAACCAACCTTGCCAAGGGTTCTTATCCGGAAAAATGAATTGCTCTACATCCGGGGTCAGCAGATTGGCCACCTCATGACTAATCAAGTAAGCACACTTCATCGTCACATCAACGACAGCGTGTAATCCCCCCGGCCCGGACGGCCCGACAATCAACGCGAGCGTGTGCCCGTCATCCGACTTCAACGTGAGGCGCGCCATGGGTGAATCCATCCCCCACTCGGCCAGCGATTCGGGGTCCAGCACGTCTTCCCAGCGCACCAGGCTAAGAAATGAAAGGTATGAGATGGCCTGCACAGGATTCAGCTCGCGATCCTCAACACCTTGCATTCCTAGCACCCAGCGAATGCCTGAGGCTCCGGATGCCGACTCTTCGGGGGAGGACTTCGCCCGACGCATCGCCAGTGAGTAGTTCGGCTCACTGCGGCGCTCAATCTCAGCAAACACCGTCGTACGCCCACCTCCTGCAAAGAACGCGGGAACCAATCCCGGCTCGAGAAGCGGAATGCCTCCTTGCTCATCATCTAGGAGAACGCGCGGGTTGGTGTCCACGGCCCAGATCTCTTGTTGCCCTGCCCGGCGGAGAAAACAACCGTCGAGGCTGGGCCGAGACTTGCCCACTTCGACCTCAAGTTGCACATCACGATCTGGGTCTTTCATAAGCCCCGGGCCGTGAAAAGTGACGCGCCATGTCTCCGGCGTATCAAACCCATACTCCGCGGCATGCTCGCCATCACTCACTCGCTCAAGCCCAGAGGCGTTTCTCAGCGAGTCGAGCAACTGAGTGATTGCGGATTCGGAGGCAAGCACACCGTAGCGGTCCAGGCAGCGCCAAACTCCATCAGCACGCCCATAGAGAAGGCTCGCTTCGTCACCTTTCGCGACCGAGATCGCAGCAACCAGTAAGTCGTCAGATTCTTCAACGGAAAGAAATCGTTCCACGCGCACGCGCCCGCTGCGTTCTTCGAGCTCCGCGCGGTCAAAACTTCGATCGGCCGCGATCAAACCGACCAAAAGGGCCGCCAAAAACAGCTTGGGAAGTATTTCGGAACGCAGTCTCATCCGAGCACCCTTCGACGCATCAGACCGCGCACAAACCCGAACAGCAAGTACAGCAGTGGCGCCCCGAGGCCGATCACAGCGCGCCAACGCATGCGGCTTTCGTCCGAGATCCGACCAAACCCACGTACCACGGGCCGACGCGAAAGAACCGAAGCAAGTTCCTCGTCAAGAGCCATCGCTGCGACCGCATCAAGCAGGAGTTGATCACCCCGATAGTCTGGTGCAAGCTCCGCCAACCGAGAGTCTTTGAACAACTCGCTGCAGGCGAGAATGAGGAGTTTACCGGGAGCGCTGTCTTCCACCGGCTCGGGCTGTCCATAGCTTTCAGCCTCAGCAAAAGCAGACGCCCTGCTGAAAGCCTCCTTTGGCCAGGGGAAGCGCCCTTCAAAGAGCGCAGCCAACACAAGCGGGCCACGCCTCGGCAAACTTCCGTCTTCCCCGGGCTCAGGACCCTGGAGAGCTTCCTCGGGAATGAAACCGCCACTCCAGTCCAACGTCCACGCCATGGGACTCGTGGTCATCAGCACCTCTGCTGTGATCCCGAGTTCTTCCAGCTTCGCCGCATCCCAATCCAGAAAGCTGGCCCAGATAAATGCCTGATCACCCAGCCCAGACGTGACCGGGCTGTCCGAGGCAAACCGCGAGGCCGCCGCGCGAACAAGAAACGGCAACGCAGACCGCATGTTCTTGAAGTCGCGCCGCTCGGTCGCATTCACTTGGCTTTCGAGTTCTACAGGCAACGACTCGGAGTCGAACAACACCTCTCGAACGAGATCGATTCCGACCTCGGGGAAGTAATTCGTTTCGATGTCGGTTGTTTGTGGGCGTGGCCAATAAACGAAATCAAAGTTCGAGCCACGAAATTGCTGTGGCTGAATATTGAAGTGCTGCGCTGCAAGGAGAACGCGACCTCCTCGATACAGGTAATCAACCATCGACTCGAGCATGCGCTCCATCGGCCGGCGAGGCTGAATCCAAACCAGCAGGTCGATGTCATCTGGAATGCGGCCTCGCTCAGGATTGACGTGACTGACCCGGAAACCCGCCTGCTCAAGAAGCGCTCGCGCCTGGCTGTATTCATCTTTGCCCTGCTGAGGGATAAGCCCCTTCATCTGAAAATATCGGTGACTTTCAGCTGCAGAAAGACGCGGCGTGTCTGAAGCAAATGCGATATGTGGACGGCGGTTGGACCGCAGTTCATTCAGCGCCATGGCAATGCGGAACTCCGCATCCGAATGACTGGCAACATCAGGAAAGTCGAGTTGCACCGACCGCCCACCTGACGAAATCCGCAAACTGCTCCAAGCAGTACGAACCTCTGTCACTTCATCTCGACGGCTCGTCACGCGCACCGGCTCAAGGCCCTCTGCCTTGAGCCGCATCCGCGGCTCTTCTTCAAGATCTTCCGGGCGCACACGATGCAATTTCAATCCGTCACTGCGACCAGCACTCTCGGTCGCCAGTTCTTCCAGCATGTTTTTCAGGCGGTCTGCAGGTCTCCGCATCTCCGGCGCCAACAGACTGCGGTCAGAAAGGAACAACTCGGCAATGAACGGATCCTTGTCGGTTCCGCGTGACAGATCCTGAGTCTTCTCATGCAGTGCGTTGACGTTGCCTTCGGTGATGTCTAGACGACCGGTGCCCAGGGTCGTCAGCAGACCAACCCCAGCAGCACCCACGAGACCTCGTGCCAGGACGGCTCTTCTCCACGGCGTCGAAGTGCTTCGAAGGCTCTGGGCAATCATGCGGCCGCGGCCTAATCCCCAGACCCCCAGCAAGACCGGAACAAGCCCAACGCAGAACAGCCGCCATCCTGCGCGGCTCCCCGGCGACAAGGCCGGCAGGGGCGAGGGACGGGCGATCTCGGCTCGCGTGAGCGCAAGCCTGTCCGATGAAGCCAGAGTCGACGTGAGGATCTCGGCAAATCTCTGATGCGCTGCCCCCTGCATTCGGAACATACCGTCCCGAAACAAGCTGCTTGAAGAGAGGCCCATCAACGAGCCACGCCACGGATCTTCAGGACGCAGCCACACGATCAAGGCTTGCTTGGGCAGAGGTTCGCCTGCCTCGGGGGACATCAGCGGAAGGGCGATCGCATCCGAACCACTCGCCTGAGTCCAGGTGAGTTCAGATGTCGTACCAAGAACTTCCGGAAGCCAGCCACCTGCGGCCAATGCTTCACCGTTCATCACGAACGGATTGGGCAACTCAAACATCAGGCTGCCATTCACTTCGGCAGCCAGTGAGTCGAAGTCCTGGTTGTTTGCAATACAAATGATGCGAAAAGGCGCCATCATTCCGGCGTCACTCAAGACCTGGCAACGCTCGTCCAGCACAAGTTCGCCAAACACTCCAAGGCCATAGTGCCCCCACAAGGCATTGCCGACATAGCCTGTGGGTTGCATCGATATCGCGGCCAAGCCGCCAAGGTCTTCAAACTGGGCGTAGTGACGTCCTCCTGCGAGGACCAAGCTGCGGCCCGCATCGAGAAAGGCGTCCAACTCGTCAAGACGAGTTGCATCGACTGGGGTGGGGTCCATCCAGAACAAGACGTCGGCTGCGCTCGGCAGCGGTTCGCCCGCATCGAGGTCCACGTCGATGACCTCACCGCGCTCAGACAGCCACGCACGAAAATCGCCAAACCCTTCGCGAGCCGCCAGTGCAAAAAGAGGAACCCGTGGAGACTCCATGGCTCGCAACTGCTCTAACAGAAGGTGCTGAAGTCGCGGCAAATGCTCGCTCTCCAGGCCCGCAATCACTGCAGGGGCACCCGGACCGTAGTTGGTCTCCAGTGTCGACCAGATTTCCTGTTCGCTGTACGCATCGCGTGTGACATGGCGAACCCGAACCGGAGCAACTTTTCTTTTCGCTGCATAGTCAGCTAACTCGGGATCAGAGCCTGGGTCGATGACCTGATAGTCCAGCATTCCACCAGACGCATCTTTCATGGACTCCAGGAGATCCGTTACTTGGAGTTCGAGTTGGCGCAGGTGGCTGGGCATCGCGCCGCTCGACGTCGCGTAATAGGTGACAAAAACACGGTCTTGGAGGCTCTCAAGAAAACGCTCTGTGCCTTCGCCGAGCTTGCCCAGCCGGACGCGACCGACTTCCACGCGCGCGCCACGCATGTGCTCGGCCACATCGACAGCGACGCCAACAACTGCGCAGCCCAGCACCAGGTCGAGCACCAAGGAGGCGACTGAACGCGCTCTCATTACGCCCTGTCCCGCTCCAGCGCGACGGCTGTGAGCCACAGGAACAGCGCCGCTGACCCGACAAAGTAAATCACCGCGGGCAATCCAATCACTCCGCGGACGAATGCTTCGTAGTGAGGCATGACCGACACATGCTCGTACATCCAGGTCCCCGCAGATAGGTCGGGTGCTAACCCATCGAGTACAACGACGACTCGCTCATCACCCAGCAACACAAAGAGAAAAACTGTCACGCTCGTCGTGACAAAGGCAACGATCTGGTCGCTGACCAGAGAAGAAAGAAACATTCCGATGGCGAGGAACTGCGCGCCAAAGGCCAGCACGCCGAGATACCCCCCAAGCACGAGACCCATGTCCGGATGACCGAGAGTCGCCAGCATGATCACAATCGGTATTGATCCGGCGATCATGAGCACGAGCAATGCCAACGCCGCCAGGTACTTACCCACCACCGCCTGCATCGGCCTGATAGGCATGGTCAGCAACATCTCGATGGTGCGCTGCTTTCGCTCTTCTGCCCACAATCGCATCGTGATTGCTGGCAAAAACACCGGCAAAAGCAACGGCATCAGGTCGAAGTAGCCCGTCATGTCGACCGTACCAACAAGAAAGAACTCGTTCATGAAGATCGAGTTGGCTAACAGGACAAAAGCAATCGTATAGACGTAGGCGATCCAGCTATCGAACGATGCGCTCAGCTCGCGCCTGGCAACAATCCACGCACCCGAGAGGGCACCCACACGAACGACACGTTCTGTCGCACTTCGGCTTGTATCTTGAGTCATCACGATCCGGGCTCCGATCCCTCTCCTGCGCTCGGCGAACTGGAGCGCACGAGGCCCAAGACTTCACTTTCCAGATCGTGTCCATGCGAAGCAGCCCGGTCCTGCATCTCCTGAAGGCTTGTATCAACGAGCAATCTCCCATGACTGATGACCAGCAAGCGGTCCGAAATGCTTGCCACCTCGCTCAGGTTGTGACTGCTGAAAAGAATCGCGCGGCCTTCGGCAAGCTCTCGAATGAACTCTCGAAAGGCCACAACCTGCAACGGGTCAAGGCCGTGTGTCGGTTCATCCAGCAAGATCACCTGAGGGTCATGGATCAGCGCAGCTGCTACTCCGACCCGCTGCCGGTATCCCTTGCTGCACTGATTGACGCGCTTCTTGAAAACGTCCTTGATGGAGCACTTCTCTCCGACCCAGGCCATGCGCTCTTCAAGCCATGGGCCTGACACGCCACGCAACCGCCCAACGAAACGTAAGTATTGGTCAACTCTCATCGTTTCATACATCGCGTTGTGCTCGGTCAGGTAACCGAGCACCCGACGCGCCTCGAGCGGATGACTCGAGACGTCATGCCCAGCCACGGTGATCCGTCCGCTGGTCAGTGGCAACCAGGTGCACATCATCTTCAGCAGCGTGCTCTTGCCCGCACCATTGGGCCCCAGAAATCCGACGATGTCGCCCGCGTTCACATGGAAAGAAACCCCCTCCACGGCGACGACCGATCCATAGCGCTTCGTGACGTCGACGACGTCAATCATTCAAGGGCTCCGCAAGAGACGCGCCGAAAGGCACAAGGTGCGCGGATTATAGGCCGCTGCGGCTCGCAGACACACCTGCTTCCAGCGTTAAGATGAACTCTCCAGAACCTGCTGACCGACCCCCGGCTCGAACTCCCCGGGCTCCAGATACGTGCCAGGTCGATACGGTGTGGGAGAATACGCATCAAGCGATTCGGGGGGTCAGAACTCAAGCCCCTCGCCGATCCGAGTTCAATCTGGCGATGAGGAAGAGGTGTTTCCGTTGAGAACGCCCACATATGACGTTGCTGTGGTGGGTGCGGGCATCGTGGGCCTCGCAACGGCCGATGCCCTGGCCCGGGAGGGCGCGCGAGTCCTCGTGATCGAGACCGAGCGCGAGGTAGCCCTCCACCAAACCGGACACAACAGCGGCGTCATCCACTCTGGCCTCTACTATCGCCCAGACTCCCAAAAGGCTCGTCTCTGTCGCACGGGGCGGACACTCCTGCTGCAATTCTGCAAGGAACGAAACGTGCCCGTCGATGTTTGCGGCAAGCTGGTCGTCGCGACTCGTGAGGAAGAGATCCCTCGGCTCGAAGCCCTCGAACAACGTGGCATGGCGAACGGCCTCTTGGGATTGGAACGCCTGGGTCCGAGTCAGATTCGCGAACGAGAGCCCCATGCAGCAGGACTCGATGGGCTACTCGTTCCCGAGACGGGCATCGTCGATTTCCGCCGAGTTGCCCAAGCACTGGCTGAACGATGCCGAGAACACTCCGTAACAATTCGTACCGAGGCCCAACTGCACAAAGTCGACGTTGCGAGCGACCTGACACTCCAGACGAACGCAGGGTCATTTCACTCGGATTCCCTGGTGAACTGCGCTGGCCTGGAGGCAGATCGCGTCGCACGCATGTGTGGCCTCAAGCCCCACGTCACCCTGGTGCCTTTCCGGGGCGAGTACTACCGAATGGTTCCCTCGCAACGCGAACTGATACGACACGTGCTCTATCCAGTGCCAGACCCTTCCTTGCCATTCCTCGGAGTGCACTTCACACGAACGGTCGATGGCGAAGTCGAGATAGGACCCAATGCCGTCTTGGCGGGAAGCCGAACTGGCTACGCACGCGGTGACGTGAAGTGGGCAGATCTTGTCGACATGTTGCGAAGCAAGGGCTTCTTGCGCATGGCGTGGTCACATCGCCGCACGGGACTCGCAGAATGGATGAGGTCGCGTAGCACGCGGTCTTCCCTCGAGGCCATGCAACGCCTTCTCCCCACTCTTCATCGACAAGACATCGAACGAGCGGGAAGCGGCGTGCGTGCGCAGGCCGTCTCCAGTGAGGGCAAGCTGCTGGATGATTTCGTTCTGCTGAGAGGAATGCATAGCCTCCATGTCCTCAACGCCCCCTCACCTGCCGCGACCGCCGCCCTGGCCATCGGAGCCGAACTCGCCGACCGGCTCTCCTCGGATGGCAAGCAGCCCACCGGCTGACAGACCGCACTCATCTCGGCCGGGGACTTGGTAGTGTGACGCGACCCATCACCAGGATCCGTGTCGCGTGCTGCACAAGCAGAACCGAGCTCAAGCTCTCTCTCTTCAGGCCGCCTTCGCGACCGCTTCCGTCGTAGGACTCCAGGTCCTGCTACCGCGGGTCTTCAGCGTTCTGCTCTGGTACCACCTCGGATTCTTGGCCGTCAGTCTCGCCATGCTGGGGTTTGCCGCCGGCGGTCGCCTTGTCCGGCGACGCGTCACGCGTACCGGCGAACCAGGAGGCGGGCTCGACCGTGGCTTGCTCGGTGCCCTTGCGGGACTCGCCGCGCCTCTCGCCATCGTGAGTATTTTGCGCCTGCCGCTCGAGCCCACTGACCTGCTCGACGATCCCATCGCCATGCTCTCCATGCTCGGCATGGTCATTGCCGTCGCCGTCCCCTTCTTGCTGCTCGGGACACTCATCTGTTCGGCACTCGACGCAGGTCGCGAACACATCGGCCGGGTCTATGGAGCCACCTTCTTGGGCGGTGCTGCGGGCGCCTTGCTCACCATCACTGCCATGCAATTGGGTGGCGCCCCCCTGGGCCTCGCACTCGCAAGCCTGCTTCCACTCTTGCCGCGACCACGCCTTGCGGGGCTTCCGGCCCTCGCGCTTGCTGCCACCGTGCTCATCTTTCCCACCGACCTGCTGCCATTTACCAGTCGCAAGCACTTCCCTGCGCTCAGTCCCGAGCAAGTCTTGCAAGAGAGTGACACGGCGACCACGCACACGGTGTTCTACAACAACCTTCAGCACCATGGCCTGTGGGCTGACCACCCCGACTACTACGGACCGATCCCCCGCAGCATTGCGGCAGCTATCGACGCGTGGGCGATCACCTTCATCACTCAACGCGAGGGGCCTGATGACTTCCCTCTCTATCTCGATGCGCACCCAGCTGGACTCGCATATGTGGGCGTGCAACCAGACTTCGAGGCACTGGTCATCGGCGCAGGCGGCGGATGGGATGTTCTGCAAGCCCTCAAAGCAGGTGCTGGACATGTCACTGCCGTCGAGATCAACGCATCCATCGTGGATGCCGTCACAAATCGCTGGGCTGAGTATTCGGGCAATCTTTACCAGGACCCCCGCGTCGAAGTGCACGTGGCCGAGGGTCGACACTTCCTCGAAAATGACGATCGAAAGTACGACCGCATCGTCCTGGCGGGAGTGGACACTTTTGCGGCGACTCAAGCAGGAGCGTTCGCCCTCTCCGAGAACTACCTCTACACGGTCGAAGCCCTGCAGACCTACCTCGACCGACTCAAACCGGGCGGTATTTTGTTCATGACTCGGTGGTGGTTTGAGCCGCCTCGGCAAACGCTTCGGCTTGCGCTCACGGCCGCCGAAGCCATGCGTGAAGAGGGAATTGAAGATCCGCGCAAGCGACTCTTTATCGCGCTCGGCAAGAACGCACTCTTCTTCATGAAGGGTGGAAGCGACTTCACAGCCCCGGAGTTGGACACGCTCGAACTCGCGGTTCGCAAGCGCGGACTCCAACAGCTCTATGCATGGTCTAGCCCATGGGATCCCGCACCCCGCCCGAGCCAGCCAACGCTAGTGGCCGCACTCGATGCCGAAGACCCCGAAGCCTGGGCACGTGCCTATCCCTACCGAGTAGATCCCACGACGGATGACCGCCCCTTCTTCTTCGAAAACGGCAAGCTTCAGACGCTCTTCCGTGCGGAGGGCAACTGGATCCACGATCGAGTCGGAGGGCAAGAAGTGCTCGTCGCGACATTGATCGCTCTTCTTGCCCTGGCATGGCCGCTTCTCTTCTTTGGAACGCGACCGAGCGCCTCGAACACAGAGACCGGCAATCAACGATCCACTGGCTTCACGCTCGCACCCTTCCTTTTCCTGGGTATTGGATTCCTATTCGTCGAGATCCCGCTCATGCAGCGACTCTCGTTATTACTCGGACATCCGCTCTATGCGGTCACGGTGGTGCTCGTCTCTTTGCTCACCTGGTCCGGTCTCGGCTCCATGCTCGCGGGGCGCCTTTCTCCTCGCGCGGCCCCGCTCTTGCTCGTCACAACCGCAATCACGGTGGCCGCCATCCTCGTCGGCGGGTATGAGCCCCTGATCGGCATGGTGAGTCGCTGGACCTTCACGTCTCAGGTTGCAGCGGTCGTGGCCTTCCTTGCCTTGCCAGGGCTGACCATGGGAACTGGCTTTCCGATGGCGATTCGCGCCCTCGGTGACGCCCAGCCGACCTTGGTCCCCGCAGCCTTCACGTGGAATGGCTTTGCGTCCGTGCTTGCCGGTCCGCTCGCTGTCCTGGTAGCTCTCCAGGTGGGCTTTCGCATGACGTTGCTCTTCGGAGCACTTTGCTACGTCCTTGCGGCGTTGATGCTGCTCCTTGCGCGTCACGGAGAAACTGCCCAGGCCTCGCGTGCCTTCGCGGCAGAAAGATCCGACCGGCGCTCTAAGCCCGCGACTTAGGCGCACGGACAACCGCGTTCAAGATGTCTTGCATCTTGGCCATGGCAAGCTCCCATGAGCACTTCTCGATAGCCGTTTGCCGGGCAAACCGCCCCATGGTCGCTCGGCGTTTCGGGTCATCGAGTAGAGCAAGGACCTTTTCGGCGAACAATTTCGGATCGTCGGCAACTTCCATGTTCACACCTTCAATCAACGGTAAGCCGCCACAGCTAACAGTCGTTGCAACCACCGGGCGCTCTAACGACCAGGCCTGAAGGATCTTGTTTTTGATGCCCGTGCCCCGCTTGAGCGGACATACAAAAACAGATGATTTTTCAACCCACGGTTTCACGTCATCCACGAAACCGGTCACGGTCACCCCGTCGGATGCGAGTGCTTTCACACCGTCGATAGGATCCTTGCCAACAATGAACAACTTGACGTCCGGACGCTGCTTGAGAATCAGTGGCAGGACTTCCTTCACAAAGTCCTGAATCCCTTCTTCATTAGGGCGAAAGTTCATGGTCCCTTCGAACACGAGGCTTGGAAAATCCTCGGGGACCCCTTGAGGAGCGTAAGTTTCATGGTCGACACCATTCGGCACCACGCGCACTTCGAGGCCAGGGCAATGACTATTCAGAGTCTCCTTGTCTGTTTCTGAGACCACCGTGCAAATGCTGACATGCTCCAGGTATTTGCGCTGGAATCTCCACGTCTGGAGATAGGAGCGCCATGCTCGCACCCAATCAAAAAATGAGCCGGCGCGACTGAGATCAATGCGCGCTTCTTTGACAGCTTCGTCAGCAATATCCCCCAGAGTTGGGAGACCCAGTCGGTGGCTATACACGAGCATCTTGGCTCCCGCAGTCCAGACAAGGTCGATGTGATGCTGCTCCATCACTTTCAGCACCGCGACATAAACGGCCGGATCAAAGTCATGGAGATCGTCGGGCGACAACGCTCCCAGCACGCGCCGAAAGCCACGAGGCTTAACAAGTGAGCGTGCAGGGAGGATGCAAGTCGAGGCGAACATCTTGCCAAGGTCTTCTGGCAACTGAGCCTCCCCCTGGCTCTCCCCGGCCAGCGGCTCCAGCGAAACCAGGTGAAGCTCATGGTCGGCTGCCAGCCGCTTCACGTAATTGTAGTTGTGAAGGTTGTAGCCATCATGGATCGGATGCATCGGCCTGTGCGTGAGTAGAAGAATCTTCACGACAACCCCAATACCGAGCCGACCTACCGAGCCAAGGCCACAACAACGCGTACCCACCGCCGCTGCGCCAACTGAGGAGTCTACCGGACAACCCAAGGCACCCAAAAAAACACTGGTCGGCACTCTAGCACTGCTTAATGACTATGGTTACAGCACAGTCTGATCCAAACGAAGAAGACCCCCGTCTTCGCCACGCCCGCCCCGTGCAGGTCCTTGCCCATGGCCCGCCCCGAATACCTCATCGCCTATTTTGGGCACCACAAGTGCGCTTCGACCTGGGTCCACAGCATCCTCGCCAGTGTTTGCGATGAGATCGGCTTGCAATCGAGCTACCTCGCCAATGAAGAAATGTTTGGCGGCGACCTGCCCAGCTACCTCGCTCAGAACAGCGTCGATGTCCTGAGCCTCGTAAACGCCAACATCGAACATGTGCGCAAGCTGCCCGAGTTTCGCGGATTTCATATGGTTCGCGACCCGCGCGACATTCTTGCCAGCGCCTACTTCAGCCATTTACACAGTCACAAAACTGAAGCCTGGCCTGCGCTGATCGAGCATCGCAACAAATTACAGCGCGTGTCTAAGGAAGAAGGCCTCTTCCTTGAAATGGACTTCAATGCGAGTGTCTTTGAAGACATGAAGACATGGGATTACGAACAGACGAATGTGATGGAACTCAAGCAGGAAGTCTTTACCAAAGACCCGCTCAACGGATTCGTGGAAGTTTTCCGGTTCTTGGGCGCGTTGGATGAAACACACCACGGGAAAAAATCGCAGGCGAAATACCTACTCACTTCCGCAGCTAATGTCATCCGCCGTCACTACAAGCTGCCCATCGGAAAATCCATGGCAAGTCTGCCAGCCGAGCGCTTACTGGGCATCGTTCACAATCACCGTTTCGAAACAAAAACTGATGGGCGTGCAGCCGGCGACGAAGATGTCACCAGCCATTACCGAAAAGGCACAGCAGGCGACTGGCGCAATCACTTCAAGGCCGAGCACGTCACGGAATTCAAGCAGCGGCACAATGAGCTGATCCTCCAGCTTGGCTACGAAACCAATCCGGACTGGGGCCTCTAGCCCTCAAGCGAAACGTGCGGCCCTCCTAGAGCCTCTCTGTCGAACGAGCCGACTCACGCTTCAATGCATCGGTGACCGCACTCGCCAGCTGTTCATACTGCTCCGAACGGTTGTAGAGCTGCGCAGAGACTCGGATCAATCGCTGCGGTGATTCCGGGAAACTGTGCACGGGCACCTCGATACGATGCTCTGACCACAAACCCTCCTGCAAAGCTGAGATCTCAAGTGGCGCCACCTCGCCGGAGCCCGGCTCGGCGGGAAGCACGACAGATGCCATGGAACCAATCATCTCTTCCGGCGCAGACTCCTCACACTGCAACGCAGCACAGAGAGTCGAACGTGCAGCAAGTGCCTTGGAACGATTCGATGCCATGAGCGCAGGCCACCCGCCCTCGATCAACCCACCCATCACGTCGATGGAGGCCGGGACACTGAGCCAGGCGGTTGGATCTGCAGTCCCGGTCCAGTCGAACTCGAGTTGATACAGAGTGCGGTCCGTGCGAGGGCTATTGGCTCCATGGCTCACGACAAGAGGCCTGACCTGAGACCGACGGTCTTGACGCACAGAGAGGAACGCGGCTCCCTTGGGTGCACTCATCCACTTGTGACAGTGACCGACGTAATACGGAACATCGAGTGCACGCAAATCGAGCGGCAACATCCCCGGAGCGTGAGCCCCATCGACAAGAAGGTCGATACCGCGTGACTCAATTTCTCGCGCAAGTCGTTCAACCGGAAGCACGAGAGCCGTAGGGCTTGTCACGTGATCTAGCAACACCAGCTTCGTACGTGGCGTCACAGCCTCTAGCACCGACTCGACAACCTCATCTGAAGATGCGATCGGCCACGGAAGATGCGCCACGGTCACAACAGCGCCGGTATCGCTTGCAACCGAGCGAGCTGCATTACTACACGCGTTGTAGCCATGATCAGTGATGAGGATTTCGTCGCCTGGCTTGAATGTCATCGAGCGCAACAGCGTGTTCACGCCAGTTGTCGGATTGGATACGAAAGCAATGCTCTCGGAATCTGCGCCGACAAACTCCGCAAGCCGCTCACGCGCCGTGTCCAACAACGGCTCGTACGCACGCAACAAAAAGTCCATGGGGTTGCGTTCAAGTTGCGCACGAAAGTCGCTCTGGGCAGCAAGGACTTCGACCGGGCACGCCCCGAAGGAGCCGTGATTCAGAAAGACGACTGACGGGTCTAGCCCCCAGGCGTCGGCGGGATCTTTGGTTGTGGTCATCCCTCGATTGGACCGATTGGCGATGTCATACGTCTAGAGTTCTCCTGCCTGCCCAGGGCTCACCCTATGAAACGGATAGAAAAACAAGCTGCGAAACACCCCGATCACATGGAATCGCATGACCACGCCACATCGACTCGGAACCACCTCCTCATTGCGCTACCTTCGCCCGAGAAATGACTGCCTATGTGCACTGACAACTCCCCTCCTGACTCCGAACCCTCTCCGACCCCACTTTGGTCGGTTTACGTTGTTCGTCGATCCGATGGCGCCCTGTACACAGGCATCGCCACGGATGTCGCGAGGCGACTGGCAGAACACGAGGCGGGAGAAGGCCGCGGGGCCAAATCGTTACGCGGACGGGGCCCACTGACTCTTGTCTTTGCGCAAGAGGTCGGTGGGCGCGGCCTCGCCACGCGTATTGAAGCGCACATCAAACGCCTTTCCAAAGCGCGTAAAGAGGTCTGGATCCAGGATGGCTCGCTCATCAACCGAATTCTTGAAGCTCTCCCAGAGCGCAAGACCGAGCCATAGCCGGGTCAGGAACTGCCCGCACGATGTCTCGTGCAATCTCGTTCGGTACAGTGCCTAGAAGTGGCCCATGCCAGTACGCGCAGAAGCCTCGAACGGAATGGCAATCCGGAACCTTCTGTGAGTACACCGAGAAAAACTTTTCTGGGATTCACTCCCGGCCAAGCAGCTCTTCTTGTCGCAGGCGTTCCGTGGCTGATGCACCTGATCGCCATGATGCGTCCGGGCCTCGGCACAGACGAAGCACACTATGCCCTGTACGGCCTGAAGCTCGACTGGAGCTACTTTGACCACCCACCCCTCGTGGGCTGGCTTCAGGCCATCGCCTTGCAGTTCTCCGAGAGCGAGTTTTCGCTGCGTGTGATCTCGATGCTGCTGGCTGCCGCCACCCTGTGGGCACTGTGGCGACTTGTTCCGAGACTCTTTCCTGACGCGTCGCCTTGGGTCGCTGTAGGTGCCCTGGCCCTCATGCAGACCGGCCCCGTCTTGATGCTGTGGGGCATACTGCTGATTCCCGAAGTGCCCCTGGTGCTGGTTGGATTGCTGCTCATCCACATCACACTCGACCTCCTCGAAAAGGACCGCTTTGGCCACTGGTTGTTGCTAGGCCTTCTTCTGGGACTTGCGGGCCTCTCCAAGTACACAGCGGTCACACTCGCCTTGTCAGTTGTCTTGGTGTTTGCTTGGGAGCGTCAATGGAGAGTTCTCCGCCGGCCTGGACCCTGGCTGGCCATGCTGCTCGCCGCGGTCATCGTGTCGCCTGTCTTGCTCTGGAACATGCGCCACGACTGGGCGTCCTTCCGCTATCAGATCGACCACGGCACAGGAGGAGAAACCTGGAGTCTTTCACGCCTGGGTACGGCAGAGGGTCAGCAACTCGGTTATTACGGCCCACTCGTTTTCCTGCTGACCTTCGTCGCACTGCTCGCATCCTGGCGAGAACGAAAGAAGCGAGGTGTCCGAACCACCTATGCATTCACTCTCCCCGTCTTGCTGATCTTCGGATACAGCTCGGGCTTCGACAAAGGCCTGCCGCACTGGACCGCACTGGGATTTATCGCCGCCACACCACTCACAGCCCATTGGCTTGCAGGCCATTGGCACCGCCCAGCCCTGCGCCGCATTTGTCTCGGCTGGGGAGGCGCCATGCTCTTGCTCTCACTCTTCCTGCACAGTGAACTCACCGTCCCCTGGGCTCCCTGGAGCGACTTCAAGAATCCACACGCCGCTCTCACGGGCTGGGATGAGGCCGCCCGCGAGAGTCAACGACTCCAAGCAGAGATGGCTGCAACGCCGGGTCCGCCCCCCCATGTCTTTATCGACAACTGGTCCAGGGCTGCGCGACTCGCATGGTATGGCCGCCCTGAACCGGTGCAGGTCTTGGACAATAAGCCAAGTCAGTTCGATCTCTGGTATGGCAATCCCGAGCCGGGCGACCGAGGCATCCTCGTCGTCTGGGATCGAGATGGAGAAGAGATCACTGCAGCCACTCTTTCGGATGCCAAACGATTCCGCTCTGTAAAGTTCATCAAGGAGCTGAACATCAACATCAACGACCGCCGACTCTCCCGGTTCCTTTTCTTTGCCTGCGACGACTACCTTGACTGACTCCGGCCCGGTTATCCCGCAAGAAGACCTGTCCATGAGTTGGTGGCTTTGGCTCTCTGTGCCACTGGCCAGCGCCATCGCAGCAGCAGTCGTGCTGACACTCAATGTTGATGTAAGCCTTGTCTTCGATCTCACTTCCTGGACTGAATTCACGGGCGATGCCTTCTGGGTCAACACCACGGTCCTCGGCGACGGTGCCGTCGCAGCGGCGCTCATGCTTCCATTCGTCGGTCGAAAGCCACGCCTTATCTGGGCTTTGCTGCTGGCCTCGCTGCTTGGCGTGATTCTTCTGCAAAGCTTCGAGCTGATCTTTCCGCGAGAGCGCCCACCCGCAGAGTTCGGAAAAAAAATACTGCATGTCGTGGGACCGCGCCGCAGACACAACGGCTTTCCCTCGGGTCACACGACAACCATCTTCATGGCTGCAGCACTCTGGGTCCGCATAGCATCCAGCCACTCTCTCCGCTGGGCGATCGTCCTCTTTGCCTCACTCGTCGGGATTTCGCGCATCGTGGTTGGCGTTCACTGGCCCACAGATGTTTTGGCCGGCAGCACCCTGGGCTGGCTAGTCGGTCACACTGGCTGGCGACTCACCGGCCGCTGGCCGGGCGGGCTGAAAACACGAACGCAACGCATCGTCACGATCATGCTCTTACTCGCCACTCTCTCGCTTTATTTCGACAAATCCGGCTTTGACCGACTGCTGCCCATTCAGCTGGTGATCGCGACAGGGGCATTGATCCTTGCAGGGCCCGGCATCTGGCGACTGATGCGCAAACCTATTTCGGAAAAAGGCGACCCGTCACTCCGCGAGACTTCAACTTCAGGATCGTGACGTACGAACGCAAAAGTTTGGCGAATGAAAGTGACGAAGTCCCACGCTCTCGTTCCTTGAACTCGATGGGGATTTCTGCCAACCGCAAGTTTCGGACCTTCGACTTGTAGAGCAGTTCGTGAACGATGGCTGGTCCCGGAGATGTTGCGTGGCCCGCGTCGATGGCCTCCAACGCTGAGCGGCGAAATGCCCGGAAACCTGAGTTGCAATCGCGGATGTGGACACCCAGGACCCACCTCACGTAGACATTGCTGACACGGGTCAGCATCACACGCCAAGCAGGACGCCCCAGATCTTTCCCCCCACGCACCTGGCGCGAACCCATCACGACGTCGGCGTCCTCAAGTGCCTTGATCAGGGTAGGGATGTGACGTGGATGGTGGCTAAAATCGGCATCCATCTCGATGACAATGTCTGCGTCATGGGCCAGCGCCCACGCAAACGCATCGCGCCCTGCATGCCCACGTCCGAATTCCCGGGTACGGTGAAGAAGATGAACGCGGCGGTCCTTGCGCGCCAACTCTCCCACAAGACTCGCAGTCCCATCGGGAGAACTGTCGTCCGCAACGACGATCTCGATTCGCGCATCGGCCAACAACACTTGCTCGACGAGCAAGGCGATGTTCTCCACCTCATTGTAGGTCGGGATGGTGACAATGATGCGCGCTGGCTTCCAAGCTGACATACGCACTCGCTCCTGACGCTTCACGGGCGGCGAAACGCGGGCCGGCTGCTCTTCAAGGACTTGGTCGGTACTCACGGTTAGATTCCTCACCCCACTTACGTGCCCCATCTTTAGGCCATCTTCTATAAAAGGGCACCGGATTGCTACGAGCCCGAATCGCGCGAACCCGATCAGGTCGCAAGCATTTCGTAGAATACTGGAAAGATTGCGGAAAGAAACGGCAATCCGAGTCGATACAGCCGAGCCTATCGGTATATTTTTCGGCCCGTTTTCTGACGTTTCGCATTGAGCCCAGCAAGCGCTGCTGGCTCCAACTTTAAGACTCTCAGCAAGCGCGATCCGGTGACTCCGAGAAGCGACGCGGCCTCCGCGAGTTCATCGTTCACCGCAGCCAACACGTCCAGTGCCTCGGCAAGCAATGCTGGAACGTCGGCGTGCTTCGGGTTCACGGCGAGACGCGGCCCCCCGGTTCGAGCCAGCCACAGCGCCGAAGGCGCGTAGGCTTCGACCTTCTCGACCCGGAGATCGAGTGCCAGCCGGAGCCGGAGCCGACGCAAGGCCATACTGCGGTTCTGAGCGAGCGAACGCCGCTCGTTCGCCTCACCGCGAATCCCACTCGGCCTATGGAGCAAACGGACACCCGTCTCCACCTTGTTGCGGTGCTGCCCTCCTGGCCCAGAGGCCCGATAACGGCTCTCGGCGACGGAGGCCAAGAGATCTGCCTCTGGGAGGCAAGCAGGGTGGCAAGGCAGTGGATCAGGCAAGGTGAGGTTCAGATCCGCGGGGGTGGAGACAAGCGGTCCAGGACCGCATGACCCATCATGCACCAGTCTCACCGCCCGTGATTCATGCTCTCTGGGCTCTTCAAGCCGTTCCTGCCGCGCCCCACATCCGATACGATCAGTTTCTCCCATCTCCTTGCCCCCTAAGAGACTCTCTGATGAAGGCCAAGCCCGGCATCCTCGACGCACTGCAAGACGTCCTCACGAAAGAACTCACGGGCATCAATCAGTACTTCATCCACAGCAAGATGTGCTCCAACTGGGGCTACGACCGGCTGGCCAAATTCCAGTGGGATGAATCTATGGATGAGATGCGTCATGCGGACAAGCTCATTGATCGCATGCTGCTTCTGGAAGGAAGCCCCAACATGACGCGCTACGAAAAAGTGCACACGGGTAAAGACCCCGCACAAATGATCAAGAGCGACCTCGCCCTTGAGATGGGTGCCATCGAAACACTCAAGGACTCCATCGCCACCACGTTCGAACAAAACGACCATGTCTCACGAGAGCTGTTCGAGCACATCCTCGCCGACGAAGAAGAGCATGTGGATTGGCTCGAAGCGCAGCTGGGAAAAATCGATGATATGGGTGTCGAGAACTGGCTTGCGACTCAACAGTACAGTGACGGCTAAAGCGGTTAGCCACCAAACGATGGCTTGTTCGGGAAGATCATGACGGACACAGACTGGACGCACGTCCTACTCGTTCGCCACGGGGAAGTGGCCGCGGAACATCAGGACACTTTCTACGGCAGCGCCGAAGTGGCGCTCTCGGAAGACGGCGAAATTGGCAGCCCTCTGCTCGCAGCAAAGATTGTCGAAAAGTACGACCAGCCCGACGCGGTCTGGTCTAGCCCGTTGTCACGCACCCTGGCTCTCGCCGAACCACTCGCAGCCATAGCCGGGCTGGAAGTCGAAATAGAACCAGGCCTCCTTGAACTGGATCGCGGGAGTTGGACTCATCTCTCCCATACTCAACTGGAAGAGCAATCTCCCGGGGCCATCGCGGCCTATCTTGAAGACCCCGAGACGGGCAATGCGCCCGGCGGCGAAACGGAATCCGCTTTCTCAAAGCGTGTCTACGAGGCCTTTGACCGCGCCGTCGCCACAAACCCCGGCGAACTCATTGTCATCGTCGCCCATGGCCATGTCATTCGCGTACTCATGATGCGGGCAAAAGGCTGGGATGTGGCGACCTCCTTCAAGCACTTCGTGCCCTATCACAGCATCGTTGAGATGCGTGCGCAGCCAGGTGGCCCCAGCGAGGTGATCGCTGCGCCAGAAGGCAGTCAGCCTCGCGCACTTCGCTTCACTCAACGCTAGGCGATCAAACTGCGAAGGCACTCACCTCCACAGAGGGGGCGGAGAGTACATGACAGCGGGGGGACGATCGCCAAAGCCATCGTCCCCCCGCATGAACTCACAAGAGATTCTGCTCTAGGGCAAGAAGTCGACCTGAAGAGCATTCGAGAATGCGTAGCCCTCAACCTGTGAGCCATCTTCAGCCACAACCTGGACGAAGGCCGAGAAGGGTCCCCCGCCTCCCGGGATGTTGGCGATAAGAGCCTCACCGCTTCCATCCAGTACCAACAACCTCAGGTATGTCCACGGAACGGGCACCAAAGTCCCTCCCGCGACGGACGTCGGAGCATTCGTGAGACCCACGAAGGCGTATCCGAATGCACTGGCAGGGCCGCCCGTGATCTCCATGTCGGCCACAGTTCCTGTGGAAAGATCACCACCACAGATCGAGATCGCCATCGAGCCGGGACCGCCGAAGCCCAGATCCGTCTGACACACATCCGGATCCACATCTGGCAAACCACGGTCTGTCACGCTGATGGAACGAGAGACGGAACTCATTTGCCCGTCCCCGTCAATTCCCGTGACCGTGATCACGTGGTTACCCACGGAGAGCTTAGCCGTCGAGGTCAAACGCCCCGTTCCCAAGAAACCGTCAAGGCTCGATGTCCACCGGAGACTGCTTCCGGTGAGTGCGTCATCCTCAAGGTCCCAGGCCGCGCAGTGCAAGATAACCGTAGAACCCTTCTGAAAGCTGAAGTCCGGGTCTGGGTGGTACATGTGCACCCACGGGTCATTCTCGCTGACCCCTCCAAACGCTTGGCCGCCCGTCACCGGGTCTGACCTCACGAGAGTCGTGTTGAATCCGTCCGTCGCACGCAACTCGAAGAAGCCTTTCCCATCCACCAGGGCTGGCAGCTTGCGCAAGTCGACAGTCCATTCTGTCTCCGTGATCGCTGTGGCCAGCGGAGAGAAGGAGTTCCCGTCACGGCTGTAACGAAGGTAGTAGGCGATCTCATCACCATCGAGATCCACACCTTCCCAGGAAACCGTGATCACGGGGCTTTGAATGGGATCGCTGGTGGGTGTGATGAATGTCACATCGGGCGCAGAAGCACTGCGGACGAGTTCCAACGAACGCACGGTTTCCTCACCCGCCTGCTCGAAGACGAGACGGTCGACTCGCTTGCCGTTGGGGCTGGTCGTTGGAATCACGGCATGAAAGTTGATCAAGGGAGACGACACCGCCGAATCCGAATCACTTTCAGCGCAATCTGTCACGCCGGTTGCGGACACGGCCAACTCGCGACCTGAGCCTCCGGCTTCCGAGGCGCGCAGCACGAAGTCTGCGGTTCCTTGGGGAGCCGACGCAGTCAGTTCGTTCGGTGGGACCTCAAGCACGTGGTGCAACTCGATCGCCCCGGTCTGCTTGTTCCAGACACCGTTGACCAGCATCCGGGGCTCATCGCCCAGAGAGGTCAGTTGAAGTGGAAACTGAAAGGTCGGGTGGTTGATAAAGAAGTCGTAGTTGAGTGGACCGATCCACGCTTCAGGCGTCAGCAAACCCGGCCACATGATGTCCCTCTGAGTGCTCGGCTTGAGCTGACTCAAGCCCTGCGTGAGGTTGAGATGGTGCTCCACATCGATCCCAAAGGTGTTGACCGTGATGCTGTTGTGGAACAGTCCGTGGTTGTGCCCGATCTCATGAGCAAAGGTGCGCTGATGACGAATAGACTGTGTATTGCCCATGGAGGCGGGCCCGCCAATCGTCGCCATGCCGTTGTACGGCAGCGATCCGGGCACCCAGCCGTAGACATAATCGGGAACCGGGGTCATCAGCAACCGATCTGCCTGAAGAGACGAGATCAACGAACTGCCGCTGCCGCTCAGAGACGCGGTCCAGACCTTCGACTCATTGTCCGAACGGTGGTAGTACCAATCTTTCGAAGGATAAATCCCCATCACAAAACCGTCGCCGGTGCCGGGCTCGATCAGGCTCGGGTTCGGGACACCGGGGGGCGCGCCACTGGGGGTGCTGTAGTCGATCGGCACGTAAGTCAACTCAGGAACAGCCAACTCAATGAAAGACAGCGCCCCCGTGGTGCGTGTGTTGTTGCTGACGTTTGCCTCGGGGACGAAATTTGGCCCGGCCGGGTTGACCTCGATCAAGATCTCACAATTGGACGTGGGTGGCGGTGCCAAGAAGATGAAGTTCAGTGAGCCATCCTCTATCCCAGGATTGGGGCCGATTGCCGGGAACGGACCGTTGTCCGAGTAGATCGGAGAGTCCGCGGTCTCGACACCGTTCACAAAGATGCGCATCAACCCATCAACAGGAATTGGCGTCGCCGGCGCGGGAAGAACTCGGATGTAGGCACGAACGAAAGTCGAACGACCTTCGACAAGTTGAGTGCCACCCGACACCTGGATGACCTGGTTGACTTCGATCTGGCCAACAGAGAAGTCCACCTGAGCCTCGGGAGCAGACGAGCTGCCAACAAAAGCTACCGCGAGAAGGGCAACGCCCCCCAAAGTACGGCTGGTTCGACGCGACAAAAACGATGAGGGAGAGAGATTCACGACACACTCCTGAGGATGATTCTGAGGTGGCTGAAAGCAACCCGGCGAAAAACGCTCTGGCCTGTACCCACTGGCCTGCCCTTGGGAGAAAGAGGCCGCCGAACGCGCTTGCCTGAACCCTAACCCGAATTCCCAGATTCATCGACCCCGCAGGGCCTCGCAAAGGACTCCTCGCAAACCGCGAAATTGCCCTCTTGGCCGACCTAGTACTTCAGGTAGCCCTCTTCCTCGATTTGCTCGAGGTTCGGATAAATCAGGTAGCAGTTGCGGCAGCCACCGTGCGGCTTCTCGGTGAAAACGTGTTCGCGGTAGGTCTGGTAGGTCTTCCCGTTCCAGATCTCTCGAAAGGACTGCTCCATCATGTTGCCGAAGAAGGGCATCCCCGCAACGCAGCACGGGACGACTTCGCCCTCGGTCCCTATGTAAACCCGGTCCCAGAGGAACCAGCACTTCACAGGCGGCTTGCCCTGTGCCCGAGGCGCCTTGGATTCAGAGGCGGGCGCGGTGCCGCCCGCACTCTCAGGACTCTCGGGCGACACGCCACGATCAAGGCCTTCATCACGGTCCAGATGAAAATTGTCCGGGATAGCGACACTCACTCCCAGCTCTGCGGCGACTTGTCGCGTGGCATCCATGTGCTCGTTCGCGAACGCACGGTGCTCCATCAGCGACTCGCCCTTGAGAGAAGGGTGAAAAGCCACCAAGTGATTGAACACGATGTGATCACCGCCCAGCTCTTTGACGAGTTCGACAAACCGAGGAGCTTCCGGAACCGTGCGCTTCATCATGATGAAGTTAAAATTCATACCCGGGCGCTGGTCAACCGGCATCTCCATACGCGCCTCAGCAAAGCGCGTGATGTTGTCGATGACCTCATTAAACTCTGCACCGGTTCGTACCGAGTTGTAGGTCTCGCGTGTTGCACCGTCGATCGAGAATGTCACCAAGCCGAGAGTCTTGAGCAACTTCTCGCGGAAGCGGCTCTCTTTCATCATGAGCGTCGCATTCGAAACCATCTCGAGCTTGGTGTGCGTACGTTCAAGGTCATCAAGCTTCCCTTCCATCCCGGGCGTCATGAGCGGCTCGCCAAACGCCGAGAACTGCACCGTTTTTGCGAAGGGATACAACTCGCGCACGACCTTGTCGTACACCGCGTCGTTCATGATCCACTTGGGAATGTCGGGATCGAGAAACTGATTGCACATGAAGCATTTGAGGTTGCAGATCGTCGTGCCCGTGAGGTTGATCCAGGTAGGCATCCCACGCGTCTGGGTGGCAAGTGCCTCCGAATCGCCCTGTGCCAGACGGGCATTGGCATCCTTGAACTCAGGACTCCCAAACGGGAGGTCGCGCAACTCCTCGGGCAGCCAGTCGGGTCTCTCTGAAGAAGGCTGCTGCGACATGTGGCAGATCCGGGGGAGGCGTCCGGGGGAGGCGAAAGCTCAAGTCTAGCAAGCCTCCAGGCGACAGGAAGCCGCAGAGGCCATACATCGCCCGAATGTCGGGGCACCCTCGCACACCCAGCCCACATTCGCCACGATCAGGACCCGCCACCCATTCACGGCTTCGGACCACCTGGTCCGGGAACGGCCGCTCGTGTTCTCAGGAGGCTCGCGTGCCCAACTACCCCTTCAAGCCCATCAAGGCCTACGACAACACGGACTTCCTCAACAGTCCTGATGGGCGACTGCTGCGCATCTTGTCCGAATATCAGGAGCCCCTCGCGCGTTTTCGTGAGCTCGATCTCAAAGACACCATCGTCGTCTTTGGTTCAGCCCGCATTCTCTCGCATGAGGAAGCCGAAGCGGCTCTTGAGAAAGCGCGTGCTGAAGATGGAGACATCGCCAAGGCCGAACGCGACCTCGACATGTCGAAGTACTACGAGGCCGCGCGCTCTCTTTCGTTCAAGCTCACCGAATGGAGCAAGTCGCTTCCGGAAGAGTACGGCCGGCGATTTGTCATTTGCTCGGGAGGTGGCCCCGGCATCATGGAAGCAGCCAACCGCGGCGCATCAGAAGCAAAAGGCCTCAACATCGGGCTCAACATCTCACTCCCGTTCGAGCAAAACGAGAATCCGCATATCACTCGCGAGTTGGCCTTCGAGTTCCACTACTTCTTCATGCGCAAGTTCTGGTTCACCTATCTCGCCAAAGCCATGATCGTCATGCCAGGAGGCTTCGGAACCCTGGACGAGTTCATGGAAGTGGTGACTCTGGTCCAGACACTCAAGATCAAGAAGCCCCTACCCATCGTTCTTTTCGGCAAGGAGTTCTGGAGCAAGGTTCTGCAGTTTCAGCCACTGATCGACGCGGGAACGATCAGCCCCACCGACACAGACCTCTTCTTCCAGACGGATTCGGTGGACGAGGCCTACGAATTCATCGTCGGCAAGCTTCTCGACCAAGGCCTCGAAGTGACAGAACCGGCGCTGTAACTGACTCCTCAGGCGCCTTCGGTCGGCGACTGCTGGGTAGTTCCCCAGGCCTGCTTCAGCGTATCGGCCGTGATGTCCCAGTGAGAAGCGTGCCAGGAGACCTGCCCCTGCTCGAACAACAATGCCTGCGGCGACTGGTGCGTCACACCACACTTTTCAGCCAGCCCTCGCGCGAGGGGCCGGGCTTCAATCACGTCCACGATGAAGCACGGCACGTCGGGATGACCTGAAACAAAAGCACTCCACTCACGATGAGCTGTTGCGCTCGTCGGGCAGATGGGCGAATGCTTGAACAACATCAGCCGCGGATGCGCAGCGAGGGCCGCCTGGTACTGCTCCAGTGTCTCCAGCGTCGTACCGCTCATGTGTGCTCCGGAAATCGAAGAGATGTCATCGCCTCGTGCAACAGAATGCGAGCGTTCATCGCAGCGCGATCTGCTCGGAAACTTTTTCGGAAAGAAGACCTTCAAGGGTTTCCAATAACTCAACCCCGCGCTTGTCGCAACGCCAGTCGGATCCAGACCAGTCGAAATGCCAACCTCCTCGAGGCTCGGCGAGCCAGATCTGATTCGAAGCAGATTGCCGGTTCGCAATGATCACCGAACCGTCCTCGAACTCGAAGGTCACCTTGCCATCGGAACTGTCAACATCAAAGCCGTCATGATCGAGCGCATCAAGTGTTGCCACGATCGCATCAAGCGTCACCGTGATCTGCTTCAGGACCTTGTTGTCAGGCTCGGGCATGGTGCTCTTTGTCGGGAGTTTCTCGTTTCATGACGACGCAACACGGGTTCACTGAGAATCTCACGTGGCAGCGGGCCAAGCCGGACAGCATACTCGGCAGCATGGGGTGCATACGATGACAAGTCGGCCGCAAGACAGAGATCGTGATTTCGGGGAACAACCGTTCGCCGCTCGACTGGCGGAGCATGATCTCTTGCCCAAGGACCTGGTCCAGGCCTCTTCCGAACAGATCACCCACAAGATGGTGACTCGCGGAGCCAAGGGCCGCTGGCTGACCCCCAACGTCCGCGGCAAACTGATCCGCGCGCTCAACACGGCTGCCCACACAACCTATAGAGAGCAAGACCTGTTCACCTATAGGTAGGCGCGAGTCTAGGCAGGTGCGAGCCTGTTAGGCTATCCGGCCGCGCCAGCGCATCTCACCGAGCCACACGAAGGGTTCCCGGACCATGCCGATGACCAGTTCGACGGATGAGCAGCCCATCACCCCCACCCTCGCCCGTTCGGCGATGGGACTTCTGGTGGGCATGATCATTTCGGTGCTGCTGTCTGCAGCCCTCGTCTATTCCGCAGCCAAAGCCGGGATAACACCCGGCGTGAGCCCACTCGTCGTGCTGTTCGGCTGGGTGATCTTTGGCTCACTCATGCGCGGAAAGCTCAAAGGTTTCCTGGCCATCGCCCAGGTGACGGGTAGCGCAGGCGCAGCCGTGACCGCAGGCGTGGTGTTCACCGCACCCATCATCCAGATCGTTTACTCCGAGGCAGGCTTGCCGATACCGCCCGTGGATGTGGTGACGCTCATCATTGCCTCCATCGCCGGTTCGCTCATGGGCTTCGGCTTTGTCGGCCTGGGCACCAAGCGCTTCCTGAGCGACCCACGCCTCCCAGCACCCGAAGCTGTCGCTGCTGACCGACTTATTTCCACCGCAGTCGCCAACCCAGGCGCACGCCCCAAGCTCTCCATCTCGCTGCTACCTGGATTGCTCGGTGGCTTCCTGGTGAATGCTTTTCTTGAACTGAAGTACCTCGCGCACGACGCCTTCCACGCGACCATCGGCGCCCCCTGGGACATGAAGGACGCTGACGGCAACGTTCAATCTGATGCCACATCTCAGGTTGAACTGCCGCTCCCCGTTTCTCCGCTCTATCTGGGTATCGGCGCCCTGCTGACGTTGCCGACGGCCCTCCTGGTCTTCGCAGGTGGTCTCGTGAACGCCAGCACCACGAGCTATGCCGGCGCCGAGGGCATGCCCGACACCACCTTCCGCTGGGTAGGCGGAGCGGCCATGACAATCGCCGTGGTGTACAGCCTGCTCGCCTACGTGCTGGAGGGTCGCAAGCGCAGTGCAAACGCAACCCGGTCCGCAACAGCTCCCGCCAACGATCCGCTGCTCGAACAGTCGCCCGGCACCCGGCGCATGCTGTTCCTGTCCATCCTCCTCGGGGCTGCGCTGCTGTTCGTGATGATGGCGAGAATCGGGGCACCGCCCTTGGTCTTGACCGTCATCGGAATCGTCGCCCTGGTGCTCGTCTCGCTGCTCTCCGGGCTCGGCGGCTTGCTGTCGCTGCAAGTGGGCAGTTCCGCATCACCTGTCTCGGGCACCGTCTTCATGGGCATGCTCGTTTTGAGCATCACCGCACTCGGTGTCGGCCTGACAGGAATCGAAGGCATCGTCTTCCTGGTGCCCATCGTGGTGGCAGCCTGCGTCGCCATCTGCGCTGCCAATGACAGCAGTCAGGATTACAAGACGCTGCAGCTCAACGGGTTCACTGTAAGTTGCGGGTTCTCGGGCCAACTCCTGGGACTGCTGGGCGGGGCCATCGCCGTCCCCATCGTGCTCAACATCGCCGATGTGGGCGCCATCGCGAGCACAGGCCTCGGACTGGGAGGGCCAGACCTGCCCGCTCCGCAAGCCAGCTTCTTCGGCACCGTCTTGTCGTCGCTGTTCCTGGATGCGGACATCCCATGGCCCCCGATCTTCGCAGGCGCCGCGCTTGGATTGATCGCCGTGGGCATCGAGATCTTCGGCAAAGCACGCGGCATGATTCTCAGTTCGCTGGCCTTCGCCGTGGGCATTTACCTGCCGAGCTACATCGGCACCGGCATGATGCTGGGAGCGGTGGCGCGCTTCCTGGGTACCCGCAAGGTGTCGGCCACCACTCACGAAGGCATTCTGGTGGCAGCAGGCCTCATCACGGGCGATGCCTTCGCCTCGCTGATCCTCGGCTTCCTGATCTACTACGGCTTCTCGACGGTCCCGTATGTGGCCGGAGGGGACGGAGGCTCATGGGTGCCGTCGGCTCCGTGGGGCACGGGCGTCGCACAGATCATCTTCTTTGCGCTCTTGGCCCTGATCTTCGTGAACTACCTGCGCAAACGGAACGCCCGCCAGGAGTCCTGATTCATGCCCGACTACAACCCGCTTTCGCCCGAAGAGCAGTACGTCTTGCTGAACAAGGGCACCGAGCCTCCCGGGGTCGGCAAGTACACCGACCACACCGAAGTGGGCACCTACCTCTGTCGCCAGTGCAACGCCCGGCTCTACCACAGCGGGTCCAAGTTCCACAGCGGTTGCGGCTGGCCCAGCTTCGACGGAGAACTCGAGGGCGCCGTCCGTCATCTTCCGGATGCCGATGGCCAACGCACCGAGATCGTCTGCACCAATTGTGAGGGACATCTGGGCCATGTCTTCAAAGGCGAGCGATTCACGGAAACGAACACGCGCCACTGCGTGAACTCCATCTCCATGACCTTTCATCCTGAAGGGTCGGAGTTGCCGCCCGTCCTCCACGAAGGCGACTGACGGCGGCACAACCCCGCGATCTCGGGCCACAGGCTTTGCGTCCTTCAGGCCGACTTGCCCTTCAGCTGTTGCAGGTCCTTCTTCAGGGAATTGATCTCCTTCCGGAGATTCATGGATTCATCGGAATCGATGTCGATGAGTTTCACCA
This sequence comes from Planctomycetota bacterium, assembly GCA_029245865.1. Classification (GTDB taxonomy): domain Bacteria; phylum Planctomycetota; class B15-G4; order B15-G4; family B15-G4; genus JAUIEF01. Next base: position 40,441 of record JAQWOM010000002.1, read on the forward strand.
TGTCCCGGACCTCACGAAGCGTGCGCAGTGAATAAGATTTGATAATCATGCAGTTGCTGTTTTCCACGGCACGGAGGTTCTCCCCGTCGTAGTTCAAGTAGGGGTTAAAGGTTGACAGCCCATTGCGAGCATCCACGTGTGTCAGTGGAATCACGACGGTGTAGAACACCGTCCGGCGTTCGGGCTGCTTGTCCAGACTCTCGAGAGGCACGATCTGATTCGGCCAGTGCATGGGCGGCGTGCCTGAGACCCGCCGGGCCACGCTGATGAGCGGTGGCTTACCTTCTTCAGCATCCCAGCTCACAAAACCAAGGGGCTCGAGAAGCGCGTCGAGCATGTCGCGCATGTCGGCACGTGCCACCGAGACAGGGCCCTTGATGAAGACAGAAACCGAGTCGATCTCGGAACGCTGGTAGGTGAGAGGTACATCCAGCACGCCCCGGAACATCTCGAGGACATCGACGAGCTTTTCACCGTTCTGCTCATCGAACTCGAGGATGTAGTGGTCGGCAGACGCGGTGACGTCTTGCGGCTTTGCGGATGCCTCCGGAGCGAGCAGCCCGGTCAGAGACAGGGACATGATGGCCGTAACGGCCGGCAATGTGCGGAACGCGAACATGACAAATCTCCAAGAAAAAGGTCGTTGAGTGCGATTCAAACCTCTTGTACGGAACAGGTCCGACAACATTGAGGTACGCGCACTTGGACGCAGTCCACGTGTCCGCTCTTCCCGAAAGAGAACTGGCGTCGCTCCGAAATTACGTTCGCCGCACTTTTGCCACAGGTCGATAGACAACACGCGGTGCCCACGTCTTCACGTCAAGGCGTCGTGCAAAGAGCAACGAATCGGGTGCGTCAGCAAGCGGAAAATCATACGCCGTGACCATGGTCTGTTCAGAAATCTCTGCAGTGGCTGGCTGCAACGGCCAGGGCGCGTGGTCAACATCTCCACGAAACAACCGCCCATCCGAGGACACAGAAAACAAGCAGTAGCGTTCGGTGAGCCAGTGTTCGAGTGAGCCTCGGCGCGCATGAAAAACGTCGCCGTCCGGTGCGTAATGCGCCTCAAAAGAGGCCGCTGTGCCGCGAGGATCACATCGATTCGAACGGTACTGAAAGCCATCTCCCTCTGGCGCCACGTCCATGGCAGCGCGGAAGTACGGCAAATGAAACCAACGCCGTGCTGTCGCGATGGCCAAGCGACTCGTCGCATCGAGACTGAAGAAGTACACGCCCGGCGTCTCGCCGACCATGACGTAGGTGCGCACGTTCAACTCGGGAAACGCATGCGCTCCCGGGACTGGCGGCAGCCCTCGAAAACGCACGCCGCGCATACGAAAAGGCACAACCCCCACCCAGGCGCGACCGTCATAAAGGTCGGGGGCCATTCCGGCGGGCAGTTGTTCGCGCAACATGGCGGCTGGTACCGACCAGTGTGCGAACAACAGGTCACACCAGCTCTGCGCAAGAACCCAGGGCCGGCGAGGCGGCGGAAACGCTCGGTGCCCTCTGTCAGCCTGCATGACACCTCGTCCCTTCTTCGTACGCACTGGACTCGCAGATCCCAAGAAATCGCACTCGTTTCAGAACTCCAGCGTCGGCGAACGGCGAACAGACTGCAAGGAATCGCCCCGTACCACTCGCAAAGGTTTCCCGGAAGAAGGCCGACATGGCCTCGCTCGATCTCAGACTGTTACCCTCCGCCGATCATGCTCCGAATTCACACGGGCCGAAACATGTCACGCATCCACAGCCCTCCACCCTCAACTCGATGGGCTCTGCTCCTCATCGTGGGTGCCTGTGTCGGCATCCTGTTCGACACCTCCACCGCCTCCGCCCAAACAGATTCGGACGAAGGAGCTGCGGCCTACGCCACGATGTGCGCCCGCTGCCACGGACTGACCGGAGATGGGCGCGGCCCCGAAGTGCTCGATCGCCCTGCACGTGATTTCACAGCCAGCGGTTTCTCCTTCGGCAACACCGAGGAGGCCATCGCACGCACGATCCGACATGGCATCCCCGGCTCTCCCATGCCTGCCTTCGGCGAGACCCTGTCACCTGAGCTAATCGATGCGCTCGCCCTTCACGTACGCAGCCTGACTCCAGAAACCGAAGAACCCGACGAAGCCGAAACCATCCTGACTGTTCGCGAACATCCCCTGGCGGTTCGCGGCGGCCTCCCGCCCATCGCCGCGAATGCCGCAGCCCACGTCCGCGGCATGATGCTTGGCTTACCCGGCGGCATCAGCTTTGAATACCGCGTCCCGGACCTCGTGCTACTCGGAGTTCGCGCCGGCGACTTTGCGCGCCGCGCAGACTGGACGGGCCGCGGAGGCGCCTCGCTAGAACCGCTGGGCAAGCTCCTCTGGTTGAACGAGCAGGGAACTCCTCGCCCAGCAGCAAGCATCTGGCCTGAAGAAAACGGGGAACGCTCCAAAAGCGCGCCTCTCATGGCGCAGTTGCGCGCCACACGCACGCCTCTCTCAGGAGCCTCCTTCAGCTGGGATGCCGTTCAGGATGACGGGACACTCGTCGCACACATCGACGAACAGTTGCGTGCGATCCACACTCCATTCGGTTCAGGCTTTGCGCGCATTCTCGGGGTGACCGGGCCGCGCTCAGAACCTCTTGTCTTGCATCACGGAAGCTCGGCGGGAACGCCGGTGGACCGACTCACGATGAATTCCTGGGACGGCCTGGTCGTTGAACAGGAAGAGGGGGCTTTCGAGATCACCCTCGCTCGATCTGCACCTGGAGCATGGAGCCCCCCTGACACACCTGAGGGTTTCTCCATCACACTTCCGCCCACCGCCGAGCACATGACTGACAACCAGGAAACGACGGTGGTTTTCATCACCCTCCTGGTCGACGGGTGGAACCCCGACGACCAAGAGGCACTGCAAACATCACTCGACGTAGCACTGGGCCGATGAGACGGCGGCCTATGCTCATCGCGCCACTCGCTTTGCTGTCTGCGCTTGCACACGGCCAAGAAACTGTTTCGGAGCCAGTGGCGGCAGACACTGCGACCACACGTGCGGAATCGAATCACTGGGCGGTAGAAATGCTGACTCCGCCCGAAGGCGTCGTTCTCGAAATCGGCGGCATGGACTGGATGCCCGACGGGCGCTTGGCCCTGAGCACTCGACGCGGACAGGTGTGGATGGTCGAAAACGCCTTGGCAGACGACCCTGCTGACGCACGTTTCTCACTCTACGCAGAGGGTCTTCAGGAAGGCCTGGGCCTTAACGTCCTGGAAGTCCCCGATGGCGAAGGCGGGACACGCCACGCTCTTTACGTGCTGCAGCGCGGAGAGATCACGGAACTCCGCGATGACGATGAAGATGGTCGTGCCGAGACCTGGATACGCGTCGCTGACGACTGGGGTCTTTCAGGCAACTATCATGAATTTGCCTTCGGGCTGCCGGACGACGGACATGGGAATCTGTTCGTGTCACTCAATGTCGGCTTCCTGGACCCCGAGTGGTGGCTCGGACGCAGCGCTGTGCCATGGCGTGGATGGGTGCTCCGCATCAATCCGGTCACCGGCCAGTCAGAACCCTGGGCCTCGGGCTTCCGCAGCCCCTGTGGGCTGGGAGTCGATAGCCATGGCCAACTGCTGCTCACCGACAACCAAGGTGACTGGATGGCCTCGACGCCGATCTTCGCGGTGCAACAAGGAGGGTTTCACGGACACCCGGCCTCGCTCGACTGGACATCTGAGTTCCGCGACCACGGGCTGCGCGCCAGCCTGGAACAACCGCCTGAAACGCGGCGCACGCCTCCTGCCATCTGGGTTCCCTACGAGTGGTCACGCTCACCGGGCAATCTGGTTCCGTTGCCAGAGAACGGAGCCTTCGGCCCATTCACCGATCAAATGGTCATGGCAGAACTGACCAATGGACACCTGATGCGAGTGCAGTTCGAAGAAGTCGGCGGTGTGATGCAAGGTGCTGTCATCCCGCTCCGCCAACGCCTCGGGTCGGTGGTGCGCGTCCTCTTCGCCGACAACGGCACTCTCATGGGTGGCCTCACCAATCGAGGCTGGGGCGGATTGGCTCCTGACAACGGTCTGCTGCGCGTGACTCCCACCGGCATCTCGCCGATGGAGATGGACCGGGTACACCTGGTTCCTGGAGGATTTGAAATCAGCTTCACCAAGCCGTTGGCTGAAGAGATCGACATCACTCCCGAGATCGCCACGGTCGAGCAGTACGACTACGACTACTGGTGGGAGTACGGATCGCCTGAACGCCACCGGACAGATGTGTCCGTGACAGCCGCATCGCTTTCGCCGGACCGGCGCACACTGTCCATCAAGACTCCCGAACTGCGCGCCGCCATGGTGGCGCGCATCGCGCTGCACGGGATACGCGGTGCCACCTCACCTGACCACCCCGAGAAAGAAAGCCGGCCCCTGCTCCACAACGAGGTGGCGTACACGGTCAATCAGTTGGCCGATGGTTCACGCACCGACAAACACGTTGCGAAAGCAGTGCCCCCACCACCTTCCAAGCAGGCGGGTAAGGAAGGCTGGTTGCGCCTGACATACGGAGACGCATTGGATGCCTGGGAAAGCTCGGGCTGGACACTCGTAGATGCCGAGTTGCATCCAGACGATCGGCGATCTTTCCTCGTCACGCCTGGAGTGAATGCCCTTGTGAACACGGGGCGCGGCCCTGCAAGTGACTTCGTCAGTCGCTGGGACTTCGGGAGCGGGACCTACCACGTGGAGTTCATGCTGCCCGAAGGCGGCCAATCGGCCGTTTCAGTGCATGGCCAACACGCCATCGAACTGAGAGACGAGACGCATGGCATTCCCGAGGGCGCGCTGGCGAACGGAACGATCCGACCATCTCTCGACGGCACGCGTTTGGCGCAGGCACCCGATACCGATGCCTACAGTGGCGCTGGACATTGGCACGAACTGGAAATCGACTTCCTCGCCCCAGAGTTCGACATCACTGGCGAAAAGATCGCCGAAGCACGCTTCTCCGAAGTGCGCCTCGACGGCACGGTGATTCATGAAGACGTCGTGCTGACAGAATCGGCAAGCAGCGGGCACAACCAGGATCCCCATGTGGGGCCCTTGGTCATCGCCGGCCAAAATGGACCGGTCGCACTTCGCACGCTCGAGTTTCTACCCGCCCGAACGGTTGACGAATACAAGGAGTGGATCAGTCTGATCGGCGGCGATGACTTGAATGGATGGACAACGGTTCCGGCCGACACACGCACAGGCGCCGCAGGCGCAGATCCACCCTGGCTTCTGGAAGACGGCGAACTCATCGGCGAAGGCGAGGCCAGCTGGCTGCTCAGCCCGCGTGGTGACTACCGCAATGTTTCGGTGCACGCTCAAGTCCGTATCAATGACGGAGGTGATGCTGGCCTGATTGTGCGAGCGACCAGCGACGGCAACCGCGTCATGGGCTATGAAGCGCAAATCAACACCTCGTTTTCTGACCCTTCACGGACAGGGGGCCTGCACGAGCTTTCGCCGGTCCAGGTGCAACTTGTCCCGGCAGGGAGCTGGTTTGACCTGGACGTCCACGTGGCCGAAGAAGCCGGGGGAACCCGCATCACCGTCGCCGTGAATGGAGTGACCACAGCGGATTACCTCGATGCGGACCGTCAGTTCAGCTCAGGCCACATTGCCCTACAACAACATCACGAAGGCAGTGTGTTGCGTGTGCGGGATTTGCGCGTCGAGACGCACTAACCTGGCGAACAAGATGAGAGGCCTCTAGAGACTCCGGGATTCGCTCAGCGGTCTTTACGAAAGCGCTTGAGGCGACGTTCTACAAAACCATCGACCTCGATAAAGTCGGCCCAGGCTCGTGCAATACGACGTGCGCCTTCATCGGTCACATGAACATCGTTGGTGAACAGTTCGCGTTCCTGCGGCAGAGCAGCATCTACATCCACAACGGCAACGCCGACCTCTTTCCCTACCGCATCGATAACTTCTGCCGCGAAGGCCATGCCCTTGATGTCGACCGGGCGCTCAAGGTCCTCGCGGAACCATGCTTGCTGACCCAGAACGATCTCGACATCGTTCTGCCGACATAAGGCAATCATGTGCTCTAAATTTCTGCGAAAGAAGGTCAGGCCTTCCATCTGCGGTGCGTCCCAGAGTGGCTCTACTACGCCATAGTTGCGCGTGACCCAACTGCCAAGCTCTGCCTTCGATGTGTAGTCCGTGAAGGCCGCGCGTAGAGTGAGGAACAAGCGGCTGTTCTCCAGCGCTTGCGTGACGGGGCTCTGAACAAACACGGGCCAGACCGCACGCCAGTGCGAATTGTCTGGCTGGATCCCTGGCCACCGCCAGAGACGTACGTCGTTGATGGAATGGTAGACAGCCACCATGTCCGGCTCGAGGTCAATGATCCGGATGGCGAGATTGATGAGGCTTTCATAAGTGCTGTAACCACTCGCTCCGGCATTGACCACTTCGATCAACACATCCGGATAAGCCTCGTCGAGCATGGCGTCGAGTTGCATCGGCCAGGTGTGTTCATTGGACGAAGGTCCATGCCCGTATGTGCTACTGCCTCCCACGCACACGATGCGCAGAGCCCCCGGACGTTTTTCGCGACGAATCTCTGGGCCGCGAAAGCCCAACGCATTGTGGCTCGTGGAATGCTGACCATCATCGAGTGACCAGCTCTTGCGTGGCGCGTACGCGAGATAGGGGTGAGCTTCGTAGCGTGTCTCCGAGAAGTCCATCATCAGCTGGTCGGGATCGAATGCTTCCAGCGGCAAGACACGCGTGAGGATCTCGCCCACCACCAACACAGACAACACCCCGATCAGCAGCAGCTTGATCCGGCTGCGGCGTCGGCGAGTTGAAGCTGCAGATGAGTCATGGGCGCTCGAAGAGCTCATGAACGAGAGGATGCCACATCAGGCCCACACGAGAGACTGCTCGATCTTCAGATCGCCGCTTCGCGCATGCGTCGAAACCGCCATGGGCTCGTGAAGGCTGCATGGCAGACAGGTGACGCCGATCCCTGCTGTCGCGTAGACTCGCTCGGTGCGCTTGGCGCATGGTTTCTTCCCAGGCGGGCGAGCCGCCCATCCGGTCACCCCAGGCAGGGGATGGCATCCGAGCCATCCCTCTTCTCCACACTCAAGACATGACATCTCCTCTAGCACCCCGAGAAGAGAGCGAAGCGCTTGAGCGTCAGCAGCTCGCCCCATGGGCGACATTCTCTTCCGAGAGCTGGGAGCGACCACAGCCTGAGAAGCCTGACCCCTATCGAACCTGCTTTGTGCGCGACCGAGACCGCATCCTTCACTGCGGTGCCTTCCGACGGCTCAAGGACAAGACCCAGGTCTTCGTCATCGACGAGGGTGATTTCTACCGGACGCGACTGACCCACACCCTGGAAGTCAGTCAGCTGGCACGCTTCTTGTGTCAGGCGCTCCGGCTCAATGAGGCCAACGGCGAAATTCTGGCACTGGTCCACGATATCGGACACCCACCCTTCGGCCACGAAGGGGAGCGCATCTTGAACGGGTGCACAGCTGTCGACTTCGACCACAACAGGCAAGCCCTGCGCATCGTCGACATTCTCGAGTCTCCTTATCTCGATCGACGCGGCCTGAACCTCACACAAGTCGTCCGCCGAATGATCCTCAAGCATGGAGGGGACGCCAAGCGTGGCGCCGAACCCACGAGCGGGCACACCCTCGAAGCTCAGGTGGCAGATCTCGCTGACAGCACTGCCTATCAGCACCACGACATCGAGGACGGGCTGCGCGCAGGCATTCTGGCCCCTGGCGATCTGACCACCACGAGTATCTGGAGAGATGCGGCCGAACAGGTCGGAGGGCTCGCAGAAGGGCCGCAAGGAACCAAACGCATTCTGAACCACATGCTCAAGACTTCGCTCTACGACATGCTGGAAGAATCAGCGCGGCGCATCGAAGCCTCTGGCATTACATCCGTTGCCGATGTTCTCGATCGAGATGAACACCTGGTGGCCTACAGCCCGGGACGCACCAAACAGCATCAAGAATTGGGGCGTTTTCTCTACGAATGCTACTACCGGCACCCACGTGTGTTGCGCAGCGCCATGAGCGCCCAGCAGGCCATCGAGCTGATTGTTGATCACTATGGCGCGCACCCGTCCGAGCTCCCTCGGGATTATCGCGGTCGCATTGAAACAGATGGCATTGACCGAACGCTCTGCGACTACGTCGCCGGCATGACAGACCGCTACGCCGTCGAGGAGTGGCGGCGTTTGGCCGCGGCACGCTCGCTTGTCCACCTGGCCTTGCCCCCACTGGACGATGAAAGCGCGGCACGCGTCACAAATCTCGAGGAGACGGTCGGTTACCAGTTTCGTGACAAAGCGCTTGCCTCGACCGCACTCACGCACGCTTCTGCACGCAGCGACGAACGGCCGCCTAACGAACGCCTCGAGTTTCTGGGTGACTCTGTGCTGGGCCTCGTCATCGGACAAGAACTCTACCTGCGCTATCCGGATCGCCCCGAAGGCGAGCTGTCTCGCATGAAGAGCATTTCGGTGAGCCGCACAGCACTTCAGACTGTCGCTGCGAACTGGGCGTTGGCAGATCTCATGTTGCTGGGCCCGGGCTTTCGCACTCCGAAAGACGCCCCACCTTCCGTCGCAGCCGACGGTGTCGAAGCAGTTCTTGGAGCCATCTTTCTCGACGGACACCTTGAACCTGTGCGGCGTGTCATCCTGGCCGAATTCCTGCCCATCGTCGAAGCCGCCGCAGACGGTCGGCGCGGACGCAACAGCAAATCAGAGCTCCAGACGTTTACCCAGGCCGAGCTTGGAATCACGCCTCATTACCTCGTGCTGGGAGAAGAGGGCCCCGATCACAAGAAAACCTTCACCGTTGCTGCTGCAGTGCAAGACGTGAAGCTTTCCGTGGCCACTGGCCGCAACAAACGACAAGCCGAACAGCGCGCGGCGCGCGAAGCGCTGACCATGCTTCTCTCTGTACAGCAAGGCCTCGTCCCTCCACCCGAAGGCCTCGACGGAACCTGGGCCTCCGAGCACAAGCCCTCAGTCAATCCAGAGACACCCGGTGCCCAGGAGCCCTGACGCTTTCCAACTGGCCGTGAGCGCACTTCAAGCGTGCGCTCCCGTGAAACGCCTGTGCGCAGAGAGCAACAAGCGCATCGAGATCGGTGGCGCCTGGGGCTCTTCTGCGGCTGCCATCGTCGGCTTGATGGGTGAAGGTCACGGACGTCTCATCGCTCTCGCAGGAGGAGTCGACGCCGCCGAGACCCTCGCCCTCGATCTCAATGAGTTGTTTCCAGAACTTGCCGTTCATCTTCTGCCCGTTGCCGAATCTGAACTCGAGATGGGCCCTGAACGCCGCGCGAATCGCTCCGAGCGGCTCGTCGCCATGTCCAGCCTGCACGAACAAGGAGACGGCGTTCTGATCGTTTCGGCGGCTTCGCTTCTCGAAGAGTTGCCCGCCCCCGACGGCGCAAAGTTTGCGGTTCAACGAGGAGGGACACTGAATCGAGATCGGCTCCTGGAGTCACTGACCGAAGCTGGTTTCGATCGCGTCCCGCTTGTCGCTGCACCTGGAGAGGTGAGCGTCCGCGGTGACATCGTCGACGTGTATCCATGGGCAGCCCCCTCGCCGGTTCGCATCGAATTGTTCGATGAGGACGTCGAAGACCTACGCCGGTTCGAAGTCGACACACAACGTTCCGTAGAAGTCCTCGACTTCGTCGACATCAAACTGAGCAACGGCGAAGGAGAAAAACTCAGCTTTCAGGAACTGGTGCCTTCTGAGACATGCATCCTTGTCGTGGACCCGCCCAGAGTTCGAGATCGACTGGTCGAGGTTGCTTTTGAGGCGAAATCCCCTCCTCGCGTTGTTGATGCTGCGCTGGATCAGGTGGCACGCCACCCAGGCGGCAACCTCAACCCACTAGACCTTGGCGACGCCGACTGCGATCTCTCGGTACGCGCCATCAAAAGTACATACGGCCCACTGGAGACGACCCTCGCGGACTGGCGCAAGACCGGCGCGGAGATCACCGTTCTATGTGAAAGCGAAGGCGAGCGAGATCGCCTTGCCGCGACCCTGGCCAGTCACGAACTGGGCACCGACTCCGGGCTTCAAATCCAGGTAGGAAGGCTCGCAACAGGTTTCGCCATTCCATCAGGCGGACCGATCGTGGTGCACCATCACGAGCTCATCGGGCGAAGAGCGGTGCGCCGGGGGCGACCCCGGCGGGTCGTCGCAACCAGGGCCCTCGACTCACTCGCCGAACTAAGTCCTGGAGATTTCGTCGTTCACCTCTTGCACGGCGTGGCCTGTTACCGAGGCATGCAACGCCTCAACAGAGAACAGGGCGAAGAAGACTTCCTTCTTCTGGAATTTGCCGAAGACACCAAGCTCTTTGTGCCTGCTTCGCGCATCGACCTTGTCGAACGCTTTATCGGTGGCGAAGCCAAGGGTCCCAAGCTCGACCGAATCGGCGGCAAAACATGGACTCGCAAGAAAGAGAAGGTTCGCGATGCGGTCATGGATCTCGCTTCGCAACTGCTCACGACACAAGCCAAGCGCCGTGGCTGCGATGGCGTCAGCTTTCCCAGTGACGATTCCATGGTTTCCCGATTCGAACGCACCTTTGCTTTCGAAGACACGCCCGATCAGGCCACGGCCTGGAGAGCTGTTCTCGAGGACATGGGCAAACCACGCTCGATGGATCGCCTGATCGTGGGTGACGTGGGCTTCGGCAAGACAGAGATCGCCGTCCGCGCCGCCTATGTCGCCGTTCTTTCAGGGAGGCAGGCTGCCGTTTTGGTGCCGACCACGATCCTCGCGGAACAGCACGACGAGACCTTCCGACACCGCATGTCAGAAGAACCGATCCGCGTTGAAGTGCTTTCAAGACTCAAAAAGCCTTCGGAAGTGACGGCCATCCTCCAGGATGCCGCCGCCGGGAAAGTAGACATCCTCATCGGGACTCATCGGCTGCTGGCCAAGGATGTGAAGTTTCGCGACCTCGGCCTGGTCATCGTTGACGAAGAACAACGCTTCGGTGTCGCACACAAAGAGAAATTGAAGGCGCTGCGCTCGACAGTCGATGTCGTGACATTGTCCGCGACCCCTATTCCGCGCACGCTGCACATGGCCATGAGTGGCCTTCGCGACATTTCGAAAATCTCGACGCCGCCCCCAGGGCGCCGTCCGGTCATCACGCGCGTTTCCTACGAATCCGATGAAGTCATCGGCAATGCACTTCGACATGAACTGCACCGCGGCGGCCAGGTCTTTGTGCTGCACAATCGCGTCCAGTCCATATCCCGCATGCTCGAGAAGATACGGTCTCTGGTGCCCCACGCTCGCACAGCCTTCGCCCATGGCCAGATGCCTGCACGCGGTTTGCGTGCCGTCGTAGACGAATTTGCGAGCGGAGAACTGGACGTGCTGGTCTGCACCTCCATCATCGAAAGTGGGATCGACATCCCGCGCGCCAACACAATCATCGTCACAGACAGTCACCGGTTCGGTCTGGCCGATATGCATCAGCTACGCGGGCGCGTGGGGCGCGAGAGCACACAGGCCTATGCCTTCTTCCTGGTACCGCGCGAAAAGTTTTCGGACAAAGCACAGCGAAGACTCAAAGCCATCGAGGAATTCAGCAGCCTGGATGCGGGACTGCCCATCGCACTTCGTGACCTTGAGCTACGCGGCGCAGGCAACTTGCTTGGAGCCGAGCAGTCGGGCCACATCATGTCGGTCGGCTACGACATGTACTGCCGCCTCCTGCGCAGTGCCGTTGCCCAGAGCAAGGGACGGCCACCTGAGGAAGAGCCCGGAGAGGTCGAGGTCGACCTGGGGCTCTCCGCCTTCCTGCCCACCGAATACATCCCCGACGAAGCCATACGGATGTCGGTGCTTCGGCGCCTCGCCACGGCTGGCAAAAAAAAGGCCCAAGGCATCGAGGCCGAACTCAAAGATCGCTTTGGTCCATTGCCACCTCCAGCACAAGAGCTGCTCGACCTCTTCAATCTGCGGCGATACGTGCGATTGGCGGGCATCGGCTCACTGGCAGCCGATGGGCTCGGCGGCATGCTGATCCAGGTTGTGGACACCGTCGCCTTTGAGAAACGACACCCGTTTCGGCCAGAACAGCTCTACCTGATCACTCCCGAGCGGTTACGCGTGGCCTGGCCGGATCGCACCACGACACCGAGTTCCAGGCTTCGTTATCTTCTTGAGCTCTTCCAGACCCGATCGCCCGCTGGCAGCCGCCAGTGAAGTGCGCTCCAGAGAGTCCCCGCATGCCGTTTCTTTTCACACTTCCTTCCGTGTCAGCAGTCGTGCGCTCTCCGATTCGCGTGCTCTTCGCGACCGCCTTCATCTGCCCCCTCCTCGGCGCCACCGTGCAAGAAGTCCTCGAGGGGTCTGTCCCAGGAGATGTCGAGGTTGTCGAAGTCGGTGCCCCCGCGAATCGAATCATGGCCACCGTTTCCGGCGAGCCCATCACGAGTTCCGACGTAAACTACTCGCTGTGGGTTCTGGCCCAGGGAGGTGCTGCAGATCCAGAACTTGAAGCCACCATCCTTCGTCGCATGGCGGAAGAGATCTTGCTTGCACAGGAAGCCACCCGGCTGGGCTTGGACCTCTCTCCCTCACAGGTTGATGATCGCTGGCAATCCTGGTTCGGCTTCAAACCGAACTATGAAGAAAGCGCTCTGACCTCCGGCACCACCGTGGCGCGCCAGCGAGCACTGGCCAAGCGCACCGTCCTGGCCGAACTGTACGTCTACAATCGGGTCGGACTGATGAACATGCCCGGCGCGCGCATTGAAGTCGACCTGGCTCTCAAGCACATGGTCGACGTCACACCGCAGCAGCTCCGCGAGTATTTCCTCGAGTTTGAGGATCAACTGGACCAGCCGGCCTCGGTGTCGTTCAGCGCCTACCCGACGGCTGATCTGGAAACCGCCGAATCGGTGGGTGCCGCTCTTCGCAGAAATCTCGCCCCAGCAGGCATCCAACCCATCCGACAGCAAATCCCGATCGACGCCGTCTCGGACGTCTTCGCCTATGAGCCCGAGTTGGCCTCTTTTGTGCGCGAAGGCCTGGACGGGTCCATCAGCGCCCCGACCCTCGTCCAGAGCGAGGGCGGCCCCGCCTTCCTCGTCGTCCAGATCACGGGCCACACCGAGGCCCTCCCAGCGGTCTTTGGCGACGTGCAGGACGTGCTCCGGAACCGGATCCAGTCCAATCTGCTGGTTCAGGCCAAGCGGGAAATCCTGCTCAAACTTTCGCGCCAGGCCGTCTACTACCCGGCAAATCTCTTTTCTGAGCCAATCCCGGCCCTTCCAGAGGAAGGCTGATCGGGATCAGCCCGTCCCCTCAATCGCACTTTCTCGGAAATCCCGGGCACAACGTGCGGTTGCCAGAGTGACCCAGACCGCTAGAATCGACTGCTTCCTCATGCCCGGGCCGGTTTCGGTCCAGGCGGCACCCTGGCGGAGACGCCCCCGTGGCCGACCAGAAGTATCCGGATCTCGTCTACCAGAAACACCACGGTGTGGGCCTGGACTCAGAACACTCCTTCGAGGATGCCCTCAGGGAACTCGTTCGCAACTCCCCATACCTTGGCATCTCCTTGCTGCTGCACCTCGCCGTGCTGCTGATCATGTTCAACATGACGACACCCGTGCTCGTGGACGACGCAGCCAAGAAGATCGTGGCCACGCCTGAAGAACCTCCGGAAGCGATCCCACCGGAGCCTCCTGAAGAGGAGCCAGAACCCGAAGAGATCGAGGAAGTCATTGAAGAGCCTGTCGTGACCGAGGTGGTCACAGACGTCGAAGAAATCGTCGACAACGTCACAGACGATCTACCGTTCGACAACACGGGTCAGAACGATGTCATCGGTGTCGGCGCTGGTGCTGGAGGCGGCTTTGGTCGCAACGGCAAAGCGGGCACGCGCGGCAAGCGGGCTGGCAAACCCTATGTCGCGGCGGTGGAAGATGCGCTCATCTGGCTGAAGAATCACCAGAACCCTGACGGCTACTGGGCCGCCAATGAGTTCGACCTCGAGTGCGGCAAGCTCGGTGACGATGGCCCATGCACTGGTCTGGGCTTCACCCGCCACGATGTGGGAGTCACAGGCCTTGCTCTGCTGGCATTCCTCGGTGCCGACAACACCGACACACGTGGCAAGCACAAGGATGTTGTCAAAGAAGGCATGCGATACCTGCTGAGCACGCAGGACAAATCTACGGGCAACTTCGCTGACCCGATGCACAGCGAGCACACCTACGACCACATGCTCGCAACCCTCGCCGTGGTGGAAGCGCACGCGCTCACCGGCAAGCTCAAGTACAAGAGGTCTGCCGAGAAAGGCTTGGCCTACATGTACTCCCTGCGCAACCCAGGCGCCGCCTGGCGTTACGCAGATTTCAGCTCACCGGAAATGATCGCTTACCCCAACGACGTCTCCGCCACAGGCTGGGCGATCATGGCCATGACCATGGCCAAAGACTACGACCTCAAAGTCGACGACACCGCGCTCGCGGATGCCTACGACTTCGTCGATGAGATGACGGACAGCAACGGGCGGACGGGGTACTTCGATCAAGGAGGCGGCAGTTCACGTCTTCCCGGTCTCGACGTCACCTTCCCGGCCACGGACACCGAGGCGATGACTGCCGTCGGAGTTCTTTGCCGCATCTTCGCGGACCCCGGCTTCGAGAAAGCGGGTAATGAAGCGATGGTCAAGAAGGGCGTCAAGTTGATGCTCGACACCCCCATCTTGTGGAACGACAGCAACCCTGGACGCATTGACTTCTACTACTGGTACTACGCCACGTATGCGATGTACCAGGTAGGCGGACGCGACTGGAGCACCTGGCAGGACGGCATCAAGATGATTGCCGCCCAGCAGATTCAAGAAGGCGAGATGAAGGGCTCCTGGGATCCACAGGTCGATCCATGGGGGCCTGCCGGTGGGCGCGTGTATTCCACGGCCATCCTCGCGCTCTTGATGGAAGTGTTCTACCGCTACGACACGGTCATGGGATCGCACTGACCTGACACTGTGACGGCAGCGTCGTGATGCCTGGGCCTGAGTTACGCCGGGCTCTGGGGCAAAGGCAGCAAACCGGCTTCCCTCAGGAAGCCTGCCAGGATGACTCCGCCCTGCTCGGTCAGAATCGACTCGGGGTGAAACTGCACCCCGAAACGCGGGAGTTCCTTGTGCCTGACGCCCATCACCTGCCCCTCCTCCGTCCAGGCCGTTAAACGCAGGCAGTCGGGCAAGCCACTGGCCGAAGCCCTCAGGGAGTGATAGCGGCCTGCCTGGAAGGGATTGGGCAACCCTTCAAAAGAGGGGTCGTCATGAAAGACAGGAGAAGCTTTTCCGTGAGCCGGTAGGGGATCCCGCTCGAGCGCACCGCCATAACTTTCAATGAGGGCCTGGTGCCCGAGACAAACGCCCAGCAACGGCATCGCGCTCGGCATTTGATCCAGGAGATCGGGGCAGATCCCCGACGCACGTGGGTGCCCAGGACCAGGGCTCAGGACAATGCCGTCGGGAGCGTTGTCGAGGACCTGATCGACAGTCAACGCATCGTTGCGCTCGACCTGGACATCAACTCCCAGGACAGCCAGCGCTTGGTACAGATTCCAGGTGAAGGAATCGTATTTGTCGACCAGGAGAAGCCGAGCCAATCCTGCGGCCCCTGCTCCCGGCACGGCCTCGATGGCCTTAGGCGCTCTTGCCGGCAGCCGCCTGACGTGCCACGAGAGCCTTGCGCCGCGCAGCGGTGTTCGCGTGCAGCACATTCGTCTTCGCGGCCTTGTCGATCCGCTTGTAGGCAAGATTCACGGCAGCCTGCAAAGCCTGCGCATCACCACCCTCGGCGACCTCGCGGACGCGACGCATGGCGGTTCTCACGGCAGAAGACTTTGTCCGGTTGAGCAGACGCTTCTTTGCGTCCTGGCGCACACGCTTCTGGGCAGACTTGTTGTTTGGCATCGGAATATTCCGGGGCGATCCGCCGCCGGGCCCTGTGGAAATCGATTCGGCTCGTTTGTCTGGTCAGGTCCTGAACTCGTCGATCTTCGAGGCCACATCCTTGTAGTGGATGTCGATCTCGTAGACTTCCATGAAACGCGCGAGGGCTTGTGAAGTGTCTCCCATACGCTCACAGACGAGCCCCAGACTGTAGCAGATCTCCTTACCTCGGTCGCCACCCTGAGGCCCTCCCACGAGGTCCAAGGCTTGCTCAAACTGGCGTCTGGCCAGGGGAAGCAAGCCCTTTCGAGTGAAACAGGCGCCCAATCCCTGCCGGGCTTCGACCTCGTAGCGGGGGTCCGTCGCCACAGATTGAAAGTGCTCGATGGCTTGCTCGGTGTCTCCAGACCGGTAGCAAGAGCGCGCCAGCTTCGCCTGAAGCCCCAGATCGCCAGGCTTGCGGGCCAAGCGTCGGCTCAGTTCCTGGCATTCGGCCTCTCGAAAGGCCCGTTGAGCAGCCTTGGACGCGGCCTCGTCCTGGCCGGCGCTTTTCACGGCCTTGCGTAGATGCCCGAGCGCCACATCCCCGGCCAGGTCGAGCAGGCTGTCCTCCTCGGAATGGTGCTCCAGGCCCGTCCGGATCGTCCTCTCTGCTCCTTCTAGATCGGCCCCTCGAAGCTGAGTTCGAGCCAACTGTCGGCACAGGTCGACGTCTTGTGGCGCTTGCTCAAAAGCTTTGCGCAAGCTCTCGATGTCTTCCTTGAGCTGATCCTCCGTGCGATGGATGCGGCGCCCCACCTCCACCTTACGCATGGCTTCGGGATGACGGGCAAGCTCACGAGAAGAGGTCGCCGATTCAAATCGCGTGGACGCCAACGTCCCCTCGGCCGCCAGGTGCTTACGCAGCTTTTCTAGCTCGGGGTCGTTTTCACCAAGAGCGTGCGCACGGTCCAGGTAGGCAATCGCTTCCTGAACCCGTCGCAATGTGTAAAGCAGCTTGCCCGCCGACTTGAGCGCATGGAAATCATTCGCGTCCAGCGCAAGGCGATGCTCCCACGTGGCCAGCGCCTCTTCTGGACGATCGAGTTGCTCCAGAGCCTCTGCCAATCGAGCTGCAAGCTGGGCATCACCAGGATTCTTCTCGAGCCCTGCCTCACAGGTCTTCAGGAGAGCCGCCGCCTGCTGGGCTCCAGCCAACCCCGCTGCAGCCGCTCGCAAAGACTTGGCAGCCGCCCGATCGAGGAAGGACGCCCCCCCCTTGAGCTCCACCCTTCGCCGATACGCCGCCAGCAAGCCAGCCCGAGCGCCTCCGTGCCCGGGCGAAGCAACCAGCACCTGTTTGTACAGCGCGATCGCCTGCGCCGGGTTGCGCTTACGAAGGGCCTGTTCGGCCTTGTCGAGAAATCGGGACAGATCCATGGCGTCGAAAGGTAGCACGAGGCCCCTCCCAGGTGACGCATCAGGGTCTGTGCGCTACCCTGCGCCTCATGAAACTGCGCACCTACCCCGACCCTGTCCTTCTGAAACGCTCTGAAACTGTCGAGAACTTCGACGAAGAGCTCCGAGAGAAGGTCGCTCAGATGTGGGACCTCATGTACGACAAAGGTGGGGTGGGCCTCGCAGCGGCTCAGGTCGGCTGGTCGGTGCAGCTGCTTCTCATGAACCCGAGCGGATCCCGCGAAGACCGCGACGCCGAGCGTGTCGTCGTGAATCCGAAAGTGATCAAGAGCTGGGGGAAAGAAAAATCGGAGGAAGGCTGCCTTTCTTTCCCTGACATCACTGTAGATGTCACACGCAAAAAAGGCCTTCGCTTGGCTTGGCAAGATGAGCATGGCAAGCAGTACGAAGAAGACATCAACGACTTCCCCGCCCGTGTCATCCAACACGAGATTGATCACCTCGAAGGTGTGCTCCTGGTTCATCGGATGAGTCCCGTGGACCGAATTCGCTATCGCCGTGAGCTCGAGGAGATGCTGGCCTCGGGGACAACCGGCTAGACAAAGTCGAACGCACCGTGCAGCGCCATCACGTCCAAACGCTCGACGAACTGGACATCGCCCTTCGTGGCAGTTCGGTCACCATCGGCGTCTTCGACGGCTTGCACCTTGGACACCAGAGCATCTTCGACCGGCTGCTCTCCGCAGCGGAGCGGCGTCAATCCCCTTCGGTGTGCATCACTTTCTCAGTGCACCCCAAGTCTGTACTCACGAACCGCACGCCACAGCACATCCTGTCGCTCGAACACCGTCTCGAACTCATCGAAGCACTCGGTGTCGACGTCATCATTGTGATCGAATTCGGACCTGAGATTGCGCAAATCGAACCTGAGCGATTCGTCGAAGAGTTGCTCGTACGAAAGCTCGGCATCGCCGAATTGATCATCGGGCACGACACAACTATCGGACACAATCGACGGGGCGACTCCAAACTTCTGGTGGAGTTAGGGCTCCGCCACGGCTTTGAAGTCGTCACCATGGGCGAAGTGATTGTCGACGGCCTGACTGTTTCCTCAACAGCTGTGCGTCGTGCCATTGCGGCTGGTGAATTGATCACTGCGCGACGCCTTCTAGGGCGTCCGGTGTCCTTGCTTGGCCAGATCGTGCACGGAGATGGGCGCGGAGCGACTCTTGGATTTCCCACCGCGAATCTAGAAGTCACGAGCGAAGCCTTCCCACCGCTCGGCGTTTATGCAGTGACGGCAAAATGCACGCTGGGCTCCCTACCAGGTGTCATGAACTACGGCATGCGCCCAACGTTTCGCCAAGCTGCAGAGCGCGCCGTCTTCGAGGTGCATCTTCTCGACCGTACAGACCTCTCGCTCTATGGAGAGCAGATGGAAGTCTCGCTCCACAAATATCTGCGACGTGAACGGCGCTTCACTGGGCCCGACGAGCTGAAACAGCAGATTCACGAGGACATCGCCGCAGCGCGCGTGGTGCTCGATCGCATCAGCCCGGCAGGCTGATTCTCGATCTGGCTGTGTCAGGCCGGCTCGCATGCCACGCCGTACAAAGCGTGGTGGGCAGACCCGGAATCGAACCGGGGACACCGGCATTTTCAGTGCCGTGCTCTACCAACTGAGCTATCTGCCCGCGCGTCTGCTAGGACGTGCGAGCGGGCAGTGTGGTGAAAGCCCGCGTGGCGATCAAGGCTAGAAGAGGCCTCGAGTGTCGATTAGGAGTCGAGGTCCTCGATGTCGCTGTCATCGAGCGCTTCCGGCTCTTCTGCCTCGCCTTTCCCTGGGTCGCCAGCCTGCCGCTGAGCCTCCATGAGGCCTGACAGCAAGTCCCCCGCACGTTGAAACTGCTGACGTGCTTCATCTCGGGCAGACTTTATGGCCTGGAGCACCTGCGCGTGGTCACTACGCGCTGCATCCAACTTTGCCATGAGGTCTTTCAACTCGGCGCCGGCCTTGTCTCGGCGGCCCGTCAACTGCACCTCTTCCTCGGCCGTTGCTTCAACACGCTTGCGGCGCTCCTGCTCGACAACTTCGAGCCCCGCGATGCGCTGCTTGAGCGAGTGCTCAAGAGAAACCAGTTCCTTCTCGGCGACATCACGCGCCGACCGCGCCTCACGCGCCGCGATCAGATCACGCTCTGTCGCCTGGCGAGATGAAGCGAGGCTCTCTTCAACACTGGCCAGGTCGGCAGTCGCTCGATCGCGAGTTTCATTGAGCCGCGCGAGCTCTCGCTCCAGTGCAATCGCCCTGTCCTGAAGTCGGGACTCCTGGTCAACCGCCACTTTCTTTGCTTGGTCCAATTCGAGACGAATCTCGCTCAGTCTTGATTCGTGCGCATCTCGCTTCACTTCGAAACGACGCGTGCGAGTTTCAGTGCTTTGAACCAACTCATCGTGAACCCCGCGTGCGCGCTTGACAGCGGCTGTCAGCGCTTCCAGTTGCGTTTCCGTGGCAACCAGATCCGTGCGGCGATCTTCAAGATGAGATTCTTCCCGAGCGAGCTCTGCGCGACGATCAGTCAGCAAGACTTCCGATTCTTTGACGCCCGTGAGCGAGAGTGCGTGGCGCCCCTCTAGCTGAACCACAGCTTCTTGCAGTCGGGCATAGCTGGATTGCGTTCCGACATGCGTCGATTGAAGCGCCTTTTCTTTCTCTGCAAGAGACTCGAGTCGCAGTTCAAATTCTGCATTTTCTCGAACAAGTCGGTCGTTGTCTTGCTGCGCCTTGCCGAGAATCTTGCGGCGCTCTTCCTGAGTTTCTCGAAGTGCGGTTTCGGCGGACTGCACATCAGCCCGTGCGTTCGAAACCCGGGCCTGCAATTCTCCCAGAGCTTCCTCGGACTTCTGGGCCTGGGCTCTCTGCGCTGCAAGAGCGCGCTCGGATTCCGAGCGCTGCTTGTCGACCTTTTCGATGTCTGCTCGGCCAGCCCTGAGCTGGGAGTCAACTTCCGAGCGACGTGACTCATCATCTTGGACTCGTTGCACCAAAGCATCGGCTAACTGCTCGAGCTCAGACGCCGATTGAGCGACGCGCGCCTCGCCAGCAACGATCTCAGTGCCCAGTTCGGCAAGTCGCTGCTGGCGCTCGACAACCTGCCGCTCGACCTCCTGCAACTTGGCACGCCGCCCCTCACAAGCCCCATCAAGCTCCTGAAGCTTGCGCGAGCTGCTCTCGCGACGCGCTTCGACTGCGCGCGCTGCCTCTTCGAGATTTGCGATCTTTGCGTCCAGACCGAGCGACTTCGACTCCAAGTCATCGGACTTGCCATCCCACTCGACAAGTCGCGCTTCCGCCTGGTCCGCCTTGATGCGCGCAGCATCCGCGCGCTGCTGCTGCTCGGCTTGCTCTAGCCGCGCGGCTTCAACAGCTTCCCTTGTTTCATCGAGCTCTTTGGCCTTCTCGGCCAACTCGGCGTCACGCGCACGGAGTTCTTCAAGAACTCCGTCGATTTGCCCCTGCGTCTTTCCGTAACGAGGAACGTCCGCTCGAGCGGCATCCTCTCCGACTCCGGCCACAACTTGCGGCAACCGGTGCCCCGGACCACCGGAATCCACGGGTGACGAATCGCCATCTCCCTCGGATCGCTGAGAATCCAGCGACGTCTTCAGGCGATCCTCCACCTCTGAGAGGCGCTGAGCGGCTTGTGACCCCAAACCAGAGCCCTCGTTGGCATCCACATCTTGTGCGGATTCCGGCGCTTCCAGGCCCTCGACCTTGCGGTAACCGGAACGGCGTGGACCGGCTGCTTGATCAGCACGTCCGTTCTTCTTGCCGGCCTTGCCCGACTTCGCCTTCCGCAAGCCCGGCTTGCTTGCGCTGTTCTCGGCACCCTGAGACGGCGAGGCCGTCGTCGCGCCGACCGAAGTGGATCCGCCATCAGTTCCACCCACAGTCGGCGCGACGGCGCTGCCTGCCGCATCATTCTTTTCGAGTCTGGCCAATGAGTCAACCGTCGCGAGCGCCGGCTGCTTCGCAAGTTCCTCAACCGAGTCCATGTCAGTCGCTGCAGACTCCGTGGGCTGGGACTCTGCAGGCGTGGCCTCAGCCTGGCCCTTGAACTGGATCACAAAAGATCCACCGCAAGCCCGACAACGAGCGCGGCGACCTCGAAACGCCTCCGCAACCTTGAAGGTCCGTTCGCAATGTGTGCAAGCGGTGACGCTTGTGGCCATAGGCCGTCTCCCTAAGTCCCAACCACGGGATGTGAGCCCGGAACATACCGCACGAGCCCCACGGATCCATCACGAGACTTGGCCCAAGACAAAACTTGATCGGGTCCCACGAACGCAGCGACCACTTGGAGGCCTTCACGCTCTCAAGTCGGATTCTTCCTCGGGGCGACCGCCCAAGATCGCCGGTCAGCGAATCGTGGTCGTTCGACGATGCTCTCGGCGCATGACTTCCGGGTCGACGAGTCGGCCACACACAGCGCTCGCTACCACGACGTCAGGGCCAGCAAGAAGATCTTGAGGCGAGGTGGCCACCGTGGTGACACGGCGCTCTGACCGCCCGCTTTCCGGCGCTGTCGTGCCAGGGGTGAGAAGAATGGCCCCTGAGCGCAAAAAGGCCGTGATAAGTCCCTCCTCAAGTGCGTGCAGCAAGGTCCGCCGCGAGGCCGGAAGGACATACATGTGCATGCCTGGCTTGAGGCGGCGCTCTTGCAAAGCCTCCGCAGCGCGACGCAGAGTCGTCACGGAGCCAGCTACGACAGCCTCATCCACGGGCAATCCAGGGTCTGCCCCTGGATTCACCAGTGAGCCCCCCGCCCGCGCCACGAGACCCAATCGCTGGCCCTGAAGCGTCAGATCCGCAGCAGGCAGATCCGCAGCAGGCAGATCAGAGGTCCCTACGGGGCTGGCTGCGACTTCCTCCAGAACCCGTGCGGACAGCCAGACTCGCGTCGCTTCGTCTGGCGGCACCAGCGACGACAGGCCCTCCCGCGCCAGGGCTGTGCAGAGGGCCATCCGTTCATCCACCGCCAGATCGAAAACGCCTCGTCCACCCAACTCGATCACCCGCCCGGCAGCCGATTCACCCACGGCTCGGGACACATGGAGAGCCAGTTCCTGCGGCCCCACCCAGCGTGGCAGGCGCCCAGAAATATTCACCGAATAGCCGGCCGGCGCCTGCACGGTCATGGTCTTGTGCCGCAAGAGCCTCACCAACTCATCCGGACGTCCGCGTAAGACCAGCGCGCCAAGCCCCCCGAGTCCCCCGACATCTGGTGAAGTCCCTACCACGATGTCATCAGACCGTACCCAGCCTTCTTCTGCAGCAACGACGCCGGGCCACCCCATCCGAACTGGGTCGAAGGCCAACGACGCTCCATGCTGCTCGGAGAAGTGCCTGACGATACGTCGCCGTGTGGCGGGGCACTCTGGATCCGCCACGAAGAGAAAACGCTCCACGTGGCGCGGCCGTCCGGCGCCAGAGCGCTTGCGCTCGGCGACGAGAGTTTCTGCGGTTGCTCCATCTAGAACGACACGATCGGGAGCTATGTGCACGCCCACATTCGCCTCAAGCTCCGAACGCTCGGCATGAGCAGCCAGAAGACGAAGAGCTCGCGTGCTCGGCATCTCAGCCGGCAAGTGCGGAGGCCAACAGATCGCCGATTTCGGTCGTGGACTGAACGCCAGCAGACAGTGACTGAATCACGTTCTCCTGGATCAGCCGTGCGACGGTGGCTTCCATCTCTTGGGACACCTCGGTGTAGCCCAGGTG
This sequence comes from Planctomycetota bacterium, assembly GCA_029245865.1. Lineage (GTDB taxonomy): Bacteria > Planctomycetota > B15-G4 > B15-G4 > B15-G4 > JAUIEF01. The sequence continues at coordinate 63,603 of JAQWOM010000002.1, forward strand.
GTCAAACATCATGGCTACGGCCATCACAGTCGCAACCGGATTCGCAACGTTCTGCCCTGCATATTTGGGTGCGCTGCCATGAATGGGCTCAAAAAGAGACACCGCTCCAGGGTGGATGTTGCCGCTAGCCGCGACGCCGAGTCCGCCTTGGATCATCGCCCCGACGTCCGTGATGATGTCTCCGAAGAGATTGGTTGTGACAGCCACGTCAAACCACTCCGGATTCTTCACCATCCACATACATGCAGCATCAATGTACGCATGATCCTGTTCGATGTCCGGAAACTCTTCGCCCACCTCTGCCATGGTCCGCGTCCAGAGATCCTGTGCGCGAACGGCATTCGCCTTGTCGATCATCAGCAACTTCTTGCTGCGGTTGCGTTTCCGCGACAACTCGTAGGCATAGCGAATCACGCGCTCAGTTCCCTTGCGCGTGTAGCGCATGGGCTGGCTTGCCACTTCCTCTGGCGTGCCTTTGTTTTCAAACTCAGGGCTCGCGGTGTACGCATCCTCAGTGTTTTCGCGGACAATAACCATGTCCACATCTTCAGGCTTCTTGTCTTTGAGTGGGCAAAGGCGTTCGTCATAAAGCTTGACGGGACGCAAGTTCACATACAGGTCGAGACCAACACGCATCCGCATGATGACACCGTGCTCGACCAACCCAACGGGCGCACGTGGATCACCAATGGCCCCCAGCAAGACGGCGTCCATGGACTGGATCTCGGCGAAAGCCGAGTCAGGAAGTGTTTCGCCACCATGTGTTCCACCCGTGGCCAGCCAGTGGTCTGTTCCAAAGGGATACTCGACCGTCTCGTAGTCGATACCATGCTTGGACGCGACGGCCTCCATGACGCGCAAACCCGCTGCAACGACTTCCGGACCGATGCCATCGCCACCGACGACCGCAATCTTGTGAGACATGTCAGCTCCTGATTTCCTGCACATGAGATGAACTGGAAAGACCGTGTACTGCGCCTAGTCTGCACCATCGGAGGTGCACATCGCGAGGGTGAGATGGTTGCAGCCCCAACACCGAGCAAGAGCGACTGTCAGGCAGTTCAGCCTGCACTCGCCTCCGCAGGGACTCCAAACATTCCGGGTTGGTAAGAGACGATGTGCCCCGCAACAGCACTCGCCGCCACGGTCAAAGGCGAGGCCAGATAGAGCCGACCTGGCCCACTACGCCCCTGAAAGTTTCGATTGATCGCGGAGACCGTCACTTGTTCGGCAGTTTCACTCACACCCGGCCCGCAACCGATACACGCTCCACAGCCCGGATTGATGATAGTCGCACCCGCTTCCTCAAAAACTTCGAGCCAGCCTTCTGCCCGAGCCACTTCTGCCGTGGAGGCGGATCCGAACTGGACATAGAAATTCACATCGTCGGCCACCTTCCGGCCCGATGAAAGTGCGTCCTTGAGCACGCGGGCGTACATGGCGAAATCGTCCACCTTGCCCGCCGTACAGGAACCACCATAGGCGATGTCGATGGAGACCTGGCCCAGCCCTGAGATCAGGGCACCGTTGGTAGGGTCCGACGGGATTCCGCGGTTCGGGTCCCCTGGCGTCGCCACCATCGGGTGAATCGCTGAGAGATCGATGGTGTGAGTCCCGCCATCGTAGACAGCCCCTTCATCGGGAGACACCAGAGCATCGATCATGTCCTGTCGCGAGGCGGCCCCCGGACGATTCTCACGGATCCAATCGACGAGCGCTTCGTCCCCCTCGCAAATGCCGGCCTTGGCGGTGCACTCGGTGGCCATGTTGGCCAGCGTCGCACGCTCATCGATCGACATGCTGGTAAGGCCAGGCCCCCCGAATTCCATGATCCGGTCCAGCGTGACTTCGCGCCGCGCGTACTCCGCAAGAATATGCAGCATGACGTCCTTCGCGGTGCTGCCATCCGGCAACTCGCCCTGGAGTTCAAAGCGCACTGACTCGGGCACCTTCACGAAGGTCACTCCCGAAGCGATGAGCGCTGCATACTCGGTAGCTCCGACGCCGTAAGCCAAAGCATTGTTTCCGCCGCCCATGCACGTATGGCTGTCGGTTGCCTGGATGAAGTCGCCCGGATCCACAAAGTCACGGCGGGCAATTTCGTGACAGATGCCCGGACTCACACCGTCGCGCGACTGATAGTCCCGCACATGAGTGTGCTCCATGAACGACGTCTGCATTCGACGCAGGGTCTGAATGTCTTCGTGAAAAGGAGCCATCTTGGAGACGCCGTCGGCGTACAGCAGGTGGTCTTCAAACACTGCGAATTTACTCGCATGTGGAATGGTGTAGTCGTCACCAAACTCATGCTGCAAGAAGTAATGAACCTGAGCTGAAGTGAACTCATGGCTGTAGCCGCCGTCGACTTTCACCATGACCGCGTCGCCAGGCTTCACCGGGCTAGATCCGCCCACGAGATGCTTCGCGACAACCTTCTCTCCCATGGTCATGGGGCGCGAAACCGTGTCCGGAGCGCCGACCTTGATGCTTCCGTCGAGGAGGCCTCGTGAAAAAGAAAAGAGCCCTCCCACTTCGAGAATCACACGAGTCACCGGATCGTAGGCTGCGGTGAACTCGTCGAAGGCAATCTCTTCACCATCTTGCAATCGCTTCAACTGTTCATGGTTGCCCATGATCTGGCCAAGGTTGATGTTGTTCCGCTCGTGAATGGGAGCAAACGAGGCGGCAATGACAAGCTGGATGCCGCACCACTTCTCACACTGGGCGGCTGTCTCTCTCGAACTTCCGGTGCCTTTTCGATAACCAGAGACGATCGCACCAAAGTTGCCATCCTTGAGCCCTCGCTCCCGCACCACACGCTGACCATCCTTCATCAGACCGGCGTACGCGTTCAGCGCGATGTCCTCCGGACGGTGTTTGAAACAAACCCAGGCCGGAGTCATGACGTCGGTATTGACGTCGTCGAGCAGATCTTCGATGGAGAGATCTTCCATACGAAGATCGAGACCCTCTTCAATCTGCTGCCGAATGAGATCGAGATCTTTGGTCAAGAACAGGACGCGCTTGCCCGGCTCTAGCTTCACGGTACGTGATGTCATCGAAGTGAACTCAGACCCGTTGAATCAGCATGGCGATTCCTTGTCCACCGCCGATGCAGGCAGACGCCATTCCGTAAGTCTTGCCCTGTCGTTCCAGATTGTGCACCAGCGTGAGCAAGAGGCGCGTTCCCGTAGCACCTAGCGGATGGCCGAGCGCAATCGCGCCGCCATTCACATTCACCTTGTCCCGGTTCAACTCGAGTTCTTTTTCCACCGAGAGATATTGGGCGCTAAAGGCCTCGTTGATCTCGAACAGGTCCACCGCATCCATGTCGATACCCGCCTTGTCGAGCGTGTTACGGATTGCAGGTGCCGGACCGATCCCCATCTCTGAGGGCTCCACACCGACCGTGTCCCAAGCCACAATTTTCGCGCGAGGCTTCCAGCCCTGCGCCTGTGCCTCGGCCGCGGTGGTGATCATCAGTGCTGCAGCTCCGTCAACGATGCCCGAGGCATTGCCGGCGGTCACTGTCCCGTCCTTGCCGAAAGCAGCGCGCAGCTTCTGCAAGCCTTCCAGAGTCGTCTCGGGCTTGATGTGGTCATCGGTGTCTACGACACCCACAACCTTGTCTCGCTTGACGATCTCGACAGGCACGATTTCCTCTGCAAAAGCTCCGCTCTTCACGGCTTCCGCGCCCAGCTTGTGGCTGCGCAATGCAAACTCGTCCTGCTCTTCTCGTGAGATCCCGTAACGAGTGCCTAGCTTCTCCGCAGTCTGCGCCATGAACAGACCGCACATGGGGTCGCGCAAAGAGCCCATGAGTTGATCTTGCAGTTCCCACTGCATGCCCAGTCGGTAACCCGCGCGTGCGTTCCACAAGACGTGCGGCGACTGACTCATACTTTCGGTTCCACCCGCCAGCACGGTCTTGGCCTCGTTTGCCATGATCAAATGGCAACCACTGATGACCGACTGGATTCCAGATCCACACAATCGGTTCACCGTAAGTGCAGGCTTTTCGATGGGGATACCCGCCTTCAACTGAATGTTGCGCGCGCCGTACAGAGCATCTGCTGACGTGTAAAGCACGTTGCCGAAAACGGTGTGGTCCACCTGCTCAGGCTGAACACCGGAGCGTTCCATGGCAGCGACTGCGGCCTTCGCGCCGAGGTCCAGAGCGGAAAAGCGAGCCAGCTTGCCAAAGCCAGGAGTACCGACGTACTCCGCCATGGGGGTGCGAGCGCCACCGAGGATTACCAGTTCGTGGGAAGTCATTACGTAATTCCTGTGAAAGAGAGTTCGTGTCGTCCGCGCATGCAGCGAATCAACGCAGCGATGTACCGTTCGTCTCGGCGAACCGCGCGGGTCGGGAGGGAAGAATTAGTTGCCTGTAAACTTGGGCGGCCGTTTCTCTAAAAAGGCGCCCATGCCTTCTTTGAGATCGGTCGTCGCAGCCAGCAATCCAAAGAAAGTGGCCTCGTAGTTCAGACCGTCCTGCAAAGGCATTTCGGTGCCATGGTTCACAGCATCAAGAGCAAAGCGCACAGCGACCGGCCCTGCACTCATCACCTTGCGAACGATCTTCTCGGTGGCAGCCATCAACTCAGACTGCGGAAACACCTTGTTGACGAGACCTATACGCAGTGCCTCTGCTGCATCAATAGGTTTGGCCGTGAGAATCAGTTCCATCGCGCGGCCCTTGCCAACGATGCGCGGCAATCGCTGCGTTCCTCCATAGCCAGGAATAATGCCCAGCGTGACCTCAGGCAGTCCCATCAGCGCATTGTCTGACGCGAACCGCATGTGACACGCAAGAGCCAACTCGCAACCGCCACCCAGTGCAAAGCCATTGACCGCAGCGACAACCGGCTTCGGCGTCGACTCGATGGTGTCCATCAAGCGCTGACCCTTCATCGCAAGTGGCCGAGCCGTGATGGAAGTCTGGTGAACCAACTCGCCAATGTCAGCACCGGCGACGAAAGCCTTCTCCCCGGTGCCTGTAAGAATCACAGCCGCAATGGACTCGTCCTCAGCCAACTCATCAAAGGCATGCTGCAACTCGCCAATGGTCTGCGCATTCAGCGCATTCAGCTTGTCAGGACGGTTAACCGAAATCATGGCAATGCCATCTCGGTCTTCTCTCAAGATGTTTTCGTAGGTCACGCTCTACTCCGATTTCTTGCCCTTGGACCGCGTCACTTTCTTCGCGGCCTTGCGAACAGTCTTCTTGACACTGGCTTTGGGTTTACTCCGACTCTGCGCGCCACGCTTTGCAACACTCTTCGGGCTCGCCTTGGATGCAGCCTTGGACGTAGCCTTGGACGCGGCCTTGGGCGCAGCCTTGGCTTTAGAAGTCGTGGCCTTGGAGGCCTTCTTCTTGGTTGCACGAGGCCGTGACTCGGAATCGTCCTTCTCAGCGACGTCCCTGTCCTCTGGTGCAGCCGCTTCAGAACGCGGCGACTCCCTGTCGGCGCCGGCTTCGGGAGATCGACCTCGACCCCGCCCCCGACCGCGCCCTCGCCCACGACCGTGGCCGCTGTTCGACGACTCTTCTCTGGCCGAGCCTTCCGCGCCATCCTCTTGCGCATCTGGCCTGCTCTGAGGCGGTGGGGTGTCATCAATTTCGACACCGTCTATCTGCACGGTGTTGATGTAGACCGGTGTGCGAGGAACGCTCAATTCCTGGTGCCTGGTCTCCATGTTGACAGGTACGTCGGAAATCTTGCTCAGCACTTCATCTCCATCGATCACACGCGCAAAAGCCGTGTACCGACTGTCGAGATAACGAGCGTCCCCCAGACAGATAAAGAACTGGCTCCCGGCACTGTTCGGGTCGTTGCTTCGAGCCATCGAAACCGTGCCCTTGACGTGCGGCGTGTCGTTGAACTCTGGCCGAATCGTGTAGCCCGGATTCCCACTTCCATTCCCCTTCGGGCAACCACCTTGGATCATGAAGTCCTTGATGACCCGGTGAAACGTCAGCCCGTCGTAGAAGCCCTTGCTGGCGAGCTTCACGAAATTCTCAGCGGTCCTTGGTGCCTTGTCGTTCAGAAACTCGAGGACAACATCGCCCATCGAAGTTTTGATCGTCGCACGGCTCTCATCATTTATCTTGACCATTGCGCTCCTCGCGCCGTCGTGAATGTTTTGTATGTGTTGTGTTGCGACCCTGACCGAAGAGTTTTCGCAAACTCAGTCTCTAAGTCAGCGCACAGGGTTCCCGGCAATCATTCTTGGTTCGTTGTCACCCTGCTCCCACGGGCGTAAAACAATCTGTTCGATCTCAACAACCTGAGCTGGGGTGCCTGCTCCATTCGGATCCGCCAAGGCCTCGATGGCCTGCAAGGTTGCCTCTCCCCGAATGACGCGACCAAATACGGTCTGTTTCCCGTTGAGTTCCGGGCGATCATCCAGACAGATGAAGAATTGACTCCCGGCAGAGTCTGGGTGCGCGAAGCGCGCCATGGACAGCGTTCCGCGTCGATGCCTTTGCGCGTTGAACTCATTGTCCACTTGCCAACCAGGCCCACCGGAACCATCCCCGCGCGGACATCCACCCTGGATCACATAACCCGGCAAGATTCGGTGGAACGTCAGATTGTCATAGAAGCCGTCCTTCACGAGGCGCTTGAAGTTCTCGACGTGCTTCGGCGCGTCCTCGGGAAGGAACTCCAACAACAACGTTCCTTCGCTGGTTCTGATCTCGGCGATCTCGCCTTTCGGTGACAGTGTGTCGTCCACCTCTGAGATTTCCGAGACGCCACCACGTAGAGACGCCTGCTCCTTCGACTCCGTACCCGAAGAGAGCGAGACAGCCACTTCTTCGGCCGAAGAATTCAAAGACTCCCGCTCCACTCGACTGAACCGTGCGACCAAGGCAGCAACACCTCTCGCCAATCTGTCAGATCGAGCCTGAAGTTCCTGCAAAGATCCAGAGCCTTCATAGGTTGAGACCTCTGCTTCGAGTTTCCGCCAAGGGATCGCCGACATCTTTTCCGCAGAGACCTCGCCAACGTCTCTCGCGGGCTGGCTCTCCATTTCGGCGAGGTGGTCGCGAAACTCTCTCACTCCAGACTGCTCAGTTTCCAAATCGGACAAAAGCGTCACCGACTCCCCGTTCAGCGAAGTCGAGTCCTGCTCCAGTTCACCAAGCCTTGCAAGCACATCGTCACTCACCCCGGCCGCTTCGAGAGTCGATCGCAAGCTGGCAAGTTGAGCAACAAGCGTGCTCAGGTGAGCACGCGCCTTCTCGCACGAAGCTTCAGCCTCCTCAAGGGATCGCTGTGAAGACACGACGACTCCGTTGATTCGATCGCGTACGACGGGCGCAGGGTCTTTGACAGCCAGGGGCGTCATCGAACGACTTCCCGCAGATTCCTCGCGCTCCGGCTGGTCCTCTTCTTCGACAGCCATCGCAGTCGCACGTTCTGAAACATCCCGCCCCTGAGAGGAGGACGCCGGCACGGAGCAGCTCACTGCCCCCGCAAGCAGACCTGCCAGACAAAGGAGCCGCACTGAAATCATGCGCGCTTGTCGCCTTCCCACTTAAAGAAACCTTCGCCCGTTTTTCGGCCCAGCTTCCCTGCTGCCACCTTGTCTTTCAGAATCTGAGGCGGCACGAATGTGGGGTCTTCCGGGAAGCGCTCGTGCCATCCCTCGAGAATCGAAAGCGTCGTGTCGAGACCAACATAGTCCGTCAGAGTGAACGGCCCCATCGGGTAACCGCAACCCAGAGACATGCCAGCATCGACATCCGCGGGAGTGGAATCGCCACGCTCAACCATGCGCATGGCATCAGCCATGTACGGCACGAGTAGGCGGTTGACAACAAAGCCCGGCGTGTCACTCGCAGCAACAGGCACTTTGCCAACAGACTCGCCAAAGGCCTTGGCCTCCGCATACACCGCCTCGTCTGTCTCAGGGGTCCGCACAACCTCGACCAACTTCATCAGCTGGACGGGATTGAAGAAGTGCAGTCCCACCATGTTCGCTGGCCGGCCAGACGCCGCCCCCATCTCAGCGACGGGGAACGAAGATGTGTTCGTCGCGAAAATCGTCTCGGGCTTGCAGAGCTTTCCGAGGTTTGCGTACAGATCGCTCTTGATCGCGAGGTCTTCAATGATCGCCTCGACAACGAGGTCGCAGTCAGCCAGGTCGGCCAACTCGAGCGTGCCGGTCAGGCGGGCCAAAGACGCGTCAGCAACCTCGCGAGTCAGCTTCTCCTTCTCCACCAGCTTGTTGAGGCTCTTCCCAATCCGGCCCAGCCCCTTGTCCAGCGGCTCCTGAGCTGACTCCCGGACAATGACCTCGAAACCGGCCTGGGCTGCGACTTGCGCGATGCCATGGCCCATGAGACCGCAGCCGATGACGCCTACCTTTTTGATGACCATGGGCGAATGTTCTCCTGTTTATGTGTTCGAGATGATCCCGAGCCTTTAGCGCTGCCGACCGCCCGATCCACCATCAACGGATGGATAAAGGGACCCTATGATTCTTGCGACCCAACCTAAGAACCCGGACGAATCGTGAATCGACCCGAGCCCGAGATTGCTGCCTTCGAGACGGCTCCACCCCGAAGGGCTGTACCGAACGGCCAACTGCCAACTACGGGGTCCTTTGAGGAGCCGCGCAAGCTGGTTTTTCCGGCCTGAAGGGCCCCACATTATGTGGATCGAGCCCTCCTCACGCAACACGCGACAGGGCTCTGCCCAGAGCCTGCTGACAGGCCGAAAGCGGGCCACAAGGCGGCCGTACAGCCATTCCTAGGGCTTGGGGCGCCAGGTCATGAGCACGTGCGGCCCCCGCCCCTTCAGATCGAAAGCCTCGCCCTGCTCGACAAAGCCGTGCTTCTGGCAGTAGCCAGCGACATCCATGTGCACTTGGGCCCACAACCCACTGCCACGCTTACCGACGATGGCCTGGATGGTCTTCATCAACATGCTGCCGTAGCCTTTGCCCTGCTGATCCGGCAGAACGGCCAGCCCCCGCAGCCGCCACATCTCCTCGCCAACTTCCCCCCGGGGTTCGTGGAGCATCGAAATGACACCCAGGGTCTTGTCGCGCTGGCAAACACCGTAATGGGTGCTGCGCTCATCCTCATCATGCGGATAGATCGACTCTTCAGAAGGTTGCCCGGGATGCAAAACCTCTTCCCGGAGCGGCAAACATTCTTTTGCGGTGAGCAAGACGAGTTCGGCCATGCCCGTCAGTGTAACGTCCCAGGAGAGAGGATCCCTCCACCAAGACTTGCCCCCTCTCCACGAAGCCCCTCCCCATGAGCCGCGATCCCTCTTACGGATAAGGAGCCGCGCCCGTGACCTCAACGCGATGCGATGTGCTGCTCCCCGTGCGGGAAGCGCGGCGCACCCTTCCCTGGGCCGTTCGAGACATCCTTGCCCAGGAACACATCGACCTTCGGATCATCGCCGTCGTGGACACCGCATCCGATGGCCACGACGATGGGTCCGCCGACTGGCTGCGTTCGACAGCGCGTAAGGAACGTCGAATCCAGGTTCTCGAGGGAACAGGGCAAGGTGCCGCTGCAGCGCTCGACTTGGCGCTCGCTGAAACACGCGCACCTCTCGTGTCGCACATGGAAGCCGACGACCGTTGCCCTCCCGACCGGCTCGCAAGGCTGGCGGCCGCGCTGCATGACGGACTCGACGGTGTGACGAGCCGTGCGGCGCAGTTCGGAGCGCGCACAGCCGGAATGCGGCGCTATCTCGACTGGCAAAACAGCCTGCTCACCGGCGAAACCATGTCGAGGGAGCGCTTCGTAGAGATCCCCGCACTCCACCAGACCGGCCTTTATCGACGCACCGCTCTCGAATCGGTGGGAGGCTATGGCGTCAGTGGTCCGTGGCCTGTGGACATTGACTTCTGGCTGCGCTGGTTCGAGCACGAGCGCCCAATCGCCAAGCTCCCGAGGGTGCTCTACCGATGGCGGCAGCACAGCCGCCAATCCACGCGAAGTGGCGCCGCACACAGTCTCGACAACCTGCGCGCAGCAAAAATTGCAGGCCTGGCCCGCTGGCTCGGGCCCGAAGGTCATCAGCCAACACCGCTGCACCTGGTCTCCACCGGAAAAACGCTGGAGACCTGGGGCCGCGACCTGACCGAGGCAGGCATTTTGCTCGCCGCGCAGTCGACTTGGCGCCCGGGCGAGCCTGTCCCACAACGCTCTTCGGGCAGTCGCTTTCTTGCCGTTTACGGAACACCCGCTGTCCGCGAGCGTTACGCGGGAGCACTGACCCAAGACGAACGCATGAAGCTGATTTTCGCAGCCTGACCCGCACGCACAGCAGCACAGAGTCAGTCGCGAACGAAGCTCGCGGCGATGCCCATGCCTCCGCTCACACACAGGGTTGCGAGGCCGCGCTTGGCTTCGCGCCGTCGCATCTCATGCAGCAGTGTCACCACGATGCGAGCGCCTGTGGCTCCGATGGGATGACCCAGCGCAATCGAACCACCGTTGACGTTCAACTTGGCCGCATCGAGACCCAACTCGCGGTCACATGCAATGACCTGCGCAGCAAAGGCTTCATTGAGTTCAATCAAATCGAAGTCAGCGAGCGCCAGGCCCGTGCGGTCCATCAGCAAGCGAGTCGCGGGCACCGGCCCGATACCCATGATGGCCGGGTCGACACCTGCCATCGCATGCGCTTCGAGCCGCGCCAAAACGTTGAGTCCGTGCTGCTCGGCTGCGCTTTCCGAGGCCAACACCAGCATCGCAGAGCCATCGGTGATGCCCGAGCTATTCCCTGCATGCACGGTTCCGTCCTTTCGGAACACCGGTGGCAGTTTCGCCATACCCTCAAGAGTCGCCCCGGGGCGAAGGTGTTCATCCGCTTCGACCACGGTCTCGCCTCGGCGTGATTTGACAGTCACAGGCGCGATCTCATCACGGAAACGACCCTGCTCCACGGCAGCTGCCGCCTTGCGCTGCGACTCCACCGCAAAGGCGTCCTGCTGTTCGCGAGTGATCTCGAACTGGTCGGCCAGGGTTTCCGCCGTAGCCCCCATGGGCGTCCCGACGAGTGGGCAGTTGAAGCCGTCCTGGTAGTTCCCGTCAAGCAAAGGTGCATCGCCAAGCCGGTAGCCCTTGCGCATGCCCGTGAGCAGAAAGGGGTTCCGAGACATGGTCTCTACGCCCCCCACAAGCACGACCTGGGCCGCGCCAGATTGAATCTCCTGGGCGCCAAGGCTCAGAGCACGTAAGCCGGATGCACAGGCTTGATTGACTGTCATCGCCACAGCCGACTGCGGCAACCCGGCACCAAGGGTGATCTGGCGCGCGATGTTCGGTCCCTCTCCAGCCTGCCGAGCCATGCCCACGAAAACCTGGTCGACGGCACCCGCCGAGCAGCCCGCCCGTTCGAGAGCAGACGTGGCAGCTGTCACTGCGAGGTCCACTGCCGGGACGTCCGAGAGCCCCCCCATGAACTTCCCGATTGGCGTGCGTGCGGCGCCACAGACGACGATGCTTTCAGCGTTCAACTCGTTCGCTCCTGATGCTCGTTCTTGTGAGACGGATTAACCGTCGTGGTCATCATCATGACTGCCATCGCGATCCACACCATGGCTCTCAGGTTTGCGCTTCGACTTCTCTGAAGCGCCGATCTTTTTCATGAACAATTCCGGTTCCTTCGTGAACGTTCGGTGACAGCCTTTGCAGCAAAGCCTCACGAGCGTATTCCCGTACAGCACATTGAGCGCATCTTCGTCGAGGGGCTCATCGCTGACAACGCACGTCTCGACTGCATAGTCGGGGAGCTGTTGTGCTGTGTAAGCCGCATCAAGCGTGCGCATGAACGCCGCAGGCTCAGCCTTCACTTGCTGGGCACAGTCGAGGCAGCAGGTCCGCACCAATCGCGTGCCGACAACAGCGTTCACAGCACTGCCAGAGAGCGGCTCCTGGATGTTCTTGAGGCACGTTTTGAGCGGGTAGGCAGCCACTTGCTGGTCAATCACAGCACGGTCGATCTTGGCGATTGCGCGAGCTGGGGCCGCCTTGACCCTTCGGGCGCATCCACTGCAACACACCCGAACGAGTCGGCCTTCGACAACAACGTCGACGATCTCGCCTTCTTCCAACAGCTCGTCACTGATGACGCACGTCGCAACCGGATAGGTGGGCAACTGCCCTTGAATGAGTGCCTCATCAGTTGGCCCAACAGGCTCGAGAAAAGCGGCACATGCGAGCAACAAAGTCATCAATGAAAACAACGAAACGACCTCCGTAGAAACGACAAGGGAAGGGACTCGGCCCCCGGGGAACCAGCCGCGCATGGCACACCACCACACGGAATCGCTCAAGCGCCGCTTGAGCCGCAAGCGGTGAATTTCAAACGCCCGAGCCTCCGGAGACAACAGACCGGAAGGCCCGGGCGGCAGGAACCCGAATCAGTCTACGGGTTGTGCTTGTCGATCGCGGACTGCTTCTGCGAGTCATCCATGGCATCGAACTTGCCGACGCACTTGCCACAGCAGAAGCCGACTTCCTTGCCGTTCCAACTGGTCTGTCCGCCGTCAGGCTCCACCTCCGAACCCATGATGGGGCAATTCGCGTTCACAAAATCAGGGGCCTCAGTCTTGATGACCTCTGTGGACTTCGCAGAGCATCCGAGGCTTGCGAAAAGAGCAACGACAATCAGTAGATTCGCGATGCGGGGCATATTCAGTTCTCCGGGAAAGATGTCTCTACATCTTGTTGATTGAGTTGGCCAACACTCAGCAGCGTGGAGCCTCAAGCCCCACCGCCGCCGCGGTTCTCATAAAACATGAGAAGAACGGATGGCACAGAACCACCGTTCGGTTGACAGCCTGTGACTATAGCAGTTGGCAGGGATTCGCTGCCGGAGCTGGCCCGTGGAGCAAGCGCTGGTCGAGCCTGGGCGGCTCCGGCTGATAGAGTGTCCGTCCTCTAGCGGAGGACTGCCGTGAAATGTGCCGTGGTGACGACGACAAGCCCTGACATCTCTGCCGCCCTCGACGGAGTGATTCAGCGCTTCTCAGATAGGTTGGGAGGAGCTCGGCCCGACCTCCTCATGGTCTACTTCACGCCTCATCACGCCCACGACGCCACCATGATCCGCGAGCGTCTCATGGAGCAGCTCAATCCCCGTGTGTTGCTCGGCTGCCCGGCCGTCGGAGTCATCGGCGAGTCGGTCGAAGTGGAGTCTGGTGCAGGCCTCTCGCTGTGGGGGGCTACATGGCCTGGCGCCGAGTTGCAGACTTTCCATCTTTCCATGGGCGATGCCGAGGTCCCCGAAGTGACGGGCTGGCCAGAGTCTTTGCCTCAGGGCGCAGGCATCATGCTCTTGGCAGACCCCTACACAACACCTCCGGATGACCTGCTCAACGGACTCCACGAACGCTACCCCGGCAGCGCAATCGTGGGAGGCATGGCAAGCGGAAGCAGCGGCCCCGGCGCAGCCAACATCATTTCCCACGAAGGAGTCCATAACGAAGGCGCCCTGGTTCTGGCGATCAGCGGCACCGTGCGCATGGACGCCGTCGTGAGTCAGGGTTGCCGGCCCGTCGGGTCGCACCTCGTGATCACGAAGGCGGACCGCAATGCCATCTTCTCTCTCGGTGGCAAGCCAGCCTTGGCAGCACTGCAAGCCGTCGCGTCGGAAGTCTCGCCCGAAGAACAGGAACTCATGCGCAGTTCGTTACACGTTGGCCGCGTGGTCGATGAACGCAAGTCTCAGTTCGAACGCAGCGACTTTCTCGTCCGCAACGTCTTGGGCGTTGATCCCGAAACCCAGGGGCTGCTCGTCAGCGACCTGGTCCGTGCCGGCCAGACGATTCAGTTCATGGTCCGCGACGCAGAGGCTGCCGGAGAGGAACTCAGCGCCTTGCTAGACCGCGAAGCAGCGGCCTCCGAGACACTGGGGCAGCCTCTAGGTGCCATGCTTTTCTCGTGCAATGGCCGTGGCAGCAAGCTGTTTGGCCGCCCTCACCACGACGTCGGGCACGTCCATGCATCCCTGGGCGATCTACCGACAGCAGGCTTTTTTGCTGCGGGCGAAATCGGGCCCGTCGGTGGACAGCCTTTCCTTCATGGCTTCACCGCAAGCATCGCCCTGTTTCGGGAACAAGCCGCCAGCGCGTGAGTCGGTCAGCCCGGACGACGTGAACGGTCCGGGGAAGTTGTCGACACACTGAGGCCGAACAGAACCACTGTCGACACACAGATCGCAGGAACCACGGCGCTCACCTTCTCGAGCTCAGGTTCCGCGAAATGCTGAGCGAGAACCGTGTTCCACCCGAACACCTTCCACAAGATGGCCGTCAAGGGCCCCGCAATCATGGAGGCCAGCGCGCCGAGTCGCGTCGCCCGTTTCCAGAACAGCGCAGCAACGAGCGCCGGCGTAATCCCCACGCCATAGATCGTGTAGGCGAAAAGTGAGATCTCGAAAAATCGGCTCGATTGCAGCGCCATGACAAAGGCGCATCCGGTCAAGACGACAACCACAACGCGTGCCACCACGAGCATCGAACGCTCACTGGCTTCACGCTTCAAGAATCGCTGAAAAACATCACGCACAAGAGAGGCGGACGAACTGAGCAGATAGCTGTCTGCGGTGGACACGATGACGGCAAGAATACTTGCCACCAGCAAGCCACCGAGAAGCGGCGGCAAGATCCCGGGCTCCAGGGCGAGGCGCAGAATGATGTGTCCGGGATTCTCGATGCCCGGCAACACCACGCGCCCGGCAACCGCTGTGAGTAGAATGAGGGCGTCCACGACCAGCACGGCTGGTATGAACAGAAGGGCCGCACGTCGAGCAGCCTTCGCCGAACCCGCCGCAAGAAAGCGCTGGTGAAGATTGGCGTCGCCCATGACCAGCAGGAAGGCTGGGAGCAAGATGGACAGGATGTGCACCGTCGAATAGTGCCCCGTGACGTGGCGTGCGGACTCGGGCAACGCCTCGAGGACCGGGCGAATCACTCCCTCCCCAGGCGGAACACCGCCCGAAGCCAGAGCCGCCTGCTCCAGGCCATGGACAGCTGCCATCCACACCAAGGGCAACGCGATGCCCACACCCAAGAGCATCAACAGACCGTTCATGGTGTCCGTCAAAGCCACGCTCATGAGTCCCGCCAGCGCGGTGTAGCCCGCGATGAGCAAGGCCAGCAGCAACAAGCCGGCGGTGTTGTCCCCGTGTTCCACGGACACGCCCATCGAGCGGAAGGTGTGGTCTAGCCAAGCCCCCGCGGAAGCGAAGGCATGCGCAACACTTCCCGCCATGCTGGCCTCGCCATCAGCAGACGCTGCCGCCTCACGGAACACTCCGTCGAGCACTCCCTCGAGCACGGCGTTCGCTGCACGCAACTGGTACGACACGATCACCAGATACGCAGACACCAGTGTCACCGTTCCCAGAACACGGGCCCAGGGCCCATAGCTCTCCTCGAGAACATCCTGCAACGTGAACCGGTCTCGACGCCGGATACGTGGAACCATGATCAAGAGCGCGAAAATGCCAAGCATCGAGGCGAGCGGCAGCACCAGGCTGGGCAAGCCCACGCCATAAGCCTCCTCGGCATTGCCGAAGATCGATCCGGTTCCCGTCCAGGTGGCGACCAACGTGCCCACAAGAATGACCGGGCCCAATCGCCGCCCAGCCAGCAGAAAGTCCGTAGAACCACTCACCTTGCGCGAGGAGTGCCAACCGACTCCAATCAGCACCAACACATAAAGAAGCACCACGAGCAAAGCGATCATGAACCCAGTCTATCCGGCTACACTGGCAAGATGATCTCCACTCCAAAGGTCCTCGTGGCGCTCTTGCTGGGAGCCGCCGTGGTTCTGGCTGCGACCGAGAACCACCGCTGGAGAGATACCGACGACGGCCCGGTGCTGAACTCTGTCCGAGTGGATCGCATCGATCGTCGTGTGGCCACGCAGCCGGGGCGCCCCGGACAGCTGCTGCACCGCCGCCTCACGCTGCATGGGCGGGGCTTCGGCCAAAACCCTGACCGGGCACGCATGGGCCCTCAGGTGAGCTTTCGCTATCAGGATGGTCGCAATGTGCCCTCCCCACTCGTCGAGTGGCATAGCGATCACCGGGTCATTGCCTGGGTTCCCGAAATCTGCCGTGGCACGGTCCTCGTCGAACTTCGCAATCCAGATGGCCAGCGAACGACCCTCATCGCCGACCTCTGACGACTCCCCGGAGAGATCCTTGCGCGTTGCCCTTGTTCATCACTGGCTGACCCGGCGACGTGGTGGCGAAAAGTGCCTCGATTCCCTGGCGCGCCTCTACCCCGGCGCCGACCTTTTCACCCTCATCCACGATCCGAAGAAGTGCCCGGCTCCTGCCGAAGTGCGTCGAGTCATCACCAGCAACCTGCAAAATCGACTCGGGGCCAAGCGCTGGTTCAGAGCCTGGATGCCGCGCTTCCCTCACTACTACCGTTCGCTCGACCTTTCCGGCTATGACCTCGTGGTCACCAGCGATGCCTCGGTGGCCAAGACAGTCATGGTTCCCGAGGGCATTCCGCACGTCTGCTACTGCTACAGCCCTGTGCGCTATGCCTTTGACATGCGCGAGGTGTACCTGCGCGAGTCCGTGCCGGCACTCTTGCGCCCCTTGGCCCGTCACCTGCTCAATCGACTCGGCGAAGCGGATCGCGAAGCTGCGCAGCGCGTGACCTCCTTCATCGCCATCTCGCAACACGTGGCCCAGCGCATCTCCCGTTGTTACGACCGACCTTCCGAGGTGATCTACCCGCCCGTGGACGTCGATTTCTTCCAGCCCGCGGTCAAAGAACCCGAGCCTTCCCAGCTTCACTCCCGCCCCTATCTGCTGCTGGGTGAGGCCGTGGCTTACAAACGGTTTGATCTCGGCGTACGGGCATGCCGGACTCTGGGCCGCGATCTCATCGTGGCGGGAAGCGGCCCCCACCACGACCGGCTACGTCGCCTCGCGGGCCCACGCACACGATTCGTCACCGACCCCGGAAACGAGGAGGTTCGTGAGCTGTATCGCTCGTGCCGCGCACTGATTTTCCCTGGTGAAGAAGACTTTGGCATGGTTCCTGTCGAAGCCATGGCCTG
>JAQWOM010000003.1 GCA_029245865.1 Planctomycetota bacterium
TTCGAAGAGGCCGGCTTCTACGGCATCGAAGTCGTATCCCGCGGCGCTGACGCATGGCACGTTGTGGAAGGCATCGAATTTCGCAGCGTCACGGTACGCGCATGGAAGGGCAAGCAGGGCGCATGCCGCGAACAGGGCCACGCCGTTCTCTACAAGGGCCCCTGGAGCACGGTGACAGATGACGACGGGCATGAATTCCCCCGCGGCGTTCCGATGGCTGTGTGTGGCAAAACGTACAGCATCATGACGCGTGAGCCCTACGCATCGCATGTCGTCGGTATGGAGCCTTCCGAGCCGATCTCTGATGCAGAGGCCGCGGCGTTTCCGTGCGACGGATCCCGCCGGCGAAGCCCCGCCGAACTCAAGGGTGCGGCCAACCTGTCTGCCGAGAACGAAAGTTGTTGCGAGCCCGGCGAGTGCTGCTGAACTCAAAGACTGATCGCTTCGCAGAGCAACTGATCGCTCGAAAAATCTCGCCACTGCGCCGTCGTTCCCCGACAACGCTGCAGGTCAACATGGGCAAGCTGTGCAATCAGACTTGTCGACACTGCCACGTCGATGCAGGTCCGACACGCACAGAAACAATGGATCGCACAACAACCGACCGTGTGCTGGAAATTATCGCGGCAAGCCCAGGCCTCACAACACTTGACATCACTGGCGGCGCACCAGAACTCAACCCCAACTTTCGAGCTCTTGTCAGCGGTGCCCATGCACGAGACCGTGCCATCATGGTCCGCTGCAACCTCACAGTGCTCAGTGAAACAGGCCAAGAAGACACGGCCTCTTTCTACGCACAACACGGCGTCAAGGTCGTGGCTTCACTTCCCTGCTACACGCAGGAAAACGTAGACGGTCAGCGAGGGAGCGGGGTCTTCGAGAAGTCTATCCATCAGCTTCGAGTTCTCAATGGACTCGGTTATGGCGCAGCCGAAGGAGCGCCCCGGGGCACCGACGACGCCCCCCCGTTGCGACTCGACCTGGTGTTCAACGCGGGGGGTCCCACGCTCCCTCCACCGCAAGAGTCTCTAGAGCGCGATTACCGCAAACGGCTCGCCGAAGATTTCGGCATTCGCTTTGACCGCCTGCTTGCCGTCGCAAACATGCCCATTCACCGATTCTCTCGTGATCTGCATCAATCTGGACAACTGCAGACCTACGAAAAGTTGCTGGAAGACTCTTTCAACCACGAGGCTCTCGAAAACGTCATGTGCCGAGACATGGTCAGTGTGGACTGGGACGGTTCACTTGCTGATTGCGACTTCAACCAGATGCTCAACATGCCTCTCAGTCATAGGGCACGCACGATCTACGATGTTCTCGACCTTGCCGAACTGGCGAACACGCCGATCACCACAGCTTCACACTGCCTGGGATGCACAGCCGGTCAGGGCAGCAGTTGTGGCGGGGCGACAACACGCACCTCTGACGACTGAGCGAACTCTTGCCGATGCGACACCTGATCGTGCTCGCAAAACCTCCCCTGCGTGGCCGCTCGAAGAGCCGGCTCGCACGGGGCGTTGGAGAAGGCCGTGCAGCACGCATCGCACGCGCAATGTTGAAAGACACATGCCTCGGCGCACAGGCCATCACAGATGAAGATTGTCAGACAACGGCGCACATTGCACTGACCGACACCCTTTCGTCCTATCCGGTGCTGCCCCCACACTTGAACACACTTCAGCAAGGAACCGGCGATCTGGGCCAACGTCTGGCCCGGCTTGCGGCGGAGGCCATGGCGACGGAGGAAGTCGACCGAGTTCTCCTGCTGGGAACCGACAGTCCTGGATTGCCGCCAGAACATCTACGCACGGCTCTCGAACTTCTGGAACATCACGACGTCGTTCTGGGCCCGGTCGAAGACGGCGGTTTCTGGTGCCTTGGCTTGCGCGCATCGGCAACGCCGTTGCGCGACCCGGAATGGCTGAATGGACTCGACTGGGAAAGCGGTGCCACGGCGGCCATGGTGACGGCGCGGGCGCATTCACTCGACCTCAGCGTGACCCTCGCCCCACCGTGGTTCGACATCGATCATGCCGAGGATCTTCCACGACTGAAACAGCGGCTCCGTGGCGAGCCCACACGCTCGCCATCAACCCTGTATGAACTCGAACTGGAAAGCGAGCCTCTCAGTGTGATCATCGCCAACCTGAATGAAGGCTCCCGGCTCGAGAGTTGCCTCGACGATTTGGCCTCACAGGCAGGACTCTTGGAGGTCATCGTTGCCGATGGCGGCAGTGCCGATGGCAGTGCGTTTCGTGCGGCAACGCGCCCGGGCATCCACGTCTGCATGACCGAACGCGGGCGCGGCCGGCAACTCGCCGCAGGTGCCAGACTGTCCACGGGAGAACGTTTACTGTTTCTTCATGTGGACGTCCGACTGCCTCCAGACGGGACGCATCTCATTCATGCGGCTCTCGACCAACCCCAGGTGCAGGCAGGGGCTTTTGTCACGCGAACGCAAGCCGAACCCGGCCTTCGCAATTTCGCTGGCCCCTTGCTTCGACTTGCTGACCTGCGATCACGATTCACACGGCACCCCTATGGTGACCAGGCACTGTTCATGACACGCGAAGCCTACACAGCAAGTGGTGGTTTCCGAGAGCTGCCAATCCTCGAGGACTACGATCTCTCGAGACGCCTTGCCGCACGTATGCCCATCACGCGCATCAAGACACCGGTCACCGTCTCGGGGCGTCGCATACAGCAGCACCCCCTCCGCAACGCCTTGCTGCTACGCCTCATTCCCCCGCTCTACCACTTAGGCGTGAACCCAGACCGGCTCGCCCACTTCTATCGACCTATCGCAGATCCGTCTTCGAAACGCTGACGCACTCGCTCGCGCCGTGACTCGTATCGGACCACCAGTTCTTCAACTTCATTCATCTTGCCTTCACGCGCGAGCACTCGAGACAAACGCCAACACGCTTTCAGGTGATTCGGTCGAAGCTCAAGCACGTGTCTCAACGCCGCCTCTGCTTCGGCGATTCGGCCCTGCCCTTCCCTGATCTCGGCGAGCACCAGAAGAGCATCCAGGTCATCTGAATCGTTGGCGAGGCAGATCTTCAGCAGATCGACGGCCTCCTCTTTTTCACCCATGCGACTTCGACAGCGCGCGAGCCCGACCTGGGCAAGCCGAGCATCTGGTGACTCTGCCAGCACCATTTCATATCGGGCGATGGCTTCGGCCAAGCGATCTGTCGAGCGATACAGGTCTGCCTGGCCCATGAGCAAAACCTCGCGATCGACCCCGGCTGACTCGAGGCCCCTTTGCAGCTGCTCTTCCGCCTGGTCGAAACGTTGCCAGCGCACAAGTGCATTGGCATAGAGCGCTCTCATGTCACCACGGTGAGGTGCAAGTTTCAGTGCTTCCTCCAGAAGAGGGAAAGCCTCTTCGAGAAGCGAATCGTCCGCCAACAAGCTGCGTGCACGTCCGGCAAGCAGTTCCGCTTCCAACTCGCGACGTAACCAGCCAGACGAGTCACCCGTAAGGGCATCCAGCTCTCGGTGTGCAGCCCGAAAATCTTCACGCTGGATAAGGGCGCGCACATGGAGCGACACGACCTCCAGGTTGCCCTTGTGCTTGGCCGCCATCTGAATGATCTGGTTGGCTGCATCTTCCGGGTCCACGAGATCGAGCAAGATTCGCAAGCGAGCCAACTTGATCTGCAGCAAATCAACGTCCGCTGTCACCGGCAGGCCTGTGAGCAGTTGCTGAGCTTCGTCCATTTTGCGGAGATCTTGTAAGGCCAGCACTCGCTGGCCAATCACACGCAGACTTGCCCGGACGTCGGGCCCCGCAGCGCGCATGGACTTCAACGCCTCGCGTGCCTCGCCCTCTCGACGCGAAGCGCGCATCGTACGAACCATGTCACCGACATCCTGAGCTGTGTCCTGGGCGAAAGCGCGCCCCGAACAGAGAACCTCCATGAGGAGGGCCAGCACAAAGACACCAAGCATTCGACGAGGCACGATCACCCTCCCGAGCCGCGAGCCAGCAGCAGCATTTGACCTGTCGACTGATTCACCCACGACTCTTGAGTTCCATCGGGCCACCGCACGAGAACGGACACCTTCTCTGCCGTTCTCGGAAGACCGAAGTGCAAGCGACGCGGTTCAGTCCCGAGAAAAGAAGACCCTCGCCGCACTTCACTCACCCAACTCGCCTGAGGCTCCTCGGAACTTCTCGCGGTGCGCACTTCGACACGTGAACCCACCGAATCTGTGACCGGCCGGAGGTCGACTCCGACCCAGGTCCCTACGTGTGTCGACGTGTTCTCAAGAATTCTCGGCGCACCACCCAGAACAGAAACCACAACATCGACATCACCATCTCTGTCCAGGTCGCCCGCAGCTGCGCCCCGACTCGCACGAGCTTGCATCAGATCTGCGAGGTCGTCGTCACCCTCGAGAGATCCGGCGACAAAGCGCCCGCTCTCCCAGAAGAAGATGCGGTCAGGTTGCTCAAACTTCACCTGACTGATGTTGCACGCGTCGACTTGTGGATAGACATGTCCATTCGCAATGAAAAGATCTGCGTCGCCGTCGAGTTCAACATCAAAAAAAGTAGCACCCCATCCGAGGTCAAAGAATGAGGGTCGCCCGAGTCCAAATCGTCCTGCCTCGTCAAAGAACAAGGCGCCGCTCGCGTCACATGAGGCATTGCGATACAGCGCATTGGGTTCTCGCGAAAAGTTTGTCATGACCAGATCGAACAAACCGTCACGATCGACATCACCCACAGCCACACCCATACCAGCCTGTTCTTTACCCGAGTCCGAGAGCGCGAGACCGCTGCGCATAGACTGTTCCAGAAGCTTGGGGATGCCGTGAGCATCGAGGCCTTCGTTCACATAGAAGCTGTTCGGCATGGAGTCGTTGGACACGAAGAGATCCAGGTCTCCATCACCATCGAGATCGCTAAACACGGGCTGAAAGGCATAGGCCGGTCGCGCCTTCCCCACAGCCGTGCGCTTGGTGATTTCCAAGAAATAGCCCGAACCATCATTCAGGTAGAGCCGATCGCCTTGTGGATCGAGACCCTCGGGCCCGCATGGAACCTCACAGCCCAACCACCGGCAAGGTGAGCCACTGAGCATTCGGTGCGAGAGGTCGTGCGCAAGATAGTTTGCGACATAGACATCGAGGTCGCCATCGCGATCGATGTCGCCAAGAGCCGCCCCCATGCTCCAATCCGTCACCTCACCGGCGAAACCTCCGCCGTCTTCACGACGAACAAAGCGCGCCACTCCATCTTCATCAAGTCGGTTTTCGAGAAGGTCGTTCAATCCCAGGTTCATCACCAGGATGTCTTCATCGCCATCGTCATCGACATCACCAGCAACAACACCGAAACCAAAGCCCGCGCTGAGTTCGCCGACCTCATCACCACCCTCTGAAAAATTCGCAAAACCATCATTCAGATAAAGCGAATCACGAGATCGTTCGCCAACGACAATCTCTCCATTAGGTTTGACGTCGCCACCTTGCACCAGATAGAGATCCAGGTCGCCATCGTCATCTGCATCGAACATGCCGACACCACTGCCAACGCACTCGATCATGAATCTCATCTCGGGACCCGTCGATCCCGAGTGATGTCGAAAGGAGACACCGCTCTGCTCGGGCGTTCTGATGCGAAAGGCGCACCGCGGGCTAGGTGCAGACGAGGAAACGTGCGCACCAGCGGGCATGCTCGCGACCAGGGCAACGCCCACCCACACAGCACGCCGCATGCCACGAAGAGTCCTGACAGAGAACGCGACAAACCTCTGGGCAGAACGATCCCAATGGATAGAACGACACTCCTTCATGGCCTTCCGATAGACCTCCTGCTGCCCTGCTGCTCCTGGTGCGAGACATCAAGCGCTCCACGACCACAGCCCCCCCGGGCAACTGGCCTCGCACACCCTTCTCCCCCACCTTAACAGTGGAAAGCACTTACGGGTGGGGCGAATCAGGCCGGAATCTGCATGATCTTGCGTTCCATGACGACCCCTCGTATCCAACCCAGCGTATTCCCTCCAACCCCCTTCCCTGGGCACGAACTGCTGGACTCCGGGCACGGAGAAAAACTGGAGCGGTTCGGGCCCTACGTCCTGCGACGGCCCGATCCGCAAGCCATGTGGGAACCGATTCTCTCGGAGGAAAAGTGGCAAGAACGCTCTGATCTGATCTTCGTCCGCGAATCGGATCGAGGCGGACGTTGGGAAATGAACTCGGCAACCACCGTGCCTGAGAGCTGGGTCATCGACTTGCCCGGAAGCCAGATCGCGGTGCGCCCGACACCCTTCAAGCACGTGGGTCTTTTCCCCGAGCAAGCAACCAACTGGGTGTGGACTGCAGAGCGCGTGAAAGATCTCACATCACAGCGTCAGGACTCCGAACGCCCACGCCTTTTGAACCTCTTCGCTTACACAGGTGCTGCCACGTTGATGGCAAGTCGCGCAGGCGCTTTCGTCACGCACGTCGACAGCAGCAAGCCAGCCATGCGGTGGGCGCGTGAAAACGCGCAAATCTCTGGTCTTCCCTCGGACGCGGTGCGGTGGATTCAGGACGATGCACTCACCTTTGTGCGTCGTGAAGTGAAGCGGGAGCGCGTCTATGACGGCGTGCTGCTCGACCCGCCGCCCTATGGGCGCGGCCCTGACGGAGAGAAATGGCAGTTCGAAGAGCACATCGTGGAACTCATGACACTCGTGCGAAAACTCCTCGCACCGGAGCATGCCTTCGTGCTCTTGTCGTGCTATGCCGTTGGCACTTCACCGCTTGCCTTCGCCAATATGCTTGGCGGGCTCGGCCCTGCCCACATCGAGGCCGGCGAACTCGCCCTTCCCCACAGCAACTCTGACCGCTTACTCCCCGCTGGCCTTTGCGGGCGCTGGTGGCGAGAAGCCTGAGCCCCCTGCGACACCTACCCGCACCGACCCGAGTCCGACATATGCTGCCCATGGCCCTGCTTTTCTCGCTGATCAGTCCGCTAGGCGAGCCCGATGACGAGGTGTCTCACGGCCTTCCCACGCCCCCGGCCGTTCTCGAGCAGATCGTCGACATGGGTATGAACGACAGCCATGTCATGGAGACCCTGAAAGAAGTGGTCGAGGACATTGGCCCACGACTCACCGGTTCAAGCAACCTGAACACGGCAAGCGAGTGGGCCGTCGAGGCGTTCACTGCGCTGGGCCTCGAAGTGGAACTGGAGCAATGGGGCGAGGTTCCCGTAGGTTTTGACCGCGGCCCTTCGAGTGGCGCGCTGGTCGCACCTGAACACATGGACCTGACGTTCATGACGCGCGCATGGTCTGCAGGAACAGACGGCCCGGTGCGAGGTCATGCCGTGCTTGCACCGCAGAACCAGACGGAGTTGGACGCCAAGCAGAGTCAACTTGCCGGGGCCTGGGTGCTGACACCCTCTGACTGGCCGGCCAGACCTCGCGGAAACAACATTCCCGAGGATCTCCAAGACAACGAAGAAGAACGGGCGCAATGGATCCGTACGGCGATGAGCGAGCATCAAATCTTCACGCGGGCTCGCAGTGAAGCTTACGAGGCGGCGGGTATCGCAGGAGTCATCAGCCCTTCGCGTCGGGGTGATCGATTGATCATGAATGGCAACATGAACATCCAATGGGATGACCTGCCGACAAACGTACGCATCACCATGGTGTCTTCTCAGTTTGAAGCCCTTCGAAACCGGCTCGAGGCGGGCGAAGCTCTCGAACTTGAGTTCAACATCGAAAACCGGTTCGTCGAAGGGCCGATCCCCCAATACAACGTCGTCGCAGATCTCCTCGGAGATGTGCACCCGGAGGAGTACGTCATTGTCGGCGGGCACCTCGACAGCTGGGACATTGCGCCGGGTGCGACGGACAACGGCACAGGCGTCGCCACGACCCTCGAAGCCGCACGTCTTCTGGTGGAGTCCGGGGCCCGCCCGGGGCGCACGATTCGCTTCATGCTCTGGGGCGGTGAAGAGCAGGGCCTGCTGGGAAGTCGGGCCTGGGTCGCAGACCACCTGGATGTCATGGAGCACATCTCGGCGGTGCTCGTGCATGACGGTGGCACCAATGCACTTTCAGGACTCCGGATCACGCGCGCCATGCAAGAGCAAGTGCAGCAAGCACTGGCGCCCGTGCTTCGGTTCAGTGCAGAGGAAAGCGGAGCCCAGCCATTCAGCCTGGAGCTTGTGGAGGGCCTTTCCACCGGAGGCAGCGACCACAACTCGTACCTCGCTCAGGGCGTCCCAGGTTTTTTCTGGAAGCAGAGCGGGACCGCAGACTACGAGCACACCCACCACACGCAGCACGATCACTACTCAGCAGCGATTCCCGAATACCAACGGCATTCGGCTGTGATCGTCGCTCTCTCAGCCCTGGGGCTTGCAGATCTTCCAGAAAAGTTGTCGCGCCGCGGCCTGTTCAAGCAACGGCGCACGCTGGGGGTTTTCCTGGACGGGAACACGGTCACGCGCGTTTCACCGCGCAGTCAAGCGGAAGCCCTGGGCCTCGAAGCGGGCGATGTGTTTGTCCGCGTCAACGGAGAGTCGCTCGACGAGCCCGGGGCGAGCGGCAACACGCGTTCGATCACGACAGCACGTGATCAAGGCGAGGCGCGCAAGCTGATCGCCTGGCAACGTGGAGACGAGACCCTGACAGGTGTCTTCGAATGGGACGCGGGAGACATCGACCGAGACCCGGAAACGCTCGAGGTCACCACCGCAGATGGCGTCTCCGTGCATGCCGACTACTACATGGGCGCAAGCGAGGGGCCTGCGACAGGCAGCGCTCTCATCTTGCTCCACATGAATCGCAGCGACCGGCATAGCTGGCTGCCTGTGCGCGACGAGTTGTACGACGCCGGCATTGCCACCGTCGCCGTGGACATGCGCGGACACGGCGAAAGTGTCGACGCAGAGGGAGTGCTCGCCGCACGCCTGGCCAGCGGAGACACCGCGCTCTACGAAGACATGGTCCAAGATGTCGAGGCCATCATCACCTGGCTCGAGGCACGCGGTTATTCCGCAGAGCGCATCGGTCTTCTGGGTGCCAGCGTGGGTTGCTCGGTGGCTCTCCGAGCAGCGGTTGCCGACCCGCGCCTTGCCGGCGTCATGGCGCTCACGCCCGGCCTGAACTATCTGGGTCTCGACAGCCTGGTCGATGTCGCCGCCTGGGATGACCGACCGCTCGTGATGGTGAGCAGCCTCGCGGAAGCCCCTGCGGGAGCCGAGCCGCTCTACGCGTCACTGCGTGCGTCCAATCCCTGGACTCGAGCGCAGCTTGTGCTCTTCGAGGCATCCAGCATCCACGGTACCCGAATGTTCGGCAGCGTGGAGAGCGTCGAGGAGCAACTCGCCCGGTGGTGGAGCCAGACCCTCTCTCCTTAGCGTAAAATCTCGGTGACTCGCCGCGCTTTGTTGAGTTCCTGGCCCGAGGAGCTTCACCGATCTTCACGGGACTCGTCCTCATGATGGGTGAGTGAGTTCAGTCGGATGAGTTGCTCGACATTGTTCTGCACCCCATTAGGAGCGAGGTCGTGTCCAACGGGCAGCAAGACAGGCGCACAGAAAGTGATTCGGAGCCCCCCCGGCCCAGCCGCTGGATCGCGACTGCGGGTGTGTTGTTCCTCTTTGGCCTCTACGGACTCGTGTCCGACCTCGTCACACCCAAAACAGGCATCACGTTCTGGATCGTGTTCACGCTTTGCGCCGCGGCCTGGTGGCTGAAGCTGTCTCGGAGCCGCTGAACGGGGCACTTCTGAGGGGAAGTGGTCGCGGGGGCGGGATTCGAACCCGCCTACCCCAAGTCGAGACGGCTTGTTCTAAGCGACTCTCGACCAATCCAAGCGTTCTTGGATTTTGCCTCCAACCTCACTTCCTATTTTAGGAGACATCGTGCTGAGAGCGCTACCCGAATGGCTACCGCGCTCCGGCGGAGTTCGCCTCCCCTGACTCGAGGATTCCTCATGATCGGACGCCTCCTCCGACCTAGGAACCAATCACGCGAATCGTGCTGATGGGGATGCGAGTCCGCCGGGTTCCGACGTCCCCGATCGAGACCGACAGGACGCTCAGACAACAGGTGTCATGAATCCCACCGGAGGGTTGCCACCCTGCGAGAGTTCGACGGTGTAGCTGCCCCGCGGCAACCCGGTGAACTTGACCTTCCACTCACATTCCTTGTTCACGGGGACCGTCATGCTCTCCATGAAGCCGTCGGGACCATTAATGGTGACGGTCACGTCGCCCTCACCGGGATCCGCCGAGCCCCCCATGATCAGCCCCGAATCGGACGCTGTGCTAAGGCTCCCTGAGCCTGTCCAACTCTTCTCCAACGCCTTGGGCAGCGCTTCCGCCGGCACCTGCGGCACGACCGCCGGAAGCGCCACAGGAATGTCCACCTCGAGCAACACCTCCGGGTGCTCAATCACCACCTGCAGTTCCGCATCGTCGCCCGCCGCGAACTTGCCGAGCACCTTGGCCAGCTTCTTGAACTTCTTCAGGCCCTGCGCCACTCCCTTGTCGGCCAGCTTCTTCATCTTATCTTCGAACTTGTCCCAGTCCCCACACGCGCCCGGGAGGAACCCAATCAGGTCGTCGGAAAACGCCAGGAAGCCTGCTTCGAAATTCCGGGTCCAGATGTCCTCGAACGTCGTATCGAGGAACTGGTCTAAGGCCAGGTGGTAGAAGTCCGCCCACTCCGTGTAGGCATCGAAAGCCAGGTCGAGGGCCTCCTCCACGGTGAGATCGCCGGATTTCACATCCTTGGAGATGTCTGCAAGTTCATCGCAGTAGAGCTTGTTTACAACCGCCACGCCCTCCTTCGCGAGGAGTTGCGCCTGCTTGATCTTGCCCTTGGCCTGCTTGACGAAAGCCGTGAGGTCAGGCTCCACCACGACGGTGTAACTGAAATTGAAGCCCGAGCATGAGACATCTTTCCCGCTGGTAAAGATAGTGATGTCTGTCGTGCCGACGCCCACAGCTGTGATGGTGACCGCATGCTTCTTCTTCAAGGCGTCAACGGCCGACGCCTGCGCCACGCCCTCGTCCTCGCTGGAGACAAGCACGGCGAAGGTGCACCCGCCCGTGCCGAGGACCTTCGTCGTCACGGTCTCGCCGGACTGCATGGTGATGACCGTGCCGTTCGGGGGAATGGTCTTGTTCGCCATGACAGGCAATGTGACGGCGAGCAAGCACAAGGTTGACAGAATGAACAGCTTGGATGACTTGGGCATAGTCCGATCCTCAGGTTCTTAAGGTTCTTGTTGGGTGGACCGCCAACTCTACACCAGATGCCCAAAGTGCGCACAGCGCCCCGAAGCCACCACCGAACCGCGTGGCATACAGCCCCTCTCTCGCCCCTGGCTTGTGTTCCGGATGTCGTCCAGGGGACAAAATGCTGCTGGTCAGTGGATCTTCCCACAGAGGCACAGACACCGAAAAGGTCTCGACCAGCGGCTCCCGGAAGACCAACCGCCAAGGAAGGGCGATGGCTCTACAGCAGTTCTGAAGAGTCCGGTCCGCGGCCCAACCCCTTGCTCACTACGTAGGGACTCCTGGCAAGGTTCTAGTGACTCCCAGTCAGTGTCCCACTGTGTGTCCCATTTAGCGGACCACCTCTCGCACACCGATGCCCACGGGTTCACGCTCAGAAGGGAAACAACACACCGCTTGCTCGGTCACTTCTGGGGGGAAGTGGTAGCGGAGGAGGGATTCGAACCCCCGACACGCGGATTATGATTCCGCTGCTCTAACCAACTGAGCTACTCCGCCACGCAAATCGACCTTCGAGACGCCCGGAGGCGCGACACTCTGCCAACAGACCGGCGCGGGAGGATATCGGAGCCGGGAGGGCACCATCAAGGACGCCCCGGAAGCGGCCCCCTCGGGGACCCCTGAAGAAGCTCAAAGGGCTCCCATCCGGGCTCCGGCCCTGGCCCAACTCCCCTCTCAGAACAGGCTCCCGGGCCCGCCCCCCTCGGAATCGAGAACAAAGTTGGATTCCACCCCCCACCCGCGAGCCTCGGCCTCATTTATTGGCTATACTGTGCCCTGGTCAGTTGAGATGGGCTTATGGCATGGCCGCCATGCTGCCCGGCGTAGGCGTTCTGCTGCTCATCTCGGATGATCAATTCAAGTTCATTCAGCCGAGGTTGCTGCGTCATCGCGCGTAAAAACCTCCTCCCCCCCTTCTTTCCGAAAATCCTTGGCTGGATGACTTTTTTCTCCCGCACACGCGGGAGAAATCCGCTCGCCCTCAGTTCAAGAGCTCACGAGCTCTCGAACTAATGCTGAGCGAGCGCATGCTCCTGGGACCTGCGCTGCAGCGCAGCCACCGCAACAGCCAGCGCATCCGTCGCGTCGTAGCGACCCTGCTTGCCCAGATCCTCGGCCTTCTGGCTGGCTGCATGACCCAACAGCGCCGCCATCATGTGCGCCACCTGATCTTTTGTGGCCGAGCCGCGACCTGTGACGGCCTTCTTCACTTCGGCGGGCGAAAGGTCGATCACCGGCCCAGCAAACGACCCCAATGCCGCGAGCAATGCCCCGCGTGCCTGCCCGAGAGTCACCAGAGATCTCGTGTTCGGTCCGTGAAACACACTTTCAACACCCACCAGATCGGGTGACTTGCTTGCGAGCAAAGAAGACAGATCGCCGTGCAACTGTGCCAGGCGTTCGTGGAGAGGACCACCAGCACGCGTCTTGATCAGACCGACATCCAGCAGGACGTACTTCGAACCCTCCTGGCGCACGAGGCCCCAGCCTGTCCGATGAGACCCCGGATCAATCCCCAAAGCAATCATGTGTTTATCCTACCCATGTGCGCCGGGCAACTCCGCACCCTTTAAGCGAAGCTCGTCCGGTTCGCTTGTCTTTCAGAAAATCCAACAGTTCACGACTTCCCTCGTCCCTTCCTCTATGAACATCCTGCGTCTGGGCGCTCTCTTCGGCGTACTGAGTACGACAACCGGCTGCCTCGGATCCGACGACCCCTCGTCCGGAACCATCGCGAACGCCTCGATCGAGAGCGACGCGCGTGCGATCGCCGCCTCCTACCCCGATTGGGGTGGGCCGGTGGACTTCCAGCTGCGCTTCGGGCCGGTCGCCTGCAGGATGCCGAGAAGCACGCCTCGCTTCAGCGCGAGTTCACCGGGTGGCCCGCATGCCGAGAAGCTCTACCTCGTGCACGCCTCGGACGCATCCCGCTACGCGGGAGTGGACTATTCGAGCCTGGCCCAGGGAGGCATGCTGATGCCGGAGGAGAGTCTGTCTGAATCTCTGGGTGTGCTTCCGAAACGCCGTCCGCCCCTCCCGGAACTCTCCCATGCGTGGGAACAGATCCTCGTGAAGGAAGCCTTCGCCCCAACCCTCGCCCGCGAAGGGGAAGACGAAGATCCTGCGCACACCTTCGGAGAGTTCGTTCCTGCTGTGCGCGGAGAAGAGAACTGGATTCCCGGAGATTCGGCCGGGCTCTTCCTCATGCTCCGGACCGCACGAGACACGCCCGGCACGGACGAGGGCTGGGTCTATGCGACGGTTCAGGCCGACGGCGTGGTCTCCGCCACGGGGCAGATCGCGTCGTGCATGGACTGTCATCGCCGCGCAGGCCCTGACCGCATGTTCGGCCTGCCCGGTGTAGACCACATCCCCACGGTCTCCGACTGATCCGCACACGAACGCCACGTTCCCGGGCGCGTCCCCCCTCTGAAGACGACAGGAGGGCCGTTTTGGTGAAGCCAAGGGTCAGTATGGAATCATGGTCGCCATGCCTTCCCCCCTCTCCATGAATTCGACCTCGCCCCCTCCCTCTCGAAGCGGGCTCATCGTGGTCGCGGCCGGCGTGG
The DNA here is from genome assembly GCA_029245865.1 of Planctomycetota bacterium. GTDB lineage: Bacteria > Planctomycetota > B15-G4 > B15-G4 > B15-G4 > JAUIEF01. The sequence goes on from JAQWOM010000003.1 coordinate 13,840, forward strand.
GCCGGCGCCTGGGGGCTGGGCGGCACAAGGCCCTCGCGTCTCTCGGTGCGGACGGGCCAGCGCTCGTGGAACTCACTTTGCGCCACCTGCTGAAGGTCGAGACTCTCGATCCCGTGGTTCTCGTCGGACACGCCGACGACCGCGCCGAACTCGGCGCTCTCATCGCCGGCCTCCCCCGCCCGGTGCTGCACGTAGACGGCGGGGCTCGACGGCAAGACTCGGTGGCCGCAGGCCTCGCGGCACTTCCTCCGGTTGAACACGTGCTGGTTCATGATGCGGCCCGCCCGTTCGTTCCGCTCGAGGCGCTTCCAAAGCTCGTGGAGGCCTTGAAGGAAGTGGAGTGTGCCCTGCTGGCCGTCCCCGTTGCCGACACCCTGAAAGCCGCCACAAATGAGAATCATGTGCAACGAACCGTCGACCGGGACGGACTCTGGGCGGCTCAAACACCCCAGGCGTTCCGCACGGAAGCTCTGCGCGAATTGCTCGCAAAGGCTGCGCAGAAAGGCCAAACCGTGACGGACGAGGCGAGCCTCTTCGAGCACGCTGGACGTACGGTGCGGATCGTGGAAGGATCCCGGCTGAACTTCAAGATCACGACGGGTGAGGATCTGGAGCTTGCACGAGCACTTCTCGCCCTCGAGACCGACGCCGTACATCGTGTCGGCACAGCGGAAGAAAGGGCGGAACCATGAGTCTGGAGAACATTGCCATCGGCCTCGGTGTCGATACGCATCGATTCAAAGAGGGCGGTCCACTCGTCCTCGGCGGCGTGGAGATCCCCTTCGACAAGAGCCTCGACGCTCACTCGGATGGAGACGTGCTGCTGCACGCGATCCTCGATGCCGTTCTGAGCGCTGCAGACCAACCCGACCTGGGCACGCTTTTCCCCGACACCGATGAGGCCAATCGTGGCCGCTCCAGCGTGGTCATGGCTCAGGAAGTTGCCCGGCGTCTCAATGTCGCGGGCGCGCGCATCCTCAGTCTCGATGCCGTCGTCATTTGCGAACAACCACGCATCGCCCCCCTACGCGCTCAGTTGCGTGAGTCCGTTGCGTCCATGTTCGACATACGCATGAAACGCGTGAATGTGAAGGGCAAGACGGCCGAAGGCATGGGAGCCATCGGGCGCGGCGAAGGCATCGAATGCCGCACGGTGGTCCTCGTGGAACGCGGCCAGAGTCAGTAAGCAAGAGGCTGGCGCCTCTCACAAGCCGTCCTCTTCAGGCCAGCAGCGTCTCGTAGAACTGCACGGTTTTCTCGGCCAGAGTGCGCGCGTTGAAGCGTGACTGCGCAGCAGCCGCGGCACCTTCTCCCAGTCTCTCGCGCAAGGCAGGCTGCTCGATCAGTCGCTTGAGGCCCTGCAAGATGCCATCGCTGCTCTCGTCCACGACGAGCCCCGCGCTTCCCTCCTCGATGATTTCCGGAAGAGGCGGGCGAGGAGTCACGATCGGAGCCAAGCCCATGGCCATCTGTTCACGGAGCGCGCGACAGGTTCCGTCTGAGCCCGGCACCAGAAAGAGGCAAGCGTCCAAGGCAGCAAGCAACCTCGGGTAACCCTCTCCCTTCACGTAACCAGGAGCCACCACGATGTCGGAGAGGCCTCGCTCTTGCACCGGCCGCAACAGGAGGCGTTCGATGTGCGTCCCCCGTCCCGCGACCACCAGGCGAAAACTCGGATGGGTCCTGGAAAGAGAGGCCACCGCATCGAGCAACAACTCGAAACGGCGGTGAGGCTGCACACGTGCCACGATGCCAACAGCCACGTGTTCGGGGTGGAGCCCCAGTTCAGTACGAGAAGCCTCGCGATCGAACCGATGGGCGTCGAACCGCTTGAGGTCGACACCCGTCTCGATCAACTTCATAGGCCGTGGGCGGCCGCCCACGGACACCCGTTTTTCAGCACCACCGTAGGCTGCCAGGGTGTGTGCTTGCCCATGTGCGGTCGTCACGATGAGTCCGTCGAGCCGCCGCCTTGCCACTCGCCGTGTGCGAAAACCCGCCGAGAGGCCTTCCACGTCGTACACCGTTCGAACCAGTTTCGCTCCCTCCACCCCGCGCATGGCGAGTGAAGCGATGCGGTGGTCGTTTTCCAGATGGGTGTGAACGATGTCGGGTTCGAAGTCTCGCAGCAGATCGATCAATCGGCGCACGTCCTCTCGATTCGCCGCAACGCGCGCGTGCTTGCTCAGATGGAAGCCCTCGACCGTTTCGACACCACGCTCGATGGCATGCGGCAAGATCTTGCTCGGCTGGTCGTCTTTGGCCTTCCCGCTTGCGAAGAGCACCTGGTGATGCTCGCTCTGGAGGGCCGCCGTGCTGAGCGCAGGCTCAGCGGGTCCGGTCCATTTCCAGTTGGCAAAGAGGTGAAGGATCTTCAAGCGACTCGGGCTCGCAGGGACTCAAGCGTATTCGGCCCACAGGCTAGCGAGCCGGGTATGAGGTCTCAACGACGCGCCCGGACGGGAAGCCAGATCGGGCCACCGAAGCTCATTTCGAAGCTTCGGCCTGTGAGCAGCCAAGCCGCTCGAGAAGCACTCTGTACTACCCGGTTGCGTGGAGAGGGTGCGGTGGCGATCATCTCGGATCTCTCGGAGCCGACCCGGCTCCCGCGAGCGTGAGCGGGTGTAACTCAGGGGTAGAGTGTCAGCTTCCCAAGCTGGTTGTCGCCGGTTCGAATCCGGTCACCCGCTCCAGTGCGCTGAGTCGCATCATGTGGCACAGCGAACAGAGTCTCCCCTTGGTCAGATACACTGGAAGCCCATTTCCGGTCCCGTATCACGCCAAGACCCAGGAGACTCTCATGCGTCACGTCCTCAAAAGCACTCTCATCGCTGCCTTCCTGTTCGTTTTCAGCGCGAGTTTTGTGCAAGCACAACTCAGCGTGGACGTGCCGGTCCTGCGCTCCAACTCCAAGGGCGTCACCAGCGCCTTCAAGGCCAAGGGCAACGCCGAGTTCGATGTGGTCGTGCGGTTGTACGAGGACGCCGCCAAAACCACCCCCTACCTGGACACGCTGGCCCAGCCCTGGGCAGAGACGCTTCACTTCGCGGTGCAAGGCAAACAGTCCCTGGGCAGCAGCGACCCGCTCGGCGGTGATTACGTTTTGTATGTGCCGGTGGATGGCTTCCTCAGCTTGCTCATCGGAGCCACGGAAGATCTTCCCGTCGATCTCAGCGGTTTGTTCAGCTATTGCACGACGCAGGTGGTCCCCTACAAGAAGGGCGTGGCCAAGACCCCTTATGCCGAGTCACCCACCCAGATCATTCGCGGCTTGACCAGCGCGGATACCCTTGACTACATGAGTCTTGTGAACCTGGACGATGGCCAGGGCGGCACGGTCACGACCATTCGCATCGAGGGCGCCAACCTGCAGATCGTGAATGGCTCGCACTCGACCGGTGGCGCCGTCGACGGGCTGGGAAACCTCATCGTCGGCTACAACGAGCTCGGCAATCTGGATGGCGATGACCGCACGGGCTCCCACAACATTGTCACCGGGCAAAAGAACAGTTTCCCCAGCTACGGCGGACTGGTGGCAGGAGCCTCCAACACGGTGTCCGGACGCTGGTCCTCGGTCAGCGGCGGAACGGCCAACACGGCCAACGGCCGTTACTCCTCGATCAGCGGGGGACTCTACAACACGGCCAGCGGCGATGTGGCCTCGGTCAGCGGCGGGTACTACAACACCGCCAGCGGCCTGTACTCCTCGGTCAGCGGCGGACTCAGCAACACCGCCAGCGGCTTCTTCTCCTCGGTGAGTGGTGGGGGCGACAACACCGCTTATGGAAACTTTTCCTCGGTCAGCGGCGGTGGCGAAAACTTTGCCTATGGAAACTACTCCTCGGTGAGCGGCGGAACAGGCAACTATGCCAGTGGAACCACCTCTTCAATCAGCGGGGGGCGAGACAACACAACCAGCGGAGCCTACAGTGCCTCGATCAGTGGTGGGCTGGGCAACACAGCGAGCGGCAACTACTCTTCGGTCAGTGGTGGGCGCGGCAACACGGCCAGCCAGATCAACTCCTCGGTCAGCGGCGGGTACGACAACGTCGCCAGCGGCTACCACTCCTCGGTCAGTGGCGGATCGGAAAACGAGGCCAGCGGAACGTCCTCTTCGGTCAGCGGCGGGTACACCAACACGGCCAGCGGCGAACTCTCTGCGATCAGCGGCGGAGGCCTCAACGAGGCCAGCTTCAACCTCTCTTCGGTGAGCGGAGGCGACGGCAACACAGCCAGCGGCTTTGCAGCCTCGGTCAGCGGCGGAGCTGGCAAGACGGCCAGCGGCTCCCACAGTTGGGCCGCGGGAACATACTCTTCCCCATAAGAATCTTCGCGAGCGAGCAGACCTCCCCCACTCCACGGGCGCGCACCCCATTCCCTGAACCGACGCCGGTCACTTCACCCTGCGCAGGTGGCTGGCCAGCTTGCGTGCATCGATTCCATCCAGACGTTCGGCAAGCACTTGCGTCGTCGCTTCCTGCTGACCAACATAATGACCCAGGTTGGTCCTCCAACCGGTCGCATCCGAATGAAGCCTGGCCAACTCATCCAACATCGCAACCAGGTTCTCGGAATCCTTGGCATACAAATAGTCGAGAGCCCCCCAGGTGATCATCTGGGAAGCCTCCGGGCGGCCCGCCGTGTTCGGCCGCAGCGCGTGCCCTGACAGTGCCCAGCCGTCTTCCTTGTAGGAATCGAGAATGACTTCGCGAGTCTTCTTCGGCCAGTTGAAATGGTCCGTGGAGGCCACAAATCCCGTCGCGTTCAACTGGTAGATCGACCGGAACTGCCGCTGCTCCACGAGGAAACCCAAACCCCAACGAATGCTCTCGGGGACCTCGCCAAAGCGGGACTTCAACACGCACTGTGTCAGCTTGTGCGCCAGCTCATTGTGAAGACGAAATTCGTCGTCCCCGGCCGCTGTATTGCCAACCATGTCGTAGGTCGGCTGCAAGAAACCGGGAAGTCCGCGAAGCATCAGTGCTCGCGGATCCGCGATGAGATCGCGCGCCGCATGAGCCATGAGCTCATTCTTCTCGACGAGAGCTTCCAGAACCGCTCCCCAGGCTCCGCCCCCCAACCCCTCTTCGTCGAACAGGAAGATGAGCACAGCCTGTTCGTTCTCAAGACCATCTTCAGGACGCAGGTCCTCAAGCATTTCCCAGGTTTCGTCGAGAACCGAAACGGCCTCCGACAACAGCTTGCGGTCAGCCGACCCGAAGACAACCACCGCCCCACTTTCTGGGACCAGAATCGAAAGGTCGTGCTCGGAGGCAACACCCGCCCACTCATTCAGTGCGACTCGCACCGGAGCACTTAACTTGTCATCGATTGAACCAGCCGTCGACTTCCGACGCCCGCGCTGCAACTTCAGTTCGGCTGCGAGCGTGCTCAGTTGAACTTCGTCGGCCAGATCTTGGCGGCCACCTTGAGCGTGCGCTGACATAGACAGGGGTGCAAAAATCAAACACGCCATGAACGCTTGGGATATCACTGACTTCTTCAAACGACACCTTCTTTCTTGTCCTGACTTCATCGGGTGAGACGTGTCATCGACACGGCAGGCAAAGGTCTTAAATTCACCGGGAACATGAACGGCAAGGGAGGTTTCCGCCGATCGAGTGGTTGGTCTTGCGGCTCTGTGCGTGGTTTTTTTCATGATCAGATTCCTGACATTCATCCGAGTCAGATCACCCACGCCTCGAGCGTGAACGCTTCTTTGAACTCTGACCGCCGTTCTCTTCTCCTCCGGCGGCAGGGTCAGCGCTCAACGCGGCCCGAAAAGCCACGGACACCTTGTCCACATCCCTCGACTTCTTGGGGTAGCGCTTGCTGGCCGCCAGGGCCTCTTGCAAGCCGAGATCCAGGCGAGGCGCCAAGGCCTTCCACTCGGCCATCTGCTGCACGTATTCGACCTCCAGAAACACATTGAAGATCTGGCCGCGGGTTCGGCCATCGAACTTCGCTTGACGCGAAAGCCAGAGCGACTGCTCCCGATGATCGCGAAGATCCAGAGCGCCCTCAGCCCCCATCTGAACCAAGGCTGCGATCAAATCGGTCCGCTCGAGCTTTGTCAGAAGCTCACGTGTGGAAAGAGCTTCCAGTTCATCAACTTCCGGAACGCCGCCCATGGCACGGGCCAGCAAAACGGTCAGCGGCTCGCTGTCAGGCATGCCGTCACGAGGCACCTTTACCGGCGTATCCAAAAGCGCGGTCAATGTCTCGTCGGCAGGCACAGTCTCGAGCAACAGATGCATCAGACAGCGCGCAGCTGCCCGGTCGCGCGGAAGGAAACTCTGCATTTCTGCGGCATAGGCGAAGCTGACAGGCGCCTTCGTCTTACGGTCCGCCGCCAGATCACTCCAGTGACGCGTCTCGCTGGCGTCAAAATCTAACCAGGGGTCTCCTGTTTTGTTCACCGTGACAGCCAGATCCGCCGGAGGACCCGTCACAACAGGAGGAGGCGTTGATCCTTGAGGCACGAAACCAGACCAGCCGGCCCGGTACCAACCCGGAGTCTGCTTGGTCCAACTTTCCTGACCGACCCATGCACTGTCGTAAGCCGCAATGTCCAGTTCATCAATCAATCCACTGGAGAACCACGGAGGCACCAGGCCCCACGCACCGCGCCGCAACGACCGGTTGGCGACAAATGCCAGGGCGTAGTAGCCGCATCCATGTTCTATCCAGGCCTGAGGGCGATCAGAGATCACTTCATCCGCCATGTTGAACACTTGCACTTCCCACGTGCGCGTGACTTCAGCAGCGTGGTTCGCCCCGGTGTTCACTTCGTTTGCCGGAAACCAGCCCGAGTATCCGAGACGCTCGCAATAGTCGAGCAATTCGATGAGATCCCCGTAACCCGTATCCCCGGACTTCGAGTCCGCGACCACGAGTGGCAGGCGGACACCAGAGATCAGGCCATCGCCTCCGGCAGGCCAGAGCCGTGCCACCAGATCCGCCGCAGGCTTGAGGCCCTTCAGCAGCTTGTCGCGCAGCTTGTCTGCCTTCCGACGGCTCTTCAACTCATCGGCCCTGAGTACGTGCACGTCGAAAAGGCCGACCGAGCCACTGCTGAAGAGATCTGAATCAAGCGTGCGCCGAAAAAGCTCGCCGCCATCCCGCGGATTCTCCGCCTCTCCCTCGAGTGCTTCCGGAAAAGCACGAGCCAGGAGATCTGCAGCTCCGCGCGCAGCCTCGGGGCGCTTCCCACCTCGGACCGCCTTGGCGGTCAGGTCAGGACAAAAACTCAGCGCACACGTCAAAGGCATGAGAACAGCAAGCGCCCATGACAACGTCCGCTGACTCTTGCTCCCTGAGACATGATTCATGGAATGGTTCATCGGGTCCCTCCTTCGCGAGGCCATGCCTCGCATCTCTTTCCTGTTTGCAGTTCGTACGCGCCCAGCAGCTGCGCCGCAGAAAACAAAATGTGATGGCCACAGCGCCAAGCACCATTCCGTTCGCTTCTTAGTCCGAATTGGACATCAACTATTCCGCCAAGGCTTGTGGCTGTTCTGTGAGCAGCCCTCATCCGCGGCAGATCCATCACCTGTGAAGAACCTGCCGCCACACCTAAGTCACAGGCAGTGCTCATATCTTCACTACTGCATCTGAGTGCGTCGGGGCCATGCGGCCAACTTGTCCCCTCTCAAACCAAGCAGACGGGCCACAGAAGCCGTGTGTTAACGGGTTTCTGGCAGAGGCCGTGGATCGCTCCATGGATTCTCACCGGGCCGATGTGTGACGCGCCACCTGCCCTCTCATCAACGTGTGACTCGTTGATGTCTTAGCTGCCGAGCCCCATCAAATCGCCGAGTTCGCGAATCGTCGCCGGCCCATGCCCGGCGTAGTGATTGTTCGCGAACAGCCAAGTCCGGGTGGCCCGCTCCGACAGTGCTCCCACCAGATCTGCCCAGCGCTGCAACGAAGCAGACTGATCCACAACAATCTCATCGAAACGTTTGCTTCGCGCTTCCACAGCCTTGCGGTCACCAACCAAGCGACCGTAAAGGAAGTCGGTGGTGACCACATCCAGCCGGCTCGCGACATCCGCGGGGTGCGGCATGTAGCCCATCTCGACGAGAACCAAGGCGACCTCGTGACGGCGAAGCATCTCGGTCAGCGGCTTGCCCAGCCAGGCACGGTTCCGCACCTCGACCGCATAACGAAAATCTTTTGGCAACTGCCCCAGATAGTCGTCCAGGCGATCCAAAAACTCGTCCGCTTCTGGAAAGCATGAAGCGGAAAAATACGGGAACTGCAAAACAAGAGGGCCGCATCGATCGCCCAGCAAGCTCATGGCCGACAAGAAGGCTTCCGTATCCACCTGCACGGCACTCGGAATCAGCACACGAGCAGGGTCAGGCTTCGGCCCGGTGCCTGCATGCACCACACTGCGTGGGAACTTGGCGCAGATCTTGAAGCTCTCTGGCGTCTGGTCTCGCCACCCGCTCACCATGCTCTGACTGGGCACCCTGTAATACGTGACGTCTGCCTCAACCGATCGGAAGTGCTGGGCGTAGTGAGCCAGAAAATCTGCCGACTTCGTTCCCTTGGGATAGAACGGGCCGACCCAGCCTGGGGTCGACCAACTCGAGGTTCCCAGAGAGACCTTGCCCACGTTCGCCATCCTTGACTCTGTCAATCTATGCAGCGCTGGCAGTTCAATTGTTGCCAGAGCGGGGAGTTCTGTGCCACAACCCGGAACCTCTCCTGCTCAGGAGCACACGTGTTTCGCAAATTTCTCCGCATCTTCTCTCGAAAGAAAACCCTGCCCATGGACGTCCCCGCCTTTTGCTTGCCCGACGAATCTGCCTGCACAACAACACAAAGCGGCCTTCAGCACTCACTCGTCAAGGAAGGTTCGGGGAAAACCCCCGGCCCGCAGGACAAGGTGACCGTTCACTATGCCGGCTGGCTCACAGACGGCACTCCTTTTGATTCCTCCTACTCACGGGGGCAGACCATCAGCTTTCCGTTGAATGGGGTGATTGCAGGCTGGACCGAAGGGCTGCAGCTCATGAAAGAGGGCGGAACAAGCCTTCTGGTCATTCCTCCAGCCCTTGCCTATGGCACGTCAGGCGCTCCACCCGTGATCGGACCGAACGCCACCCTCGTCTTCCAGGTCGAGCTCGTCACCGTCGGCTGAAGCCCCCAGCCACGGTTCAGAGAATCCGACGGGTCTGGGGCACTCTCTGCCCCACGGGCAATCCGCATTGTTTTGACCTTAAGACCCCATACCCGCAAGTCGAAGTGATGAGTCCTCGTCGAAAGGCATTTGCCTTCGACAGCATGACTCATGAGGACGGCTTGAATGACGGACGGATCAAAAAAGGGCGACGAGGGATCTTCTTCCTCTCCTGACCACGAAGCCGACAGCCCGGTCGTCCATGACGACCTTCCGGAGATCCTCGAGATCTTCGGTTCCGCGCCGCTGGTCCAGGATTCAGAGCAACCCGCGGACTCCGAGTTCAACGGCGCAAGCTGGAAAACAACCGACCCGCAGCAGCAGCAGGAAGAGGCAGACGAACTCGCCCAGCCTCCCTGCGACTGGGACCCCATGGCCTCCCCCGGCGATGAGAACGACGCCCTGGACCTTGAGGAGGAAAACGAACCGGAAGAGAGAACGCCGGTCGGACTCTCTACAAGTCACGCGGATCCAGGCGACGACTCGCGCCCCTCTTCATCTGCACCCATCGATCGACACCTGGCCGAGATGCGCGGGCTCCTCCAACTCAACGAGGATCGCCTGGGGCGCCTGGAGCTCACTCTCCAGGACCTTTCGAAGCAAACCAACTTCTTGCCGCCCAAGCTGCGCGGCCTCGGGAAAAAAGTTGACGAGCTCTCGACGTCGGTCAGTGACGCGCGCATGCGCAGCTTGCTCTCTGAAATCGCTGGCCTAGGAGATCTCGTGGAAGGAGCTCTCCGTGCTTTCTCGGCAGACGACAACGAGAAGGGTCCCAGTGCAGAAGCCCACCGCTACTTCAAGGCAATCGGGACGCGCGTCGAACAGATCCTCGACTCGTATGACATCCAGGTCATACCGGCCGACACAGAATTCGATCCCACAGTTCACAACGCCGTAGACATCCAGGTTGTCGAAGAAGAGCGCCTCGATGGACACATCATCGATGTGGTCCGTCGCGGCTACCGCAGCGAGCATTCAGTGCTGCGCTTCTCTGAAGTAATCGTGGGCCGCTTTGATGGACAGAAAGACACACACGAAGAAGAAGTCCAAGCAGACGACGCGGGCGAACAACCAGACGACATCTCTTCAACCTATGCGCCGTTCCTCGGCGCGAGCGGAACTGCGGAAGACAACGAAGAGCTCACCAAGCGGTCGGATCGCAACAACACTTCCGACCGACCCGAAACCAAAAACGACGCGGATAACTCTGAGGATGGCGAACTGCCGCCTTCAGTCTGAAACTCTCAACAAGATTCAGGGAGCACTCTGATGACAAAGCGCTACGGCATCGACCTCGGCACGACCTACTCAACGATTTCCTGGTACGACGACAGTCGCCAGGAAGTGAAGCCACTTCCACTTGAGAGCGAAGATGGCGAGACAACGACCCTCCGTTCCGTTGTCTACTATCCCGCAGAAGGCACTCCCGTGGTCGGTGAAGTCGCCTGGAACACCCGCAAGCAAGATCCGGGTCGTGTGATCGTCGGCATTAAGAGAAAAATGGGCGACGAATACGAAACAGAGGCCATGGACGGTCGCCGTCGCACGCCCCTGGAAGTTTCTGCAGACATTCTCCGCGCGCTCAAAGACAACGCAGAGATTGAAATGGGCGAAGCGGTCGAGGATGTGGTGATCACAGTCCCGGCGTACTTCGGCGAGCGTCAGTGCGCTGCCACCATGGAAGCGGCTCGAATTGCCGGACTCAACGTCCTCAACATTCTGAGTGAACCGCACGCAGCAGCTGTCGCTTATTCCATCGAGCAAAACTCGAGCCTGACCAACAAACACGTGCTCGTCTACGACCTGGGTGGCGGCACCTTTGACGTCACGCTCATCAAACCTGTCATCCCGGCAGAGTTTGCAAACAGTGGAGATTCCGTTCAAAGCCTCACACTCAACACTCTTTGCAAAGACGGAAATCGCGAACTCGGCGGACTCGATTGGGACGACATCTTGATCGACATCGTGGCCGAAAAATGCATGACGCAGTTCGACGTAGATCCGCGCCTTGATGCGCGCAACGCAGCCGTCCTGCACGACAACTGTGAAAAAGCGAAACGCGCTTTGTCCAAGAAGAGCAACGAAATGGTGGTTGCCGATCTTCAGGGCCACATGATCGAAGTCTCTCGGGACGAGTTTGAGGATCGGTCCAGCGGCCTGCTGCTGCAAACACAAATGCGGCTCGAGCAAGTCTTGTCCGAAGCCGAGCAGACCCACGGCATCACTCGCGACCAGATCGACGTCTTGCTGTGTGGCGGGGCAACCCGCATGCCCATGGTCAAGCAAATGATCGGGAGCGTGTTCAGCGGCCCCCCGCTGGAATATCGCAATCCTCAGTTACTCGTCGCTTGCGGAGCTGCCTATGTTGCCCACGCGATGGACCAAGCGGCGACCATTCCACTGCCAGGTCCAGGCGGGGAGGCGACAGATGATCGTGCGGTACGTATCGCCGAGGACTCCATCACCGACATCACCTGTCATGCTGTCGGAATCCAGGTCATCCGCGCAGACGCGACAGGGGAGCGGCGACCGTTCAATGCGGTCGTCCTCGAGCGTGGAACTCTCTTTGGCGAGCAACGCCAGTTCGTGACAGAAACACTCTTCGACAATCAGGTCGAAGTCTGTATTCGACTGTTCGAAGGCGACTCCGACGACATCGAAGAATGCGTCCACCTGGTTGACTTCAGAATCGAAGGACTGCCTTCGGAGCGACCTCGTGGCCGCCCGATCCGGACCACACTGTGGTTTGGAGCAAACGGCATCATCTTGGGCAATGCGATCGATATGGAGACCAACACCGAGATTGAGATCCGTTACGACCGCTGGAGCACACCCTCCCAACCATCGGACCAGCCGGCGGCCGAAAAGAAACCGGCGAGCATGCTCAATCCGATTGCAGACGAACCCGTTGTCGAGCAGCCGGTTGTCGAGCAGCCGATTGTCGAGCAGCCCGTTGTCGAGCAGCCCGTTGTCCAGCAGCCGGTTGTCGAGCAGCCGGTTGTCGAGCAGCCGGCTGTCGAACTGCCGGCTGTCGAGCTGCCAGTTGTCGAAAACATCACCCTCGACGACATCGACGGCCCGTTTGACCCGAGCGAGCCCTTCACGGACAGCGAGTTGCTGAACCCTGCCATGCCAACCGAAGCACTCCCAGACCGCGGTCACGACACCGACGATTCGAGTGACCAAGTCATCCACCAGATCGATGCAGATCAAGATGCGGATGATGAGCCCCCACGCGAATCCCCACGCCCGCTCAAACTTTATTGATCGATCACGGAAGGGCGGTGCGACAGCCTCACCGGACCGCCCTTCCGCGCTCGGGATTCACTGACACACGTCACATCCCGAACAACCTCGAGACTTGACCTTGGCCCACCACACCTCGACGAGCCGCCGTACAGTTCACCAAGTGCAAGAAATGTACGCAGCTCTTGGCCTTTCTGTCTGCGATGACGAAAGCGCAATCAAAGCAGCGTGCCAACTGCAGCGCGGGACTCGCAATCGCGAACTCAACAGCACCAAGGGCAGTGTCGCAGCGCGAGCTCAGCAATGGTTCGATGACGCCAATGCGCTGTTCAATAATCGTGACGAACTCCTCAGTATCGTTTTTGAAGAATTCTGCGGACTCGCCGATGCAGTTCTGAGATCCGACATGGACGGCGGTCGAACAGTTCTTGGTCCCGATACCCAAGTTTCACTCCGTGAAATTGCCATGAGCTGGTGTCGCGCTCGCGCGGACCTCGCCAAAGCATGGCTCACCAGATATCTCGAACTGCGCGGACTCAGAGACTGCGCCACGATTGAACAGCCCAGTCCTATCTGCAGCTTCAAAGCCATCTCGCATGGCACCCGAGTCATGCTCACCTGGACCGCGCCGAATGCCCACTACGACGAAGTACGCATCGTTCGCGTCTCGGACAACGACTTGGAGGCCACGGGCAAAGCCGTGGTCTATCAGGGTGCGGACTCCTCTTTTATTGACACGAATGTCACTCCTCAAACCCCTTACACGTATCGCGCCTACTCCATCTTTCAAGAGCACTGCGGCCTGACCGCTGCGGTGGCCAGCACACATGGCAAGAAGGCAAACCCAACCAAGGGGAAAATTTTTCTGGTGGCCGCCCTCATACTGGGAGGCAGCCTCGGGCTCCTGGCCTACGACCACCACATGGGCGACAACCTCATCCTGAGTCGGCTCTCCAGAAGTGCCGAGCAGGTTGCCAGTGCCTGGAGTGATTCTTCTCACAGGACGCCCAGCGTCGCAGTAGCAGTCAAAGTCGAAGCCACGCCAGCGCATGAATCCACACAGGAACCAGAGGCGCTTGAGACCCCCACCCTCGGCGGGGCCCAGAATGAGGCCGCTGAAAAGGCGCTTCGCCCGCCACGAGCGTGGATGACAGATCCACCAACGCTCGCCTTCGCTGGCGAATCCCTCTCGATTCAGCTGGACACGACAGAGAGCCTGGAACCGAACCTCGTTGACGCAAGATTGAATGGAGTCGAACTCACGCGTATCGAGTTCGAGAGCAGCCCGCCAACAGTGCGTTTCATGGTCGACCCACTCCCTGGAAATCTTTCCGAGAGGCAGGCGAGTTGGTCGTTCCGACTCGCGACGCCAGACGGCCGGCTCACACGAGCGATCACTGGCACCTGCCAGGTCTTGCGCTAGAGAGCCGCGAAGGCGGGTCACCCCACGTCGAAACCCATCTGCGCGAGCTGACGCTCGACCTGTTCACTCCAGCCTCGGTTTGCCGCAGGGCTCGCAGGGCTCGGATGCAACACCCGCCCAATCGCTGCATCTTCACCGAGTGCCTGCCGAGCACGCGTCTCTGCAAACGCTCCAACACCAATCACCTTCCCGGGTGCAAGCTCGCGTACCACGTCTGACAAAGCCGCATCGCACAAGGCGTAGATCGCAGCGCGCTCAGCCACAGGAAGTTTATCGGGAGTTCGATTCTTCCCACTCTCTTCCATGAAGGAGAGCGGGCAGTAGTTCCAGACGAAAAAGCGGTCGAAAAATGCGTCAGGAGTTCCGAAGCGCTCCTTCGCCCAGCCCCAGACTCGCCGGCCACTCACCTCGCTGCGCTTGCAATCAAACCCGAGCACTGGTCGCTTGGGGTGCTCGTTCGGCGGGCGCTTGACCGGCCCTGAGATACCCATCCAATCGCGGACAAGTTCGACTTCGCCGAACGGCACACCGGTCTGCGCCATTCCCCATGGGCCCGGGTTCATTCCCAAGAAGATCGCTTCGCATCCCGGTCGTGCAAAACGATCGAGGTAATCACTGTGCGGACCGGAAGCGTATTCCACCGGGTTGTACACGTGAGTGACTGGTGGAGCGAAATCCAACGCACTGAGCTTGCGAGACAATCGCGTTGAGATGCTGGAGATAGACACTTCAGGCGTAACTGTGCAGGCCAGAGATGTAAAAGTTGATCACGATCCAGTTGAACATCATGACCCCCGCGCCGACAACAGCAAGCGAGGCAGTCCAAAGCCCCTTGTCCTGGACTTTTAATCGCACGTGCACAAGCAGTGCAAAAATAATGAACGTGCACAGTGCAAAGACTTCCTTGGGATCCCACCCCCAGGGGCGCCCCCACGAATGGTCGGCCCAGATTGCACCCATCACAAGGCCCGCCCAGAGCATCACAAACGAGAGCTTCATCAGGGCCATGGTGACACCGTCCAGAACAGTTCCGAGATTCGTGCTGCTACTGGTCGAAGCCATGGTTGCCCCCGCCATCCGCAATGATTCGCGTTGAGCGCCGCATGCTCGATGGACCAGGTAGAGCAACCCCGTGATAGCCGCCATGAAGATCAAGATGTAGGACCAGATGATGATGTTCGTGTGGATGTACAACCAGATGTCATGCAGCACGGGCATCATGTTGCCAATGTTGGGATTCAGCTGGAGCGGGAGAAAGTTTGCGCTCATCAAGGCCACCATGCTCGCCGTAGCAGACGTGAGTGCAAAGACCTTTGCCATGGCAGTTCGCCGAGCGAACCATTCGAAAGCAATGGCCGCGCACCCTCCCATCCATGCAGATGTCGTCACAGCTTCGAACATATTGCTGTTCGGCCAGCGACCTGAAACCCACCACCGCAATCCAAGAGCAGACGTCTGCAGCAAAAAGGCTAAGCCAAACACACTCAATCCCAGCCAGCCGGCGGACCTCCAGCGATAGACCAGGAAAAGAAGCAGCAGCACCACGCTCAGCAAGTAGACCATCCAGATCCAGGTCATGTTCTTGTTCTGGAAGTACCAGCTTTCCCATGAGAGCTTCGCGAGATCGGGGTACAGCGAAGGTGCCAGCGAAGGAAGTATGTTTGCGACCTGAGAAGCGGCCAGGTTCACGGCCACGGCATCCTGCGCACTCCAACCACGAGCAAGCGCCGCCCAGGCTGATGCCAAGCGCTCTCCTTGCTCTGCATCGGGCAAGATATTTGCTGGCCTCCCCGTCGAATCCAGCGAACTCCAGGGCTCATCTTCCCCCCCGCTTGCCGGCGGCACGAGACGCAGCTCGTACGCCAGCGAACCTGGGTGCTTGGTGTTTAACGCGCCATTCACTGCCTGCACGAACCTCGCAGAGCGCATCAGGTCTTGCTCGAGCTCGTTCATCCGAAGCTGGACTTCTGGCTCTGCGAGCATAGGCTCCGAAATGAGACCCCAGCGAATGAATCCCTCCAGCCGATCTTCGAAACCGGCGCGATCGCTCTCATAAAGATCAGAACTTTCAAATGCTCGCCGTATGTCCGCGCGAAGATTTTTGTTCTTTACGAAAATGATGTCTTCGCCCTCATAAACTTCGGGCCGGAACATCAGATCGAGGTAGGTAAAGGCTGGCGTCTGCTGGCGGAAACGCCGAGTGCCCATCACCCAGCCCATCCTCTCGTGAGCAAATGACGAAAACGATTTCAGACGCCCCCCGGAATGCACAGCAATGCTTCCGAGAGCACTCAGGTCGACAGCCTGAAAGAAGGCTGTGCTCGGCGACTCCGGCGCGCGACGGCCCGAAGCCATCCAACCGCTAAAGGCGACAAGCCCCACGATCAACACGACAACTGCGACTGTGAAACGCCGTTGAGGATTCATCCCTCTTGCTCCGCAAGTTCAGAGGCGACTCCGTGACCCGCATGGCGCCGCCGACGGATGAGTTGTGGCTTGACGTAGAAGGCATACAACATACCCAGGACAGCCACCGTGCAGCCAAAGAGCTGCAAGCGGACGCCATTTCGGTTCCCAACACCAAGCACTGTGTAATTCAGTCCGGCGCTGTCTGGCTGGCCAGCAAAGCGTGACGGATCGGGAGGGTCCCAGGCCGCCTGAAAGAACCACATTCCGTCAAATTCTGCCGGTGCGTTCACGGTGACAGGAATCGGGTCGGTCCACTCGTTTCCCATCTCGAAGCAAATCTGACTCGTCCAGTTCAAGATGCTTGCAACTTGACCTGTAAAGCCACCCACATGCGATGTCAGTTCGAAATCATCGAGCGCGACGGGAGCGGGCAAGCGGATCCGCCGACGCGAGAGCAACATTTCGAGGCGCCGCCCGTCAGGAAGGTCGACAACCGAAGGTGCAAACGGGTACCGACGTAAAGCAGGAGCAAAGCGAACTCTCTTGTTGTCGGGCTCGTCGAACACGTACTCGTGGAATCGAGCCCAGTCAGACACAACCTCACCGCCCGATGCGAATTGAAAACGCGCCATTGATCGCCGTTCACGCGCATCTCGATTGCGCTCTTGCAACGGAACAATGCTTGGCCTCTCTTCAAGATGACTCCGAGCATGAAAGCTCGTCGGCGTCACGGTCCGCGCGCTCCCCAGAGAAACCGGCTCACCCACGACGAGCGGCACGTAACTTCCGTCCTGAACAGATCCGATCTGGAGAACCACCCCGAGATCAGCCTCGCCCGGCCCGCCCAAGAAAAGCAAAGGGGGCGGTGCACGGCCCGGCTCAAATGTGATCGCGATCCCGGTGTCCAACTCATACCTCTCCTCTGGGATGAGGGAAGGAGTGTGCGTGTGCCCCGTGTGGTCATCGTGATCGAGTTCGGCCTCAACGGAAAGGCTCACGTCCATCGTGAGCGCAGCATGCTCCGGGTCGAAAACCCAGCGACGGAAATGGCGCCCGGGCGTGCGCAACTCGACGCTTGCCAAAACACCCTGCTCGCCAAGGTCCTGAATGAACTCCACGCGATACTCATAGTTTGTTCCGGGGACTTCCTGAAACTCCAGCGCGGGGTTTTGAAGGGCAACACTTTGAACAGACAGATCAAACGGAGACACAGCACCGGGCACGCTGAATCGCAAGCGCGGGGAGCGCGTCTCGGAAAGTTTCTGTCGCTCTTCCAATGAGTTGGCCCACTGAAATCCCACGCCCATCTCCGCCGCTTGCTCTTCGGATTCAAAAGCGGCCAACTCCAAATCAAAGAAAGCCTCGTTCTCGATGTCCTCAAGGCGCAGCGTCATCGCCGGGTCGAGCCTCGAACCACCGGCGATCCGTCGCGTCTCCATGGCTGCGTAGCGGAGATAGCTCGTGATGGCGACAGGCTCATCGCCCAAGGGGTCATGCGCTTCCATCGCCAGAGCCATGGCATCCAATGGATCCACCATCTCGGCAAGCGAAGTTTGCCCCGGAGAGAACCACGCCTCTTCCGTGCTGCTGAGGTAGTCGTTGTACAGCGGCATGTTCTTGATGGAGCGCTGCGCCCATGGACCGTAACCACCTTCTGGCAAGACCTCTCGAAGGTAAAGCGCCCATGACTTCTCGACCCAGTTGGCCAGATAGAAGAAGTCTTGCGGGTCATAGATGAGGCTCATCTGCAAGTCTTCATGAACCAACGGCTTGCCGAGGACTTTGATCGCCCGCGCCATGGGCTGCGCTGGGTCGTTCGTACGCACAACATCCTCGGCGTGTTCCGGATGCCGAGCAAGCAACTGCCGCATGAAGGGCTCCCCTTCCGGGGGCACAACTGAAACGGTCACACTGAAGTCGTGGCTCCCGGCGTCTGGCTCAGAAAGCAAAACGTAGTCTGGATCGACTC
The DNA here is from genome assembly GCA_029245865.1 of Planctomycetota bacterium. Taxonomy (GTDB): domain Bacteria; phylum Planctomycetota; class B15-G4; order B15-G4; family B15-G4; genus JAUIEF01. The sequence continues at coordinate 32,077 of JAQWOM010000003.1, forward strand.
GCACCACATCGAAACGCCAACCGTCGAGAGCCGTCCCTGCGCCGGGAATGGCAAGTATCGCGCCGCTCTCTCCCGTAGGCGTCGTGATGGCAACTTGCCGACGAACAACCGGCGTATCGCCCTCTAGCTTCGTCCCGAAATACCAGACGCTGCCAATGCAGAGCATGATGATGCCCGAGTGAATCATCCAGACGCCTAGATTGATCGCGTTCAGCCGTATGCGACGCAACGTGACCACCGTGAGGTTGATGCAGATCAATCCGATGATGAGGTCGAAGGGCCACCAGTTGAACCACTCGTATTCCGTCATTTCGAGACCGCGGAACGTTCGAAGTTGGCCATAGGTCCAGGCATCGGCAACCCAGAAGCGCCCACCCTCGGGATAGAAGATTCCAGCCGAGCCAATCGTGCAGTAGATGAACAGCAGCGTCAGCAGCGTGATACCCAAGCTCACGCTGTCGAACAGACCGACCAGGCGGCCGAGGAAGCCTGAACGGGCTCGAGATGATTTGTCTGCTTGGTTCATGAACAATTCGAAGCGAAGGGAACTCAGGAAAGAGGGTCAAGAGCCTCAGGCCCATGGCGTTCTGGGCGATTCTAGAGAATCGAAGATCAACCCGGGACGGATCTCCAACATCTGAGGCTTGAGACGACCCATGACGTTGATAGTGTGAGTTCGTGAAGAACTCAATGAGAACTCTCCTGATCCTCGGGTTGCTTTCGGGCTTCACAGCCTGCGTGGCACCCACCGCCGCCCCCGACTACGGGCGCCCCCTTCCTGCGGGAGCCGAAGCCCTCATCCCGCTACCACCCGGAGAGGCGGGCCCTAATGTGCGCGCTCAGTGGCTCTCCCGCAGGGATATCCTTCCGGCGCTTGACCGATCCATTGAGTGGACACGTAAGCCATCTGCGAAAGGTCACTTCCCTATCGCAGGCATTGACCACGACCGGGCTCTCGAGAGTCTCGAGCGATTTCGAGAGATTCTGACCACGAGCCGTTCGTCGTCGGAGTTCAAGCGGTCCATGGACTCGGAATTTGAGATTTACCAGAGTGCCGGTTGGGATGGACGCGGGGGAGGCGTTCTTTTCACGGGCTACTGCACGCCGATCGTCGACGGGAGCTTGGTCCGCGACTCGATCTACCGCTACCCCCTCTACAGCCTGCCGCCAGACTTACTCAAGGGCGACCATGGGGTCATCCTCGGACGACGCACAACAAAAGGAATTACCGACTACCCCACCCGGGCCAGTATCGAACGCCGCCGAATGCTTGCCGGCCAAGACCTCGAACTGGTCTGGCTAGCCGACCCCATCGACGCCTATATCGCCCATGTCAACGGCTCTGCTGTGGTGCGCCTTCCGGATGGCGAACTGTTTCGACTTGGCTATGCAGGCAAGAACGGGCGCCCCTATTCTTCACTCCGCTACGCGCTCGAAGCTGCGGGTGAGATCGAACCTGGCGATCCTGGGCTGCCGGCCCTTCGCGCCTGGGCCGCGCGAACACCTGAGAGCAAGGTGATGTCCTTCCTCCAACGCAATGACTCCTACGTATTCTTCACACCCATCGCAGGTGAACCCCACGGCAGCCTCAATGTCCCCGTCAGCGCTGAACGCACACTGGCAACGGACAAGTCCTTGTTCCCTCGGGGCGCGCTGGTCTTCGTGGACACTTACCTCCCGGATGCGAGAGGCAAGCGCAAAACCCCCTTTCGGCAACTCATGCTCGACCAGGACACCGGGGGTGCGATTCGGACGGCCGGACGGGCCGACATCTATCTGGGTGCTGGCGAGGAGGCCGAGCTACGCGCCGGCACCACGGTGGCCGAAGGTCAGCTCTACTACCTATTCCTGAAGGAGTAGGCGGGCCACCCCACCTCCTCTGCCCACAGGACGCGCATCTGCGCCGCAGGCTTCCTATGATGCCGCGATGCGCATTGTTTCCATAGGCGGCGGTCCGGCAGGCCTCTACTTCAGCATTTTGATGAAGAAGGCCTTTCCAGATGCCGACATCACAATTCATGAGCAGAACAAGGCCGACGACACATTCGGCTGGGGAGTCGTCTTCTCTGCCGAGACCCTGACTCATTTCCGTGAATGTGATGCACCCTCCTACGACTCGATCACCCAGCAGTTCATCTACTGGGGCGACATTGAGACCTACTTCGGCGGCACCTGCGTTCGCTCGACGGGGCATGGCTTCTGTGGAATGTCCCGAAAACGGCTGCTTCAGATTATGCAGAACCGTTGCATCGAGTTGGGCGTGAACCTGATTTTCGAAAGCACCGTCACCTGCATTGAAGATGTTGGAGATGCAGATCTCGTGCTTGCAGCTGATGGAATTAACAGCGCCATACGACAGCAGTTCGCAGATCACTTTCAGCCTGTACTGGACTGGCGCCGGTGCAAGTTTTCCTGGCTGGGAACAACACTCCCCATGAACGCCTTCACGTTCATCTTCAAAGAGAATGAACACGGCTTGTTCCAAGTGCATGCCTACCCATTCGAAGAAGGGCTTGGAACTTTCATCGTCGAATGCCGCGAAGAGACCTGGAAGCGCGCAGGCCTGAACGACGCCGACGAGGCCCAAACGATTGCCTACTTCGAAGAACTCTTCGCCGAGGACCTCAAAGGACACAAGCTCCTGGGTAACCGCTCCATCTGGCGCACTTTCCCGACTGTGAAGAACAGGACATGGTGCCGTGACAATCTCGTGCTGCTCGGCGATGCGGCCCACACAGCCCATTTCTCCATTGGGTCGGGCACCAAGCTCGCCATGGAAGATGCCATCGCACTCGCCAAGACTCTCGTGGAGCACGGAACTGACGACATTCCCTCTGCACTGCTCGCTTATGAAGACGCCCGCTGGGTGGATGGGGCCAAGCTGCAGAAAACCGCGCAAACCAGCCTGGAGTGGTTCGAAAACTCCGAGCGCTACATCGAGCAACACCCGCTGCAATTCAGCTTCAATCTGATGACACGCAGCAAGGCCATCACCTTCGACAATCTCGCCGTTCGTGATCCTGAACTCGTAAACCAAGTTCGCGACTGGTGGTGGCAAGAGCAAACCGCTGAGTTTGGGCCTTCCGTGTCCGAGCTCAAAACTGGAGATGGGTGCAGCCCTCCCCCCATGTTTGCGCCGTTGCGCGTGGGGAGCATGGTTCTTCCCAACCGAATCGTGGTCTCACCCATGTGCCAGTACTCAGCTCCAGAAGGTGTTGTCGGCGACTGGCATCTGGTCCATCTTGGCAGTCGAGCCATCGGCGGCGCAGGTCTGGTCATCACAGAGATGACGGACGTCTCGGCAGAAGGCCGCATCACGTACGGATGTGCTGGCATTTGGAATGACGAACAAGAGCGAGCCTGGACCCGCATCGTGGACTTCGTGCATGCGAACAGCGCCGCTCGAATCTGCCAACAACTCGGACACGCGGGCCGCAAGGCAGCATGTGATCTGCCATGGGACGGTGACGCCCCGCTCACGGATGGTTCCGCCTGGCAAGCGATTGCCCCGTCAGCACTGCCTTACGACACGGGCTGGGCAACACCCAAGGAGATGGATCGTACGGACATGGACCGGATCCGGGATCAGTTCGTGAGCGCCGCCCAGCGAGCCGCCCGCGCGGGGTTCGACATGATCGAGTTGCACATGGCTCACGGCTACCTCCTGTCGAGCTTTCTGTCTCCCGCTTCCAATCGTCGAACCGATGAATATGGCGGCAGCCTTGAGAACCGCCTGCGCTATCCACTCGAAGTCTTCGACGCTCTTCGCCAGAGTTGGCCCGAGGATCGCCCGATCTCGGTGCGCATTTCCGCAACCGATTGGATGGAAAGCTCCGAGCAAGGCCTGACGCCAGATGAGGGCGTCGCCATCGCACGCGAACTCGGCAAACACGGCTGCGACATCATCGATGTCTCGACAGCAGGCAACACCCCGGACAGCCAGCCCATCACCGGGCGCATGTACCAGGTGCCTTTCGCCGAGCGCATCCGAGCCGAAACAGGGCTCACCGTGATGGCCGTGGGTGCCATCTCCGGCGCCGATCAATGCAACACCATACTTGCTGCCGGCCGTGCCGATCTTTGTGCCATGGCCAGACCACACCTGCAAAACCCGGCCATCACACTGGACGCTTCCGCGCGCTATCAGTTTTTTGATCAACAGTGGCCAGACCAATACCTGCCCGCCAAACCTCATCCCCGTCAAGAAAAGCGACGTCCGTGAGCAAGAAACACAAACCAGAGAAACAACAAGGCTATCTTCACGGCTTCACACCCGAAGAACAGGACCGCTTGCGTCGCCAGGCTCGCTTTCTTGAGGACAAGGTCCACGACAAACTGCCCTACCGACGGAGCCGAAAGCTGCTCGAGGTGGGCTGTGGCGTGGGAGCCCAGACCGAGATTCTCCTTCGACGTTTCCCCGACCTTCACGTCACAGGCGTGGACTCGTCTCCGGCCAATCTCGACATGGGGAAGTCCTATCTTGAGAGCCTCGGCTGGGCCCATGAGCGCTACGCCTTTCACCAGCTCGACGCCCAGCGCCTCGACTTCGAGGAAGATCAGTTTGACGCGGCCTTCTTGTGCTGGGTGCTGGAGCACGTGACAGACCCGGCGCAGATCCTCTCTGAAGTGCATCGAGTCCTGGCGCCGGGCTCCCCCATCGTGGTCACGGAAGTCCAGAACGCCAGTTTCTTCGTGGACCCCTACAGCCCGAAGACCTTGGCCTACTGGATGGCCTTCAATGACTGGCAAATCGAGCTGGGGGGCGACCCCTTCGTGGGAGCCAAACTGGGCAATCTGCTGCAGCAGGTGGGTTACAGAGACGTCACGACCAAGGTCCGTACGTTTCATCTGGACAACCGCAGGGCTGGAGAGCGGGCCGAGTTTCTTGCCTTCTGGACCGAGCTCCTTCTGAGCGGCTCATCCGAGTTGCTCCGTGCGGGCAAGGTCGAGGAAGAAACCGTTCAAGGCATGCGTGAAGAGCTAGAACAGGTCGCCCATAGCCGCGACTCGGTCTTCTACTACTCGTTCGTGCAGGCCCGAGCGCGCGTTTTCTGAGCTTCTCCGCCTGCTCGAGCAGGGTCCGAGGGCGTCGACCCCGCACCGAAACCTCTCCCAGCCGCCTGGGTGCCACAGGGCGCTTACCGCTCATGGATTTTCAGAGTTCTTTCTGTGCCCTCCACGCCCCTCGATCTCTCTCAGACCGTGCCCTCCGTGATGGGCCCGGTCGGCAGCTTGCCGAGCCGAAAGATTTCAGACCCAGCACGGCGCGCATCGTTCCTCAAAAGAGTTGAGACAGTCGCAATCCGACACTGCCTGGGCGCCTCTCCATCAGGTAGGCTCGTCGTTCGACGCCCGGCGATGAGCCCGGCGAAGCCCCCCCCCACGCAGCCAAATGGACTGCGCTTCCCGGAGTTTATGAACCCCATGCCTGACACCTCGAATGAAGTCACCGTCATTGGCGGCGATACACACATCAAAGGCGAAATCACCTTCCAGAAAGCGATGCGTGTCGTAGGGACCATCGAGGGAAGCATCCAAGGTGAAGGGGAACTCCAGGTTGCAAAGGGTGCCGCCTGCAAAGCACAGGTCGATTCTTCCCGGCTGGTTGTCGATGGCATCATCGAAGGCAATGTCGTCGCCCGCGAAACGATTCAGCTCAACGCGAGTGGCGTCGTAAAGGGTGATATCGTCGCCGGAAAAATGGTCATGACCGAAGGCGCCTCCTTTTTTGGTCAATGCTCGGTGGGACTTGAAGCCGTGAAGGCCGTCAAGCCCGCAGGGCAAACCGGGCGGCCAGCGACTCCGCCGAACGCTCACTCCGGTGACTCGCGACCACACCACGAGCCCGTACGCGCGAAGTAGCGCCTGTACGCGCGACAGCCCGTCATGGGCACGCCCACGCCCACTCACCACTCCGTTCGCTGCTACCACTGCGACCACCCCTTCGACGTGGGTGCCCGAGCTGCGTCCACCAACTGCCCTGGCTGCAATCAGCGCGTCGTTGTTGAAGATGTCGTCATCAAGAAATTGATGCCGGTCAGTCGTGTGCAGACGTGTGGCAGGCTGGTGATTGAGAAAAAAGGCACGGTGATTGCCGAGGTTGTCCAGGCCCAGGGCGGCGTCGAAGTCATGGGCAGCCTCGACGCTCGAGTCGAAAGCGGAGGCCCTGTCGTCATCGGAGCCTCAGCTCGCTGGAAGGGTGACTGCCGCGCGCCCACCATGGCCATTCGCAGAGGAGCCCGCATTGAAGGCGAATTCGAGGTGCTGGATCCCGGCCCTTAGGCGAGGAAGCCCTCGCTGATTAGATTCCTAGAGCATTTTCCGCCCGGACATCTGACGAGTTGGTCTTGAACTCCGATTTGCCCCTGAAAAGCTCTTCGTGAGAACAACGCGCCGGGATATCGCCGGCACGCTACAATGCAATGGCCTCTCCGCAGAAAGGCACCCCTCCTCCCTCCAGCCCTCAGAAACCGGCCCTTTCGAGTCGGTTGCACCGATCGCCTGAACTCCTCTCAGCCTTCGCCGAGAAATTCGGGCTAGCTGAGCCAGTTGCTGGCCGATAAGGGGTGTGCAAGATGCGGTTAGTGCATCGATTCCGTCTCGGAGACCCATTCAGATGAAGGTCGTCCTCGCCTCTGTCAGCTTCACCTCGCCCTACACGGCGCAGCGTCGAATGCTCTCCTTGGGCTATATCCACGCCCAAGCCATCTCCGACGAACTCATACGAGACACTGCGGAAGTCGTACACAAGTTCTACGACTGCTCGATTCACGACGAGACGCACAACGCAGCAGCCATCCTTGCCGACGACCCTGATGTCGTCGGTTTCAGTTGCTACGTGTGGAACACGCCGGACGTCCTTCGTGTCTGCGCAGAAGTGAAGCGCCAAAAGCCCGAAGTCAAAATCATCTTGGGCGGCCCGGAAGTGAGCTATCACTACGCTCGCATCCTTGACCAGAACTCGTCAGTTGACTGGGTAGCCGTTAACGAAGGCGAAGAGACTTTCCGCGAGTTGCTCCGCGCCCTGATTCAAGACGAGGACACGACCCAGATCCCCGGGCTCGCACAGCGGCTCGAAGGCAAGCCCGTCGTGCCCTCCCCTCGGCCGTACTGCAAAGATCTCGACAGCCTGGCTTCGCCCTATCTCACTGGCGTGCTGGACGTCTGCGACATCCGCGAAGGGGCCTGCTACCAGACAGCCCGCGGTTGCCCGTTCGTCTGCAGCTACTGCGACTACGGACGCAACCAGCCTTACTTCGAGTTTTCACTCGAGCGCGTGCGTGCCGAGATGCAGTACTTCAAGAAGGCGAATGCCCGAATCCTTCTGAACACGGACCCCACCTTCAATTACAGCCGCAAGCGCGCCGAGGCCATCCTCGGGATGATCATCGAATATGACATCCAAGCCCTGCACATGTACGAGGTGTTCCCCTCACTCATCAATGAGGACCTGATTGAACTGGCCTCCAACACGGCCTGTTCTTTCATCGGAGTCGGCATCCAAAGCGCCAATCCGGAAACCATGCGCAACATCAAGCGCGTCTGGAAGCCCGAGAAGGTCGCACCGATGATCGACAAGCTCAAAGGCATGCCCAATGTCATGGTCTCTTGCGAGATCATCATGGGGCTCCCCGGCGACAAGGTCGAAGACTACAAGAACACCGTCAGCTACGCGTTCGAGCGCGAGCCCGCCGACATCAAGGCCTTCAACCTGGCCATCCTTCCTCGCACGCCGCTGGAGAAGGAAGTCGATAAGTGGGGGATCGATTATGACCCTGACATCGGTCACGAGATCCTTTCCACCAAGTGGATGACCACCTACGAGGTCTTGGTGGGCAAAGCGATCAATGACTGGAGTCGCATGATCCAGCGACTCGTCCACATGATGGTTCGGCTCACGGGTCGCAAGGGTGGAGATATCCTCGAGGAGTGGGCACACATTGCTCACGATGCAGGGTTCCATGACCGAGTCCCTGACCTTCGAACCCACAACATCGATGCAGAACTCGTGGAAGGGCTCTCGACGGTCTGGGCGCGCTACGTCTCCGAACAGTGCGAATACGCAGGCATCCCAGATATTTCGGGACCACTCAAAGCCGAGTTCCAATATCACTTCTTCCGCCGCGCGCGGACCTGGGCAGCAGCGCACTTTGGTGACGTCAAGGACATGTACTTCAACATGCCCTACCCCGGCCTACACCAGTACTTCGACGCCACGATCACGAGCCAAGGCGATGCAGAGGGTGTGACCGGAAAGGAAACGCCCAAACTAGGTGGCGACGTCAGCCTCCAGGTCCTCGACTACGACATGGATGACCTCTACACGCTCATCGATACGGAAAGTCTGGCTGCGGCCACTCCCAAGCAGACCGAATACGCCTTCTTCATGACGCCCAAGACCGGTGCCGGATGCGGCATCATCGTGGATGACGGCGCTCGCGGATTCCTGGAGCTTGCCGACGGCAATCGCACAGTGGATGAAATCGGAGAGCGGCTGGCGGAACAGTTCGGAGCAGAAGTCGGAGCCACCGCGCGAAAGATTTATAAGAATCTGGAGTCCACCGGCGTCTTCAAGTTGCCCATGTTCCTGACGGACTACGAAGAAGGGAAGATCAACTGGCAGAGTTGCTTCCCCGAGGTGCACCGCGAGTATCACTAGGCACCCGCTGCTGTCCTTGAGTCGCGAAGCCCATGCGTTCTGCGCGGCCCTGACTCGCCACAAGGCGAGAATGGGGCGAACGCTATCCATCCCCTCTCCGGAGCCCTGAGGAGGGGGACGGCGACCTTCTCAGAGAGCGTACACTGGGGGGACACCGACCCCGGGGCCAGCATGCCCCGCCCCTTTCCGGCTCGTCCTCTGCGAGCCCTGCACCCAGGCGACTTCCATGAGCCCTGAACCTCCCCCCGAAAATCAATCCGCAGCGCCCCTCTTTCGAACGGATCAGTTACCCGCCATTCGACGCGTCATGGTGCCTCAAGACACCAACGCGATGGGAACGATCTTCGGCGGAGCGATTCTCTCCGACATTGACCTTGCAGCAGCCATCTGTGCCCACCGCCATCACGCAGGCAAAGTCGTCACCGTTGCCATGGACAAAGTCGAGTTCAAGAAGCCCGTCTTTGTCGGTGACGTCATGACAATCTTTGCTGAAACATTGAGCGTTGGGACAACATCCATTTCTGTAAAAACGACAGTCTTTGCGGAACGTGCACTCTGTATGGGACGACCGACACTTGTGACCGAAGCTCAGGTCACGATGGTGGCAGTGAACGAAGACTTCAAACCCGTTCCCATCGAACGCCCCAAGCAGTGATCGAAGCGGGGACTCACGAACGATGGGATCCACGGCCAGGATCTCTGCTGCGCGGTTACCTGTGCCTGATCCCCATGTTCGTGTGCACGTTCGGACTTGCGGGCATCATGGTCGCTCTCGCAACCTGCTTCCCGCGCTTCTTTCATCGTCACCGCCTGGCACTTGTACGCTCTTGGGGGCGTACGGGACTCTTCATCAGCGGGATCCACCTTGAAACAGTCGGCCGAGAGCACCTGACTGGAGACAGCGGCCGCATCGTGCTTTTCAATCACCAGAGCTTGCTCGACCTCTTCATTCTGGCAGCTCTCTGGGCGCCGGGCGCGGTGGTCATCTACAAGCAAGAGTTCCACCAGATCCCGATCATGGGACGGCTCATGAAAGAGATGGACCTCATCCCGGTGGACAGATCGAATCGCGAGCAAGCGGTCAAAAGCCTCAAGGCCGCTGGCGAGCGCATTCGAGTCAGAAGAGAGGCCTTACTCGTTGCACCAGAAGGAACTCGATCACTTCAGCCTGGGCTTATCGACTTCAAGCGCGGGCCGTTCCACGTAGCACTCGAGACAGGCCTCCCGATGATCCCCTTCGTGATGCGTGGCGTCCGCAGCTTGCTCCCAGCAGGTCACTTCATTTCACGCAGCGGATTCATTCGTGTAGACGTTCTGCCACCCATATCCACCACCGGCTGGGTCGAGACCGAACTAGACGCCCGCATCACCGAAGTGCGTGACATCTTCTTGCGCTACTTGCCTGACGCCGGATCTCGTGCGACCAAACATTCCCAGCAACAAGCCGGCACGCGACCGCAAGAAGCAGATGACGTCGCGACTGCGGCACCGCAATAAACTGTCAAAGAGTCGGAAGGCAACGAGTCTCAATCTCTTCGCGCAAGCCTCGCGCGGGATTGGCCTCACCAACTCTCCCGCAACTCTTCCAGCCACATTCCCGAGGCGGCAGGATCTCCCAAGCGAACCTTCTCAGAGTCAACCTTTGACGAAGGTGGCGCCAAAGCGTTCAGATAGTTGAAAGCCGCATGGGAAACCTGCGGATGCGGATGGCTCAACAAGTGCCACAGCATAAGGCTGTCTCGCGATTCAGAGAGTCGCCCAAGTTCCTCGAGCGCTCCATCTGCTCCCGACTGTTCAAGGTCAACAGGCGCGGCGTGCGCGAGTGCATCTAGACTTGAAACCGCCATGCGGAGTGGACCCGAAGAGTCTTCCCACACAGGAGTCCCAGGCCCTCGGCCAGGCCATGCCATCACCTGAGCCCCCTGAGGGACAAAGACCTGGCGCTCACCTGCCTCAAAAACAGCATCCCCGCTGCGCACCAGAAGCAGAGTGCCACTGCCGGCCCCGACTGTCGCCGTGAAGACGCACCCCAGATCTACGATGACCCCTGAGGGCGTACGCAGCTGAAACAGACGAGGAGCCGCACTCATGCTCGCCGTGACTTGTCCGTACTCGAGGTAGACCCTCCATCCCGAATCCGAAGCGACTTCTAAACGCAGATCCGTTTCTGGCTCCAAGCGCAACATGCCCGCTCCAGCCACTCGCACCACCGCGCGTGTTTCAGAATCACAGACCAAGCGGTCGCCCACCTCGGCATCGAAACGTTCAACGCGGAGAGATGTTCCGTGGCGTTCTACCTCTACCAAGCCATCGAGCGCCTCGACCTGGTAGGGCGCCAGCTGAACTCGGCCCAGATTCTCCCCTGAACCGAACCAACTCAGTGTGTCACCGAGAAAGAACAGGGTGACCGCGACCGCTCCCAGCACCGAGATCAGCGTCCCGGAACGTGTTGCAGATGCACGCCAAACAGGATTTCGCCCAGTGGGCGACTGATCTTCCTGCGCGAGCGGCACTCCAGACGAACGAGGCTTACCTACGGGATGGACGGGGAGCCACACATCTCCTTCATCCTCGCCTCGCTGCCGACCCATGGCACGATCCTAAGGCATGGCCGCCTACGAGCCTCGAAACGATCCACCCTTCTCTCATCTGAGGGTGGTAAACGAACGATCAGTGGCTGATCTGATAGCCAAAGGGAACATCACCCGTCGCGACATCGGCAATCTGCAGAACGAAGTAGCCCTCTCCGCGCTCGGAAATCCAGGAGCGGCTTCCAGGGTCGCCGTAGAAGGTCACCGTCGTCAACGAATCCACGCGGAGAGCACTGTCTTCAATGAAGACGCTGTCATGCCCCCCAGGGATCACTCCACTGCCCACGATTGCCGTCTGACTTGCCGCACCTGTTTCGAGCTTCACAAAGGCAACAACAGAGGCCTCTCCATGCCAGTTTTCAAGTGCAAGCCCCACCACGGGACCCTGGCCGCTGTACCGTGCGGCTGTGCCGGGAGTCGAGCCCAGCCCCAGCGCATCGCCAGCACGGATCGAGCCCGACGAAGAGTCGATCGTGACAGGAACGCGGCCAGCGAGAGCCACATACACTCGATCCCTGGCACGCTCCTCCGTCTCGATCCATTGCTGACGGAGCTCTTGCCCCAGAGCAAGGTTTCCGTCGTTCAAGGCTCGACGCGACGCAAGCAGCAAGTCAGGACGAAGTCCTTCCAGAGAACGTGAATCGGAAAGCTTCACACCAGGCGACGTCGACACAATGCCGAGTACAGTCGAACCGTCCGTAGCCCGAACCACATGCTCTGGGCGGAGGGGGTCGATCGACACAAGCGTGCCCGGCCCGAGTGTGGGGTCGATGGTCGGATACGATTCCGCAAGATCAAGTCCATTGGGCGTCACCGCTCCAGCGACAAGCAGGTCCGCATCCTGGTTCAAGCGCATGATGTCCGAGCCAAAGACTTCCAGGTTCTGCCCATTGTCAAACCACTGGAACCAAGCCCCCGGCTGCGTGTTGTCTTCATCACGAGAAAACTCAACATCAAAGTTGCTGCGCATCGACAACTTCCCGTTGAGGTCATTCCGCACGGAGCCACTGCTGGTGATCAAGCTACCGAAGGCGCGCACGTCTCCGGCGCTGGCCTCCAAGGAGACACCGGCGTCGGTCGTTTCGAGACGACTTACGATCCCCCCTGCAAAAAGTTCTCCTTGGTCACCCTTGGGACCTTCGGGACCTTCGATGCCCTGATCACCCTGATCACCCTGATCACCTTGGATGCCCTGGTCGCCTTGGATGCCCTGGTCACCTTGGATGCCCTGGTCACCTTGGATGCCCTGGTCACCTTGGATGCCCTGGTCACCTTGGATGCCCTGGTCACCTTGGATGCCCTGGTCACCTTGGATGCCCTGGCCGCCTTGGATGCCCTGATCACCCTGGTCGCCCTGGATGCCCTGGATGCCCTGGATGCCCTGATCACCTTGGATGCCCTGATCACCTTGGATGCCCTGCGGTCCCTGCGGTCCCGTCAAACCGGTGGGATCTCCAAGCCACTGACCTTCAGCATTCACCAGAAGATCATCACCGAGATAAATCTCGGTCGGATTGATCAAGCCGCTGGTCACTCCCGCCACGCCAATCAGTTGCGGCGGTGACTGTTGATACGGCGTCTGAGGCACGTTGTTCTTGACGGGCTGAACCTGTGTCGTGAAATAGGCTTCTCTCAAGCCGATCTCAGCAGGCAAAGGTTTGTCTGTGTTTGCCCCCATGATCAGGTCAAATGATCCGACAACACTCGTGGGCTCCGTGAACACTCCTATCTGAGGAGAAGACGGGGCATTAGGGTTCTTCGTCGAAGGAAGGACCTGAATGCTCTCGACCCAGTCCAATCCATCGGCATCCTTGTAGGGGATCAATGCAGACGAATCCTCGAACAAGCGGATCATCACGATGAAGGCGCCGTTCTTGGGCGACTTGAAAGGGCTGTACTTGACCGACTGCTTGCTCGTCTTGGTCTTGAACAGGCGGGCGTGGATCCGGATGGGCGATTGAGCCGCGGCAGACTCCACGAATGTGCCCGTGAAGAAGACTGTCAGGCAAACTGCGATCATCCACCGTAAGGATTTGGAACTCATGTTCATCGGGTTAGTGTCCAAAGTCGGAAAACGCGAGCGTCGTCACCTCTCCTCACACAAATAAGAACGGGCGACCGCTTCTCTAGAAGAATGCCCCTAAATGGGCAGCCGTGTGCGAAGTTTAGCGTCCAAGCACTCAATACCGCCCTGCGCGCATTGGCCCAGGGCTTGAGGCTACATCGTACATTCTCTGCGTAATTTAGGGGATATGGGCCGATGAGCACCTATGCCATAGGCGATCTTCAGGGCTGTTTTGAGCCCTTTGAGCGCCTTCTTTGCCGTATCAATTTTCGTCCAAAGCATGATCGAATCTGGCTCGTCGGCGATTTGGTCAACCGAGGACCTGCCTCCCTGGAGGTCTTGCGCTGGGTTCGCAAGCATGAAAACAACCTGGTGACCGTTCTGGGAAACCATGACCTCCACCTACTCGCCACAGCCGCGGGCCTCCGCAAACCCTCTCCTAAAGACACCTTGCTCCCGGTGCTCCAGGCAGACGATCGGGACGACTTACTGGACTGGCTACAAAGGCGACCCCTCTTTTATCGAGAAGGTTCCACTTGCCTCGTTCACGCAGGATTGCACCCACAGTGGAGCCTGGAAGACGCGGCGAGCCACGCTCGGGAAGTTGAGCAAGGGCTACGTGAAGATGGCGGACGCCTGCTGCTCGAAGCACTTCGCGCGGGAGCCGCCGACGAGTGGTCTGAAAATCTGACCGGCGCCACAAGACTGGCGACGCTTGTGGCCATCTTCACACGCATCAGAACCTGCACAGCAACGGGTCAACTTCTGGAAACCTACAAAGGACCTCCTCAATCGGCACCCAAAGGATTCCGTCCTTGGTTTGAAATCCCGCATCGACGAGCGCCGGAGACCACTGTGGTGTTCGGCCACTGGGCAGCGCTCGGTCTTTACAAAGCACCCGGCTTACTGGCAGTCGACACCGGTTGCGTCTGGGGTGGGGCATTGACCGCAGTGCGTCTTGAAGACGGCCGCGTCTTTCAGGAGCCAGCGGCTCCTCCGGACTGAGCGTTTCAAAACTCCAGAAACTGATACAGCGCCAGGCCAATTGGCAACAAGACAACCGAGAGGCAACCTGACTTCTTGGGTGGTGTGGCGCTGGCTGGATCCAAAGGTTTGTCACAACGAACGCATGTTGGACGGATCTCTTGGCGGGGATCCCCTAGCGGGTTCTCGGCAGCACAATGAGGGCAGAACCACTTGGCCCCCTCATCCGGTGGCCCGTCGCGAAAATAGACGGCGGCCGCAAGCTTCTCGCGACACTCCTCACCGCAGAGCACATTCCCGTAGAACGTCTTCTCCTGACCTGTGATATCAATCCCGCAGTTCTGGCAGAAGACCTGCAAATCGCTCATGGGGACAACTCGGCGGGGGTGGTACGGCCTCTTTTCGACACGCTTCTCGCGTGAGCATACATCCTCGCTCGCTCGGCATCGCTAGAATCCGGGGCATGAGTTGGCAACTTCTGGTCGATCGCGGCGGGACCTTCACAGATGTCGTGGGAAAGGGGCCGAACGGCCAGGTCGAAGTACGCAAACTGCTCTCGCTCACAGAGGGCGGTGACGCCACAGCCCGCGCAGCATCCGGCTATACAGTTGATGAACTAAGACTTGGCACAACAGTTGCCACGAATGCCTTACTCGAACGCTCGGGCGAACACGTCACGCTGCTAACGACACGTGGATTCGGAGACCTACTCGACATAGGGAGCCAAGATCGCCCCGACATCTTCGCACTGCGTGTGCGCAAACGCGTGCCGCTGCACTCGAGCGTTGTAGAGATTAATGAACGTATCCTCGCAGACGGTACGATACGCACACCTCCGAAATCCGGAGAAATTCGAGACGCGTTGATGGCAGCAAAAGAGTCCCAAAGCTCTGTCGCTGTCCTCTTCATGAATGCGCATATCAATCCGATCAACGAAGAGCTCGTCGCGCAAATCGCGCGTGAAGTCGGCATCAAGAGCATCACGCTCTCACATCGTGTTGCACCTGAGATTGGTGCGGTCGGCCGAGGAGACACGACGGTGGCCGACGCCTATCTCACTCCATGCCTGCGTCGCTCGGTGGAGAAACTTGATGTAGGGCAGGCGCGCGTTCTGTGCATGCAGTCATCCGGAGGACTCACGGACCGCAAGCATTTCACGGGAAAAGACGCCTTACTCTCCGGCCCCGCAGGCGGTGTTGTCGCAACTCAAGAGGTCGGAAGGCTCGCTGGATTCCAGCGAATCATCGGACTCGACATGGGCGGCACCTCTACAGACGTCTGCCGTTGTGACGAACAACTCGAGCGGGTGTACGAATCGGTCACAGATGGCGTACGCATCCGTGCGCCGGCACTAAACATCATCACTGTTGCCGCCGGTGGCGGATCGATCTGCCGCGTCCGCGATGGCCGTTTTGCCGCCGGACCAGAAAGCGCCGGTGCAGACCCGGGCCCAGCTTGCTACGGGAAAGGCGGCCCCGCGACGATCACAGACTGCAACTTGATTTTGGGTCGACTCCGACCTGAATGGTTTCCACACATGACACTCGACGTGGAGGCTGCACGGCACCGCTTGGAAGCCTTCGGCGACCCCGAAGAATGTGCAAAGGGGTTCCTCCGTGTTGCCATCGAGAGCATGGCCGAAGCGATTCGTGGCATCAGCGTTGCGCGCGGATATGACCCCAGAGACCACGCCCTTTGCGCCTTCGGCGGAGCAGGAGGGCAGCACGCCTGCGAACTTGCACGATCACTTGGCATCCAACACGTCGTCGTCCACCCACTCGCAGGAGTTCTCTCGGCCTGGGGGCTCGGCAAAGCAAACATCAGTAGCCATGAAGTTACAGCCGTCACAGAACCATGGGCGACCGAGCCGCCGTTTCCAGTAGCTGCCGCTATCGGCTCGCTCTCCACGCAGGGAGTGCGCGATTTCCACATTCTCCGTACCGTCGACGTGCGGTACTCAGGTGCAGATGCCACGCTCACCGTTCCGTGGTCGGCAAACTGGCAAGCGTCCTTCGAAGCACTGCACGAGCGCTACTTCGGCTTCTTACAATCTAGACGCCCCATGGAAATCGTGGCCGCTCGAGCAGAAGCGGTCGCAGTGACAGTGACCGAAAATCAAACGGCCTCCGAGCCAACGACTTACCCAGCGGTTGCCGACGACAACAGTGGTGTCATGCCTCTTTTCGTACGTGAACGGCTGAACCCTGGAGCCTGCTTCGATGGCCCTGCGCTTGTGGTCGAAGACTGCGCGACAACTGTTGTCGAAGCCGGGTGGAAAGCGCGAGTCGACGCCCATAGACAACTCATCCTTGAAGATCTTGAGCCCGGAACAACGCTCGCGCCGCCGGGCAAACAAGCCCTTGAGCCTACAGAGAAGGCTCGCGCTGCCCCCGACCCAGTCACTCTGGAAGTCATGGGCAATCGGTTCATGTCCATTGCATCCCAGATGGGTGAACACCTTCGCCGAGTCGCACACTCGACCAATATCAAAGAACGCCTCGACTTTTCATGCGCGCTCTTTGACGCACGGGGGCATCTCGTTGCGAACGCGCCCCACATCCCCGTCCACCTCGGCGCGATAGGTGAAACGGTTCGAGGGCTTCTCGCTCGCCAGACCATGCAGCCCGGAGATGCATGGCTCAGCAACGATCCCTACGGGGGCGGCTCTCATCTTCCAGACCTGACCGTGGTCTCACCAATCTTCCGTGAAGACAAGCTGGCCTTCCTGGTTGCCAACCGCGGGCACCACTCCGATGTCGGTGGAATTCGCCCTGGCTCCATGCCTCCCTTCTCAACACACATCGATGAAGAGGGAGCTCTGTTCCGAGACGTACTTCTGCTACGCGATGCATGCTTTCACGAAAAGGAAGTCCTGGGCATCTTGAGAGATGCCGGAGCACGAGGCCTCGACGAGCGAGAAGGCGATCTCCGCGCACAGGTTGCATGCAACGTCATGGGCGCAAGACTTCTGAACGAGCTCTGCGAACAAGAAACAACTGACTCAGTGCAACGCTGGATGAAGCATGTTGAAGAGAACGCCGCTGATGTCATGCGCAATGTCATCTCGACTTTGAATAGCGGAACTTTTGAAGACACTCTCGACGACGGGTCGAGCATTCGCGTCGAAATCCGCATTCGGGACGGACGTGCCCAGGTAGATTTTTCTGGGACGTCGCCGCAGCAATCCGGAAATCGCAATGCGCCACGCGCCGTAACGCGTGCTGCCGTCCTGTACGTCTTCCGCACACTCGCAGATCGCCCCATTCCATTGAACGAGGGGTGCATGTCGCCACTGGACATCTACATCCCTCCCCGCTCTCTCCTGGACCCTGTCCATCCAGCAGCAGTCGTCGGCGGAAATGTAGAAACTTGTCAGCGCGTGGTAGACGTTCTCTACGGCGCCCTTGGCAAGCTCGCGGCCTCGCAGGGAACCATGAACAACCTCTCCATGGGTGATGATGCCTTTGGCTACTACGAAACGATCTGCGGCGGTGCCGGAGCAGGCTACGGCTTTGACGGCGAAAGCGCTGTCCACACGCATATGACCAACACGCGCATCACGGACCCCGAAGTCCTGGAACAACGCTATCCGGTCGTGGTGAAACAGTTCGCAATTCGCAGGGCCTCAGGAGGAGACGGCGTCTGGCGCGGTGGCGACGGCGTGGTCCGGGAACTCGAGTTTCTACGCCCCTTGGAGGCATCGATCCTTGCAGAGCGCCGCATGACGCGGCCCTTTGGGCTCCGCGCCGAATCGGGCAAGCCCGGCGAAGACATCATCAAAGCCTTGGGGGTCACCATCACCACTCCGGGCGGTGGTGGATATTCACCGAGCGCCTCAGAGTGGGCCGCGATGTCGGCCAGTTGTGCACGGCAGTTATTCAGAGAAGAGCGCTGGACAGGACCGACTCGGGGTATCGCCAAAGAGGCTCTACGCGCTCGCGTTCTCGTCGTAAGCCAAGCAAAGGCAGGGGCCATTGCCTCCACGCTTGGCCCGGCACTTCTTCACCAAACCACACCCGGAGCGCCCTGGATTCATGGCGCACCAGAAAGTGACGACAAAGCTGCCACAAGGGATCAAGTCGGCATGCAGTCTGTGAACCCTGCAACGGACGCTCCTCTCTATGCCCGCTGCCAGCCTGACGGAACATGCACTGATGAGACAGAACGTCACATCAAACTCGCTCCGGACGACGTGCTGCTCGTTGCACTCGTGGATTCAGAAGACAAAGACGAAATAGCCTTCCCGGGCACACGCTGGTGCACGGCACCCGGAAGGCATCTCTTACTCGACAGGTGAGCGCCCCTCCGTTCGGGTGCAACATCCCAAATCAAAACCAGCTACCTTCCCTCCGACTTTGCCCGCATCCAGACCTGCATTGCCTCGGGCATGATCTCTGCCAGGTCGGCAAGACGCGTGGTTTCGCTCGGATGAGTCGACAAAAGCTCCGGCGGGCGATCAGCACTTAAAGCGGCCATTTTCTTCCACAAACGCACCGCAGCACGTGGGTCGTAACCTGCATCTGCTGACAAGAGCAATCCAATCTCATCCGCCTCTGACTCGTGCGTGCGAGAAAAAGGCAGCAAAACCCCGGTCTCACTCACAAGACCGAGAGAGGCGAGCAGAAGTTCACGATCCTCTGGATCCATATCCTCGGACAGCAACATGGCGGCCGTGAGCCCCGCATTCACGATCAAGACCTGGGTCATGCGCTCTCCCGCATGACGCGCCAATGCATGAGCCACTTCGTGCCCCATGACAGCCGCGAGCTCATCCTCATCCGTCGCAACTCCAAGCAAGCCTGTGTAGACAGCAGACCGCCCTCCAGGCAATGCCCATGCATTCACCTGGTCCGACTCGATCAGTACGAACTCCCAGTCGTAACCCTGAGTCAGTTGGCTCGTTTCGGGATGACGCTTTGCCGCATTCGCGATGGCTCTTCCCACATGCCGCACTTCGGCAGCTTGAGGGCCGCTTGTCACCAAGACACCTTCTTGATCTGCCTCGAGGAGAGCCTCTTCCCAAGCATTCGCCCCGATCTCATTCTCGACAGAAGCAGGAAATGGGAGGAACTGACTCCGCCCGGTCAGCGGAGCTGATGTACATGCCACGGAGAGCAGACACAACGCGGCCAAGCAGTTGCTGAACGGACGATTCATATTCAGAGACCCGGTTCGAAAAAGGCGCCCAACATGGGTACTTGTGCCCCATGATGGCGAAAAGCACTTTCCACGTTAGACTTCGTTTTATGACAAACGGACCGCGCGAGAACATTATCCATCATCCGCACTTCGATGAAGTGCTCAAGAAGGCAATGCAGAAGAACAATCTGCATGTGACCCTCGCCGACTCCGTCCAACGCCTCGTCTGCGGCCAAGCAGACCCCAAAAATTACGTTTGCTGTGACAGCGGCTGCGTCCCTTGCGTGAAAGATTATCTCCGCGCCGCAGAGACCGTGCTCAAAGAGCTTTCCGAAGAGCCTCCGACTCGATCTGGCTTGCTAAGCCGGATCTGGCCCTTTTCGCGCAAACGCGGCTGACTTGAGAGAGCGCTCGCTTTCAGGCGCCCTCCTCAATCTGAGGACGCATCCAGAGCGCGCATTGCACCTTCCACAACGCCCAAGGAAGAATTCGGCGGCAAAGCTTTGCCAAAAGTCACATGAACGATTGGCAGCAACGCACGCCGTCGAAAGCCGCCAAGGTGTACGGGCAAAATCGGCACCTGAAACCCTTGCGTTAACAACTTGAATGTCGCCTGCAACGCCGGCGTATCGACACCGCCCTTGGCCGACGAGTCATCTGCCAAGATCACGACCAAGCGCCCCTCATCTAAATGGTTCCTGAGGACTTGCCCCGAAGATTCAAACGTATCTGGTGTGTTATCGGCGCCAGTAGAAACATCTCCAAGCAAACGAAAGAGTCTCGAAGAGATCCGGCCTTCAAGGCGCTTGGGTGGCGTGAAGAAGTAGAGCTCTCGCCGAGAGCTCGCCACGAGTATCAGCATATTTTTTAGACTTGCAGGGCTGCCCACAAGCAAGGCCCCCCCCTCTTCCGGGACACGGTCTGCAAAACGGACACGAAGCCGAAAGAAAGTGTGAGTCAGTGCCCAAGCAAGAAAGCGGGCGCACGCTTCGGGATAGATCTTCAACGCCCCTAACGTTCCGATGACAGACAACACGGCGATCATCAGAAACTGAGTGCGAATGCTCAGCCCCAATTCTGCCGGGAGCCAAATGAATATGGATGCAAGACCAATACCGACAAAACTGACCATGTTTCCGAATGCCAAAAACCGCCCTTTCTGGCCGGCGGGTGCAAGCAACTGGAGCATTGAATAAAGCGGCACGATGAAAAGCCCGCCCGCAATCCCGGTGAGAAAAACGAGCAGGATCTGGACCCAGAACCCCCGCAAGAACAGGACGTCGGCAAGCCCACCTGACGAGACCACCTGAATGTCCAGCGGCACCGGTTCGCAAAGAGCCAATCCCAAAATGCCGAGCCCCATCGCCAAAGCGCCCAGTGGCACGAGCCCCACTTCCACCCTTCCTCTCGAAAGACGGCCAGCAAGTACTGAGCCAAGGGCAATACCCGCAACCGCCGTGGCAACAAGCCGAGCCGAAGCAGCGTCTCCCAGGCCAAGCAGGTCTTCGCCGTAAACCAAGAGGTCAATCTGCAGTAGCGCGGACAGCAAGAAGAAATGACCGATGCCCAGCACTGCGTAAAGCAATCGGCGGTCTCTTCGCGCAGCACTCCAGGTTTTCTTGAGATCACCGAAGGGGTTCTTGCTGAAAGTGGCTTCAGGACGGCTCGCAGGAACCCGCGTCACGAGAAGCGCCGTGGCGACTCCCATGGCGGCTACGACCACAAAGATCCATGCTCCGGTGGACAAGTCGTCGCGGTAGGACTCAAACAAGCCACCGCCAAAGACTTGCCCGGAAACGATGGCCACCATGGTGGTCATTTGCACGAGCCCATTCGCTCGCGCAAGGTTCTTTTCGGGAACTGTCTCTGCGACCCAACCGTACTTTGCAGGTCCGAAGAAAGTGCTCTGAGTACTCATCAGAAATAGGACGCACAGAAGACTCACAGAACTTCCGGATGCGAAAGCCAGCACACCCAACATCATCACCAGGACTTCAGTGACCTTCGCCAGGACAATGATCCGGCTCTTGCCGAAGTGATCTGCCAACGTCCCGGACCAGGCCGCAAAGAGCACGAAAGGGACGGCGAAAAGAACCTGCGCCAAACCTGTCAGGCGGCTCTGGGCTGGGCCTTCAGATGCCGCCCGGATGGCAAACAACATGGCGAAGCGAAAGGCGTTGTCATTGAACGCGCCGAGAGCCTGTGTGGCCAGAAAGCCCAGAAAGCCCGCGTGCCCCAGCCGCTCACGACTCATCAACTCAGTCTAACCGCCTGAATCCAGGTTCCCGCCTGATATCATCAAACGCATGACAATCCAGGACGCCCATACACACTTCTTCTCGCGACCGTTTTTCGAAACCCTCGCAGCGCTCTCACCTCGCACCGAAGATTCCAACACACTCCTTCAGGAAGTATCCGATGCCACAGGCATCGAAATACCCTCGGATGACATTGGTGCTCACACCGATCGATGGCTCGAGGAAATGGGCGTCCATGGCGTGGAGCGCATGGTGACCTTCGCCAGCCTGCCGACCGAGGCGGAGGCTGTGGCCGAGGCCGCACGGCGATCCCAGGGGCGCTTGCTGCCCTACACCCTTGTTGATCCAACGACCGACAAAGCCGTGCCCTTCGTGGAGAAAGCCTTCGGCGACCTGGGCTTTCGAGGCCTACTCACTTTCCCGGCCATGCATCACTTTCTTCCCGACGCCGATTGCTGTCATGACATCTATGCATTGGCAGAGGCTCACGAAGCTCCGGTCATCGTGCACTGTGGGATTCTCTCGGTGAAGCTCCGCGATCTCCTCGGGTTGCCACGGCCATACGACCTCTCGTTCGCCAACCCCCTCTCGCTGGTGCCTGCTGCCAACCGCTTTCCTGATGTCAACTTTGTCGTCCCTCACTTCGGAGGGGGATTCTTTCGTGAAGTGCTGATGCTGGGTATGCAATGCGAGAATGTCTATATCGACACGTCCTCTAGCAATGACTGGGTGCGCTCCAAGCCGGGCGGCATCGAGTTGGCCGATGTGTTCGCAGACGCACTCAACGTCTACGGATCGGAACGAATCCTGTTCGGCACTGACTCGAGCACTTTCCCTCGCGGCTACCGAGAGGACATCCGTGACAATCAGTTGGCTGCACTCGGGGCTGCCAGCGCAAGCTCGGAGCAGGTCGAAAACATCATGGGCGGAAACCTGGCGCGACTCCTACCCGCTCGACAGCCCAGCAACGCTTAGGAGCCAGGCCTGACTTCCTGGGGAGCCGAAGCTCTCGCCTCGTGCAACATCCGCTTGGCCTTCAGATTTCTGCCAAGGTCCGCGATGGTCATGGCATACACGCGTTCTGCCAGCGCCGAACGAAAGACCTTCCACTGATCGTGCATCGGGCAGGGCTGCTCGTCGTTGCATTCGTCCAGACCCAAAACGCACTGCTTTGTGATGTCTCCGCCCTCAAGCGCATTCACCACATCCGACACAATAATCTCATGTGCCGGCCGCTGGAATCGGAACCCACCTCCTCGCCCTTTGGCGGAATCCAAAAGGCCGACTTTGGCGAGTCGGTGCAAGATTTTGCCAAGAAACTGTCGCGGAACATTCGTCGCGCTGGCCAGATCACGGGCAAGAATCCGTTCGTCTGACTCTAAAGTCGCGATATGCGCCAATGCACGCAATGCGTATTCAATGGTCGCAGAGTAGAGCATCGGACATTCCGAAGGGAGTAAGGCACTCAGCCACAGGTGACGGGGGGACGTGGCGGCCTTCAAAGTGTATCAGTCCCGCCATCGGATCTTCACTCACATCCCGGTGAAGTCGTGCCCCCGGATTGCATGCGGCTCTGCAGCGAAACACCTCGCTCAGATCCCTTCGCGATCCGAACACTGTCCGCGAGCGCAACGAGCTTGAACAGAGGTCACCACCAGCCATTCGATCGCTGAGAACCGGGTAAACGGACTGGGAAACCGAAACAACGTCGGTGACGGGACGCTCGACTCATTCCCGGACGAAGAGCCGGGCGGGGTCACGAAATGCCTTGAACTCCAGAGCATTCCCGCTGGGGTCCGTGAGAAAGAGCGTGCCCTGCTCTCCCGCCTCACCACGAAAGCGAACCCGAGGTGGCACCAGGAACTGCGTCTCGGCCGCACGAAGCCGTGCCACCAAAGCCTCCCAGGCACTCCACTCCAACACGAGACCAAAGTGCCGAGCTGGCACGGCGTCTCCATCAACCTCATTGGTTTGGTTTTCGGAATCTGGTAAAGGGCCTGTGTCGCAGTCTTGAGGTGTCCTCTTTACGAGGTGCGCAACGATCTGGTGCCCCGCGAGATCGAAGTCGACCCAGCGATCATTGCTACGACCCTCAGGGCAACCCAACAAGCGTCCATAGAACGCTCGTGCAGCAGCCAGGTCGTGTACGGCAAACGCCAGGTGAAACGGAGGCCTTCCAGAACTCATCTCAAACAACGTTCGAAACACCCAGCAGCTCATACAGCCTGTTCTTGATCTGCCCGTACTCGGGACTACCCAGATCCCGCGGATGTGGGAGGTCGACATCAACAACCTCGGCGATACGCCCGGGTCGGTCCGAAATCACCACAATGCGTTCTGCCAACTGGATCGACTCATCGACATCGTGAGTCACAAAGAGAATGGTCTTTTCTTCGGCCTGCCAGATTCGAATGAGCTCGGCACGCATGGTGAGCCGTGTGAGTGAATCCAATGCACCAAAGGGCTCATCCATATAGATGACATCTGGCGAGACAGCCAGGGCACGCGCCACTTCGACACGTTGCTTCATACCGCCTGACAATTCACGCGGGTAGCTCGACTCAAAGCCACCAAGGCCCACGAGGTTGATGTAATGCTCCACGGTTTCTTGCTGCTTGCGCTTGTCAGTCATATTGCGCAAGCCCAGTGCGACATTGTCCCACACGGACGCCCACGGAAAGATCCCGTACTCCTGAAACACAAACACACGACGTGGATCCGGACCTGTGACCTCCTCCCCCTCGATCGTGACGCGCCCGGCGCTCGGTTTTTCAAAACCAGCCACGATATTGAGCAAGGTGCTCTTGCCACACCCAGAGGGACCGAGAATGCACACAAATTCACCCGGTTTCACGGCCAGGTCAATGTCTTCAAGGACAGGGAGCTCTTCGTCACGCCGCATGAAGTGTTTCGAGACACCCTCAACGACGACCTTCGGATCCGTGATTTTGCTTTCGTGCTGGGTCACTGCTTCACATACCCCCACTTCACTTCGTCGAAGTTTTCAAGACGCCGAATGAGTAGGTCCAGCACGATTCCAATGAGGCCGATGACCATCATTGTCGCCGCAACAAGATCGTAACGGTTGCCCATAAAGCGAGCGTCATTAATGAGGTATCCGAGGCCAGAGTCCATGCCGCACATTTCTGCGGCAACAATCACCAGCCACGCAACGCCAAGCGCAATTCGCAAACTGGTGATGATTTGTGGCATAGCTCCAGGCAAAACCACACGGCGCATGAGTTCAAAGCCTGACACACCAAAGTTTGCGGCTGAGCGTTGATGCACCAGACTGATATTTCGCACACCGGCCATGGTCCCCACGCAAATAGGGAAGAAACTCGAAAGGAAGATCAAAAAGATGCCTGCTCCATCGCCAATCCCAAACCAAAGGATGGCGAAAGGAATCCACGCGATGGGCGAAATAGGCCGCAGCCCCTGGATGATCGGGTTCATAGCCCAAAAGGAGCGTGTCGACCAACCCACAACGAGACCCAATGGGATCGCCGTGGCCGCTGCGAGCAGGAACCCCCAGGTCACGCGGTACAAGCTCGCAAGCGAGTCGCCAAGCAAACGGTCACTGGCGGTAATTTCACGCATGGCCAGCGCCGTACGCCAAGGAGTCGGAATGATCTCCGCTCCCGCCCAGTCACATCCCAGCTGCCACAGTGAGACGCCAATGGCCGCAACGCCCAGAGGCATCACCACTTTCTGCGCCACTTCGCTCCAGCCTTTTGAGGTTCGCTGAATGAAAACAGCGGCCACCATGACAACGAAAGGCCAGGTACTCACTCGCCATCTCCATTCACACCTGCAGCCGCTTTCGGCAAGGCGTCCATACCCCAGTCAATCGCGTCCAGAGGTTTCACGAAGCTGTCGTCCGAATACTCTTCAAATTCGATCCTCTCCGAGAGGATGCCCATCTCCACGGCCAGTTCCATGATTTCGTCAAAGTTCGATTTCAGTGGAGCAAGATTCGTGTACTTCACTCGGTCTACCGGCTTGCTCAAAACGAACTTCAAGAGTTCTGGGTCCTGAAAGTAGTAGTGCTCAGCAGCCATCTCAGCTGCATCCATCCGATGATCCATGTCCTCATCAAGCCACTTGCCTGACTTGGCAATACCGTCCACCAGTTCCTGGACCAGTTCCCGGTCGTTATCAATCAGGTCTTGTCGGACAACAAGAACGCAGGATATGAAATCTTCCCAGATATCTTTTGTGTGATAGAGCACGCGCCCGTAGCCGCCGACTTCAGCTTTGGCAGCAAACGGCTCTCCCACGATGTATCCATCGATGCTCCCTTCAAGGAGCGCTGTCGGATGCTCAGGAGGAGGCACCTCACGTAGCTCGATGGAGTCCTCTGGCATGTTCCACTCTTTCATCATCTTGTACATGAGCAGGTTTTGGTTCGCGTAACGGCTGGGGATGGCGACAGTCTTGCCGCGCAAGTCACCAAAGTCGCGAATGTCTGAGTCTTCGCGAACAACGAGAGCCGTCCCATCCCGATGACCTAGATAGACCACCTTGATCGGGATGCCTGTCTGGGCCAACTGCATGGCCAGGGGAGCCAGGATGAAGGCGGCGCCGATCTCCTTCGCGCTGAGCGCTTCCGTCACCGTCGGCCAATCCGTGAACTTCTGGCTACGGAAGAGCGAGTCCGTCTCGCTGTGCTTGGTCACCCAACTGGTGACCGGGCAGGTAAGGTGTCATGTCACCGGTAGGAACCCGACAATAAGTTCCTCTCGCTCCCAGCCGAGGAACTCGCGCGTCTTCGAGGCGAACCTCTCCCACCCCACGTTGTAGTGAACGTGGGCTACGGTGATGAGCAACGTCCACAGGCACGCGCCGAGAATCACCTTGAGTTTCAACGGTCTGGGTTCTCCAAGAGAGAGTCGGCTTATGGCCGTTCGCGTTCACCCGGGCGCTTACGATCCCGGCTTCGATTGTTTGGGCGGTACTCCGGCGCCTCGACAGGCTCTTTCAACTTCCCAAGCTTGGGCGGCAAATCACTCTTATGCTCCTTGAGCCACTTCCGCCAGAATTGGTCATATCGATCTGAATAAGCCGCTGCACCGTAACCGACCTCTTCTGAATAAGCGGCGAGCACTTCGTGCAAGCCTCGCGCAGTGCCACCGTTATTGACCAGCGCAGATCCGGAGAAGACTGCCGTCGTGGAGACGACACACTCAACGGCCTTTTGCGAACCAAGTTGCAGCAAGGCCGTCGACAGCGGTCGAACAAACTCGACAGAAGCCGAGCCGCTCCCAGAGCGCGGCCTCTGCTTCCTCAGCTCATCTTCGAGTGCCTTGAGAGAACGATCATCTGGGTGACGGCTCAAAGCCTGACAAAGCTGCGTGTACAGTTGCGTCGCCTGGCGACGCTGAGTCCGAGAGGCTTCGTCAGGTCGCGTGGAGAGCTTCGCACTCAACTTGCTCAACTCATGCAACATGTCGCTCATGGCATCTATAGATGTTTCGACGTGACGCCCCCAAGCAAGCGCACCGACAGCTGCCGCCTGGACAGCGGGCGACTTGTCGCTCTTCATGGCACTCGCAAACGTCCGTGCGAGCATCTTGCTAGAGCCCCCATCTGGAAGGGTGCGGGAAGCGTCGCTCAAGGCCGTAATCGCCTCGGAACGCGCCGCTTCATCCGTGGACGCATATTCCTTACGAAACGCCTCTCGGAGCTCTTTCTCTGTCACGGCAGACCCTGCGTCTTGCGCACCCATGAGAGGCCCGAGAGCGACCAAGAAGGCAAGAATCGGAAGGTTCAACATGTCATGCTCCAGCACGGCACCGTGAGATCAGAGAATAGCCTGACACTTCAGCCAAGCATCGTATCGTCGAGCCACTGACTCCGCTCAGGCCATTCCTTACAATCCCGTGAGACGCTGGACCCCACCCCCCCTTACAGCCAAAACCCACCGGCCCATCTCACAATTAGTGGACGAGGGGCCCTGGGGAGGCCAAGGGAGGCCAGGGGGCGATTCAATCACCTATCAACCGGAGCAGAGATCGTGGTTCTCAAAAACATCGGACCCGCTGAAAATTTCCCCGTGGGCAAGGGAACCTGCATCGAAGTCGAAGGAAAGCGCTACGCCGTGTTCAACACCACGGGACAGTACTACGCCATCGACGACGCCTGCCCGCACGCGGGCGGGTTCTTCTCGGACGGCAACATGACTGGAACAACCGCCTATTGCCCGCTACACGGCGCTTCTGTGGATGTGCGCACGGGGGTCTGCGGACCGCCTTCGGCTGCAGACGTGGAAACCTACGACGTGAGCTGCGACTCCACGGATCTGTTTCTTCACGTCGACTGAAAGCGGAGAGTGCCTCGCTCTGGTCAGCCCCTGATGTTCAGGAACATCTCCTGGCTAAAAGCGTCGACCTGAATCGCCGCATCGCGCGCCTGCCGAGCCGCACGAATCAGATCTGCTTCGGCCTCGTTCAGGACACCCAACTCGACAGCCTTTTGCAGGCCCTCGTTGCCGGCAACAGACTTGATGCGACCTTCGCGCCGGGCTGCACGCAAGCGCGCCTGGGGCCCTGTCGCATCCAGGATCGCACGAAGATGCTTCTCAAGTGCCCCGAGGCCCGGCTCATCCTCAGGAGGCGTGAACATGTCGGGGGTATGACGCAAGCGCTGCTCGCCCCGCGCGAGAACGCCAACAGCAACCTCCGTAGCCACCCGGTCACTCGGCGGCTTTGCGCGCGTCCCCAACGGGAAAAGTAAAAGACGCAACAACCAAGCGGCCGGGCGCATCGGCAGATTGTCGAGAATTTCGACCAAAGCGTTCTGTGTCTTCCAGAGCGCGTGCTCAATGCTCCATCGCATGACAGCTCGATCTGCTTCGAGTCGCCCTTCATCAACAAACCGCTTGGCCGTCGCACTCGCCAGGAACATCCAGGCCACTGCATCCGAGAACCGCCCCGCAAGCCGTTCCTTGCGCTTCAGGTCTGAGCCCAGAGTTGCCATGGCAACATCTGCCAGCACGGCAAATGCGGAGCTCATCCGAGAGAGACGGCCCAGTAGCCGTCCAACCTCCCACCCCCCGTGTTCCGTGGCCATGGGGAGGATCACAAACGAGCGTGCAAAGGCGCGCGCCACGTTGCAGGCGACAAAATTCACATGGCCCCAGAATGCCTTGTCAAAACGCACGAGATCTCGGTCGGCCACGCCGGCCAATTCCTCCTGCACGAAGGGGTGGCAACGAATGGCACCCTGCCCGAAGATGATCATGGTCCGCGTCAGAATGTTCGCTCCCTCAACGGTGATCCCGATGGGAGACGCCTGAAAAACGGGTGCGAGAACATTCGCCGGCCCACGTGAGAGACCAGCGCCGCCAGCGACATCCATCCCGTCCGTCACCACGCCGCGCATAGATTCCGTCGCGTAAGCCTTCACGACAGCAGACAGGACCGAAGGTTTTTCACCCGCATCCACAGCAGCTGCGATGAGCGTGCGAACGGAATTCAGCGTGTAGTTCAGGCCAACAATTCGTGTGAGCGCTTCCTGCACACCCTCGAAGCGACCCACAGAGAGATGAAACTGTTCGCGAACCGTGGAGTACGCACCCGTGTAGCGCACCGTGAGCTGAGAGGCTCCACACGACTGACTGGGCAAAGAGATGCTCCGACCTGCAGCCAGACAGTCCATGAGCATGCGCCACCCCTGCCCTGCCATGGCCTGGCCACCAATCACGGCGTCTATCGGTACGAAGACATCGTGACCTTCATTCGGACCGTTAAGAAAAGCCACTCCCATCGGATCGTGTCGGTCACCGATCTGGACTCCCGGTGTGTCAGAGGGAATCAGCGCGCACGTGATCCCCAGATCTTCAACATCGCCCAGCAAATGATCGGGGTCGTACATCTTGAAAGCCAGACCAATGACACTCGCCACCGGGCCAAGCGTCGTGTAGCGCTTTTTCCAGTCGAGCCGAAGGCCCAGGACCTCTTCCCCGTCCCAGAGACCCTTGCACACAACACCTTGTGCGCGCATGGCAGCTGCATCGCTGCCATTCTCCGGCCCCGTGAGAGCGAAACACGGCATTTCTTCGCCGCACGCCAGGCGCGGCAACCAGTGCTCGCGTTGCGCGTCCGTTCCGTAGTGCAAGATCAACTCTGCTGGCCCCAGGCTATTGGGAACCATCACCGTCACGGCGAGTGCGCAACTGCGGCTCGCCAACTTGGTGATCACCGCGGAGTGTGCTTGCGCACTGAAACCCAGCCCTCCGTGCTTCTCTGGAATGATCATTCCAAAGAAGCCGTGCTGCTTCAGGTGGCTCCAGGCTTCCGGCGGCAAGTCTCCCGCCTGAGTGATTTCGTAATCCCGCACCATCGAACACACCTGTTCGACAGGGCCGTCGAGAAACGCTTGCTCTTCTTGAGTCAGCCCAGAGACCTTGAACTGAAACAGCTTTCTCCAGGCTGGCTTGCCACTGAACAGTTCCCCGTCCCACCAGACTGTGCCCGCATCGAGCGCCTCTTTTTCCGTGTCACTGAGCACGGGGAGCATGGGCCCGATAACACGCATGACATGCCGAGTCAGCAACTCACGTCGCCAGGGTTGGAATCCAAACAGCAGGGCCGCTCCGATCCACAGCGACGTGCACAAGAGCCCCAGCAGAATGCTCTCTTCGCCTCCGACACGGAAGCCAAGCGTCCACCAGCGTTCGAGTGCGAAGGCGCCTGCGGCGACCCAGGCCCAGTAGCCAAAGCCGTAAAGGAGGAGTGCGGCAACAACCCCCAACATGACAACCATCGCAAGCATGAAAGACCCTGGTTGAAACCAGTCGCCAGGTCGCTCACCGAGTGAACGAGCCAAACGACGAAACCTTGAGGGAGACATGATCCCCCGTGAGTCCGTGTCGATCCAACGGGAAACGAATCTCCCGAGTCGATCGCTCCTGAGGCACCAGGAACCCGGCGAGTCTCTCCTAGCCTCAAATCCATGAAATGCTCTTGATATCGAGTGGCCACGACACCAGATCGGCGAGGGTGCGCCACCCCATGCGTGGTATATCCGAGCCCAGTTGGCGGGCGCAGGCCCCCTTCCCGACACCGAGCTACGAGACCCATCATGGCCAGCCTCTTCACACGCATCATCGACGGTCAGTTGCCCGCGCGATTCGTCTGGAAAGACGAGTATTGCGTCGCTTTCCTCACCATCGAGCCCATTCGGCCCGGACACACCCTTGTGGTGCCACGTGCTGAGATCGATCACTGGATCGATGTCCCTGCAGAGCTCGCAGCTCACCTACACGAGGTTTCGCGCACCCTCTCGACAGCGATTCATCAGGCCTGGAACCCACCCAAGGTCGGCCTCATGGTCGCCGGGCTCGAAGTGCCCCACGTGCACTATCACCTGCTGCCCATCTGGGAACTCGGAGACATGAATTTCTCACGCGCGGATCGCGACGCGTCTGCCGAAGACCTTGATCAGGCAGCCGAAAGACTGCGCGCACAGTTAAGAGAGATGGGCCGGGCCGAAGTCGCGGACAGCTAAAAGCGCCTGACTCGGTCAGCGAACTTCGGGCTGGATCGTGAAACGCAACAGTTCGCCCCCATCACGCAGAAACTCGAAAGTGCGTGCACTGCGCTCGTCGTCCGTGATTCTCAAGCTCTCTTGAAACGTCGCGAAGTCGCCGGGGATCTCTCCATCGACCCTCATCAGGACGTCGCCCTCACGCAAGCCCCGACCCTCGTGGTCACGGCTCCGCCCCGCGGGGGAGTCTGGCGTCAGCACCACAAGCTCGGCCACACCCTGCCCCTCCGACTCTGGCCCCAGTGGATCAAAAGAAAACCCGTACTCCACCGAGGGCACCCAGTAGTTGGCCATGCCCGGGGCATCCCGAAAGGTCAGAGAGGCCTCGCGCTCGTCGAGTTGCCTGATCAGAAGCCGCCCGAGCCGAGCGATGCGTTCGACCCCGAGCGCATTGAGCTTGTCCGCATCGTCGGTGGCGCGGTGGTAATCGGCATGAACGCCGGTGAACAGGAACAGCACCGGAATGCCAGCCTCGTAAAACGACGAGTTGTCCGAGGGAGCATTGCCCGGCGGATCGATCACGTAGTCGAGACCCTGAAAGCCTCGAGAGGCCTCGATCATGGATTCTAATTCGGGGGAACTGCCTGTCCCGCCTACAAGCAACGTGCTGCCCGTCAGGCGACCCACCATGTCGAAGTTGAGCATCGCCATCACTCTCTCCAACTCCACGGTCGGGTGAGCCACCCAGTGCTTGCTGCCCACGAGCCCCAGTTCTTCTGCTGAATACCACTGGAACATCACCGACCGACGCGGCCGTTCAGAAGTCGCCAGCGCGGCCGCAACCTCCAGCAGCAACGATGACCCCGAAGCGTTGTCGTCTGCCCCGTTGTGGATCTCTCCAATGCCGCCGAGTGAACCACCGTGCAATCCTCGCGGCCCCACGTGATCGTAATGCGCGCCCATCACGATGACTTCGCTCGCAAGCTCCGGATCTGAGCCCGGCAACATCGCCAACACGTTCCGCCCGACTTCGAACTCCACCTCGTCCATGACCATCTTTGCTGGTACGGGAAATTCCTGGAACCACGTCCCGTCATCACCGGCTGGCTCGAGGCCTTCGATCTCCTCGAGCACCGAGACGATGTACCCGGCTGCACGCCGCTCGCCACGCGTGCCCGCCCCACGCCCTTCGAAAAGATCGCTCGAAAGGATGTCCACATGCTCCTGGATATCCTCGGCCAGGATCTCATCGCCGGCCTGTTCTTCGGGTACCGAAGAGAACGGCGGCCCCGCAGCTTGCGCCGCTGCCCAGGCTGAGGAGGGCAACATGCAAAAGAGACACCACGAGCTAAGCAGCAGGGCTCGGCTGAGGTGGCTCGCCGAGCGGGGTTTATCTTGGATTCGAGTCATGAGGTGCATCGTACGGAATGCTTGCCCCGGAGGGCTTAACCAAGCCAGCCCCGTCCATGCCAGGCGGTGGAAGATCCCCTATACCGGCTGCTTCGAAACCGCCCTTTCAGCTTTCAGCCGCATGTCAGGTATGGTGCCCGGACGTTGCGAACAGGATTCCGAGGGCTGGGCTCCAGGCCGCGCACTCACCTTCGGAGGTTCACCCATGACGAAAACGCGAATGCTCGTGGTTCTGGGCACACGCCCGGAAGCGATCAAACTCGCTCCCGTCGTCCGTGCCTTGAAGTCTCCCTGTGCCTCAGCAACGCCGGATGACAGCCAAGCCGACGTCGTCATCTGCTCCACCGGGCAACACCGAGAGATGCTGGCAAGCGCGCTCGGGAGCTTCGGCCTCAAAGCCGACCTGGATCTGGCCCTGATGCAGGACAATCAGGATCTCGTCGAACTTCTCGGACGTAGCCTGATCGGCTTGCGCAAAGTCATCGCCGACGTGCAACCCGATGTGGTCATCTCCCAGGGAGACACGACGACGGCCATGGCCTCAGGTCTGGCCGCCTTTTTCATGGGCAAGCGCTTCGCACATGTCGAAGCAGGTCTGCGTACGGGAGATCGGCAGCACCCATTCCCCGAGGAAGTCAACCGCCGCATCGCAGGTGTGACTGCCGACATCCATTTCGCGCCGACCGAAGCCGCTGCAAGCGCCTTGCTCAATGAAGGCGTCCATTCCGACTCCATCTTCCTCACCGGCAACACCGTGGTGGACGCGACCCAGTGGGCTCTTGAGCTCTCAGCAGATCGCCCTCTGCCCGGTGAACTCGACCCCGGGGATGCGCCGCTCCTTCTCGTCACGGCACATCGCCGCGAAAACTTCGGAAAGCCCTTCGAAGAACTCTGCCGGGGTATCCAAGAAATCGCACGGCGATTCCCGGCTCTTCGCGTGATCTACCCGGTGCATCTCAACCCCAACGTGCGCGCGCCGGTCGAGAAAATCCTCGGCAACAACGACCGCATCACATTGGTGGAGCCACTCGACTACCTTTCCTTCTTAGCGCTCATGAACCGCGCAAAACTCATCCTCTCGGACTCAGGGGGTGTGCAAGAGGAGGCGCCAGCACTTGGCAAACCCGTGCTGGTGATGCGCGAAGTCACCGAGCGCCCGGAGGCTGTGGTCGCGGGCAACGTCAAGCTGGTCGGCACAAATGCGGAACGCATTGTGGAAACGGCGAGCGCGCTACTCGGAGATCCCGTCGCATGGGAGTCCATGGCACAGGTTCGGCCGGTGTACGGCGACGGCCTCGCCTCCCAGCGGATCCGAGAAGTGCTTCTCAACGGCACCATGCACACCAAGCCTTTTCAGGAATGGAAGACTGAACACATGAGCACGCAAGCGAACTCGGACCCCGACTTGATGTCGGGCGAGGTCGCCATGACATCATGAAGTGCCCACACACCGGCGTGAACGATTGCGGAGAAACATGCGGGCACTCTGGCTGATTCGTCGTTCGCTCGAAGAGCAGCCAGGTGGCGACACGATCCAGGTGCTGCGCACGGCGGAAGCGCTGGGCAAGCTTGGCGTCGAAATCACCATGACCCCCACCCCGGGTCGCAATCTCGAGCACTACGACGTCGTCCACCTCTTTCATCTGGATCGGTTGTGGGAGAACTTGCACCACTGCCGCATGCTTCGCACGCGGAAGATCCCCACACTTCTCACGCCTATCTTCTGGGCGAGCGATGCTTTCGATCGCTACGGACGTTCTCTTCCACAACGAATGATTGCCCGCAGCCTCGGCACGGGCGCCCTTCGCAACATCAGACTCGCCTATCAATGGGCAGATCAGATCAGACGCGTGCCAAGCTCTCTGACCGAGACACGCCTCGCACTCGGATTCCGCCGAGGGGCACGAGCCATCCTCAGATCTATTGATCGAACTCTGCCGGCCAGCGTGGCGGAACAACGGGCACTGGAAAAACTCGTCGGCCTCACAGTGCCCTCGACAATCGTCCCCGCAGGTGCGGACAACCACATGTTTCATCTCGCCGGAGCGCCGGCCACACGGACCGGCGTTCTTTGCGCCGGGCGCATCGAACCGCGCAAGAATCAGCTCGCACTCATCCGCGCTCTGCGTGACACAGAAATCCCACTAACTCTCGCAGGCAAACCAGGCCCGACGGCTGGGGCTTACGCCCGCCAATGCCGGAAGGAAAGCGGCAAAAACGTGCGCTTCCTGGAAGGACTGACACCTGACGAAATAGCCGGGACCTATCGCGAGGCTCGGGTGCATGCCTTGGTGAGCTGGTATGAGACCCCGGGGCTGGCCAGCCTGGAGGCCGCATTGTGTGGCTGTTCGCTGGTTGCCACGGAGGGAGGCTGCACGGTCGAGTATCTCGGCCAGCACGCTCGTTACTGCCAGCCGGACAATCCGGCATCGATACGCCGTGCTGTACTCGAAGCTCTCGAGGAGCCCCCCTCGAACTCACTTCGCGAACGCAT
>JAQWOM010000004.1 GCA_029245865.1 Planctomycetota bacterium
GCCGAGACTCCAGCAAGCCGGCATGAGCCTTCGATTCGTGGAAGCCCGCGATGGGCACAACTGGGAGAACTGGCGCGACCGGCTCCGCGAGGGCCTGTCCTGGCTCTTCCCGGGCCCCCTGTGGATGGTTTATGAATAACGTCCCCGTTTCGGGGGCGCTCACCAGATCAGGAGGAAGTTGTGGCTGACATCACAAGGCGCATCGGGCTCTCATTGGGTGCCGATCTCTGCTGGCCGCTCTGCTTCGAGGAGATTGTCCGCCGCCTGGACCTCTCAATACCCATCGACGGAAACACGATCCGTTTCGACGTGAGTCGCGTCGCCATTGAGCCTTACGACCTGCGTGCAAGCACGCCCTATGACGTCATCCTCGACCGCGTGACTCACTGGTATCCCACCACGCGGGAATGGATCAAGAAATCCATTCTCATGGACGGCGCCTACGTGCTGAACAATCCATGGTCATTACAATCCATGGAAAAGCAGACCTCCTACTGCGCCATGATGCGCCTCGGCATGCCTGTGCCAGACACCTGGATGGTCCCGCCGAAGGAGTACGAGGAATCCCAGGACCTGCAACCGACGCTTTCACGCTACGCCAAGATGTTCGATCTGGGCGAAGTCGGAAAATCACTGGGCTACCCGATGTTCATGAAGCCCTATGACGGAGGGGCGTGGAAGGGCGTCAGCCGCATCGACGACGAGCAGCAGTTGCGCGACGCCTACGAGAAAAGCGGCCGACTTGTCATGCATCTGCAAAAGGCGGTCGAACCGTTTGACTACTTTGCACGCTGCGTCGGAGTCGGACCACAGGTCCGAATCGTCCAATATGATCCGAGCGCGGCGCTGCATGAACGCTACATGGTCGAGGAAGGCGACCTCTCAGAAGAGGACCGGCAGCTTCTGAAAGACATGACGCTCACCATCAACTCGTTCTTTGGCTGGGACTTCAACTCATGCGAAGCCTTGCGAGGCGACGGCATCTGGCAGCCCATTGATTTTGCCAATGCATGCCCTGACAGCCAGGTCACCTCACTCCACTTCCACTTCCCGTGGCTGGTGCTCGCCAAGGTGCGGTGGGCGCTCTTCTGCGCCGCGACTCGACGCGCTTGCCCACTAACCCTCGACTGGCAGCCCTATTTCGACATCGTCGAAAAAGACCCCGACATGCCCTTGCGAGACCGGCTCTCGGCCTTCGGACAGCTTGCCCGCGAACGCTTGTCTGCAGATGCTTTCGAGGATTTCTGCCAAACTCATCTCGGCGACCTGGAAGCGGTGGCCTCCGAATACTTCCAATCCACGCATGCCCACGACGCCATCCAGCAGAAGGTCACCGCACTCTTCCCGGCGCACGAAGTGGACTCGTTCACGCAGCACTTCTGGGACCGCGTCCAACTCTGGCGAAAAACCCAGGCAGAGCAAGGACCTCCGAGTGCCACCTGCTGACCAAGCTCTGAACTTGAGCAAGATCTGTTCAGAACGCTCGGAGCAACATAAGGTAAGGCTCCCGCAACGAGGAACCAGGCCGTGAAGGAATCCGCTACGTGGCACTCAGAACGCCTCCAGACCGACGTCAAGTTGGTGCGCTGGGGAACCTACGGGACACCTGTCCTGCTCTACCCCACGGCCGGAGGTGACGCTGAAGAGATCGAGCGCATGTTGATGATTCGCGTGCTCGACCCCCTCTTATCGAATGAGCGCATCAAGATCTATTCCGTCGACAGCATCGCAGCACGGGCCTGGGGAGACACGTCGACATCTGCACAGCATGCAACGAAGTTGCAAAACGACTTCGACTCGTTTGTGCACAAGGAAGTTGTGCCCACCATCCGACGCGACTGTGAACAGGACGACATCGAAATTGTTGTCGCTGGCGCATCCATTGGCGCCTTCAATGCCATGGCCTCCATCTGTCGCCACCCGGACATCTTCAGTCGCGCCATCTGCATGAGCGGCTCATACGACATCCAGCGATTCATCAAGGGCATCAACCCTGCAGAAGAAGATTCTGACTTCTACCACTCATCTCCCATGCACTTTGTTCCCAACCTCCCCGACGGCGAGCAACTTGAGTTGCTGCGCAAGCGACACATTCTCATGTGTCACGGAGGCGGTCGCTGGGAAGACCCCGAGCAAGACTGGTCCATGGCCAGAATTCTAGGAGCCAAGGGCGTGCCCAATCGAGTGGATCCCTGGGGCACAGAGTACGACCACGACTGGCCAACCTGGCGCGCGATGCTGCCCCGCTATCTCGAAGAAGTCTGAAAGCCGGTCAGGCTGTCAGGTCGCGAAGCGCAGGCTCGAGCTCTGGAAAGCGGAAAACGAAACCCTCTTCCAGCACCCGCTTCGGCACCACATGTTGTCCGCGGAGCAGGACGTCCGCGGACTCGCCCAGCAACAGCTTCATGGCGAAGCCGGGGACGGGTAAGACAGCGGGCCGACGCAACACGCGGCCGAGCGTCTTCGTGAACTCGCCCATACGCACGGGGTGTGGAGCGGTTCCGTTGTAGGCGCCCTGGCAAGAATCCTTCGACAACAGGGCCAGAAAGATTCCACAGAGATCGTCGAGATGGATCCAACTCATCCACTGTCGCCCTGAGCCAAGAGGACCTCCGAGGCCCAGCTTGAACGGCGTGAGCATGCGGGACAGGGCCCCGCCCCCTTGACCGAGCACAACACCGATTCGCACCGAGGCCGTGCGAATTCCAGCTTCACGCGCAGCCTCAGCTGCAGCCTCCCAATCGCCGCAAAGCTTCCCGAGAAAATCGTTGGAAGCAGGTGCCGACTCCTCAAGACCTTCAACCTCCGACGGGCCGTAGTAACCGATCGCCGAGGCCGTCAGAAAACAACCCGTCCCATGCTTTGCAGCGAGCTCCGCGAGTTGCCGTGTGGTGCAAAGACGGCTCTCAACCAACTCGCGCTTGTAGGCAGCTGACCAACGCTTATCGAGAATGCCGGCTCCGGCCAGGTGAATCACCGCATCGGCAGCTTGCACCCCCGCAGAGAGGCTCGCGTCCGACCAGTTAAAATCGGCACCGGCCCGGCGACTCACGAGAAGCACTTCATGCCCCTCGTTATTCAGAAGCTGTGCGAGACGCCCTCCCACAAAGCCCGTCCCACCGGTCAGCAAGACCTTCACGAGGAACTTCCTCGACTGGTTTTCCGGCGTGCCTTGCCAACCAACACCTTGAGACCAAGGCGCTGCAGCACACCACCTTTGAGGGACTGATCGGCCAGTTCATCGACGAGGGCGACGATGCCCTCGATGTCTTCAAGCTGTTCCTTCAAGACAACTCCTTCTTGAAGAGCCTCGACGTCCTCACGAATGCTCTCTCTTGGCTCAACCATGTGAATCAACCTAACGGGGCCTCCTGAAGTTTCAATCCTTCCTGAAACCTTATCCGCCGTCGGCCTCTGGCGGTGAGTTCCGGCGGACCAACGATGGAAGTAAAAGCGCTGTCGAGATCCAAGACACGAGCAAGGCCACTGAAGACATCAATCCAAAGTTCGCAAGGGGCGGAAAACGCGACAGAGACAAAACCAACAAACCGGACACCAAAATCCCTGTCGTACAGGCCATGGGCTTCAACTTTTGGACCAACGTGCGACGAACAACCTCGTCGGCGTTCTCGGTGCGACGGGACTCTCTCCGGTGGATTGCGAGCCAATGAATCGAATCGTCTACAGCGATCCCCAAGACCACGGCAGCGATCATCACAGTCACGGAGTTGAGTGGCACCTGTGCGAAGCCCATGAGCCCCCCAAGAATCCCCAGGGCAGGTACATTCACGAGCAGGATCAGCACTGCAGAACGCCAAGACCGCCACAGCAGTGCCACCGCCAAAGCGATAGCAACGGCACACACACCAAGGCTCAAAATCTGGCTTTTGACTATGCGTTGGTTCATCTCGACAAGGTCATGAATACCGCGCTGCGCGTTGAGTGAGATGCCGTCTGGGCATTCGCGTTCAGCAAAGTCCATAAGACTTTGCAAAGTCGCCAGGTAATCTTCCCCGGGCATTTCGCGAGTTCGCACCAACACTGAAGTGCGCCGGCCTTCTTCATCAAGAAAGCT
Source organism: Planctomycetota bacterium (assembly GCA_029245865.1). Taxonomy (GTDB): domain Bacteria; phylum Planctomycetota; class B15-G4; order B15-G4; family B15-G4; genus JAUIEF01. The sequence continues at coordinate 4,076 of JAQWOM010000004.1, forward strand.
CTCCAGAAGCGCCCAGTCCAGCGCACGCAAACCCGAAGTAAAAATCTGAGAGAGCATGGGTGAAGCCGGGAGATGAAGCTCACCAGATTCGTCCCCCGTCCAGAGTTGATTCACCAAGCCCAGCAACATGGCGTAGCTGTAAACATTCGTAACCCCTGGCAAGCTCTCGGCATAAAGCCTCAGGTCCTCGAGAAACTCCAGTGATTCAGGGGCGGCAGCACCACCAGGCAATTCGCAATCGACTTCCAGATGAAAAACATTCACTCCACCGAGATGTTCATCAAGCCGAAGCAGACCCTCCCGCCCGGGACTCTCGGGCGAAAGAAATTCGGTGGCTCGCGTCTCAGTGCGCAACGCCAACACACCCGGCACACACGCCACGACAAGTGCCAATGCCCCGACGACAATTCCGCGCCGATGTCGACCGGTCCAGCGGAGCAGGCTTTCCGCCACGGTCATCTCTGTGGATCGCAGAATCGTTTCCGGCACTTGCACTTGGGCCTGATCGTCCTCACGTCGACTGAACCACACCAGCAACGCAAGAGGGACGAAGGTAATCACACTCATCAGAATGAGAACACTCGCCCCTAGCAAGCCGAATTCCCGCATGAGTCCGACATCGGAAACGCGCAAAGACAAGAGACCGATCGACGTCGTCACAAGGGCAAGGCACGACGGGCGAAATACGAGGCTTAATGCTGAACGAACAGCTGAACCTGTACCGCCACCCTTTCGCAGATGGTCTTGAAAAGCCGTGAAGAAATGAACGAGCACCGTGAGTTGCACACCGGCAGTCAACGGCAAGAGCATCACCGTGTAGACGTTCAGCGAGAGCCCCGTCCAGCGCAGCATCATCGGAATCGCAGCCAGGCCTGCCGCGAGAAACAACATCACAGCACCCAGAATCGCTGCAGAGCGAAAAGTGAAAATCAGGATGAGCGCAGCGAGTAAGGCTGCCAGGGACACCGCCGAGCGCGCGTCTTCACGCACCGAGCGCCGCACCTCTTCTTCAAGGAACGGAAAGCCAAGCACATGCGTTTCACCGACATCCTCTTGCAATGGCTTCAGCAGCACACGCACCTCTGTCTCCAGCACAGAGACAGCCCCGGGCGTCGTGAGGTCCCGCTCCACCGTCACAAGCACCAAAGCCCACTGGCCGTCGCGCGAAATAAACAGGTCGCGCGCCAGGGGATAGTCCAGAACGAAGCGTTCGACCCGTTCCCACTCAGCCTCCCCCGTCGGCTCCAAGGGGACCATGGGCTTGAGCTGGATGAACTGACTGGGATCCAGCGTAAACTCGGTGTTCCTCGCAGGGCGCCAGGAGTGCGTCAGACTCTTCACATCCTCCACGCCGGGCAAGGACCGAAGTCCATCGCCCAAGGCCTTGATACGCGCGACGCCCTCGTTTGAGAGCAAGTGTTCGTCTTCGATCAGAACGCAAACCAGTGACAGCCCGTCGAGCATCTCCTGCATACGCCGGTAAGACGCATCGGCGCGTTCGTCACCAGCAAGCAAGGTGCGAGTGGATGTATCGAGAGCGAAGTCGCTCTTGTCGAAAAAGAGCGGCGCTGCGACAACCAGCAAGGTCAGCAGCCCCGTGAGCAGCAGAGCAGCCGACGGCGACTTCATCCGGTCAAAACCCGACACGCCATGCGTATTCTAAGCTCATCTCTTGCTAGCACACCGAATCCTGAAGATAGCCGAAATGGCGCAAGCCTTCGCCGGCCTCCTCCAACATGTCGCGCTGCTCTTCAGCCGTCATCATCCGCTTCCACTTGTCGTTTCGACTGCTGAGCTCCGGGATGAGATGGGCATGCTCTTTTCCCCAGGGGACACCGCAAAAATCAGCGGCATCCGACAACGTACCAGCCGTATTAGAAACAAAATCTTCGTAACGCACTGTAAGCACCTGTTCGCGCGGCAATGTCTGACACGCATCATCACAGACTCGCGTGATGCGCGACCAAAGCCCCCCACTGAAGCGTGCGTAGTTCATCGAGCCGAGTTCCGGCCACATCTCGCGCCCAACATACGACCAGCGTTTGTCTGCTTTCTTGCACTGTTCGAGAATGGAATTGGCCACACTTCGCCCATCGCGCAACACATGAATGATGCGGCATCCGGGCAACGCGGCTGCAAGCCAACGAATTCGAAGGGCCATCCCAGGCTTCTTGTTGAGGAAAACGGGGCGGCCAAAGTGCCGGATGTGTCCACGCACCATCTTCAACAACCGGCGGCGCTGGCTTTCTGTCAGATCTTCAGCCGTTCGCTCGACCACTCCTGTGGGCCACAGCCCCTTCCACAAAGCAGCTGCCTCAACCGGCCGGTGCTTCCCCCCCAGCATCTCGGCCATCCGCACCAACGGGAAGTGAGAGCGAAAGCGCCGCGTGAGATTGGTCGTAAAAGCGAAAGAAGGATGCTGACTGAAGGTCTTGAAGAAGACGGAGGTCCCGCTTCGTGGGCAGCCCACAATGAACACGCTGCGAGGTTCGTCTGGCAGAGACACGACTTGCTCCTGAGGTCATATGGGGATACCAAGGCCGCGCGCCCCAGACCAGCACGCTCCGAACTCAGGCGGGCTCTACCGTAGGCTCGGAGCGTTTCCCGCCCAGCCATCCGAGATCTTGTTCGGCAATCCAGGCATCCATGTCTGCAAGGGCCCGCTCGGCAGAAGCCAATCGGCGTGCACGCTTGCCCTTCATCACCACCGCACCAGCCGTGCCCTTGACGGGCTTCGGAATCGGCGGAAGCAGCCCGAAGTTGACGTTCATGGGCTGGAAGTGAGCCGGATCTGCCTCACGCAAATGAGCCATCAAGCCGCCCAGCATCGTGGTACGCGGTGGCGGCACAAAGCGGCTCCCTCGGAGAGCGGCCACGATGCCCAGGGCGGCCATCAAGCCTGCGGCCGCACATTCTGCGTAGCCTTCAACCCCCACCAGAAGCCCGCCGAACCAGAGGTCTCGCCGGGTCTTTAATGAGAGGTCCTCGGCGAGCAAGGCCGGTGTGTTCAAGAAGGTGTTGCGATGGATGGAGCCCAGGCGCGCGAACTCGACCGCCTCAAAGCCCGGCAGAGTGCGGAAGATCCGCTTCTGCTCACCGTGCCTCAGCTTGGTCTGGAAGCCCACGAGGTTGTAGAGTTGCCCGTGTGGATCTTCGCGCCTCAGTTGAATGACGGCATGGGGCACTCGTCCGGTGCGGGGATCGGGTAGGCCCACGGGCCGCATCGGCCCAAAGGCCAGTGTCCGCGGACCTCGCCGTGCGATCTCCTCGATGGGCATACACCCCTCGAAGAAAACCTCCTTCTCGAAATCCTTGGGCTCCACCTTCTCTGCAGCAAGCAGGTCCGACACGAAACGCGTGTACTGCTCTTCATTCAGCGGGCAGTTCAAGAAGTCTGGATCGCCCCGCCCATAGCGACTCGCGGCGTAGAGCACGTCGTGGTCGAGAGACTCGGTTGTCACAATCGGTGCAATCGCATCGTAGAAAGCCAGGTGCGCATTGCCTGTTTGTGCGGCCAGCGAACTGGCCAGCCCATCGCTCGTCAGAGGTCCCGTCGCCAGCAAGGTTGGCCCCTCTGAAGGCAACTCGGTGATTTCATCGCGAAGAATTTCCACGCCAGCCAAGGCTTGGAGATGCTCCGAAACGCGGCGCGAAAACGGTTCACGCTCTACGGCCAGAGAGGCGCCAGCTGGTACGCGAGTCGCTTCTGCCGCCGAGACGATCAGGCTCCCGAGTCGCCGCATTTCTTCCAGCAGCACGCCCTTGCTGGTCTGTGGAGCGGTGGAACCCAGCGAGTTGCTGCAAACGATCTCCGCCAGACCATCTGTCTCATGCGCAGGCGTCATACGCACGGGACGCATCTCGTGCAATTGAACACGGAGACCTGCAGCCGCAAGAACCCGCGTCGCCTCGCTGCCTGCGAGACCTCCCCCGACGACAGTGACCGTCGGAGATTGAACCTGGCCGACGTCCCCGCTCAGTAGATCGTCCGCATGCGGACGTAATCGGCCTGGGGCCGGTAGCTGTTCAAGCCGAACGGGTAGTTCGATGGATCAGCCCCGACATCAAAGGTCATGCGGAAACGCACCAGCGGCATACCGGTCAGTTCGGTGAGATCCGCAACCCAGCCGCTGACTGTCTCGGTGTCTGCGATTTCGGAACCGGGCCGGATCGGGTAAGCGCCCTGGAACTCGAGGCTCACCGTGGCATTGTCCGACACCACGTTGATCTCGTTGAAGTCCGGTGAATCGACCTTGAGGTCATTCAGCGGCACACCGGGCAGACCGTCCAGCAGGGGGTTACCCGCTGTGTCTTTCACGGGCTTCAACGGCTTCCCAGGGATTCCACCAGGTGACAAGACGATCTGACCCTCTTTACCTGGAGGAACCGCCTCGCCACCGGACGCGTTGTACGTTCCGTTGATTGCAGCAAAGAACGGCGGCGGCCGGCCCGAGCCATCGCGCATGCGCGTGGCCACACCGTTGAAGTTCAGCCAACGCGACACACCGACGCTCGTGGTTCCAAAAGACGGAGGTGTCTTGTCGGGATGGATCACCGGCAAGCGATCGATGATGTTCGATGGGTCAAACACGACTTCACCGCCAACCTCGACTGTCTTGGCCGTTCCATCCGGCTCATTCAGATAAATCGAATACGGGATAACGTCAGATGGGTCGTAGAGGGATCCGGGCGGCTGCGCTGCGGGATTCGTCTCGACCATTGTCTCCATGTCGTACCCCTCGTACGACGACAGGATGACGTCTGCCTTCGGGTCCCGGACGACCCAGTCACCCTGCGACAACTCGTTTTGCATCATGGTCGTGTCAGCCCAGAGTTCCCCAGAGCCCTCAGGAAACTCGTTGATCAACCCCTGGCCATCGCTCCCATCGGCGCTCGAGATGATGGGCGGGAACGAACCATTGAGCACGTAGTAACGGTTCGTGGCGGTGGCCGGCGAGTGCTGCCGATAGTGCAACAAATCGATGTACCGCAACTCGTCATCGGGATTGGGGGGAGCGGTCGGATTCACAGGATTGGGAAAGTCGTCGTGATCATCCTGATAGCTGGCACCCAGATTCCAACCACCATACTTGGCCGTGGAACGCTGCCAGGCGAAGAGGAACGCGCCTTCTTCCACGGTGGGTGCTGAACCATCTCCGGTCTGCAGCTGGATCAATCCGAATCCGCCCTGCCCACCATCACTGCGACTTGAGTCCCAGGTGAACGCCTTCAAGGTGTAGTCCATGTCTGGCGTGTTGGTCTGTGCATCGCGCCCGAATCCGCCGGAGACATCGAGGGCAGCGCCCTGAGCGCCGCTCGTGTCGATGAAGTTGGCGTCCATGTGACTCGGGTCGGCCTCAATCGTGATATCGGTCGCTGCCTGCAGCACGATCGCTCCACCACTTCCGCCACCACCGCCCGCGCCAATGTTGCTGTTCTGCACGACCTCGCCACCACCACCGCTGCCGCCGCTCGCATCAATGTGTCCCGTGCGGCCCACGAGAATGCTGGAGAACGAGCGAATCATCACACCACCACCACCGCCTCCACCCGCGCCACCCTTGGCATCGAACAGACTCGGGGCAAAGAACACGCCGTTGATGTTCAGGTTCGGGTAGAAAACCGCTGCCGGAGGCACCGCTTCGGGCAGCCCCAGCGGACCGCGCCCCCAGATGCCGTGCTGGAGACTGTCGACGCGGCTGCCGCCACCACCACCGCCCTGGCCACCAATGATGAACGGGAGTTCGCCGCTCTCACCGATGTAGTCGTTGTCTGGGTCCCCGTCCTTGAAGACAAGGTCGCCCGGCAAGCCGCCGGGTTGAAAGCGGACGGGGTTTTCAGGCGTGCCTTTCATGTACAGGCACTGGATCGGAAGGTTGGGCAAGGTGCCCGAGAACTTCCGCTCTTCGTTGCCGTAAGCGGCGTCCGTGACCTTGTTGTTTGTCGGGCATTTGTCGAATGGAAACCAGCTGCTCTCGCTCTGCACCAGATACGTCCCCGAGCCTTGCGGAGCCTGCAAACCGCGAAGGTAGTAGGACCCACCGCCTCCACCAGGCGAACGGTGGTACTCCGTGTTCTTGGCAGGGCCGGCCGGACTGGTCAATCCCGTCGTTGGGTATCCAACCGCGTTGGGCTTGAAGCCGGCCGAGTTGACACCTCCGTGCCCACCCACCTTCTCCATGCTCACACCACCGCCCGGCTGAATCGTCGGACCGAAGCCACGCTCACCCGCCTCCGGCGTCACGTACTGATCGAGGGCTTTCGGGCCCAGGGGGTTATACAGCGAAGGTTGTCCATCACCGCCACGGCCCGCGCCGGCCCCGGGAGGCCCGCCACGCACGGGAAGGAAGGCTGAGTCGAAGCTGTCATCACCCAGGCCGTTGGTCCCCGAGACATCGAGAACACCGTGGATCTCCACCTTGCCGGTGGCCGTGATGACCAAGGGATTCGAACCGCGTGCCACCACATGCACGCCTTCAGGAATGATGAAGTCTCGGAACGAGAACCGGCCGCCAAGAACGGTGGTGGCATTGAGCACGCCGGGCGTCGCACCTGACGAAAGTGGAAACTGCTGGTTGTCGGTGTCGAGCAGAATCGTCTCGAAGTTGGTCTGGGTCAGATCGAGCAGACTCTCCGCGTGATCGGTCACGAGGTGCGTCCCAGACCATGGTTTTTTGGAGCGCAGGTAGGCCTTACTCGGATCGAAGTTCCCGGGAGCTTCGGGGAAAAAGTCGCCGAGTTGAGCCGACTCACTCACGCCCACGGAAGCGCGCAGGCCACTGGACGTCCCACCGCCTGCCACGGGTGCAGCCCAAGCTGCTTTGGGATTGGAGCTCAACACCCCCTCGTCTTCGTACACAACCGTGTCGAAGCCCTCCAGGAACACGTCATCGATGTCTGCGCCCACTCCGACGAACGGCGACGCCGTGGCAAAGCTCAACAAAGCCTTGCCGCCAATCGGAGTTCTGGGGTCGTCGAGGTCCGCATTCACCTCACTGCGTCCCGCAAGTGATGTGAAGTTGTTGCGCTGGAACAGCGTGAGGGTCGCCCCAAAGGGCAAGAGCCCCGCGGGCTTGACGACAACCACAGCCTGCTCGTCGTTTGAGGTCAAGCTCACCTCGGCGTCGATGAGCATCTGCCCCACCGACAAGGCCTTGGCCGGACTCAATCCGTCAGGGAAGCTGGCCAGAGGTTCACCGAAAGCAGCCACGTCAAAGACAGCAATCCCGGTTTTTCCGATCGAGAGAGCGAGATGGTCGATGGTGTCGTCGGTGCGATTCAGAGCGAGTAACTCTGTCTCGGACACAAAGTCCATCGCGGCATAGTCCGAAGACAGGGCAACACTCACATCCGCCGGGTCGCCTGTGAACACCCCTTCACCTGAACCGAACGTGCCGCTGAGAGACAGGTCGATGGGCGTCAACCGAATGATGGACGGAAAGCTGTCACCTTCCAGGATGGCCAGGGCGTAAAGCACACCGGACGGCGCCTGCGCCAGGTCCAGCACATCGGGAACCGGGGCAGCCCAGGCGTCGGACATGAAACCGTCCACACCGTCTCCCAGTACGAGCGACAACAGGAGGGGCGTCTCGGCCGCAGAGAACTCGGGGGACGGCCGACGCCGGGTGATCTCGGGAAGCAGTTCGTAAATACGTTGAGTTGTTCGATCGAAACCGACAAGGCGGCCATCGACCAGAGTGGTGATTCCAACAAGGTCATCCAGCCCGGTGTCGAGTGCCACGGGCGCACTCGCCGTCGCATCTTCGGCCATCACGGCCGCACTCGGATCACCTGAGACATAGTCCGCGACGCTCAGAAGGTCGTCGCCTCCATCCACCTTGAAGAGGGTGAAGAGAAGCGAAGCATCGCGCCCCGCCGCAAGGCCGTCGGGCGCAGCAAACAAACCTGCATCGGGCGACGGCAACAAGCCACCAGGACTGTCCTGAAGAAAGATGTCGCCGCCATCCGGATCCGGGGTTTCCCCTTCACCGAGCAGTCCGGAGAGAGCAGGAAACTCTGCGTGCGCCCCGAAGACATCGGCGGGAATGGTCTGCGACACCACGAGGGGTGTCGCACGTGCCATCAAGTAGAACGAGGTGTCAATGGCTCCGTCACCGTCCAGGTCCGAGCCAACTATGTTCTCCTCGGTCGGAATCACCCCGCGATCAAACGTGAGTTCAAACTGAGATGGTCCCACGGGGAACTTCGGCGTCTCGGTCCCGATGTGGTTCAGCGAGAAGACACCCGGAAAGAAGTCCGTGCTTCCGTCCGCCGGATCCGCAACCACCAGGGCCGGAGGTGCCGAGTCATCGAGCGATGTCGGATAGTAAGCCGCCGGGTTGGATGTCGTTCCGAACTGAACAAGGTTCGACACGCCGTTGAGCTTCGTCTTGAGGTTTCCGATCTTGCTACCGGCCGCGAGGCTTACGAAAACGGTGTACGTCGAATCGGGAAGCAAGCCGGGCACAGCCTCTTCGGGGGAAGACAGACTGACCTGCAGCGGCGCGGAAGGAATGAACGGCTGAAACTCAACCGTGTTGCCAACCACGGTGTAGGTACCTTTCGCCGGAATAACGGGCGTTCCCACAGAAGCACCTGCGGCATCGGTCACATCGGAGGGAGTCGTGTACACCGGCAAGCTGCCGAATCCGATCGGCTCGGACGGCACACCGCCGAAATGGAAGATGACCACCTCATTGAGACCTGCGCCAGGAGTCGCCGGAATCGTGGAGTTGTCTTCCGCCGGCGGGCTGGTGCTGGTTTGCCCATCCCCGGCGCGGAAGCTGAACCCGAGAAACGAGATGTTTTCGCCGACCCCGGTGAAAGGCCCGCCACCACCACCACCTCCACCACCACCACCGCCGCCACAACTGGACAGGCCGGCAATCAGGGCCGAGACGAGAACGAGAATCGCGGTCGGGCGAACCCACTTGAACATGCCATCACTCCGGAATCGCACGAGATCCCCTGTATGCCCGGCCTCTGGGAGGACTGTTGATGCGGCCGAGATATCGGACCCCGAATATAGACACCTCTTATTCTACACAGATACACGACTTGACGATTGGAAGCCCACAGAGCCGACAGACCTCTTTTTAGAAGGAGCCTGGGGCGCGACAGCCAACCATTCACTGAGCAGAGTCTACCGGTGGAAGTTGCCGGAAGCTCCACAGAGCCTCTTTTGGACAGAGGGCCAAAAACGAGGAGGAATAGGCCCTGTGGGACCCTTTTCGGTAACGAACGTGTCGATTGGTCTTCAGCCCGGGCCCCTCAATAGGTGTAGCTGAAACCGTCTGAGCGCAGCACCCCCGCAGAGGCGGGATGGCTCTTCCCGGCGTTGACCACCCGAATACGGTGGCTGCGGACCTGAATGAACTTCAGGTCGAAGACCGGCGAACTGGGCAGTTCGGTCGGCGCGTAGAGGTCCAGCGTCTCGACCACGCTCCCATCGACAACCACGTGAGCCCGCCCCATGTCTGGGCCACGAGGCGCGTGCCACTGGATCGAATCGCCCAGGAAATCGAGTGCGACGTAGTCGCCCATGTCTTGACTCACACGAACGCTCAGAGCCAGAGCACCAGCTTCCCAGATCTCCGAGGGCCATAGATCACCACTGTCCGCGGAAGTCGAAGCGAAAAGTCCCACACCGGGACAAGCACCTTCGAGCAACCAGGCTTTCAGTTGCGGGTCGATCTCAGGCCGAGGCTCGACGTCACGCGGTGGGGCGACGACGGCCTCACTGGCCACGGTGTGATGGAAGAGGATGTTGTTGCTGTCGTCCACACGAGCAAAGCCTGGTAGGCGCGTGAAGCTTTCGCCCCGATCGAGGCTGCGATAGACCCAGGCGTAGGTCGAGACGATCAGCGTCCCATCCTGAGCAAAGTCAGGTGAAACAGCCACGACCCGAGGTGCATCTGCCGGCAAGCCAGGTCCGACGGGAGCCCAGTGAACGCCTCCATCTGTACTGCGGTAGACACCTGCTGCGAGCACCGCAATAAAAATGGTTCTGTCGACGGCATAGGCGGGCGAGTAAGCGATCGACTCGATCGAGAGAGGGCTGTCCGGCGGAAGCCCCAGGTTGCTGCTCTCCCAGCTGTTGCCCCCATCGTTCGAGACAAACACACCTGCCTTCGACGAGCCGACCAGGATCTGTTGATCGACCTGGAAGTCGGGGGAGATTGCGGCCGCTTGCAAGATGGTCTGAAGCAAGCCCGTGTTGCTCTCGCCCCACGACCGCCCCCCATCGCTCGAGATAAAAAATCCGTTGGCGCGATCGGCGAGAAACACCGTGGAGTCGCTGCCGTAGTCTGGCGAGAAGAGGAACTCGCCGGGTGACGGATTGCTCGGCAGCCCCTCGGTCATGGGCACCCAGGTGTCTCCGCTGTCGTGCGAACGAAAGGCGCCGCCACCGAGTCCGGCGCCCATGAACACCGTCTTGTCATTGAGAAACTCGGGCGACAGGCTCAAGGCACGCACGACGGGCACGCTGGCTGGCAGGCTGACACTCGCCCACTCCTGGCCCGCATTCTCGGACCGCCATAAACCGGCCTGGGCATAGAACATCGTGCGGTCTTCGACGAAGTCGTCCGAGATCACGAAGCGCTGCCCGAAGAGGGCTGTGATGGCTCCCGAGATGCTTTCCCAGAACGGCCCGGAGGTTTGATCGGGATCTGCCAGCGCCGCGCCCTCCAGCGTTCGCCCTGCTCCTGAATGAGGCGACGTGCCAGGAACCGCGACCCCGGAACCGGGCGGCGGGCTTCCACCGGAAGCCTGAGATCCGCCGGGGAGTCCCGAGCCCCCTGGCACCTGAGGAGGTGAGCGGAGCAAACCGCCTCCGTAGGTTTGCAGATAGACCCGTCGGGTGTCGGCATAGTCCGGAGCAAAGCTGACCGTGCGCACATACTTCTGGTGATAGATGTCCATCTGGCGGAAGACGTCGCCTTCGTCCCCTGACCGAAAGAGTCCTTCAAAGCCCCCCACCCAGACCACTCCATCGGAGGCGAAGTCAGGAGAAACGTCCACCGTGCGAAAGTGATTCGTCGTCAGATCGGAAAGTTTTTCGAAACCTTTGCCGACATTTTCGAACGTCCCTCCCACGCGACCGCGGAACAAACCCGAAGTCTCGGTGACGACGTAAACGACACCACCCGGCCCCACACTCACGTCACCGGCGATTTCTGCAGGAAGCCCGAGCACCATGGGCTCCCAGCTGAGACCACCGTTGACGGTGGTGAACACGCCGTTTCCGTCCTTGAGCACGAGGGCTGCGGTCTGGTCGAGAGAAAAGTGAGGCGACACACTGAGAGTCAGCACCGGGCTCGAGAAAACCTGTTGAGGCAACCAGCTGTCACCGCCGTCATCCGAACGGTGCACGGTGAAGTCTGCTGAGAAGAGCACGCCAGGCTCATCGGGCGCGCTCTTGAGAACCGTCTGTGTTTTTTCGCGGAGCCCGTTGCTGGAAAGGGTCCAGTTTTCGCCCCCGTCGCTGCTCATGAAGATGCCCGAGCCCGTGGTGGCCCACAGGGTCTGGTCACGAGCAAAGTCCGGTGAAACAGCCATGTCGAGCACGCGCACATCGAGCCCGCCTGAGTCCAAAAGAAGCCAGCGGTTGCCTCGGTCAGTGGATTTGAGGATGCCGAGGTTGGTCGTCGACACGAACACCGTGTTGTCGCGGGCAAAGTTCGGCGAGAAACAGATGCGACTGATCTCTCTCTCGTCGAAGGGCAAGGCTGTAAGCGTCCAGCTGTTGCCGTTGTCAAAAGAGCGCCCGAACATACGACGTCCGGTGAGTTGCATGGACCCAAAGATGACCTGCTTGCCGTTGCCGTCGAGGGTCACCTCGACGAGGTCGATGACATCGTGGGGTGAGTGGGCCAGGGCCGGTGCGCTCACCAGACTGAACAGCAGCGCACACAAGGTCCATGGAAGCAGGAACGGAACCCGGGCCGCCAAAGCCGCCAAGTGCACGTGGAAACGACGTCGAATCAAAAGCTGGCACCGTGGCATGGAGGATCTGCCCACAACGACCGTTCACGCGACACGAGTGGACTGAGCGCCCACAGGATCGGGGACGCACCGCGATCCATCAGATTACCAGGGTTCCCGCAAAGCGTGCGGATTGCCCGAAGGCCAAAATCGCCGTGAATCCGCGCATGGGACCTCTGACACGGCATCCACGCCAGCAGCGCGTGAAACGCGCTGTCAGTGGTACACCCGACAGGATTCGAACCTGTGACCTCCTGCTCCGGAGGCAGGCGCTCTATCCAGCTGAGCTACGGGTGCCCGTAAGAATGGCCCGATGATCCGGAGTCCCGGACGACGGTCAAGGCTGGGATTCGGACCAGCCGCCAGAACCGGTCAGCGAGGCTTCACGACGAAGTTGAGAATCCTGCCCGGAATGGCGATCACCTTGACCACCTCGCCCTGCCCCAGAAGCTGCGCGATGCCCTCATCCCCACGCGCCCGCTCCTCCAGCAGAGCCGCATCGGCATCGGCAGGCATCTTGATCACCGTCCGGACCTTGCCATTGATCTGAACCGGCACGTCCACCAGATCGGCCGTGAGTTGCGAGCTGTCCAACTCGGGCCAACTCTCCCAGGCCAACAGGCCCTCATTGCCCAGAAGAGCGTTGAGCTCTTCGGCCAGGTGCGGCGCGTACGGCTCAAGCACCACCAAGAAGTCGTGCGCGAGCGCCGACGGCATCCCGCGCCCCTCGCGCGTCAGCACGTTGACGAACTCCATCATCGAAGAGATCGCCGTGTTGAACGACAGGTTCTGTGTGTCTTTCGTCACCCGGTCGAGCGTCACATGAAAGGCGCGCAAGGCGTCGTCCGAAGGGTCCTCGTCGCTGACGAGGAGTTCCCCATCCTGATCGACGAACAGACGCCACACGCGACTGAGAAAACGATGCGTGCCGTTGAGGCCGGAAGTCTGCCAGGGCTTGGTCGCCGTCAAGGGCCCCATGAACATCTCGTACAACCGGAAGGCGTCGGCACCGAAGCGCTCGACGATCTCGTCGGGATTGATGACGTTGCCCCGACTCTTGGACATCTTCTCGCCATCCTCTCCCAGGATCATCCCCTGGTTGAGCAACTGCCGGAACGGCTCTTTCGTGCTGACGACACCGGCGTCGTAGAGCACCTTGTGCCAGAACCGGGCATAAAGAAGGTGAAGCACCGCATGCTCCGACCCACCGATGTACAGATCGACGGGCATCCAGTACTTCTCGAGCTCCGGATCAACCAGCCGTTCTTCGTTCGTGGGGTCGATGTAACGCAGGTAGTACCAGCAAGAGCCAGCCCACTGCGGCATGGTGTGCGTCTCCCGCCGCACGGCCTCACCTGACTCGGGATCCGTGGTCTCCACCCAGTCCGTGACGACGGCCAGAGGAGATTCACCGGTGCCCGACGGCTGGTAACGTTCCACCTCCGGCAAGCAAACCGGTAAATCGGAGACCGGCACGGTGCTCACGCTGCCGTCATCGTGATGAAGCAGCGGGAAGGGCTCGCCCCAGTAACGCTGCCGGCTGAACAACCAGTCGCGCAGCTTGGTGTGCACGGCGGCCACGCCTTTGCCGTGCTCTTCAAGCCAGAGAGTCATGGCCTTTTGCGCGGCGGGCGGATCCAATCCGTCAAGGAACTCGCTGTTGATCATCTTGCCGTCGCCGGTCCACGCCTCCGCGCTCGGATCGCCGCCCGAGACCACCTCGGCGATGGGCAGGCCAAACACGGTGGCGAACTCGTGGTCGCGCTCGTCGTGACCCGGCACGGCCATGATGGCCCCCGTGCCGTACCCCATCATCACGTAGTCGGCGACCCAGATCGGTAACCGCTCACCGTTCGCAGGATTCAGCGCATAGGCCCCGGTGAACACACCGGTCTTCTCGCGTTGCAGCTGGGTGCGCTCAAGATCACTCTTGGAGGCAGCCTCAGCCCGGTAGGCATCGACGGCCGCCCGCTGCTCATCGGTCACGATCGTGTCAGCTGCCAGATGCTCAGGGGCGATCACCATATATGTGGCCCCGAACAACGTGTCGGGCCGCGTCGTGAAGACTCGCAAGCTGACATCGCCCTCTGACGTCCCCTCCACAGGGAAGTCGATCTCGGCTCCGGTGCTGCGCCCGATCCAGTTGCGCTGCATGTCTTTGACATGCTCGGGCCAGTTGAGGTCGTCAAGATCCTCGAGCAATCGATCTGCGTACTCGGTGATGCGCAGCATCCATTGTTTCATGGGCCGCCGGATCACGGGATGACCGCCGACCTCACTCTTGCCATCGATGACTTCTTCGTTGGCCAGCACCGTGCCCATCTCGGGGCACCAGTTGACGGGGATCTCTGCCTGGTACGCCAACCCCTTCTCGTAGAGCTTCAAGAAGATCCACTGGGTCCAGCGGTAGTACGAGGGGTCGGTGGTGTTGATCTCCCGGTCCCAGTCGTAACTGAACCCCAGCGTTCGCATCTGCCGCCGAAAGTTCCCGATGTTGGCGGCGGTCGTCTCTGCCGGGTGCACGCCTGTTTTCAGCGCGTACTGCTCGGCAGGCAAGCCGAAGGCGTCCCAGCCCATGGGGTGCAAGACGTTGAAGCCTTCATGCCGTCGGAAGCGGGCCACGATGTCGGTAGCCGTGTAGCTGAGCGGGTACCCCACATGAAGCCCCTCGCCGCTGGGATACGGAAACATGTCCAGCACGTAGAACTTGGGGAGAGAAAGATCGTCACGGGCCGCGAAGGTCTTCTCCGCCAGCCAGCGCTGCTGCCAGCGAGCCTCAAGGGCCCGATGGTCGTAGGTTCCGGTCATCTCTGTCTTCGTCGTGGTCACAATTCACCAGGGTGCCCAATCGGGGGCAGGATACCGACGACTTCCGGAAGACAGAAATCCCTTGAAGGATCGGGGATCGGTCTCCTACCGTCACTCCGCTTCAAGCGCGGTCCGGCAGCCACTGCCGAGATCGGGTCCACGGGCGGTTAGCTCAGCTGGTAGAGCGTCTGGCTGGCAGCCAGAAGGTCAGGGGTTCGACCCCCCTACCGTCCACCATCACCCGAAATCCGTGCTGAAGGCCCCGAGCGAGGCCTTCAGGCCCTCCGGGCGAAACAAGATGGCCAGGCCCATACGGCTCGATCTGGGGCTCTCAGGCCACAAAAGCGGCCTCTTCGGGAGACCTCGCCCATGCCAGGCCGCAGGGCTCGGCCAAAAAAGCGTCAAGTGCCAGGCGGGCAATTCCGACAGATAGCTGCAGTCACAGTTTTCTAACGACCAGCGTAAGTCATCCCAGAGGCAATCTTATGAATACCCAAACCCGCAATCAGAAGGGCTTCACGCTCGTCGAACTGCTGATTGTTGTCATCATTCTCGGCATTCTTGCCGCCGTCGTGATCCCGCAGTTCAACAACGCGGCATCCGAGTCCAAGGAATCGGCCCTTGTGGCCAACCTGGCTACCGTTCGTCAGGCCATCGAGATGTACAAGGTCCAGCACAACGACGACTTCCCGGCTGCTGCTGGGCTCGCCGATCTGACCACGGCCACTGATGTTGATGGAACCGTCAACGCGGCGACTGGTGCTTACGGCCCCTACCTCCGTAACACCTTCCCCAAGAACCCGATCACGGGCGACAACACCATCACCATTTCCACCGGTGCTTCGGCACTTTCCGCCCCCTCTGCGGATGGTGGATGGATGTACAACTCCACGACTGGCGAGTTCAGAGCCGAGATCCTCTCGACGACCTTGGCGCAAGACGGCACGACAGCCTTGTGGACCCTGTGATCTTCGACGCCGATCTTTCGGCGTGAGTCACTTCAGTCTCTAACGCTCGCTCAATCGAGCTGAAGAGACACCCGGAATCCCCGGCGAGGCACACCACCTCGCCGGGGATTCTTCATTTCATGGGTTTCCTTCCGAAAGCTCGGCGAGAGATCACGGAGGGGAAAGCCGTTCGCCCAGCCCTGCGAGGCACTGCACGGATCAAAGTCTCAAGTGTCCCTCTTCTGTGGCCGAACTAGATCATCTCCTCCTCGATCTCGGAGACAGCCCCCATGCCTTCCAAGCTCCCCACTCCACTCGTCCGCACAAGCCAGTCTGGCTTCACTCTGGTCGAGCTCCTCGTCTCCAGCGTCTTCGGTGCGATGCTTCTGACAGCCCTCGCCTATGCGACCACCACGTTCGTGGTGAGCGTCACGCACATGGAACAAAAGGCCGGGTTCACCGACGGTGACTCAAGGGTCTTGCGTCGCATGACGCGCGAAATCCGCGAGGCCTGGTGGGCCGAGATCGTCAATCCGGGACGGCTTCGCCTGGCAGACGCCAACAACGAGATCAGTGAGTACTACCGGGATGGCAACGACCTGAGGCTCCTGCGGCCGAACGGTGACATCGGGGTCCTGCTCTCCAACGTCGAGGCACTCGAATTCGAAGGTGCGGGCATCAGCCGTCGACGCGAAGGCACACCCACCACCTGGGACTCGGCTTTTTACTCCCGGACCATGCCTGGCTCCACCACCTTTGTCCTCGAGGTACCAGAGGACGGCACGTTGGCGCTGGGCTTCCAGGCTCCGGTCGAGGACAACGACCTCCCCAGTGGCGGTGTTCTCGGTGACGAAGTCCTGGTGAGCATCGGCCTTGAACTTCTCACGATGCCCCTCGCTTGGGTGCCAGACAGCAATCCAGAAGACCTTGTGGTAACGATCTACGAGAGCCGGGCTCCCGGCTCGGCACGACTCTTCGGTCCCGCCCTTGGATCGACTTCGATTCCCGGCTCGGCCTTGCCGGCAGCCGTTTGGAATGAGACCTCCGAAGCATGGGACCCGCCTTCGAGCGAGATCTCTCTGAGCGTGACCGGGATCGCACCTTCACTTGGAGCCGGCACGGGATACGTCATTCTGCTCAAGGCCACGGGCGACGCTCAGTTGATCACCTCGGCTCAATTCGAAGCCCCCTCAGCATCCCGAGACGACGTGGCTCTGGCCGAGGGAAGCTCGGGCTTCGCCCAGCTGCCACTGGCCGTCCCCTTCACTCTCTCGGGGCCCTACACGCTGAGTTCCAGTGAAGACAGCTTGGTGGTGGCCACCGTGAGCATCTCACTCACCTTGATCGGCCAAAGCACTCAGATCCGCTCCGCAACGCTTATCGGACAAGCGCTCAGCGAAGATCCCTGGGAAGGCATCATTCCCGGTGAGGTCAGCCCCTAAAACGGTCGTCGAGACAGACAACCGCGACCTGCTCGCTCAGGAACAATCGATCATGCTGTCACACATCACTCAGAGTCGTGAACACGCCCCCCACCGTTCAAGAAACCTCTCCGGCTTCACTCTCGTCGAGCTTCTGATCGTGGTGGTGATCCTGGCCATTCTTGCGGCTGTCGTCATCCCCCAGTTTGAAAACACCTCGGCCTCGGCCAAGGAGTCTGCCCTGGCGGCCAGCCTGCAAACCGTGCGGCAATCCATCGCTCTGTACCGCGTGCAACACAACGAGTCCTATCCGGGGCAAACCGACTGGACGGAGCTCGTGAACCACCTGATCTGCGCCACCGACCAGGACGGCCAGGAGGATGGACCCTTTGGCCCGTACTTACGCACGGGCTTTCCGACCAATCCGATAACCTCGACGAACACAGGAAAGAACGCCGCGGCCCTCCCCTCAGGCCCGAGTGGGACCGAGGCATACGTCTATGTCCCGAGCACCGGCGAGTTGCGAGCCAACGTCGCGGGCAACGCGCCCAGCGGCATCGCTTACTGGGATCTGTAACTGAACCTCGGAAAGCAATCAGAGGTTCTTGCCGGCGAGACCTAGAGGTTCACGTAAGCCGGCCCACCCCCTTCGGGGGTCACCCACTCGATCACCTGATACGGGTCCATGATGTCGCAGGTCTTGCAGTGCACGCAGTTGCTGAAGTTGACCTGTAACTTCTCGTCGCCCGGCTGATCGGCCTCATTCGGGACCATCTCGTACACCGCAGCGGGACAGAAGTACTGGCACGGGTTGCCATACTCCTCGGCGCATTTGACCGAGCAATGCTCGGCATCCGCATGCACGACAAGGTGACAGGGCTGATCTTCTTCGTGCTTCGTGCCGGAGAAGAACACGTTGGTCAGCTTGTCGAAGGTGAGCTTTCCGTCGGGCTTGAACGGCTCACTGTGACGCGGCTTCACCTCTCCCTTGTGTCGCATCCGCTCGTGACCAGCGACCGAGGGGTAGCGATCCCGAACACCTCTGCCACCCGTGAGCATCTGCAACCCGACGTGAAAGACCGCCGAAGGACCGAGGCCGTGACTCACGGCCTGGTGGAAGTTGCGGAAGCGGTAGAGCTCCTTCCCGAGCCAGGAGTCTTTCAGCGCCGACTCATAACCCGATAAAACTTCCGAGTCACTACGACCTTGCACGAGAGCCTCGAGAGCCGTTTCGGCGGCCAACATGCCCGACTTCATGGCGGCGTGAATACCTTTCAGGCGGGCCGCGTTGAGGGTGCCCAGGCTATCCCCTGCCAGCAGAGCCCCGTCGGCGTAGGCGCGTGGCATGGACCAGTAGCCGCCGGCAGGCAGGCTCTTGGCTCCGTAGTGCACCCGCGTTCCACCTTCCAGGAGCTTCGACACGAAGGGGTGCGTCTTGAAGCGCTGGAACTCTTCGTGGATGTCCATGGTCGGATCTTCTGTGTCGAGACCCACGACCAGGCCCAACGTGATCAGATCGTCGCCGATGTAATAGATGAACGACCCGCCAAAGATGCCGAGCCCCAACGGCCAACCCATGGTGTGAATCACACGGCCCGCCTGGGCACTGGCCCCGGGGACTTCCCAGGTCTCTTTCACCCCGGTCTCGTACTCCTGCGGGTTCGGCCCTTCCATTCCAAAATGCTGCACCAAGCGCTTGGTGAGATGTCCCCGCGAGCCATCGCAAAGCACGGTCACAGGAGCACGGATCTCGACACCCGGTTCGAAGTTGGCCTTGCGCTCTCCGGAGGCTGACACGCCCTTGTCATTGGTCGTGACACCCTTCACGACCTCATCTTCAATAATGAGCTCGGAGGCGGGGAAGCCCGGGAAAACATTGATCTCTGCGGCCTCGGCTCGCTCGGCCAACCAGCGCACCAGGTTGTTCAGCGAGCCGGTCGAGAAGCCATGATTCTTCATCCACGGAGGATGCGGAATGCTCATGGCGCCGCCACGCGTCAAGAACTTCATCTCGTCCGAACGAACGGGCACCACGGGCGCACCTTGCTCACGCCAATCCGGGATGAGTTCATCGAGGCTGCGCGGGTCCACCACCGCCCCACTGATCGTGTGCGCACCCACGTTGTCGGCTTTCTCGATCACCGCGATCATGGGTTCATCGAGAGTGGGCTCACCTTTTTCGGCGGCCAACGCATTGTGCTCGTCGACCTTGTTCTTCAGGTGAAGCGCACCCGCAAGACCAGCCGGGCCGGCCCCGACGAAAAGAACGTCGACGTCGAGGACTTCGCGCTCATCAGCCATGCATCTGTTCTCCGGACAATCGCTCGCGGAATGCGAGAAGGGTCGTCACAGGATAGGACTCCTGGCCGACGAACCCCAGCCCTGCCATCCCGGAAGCTCTAGGAGCCTTCTTCGAAACCCTCGGCGGCACGTTCCTCGAGCACCTCATCCAATGTTTCCACGGGATGCTCGCGGGAATAGACCACGGTGCGTACTTCCTCGCCTGGCAGGCCAAAGAAGGTCCAGACCCCATCGCGCTCCCCGTTCACACGCCAGCCCTCTGCCACCAGCCGGCCGGTCTTGTCCCAGCTCACATCTCGTCCGTTGCCAAGCCCGGCTCGCTCTTCCACCAAACTCGACTGCCTGCCGTTGGCATGCCAGGTCGTGACCCACCCTGCCCAGACGTCTCCATCGAACCTCTTGAGTGTCTGGGCTGAAGCCACCCCGTCCACGGCATAGATCGTCTCCAGATAGCCCACCGGAGCGCCGTCGACAATCCAGTAGTGCTCATCGCGCACCAGTCGCCCGAGAGCGTCGAAGTGACGCCACTTACCCGAGGGCACGTTGCGCGCCCAGTGGCCCTCAAACACCAACTCCCCCGTAGGCCCCCAGCGCTGCTCAAGCCCGTTCTTGAGCCCCCCGGAATACTCGGTGAACTCCAGCAACTCGCCTGTCTTCCCGCTGAAGCGCTGCACCGAGCCCTCGAGAAGACCGTTGTCATAGTTCTCAACGGAAGAGAGAAACCCATTCGGATAATACGTCATCAACTCACCGTCTGGACGTCCGAGGACAAACACCCCGTGGAAGTGCGGAGTCCCATCTTTGTGAAACGCCTCAACACGCCCCTGACGCAGACCACCCACATAGGCCCCGCGCTCCTTGACAGAACTGGCGTTCCACCAGGTCACCATGTACCCGTCGTACCCGAGGGGCACGGTCCGCACACGCTCTTCGGGAGGGCCAACGCATGCGAGCGTCAGGGCGAGAATCGCGAGACAACTGCGACTCCTCAAGCACATGAACCCAAAGCCGCTCGCCTGCCCGGCGGCGCTCACGCCCCAAAGGCCTCGAGTTTGCCTTCATGCAACTGGAACCTCCGGTCAGCCCGGGCGGCCAGATCGGAATCATGCGTCACCAGGACCAAGGTGTGAGATCTTTCGACGCTGACCTGGAACAACAGGTCGGCGATGACTTCGCTGGTGCGCTCATCGAGATTACCTGTCGGCTCATCACACAAGAGCAGAGTCGGCTCAGACATCAGCGCCCTGGCAATCGCCACACGCTGGCGTTCGCCCCCAGAAAGCTGAGAGGGCTTGTGGGCCATGCGTGTCGACAGCCCTAACTCGTCAAGCAAGGCACGCGCATGCTCGCGCATTTCCTTTTGCTTGCCAATCCAGCGTAAGGGCCCCACTTCGATACGACGCGGTAGCAGCGCATTGTCCAGGGCACTCAGTTCTGGAATCAGATGATAGAACTGAAAAACGTAGCCGATGCGTTTGTTGCGAAGTCGCGCACGAGCAGAACGGGTGAGCGTTGTGGTTTCAACACCGTGAACCACCAGACTGCCCGAGTCTGGTCTGTCGAGCAGGCCGAGCGAGTGCAGCAAGGTGCTCTTACCAGAGCCTGAGCGCCCCATGATGGCCACTGACTCACCGGCATAGAGGTCGACGTGGGTTCCCGCAAGGACCTCGAGCGTTTGCTCGCCCATGCGGTAGCCACGGACAAGGTTGCGTGCACTGAGCACAGGCTCGCGCGGTTCTTGCGGAGCCTCCCCTGCCGACGCCATGGAAGTCGGGCCTGAATCGGAATCAGCTGGCAAGACAGCGCCGGTGTCATTCATGCCGAAGCGCCTCGACAGGATCCATACGCGCCGCTCGGAAAGCAGGCATCATGCAGATGAGCACTGCCCCCACCACGGTGACACCCGCGATCGCAATGTTCAGCGTGTGATCCAGAGCGACGGGAATCTCGGAGAACGCGTAAATCTCTTTTTTGAAGATCTCGATGCCCAAGAGATTCTCCAGCGCGTCCTTCACCTTGTTGATATTGGCCGCCAGCGCGACGCCCGAAACCAGCCCGAAGAGTCCGCCAAGCGTGGCGATGTAAATGCCACACACGGCGAAGACAGCGCCGACACCACCTGCCGGAGCCCCCATGGCAGACAGGATGCCGATGTCGCGCACCTTCTGCTGCACCATCATGGTCAGAACAGAAAACGTGATCGTGCACACCAGCAACAGGAAGAAGAGAAAGATCACCAGAAGGATGTTGCGTTCGTTCTCGACGGCGCCCAGCCAGACGCGGTGCCGATCCTCCCAGGTTTCCACCTGTCCGGCCAGGCCGATCGAGCGCAACTTGGCATCGAGTTCATCACGGACAACCGAAAGGTCGGCCGCGGGACTCACAGCGACATAGAGTTCGGAGACTTCATGCTGTGTTCCCGACCAACTTCTGAAATCCTCGGTCGACATGTAGACGTTGGCCTGGTCGTGACTGTAGTGCCCTGTGTTGTAGGCACCCGTCACGAGAAATGTCTGACTTGCAGGCCGAACGGGTGCGCCATCGAGTTGAAGGGCACTGTCCGGCACCGTCACGATCGTGAGTGCATCTCCTCTTTGAAGCAGGAGCCCTCTCATCATTTCTTCGCTGATAAGCACGGTCGGCGACTGGGTGTAAAGAAACTCCCGCTCACGAATGTCTTCGACGGGTAAGTCGAACGGATCAGAGGGATCTGCCACCCGGAACTCAGGATTCTCGACTCGGTCGAGATACTCGGCAAAGTCGGTGGATTTGATCTCGGATTTGGCGTCGACGCCCAGCACAAGGACCTGATGCTGGGATGCGGAAAGCGAGTTCCCGTGAAAGACAGGGGGACGACCGTGCACTTTGAAGATCCCGGGCCGCACCAGTCGCGCGCAGGCACTGGCAACATCCGGATGCTCTGCCACTGCGCCCTCGAGCACATCGCGCGAGTAGGCGTAACGGGCCTGATGCGGAAACACGACAATGTCAGCCGTCGTTCCCCTGAGGAAGGATCGCGTTTCTTCCAGAAAGCCGTTCATGATGCTCAGAACGACAATCAGCGCCATGACCGCGAGACCGATCGCCACCATGGCCAGGTAACTCACCGGCCGCGCGAAGGTGTAGCGGCTGGCTAGATGGAGGCGATACACGTCAATCCTCGACCGTCGGGAAACTGAAGGCTCTCGCTCACCATGAAAGAGGAAGTCGTTACGCAGCTCACGGCGATCTGACTAGCCCTCACTCTTCAGGTGTGCATCTTTTCTTGGCTCGGCCGAGGGCGACTCTTCGTCGCCAGCCTCTTCGCCGTCACGGGCGCGAGCACGCAAGAGTGGAAAGAGGATCACATCTCGGATCGAATCCGCGCCTGTGAGCAACATGACCAAACGGTCGATGCCGATACCGATGCCAGCCGCAGGAGGCATGCCATAACGCAGGGCTTCAATGTAGTCCTCATCGACCTCGGCCGGCAGCTCTGGGTCTCGCTCGGCGACCTGCGCCTCAAAACGCTCGCGCTGATCCTCCGGGTCATTCAACTCTGAAAAGGCGTTCGCCAGTTCCATACCGTCAACAATGAGCTCGAAGCGCTCCGCCACACGAGGATCCTCGGCGGATGCTTTCGACAAGGGGCTCAGCGCGATCGGGAGGTGCGTCACAAAGGTGGGGTTCACCAGTTGAGGCTCGACGCACGTCCCAAAGAGATCATCGACGATTTTGTACACCCCTCGCCCGCCAGTCGCGACGCCATGCTTTTCAGCGGCTTGCAGCACAGAGGACTCATCGAAGACATCTGCTCCGGCGTACTCCTGAATCAGTTCTGCGTACGTGCGTCGTGCAAAGGGGCGGGAATAGTCGATCACACGGTCTCCACGCACCACCAGGTGTGACTCGAGGAGTTCGGGAGCCGGCGTCTCGTCTTCAGCGGTGGCCTCGACGGCACGCTGATGACATCCATGAGCCACGGCCAAGTCGGCCACGAGCGTCTCGCAAGCTTCAATCCAGTCGTCCATGCGCGCATAGGCCCAGTAGGCCTCGAGCATGGAGAACTCCGGGTTGTGCCGGGGCGAAAGCCCCTCGTTCCGGAAGTTCCGTCCGATCTCGAACACTCGCTCGTAGCCCCCCACCAGCAAGCGCTTGAGGTACAGCTCCGGAGCGATCCGAAGACTCAGGTCCATATGCAGCGTGTTGTGGTGGGTCCGGAACGGCTTGGCAGCGGCTCCTCCTGCGATCCCGTGGAGCATCGGCGTTTCGACCTCCATGAAACCGCGCTCCTCCATGAAATGGCGAGCGTCGCGAACGATGGCCGAACGGGCCCTGAAGCGCTCGAAACTCTCCGGATTGGCAATGAGGTCCGCATAGCGCTTCCTCAGACGCGTCTCGACGTCTGCCAGGCCATACCATTCGCTCGGAGGAGCCAGGGTGCTCTTGGAGAGCAGTTCAAGGGACTCCGTAAAGACGGTCGCCTCCCCCATGCGAGTCCGCGCCAACTCTCCGCGGCAGGCCACGAAATCACCCAGATCGAGGGTTTCCTTGAGCAAGACGAAGGCAGCCTCACCCAGGGTCTTCTTGCGGACGAAAGCCTGCAGACGGCCACTGTCGTCCTTGATATCGAGGAAGAGACTGTTGCCGTGGTCCCGAACAGAGGCCACTCGCCCGGCGATGGTGGCCACAGCCCGGTCCCCCTCAGGCGCACCCGGATCCGCTCGAGCCAAGAGATCCTGGATCAGCTCACGTCCGGGTAGCGACATGCCTGCGGGGTAGGTGGGGACACCAGACGCCTGGAGTTTGCCCAGTTTGTCGTGGCGATCAGTAGGAACGGTCATTCGGGCGAGTCTAGCAGTCAGCGGTCCACGCTCTCCAGTGGCCAAGGCACACCGGATCCGAACACGGCAGCCAGCACGCCTGTGACAGCCGAAGCCCACCGCGGCCCTTGAACAGACCCTTGGACAGTTGGGACGATGGTCGGTCTCCACCCCCCTCCCCGGAACTCGCCCATGTCGTGCACCGTCACTGTCGACGGCCCCTGTCGACGCACCCTGACCTTTGAAGTCGAACGCAACCGCCTCGAACAGGCGGTCGAGAAGAACATCGAGGACTATGCTCGCAGCGTCGACCTCAAGGGCTTCCGCAAGGGCAAGGCCCCCATCGCCCTCGTCCGCAAGAGCCATGGGGCGCAAATCGAGGAAGACGTACGCCGCAACATCATGAGCGAAGAATTCTCGTCGGCCGTGAAGGAGCACTCGCTCCATCCCGTAGGCGAGCCCGAGATGAACCTCGAAAAACTCGATGCGGAGGGCCCCGGCCCCTTCACTTTTGAGTTCGCTGTCGAGGTGGTTCCTGACTTCGAAGTTGATGTTCCGACGGAGATTCCCGTCACGGTCACGCTGGCCGAGGTTCAGGACGAGATGGTCGACGGCGAAGTCTTTCGATTCCGCGAGCAATCCGCGTCGCTCGAAGATGCATCCGAAGGCGCTGCCATCGCACAAGATGACATTCTCGAGGGCACGGTCGTCTACACCATCGACGGCGAAGCGCTCGAGCCCCGAACGGATCGAGCCGTGTTCACCAAACACAACCTGGTCGACAGCATCAAAATCGAAGACTCGGCAAAAGAGTTCCTCGGGAAGAGCAAGGGTGACACGGTGGAGTTTGAGGTCACGCTCCCCGACCATTTCGCTCCGGCGGAGTATGCGGGCAAGCAAGCGACACTCGCCTTCACCATCGACCGGCACCGGCTCGTCATCCTGCCTGAGCTCAACGAAGAGTTCCTTGCTCAGCTGGGCGTCTCCACCGAGGACGAGATGCGAGACCGCATCCGGCAGGAGCTCGAGGTTCAGCGATCCCGAGCTCGCGAACAGCAAGTCGACGCTGAGATTGAGTCGATGCTTGTCGAGCGCCTCGATTTTGAGCTACCCGACCGGCTGCTCACCAAGGCCATCGAGCATCGAGTTCATGAGTTCGCGCACCGGCTCATCAAAGAACGCGGCCTGGAGTCAGAAGACGGCCATCACCAGGCAGAAGAGCGCCGGGAAGAGATTGCCGCGGCCACCGCTCGCGGCCTCAGAGTGGCCTTCTTGCTCTCCCGAATCGCCGAGGATCACGAGCTGAAGCCCACGGCGGAACAGACCGTTGAGCAAATCAAAGGCATGGCAGCTCAGCAGCAAAAAGACCCCGATCAACTGCTCGAAGAAGCTCGCCAGGAAGGCTGGATTTCGGACGTCTTCGAGCAACTCATGCATCAAAACGCCCGCACTTGGCTCCGCCAGCGAGCCAAGGTCACTGAAACCGCGCCTCCGCCACCGTCGGAGGACTAGACTTTCGTCAGGTAGCCTAGCCTGGGGACTCAGGCCAGGACCTACCGGCCCTTTGGGAGGGACAACACACTCATGCCTACAAGCGATCACGACGCCGACGCATCCGACAGCATGTCACCGCGCGCCTTCTATCAGATCCCCTACGTCATCGAGAAGACGGGGCGTGGCGAGCGCGCCTACGACATCTACAGCCGACTGCTTGAAGACAGGATCATCTTCATCGGAACGGCCATCGACGACTACGTCGCGAATGCGGTCGTCGCACAACTCCTGTTCCTCGAGAAAGAGAACCGGAGCCAGGACGTCAACATGTACGTCAATTCGCCAGGTGGCAGCGTGACCGCCGGGCTCGCGATCTACGACGCCATGCAACATGTCGGCTGCGACGTCTCGACATTCTGCATTGGCCAAGCCGCAAGCATGGGCGCAATCCTGCTCATGGCTGGGGCCAAGGGCAAACGCCACATTCTTCCTCACTCGCGCGTCATGATTCACCAGCCCTGGGGCGGCGCGGGCGGCACGGCAGCCGACATTCGCATCCAGGCGGACGAGATCTTGAAACTCAAAGGCGACCTCAATCAGATCATCGTCCATCACTCCGGACAGAGCATGAAGAAGGTCGAGAAGGACACCGACCGCGACACCTATCTTTCGGCTGAAGAATCTGTCGAATACGGAATCGTGGACGAGATCATCAATCCCCTGGAGGCGGCAACCGCCGGCTGACCCACAAGGTCACCCGGACCCGGCGCCCAATTGTTCCCATGAAGGCCAGCGACAACCGTAATGACGAGGAACGCTGCACGTTTTGCTCGAAGAGCAGGCGACAGGTCAACAACCTCATTGCGGGGCCTCCCAAGGTCTACATCTGCAACGAATGCATCGAGCTGTGCAACACCATTCTTGTCGAACACAGCGCCTCCGGTGAAACCTCGAGCACGGGCAACACACAGAGTGGAGGCGGACTAGACCTCAACCTGGATCGCTTGCCCAGCCCCTCCGGCATCGTGGCCAAGCTGGATGAGTACGTCATCGCCCAAGAGCACGCGAAGAAGGTGCTGGCTGTTGCGGTGTACACCCACTACAGGCGGATGCTCTCTCGGCAGATGCCCGCCTCACAAGGTGCACAGGATGACGGAGAGGGAGTCGAGATCGAGAAGAGCAACATCTTGCTGGTGGGCCCGACTGGCTCGGGCAAGACCCTCCTCGCGCGGACACTCGCACGCATTCTCGACGTGCCCTTCGCCATCGCGGATGCCACCACGCTCACCGAGGCGGGTTACGTCGGAGAAGACGTTGAGAACATTGTTCTCAAGGTCGTCCAGGCTGCGGACTACAACATCCAGCGCGCGCAGCAGGGCATCATCTTCATTGATGAGATCGACAAGGTCTCACGAACAACCAGCAACGTTTCCATCACACGCGATGTGTCAGGCGAGGGGGTCCAGCAGGCGCTCTTGAAGCTTCTCGAGGGAACGGTGGCAAACGTGCCTCCTCAGGGCGGCCGGAAACACCCCGAACAGCAATACTTGCAGGTCGACACGCGTGACATCCTGTTCATCGTGGGTGGCACGTTCGCAGGAATCGAAGATCTGGTCGCCAAGCGAGTGGGCGGCAGCAGCATTGGATTCCGTGATGCGCCAACCAGCCGCAACCCCGTCCAGACAAGCAACGACCTGATTTCCCAGGTTTGCTCGGAAGATCTGGTCGAGTACGGGCTGATCCCTGAGTTTGTCGGCCGAATCCCTATTGTGGCACCCCTTGCGGCTCTCAATACGGAAGAGCTGGTGCGGACGATCACGGAACCTCGCAACGCACTCGTCCGTCAGTACCAGTCTCTCTTCGCGCTGGACGACTGCGATCTGGAGTTCACTCCCGAAGCACTGCGTAGCATTGCCATACAGGCGTTGAAGCTGAAAACCGGCGTGCGTGCCGCGCGCTCCATCATCGAGGCGCAACTGCTCGACGTGGCGTACCACCTCCCCGACCGGGGGCCAGAGATGCGCTACACCGTGACTCCCGGCTTCATGCGCGGTGAGGAGCCCATCACCATGGGCCCGCGCAATCCGGACGTCCGGCGCGAATCCGCCTGATCGACCCTGGTGGGCTCTTCTCTCCCCCCAGCACTCACCGACTTGGCCTTGGAAGACTACAAGGCTCTCGCAGAGCTTCCTCACGCGAAGCGCTTCTCACCCAAACAGATCCGGAGTTGGGTCCTCGAACGCGGAGCCCGCGATTTCGAAGCCATGACCGACCTCTCGAAATCGCTTCGAGAGCAGCTTGCTCAAGGCTGGCGGGTAAGGCGTGGCTCTCTCGAGCGGGTCCATCCCAGCCGCGATGGCACGACGGGCATCCTCACCCGACTTGAAGACGGGCAACTCATTGAATCTGTAAGCATTCCCGAAGGTGACCGGCGAACGCTGTGCCTTTCCAGCCAGGTGGGGTGTGCCGTCGCCTGCCGGTTTTGCGCCAGTGGACTCGACGGGGTCATCCGCAACCTCACGTCGGGAGAGATCCTCGAGCAGATCTTGCTCGCACGTGAACTCGCCCCCGAATCCCCATTGACCAACTACGTGTTCATGGGGTCCGGTGAACCGACTCATAACATGCGCGAAGTTCGCAAGGCCATCGGCGTCATGAACCACCCCGAGGGGCTGGCCATCGGAGCACGGCGCATCACCGTCTCGACCATTGGACATCCCGAGGCCTTAGCGGCTCTCTCAGAGGACGACATACCGTTCAACATAGCTCTCTCGCTCCACGCTCCTAATGATGCAGCGCGTGAAGCGCTCATGCCGGGACTCGGGCGCTCGCAACTACGTGAAACATTAAAATCCGCGCAGGCCCGTTTCGAAAAAACAGGACGACGCATCACAGCAGAGGTCGTCGTCTTGGCGGGAATCAATGACACCGTCGAGGTCGCCCAAGAATTTGCGGAGTTGCTCGGTGGCCTGAACGTGGTTGTCAATCTCATCCCGTGGAATGCCGTCCAGGACATCGACCTGTCCTCCCCCGCGCCAGAGCGAGTCGAAGCCATGGCGAACACACTTCGCACACGTGGTCTGGCCGCCACCATTCGGCGGCCAAGGGGCAGAGATGTTGGCGTCGCCTGTGGGCAACTACGCCGACACGCTCAACGAAACGAGCCCTGAACCGACGGCACCTTTGCCGCGCGCGCACAACCTCACCTCTTCGTTCAAAGAGGCGCGCATAAAGGCTCAGCGAAGAGGTTCAACCGGCAAGGCCGAGAGTTCTGCACTCTCCTCGAGTTCGCCACCCTGACGGCATTGGATGAAGAGAGCCGCGCCCGCAACGGAAGCCTGATGAATCAGCGACAGCTCCTCCTGGCTGAGTGGGCGCAAGCCCTGCATTCCCGGCGGCATCCCCATGGTCATCGGCGAACCATTCAGCGCCGAGCGAAAACCGGTGGTCGGGAGCGCTCCTCGCCAGCGGGACTGTGGAGACTGGCTCACCGTATTGGACGGAGGCAGTGAACTGACACTCGCTGGCCGTTCAAGCGCCTGCAGTGCTCCGTCACTCATGTATCGCCACCCGGCCAAACACACGATCAGCAGAGATGCCGCAGCAGCCAACTGGGGAAGGCTTGGCCAACGCTTGATGAGCGTGCCCGGGACCACAGCAGCCGGTCCAGGCTCTCCCACCGCGATACGAGCCATGACCTCTTCGGCGAAGCCCTCGAGGGCGCCGTCTGGGAGTCGCTCCTCGGCGAGCACGCCGAGCCGGCTACGCATGGAAGCGTACTCACGAAACTCGCGGAAACACGGGAGACAGTCCTTCAGGTGAGCATCCACAGCGTCCACATGTCGAGGGTCAAGATCACCTCCGGCATGGAGCGGCAGCATGTGGCGCACCGTTCTACAGGGATATTTTTTTCTAGTCACGATGAGATCATTCCGGGGTGCTGTGTTCCAAGTTGATGAGTTGATCTGCAGCCATCTCAACGTTCGTTCCGTTGCCTGGCTTGCTGAGTTCGAGCCGTGTCCACGCATCTTTGAACAGCTTGCGCGCCACGTGAAGGCGCCACCGCACGGTGGCATGAGTGATACTCGTGATGTCCGAGATCTGCTTGGAAGAAAGTCCTTCAAGATCTCGAAGGGCGAGAACGGTGCGATACTTCTCGTCCAGCGTCGAGAGCACCCCTCTCACCTTGAGGGCGATGTCCCGTGAGCCTTGATCGGCATCGGGTGCCTGCCCCGAGCTCTCGTCCGCGATGGCTTCGCGGAAGATGTCGATGTCGACTCCCTTGTGCCGCTTGTTACGTCGCAGGTGATCGATGGCGAGGTTCACGGAGATCCGATAAAGCCAGGTCGTGAAGGCCATCCGGAAATCAAAACGATCCAGGGCACGCCAGACGCGGACGAAAGCTTCCTGGGCCACATCGCGTGCACCCTCAGCATCGCCCAGAACCCGATAGGCGGCCCAGTAGGCACGCTCCTCATGACGCTTCACAAGAGCCGCAAAAGCCTCCTGAGAGCCGTCCAGGGCCCCTCTGATGAGCTCGTGATCGTCGCGTACTTGAGTCGTCATACCGGTCGCAAGTGAGGGTCGGATCCTGGAAGGGGATCGGTCTTCGACATGTCATACGAGGGACAGTCCCTCGGTGATGGGTCAGGGATGGGTCAGAACCAGCCCAACCCCCTCATTCTAGCTCGCAGACGGCATTCGGACGGCCTGAGCTCCCAGGACACCGGCTCAAGAAGCGGGAGCATCCCTCGCTGAAGCGGCAGGATCCGGGCTGAAACTCCCGATATGCCGATACTTCTGAATCCGACCGGCCAGTAACTCAGCTTCACTTTGTTTGGAAAGTTCTACGAGGTGCCGCTCGACAGCCTCCCCGAGAATTTCCGCGGCCCGTCCCTTGTCTCGATGGGCGCCCCCGGGGGGTTCCGGGAGAATCTCATCGGCGACACCCAACTCCGTGAGAGCTCCCGTCGTGAGCTTCAAGGCGTGAGCTGCCTCCTCAGCTCGAGAGCCATCCTTCCACAGGATCGAGGCGCAGCCCTCCGGAGAGATCACCGAGTAGTAAGCATTTTCGAGGACAAGCAAACGGTCACAGACCCCGATTCCCAGAGCGCCCCCACTCCCCCCTTCGCCGATGACGACGCTCACGATAGGGACAGGCAAACGAGCCATTTCAAAGATGTTCCAGGCGATGGCACTGGCTTGCCCCCGCTCCTCGGCTCCGATCCCCGGATAGGCACCTGGCGTGTTGATGAAGGTCACAATGGGCAAATTCATGCGCACTGCCAGCTTCATACAGCGCAGAGCCTTCCGGTAGCCCTCGGGATGAGCACAACCCCAGTTGCATTCGATCCGCGCCTGCGTCGTACGCCCCTTGCGGTGAGCGACAATCAGCACGCGCCTCGGCCCCAGCGTCGCCAAACCCGTAAAAATCGCCTTGTCATCCCCAAAAGTACGATCGCCATGGAGTTCGACGACATCGGTGCACAACTGCTCGATGTAATCCGCCGAGACGGGGCGATTCATGTGCCTACTGAGCTGAATTCTCTGCCACAGCGTCAACTGCGAGACCATGTCCCCAAGAGCTGCGTCTCGCCGCTCCGTGATCTGATCCAACTCTGCGAGCAACTCCGCCTCGGGCTGCTCGCCCTGCTCCTTCAGTTTGGCGGTCAACTCCTTGAGCTTGAGGTCCAGTTCGGCAACTGGACGCTCGAAGGCGAGCGTGTTCTGGAGTGGGTCCTTCTTTGAGCGAGCCATGGCCAAGAATCGTACCGGCTGAAGACACACTGGCGGTAGCGGCTATCCCCGGAGGCTTCGGTCAGCTAGCATGTCGCGCTCAACGGCCCTGAAGAGCCCCGACCAGCACCCGCGTGACGACCCCAAGCACCACGGTCTCCTCTACCGCGTACTGCATCGAAGTCGGTATCCGTCCGGACCGACGCGATGTCCTGGCACACCGTCTTCTCGACTCCGCCCGGGAAGCCGGCCTGGAGATGCCTGAAGAGCTCTCAACGCGCCGCGGATACTCCTTTCGCATCCATTCTGCAGATTCGGCGGACGGAGGCCTGGCCCAAGCTCGGCGACTCGCAGACCGCCTCCTCTCCGATCCGGTCTTCAATACCTACCGGGTGTACACACCGGACGACTCCCCCGCAGAACCGGGCACCCACCGCCTCGAGGTTGTCCGCCGAGCAGGTGTCATGGACCCCACAGCGCAGAGCGTGGTCCGGGCAGCGGCCGCTCTCGGCATCGAGGTCAGCCACGTCCGCTCCTGGGCAGGCTATGTGTTTCCTGATTCGGTGGCCCCCGAGAGGCTCATGCAGTTCGGACGCGACGTCCTGGCCAACGAAGTCATCGAAGACGTCCGCCTTGACCCGATCACTGGGATCGCTCCTGCTGCCCCACTCGACGAGCGCGCCTTTGCGTTGCAAAAAGTCGATGTCCGCGAATGCGACGACTCCCAGCTCAAGAAGCTGAGTATCGAGGGCTGCCTCGCCCTCGACCTTGCAGAAATGAAAGCTGTCCAGGCGCATTTTCAAACCGAGCAGCGCGAGCCCACCGACATTGAACTCGAGACCATCGCGCAAACCTGGTCGGAACACTGCAAGCACAAGACACTCACAGGGCTCGTGGACTACGAAGGCCAGATTCACGACAACCTGCTGAAGTCGACAATTGCACGCGCCACCAACGAACTCGACCGGGACTACTGCATCTCGGTGTTCGTAGACAACGCAGGCATTGTGGCCTTTGACGAGAAGCACCATCTCACCATGAAGGTCGAGACACACAACCACCCCTCGGCACTTGAACCTTATGGAGGTGCAGGCACCGGCATGGGAGGCGTGCTTCGCGACACCATGGGGACGGGGCTCGGAGCCCGCCCCGTCGCCTCCACTGACGTCTTCTGCTTCGGCCCTCATGACCTTCCTGCAGAAAAGCTCCCCAAAGGCTGCTTGCACCCACTGCGCGTGATGAAGGGTGTCGTCTCTGGTGTGCGTGATTACGGCAACCGCATGGGCATCCCCACGGTCAATGGTGCTGTCTGTTTCGATGAGCGGTATGTCGGCAATCCGCTGGTCTACTGCGGCAGCGTTGGCATCATCCCTGTGGACAGGGTCCACAAGGAGGTGCAGCCCGGCGACCGAATCGTTGTCTGCGGTGGAGCCACCGGACGCGACGGCATTCATGGCGCGACCTTCTCTAGCCTTGAACTTCATGACGAGAGCGAGAGCGTCTCGTCGGGCGCGGTTCAAATCGGCAATGCCATCGAAGAGAAACGCGTCCTCGACGTGCAACTCGCCGCGCGCGACCGCGGGCTATACCGCGCTGTGACTGACTGCGGTGCTGGCGGCTTGTCTTCCGCTGTGGGCGAGATGGGAGAGACCTGCGGTGCACATGTGGTCTTGGATGATGTCCCTCTCAAGTACCACGGACTGAGTTACCCCGAGATCTGGATCTCTGAAGCGCAGGAGCGGATGGTCTTCGCCGTGCCTCCGGAACACGTGGACGAGTTGCTTGCGTTGTGTGCTTCGGAAGACGTCGACGCCCGTGTCATCGGCACTTTTGATGGCACCATGCGTCTTACCGCAGAATTCCACGAAACGCAGGTCATGGACCTACCCATGAAGTTCCTGCACGACGGACTTCCCCGGCAAAAACGCACAGCAGTCCGGCGCCAACGGACCCTGGCCGACCCTCCGGAACTCGCCGAGGGCGCCTACGGCGGCATGTTGCTGGAGATCCTGGCCTCACCCAACGTCGCCAGCAAGTCGTGGATTATCAGGCAGTACGATCACGAGGTGCAGGCGGGGTCGGTCATCAAGCCGCTCGTCGGCCCGAGGCGCAACGGGCCAGGGGACGCCGCTGTGGTTGCACCGGTTCTCGGCTCTTCGCGTGCCTTTGCCGTCGGCTGCGGCCTCAACCCACTGCTCGGAGACGTCGACCCGTACCAGATGGCGCTGCACGCCATCGACGAAGCCATGCGCAACGTCGTGTGCGTCGGTGGCGACCCCGACCAGACCTCACTGCTGGACAATTTCAGCTGGGGCAACTGCGAGAAGCCAGAGAACCTCGGCGACCTCGTCGAAGCCTGCCTCGCATGCTACGACGGAGCTATGGCCTACCGAACGCCGTTCATTTCCGGCAAGGACAGCCTCAACAACGACTATCGAGTCGGAGACGAAAGCCGTTCGATTCCTCCCACCCTGCTCATCTCAGCCCTGAGCATCGTCCCCGAACTGTCCGTAGCCGTCAGCATGGATCTCAAGGCGGAAGGCCACGACCTCGTACTGGTCGGCCTGACGGGCCCGGAACTGGGCGGAAGTCACCTGGCCCATCTTCAGGGCGTGACAGGAGCCAAGGTTCCCCCTCTGGATCTCCATCTTGCACCGCGCCTTCTCGAGGCCCTCCACGAGGCTCTACGCGCCGGACTGATCGCCTCTTGTCACGATCTCTCTGAAGGAGGGCTCGCGGTGGCAGCTGCCGAGATGGCCTTTGCAGGAGAAGTGGGAGCCGACATCGATGTTGCGCGTGTTCCCGTCCGCGATGAAGCCCCGACAACAGCGCGTTTGTTTGGCGAGTCACCTTCGCGGCTCTTGCTCGAAGTCGTCCCTCAGCATCACGACGCCCTCAACGCCATCCTCGGCGACGTGCCTCATGCGACCATCGGCAAGACGGTGAATGCGTCACGCGTGCGCATCACCAACGAGCATTCCGTGCTTCTGGAGACCCCGCTGGACGCTCTCCGCCAAGCGCACCTCGGCACACTCGATCTTGACGGGGAATACAGCGCACCATGACGACCCCTTCCGTCCTTGTCCTGCGCGCTGCCGGCACCAATTGCGAGATAGAAACAGCGCATGCCTTCGAACGCTTCGACGCCAGCACTCAAACGCTGCATGTCAATGCACTGCTCGACGAGCCAGCCATCCTAAAAAGACATCATGTGCTGGCCATCCCCGGTGGCTTTAGCTACGGAGACGACATCGGTGCTGGCGCAGTCTTTGCCTGCGAACTCGGCACACGCCTCGCGGAACCTCTGACAAAATTCGTAGAAGATGGCGGCCTGGTTCTAGGCATCTGCAACGGCTTCCAGGTGCTCGTACGACTTGGGCTTCTTCCGGGTCTTGATGCGACTCTCGGCCAGCCTGAACTGAGCTTGACCGACAACGTGTCACACAAGTACGAAGATCGGTGGGTACGCCTGTCCATTACCTCGCGAAAATGTGTCTTTGTGGGCGACATGGAACCGCCAGAGCTTCCTCTTGCGCATGCTGAGGGGCGGATTGTTGCTCGCGATACAGCGACGCTCCGGCGCCTTCACGACGAAGACCGCATTGTTTTCCAGTACGCCGACACGGAAGGTGCTCCCACGGACGCTTACCCCGCCAATCCCAATGGCAGTGTAGACGCCATCGCAGGCCTGACTGATCGCACCGGACGCGTCCTTGGCCTCATGCCTCACCCAGAGCGCGCCCTCTTCGGCTTTCACCATCCGGACTGGACCCGTCGCAGCTACGACGGATCCGGCCCCTCAGATCTCGGCCCGGGCGCCCCCCTCTTTGCCAACGCTTGCGATTGGGTCCGCCGCGAACGCTAAGCGTCAGCAGCAATACTCTTCGACAGCCTGTCTGTAGAGGTCCTGGCCCTCTCCGAGTGCCTCGAAGCTGATCCACTCATCGACTCGATGGGCCTGCTGAATAGATCCGGGCCCACAAACCACCGTCGGGATCTCAAAGCCGGCACGATAAAACTCGGCTTCCGTGTAGAAAGGCACAGCGCTTGGCGCCTTTCCAGTGCGTTCGACCAACCACTCCACCACCTGCGCCGAAGGACTCTGGTCGAAGGCTGGATGGCACACCTCCCAGTCCACCTCGCAGTGCACCCCTGGCGCAGACGCACACGCAAGATCCACACAAGCCTGGATCCTGTTTTGAAGCTCTTGGATATCCGCGCCTGGTACAGGACGAAACTCGACCTCGACGCTCGCATGCGGCGGCACAAGATTTCGAGCTGCGCCAGCTCGAACAAGCCCCGTGTTGATCGTCGTGCATGGAGGATCGTGCACAGTGGACAGCGGGGCGTTCTGCCGCAATGTCTCTCGCAGTTCATGAAGATCGCGCAACAAAGTCCCCAGCGCTTGCGAGGCATCTGCACCGGCCCAGGGATCACTGGAATGAGCAGCTTCGCCATGCAACTGAATACGGACTCCGCCATAGCCTTTGTGGCCAACGATCGGTGCCAGATCAGTGGGCTCCCCGACCATGCAAACGGCTTCCGAGATGTCGCCCATCAGTGCGCTCTCGTTCACGAGTTGAAGAGCTCCGTGACATCCGACTTCCTCGGCATAGGTCCAGGCCAGAACCAGGGGGCGGCGCAGTCGCTCAACCATCTGCGCTGCGGCCTCCACCTGTGCTGCCACGGCCCCCTTCATATCGGCTGTGCCCCGACCGTAAAGCCGTGACCCGTCACGCTCCGGCGCCGTCGTCGCACGTGCGTTTGCAGACCAAGGAACCGTATCGATGTGCCCGGCCAGAACGAGGCCTGCAGGCCCATCGCCTCCGAGCCTCGCCACAAGATTCCGTTGCGGCACACCCTCGTGCACACCCTCTTGCAGGTGCACCGAGGCACCAAGCGCCGTCAGGTTTTCGGCCAACACGCCGACCACGGGAAGTGTCGGACATCCAGGTGCCGAATCGATACTCACCAAGTGTTCGGTGAGGGAAACCACGTCTGGTCGCATCACGAGAGTGTACGACAGCCCGACGACGAGGTCTTCTGTGGATCGAAGGCCCTGACTCAGAGGAGTCGTAAATGATGCACAGCGAGGTTTCTGGTGCCCTTTACTTCATCACCTGGCTGATGGCGAACATGGGCATGATCAAACTGGACACGATCAGCGCCACCACCGCGCCCATCAGAATCGTCATGGCTGGTTCGATGACAGCGACGAAGGCCTTGATCGCAGACTCCACCTTCTTCTCATGGTGGCTTGTGATCTTCTCCAGAACCGTCGGAAGCGTTCCTGAGCGCTCACCAAGGGAGATCATGGCCGCCTCTGCAGGTGGAATAAGCGGGTTGTCCATGAGCGTTTCAGAAATGTCGTGCCCGTTCTCAACCTTCTTGCGGGTGTCGTCCCAAAGTTCCACGTACCGATGGTTACCAGACACGTCCGCAGCCAACTGCAAGGCTTCGAGAACGTTCAAACCCGCGTTCATCATGACACCAAGCACGTGGAACGAGCGCGAGATGGACACGGCCTTGATCAGCTTCCCGAAGGCCGGAACTTTCAGGTAGAGCGGGTCAAAGATGCGCTTACCTTCACGCGACCGGGCGCCCCAGATGCAAGCACCGAGTCCCACAAGCATTGCAGGGAGAAGCCACGCACCATGAGCCCGCAGAATGTCGGACAAGTCCAGAAAGAAGCGCGTCGGACCGGGGAGCTTGTCCGGCTGGTCTCCAAACAACTCGGCAAACTTTGGAAACACGTTGACCAGCAAAAAGATGATCGTACAGGCTGCCATCACAGCCATGAATGCCGGGTAAGACATGGCGGACCGCACCTTCTTGCGAGTCGAAATATCGCGCTCCATGAACTCGGCGACCTTCTGGAGCATAGCCCCCAAGTCACCCGTCATTTCGCCTGCGCGAACGAGCGCAAGTGCGACAGGAGAAAAAGCCCAGCCTTCGAGCGCCATGGCCGCAGACAGTGGCTTTCCGTTCTCGACACCACGGCGAATTGAACCCACGAATTCAGCCTGTTGCGGAGTCGCGGCCTGCTTTTCCAGAACCTCCAGAGCTGCGGAAAGATTGAGCCCTGTTTCAAACATGATCGCAAGTTGCGTCACGATATCGAGGATCTGATCCTGCGGCACCTGCATCCGCTTGATTGCAATGCGAAGCGACGCTTTGAAGCGGTCCGCAACCGACGGATCAATTCCTACGAGAGGTGAAACGCCCATGTTGCTCATCACTTGATCTCCGCAACGCGCATGATTTCCTCAAAGCTCGTCTCGCATGAAGCCACCTTCAGCAGCCCGTCAAACGCAAGCTGGCGATGCCCTTTTTCCTTGGCAATCCGCCGCAACTCCGTCAGAGAGGCGGCCTGCGTGATCACATCACGGAGTTCGTCATCAATGGTGAACAACTCGTGGATTCCGAGTCGCCCCGAGTACCCCATCTGACTGCAAGACTTGCAGCCTTCCCCCCGCGCGACACTGTCTGCCTTGATCTCGCGCTCATCGAAGAGCTGCCGCAATCGGTCGCTGGGCGCCTCCTCGATCTTGCAGTTCTCACAAATTCTTCGAACCAGGCGTTGAGCCAGCACCGAGTTCAATGCAGCTGCCAGCAAATAAGACTCGACACCCATGTTCACAAGCCGCGGAATGGCTGCGATGGCATCATTGGTGTGCAGCGTCGAGAAGACGAGGTGACCCGTCAGTGCTGCCTCAATGACGATCTTGGCCGTCTCTTCATCGCGAACCTCACCCACCATCATCACGTCGGGGTCCTGACGCAACAGAGCGCGCAAAGCAGAAGCAAACGTCAAACCAGCCCGCTCATTGACCTGCATCTGGTTGATAATGGGCAGGCTGTACTCGGTCGGATCCTCGACCGTGCAGATGTTGCGGTCGAGAGAGTTAATTGTTGCCAAGGCCGAATACAAAGTCGTCGTCTTGCCGGACCCCGTTGGCCCCGTGACCAGGACAACGCCGTTCGGCTGCTGCACTTGCTCAGCCAGCCCTTCGTGAATCAACGGACTGAGGCCGAGCGCCGACAAATCACCCATCATTGAGTTGCGATCAAGAATACGAATCACGACTTTTTCACCGCAGTACGCGGGAATGATGGAGACACGCAAATCGATAGCCCGCCCGCTTGCATTGACGCGCATACGGCCATCTTGCGGTGCGCGCCGCTCTGCGATATCAAGTCCGGACATGATCTTGATACGTGACACGATGGCGGGTGCAAGACCAAGAGGCGGCCGAATCTTCTCATCCATACGCAACACGCCATCGATACGAAAGCGGACGCGAAGCTCGCTTTCATCGGGCTCGATATGAATATCTGAAGCGCTGCCTTGAATAGACTTCAGAATGATCGCGTTTACAAAGCGCACGACGGGTGAAGTACCGGCCTTCGCTTCCAGGCCATCAATCTCATCAATTGCCGAGTCAACAAGCTCGAGTTCATCGATTCCATCGACTTCGTCGCCGACCTCTCGAATCATGTCGTCGACCATCAACTCGGTGATGGAGTCGTTGGCCCGGTTGAGGCCCTGTGCAATCTCTGCTGCAGAAACCACCACAAGCCGCAACTTCAGCCCGGTCAATCGACGCAAAGCGTCGATGGTGAAAAGGTCTGTTGGATCTGCAATCGCGCAGGTCAGCTCATCGTGCACCCGATACAATGGAAGCACAGAGCGACTGCGCGCCCAGTCCTTATCGAGCAGGTCCGAAAGGTTCGAATCACCCAGCCCCGGAATCAGCCGTACAAATGGCAGGCCATTCTGGATGGCGACAACCTTGAGAAGCGCCTCTTCATCGAGCACGCCAACTCGCAAAAGACGCTCCGAAAGACTCTCGTGATCGTTCGCCGGAGGCGCATCGAGCCCGCGCTGAAGTTCATCAGCCGAGACCAAACCCGACTCGCGCAATGTGCGCTCAAACTGCGTGTGACTGA
Organism: Planctomycetota bacterium; assembly: GCA_029245865.1. Classification (GTDB taxonomy): domain Bacteria; phylum Planctomycetota; class B15-G4; order B15-G4; family B15-G4; genus JAUIEF01. The sequence continues at coordinate 43,520 of JAQWOM010000004.1, forward strand.
GTCCCACAACATTCATGATTCCACCGTCCCCCCGACCTCTGAGAGGTCCAGATGCTCGGCGAGCCCAGTGATCCGAAGGGCCTGAGAGAAAACAGCTGACGGTCGGTCAATGAGCACTTTCAGCCCGCGACTCTTTGCGAGTGCATCGAACTCCAGAAGTGCTTCCAGTGTCAGCGAGTCAAACTCGATCACACTCGAGGTGTCCACGCAGAAGCTTGTGATGCCTTGACCGATCAGATCCGGCAAGGATTCACTCAGCTGTACCAACGCTGACTGACTCAGTTCTCGACCTGCCTCCACGCGCTGAATCATCGAGATCTCACTCTCCGCTCTTGGCTATTGACTCCAGTAAGCGCTTATCGGCAATGCGGGCGTCAATCTCGAGGGAAAGCTGAACGACCCCGTCAGCAAGCGGATCCAGGGCAATCACGCGGTCACAGAGAGCCCGGGCTTCTGACAGATTTCCGCGCTCAAAGGCCTCCAGCGCCTCATTCATGGTCCGCATGGCATAGGTGGTCCGGGCCACCGGCCCAAAGCCATCCACGAAGACCTCGCCGGCCAGTTCGGACTCTTCAATGATCAGCTTGCCATCCTCGTGAGCCTCTCCATCTTCGAGGATGTGAGGCGTGAGCATGATGATGATTTCGGTCCGCTCGACCGAGGTCACTTCCTTCGAGAACATCCAGCCAATGAACGGCAGATAGCCCAGGAAGGGAACGCGGCTCACACTCTTCGTATCCGTGGTCTGGATAAGACCGCCAATCACGATGGTCTCGCCATCGCGAACCATGACGTTGGTCGTGACTTCAGCGGTGTTCTCACTGGGAAGGCCTGTCGTAGGGTCAACAACACCACTACTGCGTTCAGGGTGAATCTCCAGGCGAACGAAGCCATCGTTCCCAATAAAGGGACGGAATCGAAGCTGAGTTCCAACGTCAAGAAATTCGACGGACTGCTGGCTGATGCCATTGCTGACCGTCGTGCCGCCAAGATAGCCAAGGCGCCCACCAATGATGATCTCGCCCTGCATCTTATTCAGCGCCAACAGCTCCGTGTTGGCCAGCACATTCGTATCTGCAGTGCTCTGCAGTGCTTCGAGAAAGACCGAGACATCTTGTCCGATGAAGCCGATCCGCATGCCGCCACTACCAGGGCCATTCGTGAAACCCTGCTGTGTCATGGACCTGACGCCGTCAGGCGTGATGAAAGGTGCACCTGCAGCCACACCTGCTGGGCCCAGGGCGCCAGGCACAAGCACGGTCGGATCGCTGTAAACCGTCTGGGGAGCCAGCATGCTTTCGAAATCAACGAAGTCTGCGTTTCCGATCAGCTGGAAATCGACACCAAATCGATTCGTTTCGTCGAGGGTGACCTGCACCATCGTGGCTTCGACAAGAACCTGTCGTGGCCTGCGGTCGAGTTCGCGGAACACGCGCTCAATCCGCCGCATGGACTCCTCATTGTCGATGACAATCAGCATTTCCTGGATTGTCGAACTCAGTCCACCCGTCGTATCTGCTCCACTCTCGATGCCGACCGCAGGGGTCTCCGACATGACGATGCTGCCGTAGGGCGAGAGAAACTTGACGAGATACGTCTGAATCTCTGCAGCAGAAAGATAGTTGGGGTAGAGGATTCGCTCGATGAGCGGACGCTTGATCAGGTCGATTTGTGATGCTTCAAGGATGGTGTAAACCTTGCCATCGAAGTACCAACCGAGGCCGAGCGGCCCGAGCACCCAGTCGAGCGCATCATCGAGCTCTGCATCGAAGAAGTTCACCGTGACCGGCAGATTCGTGTCGACACCAGCGACAATGTTCACAGACTGCTGGACCGAGATCAGCTCGATGACCTGTCCCAGAGAAGTATCGCGGACATTGAGCGTGATCTTGTCTGACGAATCGTCTTGCGCCACCAGCGCATGAGCAGGAAGGGCGAACAAGGTCAGGCAGAGCAAAAGGATACGCATGGTCTGGGCACCGAGTTGGGACGAAGGAACATGCCCCCATCGACCAAAAAGCAACCTGGCTTGAGCCGTAACTCGATTACGGGTTGATTCGGGTCGACAATTTCAAAAGGGGCATCTCAACGGTCATGACCCTTTGGTCAACCGACTCGAGCACAACCTCTCGACTTCCGATCGAAACCAGACGCCAACCCTGAACCATGTCATTGATGAAACGCGTCTGGCCATCAATGACCGCAACGGGCTTTCGGCCGGAGGTCAATGTCCCATTGAGCATGACAGATGGAACTGGAATGTCGTCAGTGGGCGCGACGCCAGGCTCATCAACATTCCAGAAGTTCTCGAACGGACTGTTCATGACGCTGTTTTCGGCCGACTCCGCACTCAGCGCCTCATTGTCAGGCACGGCGACCATGCTCTCGGCATCGTCCACTGGCATCAGAGACTGCTCCAGGCCTTGCTTGGCTGTCACGAAGGAGGGAGCCGTGGAGGCCATGGCGTCTTCGGCCTCAGAGAATTGAACGACCAGGACAATCACCAAGACAACAAGCAGTCCGCCGAGCAAGAAAGCCTGCCGCTTGCTCTTGGAGTTCTGGCTACCGCTAGAAGTTCGCTCTGCGCTGGGCGTTTTCATGAGTCACTCTCGAGAAACACAGAAATCTGCATGTCGATTCGCCTCTCCAGATCACCTGGGTAAATCTGAAGAAACAAAACGCGAGTCAGCCACTTGAGAGACTCGAGTCCCTGGAGAAAGCCGTGCAGTTCGAAGGCATCTCCCTCCACTTCGAGCGAGATCGTGAAACTAGGCACATCGGTTCCACCGAAGCCTGCTTCTCGATCCATGCTGATGCGCGACAACCCCGCTGCGCGAATCTGCTCTTGGAGCGCTGTCTCAAATTCGTTGCGCGCTTCGGGTGTGTCGGCGCACAACACAAACGTACGGTCATCCTTGCTGAGCCGCAGTTCGTTAAGTTGACCCTGAACTGCCGCAAGCTGCTGTGGCACCGTAGATTCAACCTCAGTCGAATGCTTGAGCTCTTCGATTCCACCTTCGAGTTCCGAAATGGAACTGTGCATCGGGTAAAGCAACCCTGCAGATGCGATGAGAAGAAGGACTGCCGTCAGGCAAATGTTTTTAGAGAGATTCATCAGCGGGTCTCCGCAGTGGCGTGAATATGGAATCGCTCACCACCCTGGCCATTGGCCAGGATCACGCGTTGGCTTGCCTCAATGCGCACATCGACAAAGGCCCCTGTGGCGAGCAAACCGTCCGCAAACGAGCGGACGGCTCCGTCTCCGCCGGCAAGCCCGTGCAATTCCACGTCGAGCTGGCGCTGGGATGCAGCATCCGCATCGCTGGCCGTTTTGTTCGTCGACACGCTGTCAGAGACCTTGGTCGTTTCGAGCAGCAAGTTGTCGGGTGATGCGTTTGCGATAACGCTGAAGAGCAGAGACATCTTGTGGCCGGGCCGAACACCTGCCATTTGAGCGAAATGGTTCTGCTCCCGGATCAAATCCTGCCGCAGGTTGGAAAGCTCGCGTTCTGCCTGCTGACTCACTTCCACCTGGTTTTGCAACGAACCGTGCTTCGTCTCGAGGTTTGACTTGTGTTGCCAACCCAGCACTCCGGCCGTCAAGACCAAAACGATCGTCGCGGCTGCCATCAACATCCGCACACGACGGACCTGGCGCTTGGCGCGAAGGTTCCGTTCTTCTGGGGGAGTAAACTCCGTCAGAATCGCGCCGTTTGTGGCGAGACCCACTGCAGAAGCATCGACAAGGCTCTCTTCAGAACTCGAGACACTGACACCCAGGTCAGCTGCCAGTTTCTGAAGCTCATCGCCAGCGATGCCGCTGCAGGTCAGTTCAGAAAACGTTTCCGTGGACAGGAGCGATGCGGCACGACTCATCGTCGCTCGCAACTCAAGAGAAGAGATCGGGCGCTGAACAATGCGGCAAAACAAGAGCCGCTCATCGATTCCAGCCAGAACAATGTCTGCTGCATCGGTTCGCACCAGGCGAATTCGGAGACCTTCTGAGGTCCAGGCACGCCAAGCAGCCAATGCCGCAGATTCCACAGCATGAACATTTAGCTGACTGCCCCGGCAAGCGGTCATCACCTGAGCAATTTTCGAGTGAATCACTGCAGCGTGAATCACCATCGAAGGCCCAGACCCGGAAGGCGAATCAGCCACTGCCACTCCAAGAGCTGCATTGCTCTCGTTGAAAACTGGGTCGCCCTTCAGCCTCTCGGCGCAAACGGCCTTGGCAGACTTGGAAGCAGATGGCGGAACGACCAGCGACTCGACCAAGACGTCCTCGCCCTCGAGACCAACAACGAGGTCCTTCCCGACGAAGGGGAACGAAGCCAGAAGCTGCTTGATGTCTCTGCCGAAGTCACCGCTCAGTGGAAGAGAGCCCGTGACCAACTCTCCCTCGATGCGCTGCGCAGCCCGCAGGGCGCGATCCGCGACCACAACCCCGATCCTGCTCACCTTCTGAACCTTCAAAACACATCCTCCAACGACTCGCGAGAAGAGCCTCGCTTAGGGGCTCATCGGCACTTCGACTAGCAAACCCGTAGCCGTATCTATCCGAAGTGATCTTTGGACATCTCCGGCGGACAGAACGACATCCACCGGATAAACCAGCCGTCCACGGTCGTTGAACATCACCAGGGCACGATCCAAGGGGTTCGCCACGTATTCGATGGCAATCCCTGAGGGCTGGTCCGGGGTGTTCAGTCGAACCACGTAGATCTGACGGGTCAACGGGTCCACCTGGGGAACGCCCATGGCATCCACAACAGCCAACCACTGGCCCTGGACGTGCACGAAGGCGCTCATCTTCTCGCCTGTGTGGTACGCCAAAGCCTGAGCGTGATCGATGGCGTCTTGGAACTGCAGTTGCAGAACGTCGAGCTTGCGGTGGTTGTCTGGCGTCGCACTCGGCACAGCAACCGCTGCCAAGAGCCCCATCACCGTAATGCTGACAAGCATCTCCACCATGGTGAAGCCACGCTGTTTTTTCTGATCAATTGAAGACATTGCACGACTCCATAGCGTCCATCTCGGATTCCGTGTATGACTCCGAGGGGAAAGAGATAAGCGTGACGCGCTCCGCACCTGCAACGAGTTCGTTGGACCAGGACTGTGGACCACGCCCATAGCCAGGGCGCTTGCATCCGCCTCCGATATTTCCTCTCTTCTCAGTCACAACCATGCCTCTCAGTGAACCGCGGCAAGGCAAGTCCAGTTCGTTGGCAACGACCTGGCCCTGAATCTCAACCCGCGCGTCTACGTCAGCGGTGACGACGCAGTCTGGAGCGACCATGGCAACATCGGGCAACACCGTGCCCGCAATGAGTCGAATGTCGCCAACCATGTTGATGGTGGGACGGTTTGAACCCGTCTGCATGGGCTCATCGGCGCAACGACCAGCTCGAGTGATCACAGCACCACGTAGCACCACGTTCTCAAGCGTCAGATCGGCCCCTGGCTCCAAGATGAAAAGGCCGGCCATGTCGACATCGGAGTAAGTGTTGCTCCCACTCAAGACGGTCACGAGGCCAGCCATCATCGTGCTGACCGCGCCCGAGTCACAGTTCAGGCGAGTCGGCTCCCCTTCCGAGTTGCTTTCCTGGACCACTCTTGCGCGTGCTCGCACAGCAGCTTCCTCGGTGAACTGGCCATTCATCTTCGTGGCGTACGTCCGCAAGCGACGCCGTTTATGGGAAGAAACCTCCCGCTCGATGGTGACGACGTGGCCGCCTTCCGTGAGCACCACCTGCTCGGTCCCATCCCCACAGTTGCCGGGGGGGTGCCCTTGGCGCATCTGCTCACGAGCGTGATTCAGCCCAGACTGAGCCGCTTCCTCGCTCTCACTGGCACCGTGTGCCATTTCCAGCGAACTCTTGGCGAGAACCGCGTGGCGGGCCCACGTCACCGAAACCGAGGCGGCGAGTCCAGCGAGTATGAAACTCGCAACCAGCACCCAACCTTGCTCAGCGGGGCGCTTCGCAATCAAACCGGTCTCAAGACTCGTTTGAACGCGCCAGTTGTTGTCTTTCGAAGTGATACTCATAAGTTTTCTCGTACGGGACCTAGGGTCTCCCTCATGCAAGCGATCGGCAGTGGGCTATTCGCCCTCCATCGATCCACGCGAGGGTTCGCTAACCCACCACTTAAATTCATCGAGGAATTCGTGGCCGCGGTAAATCGCCACCTTGAGCTCGGTCAGCGTGTCACCTTCAAATGTATCTGGGTCGACTTCGACCGTTGGGTTCTCCAGGTCGACGACACGGATGTGTGCGGATTGTGACCAGGCGATGTGGCTGAGGATGACTTCGTAGTCAGCGGATCGCGGCGGATTCAACACCAACTCATCGAGATCCCAGAGTGTGGTCACATCTGGACCGAAGTCGGCAGCGTTTGAAGGATGAACCTTCCAGGGCAACATCATGGCCGCTTCATGCACTTCTTGTGCAAGCATCAACGATTCATGAGGCCCGTCCGAAAAGTAGTGGTAGACCTTCGCGGAACCCGAGAGCGAAGAAACCGAGGCCACAATCGTTGTTCCAACGACGAGCGTCGCCAACATCAGTTCTGCGAAGGTGCTGCCGCGTTCACGGCGACGGGCGGTTGAATGGTGCTTAGGGGCGGTGTGTTTCATGAGCGAGCTGTTCCCTCGGACCACAGGTACTGAGCCATCCGAGTTGAGGAGAGTCTTTGGACCTCTGCTGTCGTCTCCATTGCGGTGCGACTTGAGACCCGATATCGAAGATCGCGATCCTCGATCTGTCCCGAGAGGCCTCAAAAGCCCTTTTCTGGGCGATTTCCATGGCCTGGCAGAAGGCCCCTGTGGCATCCGTCAGATGCTCAGAAAGCTGGAGTTGGTGCCCTTCCACTCACCAGGATCGGCATCGAAGACCGCTATACTGAGTGAGTTCCTCATGAGGCCTTTCCCCATGCTCCTGCCCACAGCCCGCCTCTTGGCACTTTTCGGGGCTGCCTTGTGGCTTCTTTCCAGCGCCGCAGCAGCTCAAGGCGTGAGCAGCGGTGGGCCAGCCAACGGCGGCGCGAGCCCCGACGTGACGCCCTTCGATCCCGCATCCAACGGAGGCGGAATCTACTCACCTCCACCGGACCAGGGGACTCCCAACAACGGCGCCGACAACGGCAAGAAGAAAGGCAACACCCGCCAAGACGAGAGAGCGGTTGGTCAGACTTCCCCGACCACAGGCCGAAGCTCTCGCGGCGGCCAGAGCGGCGCCGCCCGTGCCGGAGCTTCAGCAGCCGCCACCGGCATGCGGTTCGACCTGGGCGACTCCTGGGTTCAGTGGTGGGAAACCAATAAATTCGACTTCATCCGATTGCGCCGCGTCCGCGACACCCCCATCACCGGACAGGGCCAGGTCGAAGAAACCGCGGACGAGCGCGAAGCTCGAATCCAGGCCACAGAGCGCCTGGTTCGATCAGAAGTCATCCCTGTGCTGCGTGAACTCACCGAGGCTCAAGATGCCGCTGTCCGTGCCTCGGCAGTCGTCGCGCTTGCCAAACTTCAGGACACGGAGGGGCCAACAGTGGCTCGCGAACTCCTCAAGGACAAAAGCTTCGGCGTGCGCCGTGCCTCCATGCTCGCAATGGGCGTACTGGAAGCAGGCCGTTCGTCCTACTTCCTCATGAACATCGCGGATGACTCGGCGCTGGGTCGCCAACTCCTGCAGACCAACAACATCTCTGACGAAGACCGTGGCATCGCCCTCTTGACGGCCGCTTTACGTGGCCACCGTGCTCCCGAAGCGCTCGTGGACCGACTCCTCACGGATGAATCGGACCTTCCCAATGAGATTCTGGCTTCAGCCTGCGATGCCGCTGGCCTGATGGAGTCGGTGCAAGCCATCGCCCCCTTGACCACCGTCGCTCTCGACACATCGCGCCCTGGATTCGTACGGGCCGCAGCCACAACGGCACTTGGCCGCCTGGGTGATCCAGGCTCAGTCCCGGCCCTTCTGAAAATCCTCGACTCCGGTCTTGAACCGCAGCGCTCCGCCGCCGCTGCGCTAGGTCTTGCTGGCCATCAGAAGCAACCCGCTGTTGTGAAACGCCTTGCCTCATTGCTTGAGAACACGGACGGCCCCACACGTCATTTTGCAGCCATTTCACTGGGGCGCATCGGCGGCGAACAGGCGCGCTCTGCTCTCCTGTCAGCTTTCAAAAACCCCAAGGCCGACATGCGCGCGTGGCTCGCACTTGGGCTCGGTCTTTGCGAACGTCAAAGACCACTCGGACAGATTCCAGAACTGCTCATCGATCGCTACGAGAATGAGGCCAACTCCGAGACGGCAGGAGCCTATCTCATTGCCCTCGGGCTGTGTGGTCGCGACGACATGGGCAACTTTGCATCCACCTTGCCGTGGGATCGCATTCTGAAAACACTCGAGTCCGCTCTCCAGAGCAATCGTTCGCATATCGCCGGACATGCAGCTCTCGCACTCGGCCTCACAGGACACCCTGATGCGGGATCGAAACTCGAAGATGCGCTCAAGAACTCGGAGTCTCCCGAAGTCCAGCGCCAGGTAGCCCTCGGACTTGGAGTTCTCGGAGACTCGGAAGCGATTCCGAGCCTGCTCCAGCTCATGCGGAACACGAATAACCCCTATGTCGCCAGCTTCGCGGCCCTCGGCATCGCTTTCATGGGAGACGCCAATGTCATCGGCCCACTCATGCACATGATCGACCGTGCCGGCCCCAACGGACTGACCACCACATACGCCGTTGCCGCAGTCGGGCAATTGTTCGACAGTGAAAGACGCCCCACTCTGTCTCGGCTCGCTTCTGGCGACAACTACCTTGCACGTACGAGCAGCGTCCAGCAACTTCTTGCGCTTGGCTTTTAGTTGCTGCAGCCAGAGCCTTACCCTGGCTACTGAGCCCCCGCATCACGCTATAAAGGGGCCCCTCCAAAACTTGACTTTGAGAGACGCATGAAAATCTTACTGAGCTCTGCTCTGGCGGTCGCCGCCCTGACTCCTGCGAGCTTCTGCCAGAACACCAAATCTTTAGCCGACCAGATCATCCGCAACATACGGCCACAGCAACATACCGACGGCACCTATGGCGACAGCCTCATGGAGACGTGCCGAGTGCTCGATCTGCTCAGTCGCTCTCCACGCCGCTACACGGAACTCGACGGGCCCTTTTTTCGTCGAGCGGCTCTTCAGGTTGCCAAGCAATCTCCGCAAGGGCTCCAACAACAGGCCTGGACAGTCCTTGCCCTTGCTGGGTGCGTAACACCCGAGTTGCAAAAGGCTCGAAACGCAACCCGAGACCAACTCGCGAGCAACCCGGAAGCCTGGACGAATGAACTCGCGTTGCTGGCCTTGCGGACGCTGCCACCGGAAGACCCTCACTGGGGTCAGCCAGCCGCTAACAGCGGCGCCGCCTTGCGTTGCCTGCTGGCCGAAGACCCCACAACCATCGATCCACCGGGCCTTGATGATCCGGACGCATGGACCGCCTGGGCACGGGCCGCCCGCCTGCGTGGCGTCACACCCGAGGCCATGCCTCCCCTCCCTTCGCCCGACCCAAAGTCCAACCTCGCGGCCTCACTCAACGACCTCGAAAGGGTCATCGTTCAGCACGGCCTCGACCGCGGTCTTCCAAGCGCACAGCCAGAGGAGGATCCGCGTCCGGAAACGCTCGCCAAGCCGCACAGCCTGCGAGAAGGCCTTGAGCATGGACTCGCCTTTCTCGAGGCCCATCAGACTCAGGGCACCTTTGGGCTGGAGTTGCCTGGCTGGACTGGGCCGGAGCCCGGCATCACGGCGCTCTGCCTCTCGGCTGCACTCAAGACCAGTCAGTCTCTTCGCCAACCGGCCCCCGCATGGGTGCAAAATGGCCTCGACTATCTGGTGAGTCTTCAGCGCGAAGACGGCGCCATCTTCGACTACGGACTCGCGGTGTACACGACTTCCGCAGCCCTTGAAGCCCTCGCGGATGGCAAGCGCGCTGAGGATCGAGATGCCATCCTGGCTGCGCGGAACTTCCTGATCTCGATGCAAGCCGACGAGGACCTCGGTTACGACAGCATCGATGACCCACACTACGGCGGCATCGGCTATGGAGGAGATGAACGTCCGGACCTCTCGAACACCCAGATGGCACTTGAAGCCGTCTCTCGCGCCGGGCTTCCCGAAGATTCCTCCTTCACCGACAAGGCCATGATCTTTCTGACGCGAAACCAGAACCTGGCCGAACTCAACACGGAGATCTGGGAACGGGCAGGCGGAGGAATCGTCGTCTCAGGCACCGACGGCGGTGCCACCTACATGCCTGGAAGCAGCCCTGCCGGTGAAGATGAGGTCAGCGACGGCATTTACAACGCGCGCTCCTATGGATCCATGACCTACGCCCTGACCAAGTCCTACCTTCTCTGTGGGCTCGCCAAGGACGACCCCCGACTCGAGGCAGCCCTGGGCTGGATTCTGTCTCATTACACATTGGATCGAAATCCAGGTTTCACGGACGAGAAAAAGAGCCATGACGGCCTTTACTACTACTACTTGGCCCTCGCCCGCACGCTTCAAATGCTCCCTGAGGGCCGGATTGTGAACGACCAAGGCGAGCCGATTCCGTGGCGAAAGGACCTCCAGCACAAGCTACTCGCAGAGCAGCGGACCGATGGGTCCTGGTTTAACGAAGCGGCCCCCCGCTGGTTTGAGGGAGCCCCCACCCTTTGCACCGCTTATGCCCTCCTGGCACTCGATGAAGCCTCTTCAGCACCTGGTGATTGATCGCCCTCATTTGTGGGCCTCCAAGACCTGGGTTATCTTTCAACACTTATGAAACTGTTCAATTTCGTACTCGCCACGACTGGCCCGACGCTGACGAATCTCAAGATTCTCAGCCGGTATGGCTATTCCGCAACCCGCCACATGACTCCGCGCAAGCTGATCAACATGGCGCGCGTCGAATGGGCACGGTTTCGCGCCAAGGACACCGTGGGCGGTTTCCCGTACATCCTCAAGATCGAATCGACAAACGTCTGCAACCAGAGGTGCCCGTTCTGCCTCGATCGCGATCGCGATAAAATCGATGATGACGGTCGCGGCTTTGGAAAGATGCATCTCGACTGCTTCAAGGGCGTCATCGACATGCTCGCCCCCACCACGCTACGCCTGAATCTGTACGGCTCCGGCGAGCCGGTGCTCTATCCCGACATCTACGAGATGATCCGCTACGCAGCCGACAAGAACATCGGCGTGACGATCAGCGCGAACCTTTCGGTCTTCAAAAAAGAAAATGCCGAGAAGCTCGTCGAGTCAGGCCTCGAGCACCTCATCGTGAGCTGTCATGGTGCAAGCCCGGAGACGTACGACAAGTACAACGTCGGCGGCGACTTTCACAAGACGCAGGAAAACATGCGCGCCATTGTGGACGCCAAGCGGCGACTCGGAAAACGACTGCCCTTCGTCGACTGGCAGTTTCTGCGTTTCAGCCACAACCAGCACGAGATCCCGAAGGCGCGCGAGATGGCTCGCGACATTGGCGTGAACATGATTCGCTTCATCAACCCCAACATTCCTCCGGAGCATAAGGAAGAATGGCGGCCGCGGCGCGATGACGAGGTGAACGATGCCAACCGAGGAGAAGGTGCCGTGAAGGCCAGCCCCGGCGTGCACATGTCTGAATCAGATCAGGCCGTGGCACGTGGGGAACGCACCGTTTCCGAGAAGTCCGAGCGCCCCAAGGCAGATGTTGACCCTTGCTCCTGGCTCTACCGCTCCATCTTCTTCAACTGGGATGGAGGGATTCTTCCCTGCTGCGACGGAACGACCGAGCCGGGCCACGACCTGGACAAGTTCACCGGTCAAACCCGCGCCGAATTCGAGGCGTTCTGGAACGGAGCGACGTATCGCATGCTTCGGAACATGGCGAACTTCCGTATTCCGCGGGAACAGATGGACAAGACCTACACCTGCGCGAAGTGCATCAAACCGCACATGCCGTTCCTGCTCTATGAACGCGGCTTCGAACTCCCCAAGAAGTTTGAGAAACGCCTTCTGCAAACGGAACCCGACCTCGACGAGCAACGGATCAATTGGGAGCGGAACAAAACGTCTCGCTCGAGCGACGTGGCCAACGACATGTAGGCACCTCTGGCCTGGCAACAAGCCTGGCCATTCGCGGCACAAGGAATCAGGCGGAGCTTGATTCCGTCGCGCGGTGCAAGCGCTTACGGTCCGTCGCATTCAAGATGCGCTTCCGCAAGCGGATCGACGCAGGCGTCACCTCGACCAGTTCGTCGTCCTCGATATATTCCAGCGCCTCTTCGAGAGCCAACTCTCGGGGCGGAGCGTACTTGAGAGCTCGGTCCGTGCCCGAGGTCCGCATGTTGGTGAGCTTCTTCTCACGTGTCGCGTTGACAGAGATATCACCTGCCCTGCAGTGCTCGCCAACAATCATGCCTTCATAAACCGACATCGCAGGCTTCACAAAGAAATCGCCGCGATCGCGAAGTGCGTCCAATGCATAGGCCGCCACTTTCCCTTTGTGCGTACTCACCATGACACCCACGGAACGGCGGGCCACACGTCCCTTGAATGGTTCGTACCCTCGAAAGATGTGGTGCAAAGCCGCCTCGCCCTGAGTCAGGGTCAGCAGGCGGGAGCGCAGCCCGATCAGTCCGCGCGCTGGAATCACAAACAGTAAGCGGGCAATGGGCTTGCTCGTGTCCATGTCCTCCAGTTCGCCACCCCGATTGCTGACCCCTTCGATGACGCGGCCAGCCAGGTCACCAGGAACGTCCACGGTGAGCGATTCCACGGGCTCCATGCGCTGGCCATCGACCACCTTGTCGATGACGCGGGGGCGAGACAGCGCGAGTTCGAATCCCTCACGCCGCATTGTCTCAACCAGGATGCCCAGGTGCAGAACACCACGGCCAGAAACACGGAATACAGACTCTCCACCTTCGCCTTCGACACGCAACGCCACGTTGCTGCGCAACTCACGGCTCAAGCGATCGCCGATCTGTCGCCCTGTCACCAGCTTTCCTTCCTGGCCGTTGAAGGGCGAGTCGTTGACCATGAATTCCATCGAAAGCGTCGGCTCGTCAATGCACACAACTGGCAGCGGCTCGATCGAGTTCGGATCGCACAGCGTCTCGCCAATGGCAATGTCCGGGTAGCCTTGAACGGCCACGATGTCACCAGCACTTGCGGATTCCACCGAGCGGCGCTCCAGACCTTCGAAAACGAAGAGGTCTGCCACGCGCCCAGGCTTAGACGGTTCTCCAGGGCGTGAACTGGCCAGGGATGCCCCACGCTTCACAACACCGCGATCGATACGGCCGATGGCGATACGACCCACGAAATTGTTGTGGTCGACAGAGGAGACCTGCAAGCGCGCCGGTCCGTCACCCGCTGTCCTCGGAGAGGGAACAACTTCTTCCACCAAGGAAAAGAGCTGAGTCGTATCCATCTCGGAACCATCTGGCTCCGTGCGCACCCAGCCATCCCTACCCGAGGCAAAGAGAACCCGGAAATCCAACTGCTCGTCGTCGGCCCCCAGTTCGGCGAACAGATCAAAAACTTCATCGACAACTTCGTGTGGACGGGCCGCCGGGCGATCGCATTTGTTCACCACGACCACGACCGTCAGCCCTTCTTCGAGGGCTTTGCCCAGAACGTAACGCGTCTGCGGCATCGGACCTTCGTAAGCATCGACGAGCAACAGGGCGCCGTCGGCCATCCGCAAGACCCGCTCCACTTCCCCACCGAAATCGCTGTGACCCGGCGTGTCGATGATGTTGATCTTCAGATCGCCACGCACAACGGCGACATTCTTGCTGAGCACCGTAATGCCGCGCTCACGCTCCAGCTCGTTGCTGTCGAGGACGCAATCCACGCGATCTTGGCCTTCGCGGAACACCCCCGCATCTGCAAGCAAAGCGTCCACGAGGGTGGTCTTCCCGTGGTCGACGTGCGCGATGATGGCAATGTTGCGGATCTTCATGAACGTCGCAAGGTACACAAAACGACTCTCGAAAAAAGAACGGGAATCACCCTGTGGAGAAGACCGCCCTGAGAACGGGGGGCTTGAAGCGCCGTCTAGGCGTAGAGCCCACGCATCCTGGTGAAGTAGGACACCCGGTCAATGCCCTCGATATAGGCACCTGTGCGCATGTTGACGCCCGCCTTCTTGGTGCGCTTCAGCACCTGGCGAAAGGCCTTCTGCATGATCTTGTGAAGGCGCGTGTTCACATCGCGCTCTTCCCAGAAAATACCCATGCGATCCTGGACCCACTCGAAGTAACTCACAACCACTCCGCCTGCATTGGCCAGGATGTCCGGGATCACAAAGATGTCATTCTCGTCGAGAATCGCATCTGCATTGGCCGTGGTCGGGCCATTGGCCCCCTCGACAATGATCTGGCATCGAAGATCCGCCGCATTCTGTGAGGTGATCTGATTCTCTGTGGCCGCCGGGATAAGGATCTCGCACGGCAAAGAGAGGATCTCGGCATTGGAGATCCGCGTGCCCTCGGTGTAACCCTCGAGCGTCCGATGCTTTTCCTGGTAGGCGAGCACGCCGGGAATGTCCAGGCCGCGTTCGTTGACGATGGCTCCGTCAACGTCCGAAATAGCCTTCACGTGCATACCGATGTCGTGCAACAGGCTGGCAATCGTGCCCCCCACGTTGCCCGACCCCTGCACGACAACTGTTGCCTTGGCGAGATCGAGCTTTTTCACCCGCGCAGCCTCACGCACCATCGTCAACAGACCTCGGCCAGTGGCTTGCTTACGCCCCATCGAACCACCAAGTCCCCAGGGCTTGCCGGTCACGACACCCGTATGCGTTCCACGACGATGCATCGAGTAGGTGTCCATGATCCATGCCATGACCTGTTCGTTCGTGTACATGTCTGGCGCAGGGACATCACGGTCCGGGCCAATGATGTCCATGATGGCGCTCGTGTAACGACGCGTGACTCGTTCGATCTCAGATGTCGACAACTCACGCGCGTTGCAGCGGACGCCGCCTTTGGCTCCTCCAAAGGGAACATTCACGATGGCGCACTTCCAGGTCATCCATGCTGCCAGCGCACGAACCTCATCCACATCCACGTAAGGCGAGTAACGAATACCGCCCTTGCATGGCCCCATCGCACTGCTGTGCTGAACGCGCCAACCTTCGTAAACCGCCAGGCGTCCATCGTCGAGTCGCACGGGCAGCGCCACCTTCAACTCCCGCTCGGGAGTCTGGAGGATCTTCTTCATGCCATCGTCAAGATCCAGAAGGTCTGCCGCGACATCAAAGCGTGCAAGCATCGCCCCGAAGGGATTGTGCTCGGGAGCTTCCCGAACGGGCCGAATCGCCGAGTCACTGTGAATGCTCATGGAGATGTCTCGCATGTCCGACTGCAGCAGTGCGAACCACTCATGCCGGGCCTCTCGGAAGGAAAGAAAGAGGGAAAGGAGGTTTCGGGAGAATCGTCTGGGCTCACTATGCCCTCTTACACGTCCATGTCGAGCCGGTCCCGAAGGTCGATTCTAAGTCGGCCGTCACGGGAGCCATGGCGAACCTGGAAGAATGGACTCATGGCCCCCCCAAGTCGAAGAGCAAAACCGGGGGCTCTTCGGACACCAGGAGAGGCTCTCGCCCGGAGGCTTCCAGGAGGGCGGCCTGCAAGCCCTCAGAGGGCACCTCGGGGAACGGCATGAGCAAGAACCACCTGGCCTCTGGGCACCGTCGCATGGCCGCTCTGAAGGCATCTGCATCCGACATCCCGGCATTGAGGCTCAGGCCCCGGATCCGGCGGTCACTCGCATAGGTGACCTCCAGGCGCCGGCTGGCGTAGGCATCCCCCTCTTCATCCGGAATCAAGGGATTGCAGTCGTAGTTCGTCAAGATCAGTTCCCCCGGATCCGTCACACCTCCCAGCAACGCGCCCACCTGGGCCGGAACATCGGAAGCAGGATCGGGCAACAGGCCCGCGCCAGGCACCACCCACAAAGCTGCACCGGCTGCCCCCGCAGCCAGAGCCACCGAAGCTGCGCGACATCTCTGAGTCAGCGGGCGCAGAGCGAACGCAAGACCTGCAGCCAGGCCGATCGGCAATCCGAACAGCCAGTAACTGTGAACAAGCAGCCCCTGCGGAAAGAGAGCTCCGTGATAAAGCGGCGGGAGCAGCAGCAGAGCCAGGAGGCCGGGGACGCCCAAGAGGCCCTGAGTTGGTCCCCGGAATCGAGGAAGCATGCACACCAGAGCGGCCAGGAGTAGCCACAGGGGCCAGCCGGGTATCAGGGCCCAGAGCGAAGCGAACCAGACCGCCACGGCCACACCCAACTCGGGTGTGTCACCCAGAAGCACTCCGGGCCCGCGAACCGTGGCTGCGCTCCACAGGCTGCCCTCCGTCGCTCCCGGGAGATTGCCCAACCACAAGATCCAACCCAGAAACAGGAATGCTGTCCAGGAGAAGAGCAGCAACGCGAACCGCCACTGGGCTCGTCGAGTCACGAGAAGGTGAATCGCCGAACCGAGGCAGGCGTAAAACCCCCACCAGTCCATGGCGGTGGCCACGACGCTCGCCAGAAACCACCAGCCATACCCTCTCCCCGCCAATCCGCGACGATAGGCGAGCAGCACGGCGAGCCCCGCAGCCAGCGCCGGGGCACCCTGTGGGTCGACATGAGCGCCATAGACCATGGTCATGGGCATGGCGGCCGCCAGCAAAGCCGCCAGCCCCCCTGTCACCGGATCTGATTCTCCAGACACCAACCACGCCAGAAAGAGCAACGACAGGAGCGTGGCCAGGGCCGCCAGGCCGCGAGCCGTGCTTTCATCTTCGCCAACCAGGGCAAAACCAGCTGCCAGCAGCCACGAAAGCCCCGGCGGATGGTTCCCATAGACGTCCGGCTCCGGCTCTTGAGCTGCGTTCAAAAGGGGTGCTCCCCCCAGGTGCAGCGGTCCGAGACGCACGTAGTTGCGTGCGATCTGCGAATAGCGGGCCCCGTTGTGCCCTAACCATGACTGCTGCCACGGTCCCGGCTCGAGAGCCGGCTTCATGCCCAGCCCCGCCACGACCAGCGCCGCCAGCACGAGCAGGCGAGCCAACATCTTCCGCTCCGGCAATGCGCTCACTTGCTGGCCAGAGAGGGGAGCGGCGCTCACCGGATCGTCAACTGTCGAGACCAGGGATGCCTTCCACCTCGCCGTCCAACCGGAGGTCGATGACCAGGCAAAGCACATCATCGGTGCCGGGTATGGCGGCAACCTTCAACGCATCTTTTTCCGTGCACAGCAGCTGAGCAGTACGAGCTGCGGCGCGCACTTCTGCGAGGCTCGCAGCATCAAATGCATGGTGGTCTGGAAAGCCCAACGCGCCCGTCACCGTGGCACCGAGAGATTCCACCGTGGTTCGAAAGCCATCCGGAGAAGCGATGCCGCTGAAAAGAAACAGCTCCCGCCCCGCCAACGACTCTGGAGCCACGGACGCCCCGCCCTGACAAGACCGCACTCCGATGGGCGTGTGCTGGGCGTGAATCACGGGAACATCTCGGCGAGCAGCCGTCACGCTCGCTTCGATCATCCCGAGAGTCTCTTTATCCAGTCCCTCCGTGTGCGTCAACACGATCAGATCGGCTCGACCGAGAGAGCTTGAAGGTTCGCGCAATCCACCGAGTGGGAGCACGTACCCGTTGCTGACCGGCACCCGCGCATCGACAACCGCAATATCGAGATCGCGGTGTAGCCGCCGGTGCTGAAAACCGTCATCGACGAGAATCAGATCCACTCCGGCCGCAGCGGCTTGCTTGGCTCCGAGCAGCTTGCTGGGAGAAACAAAGAGCTGAGCCTCTGGCACGCGACTCGCGATCAAGGCCACCTCATCGGTCCGCCCCTCAGCATCTGCAACCGCTCCGTAACCGCGCGCGACCACAGCCACTTGCTTGCCAGCTGCCACGGCCCTTTGAGCCAGTGAAATGATCAGCGGCGTCTTTCCCGTCCCTCCCACGGTGAGGTTTCCCACAGAAACGACGGGCACGCCCACCGACACGGGCTGGATCAAGCCCGTGTCGTACAGCGCATTACGCGCCGAAATCACGAGCAAGTAGAGGAGGTAGAAAGGCAGGAGAAGGACACGCACCACAAAGACGAGTGGCGTATTCACGGGCCCTACCAACTTATGGGCAAGAGTTGCCTTGCTCGACGTCATCGGGCTTCTTTCCAGTTTCGCTCGGCACCACCGGACTTGCGCAGAAAGCGCTGCGCCGGCGTCAGGCCGTCAGTGAGGTCTTCTTCGGGGGGCTCAGCGTCTCCGGGACGCTTCGCGAGTTCAACTGCTGGTTCAACTGGTGGCTCAACTGGTTTGGCAGCTTCCACGATCGCTGGCTGCCTCATCGCCAGTTCAGCCGCCTCTGTCGACAGACTTCTCCCCGACAACTCTTGCGCGAGCGTCAGGTAGTCATGCGCCCCTCGGGACCCCGGCGCGTACTCGAAGATCGTCTTGCCATGACTGGGAGCTTCGGCCAGCTTGATGTCGCGGCGAATGGGTGCCTTCAACATGATGTCGCCAAAGTGGCTTGCCACATCCGCAATGACCGCCCGACTCAGATTGGTGCTGGGGTCATGACGGCAACTCACCATCGACGAGATCTCCAGCCGAGGGTTCAGTCGACTGCGCACCAGATCGACAATCTCGAGCAACTTCCCGAGGCCCTGCAGCGCAAAGAACTCCGCCTGGATGGGCACGAACAACTCGTCACAACCCACCAAGGCATTGAGCGAAAGCAGTCCCAGGCTGGGAGGACAATCCACCAAGATAAAATCGTAGTGCTCCGCTCGATCTGCTTCATCGCGCTCAAAAGCATGGCGGAGAATCATCTCGCGCCCCACTTCGTTGACCAGTTCCAGTTCGACGCCTGCGAGATCGATGCTGGCAGGAATCATCTCTAGCCCAGGCTGCGAAGTGGGCTTCACCACCTCCGCCAGAGTGGCCTGCCCAATGAAGAGTTCGTACAGGGAGGGGCTCACGACTGCTGGATCCTCCCCGAGGTGCACCGTGAGATTGCACTGAGGATCCAGGTCGCAGACCAGGGTCCGGTAGCCAAGGCGCGCCAAAGCGGCACCCAGATTCACCGTGGTGGTCGTCTTGCCGACGCCCCCCTTCTGGTTGATGACTGCGATACGTCGCATGATGTTCACCTCTGTGGCCCGATCGTCCTGCCGACATCGCCCGGATCGCGAATCACGACCCCGTCGAAGCTCGGCCGGTGCCCTCGCGAGCCCTGTTCGCTAGAATCGTCGCTGTGACCACCCGCGCCAAGCAACTTTTCGAGACCTCCGTCGACCAAGTCCGGCAAGGCCAGCTCCGACCAGCCCTTGGAACCCTGCTGGACGCCCTGCTTGTAGACCCGGCCCACATGGACTCCCTGGAGGCCGCAAGCAAGATCTGCCGCATGCTGGGGGCCAGCGAGGACGCAGAACTCTTCGAAGCGCTCCAGAGGGCACCACAAGACGCTGAGGCACTCTACAACCTGGGCTATCACCTCGTCGACCAAACACGGCCCGATGTGGCCGTAGCCCTCTTCGAAAGGGGGTTACGCAGCAACCCAGCCCCCCTGCAAGCCGACGCGCTCCGACGTGAGATGGCCTACGCTCAATTCGCAAATCGAGACTTCGAATCCTGCCTGCGCTCGCTCGGTGCCATTGAGACCGGGCTGGAGCTGGCCGAGTCGGAGCGACTGGATCTCCACCTCCTCCAGGCCGAAACAGCGCTCTATCTTCATCGTCGCGACCTCTCACTCCGCTATTTGGAGCAGGCCGAAGAAATCATTCCAGGAGATGGGCAGCGTGCCCGTATGGATGCCCTGCACGCGCTGATCGGCCGCAGCCGTCACTGGCCCCAGCTGAGTGAAGCCGACCTCCGCGCCTGGCATTTCATTCAAACGGGCGGCGTACTGCTCAAGACGGCGGGCGGATATTTCGAGGACGGCAGCCGGGCGGGCCGCTACGACATGCTCGATTTACGGCCAGACATGGTCGCCTTCCTTCTCCAGCGGCTGATCCACCTTTTCGAACGACTAAACATCGATGTCGAGACAATCATTCCCACGGGACCCGTTGCAGCACCTCTTGCCGAGGCGCTCGCAAGACGCATGGGACGCACGTTTGTCGAGCACCTCGTCGACCGCGCCGACCGCACAGCGCTGATTGTCTCCGCGGGTGCCGGCGAACTCGAGCCTCTCAGTGCAGGCTTCGTGCACCACCGCCCCGGCTTGCATCTCTTCTCACTCAACCTCGATTGGAATCGCGACAACGCGGTCCTTCCAGAGGTCGTAGGCGTCCTGGCCCGTCGCACATTTCTTCCATGGGAGACACGCTACGCCATGGACCCTGACACACATGAAATGCGCGAGATACCCGGAGACGAACGCCCAGCCAGCGTGATCGGCGCCGAGTTGATCGAGCTCATGGACGCACTTCCCGATGATGGCGGCACAGCGCGCTCCGAGTTCGAAGACTTCTACGTACCGAAGTCAGATGAACTCGTCCTCGGATCTGTCGACCACCATCCCTGCCGGCGCGTCTTCACTCACCTTTCTCCGTGCTGGAAACCTGTCGGAAAACTCTCCGAGCTGACTGGCACAGGAACTTCAGAGCAGGATGACATGGGCGACCACGACTCCCACTCCTGACCCCCGCAAGACACCCATCCAGAATGAACACCCTGCTTCCGACCGTCCGCGAACTCGCACTCAAAGTGAGCAACCCCACTCAGTACATGGGTGGCGAGTTCAACATCATCCGCAAATCTCCAAGTTCGGTCTCAGGCCGACTCGCTCTGTGCTACCCAGACGTCTACGAGATCGGCGCCAGCCACAACGGGAGTCAGGTGCTCTACCACGCGGTGAATGGCACCGAAGACCTCTCCTGTGAACGCTGCTACACGCCCTGGCCAGACATGGCCGCGGCCATGCGCCAGCGCGGCGTGCCGCTTTTCACGCTTGAGAATCACCTTCCGGTCGCCGAATTTGACGTTCTGGGTTTCACACTTCAAACAGAGCTGACCTACAGCAACATTCTCGAGACCCTGGACCTCGCGGGCCTGCCTCTTCTGGGCAAAGAACGGGACAGTTCGCATCCCCTCGTCATCGCCGGAGGCCACGGCGCACACTCACCAGAAGTCATGGCTGAGTTCATCGACGTCTTCATGCCCGGGGATGGCGAGGAAACATTGCCTGAATTGGTTCGCTTCGTTGCTCGGCACAAAGCCGAAGGCACCGCACGCGAAGCCATGCTGCACGAGTTGGCGGCCACCTACCCATGGGCCTATGTGCCCGCCATGTACGACGCGGGATTCGCCGAGGGGAACGGCCACTTCCTTGGACTCACGCCACGCTTCCCTGATGTTCCGGCACGCATCAAAGGGGCTGCTGTTTTTGACTTCAGTTCGGTGCCCATCGTCACGAAGCCCGTCGTTCCCAACGCGAAGACAGTTCACGAGACCATCTCCATCGAGATCATGCGCGGCTGCACACGCGGTTGCCGATTCTGCCAGGCTGGGATGATCACCCGCCCTATGCGCTATCGCACAGTCGAAGATCTCGTGGAAGCTGCAGAACAGGCAGTCCAGTCCACCGGCTATGACGAGATCACGCTGACCTCCCTCTCGTCAGGCGACTACCCTTGGATCGAAGAGCTTCTTCAAACGATGAACGCGCGCTTCGCCAAACGCCGTGTGTCTGTCTCGCTACCGAGCTTACGCGTCACGGGCGAACTGGCTCATTTGCCGGGCATGACCAACAACGTCCGCAAGAGCAGCTTGACCTTCGCACCGGAAGTCGCCACGGACCGCTTGCGCAAGATCATCAACAAAGACATCCGCAATGAAGATGTCCTCAAAAGTGCCGCGGCCGCTTACCGCGAAGGCTGGTCGACGATCAAGCTCTACTACATGATCGGCATCCCTGGCGAGATGGAAGAAGACCTGGCTGCTGTGGTGGAGTTTGCTGATGAACTCTCCCGATTGCGGCGCGAAGTGACAGGCAAGGGAAAAGCTCGAATCAACGTCACCGTGACGACTTTCGTCCCCAAGGCCTTCGTCCCCTTCCAGTGGGATGGAATGATGGACAGGGACAGTGTGCTCGAAAAACAACGCTGGATGCGCGCACTCAACCGCAACAAGTCGGTGAAACTGAAGTTCCATGACGCCGACCAGAGCTACCTCGAGGGCATTCTCTCGCGTGGCGACCGCAGGCTAGCACCGGCCATCATTGCAGCCTGGAAACGAGGCGCGCGATTCGACGCATGGCGCGAGCACTTCAAACTGGATCACTGGCTCGAGGCTTTTCGCGAAACCAACCTCGACCCCGATCACTTTGCTCTCCGAGAGCGTGACAAGGACGAGGCCCTTCCGTGGGATCACCTCGACGTGGGCCCTGCCCGCGAATACCTCTGGACCGAACGGCAACGTGCGCGCGACTTGATCAAGACCGACTACTGCGTCGGCAAGGTTTGTCACGTTTGCGGCGTGCCTCCCTCACTCTGCTTCGCCATCAAACGCGATATGGGGCTCCTGGGCTCCCAGCAACGGGGCATCCTGGAAATGGATGAACAAGGAATCACCCGTGGACTTGAAGGCGTAACCGCCGACGCGGACCGCAAGCTCACGGTGCAATCTCCAGGCCTCACTCGCTCACCACGCAGTACCAAGACGGAAACGGCCTCTGCCAGCCCAACCAGTTCGGCCCCAGGAGCCGCTCGATGAAGGCGGGGCCCTTCACTCGGGCACTGAGCTACTTCCCAGCAGTCCGCAAACGCTGGCTTAAAGGGATGCTCTGCATTATCCCCACAAGCGGTCTGGAATTCGTCTTGCCGCTTATCGTCGCGCACGTCGTAGATGGAGTCCGTGACGGCACCATGCACACAACGGGCGTCATTGGCTGGATGGTTGCAGCCATGGGCATCACGCTCGTCAAAGGGGCAGGGAAATTTGGCATGCGGTGGTACATCACCGGCGCCTCACGAGAATTCGAACGCAACTACCGCCAGGACTACTTCCATCACCTGATGCAACTGACACCTCGTGACGTCGCCCAACTGCGAACGGGCGATCTCATGTCGCGCTCCATTGCAGACGTCGAGGCTGTGCGCATGATGCTCGGTCCGGGTCTCATGTACGTCAGTCAGGCAGCCATCGTCGTGCCTTCGGCGCTCGTGATCATGGCAATCATCGACCCCACGCTCACGCTGGTCATGCTCATCCCATTCATCGGGCTGGCCACGATCATCCGCGTCGTCGCCGGACCGACACAGCACTGGAGCGAAGCCACCCAGGAGCGCATCGCAGAACTTTCTGTCGTTGCACAAGAAAACTTCTCGGGCGTACGCGTCGTGAAAGCCTTCGCCACCGAGGGTGTCTCGGCCAGCATCTTCAGACGCATGGGACGCTCACTGCTTGAGGCCAACATGCGGCTGGCAACCATACGTGGCGTCAGCTCGGCTGCGATCACGGCCATCAAAGACTTTGGCGCGTTGATCATCCTGCTGGTCGGTGGCTGGCATGTGGTCCAAGGCATCCTGTCCGTCGGCGACCTTCTGCTGTTCTTCATGATTCTCAATCTTGCCCTCTGGCCTCTCATCGCCATCGGCTGGATGATCGGCATGTACCACCGCGCCAAAGCAGGTGCCCGACGACTCGACGAGGTGTTCGACCTCACACCTTCGGTGCAACAATCCGAGATGCCTGTTCAGCACGACGCCTTCCGAGGCGAACTCGAGGCACGTCACCTCTCTTTCGGATGGGACGAACTCCCGACCATTCAGGACATCACCTTCAAAGTTCCACCAGGCGGCACTCTGGGCATCACCGGACGCACGGGTTGCGGAAAAACCACACTCGTGCAGTTGCTGGCACGACTCGTTGACCCACCACCGGGCACAGTCTTCGTCGACGGCCATGACATCCGCGACCTGCCCCTCGACCAGTTACGAGAGCATGTTGGCGTTGTCCCCCAGGACACCTTCTTGTTCAGCGAAACAGTCGCCCAAAACATTGCATTCGCAGGAGAACACATTGATGTCGATCGAGTTCGTGAAGTGGCCGAACTCGCCAAGGTCCACGACGACATCATGGGGTTCAAAAACGGTTACGACGAGCTCCTGGGAGAGCGTGGCGTCACCCTCTCCGGGGGGCAACGTCAGCGCACGGCGATCGCTCGAGGACTGGCAGCAGACCCGCCCGTCATCATTCTTGACGACTGCCTCTCGGCTGTAGATTCGGTGACCGAGCAAGCCATCCTGCGCACCCTGCGAGAAACACTTGCCGGTCGCACCGCGGTCATTGTAAGTCACCGCGTGTCTGCGCTCTCCCTCGCAGATGAGGTTCTCGTCATGGACGAAGGCCGCATCGTCGAACGCGGAACTCATGACAATCTCGTGCAGCGCGGTGGCCTCTACGCATCCCTCGCAGAACGCCAACGACTCGAAGCAGAGATCGAGGCCCTGTGAGCACGGTAGACGTAGACATCCACACGACCACGACTGTCGGGAGCAACGCCGACAGGACTCTTCTTCGCCGCATGCTCGTCTTCGCACGACCACATGTCGTCGCCCTTTCGTTCACGCTTGGACTGCTGACTCTTAACATCGGCCTCGGCATAGCGAAGCCGATGATCATCAAGAAGGTCATCGACGGGCCACTCAAGACCGCCTACAAGACACGCGGCACGCCTGAGTTTGACAGCAGTCTTCTTTCTCACGACGTCACTCTGTATGCGCTCATGTTTTTGGGCGCAGCAGCCATGCTCTCGGCGAGCCTTGTACTGCTTGAATGGATCATGAATCGGACGGGCCAACGCGTGGTGTTCTCCATCCGCAACTGCGTTTTCCACCACATCCTGCGCCTTCCTGTCGCCTGGTTCGATCGCCACAACGTCGGCTGGGTCGTGACACGCAGCACCAGCGACATCGACTCGCTCTCCGAACTCTTCACGACAGGCGTGGCAACCATTGCGAAAGACCTCCTGTCCATCGTCGTGGTCATCAGCGTGCTCATCTGGATTTCACCCAAGCTGGCGTTGGTCGCCCTGGTGATGCTCCCCGTGATGATTCTGGTGACGTTTCGGTTTCGATTGAACGCCCGAATGGCCTACCGCGCCACACGACACTCGCTCGGCAAACTCAATGGATTTTTCCAAGAGCGACTGAGTGGGCTCGACGTCGTGCACCTCTTTCGCCGCGAGCAGCATTCAGCAACTCAGTTCGCTGGCCTCAATGAGTGCTACTACGCCGACAACATGGTCACCGTTCGACACTTCTCGATGTTCTTTCCCACCGTCGACACCCTTTCTCAACTGGTGAAGATGGGAACACTGACCTGGGCCAGCTGGCTCATTGTTCAAGGAGAGTTGAGCCTGGGCAGCTTTGTTGCGTTCTGGTTCTTACTGGACTTTGTCTTTGAGCCGATTCGCGAACTGGCCGAACGCTACAACGTGTTGCAAGCCGCAATGGCTGCAGGCGAACGCATCTTCGGAATCCTGGATGCCCCGACCGAAGTCGGCAAGGTCGACATCGCCAAGACCATCAGCACAGTCGACAGTGAAAACGAGGCTGACGGCGCTCCAGACCCAACCGTGTTTCAATTTCGCTCAGCAGCGCGGGGGAAATCAAAAGCCCAGCACCCAGACGCCTTCGGGCCCGGATTCGATTCGAACTCAGCCCACGTCACTCCTGCAGCCCGTGCAGTCGAAAGCCTCTTCACGGACAACGCCGCGGCCATCGAGTTCGATCATGTCTCCTTCGCCTACCCGGTCGGCGATGACGTTCTGAGCGACGTCTCCTTCCGGATTCAGAAAGGGCAAAAAGTTGCTGTCGTCGGACACACCGGCGCCGGCAAGAGCACCCTCGTCAACTTGCTGTGCCGATTCCACGAAACCGACCGAGGCACCGTGCGCCTCGGTGGGCAGGATGTGCGCTCGATTCCTCACCAGAACTTACGGCGACGCATCGCCATTGTGCAGCAGGATGTTTTTCTCTTCAGCCAGAGCATTCTCGCCAACATTCGCATGGGAAATCCCGACCTGAGTGACGAACGCATCGCCGCATGCGCAGAAGCCGTCAACGCAGATCGCTTCATCAAGACCTTGCCCGACCTCTACAACACCAAGTTGCTCGAGCGCGGCAGCAACCTCTCCTCAGGCCAGCGGCAACTCATCGCCTTCGCGCGCGCACTGGCAGCTGACCCCGAGCTCTTGGTGCTCGATGAAGCCACCTCCTCGGTCGACAGCGAAACCGAGCATTGGATCGAAGAAGCCACGGCCACGCTTCTGGAAGGTCGCACCTCACTCGTCATTGCCCACCGACTCTCCACGGTCGTACGGGCTGACAGCATTCTTGTCATGCACAAGGGCCAGGTGCGCGAAGTGGGCACTCACGAAGAACTGCTCGCAGCCAAAGGCCTCTACCACCGGCTCTATCACTTGCATCTCGCGACGACAGGCTGAATACGGCGAACCGCCGCGTCACCCGTCCACGTAGCCCAGTTCCTCAAGGCGCCTGCGTGTCTCCTCACTGAGGCCAGCCTCGCGCTGCCCAGTCGATCGCTCCGCCTCCAAGCTCTCACCCAGAGCACGCAACGACGCCGACAAGCCCTCGGCAGTGGCTTGCTGCTCCCCACCTACGACCTGCAACTCCAGCGGATCCCCGGCAAGATCGAACAACTGAACAGGAACGGGCACGGGCCAACTCACCCGTGCATCGGGGTTGCCGATCACCACCTTGAGGTCATCGACCACAAGCGAACGCATCGAGCCTCGATGGCTATGCAGTTCCGAGACAACAGGGCTCACATTCCCGACGCCGCTCTCCATCAGTGCCCGCAGGCTTTGCCCTTGCATCGCATCGGGCACCGAAACGCCCAGCAAATCGAGCATGGTCGGGGCGAGATCTACCGTACTCACCCGCTCACCAACACGCCTCGGTTGAATCCATGGGACATGCATCACGAGTGGAACGTGCAGCAATGTTTGCCACAAACCCTGGCCATGTCCCACGAAGGGCTTGCCCATGACCTGGTGATCAGCGAAATCTTCTCCATGATCTGCTGTCACAACAACGATCGTGTTGTCGGCCAGGCCCAATCGATTGAGCGTGTCGAGTAACTCGCCAACCAACTCATCCACTTCGTGGATTGCACCGTCATAGAGATCGACAAGCTGTCCGATCTCCTGGGAACTGTATGGATCTTCGATTTGATCAGACGCTTTCCGAAGTGGCCTGACTCCCTCACCGCGCGCGGGGCCATTGAACAGTTCTCGGTGCTCGTTTTCTGGACGGTAGTCGTGAATGGCAAACGTCTGCAGGAACAGAAAAAACGGCACATCCTGAGTGCGTTCAATCCACTCCAGAGCGGCGCTCCAGTGCTGTGCGACACGCGCCGCGACATAACGCCGACCGGCCTCTGAGGCCTCGACGTCCCGAACCTTGCGTCCCTCGATCGGAATCACAGGGTCGCTGTTGCTGTAGGCGCTGAATCCGTGCGAAAACCCGAAATCACCATCGAGATACCCGCCGCCCGTGAAGGCACGCGTCGCGTAGCCAGCCTCTGACAACAACGCCGCCAGAAGCGGTGTCCGGTCGGTGTCCAGTGCGTGTGCGGGATGCTCTGCCCCATGTGTCGTGGGATATTGCCCGGAGAACATGGTGGCGTGTGCGGGCAGTGTGTAGGGAGCTGTACTCTGAGCGCCTTCGAACACAACCGAGCGGTCGGCCAGTTCATCGAGATTTGGAGACGTGTCTCGTGAATAGCCGTACATCCCGAGATGGTCGGGACGGGTGGTGTCCAAGCTGATGAGAATAAGGTTCGGACGACGCGGGCCCGTGGTGCAAAGCCACACAGGAGCACTGACAGCGAGTTGCCCCGGGGACGCCTGC
The DNA here is from genome assembly GCA_029245865.1 of Planctomycetota bacterium. Classification (GTDB taxonomy): domain Bacteria; phylum Planctomycetota; class B15-G4; order B15-G4; family B15-G4; genus JAUIEF01. The sequence continues at coordinate 71,423 of JAQWOM010000004.1, forward strand.
CCTTCAACGCGAGCAACCCGAACAGACACACGCACTGGTTGCCCAGGTTCCAGGTTTCGAAAACTCTCGAGTTCAAGGCGCACCGGCTGCCATGCCGCCACCTGTGCCGAAATCGGAAAGCGCACCGATGACTGCGCCCCAAGCTCTCTCGACTCTGCAGGCGACACAGAGACCAGCAATTCTGCGTTGACTGACGGCGCAGACTGTTTTCCCCCCGAGGGGTAAGAAGCAACCTCGAAGGCGAGCGCCGTTGCCCCCTCGGGCACCTCGGTGCTCCAGTACAGAACACCCGAGGGCTTCAGTGCAGTGGCAACACGATAGTCACCGTAGACGCCGACGGCCTGCCAACCTACGGCCTCGTTTTTGGTCAGTCGCCCCGACGAGCCCCAGCGACGTATTTTCAGATGCTTGAGTTGCGCTTCGCCGGAACCAGCCATGATTTCGAGTTGCCAATGCTTCGACGTAGGTCGCAACACACCGTGCTGGACTCCCGGCTCCGGCTTACCGGGAAGTGGCACGGTTCGCTCGAGTTCCGCGGACACCTCAGTTCCAGCGCCATCCTCAAGGGCTCCGTCTCGGAGAGATGGTCGAGCACCCTCGAAGTGCAACTCCACCGTGTACTGATTCCCCGAAACAAGCGTGAGGTCCACCAGATGCTGGGCACCAGACGCGAGATGCAGATCGAGGCGCTCGTCGAGATCCAACGGCAGCGTTTGAAGCGAACTCCCCCCCTGGCCATCAACATCAAGAGTCAAAGGGACAACGCCGCGTGTCGAAGGATCTGCAGACTCTCCACAGCCACAGAGCCCGACAAGCATCAAACAGAGGAGCTGAATCGCACCAGAGAAGACGACAGATCGTTCCTCGCCAAGAGGCGCGCGCATCCCATGCTCACCCAGAGTGCGAAGATGTGGGCGAGACTCGGCCATGTGGAGCAGTCTACGAAAGTTGACCGCTTGTGCCGACGAGCAACCGATTGCCACTCCCCCCTCTCTCAAAACCGGAACCGACTCGCGACACGATAGAAACACAGGTCCGCTGCCTGCACACTTGAGGCCTGATTCCAACCTCCCTCAGTTCACCGCCCCTCATGACGATTCGCCCTCGCGACCTGATTCCTGGATTGCTCGTCGCCGCCACCGGCATCGGCGCGGGCGACCTGATCACGGCCAGCCTCGCGGGCTCGGAACTCGGTGTCGTCATTCTGTGGGCCGCTGTGGCAGGCGCCGTGTTGAAACTCGTGCTCAACGAGGGCCTTGCCCGCTGGCAATTGGCCACAGGAGAGACGCTCTTGGAAGGTTGGGTGACACGCCTACCTGCGGTCGTCCGCTGGACATTCCTGATCTACCTCTTGCTGTGGTCATTCGTGGTGGGCGGTGCGTTGATCAATGCTTGCGGCATGGCCGCCTCGGCCTTCTTCCAGCTAGGAGAGGCCGACAACTCGCGCATGATCTGGGGCGCTGTACATAGCGTCGTCGGTCTGGTCCTGGTTCGAGCGGGAAGCTTCCGCGCGTTCGAATACGTCATGGGCGTTTGCATTGCGGCCATGTTCGTGTGCGTATGCGCCACAGCAATCCTGCTCTCGCCCGACTGGGGCGCCGTCGGCATGGGACTCGTCAATCCGACCATTCCCGAGGGCGGCCTCGGGTGGGTTCTCGGCGTTCTTGGCGGCGTTGGCGGCACGGTCACTCTGCTCAGCTATGGCTATTGGATCCGAGAACACGGCCGCCGTGGCCCCGAAGCTCTCGGTCGCTGTCGCCTTGACCTCGCCGTGGCCTATGGCATGACCGCCTTCTTTGGCATCGCCATGATCCTGATTGGCTCAAGACTCGATCTAGAAGGCCGTGGAGCTGGCGTGGCTCTCGCACTCGCGGACCAACTCGAGACGGTCCTGGGCCCAACTGGACGGATCGTGTTCCTGCTCGGATTCTGGGGCGCAGTTTTTTCCAGCCTGCTCGGAGTCTGGCAGGGGGTGCCCTACCTCTTCGCGGACTTCACCCGATTGCTGAAGCGCAGGCAGCTTTCCCCCCGGGCCCAGGAAGGACTCACAGACCCCCGGCAAACCCGCGCCTACCGAGGGTTCCAGATTGCGCTGGCCCTGCTCCCGCTGCCTTTGCTGACCTTGTCGTTTCGAGGAGTCCAGTTGGCCTACGCCGTCCTCGGGGCTCTCTTCATGCCCTTCCTGGCGACCACCCTGCTCTTCATGAACAACAGGACCTCGTGGATTGGTGACCGCCTGCGCAATGGCCTCCTGGTGAACACAGGCCTCCTCGTAACCTTGATATTCTTCGCCTGGCAAGGCCTCCGGCAGCTCTTCGAGTCCTCCGGCAGCTGACTCGGGTCGAGTTTTTTTGCTCGGGGATCATCGAGCTGCCAATTGGTCGGCCCCATTCCGCGGGGTATGCTCCTCGCGCAGACCACGGACAGCGGATATCGGCACCAACGCGGGACGCGTACCGCCTAGAGACGAGCCAGAAGACCATGCTCTTCAACTCCCTGGATTTCGTGCTCTTCTTCCCGCTGGTGGTGTGCGGCTTCTTCTTGATGCCGCAGCGCTTCCGGTGGGCCCTGCTTCTGGCAGCCAGCTACTACTTCTACATGTGCTGGAAGGCCGAGTACGTCCTTCTCATCATCGCATCGACGCTGATTGATTACGTCGCCGGACTGAGGATGGGTGCGCACAAGGAGCGAGCCGGCAGGCGACCCTGGTTGATTCTCAGCCTCACCTGCAATCTCGGGTTGCTGTTTGCATTCAAGTACTGGGATTTCTTCAACGACTCAACACGTTACATCTTCCAGCAATTCAATCTGCTGTACGAGATCCCAGACTTTGACCTGATCCTTCCGGTCGGCATCAGCTTCTACACCTTCCAGACACTCAGCTATTCGATCGACGTGTACCGGGGAGAGAAGGACCCCGAACGACATCTGGGTATCTTTGCACTCTACGTCTCGTTCTTCCCGCAGCTCATGGCCGGCCCCATCGAGCGAAGCGCGACGCTCCTCCCGCAGTTCCGCAAGGTTCAGCAGTGGGACTGGATGCGCATCCGTGACGGCCTCACCCAGATGCTCTTCGGCTTCTTCAAGAAGCTGGTCATTGCAGACCGCCTCTCGCTCTACGTCGATGAGGTCTACGCGAACTCGAGCGAATATCACGGCTTGCCCATGTGGGTCGCGACGTACTTTTTCGCCATTCAGGTTTATTGCGATTTCAGCGGTTACTCGGACATTGCCATCGGCGGCGCGCGCGTCATGGGCTTCAAGCTAATGACCAACTTCCGGCGCCCCTATCTCGCAGACAGCTTCAAGAGCTTCTGGGAACGCTGGCATATCTCGCTCACCACCTGGTTCCGCGACTACGTGTACTTCCCCATGGGAGGTAGCCGTAAGGGCGCCTTGCGCACCCGACTCAACATGCTGCTGCTCTTCACGCTCTGCGGCCTCTGGCACGGCGCCCGCTGGAATTGTGTGCTCTGGGGCACGGTCAACGGTGTGTTCCTGGTGATGGGACAGCTCACGGGAGGAATTCAGGATCGAATCGCCCATCTGACAGGACTCGCCCGTTTCCCGCGAATCCGCAAGGTCTGGAACGTCTTCATGACGTTCACACTCTTCGTTCTGTCGCTCATGATCTGGCGCTCAACCACTCTTCCCGACATGGTCTTCAACCTCCAGCAGGCTTTCACGGCCGGGAACGACCCCTGGTTGTTGACGAAACCCATGGCGGCCTACGAACTGGCCATCGCGCTCGGATCGCTTGCCCTGCTGCTTGCCTACGAGATCTGCGGAGAGTTCAAGGACAGCGAGCTCATCAAGGAACTGAACGCCCGCACGGCATGGATCCGATGGCCGGTGTATTACGCGCTATTCTACGGCATCGTGATTCTCGGCATCTTCGAACTCAAAGAGTTCGTCTACTTCCAGTTCTGACCACACCTCCAGCCTCTCAAACCGACCTGCTTCCATGATCCGCCCCCTCTTCGGCCCCATCCTTTTCGTCATCCTGGGCATTGCCCTGGGCGTCGGCCTGGATCAGGTGCGACATACCGTCGCGCCACCCGAAGACATCGACATGGAAAATGTGCGCCGCCAGCGGATGCTCCGATACTCCGATCGCATCGAAGTCCTGTCGGTAGGCAACTCACACAGCTTGGCCGTGGACATGAAGGCGATGGATGTCTCCGGCTTCCACATGTGGATGCGCGGTCAAGACCTCTTCGAAGTTGAATCAATCTTGTCCGACCTGCTGCCACGACTGCCCAAGCTGGATGCCGTCTTCTTCACGGTCTCTTTTAGTAGCTTTCATCGCGACAACGGCGCTTGCACGGATGCAGAACGCGGCATGGTCCGCAGCCTCTTCTATGCGTCGAGCCCCCACCTGGGAATGATTGGCTTCGACCCAATCAACTACTTCAAAGGGCTCATGACACACGGCCTCGTAACGGCTGATCATTGGCAACCTGTTCTCCGCGGCCTGGTACGCCGGATGCAAGGCCAAGAAAAGCCCAAACGCCAGTACCTGGACATGATGACAGCTGACGGACAGCTGTCCGTCGGGGGAAGCGGAGATCAGCCGCCACGCTCACATAGCTGGCTCGTCCAGGAGGCTGCGACGCGCACCTTACCTCTCCATCAACGCCTTCAGGACAACATGCTCGAGAACAATCCGAATCTCGAAAGCGATGCTGTCGCGTGCATGGAACGCATCATTGCGCTGCTCGATCAGTACCACGTCCGCGCCATCTTCTTCACCCCGCCTTACTATCCGGCCTACACCCAAGGCGTCGAACCCGAAACCCGTGAGGCCATGCAAGCTCACATGACTCGATTCGTGGACGAGTTTGGCATCGAGTACCACGACTTCTCGCGCGACCCGGAACTCACTGGTGACCCCGCTAACTTCGTGGACAGTGGCCACATGAGCTCGCTCGGCGCCAAGCGATTCAGTGCGAACCGGTTGAAGCCTCTCTTGCAGGTTCAGCAGTAACCGATTGCGCGAGCCTCTTCCCCGAGGCGCTCGACGCCTCAGCAGTCACTCACCTGACTGCTTGGTTATGCGGAAGACTTCACTGCGTGGTACGCCAGACGCCGTCTCCCCTTTCGCTCGATCCGGGACACGACGCACCTTCCAGTAGACCTCTTCGTCAAACGGTAAGAGGTCCCAACCTCTCCTGGGCATTTGCCAGCACGTCTCAGAGATCTCGACTCCAAAGAAGCCGTGCGTCGCGACGAGCACTCGGCCCTCCGCACTGAAGACATGCACGGTGTAACGCGCCTCGGGGTCATCCTCGGCGGCAGTCCAACAGAACAACGGAGGTTCAGATTCGACAGCGCCGTCGAGCGGTGCGAGCAAAGAGAGTTCGGCACCCGCTGTGTCTGCGTTCACTTGCACATCGCGAGCGAGATGACTGACCAAGCTCGCGTGCCAGCGATTGGCCGGGGCCAGATCCGGCCGAAACGCCGGGGCGAACTGAAACAACAGGACATACGCCGCGATCCCCACAGGCCCCCAGAAGGCCAGCTTCCAGCACCGTGCCATCCGGGGCCCCAGGCGGGTTCCGACAGTCACAAGCCCCGCAGCAAACAACACCATCATGGGACCTAATGCCGGAAACAAGTAGCGCGCGTGCGGACCACGCATCATGAAATTGTAGCGCAGCGTCACGGCAAACACGATCAAAGAGACGCCTAGCAGCAAGACGATCACAAGCGAGTTGCTGTCGGAATCCTCTCCCTCTTTGCGACGACCATCTCGCAAGCGCAGACCCCACCCGAGAAGTGAGACCGCCGTGAGTGCCGCACTGAGCCAGACCAACCACTGCAGGGGGGGCAAGATCCACCAGCCAAAGTGCCCGACAAAGCTGGTGAAGACATTGGGATAGAAATGTTGAGTGATCCACTCCCAGGCGAATTCGGGAGGGACTCGAATTCGCTCGTGGAACGAAAGCTGATGCACATCCAAGGCCATCAAACTTCCGTAGAGATCGATGTTGCGCATGAAGAAGCTTGCTGTCACCAGGAGCAAGCCTGTGAGCGCTAGAAAAGCCGAGCCAACCGTTTGACGACGCACATCCGACCAGCGCCAACAACCCAGTACATAAACCGTGAACATGACCGGCAGCAGGAACAGTGCAGTCAGCTTTGACATGATCGCCATGCCCGCGATGACACCGATGCACACCCCCATCCAAGGCGTGAAACGACGCCTCGCAAGGGACACCGCAAGCAACAACACCACAACAGTACTCAGCGAGGAAGCTGGTATGCCGTTGTTAAGGACGCCGTGCATGTACGACCACTTAGGGACGCAGGCCAACAGCACAGCCGCCAGATCGGCAATCACCGGATTGCCGGGAAACGCCAGCCGACCCAACCGATACGTCGCGAAAACCGTGATCAAACCGAACAACACGGACCAGCCGCGAAGCAGCCACAACAATCTGATTTCTGGGGACACGGGAGACTGCTCGTCCGCGCCATGAACATAGTGAAGATTCAAACCGGGGTCCTCATTCTCCCAGTCTGCGAATCCTGGATTCATTCGAAGGGCAGGCGCTGTATCCCGGTGACCTGCCGCGCGCATGGTGAACGCCAACAGCCCGTAGTAACCGGGCGGGTGATAGGCCTGCGTCGCCTCGTCCACCTGCGAACGCCCCAGCCTCTTCCAGGTCCCACGCATGATGGGCAACTCGCCCGTATGTGACACATGGAAGGCGTAGCGAAGGTGGTCGCCCTCATCAGGTGCCTCGAACGCTGGCGTCATGACGAGATAGCCCAGCGAAAGCACGAGTTGAATCGCCAACGCGAACCACAATCCGTAACGGCGGCGAGATGCCTTCATCATGGAAGGCCCTCCGCCAAGAATTCACCCAGGTACGGAAAGCCAGCGGCCATCCGCGTTCCATGCCAGCAAAGCAACTCCCCATCGACAAAGCGGCATCGAGGCGCCAAGTTTTCGAACTCTGCGGTGTGCCCCAGCTCAAACGGAAAAGGTTCGCTCGGAAGCAGCACAACGTCCGGATCGGCCTCTTTCAGTTCATCGAGAGTGACCGCCGGGTAGCGCGCGCTCCGGTCAGCGAAAACATTCTCTCCACCGGCTTCGCCAAGCAGTGCTGAGATATAGGTCTGGTGATTGACAGCCATCCACGGTGCGCGCCACACAAGATAGGCGAAACGAAAAGAACGAGCTGACGCATGCACGGAGAGGCGGGCACGCTCAATTTTTTCACACCAAACTGCAGCAGCTTGCTCGGCCCCCATGAACACGGCCATGGCTCGCAAGTCGCCAAGCGCTTCATCCACGTTGGCTGGAGCCGCGACCCAGAGCGGCGCAATCTGCCTCAGGGGCTCCCAGAGCTCCGGAAGGTTTTCTTCCTGATTGGCCAGGATCAGGTCGGGTGCAAGCTCGGCAATCGCCCGGAGGTCTGGAGACTTGGTGCCTCCGATTTCAGGAACACTTTCCACCCAGGGCATCGGATGCACGCAGTAACGCGTGCGGCCAACGACCGCGTCTCCTCGGCCAAGCACCGCCAGGGATTCCGTCGTCGAAGGGACCAGTGACACCACACGCCTGGCAGGTTCGGAAAGACTCACCGTCTGGCCAATGCCGTCGACAAGCGTCAATTCGTGAGACGAAGAGCGGGACATGCCGCCGATTCTACCCGCCGCCGGCTTCAGCCCGACGAGACTGCTGCTGCCTCAAGCGCGGCTCCAGCAACCAAGCGACCAGCCCAAGCACCCCGAGCCATCCCCACAAACGTCCCCAATGGTAAGAATTCGGTTCGAACACCAGTTCAACCACGACCGTCTTCTCCGCAGCGACCGGCACACCGACCAATGCGTGGTTGGCCACCTGCGTCTCGATCACTTCCTCATCCACAGTTGCCAGCCAACCCGGGTGCCACGACTCCGACAACACGAGCATGCCGGGCTCACCCGGGCCCACACGCAGTTGAACCTTGCCCGGTGCATAGCTCTCGATGAAGACATCGCGTTGAGGTGCCGTCTCGGCAAGAAGCTGAGACACGGCAGCGTTGGCAACTCCCAGGGTTCCCTGGTCTACGTAAATCTCAGCATTCACAAGTCCTCGTGGAGCCTCTTCCAGAACGATTGTTCGGCGAGGATCGAAGCTCTGATCGGAAAGACGAGCCACCCGCACCTCAGGGTCGGCGACGACATGGAAACGGCTTGCGAAAAAGGCGCGAGGCAAGGCCTCGGTGTTTTGCAGCACCTGGACGTGCCCCACGGTTTCATGTCGCACGAACCCGGTCGGAATCCATTCCGGGTCATCGGTGAACACAACGTTCACACCGAGCATGTCAACTGCAGGGCGAGTCAGGTCCTCGCGATCGAGCACACCCCCGAGAAGCGAGCCTGAAACCCACATACCAGGAGCAACGCCATCGAGCAGTTGTGCCACGGGGCGTGGAATCATGGGGGCGTAAGCTTGCACGTCGTGCAGGCCAAAGAGGCTCGGAAAGTTTGGCCGCAAATAACTCGGGTCATTCCCGACACGCAAAAGTCGAGGTGGAACAAGTGACTCGGCATCTGTGCTCCGAGCCGCAGACGCCAGTTGAGGCTTCCGCAGTCCCCCAACCTGCCACGGGTCCGTGGTCACACTGCCGAGCGGTGCCGCGCGCACCATCGGCCAAGCAGCCAAGACCAGTTCGATGCCAATGATTGCAGGAATCAGACCGGGCATCGACTCGATGCGAGTGACCCAGCCTCGTTCGCTCGGAGCCGATCGCGGCCGAAACAGAAGAATGGCTGCCACTGCCACGGCAAAAGCCAGCGCAGCCGAACGGAATGCTGCGTCCGCCGCGGTGACAAAAGACGTCGTCGGCACCACTTCGTAAATGTCTGCCAGGGTGAGGGAACCCAGGTCCAGATTTTGGCGCAATTCGAGAGCCCAGTTGTCGACGTCTCCTTCTTCATCTGTAGAAGGCACGCCGATGAGCAAGGTGAGCGCCACAGCTGCCGCACCGAGAGCTGCGAGCCAGCACATCACGACATAGCGCAATCGCCGCTGCCGAAGGAGGTCCAGCCCACCTGCAGCCAGAACGCAGAGGCTAAAGCTCGACAAGAACAAGAGACGCTTCGGACTTCCGTAGCGCAAAGGCGAGAAGAGAGAGGCGAACAACTCCAGCAACGGAGGAATAAGCAGCACAACCATAATGCCGACAGCCACCACGGCGAACGTGCGCGTAACCCAGCGCTTCCCAAAAACCAGCGCCACCAGGGCCAGAAGCAAGCCCATCACACCGATCCCCATGGAGGTCTCGGCACGATTCACCGAGACGGGAGCCATACGAGCGTCCTCAACGGCTTCCATGGCCAGTGGATTGAGGCCGGTCAGTTCCGTTGTTGAGTAGTAGTCCGGCGCAAAGAGTTGCGCCAGCAATGGCCACTCAAGCCCATCAGCTGCAACAGCTTCTGCAGACTGTTCTGTCCTTGCCGAGTGGTTCCCGAGATAGTCGAGTGTTGGAGAGAGTTGCGGCGCCGCCAACATCACGGCCAGCAAAAACGTGACACCGACTCCCACAACCTGGCTCTTCACAGGCTCATGCCGGCGGCGCGTCACGACAAACCGAACCACTTCCAACAACAACGCCATCCCCGCCACCAACATGGCGATCTGCGGAAACCCTGCGAGAAAAGACAACGTCATCGCCAAGGCCGCGCTGGCGTAGTACAGATGGCGCCTTGTCTGAGCGCCGCGCTCAAGCCCCCACAACACCCAGGGCAGCCACACCGCTGCACCCACCACCGGGAAAGCGTGCAGTCGCGCAGTCATCCATCCAGACAACGCAAACGCCAGCGCCCCGGCAAGCGCAGCCGGTGCCGATCGGTGGAGAGCACGCAGGTAGAGCAGCATGCCCACACCCGCCAACATCACATGCAACCAGGCCATGGCCGCCAAGCCACGCAGTCCAATCACCAGCGGCAACCAAGCCGGCGGGTAGTACACCGAGTAGTGCACCTCATCGACATGCGGGACGCCCAACGCCATCGAGGGATCCCAGCCCGGAGGGTCCATCACGTCCGCCGTCGTCTCCAATCCGGGGATAAACAGGTGCAGCGAGTCGGACATGCACCAGTTGGGATGGGGATGCGGCCGCAGGTCCCCTGGGGCCCTCCCGGCGGACCAGGCCGGAAAATCATCAACGGTCAGCGGCAGAAAGGCATTGCCCGGAAGTAGGCTCTCCAGCGTGAGCAGGGTGGCCACCAGGGCAATAATGAGCCACCCCGAGAGAAGTCCGCCTTCTTGCTGACGCTCCACCGGCTCTCCATCTCCTGCTGGACTCTGAAATTCTGCCTTAAAAACAACCCGGTCGATCTCTCCGAGACTGCCGACCAGCACGGTATCTTTCGACGGCGGGCCGTTCTGCCTAGAATCCTCGTCTGGCATCTCAACCAGGAGGCCTTCGAGGGCAAAGAGCCCCTCGAAGACTTCTCATCGTGCCTCTCACCTCCAACTGACCCCCTGCCAGCCCGAGCGCTCTGCCCCATGGAAGACACCGTCTACAAGGAGTTCCTGGAACTCGAGGACGGCCATTGGTGGTTCCGCGGGCGTCGAACCATCTTCATTTCGCTGCTCGATCGCTTCGTGGGCCGCGACCCGGAGGGCGACCGGATGCTCATGGACGTCGGATGTGGGGTCGGTGGCATGCTTGAACCCCTTGAGCAATACGGCAAGGCCGTGGGGACCGATGTCACGTTTCAAGGCATCAAGCACTGTTCCGACCGAGGCTTCCCCCGACTGCTGGCCAGCCATGGCCCTCTCGCACCGTTTCGAGATGAAAGCTTCGACTGCATCACCGCATTCGATGCCCTTGAGCACATCGAAGATGACGTCGGCACCCTGCGCGAGTTCTACCGCATGCTCAAGCCGGGCGGCATCATCGTTGCCAGTGGCCCCGCCTACCAGTTCCTGTACGCGCAACAGGACAAGAACACGCACCACTTTCGTCGATACAGTCGCAGTGTGTTCACATCCCGCGCCAAACAGGCGGGATTCAAAATCGAGCAGGCCAGTTACATCAACTTCTGGCTCTTTCCGCTCATCCTGCCCACCGTGCTGCTTCAAAAACTCATGCAGAAGCTGCGACCGCCACCTCCGGAACAAGATGGCAGCAACATCGGCATTCCGGTCAATCCGGTGATCAACACCGTTTTCGGTGCCATCTTCCGCAGCGAAGCAACCGTGCTTCGCTATGTGAGTGCGCCGACGGGGCACTCACTCGTCATGGTGGCGCGGAAACCCAAGTAGAGGGCGCGGCTGCATCTCGGTGCGACTGGGCGCTACTGGCCGAAGCTGGTCAGTTCCTTGTACAGCCCCTCCGCAAGTTCGGTGAAAGCCTCGGAGGCTCTCATCTCAACACGCTGCTCATCGAGGGTCGATTGACCCCGCTCACGAGCCGCCGTCAGAAGATCTGCCACACGCCGAGCTGCGGCCTCGACCTCCATCACACCTTCCCGCGCGCGCGCACTGCGGGCGACATCCAGACATGCCGCGGTGTGCCGCCCCTCTCCCGAGACATCGCGCGCCCAGAGCCAGACCAGGCCTTCCTCCTCGACCAGGAAGCACGACCCCCACTGGTGAAAGGCTGGTGGATCGGACTCCAGTCGCTCAGCCCACTGGTCCTCGGTGATCCGGCAGTGCTCCCCGGGGCCGAGACGAGCGACCGTCGATTCGCGTCCCGTCATGCCAGGGCCTGCGCATGCAGGACGACCGTGCCGACTTCATCATCCGAAAGGGCGTAGTGAAAATCGGCGCGCAGCGATCGGGCACCAACGCGCCCGCTCCGGTCGACCGCCAGCAGAGCGACAGAAGGATTTCGATTGCCCGCCTTGCGAGCGATGCGCTCCAGAACATCTGTGCAGGCTTCTTGCGGATGCGCGCCTCGACGCATGGTCTCGACCACCGCAAAGCTTGCGCATGAACGAATCATCTCTTCACCATCTCCGGTCGCAACGCACGCACCGGCCTCGTCGTCGCAGTAGCCTCCCGCGCCAATGATGGGAGAGTCGCCGACACGTCCCGGCAATTTGTAGGCCCACCCACTCGTGGTGACCGCCATCGCAAACTGGCCACCCTCCATGACGATCATCCCGAGAGTGTCGTGGTCTTCTTCGACGCCCGCTCGCTCGGTGGACTGGCTCAGTTTCCAGGCCTCCCAGGCTTCGCGCGAGGCCTCCGTGAGCATCTCTTGCTCCTGAATGCCAAGACTTCGCGCAAACTGCAGGGCGCCGTCTCCTGCGAGCAAGACGTGGGGTGTCTGCTCCATCACCGCACGTGCCACTGTGACGGGGTGTCGTATGTTTTGCAGCGCGGCCACGGACCCACACTCCAGCGTGTCACCCCGCATGATTGAACTGTCGAGTTCGACCACACCGTTCGCATTGGGACGGCCGCCGTAGCCCACAGATGTCGTCGATGGATCTGCCTCCGTGACACGCACCCCCGCTTCGCAGGCGTCGAGTGGATGTCCGCCACCATCAATCAAAGTGGCCCAGGCCACTTCATTCGCTGCCCGCCCCATTTTCCAGGTGGAGACCACGACACGCGCTCGAGCAGGATCGGCAGCCTTCACGGCATCCTCACGCGCGGCGGGTGTCGTCGAGCAAGCTGCCGGCAGGGATCCTGCAAGGAGGGCCGCCCCTGTGCTTCGCAGAGTGCCTCCGAGAAAGCGGCGTCGGCTCGGTGCAACCTCAGCATCATGCTCTTCATCCAACATGTCGTCCTCTTCCCAATGATCAACGAAGGGCAAGTGGTTCGAACAGACTCAAAGGATCGATCCAATGATAGGCCGGGCGTGTGTTCCACTCCTGACGCCAAGCGCGGTGGAACTCATCGTCAGGGAAATGTTCATCGGATCGATAGGGATAGCCGCTCATGCCATGAAAAGGCAACGGCTCCACGTTGAGCGCCCACTCCGTATTCGGATCTCGGTCCTTGGCCCAACCATCCAGGTACAGCAAATAGTCTCTGCGCCAACCCGCAGGGAGAGGCGGGAGCCCACCTGCACTGAAACTCAACTTCAGCGCATCGCCCGCCCCGAAGATCACGCTCCGGTCATCCGCCTCACCCAGCAGAGCGAGCACGTCTCCAAGGCGCGTGTAGAGCCCGGGATGCTGATTCCAGCGAGGCGTCTCGGCCAATCGATCCCAGTCATAGGTCTCCAGCAACGGCTCGTCGGCCAGGCCAGAGGGTTCCGAGAAACCACGCAACCAGAGAGTGGCTTCCGTCGGCTCCACAGAGGTCACGCGACTTTCATGATCTCCACCTACGGCCAATCGAATGGCATCCCAGGCCAAACACAACGTGGTGTCGACCCGGACGCGCGGATCGTCACGCACCAACCAGTCCCCGACGTCGAGCACCATGGTTTTCGCCTTACCTGCCGGGAAACCGGGACTCTCACCGACGACGCGCCAACCACCTTCTCCATCAGGCACGGAGAAAATCGGCGCCTGGAACTCGACGAGGGGATGCCGCGCAGCCGCCATGTTCACACTGGCATCCGTCCACAGGAACCAACCCGTCAGCGCCAGGCGCAACGGCCCCTGATCCGGAATCTGCGCGGGGTCAAAAGACAACTCCAGCGAGTGTGGCTCGGACAGGCCCAGAAACTGGCCGCCAAGTGACCTGTAGGGAGCGGCAAGGTGACCGTCAGGTTGTCCCAACTCGGCGGTCCAGTCTGTCCCCAGATCGTCCGTCGCTTCCACAGGAGAGAGAGGTGTCGCGAAAACATGCAACCGCTCTTCTGGAAAGGGCGGAAAGCTGAAGCGTTCGTTGGGATGCGCTTCTGTTTCCGGCGGGTGATCAATCACATCCAGGCGCACACGGTCCAGATAAGTTACCTCGCGCAGTTCCTCGGTGATCTGCAACTCGTAAACGCCGTTTCTGGGCACGAGTTGATCTGTGCGCAGAAGCACGAACTCGTCGTGATCCGGGGGCACCAGCATGCCCGGCGCCATGGGCAGCCCCAGAGGCGTGCCACCCAGCACGTCGGTGATAAATCCATAGGTCTCACCGTTCCAGGCGTAAAGGAACGGGCACGACCCCACCAAACCCTCTTTCTGCTGAATGAGGTATCCCTGCCCTGCCTGGAGATCCATCACATTCTGCACGACCCCATTGGGCCAGGTGATCCGCACCACATCGGCCTGTGAAAGGCCGCCGAGACCAACGAGCAACGGTTCACCGCGAGCATAAAACCGTTGGTAATGCGGACCGGCACGCACTTCCACGATGGCGCCACGGCCGCGCGGCTCGTCTTTGATCCCCTCAAGCGTGAGTTGCAAAGCCGTGCTCTGAGGGCGACGTGGTGACAGCACGCTCAGACCCCGCTCGGACGTACGCACGATCTCCGGTTGAAGTTCACCCGTCAGATCGAGCACGGCGAACGACTGCGCCTCCGAGTCGAGATGCGTGGCGCCGTCTTGATCAGCCCCATCGAAAAGTTTTCGTGGTGAGGCCAGCGAGAACTCATTCTCCGGCCACATGACGGAGGGAAAGCCTTCCAGGAAAGGGTCTGCAGCCTGGACCGTTCCCGGCGCCAAAGCTTCTGGCGTGGAGAGGCCCGACGGCACAGCGACCCAGCCTTCGGGCACACGCGCCAGATGCAGCACACCTTCTCCATCGGCGCTGAAGAGGTCAGGGCGTCCGTCGCCGTCCAGGTCTCCCACCCAGGGCTCATTCAGGCCCTCGAAGTCCGGCAAGCGTGCCGATTGGTCAGAAAAGAGACCGCCGCGTTCGTTGCTTGCCAGATACGGCCCTTCGTCGAGACCCAGCACGAGATCGACATCCTGATCGATGTCGAGATCTTCGGCCAAGCTCCAACGCGCCGGGCTGTCACGCGGCAGACCCGCCTCCACCGTCACATCGGTGAAGCCCCCTCCTTCGACACCGAAGCCGTCGTTGCGCAGAAGGCGCACACCGAACGTCCCCACGACCAAGAGATCCAGGTCGCCTTCATGATCGAAGTCCACGGGAGTGATGTCTGTGAACTCCCCGCCTGTTTTCAGCAGCAACTGCGGGGCGCTCTGCCAGTCGTCTTCCTGCCCGACGTTCTCGCCATGCACCCGCCCATTCACGAGCAACCCCAGTTGCCCTTCCTGTGCGAAGACCAGGTCCAGATCGCCATCTCGATCGGCATCCAGCGGCATAGCCACTTCCACTGGCTCCGGCAACAGAACCTGAGCACGCCACTCTCCCTGCTCAGTCAGGCGAACGATTTGAAGCGTGGCACCGGACATCAGGAAAGCAGGCGGTTCATAAGCTGCCCGTCGCACTTCGATGGAGTTCCCCACAAGATCTTCCTTACCGGTTGTCGGTAAACGCAGGGTCATGGGCACCATGCGCCTTGCGAGAAAAACCTGCTGCCGCTCACTCCACTCAGTCGTTGCGTCCGAGGGTGGAGGTGCTGGTGGATCAAGCCGCCTCGCCACGGGATCAGGCGCCGGCAGCAGTCCCAGGTCACCCCGTTCCGTCTCCGTATCCGTCGGGATTGCAATGTTCCGATCGCCCAACTCTTCGTACACCGCCAACCACTCCATCGACTCTTCTTGCTCGCCTTTGACGATCAGCAAGCGGTGCAACTTGAAAGCAGCCGTGCGGTACCAGCTCCCGCCGATCGTCTCTCCCAATTCCACCAGAGCTCGCAGGTGTTCCTCGGCCTCTTCGTCTCGATCGAGATCCCAGAGTTGGGCGGCAAGCGCAAGGCGCGTGGGATAGCTGTCAGGGGCAAGCTCGTGAGCGCGCTGGACATAACCGAGCGCAGCCTCCGAGTCACCTGTATGTCGAGCCAGTCGAAAGCGCGCCCACTGATAGCGCGGATCGTTGTCGAGGCGCGTGCCGATTCTGTCGAGTAAGACGCCTGCCGCCTCGAGATCGTAGACCTCGAGTTCAACGAAAGCCGCGCCGAGGAGATCTGCCTCAGAAGCGTCCTCACCCTGCGCCAAAGGTACGAGAGCGGCCCGTGCTTGCTCCCAGCGCTGTTCGCTAAACATGGCAGCGGCTCGCTCACGAGCCAACATTTCGGCCACGGCTTTCGGAGAAGGTGTGTCGGAAGCTTTCTCGTCACCGCAACCGAGAGCCAGCATGACCCCCAGCGCCAGCATCCAGCTCCCCAGCCATTGGGACCTCAAAAGGCCTCCCGGAAGCTGGTCCTGCACGGAAGCGTTCAGAAAGTACGATGTCGAGTTCATGTGCCTATCGGAGCATGACATAAGGCCTGAGCCAAGAGCCTGCTGACGAGGAGTTCCGCCCTGCTGTTTGCTCACAACGCCCTCAACTCCACCCGACACTTGCAATTGCATCCAGAATGAATCACGACACACTCATACGTCCTGCATCCCTGAGCGCCTCCAGGTGAGTTCACACGTCCCTATGGGTCTCCATCCGTCGCTTCTGCGCCTTGCGCCAGTTCTCGGCTTCTGCCTCCTGGCCCTCCTCTCCGGTTGCAGTGATTCGGAAGGTCTTCACGACGAGGAACTCGTCGAGAACGAAGCGACTCGCCCCCTGCCCGACAGCCTGAGCGTTTCCACTCCGGACTCCCCACTGATCCACATGGAGATCGTGGAAGATTTCTCGGAAGAGGTTGCCAACGAGATGCTCGGCTTTTCCGACAAGCTCCGCCGGCGAGATTTCGGCGCCGCTGCAGAGTGGCTCGCGCCAGATTTTGTCGGCCATGCCTTGTCGGGCCTCACACCAGACTCCCTCGAGTCCCTGCCTCTTGAGTCCACACGCACCGAATTCCTTCCTGCCAGCGCTCCCATCGTAGGACGTGCTGGATTCCTTGCCGCACTTGAGAGCTACGTCGGTCCCTGGGAACGCGTGGAGTACGTTCAATGGAAGGTGAAAGGCGCCGAGTTTCAGACCGGCAAGCCTCGCTGGGGACGCGTCAAGTACCGGGTCACCGTTCTTGGCAATGCAGAAGACGGCAGTCCACGCTCACTCGTCGCCTGGGGTTATGGAAAACAACTCTTCCGCGACGGCAAATGGACGCTGCAACAATTCGAACTCACTTCGCTCGTGGAACAGCAACGCGCGAAGCGCCTCTTCACCGACGTGTCCGCTTCGGCCGGCATCGCACATGCCGGCATCCGATTCGGCCAACCTGGCAACAAGAGCTTTGCTTTCAATGGTGCTTCAGCTGGCGATGTGAATGGCGACGGGCTCGTGGACCTCTTCGTGCCCAGCAGACCGCGTAACTTTCTCTACATGGGCAAGACAGAGGGTGGCTTCTCGGAGGAGGCCGCCGATCGCGGGGTCGCCCTGCCTGCAGGCGGCACGGGCGCCGTGTTCTTCGACTGGGACGACGACGGCGACGCCGACCTGGCCCTTGCCGACGTGGGCTGGATCGAACGAGACGGCACGCCATCAGGCAACCCGTTGAGGCTCTACATCAACGATGGAACGGGCCTGTTCACCGAGCGCGGAGAAGAGTTCGGATTCGACGCGCTGTGCAACGGTTACTCCCTGACCGTGCTGGACGACACACTCGACGGCGCACTCGATGTCTTCGTTTCCAACTACGGACGCATCGCGGCAGAACCAAACAACTCGTGGACAGATGCCTCGAACGGCATGTCCAACATTCTGTACCGCAATGAAGGTGGCACACGATTCCAAGACAAGACAGCGGACGCTGGCATGACAGACAGCCGCTGGAGCTACGCCGCGGCGGCAGCCGACCACGACCTTGATGGAGACCAGGACGTTTACGTCGCCAACGACTATTCGCGAAACATCTTCTGGGAGAACCAAGGAGATGGAACGTTCCAAGATGCGGCGGAGTCGCTGGGTCTCAGTGACCTTGGAAATGGCATGGGGACGGCCTGGGGAGATCTCGACAACAACGGCATGCTGGATCTCTACGTGGCCAACATGACTTCGACAGCGGGGAGTCGCATCCTGGGCCGCTTGGCGGGGCAGAGCGAGGGCGACACTCAGGACCTGCTCAAAATGGCCGGCGGCAACTCGATCTTCCTCAACAGCCCGACAGAGACGGACACGGAATCAAGCTTTGAGCGACTCCCGAGTTCTGAAGGCGGCGTGAGTGCCAGTTGGGCCTGGAGCCCTGCCCTCGCAGACCTGAACCTCGACGGCAACCTCGATGTCTTTTGCACGAACGGTTTCGTCACAGGCGACACCGCAGCGGACACATGAAGTACGTACTGGCGCCACGTCGTGGCGTCTTCCGTGGATGTGGCGACCGAAGCCAGCATCACGGCGGCTCAGGATGTGAACAGCTCTTTGTATCTAGGACTCCATAACGCCCAGATCTATCAAGATGGGCTGTCCTTCAGCGGCTCGGAGCGCGACAAGGTCTGGATCAATCGCGGTCCTGGAAAAGGCTTTGCCGATCTTTCCGACCTCTCCGGAGCAGACGACCCCAACGACGGTCGCGCGGTTGTTGCTGCTGACTTCGACGACGACGGTGACGTCGATCTTTTCGTGCACAACATTCAGCGCGAGCGCCACAAACTGTTCCGCAATGATGCGGTCGAGCCCGGCGCACCAGAAAGTGGCTTTCTCAAGATCAAGTTGCGCGGCACACAACTGGCACGGGAAGCGATTGGCGCCACCGTAATCGTCACGGGTCCCCATGGCCCGACAGCGCAGGTGCTTTCACGCGGTGCCGGATTCGTCAGCTCGCAATCAGACGAGTTGGTGTTTGGCCTTGGCCCTCTCAAACAAGCCGATGTCGAAGTCGTCTGGCCAGGAGGCCGCCGTGAGTCGTTCGGTGCACTCCCCACAGGTTCTCGAAGCCTGCTCGTCGAAGGCTCTGGCCAAGGCGAGCCCTACGAAGCACAACCGCGCCCCTTGCCAGACCCACTTCCCCCTGGCTTGCTGCTCGAAGAAGGCGAGATACTGCCTTCACTGACGCTTGTGGACGCAAACGGCAACACCGCCACTCTGGATCCCGTCAAGTTGGCGGACGGTGACACTCTCTTCCTCAATCTCTGGGCGAGCTATTGCGCTCCGTGCGTCGCAGAAATCCCCGACCTGCAAGCGCTGGAAGATGCCGGCGAAGTGAACGTCGTCGGAGTCAGCGTCGACGCTCCGGCCTCTCGAGAAAGAGCGTCCCAGGTACTCGCGAAAAGAGGCGGGAGTTACCCGTCTTTCTACCTCGGTGCAGGCGGTACCGGACTCGAGCCACTCGTAGATCTGGAGCGACTCCCCATCCCCACGACGCTCGTCATCACTCCCGAAGGACGCATTGACACGATTCTTCGGGGCCCCTTGGAGCGCTAGCCTCTTCAATCTGCTGTTTCAGCCTCATCATTTGCTGAGCGGGAGAAACAGCCGCTTGGTGCGAAATCGGGGCATACTGAGGGAGCAACCCCGCCGAACACTTTGCCGTGCCATGGCGTGCCATGGCGTGTCATGGAGAAGCCTTTGCGATCGTTTCGCACCCCATTCTCTCGCCTCTTCACGCTCTCCCTGCTGAGTCTGTCCGCCACAGCCCTTCCCCTGACGGCGCAACTCACGCTCACCGGCGAGACGGAGAACAAGCAGCCACTCAATATTCTGCTCCTGATTGCAGACGACCTGGGGGTCGAGGGCGTCGGCGCCTACGAAGAGCCCTCCGACCCGCCCTACACGCCTCGCACTCCGCGGATCGATCAACTCGCAGAAGACGGAGTCCTGTTCCGGAACTGCTGGGCCAACCCCGGATGCTCTCCGACACGCGCCACCATGCTCACGGGGCGCTACTCGTTCCGCACAGGAATCGGACAGGCGGTGCATTACGCCTCGAGCCTGTTCGAACTCTCACCGAACGAGGTGGGCATTCCAGAACGGCTCAGCAACGGCTATCGAAGTGCAGCACTGGGCAAGTGGCACCTCTCGGCGGCCAATGGAACGGGCCTGCGACACCCCAAGCATCTGGGTTTCGACACCTTTCGCGGCAGCATGAAGATCTTCCCGGGCTTCATCGGCGACGCCTACTACAACTGGGAAAAGATCGTCGACGGAGAAACGATCCCCAGCACCAAGTACGCCACTTCGGACACGGTCGACGACGCGCTCGCTTTTATCGAGAAAACTCAGGACCCGTGGTTCTTGTGGGTCGCCTTCCATGCGCCCCATGCTCCTTTTCACAAGCCACCCGCAGAGCTTCACACCTACGACTTACCACCCGACGTGGCCGATGACCTGGCCTTGCACGCGGGTGCCATGACCGAAGCTCTCGACACGGAAATCGGCCGACTGCTTGACAGCATGGACCCCGCCACGCGTGAGAAGACGCTGATCATCTTCATCGGGGACAACGGGGCTCCCGCCTCCGTGACCGTTCCACCTCTCGATCCCCTTCACTCGAAAAACACCGTTTACGAAGGCGGAATCAACGTCCCACTGATCGTGGCGGGACCCGGCGTTGTGAGCGGCAGGCAATGTGACGCTTTGGTCAACTCGACGGACATCTTCTCAACCATCATCGAGATCGCACATGCGGAAGTCCCCGGAGGTGTGCCGCCACTGCCGGAAGATTCCGTGAGCTTGACGCCCTACTTCGAGAACCCTGGCCAAAGTTCAAACCGACAATGGGTGTACGCCGAATACTTTGAACCCAATGGCCTCAGCAGCCCCGTCAACCGGCGCACGATGCGACAGGAGCGTTTCAAGCTCATTCAAAACGTGCATGCCATGGACGGCGTCACGAACGAAGAACTCTACGACCTGATGATGGACCCCTTCGAGACAACCAACCTCCTGGACTTTCCGGCTCTCCCCACGTCGACAACTGTGACCTTGGACATCCTGCGCGACGAGTTGGAGCGGCTCGACAGTGCCACACCTCCCTGGCACACCCTCGGCGAAGGAGGCGTGGTCATGAAAAACGCGCCGACGCTCTCAGGCGGTGGCGTTCCCACCCCCGGCGCCGTGCTCAGCCTGGATCTCGCCAAGGCTCCTGCCAACGTGCTCGGCATGTTGGTGGCAGGTTTCCCCGCCGCCGACGTACCCTTTTCGGACGGCGTGATTGCCCCCGAACGACGCTTTCACTTCCCGATAACCACCGACACCTACGGCCGCTTCAGGCTTCAAGCCACATGGCCCCGACGGGCTCCCGATGTGGGCTCCATGGTGTTCCAGATCGTGTTCCCCCAAATCGAAACGGATGCGCAGGCCAAGACCGTTTCCAACGCTTTGAGGCTCACGCTGAACTGAAGCTGTCTCTCGGGTGCTCCCTCTAGAGCACCAGGGCAGCCAACCGATCGGCCCAGCGTTCTGCTGACGCTGGACACTCTGCCAGATAGAGCGAGGGGTCGATCAGTTCCACCTCCATCAGTTCGAAACGTCCCTCTCGAAACACTCCGTCTACGCGTGAATAGAGCTGAGGGTCGGGGCAGATCGCCAGGATCTCTGCTGCAAGCTCCACCAAGTCCAACGGTGGGTCCACGCGTTGCATCTTCCCTCCATGTTCCTCCTGCACCCGAAACTCCCCTGCGGCGGGACGCTTGATCACGGCGTGACTGAATGCCCCGGCGATGAACACCAACGACCACTCGCCTTCGCTGAGAATCTCCGGCGCAAAGCGCTGCACGATGAGGTCGTGTGAGGACGAGAGCGCGGCCCAGTGACTCTCCTTCTCGCATGACGAGGCGTTGCCCTCCTCCATCTCCTTCTGCGTGACACGCCACGTCTCCCAACCACCCAGAGAGATCACCGGCTTGACCACAGCCTCTGGCCAGTCGTTGTCAGCCAACACGTCAACCAGAGGGCGACCTGCTCCTTGCTCAACAACCTCGATCGGCAGAACCGGAACGCCGGCGTCCTGCAACTCCAGCAGATGCCGCTTGTCGAGGTTCCAGCGCAACACATGCGGTGGATTCCAGATCGGCATCCCCAGGCGACCGAGCCCGTCGATCCACGACAGGAACGCGTCCGGTTGCAGGTGGTAGTCCCAGCAAGATCGGACCACCACGGCGTCATACCCCGCCAACGCGGCATGCCCGGCCGTCCAGGGCACAGAGTCTGCGTCCACACCTCGCTCGGCGAGAGCGGGCAGCACGAACTGCTCATCGGGATCGAGAAGCGGCAACTCCTCGCAGGTCACCAGGGCCAGACGGGGCATAGGCGGAGACGATACCGCAGGTCTCGGTCGGATCCGAAGCCTGCCTCAGTGCTGGGCGAGTCGCATGGTCACGATGAAACGCCCACCTTCGACCTCCGCGCCGAGACTCCCCCCCAGTGCCTCGAGAAGGCGACGACAAAGAGCGAGTCCGAGACCTGCATGCTGGCCCGTTTCACTTCGCGAACTGTCGGCACGCCAGAAGGGTTCGAACGCATGCCGCGCAAGGTCCGGAACAGCCGCCTCGACCTCGTTCGACACCGTGAGGCAGTAAAGCCTGCCGGATCCGGAGGCTTCACCTGGCGCGTCCTCAACCACCAGCCCCACATCGACGACAGTCGAAGCGGTGGCATAGCTCACGGCATTTTCCACCAGATTGTCGAGCACACGGGCAAGCATCACACTGTCCGAGAACAAGGTCACCGCCCCGGGAAGGCGCGTGTTCAACCGAAGGTCCCGCGCAGTGGCGAGTTCGGCATGAGCGGACCAGCTCGACTGCAGCAAGCCGACCAGGTCAACCTCTTGCGAGGGGCGCTCTGCTTCTCTCGACATGCGCGCCAGGTCCAGCAGTGTTTCGACAAGCGTTTCCATCTCGAGAGTGATCTGCAATGACTGCTGCGCTGTTGCGCGCAACGACTCGTTCTCTCGCGGCCGCGAAAGAGCGAGTTCGAGAGTTGCACGCAAACCCGCGAGGGGCGTCCGCAACTCGTGTGCTGCATCCGAGGCAAACGCCTGTTCGCGCTCGAAAGCGCCCCCGATCCGACCCATGAGATCGTTGAGCTGATCGACGACGGGCGCCAGCTCGCTGGGCGCATCCGGCAAGTCGAACCGGCGCTGGAGTTCATCGCCCCCGCGACGACCCATCTGGTCGCGCAGGCGCCGCAGTGGACGCAAACCTACGAGGACGATCCAGGAGACGATGCCCGCGCAGCCGACGCTTGAGACGAGCCAGCCCAGCACGAGCAGCCAGCGCAGTTCGGACATCGTTTCATCGAGCCCGGTCGTGTCATGAGCGACGACCAACTCGATGACCTGAGGCTCTCCCCTTCCGGGTGCATTCAGATCACCTGGAGCACCCTCTGAACCTTCGCGCAGCGCATCCGGCGGAGGAAAGCCCGGGGGAGGTCCTCGGCGCGCATTGCGCCGTTCCCCCGGGGACGGCACACGGGGAGCATTCTCTCGGCGCTCTCGTGTGACGTAACGAAAGGCCATGGCCCGCCCCTGTTCACCACTTCCGGGCAAGCTCACATCGGCGCGGTAGGGGTCGAAACCGCTCAGGTCTCCGATCGGCAACGGATCGAGATCCTGTGCCACCCGGGGCAACTGTTCGTCACCCAGGGCGTCCGAACGAAACAGGATCGTGCCGTCAGAAGCCCAGGCCTGTAGCAACACATCTTCCTGTTCGGGCAGCAGCCACCCCAGGAAGGATTTCGAGCGTGGCGACCCTCGGCGATTCCGACGGTCTTGCTCGCGCTCGCGCACCACGTCATTGACGCTGGAGCGGAGCACGGCTTCCAGTGTGCCATCAAGTCCCTCTCGGAGCCGTGCCTCGACCACCTCATGCACGGCGAATCCGGTTGCAGCGAGAAACAGGGTGATCCCCGCCAGCAAGCCAAAGACGAGTCGTGCGCGCAGAGATCTCACGCGTTCGGATCCGCCAGCACGTAACCTTCACCACGACGCGTGCGAATGAGTTGGCCACACTCGGGGCGCTCGAGTTTTTTGCGCAGATAGCCCACGTACACGTCAACGACATTGCTCGTGGCATCCGAGTGCTCATCATAGATGTGCTCCCAGATCTCGGTCCGTGAAACCACCTGCCCAACCCGCAAGATCAGGTATTCCAGCAGTGCGTACTCACGAGCCGTGAGTTCGGCTTCTTCACCGTTTGTTGTGACCGTGTGACGCGCCGTGTCCACCTGCAGATGCCCCACGCTGATCACGGGAGTCGACATCCCATAACGGCGTCGTAGCAGAGCACGCACACGCGCCAACAGTTCTTCCATGGCGAACGGCTTGCTCAGATAATCATCGGCACCCAGATCGAGGCCTGCCACGCGATCTTCCACCGAGTCGCGAGCCGTCAAGATCAACACCTGGCATGGTTTCTCGGCCTCGCGCACGCTCTTCAAGATGTCGAGCCCGCTCACTTCCGGCAATTGAATGTCCAGCAGCAGCACGTCGTAGTCGCAGGTGGACGCGCGATGCAGGCCTTCCTGTCCATCGGAGGCGGCATCGACCGAATGGCCGTCCTCGCGCAAGCCTTCCGCGATGGCCATCCGCAGGGGCGCGTAGTCTTCAACCACAAGGATGCGCAACAACGTTCCATTCCGGGCAAAGCCCTTGAGCGAAAGCCGATGAGCAGTGTAGCCCAGCGACAGCCGTGGAAGCTGGGCTCGCCTCATGCCCACCCCAGAACAACTCGAGATGCATGAGAAGACGATGAGCCGATCCTGCATGAGAACGCAGAGAGGCAGCAGAAAATCACCAGCACTCTCACAGTCCTCTCACCTAGACAGACTAGGATTGATGGATCGTTCACGGTGGATGGCCATGCTTCGGTCAACCACCCCCCCGTCTCGGAGCTTCCCATGACACAGGCCGTACTCCTCGCGACTGGATTGACCCTGCTGCTTGCCGCGCCCCTTCGCGCCACGCCGCCAGCGTCCACAACCGACGCTCTGTCACCGAAGGCGCCTGCCGCAGCCACAGAGGCCCCCGCGGTGGACGACAAGGACAAGGCCTCGTCCGAGAACGACCGTGCAGCCAAGCGCGCTCTGAAGAAGGCTCAGAAGGCGGAGAAGCGGGCCGCGAAGAAGGCCCAGAAGAGCGGCAAGGCCCGCAAAGGCAAGAAGGACGGCAAGAGCAAAGGCAAAAAGGACGGCAAGGCCCGCAAGAACAGGAAGAAGGACAAGGCGCCCAAGGCCAAGAAGAATCGGCGCAACCGCGACAAGGCCTCCGTCGGCCCGAAGCGCCGATCAGAAAGCCGCATGGAGCGACGCGGCTCCGATCGGTTTGAGCCCTCGCCTCGCATGCAACGCCGGGGAGGCGCTCGCGGCGACTCGGGCCGCCGTTCGATGAGCCGAGGCTCAAAGGGCCCCCGCTCTCGCAACGCCGGACCGGCTCCTCGCCGCGGCGGCGGCCCACGCCGTCGCTGAGCGGCATGCCCCGCTGAGGGGATCGTCCGTCAGCCGGCGTGCAGGGTCACGTCGGTCCCGAAAGCATCACAGATCTCCAGCGTTGCCTGGAGATCGGGGTGGCGCACCATCACGTGACCGTCGCTGAGCAGCGTGGCTTTCCAGTCGCGACGCGGCGCGCCCACCGGCAGCATCTCGACGTGCACGACGTGTTCGCCGTAGCGCTGAAGCCAGCCTTCGAGACCGCGGACCTCCTGGATGCCGGCTGACGGACGATCCTCTGCTGGGTGACCGCGTGCGTCTCTACATCAATGGAAACCTGTAGTGACTGATCAACGCGGAGAGGACTCGGGCACCAACCCGACCTTGCCCAACTCCGCGCGCTTGCTGTGAATCGACTCCTCGCGGAGTCGAAACACCGGGGCCGGCGGGATTCGAAGCCCGCCGGCCCCACCTCTCCCTTCCTGTATATTCTCTGCTGACCGCCCCGCGGTCACGAAAGGACAACCCATGACGGACATTCAAAAAACAGCCGAGCAGGCCTTCGACGGCTTCGCTGCGGGATTCAAGAGCCTCGTGCTCGCCACTGTCGACGCGGAGGGCATGCCTGCAGCCAGCTACATCCCCTATGTCGAGGATGCTGCGGGATGCTTCGTGGGTTTTGTGTCCGGGCTTTCAGCCCACACTGGAAACCTCGAACAGTCAGGCCGTGCCGGTGTGTTGTTCCTCGAGGACGAAACAACGAGCCGCGAGATCTTCGCTCGTCGCCGACTGAGCTATGCGTGCGACGCGGAGATTCTGCCCCGCGAACACGCCGACTTCGACGACCTCGTCAAGCGTTTCGCAGGCCGCTTCGGCGAGATGGGTGATCGCATCACGTCCATGCCGGACTTCCGCCCCGTGCGCCTCACACCGCGAAGCGGCACCTTCATCATTGGCTTCGGTGCTGCCTTTGACGTGCAAAACGGCAAGCTGGTTCACCAGACCGGCGGTGCAGGAGGACATGGCGGACACGGACACGGACACGGACACGGACACGGACAGACTGCCGACCAACACGCTCACGGTGACCGGAAACCCCTCACGGCCGACGACTGCCAGGCCGCTCTAGAGCACATGAATGGCGACCACGCCGACGCGGTCCTGCTGTTGGCCCGCACTCTCCATCCCAACGCAGACCACGCAACCCTCACAGGTATTGATGCCACCGGTGCAGATCTTGCCGTGACAACCAAAAGTCAAGAGTTGAGCGCCCGTCTCCCCTTCCCCCAACCCATGGAGACGGCGGCCGATTTACACACGGTCTTCCGGGAGTTGGTGGTCTCCGCACGCGGCGTTGCTGACACAGCAAGCAGCTAAACGAAGAGTGCTGCGAACAAGCGGCCCATCGATCCGAACGACGTGCCCGCAAGAGCAGGGGAAGAAACGATGGTGACCCCAACGGGATTCGAACCCGTGTTGCCAGGATGAAAACCTGGTGTCCTAGACCTGGCTAGACGATGGGGCCAACCCGCCGCGCACCCGAAGGCAGCCCGACGAAGGCGGGGATGATAAGGAAACCGCCCCGCCGGCTCACCCCCCTGGGCGGAAGTTGGCCTTTTGCGAGACACGAAGGGCTCTCAGCCGCCGTCAGACCTCGGCAATCAGCACCGGAGCAAAATCGATGAAGTCGCAGGCCGTCAGGTGGTAGGTGACACCCCGCGCCTCGCCTCCGATCTCGCCCCGTCGTGCCGGATCCAGGGAATGGAGGTGGCCAAAAACCACGTGTTCCACCCCTGCTTTCTCGAACATCGCGGTCAATTCGCTGGCCTCGCAGCCCGGAGAGACCGGCGGGTAGTGCGTCACAGCGATACGCAGCGGGGCGCTCTTGTCGAGATCCGCCAGTGCTCGTTCGAGCCGCCCCACCTGCCGGCGATAAATCTTGAGCGTCGCCGCCTCCTGCTCCGGAGGCATCTCCGGAGAGATGGGCGCGCCCTGCCACTGGATGAGATCGTGATAAGAGATGCTGGGTGTGTCCCAGAGCCGCGTGCCCCCCACGGCCACGTCGCCAACCCGGAGCGCGTCGCCACTCACCGCCAGAATTCCCTCGGGCAACGCCGCGCGCACCTTGGCCGCGCTCGCCCACCAGTAGTCGTGGTTGCCTTCGAGCAGCACCTTGGTCCCCGGACGTGCCGCCAGCCACGCGAGATCGGGCGCCGCCTGTTCCAGGTTGCGAGCCCAGGAGATGTCGCCCGGCACGAGCACCAGATCGTCATCCGAGACCCGTTCGTCCCAGGCCGCCGCCATTTTCCCTGGATGGTTCACCCACTGAGGACCAAAGCGGTCCATCAGCTTGTCGGGCGTGCCGAACGACAGATGGGGATCGGAAAGGGCGAAGACGCGCATGGCAAGGCGACCCTAGCCATTGGAAGAAGGGATCACCACCGGGTGAAGGGCAACGACTGCTAGAGTTTCCCCCATGAGCCATCGAACCCTTGCAGCCCTCGCCCTTCTGCTGGCGACCGCCTGCACACACGAGGCCTCCGAGGAGGCCACCCCCGAGGCTGCGGCCTCCAGAGCCTCCGAGAGAGCTCCTGAGAGCGACGAGGACCGGCCAGGGGGCTGGCGCCTCGCGGCCAGCGAAAGCCCCTACCTGCGCCAACACGCGGACAATGACGTGGACTGGTACGCCTGGGGGCCCGAAGCCTTCGAGCGAGCTCGGGCGGAAGACAAGCCGGTCTTTCTCTCCATCGGCTACAGCGCGTGCCACTGGTGCCACGTGATGGAGCACGAGTCCTTCGAGAATCCAGACATCGCGGCCTACCTGCGGGAGCACTTCATCAGCGTCAAGGTCGACCGCGAGCAACGCCCAGACGTGGATTCCCGCTACATGCAAGCGGTGCAGCAGATGACGGGCAGCGGTGGCTGGCCACTCACAGCCTTCCTGACTCCCGAGGGCGCCCCCTTCTTCGGCGGAACCTATTTCCCGCCCGAGCGCCAGCGCGGCATGCCTGGATTTCGCGAACTCCTGGAATGGGTTCACAAGATCTGGACCGAGCAGCGCCCGAACATCGAGAAGACAGCCAACTCGAATCTCACGCAGCTGACCACCGACATCTTCCCACCGCCACGCGACTGGGACGCGAAAGAACTTCTGGGCAACGTTCCGACCTCATTGACCGCGGCTCTCGACCCGATCTACGGCGGTATACGGAGCAGTCGCCCCCAACGCTTTCCGCCCAGCATGTTGCTGCGCTTCCTCTTCCGGCAACAGCTGCGCACCGGCACGGTCGATTTGACGCGCGCCTTTCTCACACTCGACATGATGGCGTCGGGCGGCATGCGCGACCACGTCGGCGGCGGTTTCCACCGCTACAGCACCGACCCCCAGTGGAAGGTGCCCCACTTCGAGAAGATGCTCTACGACAACGGCGTGCTGGCGGCCCTCTATGCCGAGGCCTACGCCCTCTCGGGACGTGCGTTTTACGCCGACGTGGCCCGCGACACCCTGGAATGGCTCATGACCGACATGCGGTCGCCCCGAGGTCTCTACTACGCGGCCCGCGATGCCGACAGCCTGCCCTTCGATGAAGACGGGCAGCCCGTGCCAGGCGCCCACCCCGAAGAGGGAGACGTTTACACCTGGACCCTTCCAGAGCTCGAGCAGGCACTCGGTGCAGAAGAGGCCGCCACCTTTGCCAGGTTGTTCGACATTCGCAACAGCGCCCGTGGCAACTTCGAGCGCGGGCGCAGCATCCCCATGCCTCTCAAGGCTCTCGACCGCGTGGCCGCCGATCCCACAGCGCTGCTGGGAAGCCGCTCGACTCTCCCCGAAGGGGAAGCCTTCAACACCTGGTTGGATTCCGTCTATGACCGACTGCTCGCCGTCCGTTCGAAACGCCCACAAGCGTTCCGCGATGAGAAGTGCCTGTCTGCCTGGAACGGTCTCGCGCTGACAGGGTTCTCGATCTCGGCGAGTCTTCTGGACGACGAGGCGCTGACGGTAGAAAGCGATTCTTTAGCAAGCGCCATCCGCGACACACTGCTCACCGAAGACGAGGACCACAAGCTCTGGGTCGCCCATCAATGGTTCGAGGGACGTGCTAGCGGGCAAGGTGTGCTGACAGACTATGCGTACGTCGCGCGTGGTTTCCTCGATGCTTATCACGCCACGGGCAATCCGGAGTGGCTCGTCATTTCGTTGCGCCTTGCGTACCGCATGCTCGATTTATTTGAAGACCCAGAGAAAGGCGGCCTCTTCGAGACCCTCGGTGATGACCCGTTGCTTCCCGGGCGCCTTCGTGAACTCAACGACGGAGCGCGCGCTTCGGGACACAGCGTGGCGCTGCATCACATGCTGCGCGTGGCACCGCTTGATGACAGTGGGCGACTGGCGGCCGCCGTCGACCGTGCGCTCGACTCCCTGGCGCCCGTCGCGACCAAGAACCCCCACAGCTTCACCAGCCTGCTCACGGCCATCGACAGCTGGCAGGGCCCCCTGGCCGAGGTCGTGATCGACGGCGCCGAGGACCTCCCAGCAACGGAGGCCATGCGCGCCATGGCTCGCACCACGTTCCTGCCTGCTGCCCTCGTCATCTCCGATGCGGCCCGTGCCCGCGAGGCTCTCGCCGGAAGCGTACTCAGCGCCGAACCCTCCCTCTTGGCCGGGCGGCAAGCCCCCGAGGGCGAAGCCCGGGCCTGGGTCTGCCAGAGAGGGGTCTGCCTGCTCCCGGCCACGAGCCCCGAAGTGCTGGCCGAGCAACTGACGGGCATGGCCCGCCGAGACGCGCCCTGAGAAGACCCTCCGTGGAACGCTCGGAGGCAGCAATTGGGGCGCTCGGCGCGACGTTTCGAAAAAAAGAATCCCAACCCAGATAAATGACAATTCGTTGAGCATCTAAGCCACAGATGCCGAAAACAGCACTTAAAATATAGTTTTACGGGTGCCTCGAAAGTTTTCCGAAGATTTTTCCGACGTCAAAAGGGTCCAGATGGTGCATACCTTCTGTGGGAGAGCGACCCAAAAGGGAGGGGAAAGCTCATCCATGATGGGCCTGGCAAGGAGGAGACCCCTTGGGCCCGACATTCTGGGGGGAATGCGGGGAACGCTCCCAGCTCGCCGACCCGATACGGCGAGCTGGGAGGTTCTTTTTCAGGAGGCCCCCCCAGTGAGGGCCCCCAGGTGCCGATGGGAACGCGAAAGCGTTTCTTTCCCCCGAAGTCCCGTGCGATCTGGCTGGCGTTTGCCCCTCTCCGGTTTGCCGCTCTTGCCCCCTCCGGAGTCCCCACGATGCCGCTGAGACAGCTCATGAGAACCCTCCTCCTGACCTCCACCCTGCTCGGCCTGATGCTCCCGTCGGCCGCCTCTGCCCAGGGAGCCGACACCGTCTCTCTGTCGTTCAGCGCCCCCTCCACCTGGACCACAGGCTTCCAGGGCGAGTTGATCCTCACGAACAACGCCTCCTGGACCATTCCTGACTGGACGCTGAGCTTCGATCTCCCCCACACCATCACCTCGATCTGGGACGCCAGCATCGCATCGCACACAGGCACCCAGTACAGCCTGAAAGCGGTCCAGGAGAGCTGGGAAGACGGAGACCTCTCGCCCGGCGAATCCAAGACCATCGGCTTCGTGGCCAGCACCTCGGGCAGCATCTCCCTGCCGATCACCGGAACTCTGAACGGGGCTCCGGTGCTGATGAACGGCACCTCACCCGCACCAGCCCCGCCCGAACCCGTCCCCGCACCTCACTGGCCGGCGCGTGTCTTCGCTCCTTACGTCGATGCCACCGGTTGGCCGCCTTTTGACTACGTCACCACCATGCAAGACCAGGGCGTGCGCTTCTTCAACCTGGCCTTCGTGGTGGCCGCCTCTGCGACTGACGGGACGCCCTCCTGGGGTGGGTACTACGACGTCTCCTCGGGCTATCTTCTCGGCGAGGTGAATCAGATCCGTGCGCTCGGGGGCGACGTCATGGTGTCTTTCGGCGGAGCGGCGGGAACCGAACTGGCCGGCGCTCATAGCTCCGTGGCTTCGCTGCAGGCCGCTTATCAGAGTGTGATCGACACCTATCAACTGACCCACATCGACTTCGACATCGAAGGCTCTTGGGTCGCACACCCCCCGTCTATCCAGAGGCGTTCGGAAGCCATTGCCGGCCTCCAGGCCGCAGCGGTTGCTTCCGGCAACGCGCTCGACATCTGGTACACGCTGCCCGTGCTTCCCACCGGATTGACGCCAGACGGAATCAACGTCGTGCAATCGGCGATCACTGAAGGCGTCAGCTTGAGCGGCGTCAACATCATGACCATGGACTACGGCCCGTTTGCCGCGCCCAATCCCGCGGGACAGATGGGCAGCTATGCCATCCAGGCAGCGACCTCACTCTTCAACCAACTCACGGCCCTCTATGCACAAAATGGCCTCGTGAAGAGCTCAGAAGAAATCTGGGCCATGGTCGGCCTCACACCGATGATCGGGCAGAACGATGTCCTCGGCGAAATCTTCCTCCCGAGTGACGCGACCCAGGTGCTGGCCTTTGCCCGCGAGCAGAAGATCGGGTTCCTCTCGTTCTGGTCCGCGACCCGCGACCTCCAGTGCCCGGAAGGCGTCTCGACCTCGGCCAGTGCCACCTGCAGCGGCATCCTGCAGTCACCGTTTGAGTTCACCCAGATCTTCCTGCCGTTTAGCAACGTCGACTGGACCGACCTGGGCCAGGCACTGGCAGGCGCCCACGGCCAGCCAACGCTTGTCGCCAACGGCACCTTGATGAACAACTCACCACTCGTGATGTCGCTCTCGAAGGCAGCCCCTTCGAGCTTCTTGTGGATCGTCGGCGGTGCGAGCCAGGCCAACTGGCCCACAGCGGGCGGCATCCTCGTGCCAGCCCCCGACGTCCTCCTGGGTGCCCTCACGACACCTCTCGGCGAGATGAGCTACGGCCTCATGTGGCCGGACAACGTACCCGCAGGATTCACGGTGTACCTGCAATGTTTCGTGCAAGACCCGACCGGCCCACAGAACTTCTCGATCTCGAACGCCGTCCTCGGGGTCGTCCCCTAATCAAGGAAAGCACGCACAAGAAATGGTGGGGGCGGTGGGACTCGAACCCACGGCTCACGGCTTAAAAGGCCGTTACTCTACCGACTGAGTTACACCCCCACGCTTCTTGAACGTCACATGTGCTGCTGCAGCGAGTGCACGAGAGGCACTTCCGAGCGCAAGGCTCCGAAGCGCTCGACCTCTCACTCAACTCTCTTGAATCTCCTTCGTGCGCGCTGCGGCGATCTGGTCGATCTCGCTTTCCATTGACTTCACAAGCTTCTGGATCTCGTCCTTGAGATCGCGTTCCAGATCTTCCGAGAGTTCGCTGGCCTTTCGCGCCGTTTCAGCTGCCTTGTTCTGATCGCGACGAATG
This sequence comes from Planctomycetota bacterium, assembly GCA_029245865.1. Lineage (GTDB taxonomy): Bacteria > Planctomycetota > B15-G4 > B15-G4 > B15-G4 > JAUIEF01. The sequence continues at coordinate 104,042 of JAQWOM010000004.1, forward strand.
TTGCGCACGACAACGCGTGCCTGCTCAGCGAGTTCCTTCACTCGTCCGGTCATCTTGTCGCGCTGCTCCTGACTCATCATGGGAACCGCCAGCCGCACGACCTTGCCGTCTGTCTCCGGCATGATGCCGATGTCGCCCTTCAAGATGCCCTTCTCGATGGCCGTGCACATGGACGGGTCGAAGGGTTTCACGAGCAACGTGCGCGGCTCGGGGACGCTGATGGAGGCAAGCTGGTTGAGTGGCATCGGACTGCCATAGGCGTCCACGCGGATATTTTCTACCAACGCAGGGGACACGCGGCCGGTCCGCAGGCCGTTGAGGCTCTCCCTGAAGAACTCGACGCCCTTCTCCATCTTGTCCCGGCTCTCACTCAGAATCTGATCGCTGTTCATGGGTCTAAACTCTCCGGCGCTCTCACTGGCGACTACGGGCTCTCTGTGAGCCACAACGGGCACGCGCCCTGAGGATAACGCCCTGGCTCACCTCGAGTCACTGCTCTCTGCGCGAGATCGTGCGTCTTCATCGTCTTCATGAGGACCAGGCTCAAACTCGCCCCCCTGGGATCCACTGTCAGTCCGCGGTCACCAGCGTCCCGATCGACTCGCCATCCACCACGCGCTTCAGATTGCCCGCCGTGAGGACATCGAACACCTTGATCGGCAGCCCATTGTCCAGGCACATCGTGATGGCCGTGAGATCCATGACCTTCAGGTCCTGGTCGATCACCTCGCGGAAGGTGAGCGCCTCATACCGCTGGGCATCTGGGTTTTGCGCGGGATCGCTGTCGTAGACGCCATCCACCTTGGTGGCCTTCAACATGATGTCGCAGCCCAGTTCAGACGCCCGCAGCGCAGCCGCCGTGTCCGTGGTGAAGAAGGGGTTTCCCGTGCCGCCCGCCAGAACAATGACACGCCCCTTGTCCTGGTGGCGCAACGCGCGGCGGCGGATAAACGGCTCGCAAATCTGGTGCGCCGAGACTGCTGAGAGCAAGCGAGCTTCTTGGCCGTTGCGCTCCAGGCCATCCATCAGCGCCAAGCCATTGATCATGGTGGCGAGCATGCCCATCTGATCAGCGGCGGCACGGACCGACACGGTCCCGAGGACTTCTGAACCCCGCAAGATGTTGCCACCGCCGACGACAATGGCGAGGCGACAGCCACTCTTGGCCACTTCCCGGATCTGGGCCGAGATGGTGTCGATGGCCTTGGCGTCCAAGGAGCCATCAGCCCCTCCACCGAGAGCCTCTCCACTCAGCTTGAGGAGAACGCTCTTGTAGTGCACGGGGAAACTAGGCTCCGATTTCGAAACGAGCGAAACGGTGAATCTGAATATTTTCGCCCAACTTACCGACTGTCTCTGCTCGAACCTGCTCGATCGTCTTCTTGTCGTCCTTCACGAAGGCTTGCTCGAGCAGGCATTGCTCGGCGTAGAACTTCGACATCCGCCCCTCGAGCATCTTCTCCTGGATCTCGGCGGGCTTGCTCTGGTCGATCTGCTCGGAGAGGAACGCGCGCTCTTTTTCAGCCAAAGCAGAGTCCACGTCTTCGCGCCGCACACACGAAGGCTTCATGGAAGCAATGTGCATGGACACGTCCTGGCAAAACGCCTTGAAGTCGTCAGTCGCTGCGACAAAGTCGGTTTCGCAGTTCACCTCGAGCAGCACCCCCACTTTGTTGTTGTGATGGATGTACGAGAACACGAGGCCCTCGGTTGCTTCGCGACCAGCCTTCTTCGCGGCCTTCGCAATACCCTTCTTCCGCAACCACTCAACGGCTTGATCGGCGTCTCCGCCGCACTCGGTGAGCGCCTTCTTGCAGTCCATCATCGGGGCGCCAGACATCTGGCGCAGGTCGCGGACCTGGGCCGCGCTAATCGTCGTGGTCATCATGCTCTCTTGAGTCAGGCTTCGGCCTTGGGTTCGGTCTCACCGGCCGTGGAGGACTCCTCGGTCGATGCGGGTGAGGTCACTTCGTCAGCAACGGGGGTGGTCGCCGTGACGGCATCACCGGCCGTGTCCACAGCAGCTGCTTCACCGCCCTCGGCGCTTTCGGTCATGTCCTGGGCGAGTTGCTCGTGGGTCTCCATGGTGCGCACAACGCCGCCGGCATCCCGCACTCCCAAGGCATCTTCGGGGGCTTTGCCCGACTCCTTGAAGCGCTTCATGCCCGCATCAATCGCGTCGGTCAACCGACCAAGGATCAAGGCGACAGAACGCATCGAATCGTCATTCGCCGGAATCACGATGTCGACGAATCTCGGGTCGCAATCCGTGTCGAGCAACGCCACAACCGGCACACCCATGCGCCGAGCTTCGGCAACGGCGATGTGCTCACGCCGCGGATCGATGACCAACATGGCGCCAGGAATTCGATTCAGCGTCCGCAGGCCGTCCATGTTCTTTTTGATGCGCTTGAGTTGCCGTATCAACTGGGACTGCTGCTTCTTCTTGAGAGCCGCCATCTCGCCACTCTCTTCCATCGCCTCGAGTTCCTCGAGACGTGTCAGACGCGAACGAACGGTCTTGAAGTTTGTGAGGGTTCCACCAAGCCAACGCTCAGTGACCCAAGGCATGTCGACGCGTGCGACTTCCTGGCGGAGGATGCCCTTCATCTGACGCTTGGTGCCCACGTAAACGATCTGACGACCGGTCGCCGCAACTTCCTCAAGGAAGTGGACTGCCTTGGCCAGACCGCGCACGGTGTGCACCAGATTGATGATGTGGATCTTGTTCCGCTTGCCGTGGATGTACGGCTTCATTGCGGGATTCCACACATGCGTCCACGAGCCGAAGTGAGCACCGGCCTCGAGGAGTTCCTCGATCGTGGTTTTCGCTACCAAGTTTTCTCTCCATCTCCACCCGTCAGGGCAGTCGAAGGGCGCTCAAAGCGCGGGTTTTTGGGGTTAGTCTGAGCGGAATCGCCGATTTTCTACGGGCAGGATCTGCTCGCAAACCGAAAATCACACTCTCGTGACAAAGTGGCCGGACACACTACCAAAGCACCCCTGAGGGGTAAACAAGCCTGAAGACCTCCGAGAGCCCTTTGCCGACTGGCTCAGGGCAGGCTAGCCTCATGAATGACACCCTGACAGTCATCATGGACGAGCTTCAGATCCTCCTCGCGCTCCACGCGCCCGTTCCAGGGCGCGATCTCGCCTCGCAATTGCGGGCTTTGGGGTTGTCCGTCGAGGTGAGCCGAAATCAGGCCGATACCTGGGTCGCCCTACGCGATCGCCCCCCCCACGCAGTCCTCCTGGCGCCCATCCAGGAAACCGGCAACTCCGCAGAATTGCTCAGCCTCTTCCGATCGCGGGCCGCCGGAGCCGCTTCTCCAGCGGTGGTGGTGCTCACGGATCGGCCCGGATTCCTGGATGACCGGGCCGAAGATATCGACGATTTTCTCAGCCCAGAAGATTCGGCCGACCACATCGTCCGCCGACTGGTCTACGCCATTGCCCGGCAGGCAGCCCGCTTGCGGCTCGCAGACGAGAAAGAGCACCTCCTCCGGGCCTCCACAACGGACTTCAAGACAGGCCTCGCCAATGACCGGCAATTCTCCGAAGCCTGCAGGATCGAATGCGCCCGGGCCGTTCGTGAAAATCACTGGCTCGGCGTCCTCATGATCGACCTCGACCATTTCAAGACCATCAATGATCAGCACGACCACAACTTTGGTGACCACGTCTTGCTGAAACTTGCTGACACCTTGCGCGACGGCTTGCGCCCGTTCGACACACCCGCGCGCAAGGGAGGAGATGAGTTCGCCGTCCTCCTGCCATCAGCGAATCTCGAATCGTCTCGCACCATCGCAGAGCGCTTGCGGGCCAGCTTTTCCGCTCTGGAATTGCGGCAGGGCGGGCACCACGCTCGATCCTCGATCACTGTCGGTGTTGCAGCCTGGCACCCCGAAAGTGAAGAGAGCATCGAAATGGTTCTCGCCAAGGCAGACCGCGCCCTGCTGGCCGCAAAAGACTCCGGTCGAAACCGTGTCAGGGTTCATGGCGATCTGCCAGCTGCCCACCCACTGCCCACAACGAAAGCAGAGCCCGTCACGAAAACGGCTCCTTCAAAAGACAGAGCCAAGCGCAGCAAGGCAAAGAAGCCCCGCCGAAAGGGACAAGAACGCGCTGATTGAGCGCCAGCGAAAGCTTCTTACGAGCTCTCGACCCGCTGCACGGCCACTTGCAACGCAGCGCCTTCGACGTCGAAGGAAACCGCGCCTTCCAGCATGCCGCCTTCGGCAACCTCAAGACGCGTCCCCAGCACTTCGCCCAGAATAAAGGCTTCGTGCAAGCGAGCAGCGGTCAGCAGGTCTTCTGACCCCGCCAGACGCACGATGACTCGATCGGACACCTCGAGACCCGCTGACTTTCGCGTGTTTTGCACCCGATTCACGATCTCCCGCGCGCGCCCCTCTCCCAGCAACTCCTCATCGAGTTGGGTGTCGAGCGCCAACACGAGCCTCCCGTCACCCGCCACGGCGTAGCCCGCCCTGCCGGTCTCCACGAGTTCCACGTCCTCGTGATCCAGGGCATACACCTCGCCGTCGACTTCTACTTTGAGTTCTCCAGAGGCCTCGAAAGCCAGCAGAGTCGCTTCGTCGAGCGCCTTCACCTTGGCGGCCAAGAGTTTCATCTTGGGACCCAGGCGGGGGCCCAGGCGTTTGAAGTTCGGCTTGGCCGAGAGTTCTCGAAAATCTGCTGTCTCGACGATCTCGACCGCCTTCACATTCAGCTCTTCGGCAACAAGTCGCGAAAGTTCGGGGCGAGCGAGACGCTCGGCATCGTCTGCGGCTGTAGCTTTCACAAGAGCCCGCCTCAAGGGTTGCCGGACACGTAGATCATGCCCCGCACGCACAGAACGTCCCAACGCCACGGCAGACAACACCGCAGACATCTCGCGTTCGAGTTCTTCGTCCACCAACGAGAGATCCGCAACCGGCCAGTCCTGCAGATGAACTGAGGCTTCGTCGGACTCCCCCGTCACAGCGCGCCACAGCCACTCGGACCAAAAGGGGACGAGTGGGGCCATGAGCAAAGCAACGCGCTCGAGCGCCGCAGCGAGGGTGGCAAAGGCTGCACGTTTGTCTTCGACTTCACCAGACTTCCAGAATCGCGCACGATTGCGACGTACGTACCAGTTCGAAAGCTGTTCGTCGATGAACGCATCAAGTTGCAGAGCCACTTCGCCCAACTCCAGGCGCTCATAGGCAGCATCGACAGTTGTGGTGAGGGTTTGCACCCGAGACAGCAGCCAGCGATCGATCGGAGGGCGCTCCGAGACACTCGGAGCCGGCTCACCCGGAACGAATCCGTCAAGATTTGCGTACATCGAAAGGAAGGCATAGCAGTTACGCAAGGTGCCGAAGACTCGGCGCGCACCTTCAGCAACTGCTTTCTGGTCGAAACGCTTGGGCAGCCACACCTGACCTTGACTGACAAACCCCCAGCGCGCTGCATCGACTCCACAGCTGTCGAAAACAGCAGATGGGTCGACGACGTTTCCGACGCTTTTGCTCATCTTCTTGCCCTGCCCATCCAGGAGCAGGTTGTTGACCAGCACGCTCTTGTAGGCCGGCTTGCCCGTGAGAAACGTGCCAATGACGTGCAAGGTGTAGAACCATCCACGGGTCTGATCGAGACCCTCGCAGATGAATGCTGCCGGGTAATCCGCGGGAAGCTCACCGCCGGTGGCTCGCGGCCATCCGGCCTGAGCAAAGGGCATCGAGCCCGAATCAAACCAGCAATCGATGACCTCTGGAGTGCGGCGCATGACGCCTTCACAGCCCTCAGCAGTGCAGCTCAGGGTGACTTCGTCCACCTGCGGTCGATGTGGGTCGAAGTCTGGCGACACATCCTGCTGTGCCAGTTGATCCAGTTCTTCGAGCGACGCCGGGCAGGCCTCGTCACCACATGCATCACAGACCCATACGTTCAGTGGCGTTCCCCAGTAGCGTTCGCGACTAATCGCCCAGTCGACATTGTTCGAGAGCCACTCGCCGAATCGCCCCGTTCCGATCTCGGACGGGTGCCAGTCAATGGTTTCGTTGAGGGCGACCAGTTTGTCGCGCAGCTTTGTGGTGCGCAGATACCAACTCGGTCGAGCCATGTAGAGCAAAGGGCTCTTGCATCGCCAACAATGCGGGTAACTGTGATCGATGGTCGCACGCCGATAAAGCACACCACGGTCTTTCAAGACCTTGATGATGTCGCCGTCTGCATCCTTGACGAATCGACCTTCAAAACCAGGCACTGCTGATGTGAAGCGACCCTGCTCATCCACAGGAAGCACGAGTGGAAGCCCATCTCGCTGCCGAATACTGAAGTCATCGGCGCCGAAAGCCGGCGCCATGTGCACAAGCCCCGTGCCGTCCTCAGAAGAGACGAAGCTTGCCAACCGCACGGTGTGCATGACCGCTCGCTGGTCATCAGATGTGCACTCGACGGTGACATGGTCCAACGGCCGCTGGTAAGAAAGCCCCTCGAGCAGCCGCCCGGGGAAGCGCGCAAGCACCTCGGCCTCATCACCTAAAACAGTGCCCACAAGGGCGTCGGCCAGAATGTAAGTCTCTTCATCCAGCCGCGCAGCCGCATAGGTCAGATCGCCATCGACGGCCAATGCAACATTAGAAAAGAGCGTCCAAGGTGTCGTTGTCCAGACCAGCAAGCTTGGTTTCTTGAGGGCGCGGCAAGCGTTCAGAGTGCCCTCGTCCAAGTTGCAGCCATCCACAAGGCCCAGCGACGAATCAAAACGCTCGGCCCAATCATGATCCGTCACGGCGAAGCGCACAAAGACTGAAGGGTCTTGCACGGTCTCGTATCCCAACGCGACCTCATGGTTCGAGAGACCGGTCGAGCAGCGGGGGCAGTATGGAAGGATCTTGAAGTCCTTGACCAGCAAGCCTTCCCCGTGAAAGCGAGAGAGAATGGCCCAGCAACTCTGGATGTAATCGCTCTCATAGGTGACGTAGGGGTTTTCGTAGTCGAGCCAATACGCCATGCGCTTCGACAATTTTTCCCAGTCAGCCTTGTACTTGAATACAGACTCGCGACAGCGCCGATTGAACTCGGCAATGCCGATCTCCTCGATCTCCTCGCGAGTCGTGATACCCAGTTCTTTCTGGACTTCGATTTCAACGGGAAGGCCTTGTGTGTCCCACCCAGCCTTGCGCGGAACGCGATGCCCCTTCATGAGGCGATGGCGGCAAACCGTGTCTTTCAGGGTCCGCGAGAACACATGGTGAATCGCCGGCTTGCCATTGGCTGTCGGCGGGCCTTCGAAAAAAACGAAAGCCTCTCCGTCGGCGTTACGTGCGAGGGAACGCGCAGGCACCTCGTGCGCATCCCAGCTCTCCTGCACGAGCGCCTCGAGCCGCTCCTCCGGCGGCAGCGTCGGGAACGTCATGACTCCCCTCTCAGGTCCATCGATGCGATTCAATTCCTTCGGAGATGCGCAGAGCGACCTCCATGGCTCTCAAGCCGGCCTTTGCCGACACGCCACTGACTTCTTCACCGCGAACATTAGCAATGAATGCCGTCAGTTCCGACAGCAACGGATTTGCCTCGTCCATATCGATCTCTCTCGCATCCATCAGGCCCTGTGCGATGAATTCCTTGAAGGAGTCCTTCGCTTCCAGCCGAGATTGTGCGCTGGCATCCAGGCTGCCCAGATCAAAGGCCTCTGCCTTGCGCACCACAAACGCCCTCCGAGTCGCAAAATCCATGGAGACAAAGGCTTCATCTCCAAAGACGCGGGTTCGGCGAAGTGGCTCAAAGGACACTCGACTGGCTGTGATATTCGCAATGCAGCCGTTCTCAAACACCAACCGGGCATTGGCGATGTCGACATGCTTGCCAAGCACGCGGCTACCCACGGCATGCACTTCCTTGAGTGGAGCGTCCGCGAGTTCCATCACAATGTCGATGTCGTGAATCATGAGATCCATGACCACGCTGACATCCAATGTGCGAAAGTTGAAAGGCGCCAGGCGATGGGCCTCTATAAATCGAGGCTGAATCTGCATGTCATGCAATGCAGACAAGGCAGGGTTGAAGCGTTCGATGTGCCCCACCTGTAGGACGACGCCGCGCTCTCTCGCCGCCGCTTCCATTTCACGTGCCTCGTCCAGAGTCGCCGCCATGGGTTTCTCGACGAGCACATTGATCTCGCGATCAAGCAACGACATCACAACATCACGATGGAGGCTGGTCGGAACAGCGACACTCACTGCAGTGACGTCATCAGGAATGGAATCCAATGAGGACAAGCCCACAGCCCCCAGAGGCTTGGCAATCGCCTCCGCTCGATCAGGATCCACATCGACGACTGCGCTCAATTCCACGCCCGGAATCTCATTCATCAGACGCGCATGGTGTTGGCCTAAATGACCCACGCCCACCACGGCAGCTTTGAGAGTTGGAGACCCCATGCATGCTTCCTTTTCGTAACAGCTCAGCGATTGAATACAGGCTCAGTGAAGAGACAAGCCCGGCCAGCGTGTGCTTGGCACCTCGTTCAGGAATGACCTCTCAGCGATTCTCGATAGCGCCCGAATCGCCCGGCCTCCTTACGCAACAAGAACTCGGCAAGCTCTCGCACCATGGGCGACCGATCGTTGATCAGGGCGTGCGCCTCTTCGCTCACGCTGCGCCCGGTGCGAAAGATGGCCCGATAGACGTGCTTGATCTCATCGATATCTTCTTTTTCGATCCCGGCACGTGCCATGCCGACCTCATTGACCATGCGCACTTCGGCAGGATCTCCGGCGACTTTGACGAAGGGTGGAACGTCCTGCACCACTCGCGCCTTCGCGCCGACGTAGGCCATACGCCCAATCGACGTGTACTGACCAACTCCTGCGTACCCATTGAGTACGACGTTGTCGCCAACGTGACAGTGCCCTGCGATGAGCACGCTGTTGGTCATAATAATTCCGGACCCCAGCACGCAGTCATGACCCACATGGCAACTCGCCATGACAAAGTTCTTGTTGCCAATGGTCGTGACCTTGTGCTCCTTGGGCGTGCCGCGATTGAGTGACACGAACTCACGGAAAACGTTGTCATCCCCAATCTCAATTCGGCTCGCTCCCGTGTGATGAACGAGGTCCTGAGGAGCTGTCCCAACAGAGACAAATGCCGTCAGAATATTCCGTTCGCCGAGAACCGCACCTTCGGAGAGAAAGCAGTGCGGTCCGACCCGCGAACCCGCTCCGATGCGCACGCCTTTTTCGATCACTGTGTATGGACCGACCTCGACATCGTCATCGAGTTCAGCTGCCGCATCAACGATTGCTGTCTTGTGAATAATCATCCTGCGTCCACCAGCGTGAACACCATCTGCGCCTCCGCTGCGACATGCTCATTGACTTTTGCAACACACACGACTCGTCCCATGGTGTCACGCACTTTGACTGCTTCGACTTCCAACCGGAGTTGGTCCCCTGGAATCACCGAACGGCGCAATTTCACCTTGTCGATGGCCCAGAGCACGGGCAGTTTGCCCGTGTATTCCATACGGCGCAGAAGCAACGTGCCTGCCAGTTGCGCCAAGGCCTCCAAGATGAGGACGCCGGGCATGATGGGCTGGCCCGGGAAATGGCCTGCAAAGAACGGCTCATTCACCGAGACATTCTTGATGCCAACAGCTCTCCGATAGCCCTCCAACTCCAGAACCCTATCCACCAGCAAGAACGGATAGCGGTGCGGCAACAAATCGGCGATTTCCCGGATGTCCATGCCGGTGTCGCGGACAAGGCGCCCATGGTTTTCCTCCCGCTCCATGGCGGCAGAGAGACAGCGCACCAAGGCGTGGTGCGCCCGGTGACCCGAACGAGTCGAACTAATACGCCCTTGGATGTCGGCACCCAGCAGGTACAGGTCGCCCAACATATCGAGAAGCTTATGACGAGCCGGCTCATCAGAGAAGCGAAGCTCTCCATGAACAGGTGCGTCGCCATCCAACACGACGGTATTTTCTTCGTTTGCGCCCGCACCCAGGTCACTCGCACGAAGCGCCTCTACCTCCGACGCCAACACAAAGGTGCGCGCCGGAGCGATCTCCTTGGCCATATCTGTCCCAGGCAGTTCGACTTCGATGAACTGGGGAGTCAGGCCCTGATGGCGGTAGTCGAGTGTGTAGGCAAGCTGCAGTCCGCTACGCGACGAGGGAATCGCATTCACAACCGCACCGTCCATTTCGACGAAGAGCGGCTCCTCGATCGCGAACTCCTTGCGGGCCACCTTCTGGTCGACCACCCCTGCGGCGCTCACCGCCTCAAACCATGGCAAGGCAGAGCCATCCAATGCGGGCAACTCCGGGCCGTCGAGTTCAATCTCCACGTTGTCGATATTCATCGCAGCAAGCGCGGCAAGCAGGTGCTCGACTGTGTGCACCTCGGCCAGTCCACGCCGGAGCATCGTGCGTCGCTCCGCCTCGGCAACAGATTCAATATTGGCCGGAATCGGATCACTGTCGGGCAGGTCAGATCGAATGAAGAACGCGCCGCTGTCCGCAGCCGAAGGTCGAACGACAACCCGCACATCATGGCCTTCGTGAAGCCCGACGCCTCTCACCTCAAACGGATTTTTGATTGTTCGCTGGTTACGAGCCACTGTCAGACCCTCCCGGGCGAGCAGCCCGCAAGTCAGCGAGCAAAGCGGGAAGCCGCTTAAGACTCGAGATCTGACGCTTCCACTGGTGGTGCGGAGCCGCCGGATACCCCAGCACATACTCGCCGGGCAGGGGGTCCTGCATCACAATGGCACAGCCCCCGACAATGGTTTTGTCGGAGACATGGACCTGACTACTGATCGCAGCCCGCCCAGCCATGAGGACATGTTTACCGACATGTGCTCCGCCTGCCAGTGACGCATGCCCTGCGATGGCGGTGTGATCGCCAACCGAACAGTTGTGCGCGATGTGCACCTGGTCATCGATCTTCACACCGTCACCAATCACGGTGGATTCCAAGCGCGCACGATCGATGGTGGTGTTCGCGCCGATTTCGACGTCGTTCCCCACGAGCACGACACCTACCTGCGGGCTCTTGATATGTGCACCATCTTTTCCGACTCGGAACCCGAATCCGTCTGCGCCAAGCACCGCGCCGGGATGAAGGATGCCACGATCGCCCATCACGCAGCGCTCGCCGAGGTACGAGCCCGGGTACAACTTGCATCCAGCACCAACCGAAGCATTTGCTCCTACGTAGGAGCGCGCCCACAGTTTCGTTCCTGGTCCGACCCGTGCACCGCGCCCCACGAAAGACCAGGGGCCAACGGCAACGGACGGATCCAAATCCGCTCCGTCTTCGACAACTGCAGACGGATGAACGCCCTCGGCGGGGCCAACTTCGCGTGGACCAAAAGTCGCGACGATCGTGTCGACCGCCAACTCGGGATCCTCCACACAAATGAGCGAACGCCCCTCGCCGCGGACTTGCTCCTGCAGGGCGGCAGACTCTGCCGAAGACTCGGTGCCTGGAACGATCAGGCATCGAGCACGGCTCGCACCCGCCTCCTTGAAATACTGCGGCCGGAAAACGGCTGCGAGATCTTGAGGGCCGGCAGAGGCCAGCGAACGCAGACTTTCGAGTTCGGCACCCTCCGGACCGATCACCTGGCCGCGCAGCAAGGCGGCAATCTCAGCGATGGTCTGATGAAGGTGCATGATCGCTCTGACCGGGGGATGACCAGGGGCCCACTATCCGAAAGTCGGCGGCGGTGGGAAAGCCCGGCGGCACTCGAATCGCTAGACGGGACTCGAACCGCTCCAGAACAGGGACCTAGAACCGGCGGCTCAACTCGAAACTGAGGGGGCGTGTCTCGTCTTCACGCTTCTCAGCCAGCACCATGGCCCAATCCATACGGATGGTGATCCCGCCCAGGGCCGGCATCTTCAGCCGGACCCCAGCTCCTGCGCTCAGGCGAATGTCGTTCATCAGCTCATCCCAGTCGGTGTCTCCCAGGAGATTCCCGGCATCGACGAAAAGCACGCCCTTGACCATGGTTTCGTCCCGATCGCGGAACGCGTTGTAGTCCGTGACCAGCGGAAAGAGTGCTTCCAGGCTCGCCACAGCAGCGAGCCGGCCACCAACGGCGCTGCCACTGTTGTCATCCAGAACCGGGCCAAGCTGCGTGCTCCTCATGCGCTGGTGAGGCCCGACGCCCTGAAAAGCGAATCCCCGCACGGCAAACGGCCCGGAACCGCCGCCTACAAAAAAGTTTTCAAAGAAAGGCAGTTCTTCGGAGTCTCCGGTTCCTTCTACGACACCCAAGGAGAATCGGGGATGGAACACGTTCATGTTTCCATCTTCATCCTCTCCCATGGGAAAGAAAGCCTCGGCGCTCAGCTGACCGCGCACCGCATCAATGTCACCACCGAAAGGCCCGCCAACATTCTCAATACGCAGCTGAGACGTCACACCTTCTGTGGGGTCAAAGAGAGAATCTAGCGCCGTAAAAGACAGGGCTGCTTCCATCACGTGGCGCGAATGTCGACCTTCAGCTTTCGCGAATTCAGTTCCCTGCCCCGTCACGAAATCTTTCGCTTCATCATCAATGTCAGTGATGTTGACGTTCTCCAGCCGAGGCCCTAGCGACAGGCTGACTTCGCGGCTGAACTGATGATCGAAGAAAACTCCGGTACCAACACTTGCCTGTGTGTAGTCGGAGTAAATGCGTCGGCGGTCGTAAACCTCAACCGTGAGCCCCCAGGGGTCCTCAGCACTTTCATCGAGCCAAGGGTCGTTGAAGACAATGTCGAGTTGCGTTGTCTCCGTCCCTGGAATCACCTCAAGCAAGAGACTCTGGCCGCCACCATGGAAAGCCTCTCCTCGTTCGAAAAACTCCTGGAAGAAACGCTTCCAGGACGAAGCCGCGCGACTGATGTCGAAGTTGCGCTTGTCCACGGTCACACCTGCAAACACACCCGAATCGGAGCCTGCACCGAACACAAAAGTAAAAATACCGCTGCTGGCATCGTCCACATTCACAACCACATCGACCAGACCTGGGTCGTCCGTCGGCTCTGTCGTCACCCTCACCTTCGGCACGCCACTCAGATCGGTGAAGTAGCCAAGCGAAATCAACGCGTCCTCGCTGTAGCGAAGTTCGCGCGTGTCAATGATGTCGCCGGGATACACGGTCATGTAACGTCGGACGACCCCATCTCTGGTCCCCACGTTTCCGTGCACAATGACATCCCGCACTCTTTTCTGCCGACCCTCGTCCACGCGCCACTCAAGATCGAGCAACGGTTCCTCGAGGTCAAAAGTCTCAACTGGGCGAATACTGACGTCGATAAAACCGTCGTGCCCGTACAAGTCGCGCATCGATCGCAACACCCGGGAAACATCCGGGGCTCGGTAAGGATCACCTACCGTCAAGGCGGCATTTTTCAGCAACTCCTGACCTGTCAAGTCGGTATTACCGGCGACCGTCACACTGCGCACGAAGTAACGCGAACCTTGGTCCACATTCAAAGACACCACAACCTTCGTGCGGTCGTCAGACCATTCGAGTGGGTCTAACGAGACCGAGGCGTCCAAGTAGCCCTCACGGCGAACGTAATCTTCCAGCACTAACGTGTCGCGATCGACTTCACTGCGCACGAAGTCTTTACCCACCAACCATGACCAGAACCCAGGCTGACTACTCAGCAGGTCGCGAGCATCATTTTCATCCACAGCGGTGAGCCCGATCAATCGCAGGGAAGCAACCTCCACCTCGGGTCCCTCGAAGATACGAATCGTGGACCTGAACTCACCCTTGTCACTGGACGTGTCTTTGTGGTTCACCTGGATGAAGGGGTAGCCCTTCGAGAGATAAAACTCTCGGATCAGCAACAAAGCGCTGGCGACCTGCTCGGGAGTCGCCCGACCGCCGCTCGGCAGTAAACCCACGCCACGCAGCCGGGAATCGCTGAATTCCCCGTTGCCCTCAAACTCCACTTGGTCGTAGTGCTGCACTCTGACCAACTTGAACGTGACGATCACACCATCTGGAACCTGTTCGACATTGACTTCTGGGTAGACCCCATAGGACTGGGTCATCCAGCGCATGTCGTCATCGATGTGCTCGGCGGTGTACACCGACCCGGGTCGCGTCTTCATGTTTGCCATGAGCAACTCATGGGCGACAAGCACATTGCCGTCGAGTACGACGTCCACAACAGGTTGCCCTTCGTACCCGCCCCCAAAAACGAGGACCGGGTCCTGAGCGTTCAGCCCAGAAATTGCCTGGAGCAGAATCAGCATGCAGCATGCCCTCGAGAAGACGCGACTGAGGCACAACACGTGGGCTGCTCGCCTCCTCAGAGCACTGGAGCAGAGCTACCGGCGGGCGACGACTCCGACGCATCCGGAAAGCGGTGGGCATTGTCGAACCGCATCATGTTGGCGTGGAAGTTCAACTCCACGACACCAGTTGGTCCATTCCTGTTCTTTGCAATGATGAGTTCGGCTGAACCCTTGGCAGCGATGTCTTCCGGCTCGTAGTACTCATGCCGGTAGAGCAACATGATGGCGTCGGCATCCTGCTCGATCGATCCTGACTCACGTAGATCACCCATCATCGGTCGCTTGTTGGTACGCGCCTCGACGGCGCGATTCAGCTGACTGAGCGCGATGACGGGAATCTTGAGCTCACGAGCCAACTGCTTGAGTGAGCCCGACAGGCGTGAAATTTCTATCTGACGACTTTCCACGGCACTTCCGAGCGTGAGCAACTGAAGATAGTCCACCGCAAGCAATTGGATGTTCATTCGCGACTTGAGGCGCCGAGCCTTGGCGCGCAGTCGAGTCATGGTGAGCCCTGGCGTGTCATCGACGTACAACGGCGCCTCGGCAAGGCGACCAGCTGCCAGTGGCACCTTGGCGTATTCATCGTTTGAGAGCTCGCCACGCATGAGCCGGTGTGCGTCCACACGCGCGTTGGAACACAGCATGTTCTCTGCGACCTGTTCCTTGGTGACTTCCAACGTGAAAAGAGCGGCCGGGGTTTGATCTCGGATACAGATGTTGTCGAGCAAACTCGTGGCGAAACTCGACTTCCCCATCGAAGGGCGCCCCGCAATGATGTAGAGCGCGCCAGGAGCGAGACCGTTAAGAAACTGATCGAGATCTGTGAAATGGGTGTCCAATCCACCGGTCACAGCGCGGCCATCTGACTCTTGCAGCGAGTCCACACGCAGCATGGCGTGCTTGACCAGATCCTGCATGCTTGCACCCGATTCCGTTCCACGACCCTGGGCAACCGAAAAGATGGCCCGCTCTGCCTTGTCGAGCAAATCGTCCACGTTTGTTGTCGAGGCCGAATAGGAATCCCGAAGGATCTCTTGCGCAGCCACTACCAAGCGCCGCTTCTCGGATGCAGAACGCACAAGCGCTGCGTAGTTGGACGCATGCGCGGAAGAGGGCACTGATTCCATGAGCCCGACCAGCGCGTCCACTCCACCGACAGCCTCGAGCTTGCCTGCAGCCTTCAAGGCATTGGTGGCGATGACCAGATCGACGGGTTCATTGCGGTCGAACAGATCGGCAAGAACCTTGAAGACCTCGGCATGCATGGGCACGTAGAAATCGTCGGCGCCCAGCACGAGCAGAATGTCGCCGATAGTTGCCCGGTCAAGCAGCATCGCTCCCAAGACACACTGCTCTGCCTCAATGTTCTGAGGAGGAAGATGGTCCGGTATCGCGCCTTGATCCACGTGAGTCTCCTCCCCCCAACTGCCCCTTGGTTGCATCAGGGTGTCGAGTGGGCCATTCGACAGGCGCTCCCCAACCCGAGGTGCGCGAGCCGACCAGTCTATCAGTCCATGGCGAAGTCGCTCCAGCCCCTCACACTGCCGGATGGCTGGCCAGGAAGTTCGCTTTCAGCGAATGGCCCGACGGCCTCGAGTCACGGGGCCTCCCGCAACTCCAGCGAAAGCAGCACGTAACTTCCCATTCTCAACCGCCCCATATAGCGGGTGACAACGTCTCGTTCCGCCACCAGCCGGATCTCGTGCTCGCAGGGATCCTCTCCGTGAGCAGGGAGAGCACTCACCCATTCACTCGGACCGCCCTCTTCCAGCAACAAGCTCCCCACCTCCTGACCATCGCTCTCCACCGCAAGGCGCAGGGGCAGCAGATCAGGGCGATCCTGGATCGATCGCAGCTCCAGGGCGAGTTCCGCGCCCTCTCCGGGACAGGCCAGCAACGCCAAAACCTGCCTGGCTGCCAGTTGTCCGGCCTGCAGACCTCCGTAAACCTGCCTCAGCCCCTCTCCGGTCTCCGAATCCACACGTGAAAGCAGCTGGGAGCGATCCTTGGAGCGACTCAGGGCACTACGAGAGGCCCAGTCCGCGGGCTCCAACAGTTGCGCCCTTGCGTCGGTATACTCAGCCGGTACGGCTGGCAAACGAGCGATGGCATCCGCGCCGCCCGGGACCAGTCCCTGCAGCAGCAGAGCTTCAGCACACCAAACCGCAACCACATCCAGGGTCTTCGCATTCGGGTGGGGATTGGACGGCAGGGTGAAGCGCCGCTCGGGATCGGGCTTGAGGAGATTCAGGATCGGAATCGACGGCCCCCCATCGGCAGCCAAGCGGCTCCAGAGGTGCCACAGGTAAGGCAGCTCGCTGTACTGCAGGAGCATCATGTGCGTGCCGCGTTGTTCCAGCAGGTCCGCCAGAAGGCGGATGTCCGCTGCGTTTTCATCCAGGCGCCGGGTCGATTCTTCGGACAGATCCGCTTCGAGAACTCGGGGGCCCAGCTCATCCTCCGAACGTGTTTCCACTCCGCCCTGAGCCTGCAGCCTGTGGATCAGGTCGAGCACAACGTAATGCCGCTGATCTGAGCTCACCCTCAGAAACGGTTCGGACGTCGCAATATCTGGATTTTCTCGGCGATGCCCTGCCTCAGTGACGCCGTATCCATTGGCCAGGTCGTTGTCGATCGGCATGTAGAGCACAATATCTGCGGGCAAGGCATCCCAGTGATCGAGCAGGAAGTGCACCGCATTGCGATGGTTCCAGCCGGGTATGGCGACCGTCTGACAAACCACCGGGGGGCTCCCGGCCGGACGCACGGCGTTGAGATGCACCTCAAGCCGATGGGCCAGCGCCTCGTCGTCCTCAACTCCCCACCCAAAGGCGACCGAATCTCCCAGCACGTGAATGCGTAAGGGCTCCTGCGGAGGCGTGGCCTCCGGTGCCCCCGGGGCTCCAACCGATTCCGAGGCCGCGGGGCGAGCCCGCATACCGAGCGCATCGCTTTGGACCTTGATGCCAAAGACGTCGACCTCGCTATTGGGCTTCAGGCAGAAACCCACCAGAGGATCCTCATGGACGTGCCAGGGACCTGGGCTCTGAGCAGCCGCCAACCAACGATCACGTTCTGTGGGGGCCATCCACTCGCGAGCCGAACGCGGTCCGCGCCAGACCTCCACCAGCGACCTCCCGCCCAGCAAGGAGAGCGCTCCTTCGGCCAGCAGCCCAAAGACCACGAGCAAGACAACAGCCAGTAGAACGCGCGCGCCTGATGACAGGTGAGGCGCGGCCGACGGGCGGCCCATGAGACTCAAGCCTCAGCCGTTGTTGCCGGCTCTCCATCGGAGAGCGGCGCCTCGCCGTCACCCTCCTCACCCCGTGCAGACTCATCTTCAGCATCTCCGGCCGATTCACCTTCGGCTCCGAGAGATTCGATGCGAGTCCCTTCCATGTCGATCGGTACGACTTCGACAGTGATCGATTCTGTGATGTCACCGTAAAGGTGCAACGCCACCTCATGAACACCTGAGTCCTTGAGGTGCATGGGCAAGCGAATGGCACGCTGCGCGACATCCCAGCCAGCGGCCACGATGGCGCCGTGGATATCCTTCTCCGTCACGGAGCCGAAGAGGTGTCCCTCTTCGGTCGCCCGGGCCATGACCTCGACATGCAGGCCCCGCAGCTTGACGGCAAGTTCTTCCATCGAACTGATCATGGCCCGCTCTTCTTCCTCCGCCTTCACCTTCAGCTTGCCCAGCATGCGCAGGCTGTCTTCGGTGAGCACGACCGCTTTGCGCTCAGGAAGGAGATAGTTCCGGGCGAACCCGTTCTTGACGTTGACCTGGTCTCCGGGCCGTCCGAGACCCTCGACCGATTCCAGCAGTATGAGCTTCATGACTCGAGCAACCTCTCTCTATTGGAGCCGGAGATTCAGCGACCGACGAACGGAAGAAGGGCCATGTTCCGGGCCCGGAAAACAGCCGTGCGCAACCGACGCTGGCTCTTGGCTTCCAGATTGCTGCGAACCCGCGAGAACAGCTTGCCCTGAGCCGAAATCATGCGGCGCAGCACAAAGGGGTTCTTGTAGTCGAGCAGTTCCCAGATCTTGCGCGTCTCCTCGCCGTCCCGGCCGAGTTCTGCGCTGGTGTCCCCTTCGAAGCGACGGCCTGAACGCGAGGCCGGCTCGGAAAGCGGCTCGGGCATCTCATCGTCCTTCGGCAAGGCTGCAACAGCGATCGCCATCGAGCGCAAGCAACGATCGGAGAGCTTCACTTCCCGATTGAGCTCGTCGATGGTTCCCGACTCACCGGAGAAATAGCAGATCACGTAGGTGCCGGTCTGGTTCCCGTGAATGGGATAAGCCAGCTTTCGGTTGGCCCACAACATCGAAGGACCTAGCGTGCCTCCGACCTTCTCGATGAGCTTCTGGACCACCACTTCGGGGGTGTCCGGCTCGGCTTCGTCCTCCCCACGCGGATCGCGGTTGTGGAGGATGAACATGCCTTCGTAGTACTTCACAATCTGACCTCTCGAATCTGATCCACTGGACGGGGAAACCGGGCCAGCGAGATACTGCGTCGGAGCGAGGGTGCCGCCGACAAGCCTCTCTGGCCTGGGATGCAGAACGGAACACCGTAGCGAGTGCCCCTCGACCCGGCAAGAGGGACCCTGGCAAACCCCGCAGAGATTCAGCTCACGGGGGCGTTTGCCCGGTTCACAAGACGGTCCAGATCCCCGTCACCGAGCCAATCGATCACGTGGTGGGCCGCCCTGACTTGCATGTCCGCAGCCAGATCCTCCTCGGACCGCTTGAAGCGCTCCAGGACGTAATCCTCCGCGGGTTTGCGGCCGGGATCTCCGATACCCAGCCGCAAGCGGCCCACGGATTGCCCGTCGGGCACCATCTCCAGAACTGAAGCCAGGCCGTTTTGTCCGCCAGAAGAGCCCTGCCGTCGGCACCGCAGCTGCCCCAGAGACAGATGGAAATCATCGCACAGCACGAGCAGCTCCACCGGGCCCTCGAAATCCGCGAGCAGATCCCGTGCCGCCCGGCCTGAACGGTTCATGAACGTGGTGGGCTTGGCCAGCAAGAAGGGCCGACCCTCAACCTCACCACGAGTGACAAGCGCACGCCCCCGCTGAAAAAAAGAACAGCCGAGACGCTCTGCCATGATGTCGAGCACAGCGAAGCCGACGTTGTGCCGGGTGTTCTCGTACTCGGCACCTGGGTTGCCCAGGCCAAGGATCAACTGCATGCGATCAACGATCTGAGGCTAGCTGCCAGAGTCCTTCTTCTTGCCCTCGGAATCACCATCCGGCTTCGCCTCGTCTGTTTTCTCATCGGTCGCTTCCTCGCCCTCAGCACCTTCTGCGTCCTCGGTCGTTTCTTCGACTTCGACGCGCGGCGCCGCAACGGCAAAGACCTGCTCTCCTGGAGCCAACTGCCCCTCGTCCAGTGACACTCCCTCTGGCAACTCGATCTCGCCAGCATGCAGGGAATCGCCGATTTCGAGCCCCGAGACATCGATGACGACCACATCCGGAATGGAGTCTGCGCGGCAGTTCACCGAAAGCTTGGGGTGGTGGACGATGCGCGTTCCACCCGCGCTCACGCCCGCAGGATCACCACGGAATTCCAACACCACCTCAACCGCGACCTGTTCGGACAGATCGATACGAGAGAAATCAACGTGCAGGATGCGCTGCCCAAACGTGTCGTATTGCACCTCTTTCACAAGGCACGATTCTTTCTTCCCGGCGATTTCCAGATTGAACACCTGGTCTGAAGTGGCAAAAGCGAGCCCCAAGTCGTGGCCATCCACCTTGCACTGCACATTGTCCTGGCCATGACCGTAGATGATCACTGGGACCAGACCGGCGGCGCGCTCGCGACGAGAAGCTTGGGAACCGCTGCCATCACGGGCCGTGGTCTTGATCAGCGTGGGAGTACTCATGATTCTCTCAATTGTTTAAGGCGGGCAAGGCGGCGGTGAGCTCAAAGCGCTCACCATCCATGCGCGCGTGTTCAGGAAAACGGGGAGTGATCACTCGACAAACAGGGAACTCACCGAGCGACAAACGTGAATGCGATGAATGGCCTCGGCAAGCAGGCTAGCGACGGAGAGGACCTGGACGACATCGGGGTAGTCGGCCTGAGGGCACACTGTATCCGTAATGAAGACTTTCTCGACATCAGCTTCCGCCAGCCGTTCGAGAGCCGGCCCCGCAAACACGCCATGCGTGGCTGCGAGATAGACCTTACGAGCTCCGTGAGCTTTCACCATGCGGGCTGCGTTGGTGATGGTGCCGCCCGTGGCAATCATGTCGTCCACCAGGATGGCATCACGCCCGGCGACCTCGCCGATCAAGTGCTCGGACATGGTCTGCTCGGGCCCCATGCGGCGCTTGTCCACGATCGCAAACTCGCAGTTGAGCATGGTGCTGAATGCACGCGCCATTTTGATGCCCCCGGCATCCGGCGCCACAATCGTGATCTGCTTGGGGTCGAAGGTCTTCTTGAAGAGGTCCCGGAAAACGGGCTTGGCGTACAGGTGATCCACGGGCACGTTGAAGAAGCCCTGGATCTGCGGCGCGTGGAGGTCCATCGCGATCACCCGGTCAACCCCGGCCACATTGAGCAAGTCGGCGACCAACTTGGCCGTGATGGGCACGCGGCCCTCGTCCTTGCGGTCTTTGCGTGCGTATCCGAAATACGGCATGACGGCGGTGATACGACCGACTGAACTGCGCTTGCAGCAATCGATCAAGGTCAGCAGTTCCACCAGATTGTCATTCACCGGCGGGCAGGTGGGCTGAATGATAAAGACGTCTTTCCCGCGCACGTCCTCGCCCAACTTCACATCCACTTCACCGTCCGGGAAGCGGCCGACGTGCGCCCGGCAAAGCGGCTGTTCAAGGATGGTCGAAATGTCCTCGGCCAGCTTTCGGTGGGCACTTCCAGCAAGAAGCGCCAGGCCATTGTAGAGCGTCATCATGAAGCAGGCTCCTCGGTAGATCCCGATGATTCGTCGGTCGGTGATGAACGATGCAAACGGGCTGGCTGTCCGACCCAGACTTCACCATCGCCGATAACGGTTCGAGCCGTCAAAACAGATCCTGCTCCGGTGAGCGCTCCATCGCCGACTTGAGCCGGGGCTACAATCACCGTTCCGCTTCCAATGAACGCGCCCTTGCCAATCTGCGTGGGGTGCTTGGTCTTTCCATCGTAATTCGCCGTGATCGTCCCCGCTCCCACGTTGGTTCCGGCGCCGATCTGCGTATCACCAAGGTAGGTTAAATGCCCGGCCTTCACACCTGGGCCCAGCACGGACTTCTTCGTCTCGGTGAAGTTGCCCACCTTGGAACCCTCCATGAGCACACTCCCCTCTCGGAGGTGGCTAAAGGGCCCCACATGGCAACCGGTGGCGATGGTCGACCTGCCTTCAATCATGGTGCACGGCAGAATGCAGGCTCCGGGCTCGATGGTCACATCGGCGTCAATAAAGGTGGAGTTCGGGTCAACGATCTCCACTCCGTTGGCCATGTGGCCATCCAGGATCCGGTGTCGGAGAATCGCTCGCACCTCAGAAAGCTGCTTCTGATCGTTGAATCCCAGCACGTCTTCCGCACGTTCCCAGCAGAGAGCTTCGACAGAATCGCCTGCCGCCACGCGCATCTCCACGAGGTCTGTGACGTAGATCTCGCCGGCCTCATTCTCAGCGCCGATTCGTGACAGGTCGTCCCAGATCGACGGAATGTCGAACACCCAGAGACCGGCATTGACCTCGGTCAGGGCCCGCTGCTCCGGAGTGGCGTCCTTCTCTTCCACGATGGCGGTCACCTTGCCAGCCTCATCTCGGGTGACCCGACCGTAGCCGCTTGGATCACTCAAGTGCATGGAGAGAAAGGAGACGGGGCCACGGTGGGCTCGATGGACCGCAAGCAGTTCGGCGAGAAGTTCCGAGGTCACCAGAGGGCAGTCCCCGTTCAGAACCAGCAACTCTCCCTCAGCATCCTTAAGGGCCTCGCGAGCCGAAAGCACGGCATGGCCCGTCCCGAGGGGCTCCTCCTGGCGGGCAAGAGAGACCTCAGAACCCTCAAGCGCTCTCTCCAGCGCCTCCGAGTGCTCACCACCCACCACAACGAGGCTGCTCGGCTTGAGGGCCTTTGCTGCACCCACCGGCCAAGCCACGGCTGGACGGCCCCAGAGGGGCATCAGAACCTTCGGCAGCCGACCGTGCAGGCGCTTCCCTTCCCCGGCGGCGAGGACGACCACGTGCAGGAATGAGGCCATATCGGTAAACCACTCAAGATCCGAGAAAAAAGGCGGGCGATGGTGTCAGGATCGGGCCCCTCGGGTCAAGGCCACACCCCGACCTCCCCATGAAAAGGGGCCCCTGAGGGAGCAGGAAGGCCATCCGTGTGACTTTTCGGCGATTTTGAGCCCTCGGCTCGGAGCCCGAGTGACAGCTCAGGGGTTCCGATTTCGTGGCGATTCAGGCCATCCGAGACAGATCCTTCCAGCTCCCTCTAATGGCCCCTTCTCTGCGAATTCTCGTCTAAAATACATGTTTTGAGAGTTTCAAAAAGTTTGAAGAAAGAGATCAAACACATGGAGATGGTTCGTTGACAGGTTTCAGGAGTGGCTGTAGTCTTCCTCCAGTCAATGGTCTCCCCGAAGATGCCAATGGGCTGTTGACTCACCTGGTCGAGGTGCTCTGTCTGGGTCGTTTTCAGTCAGATCGCCATCAAAGAGACACCATTGAAGACACACCAAGAGAGAAACCCTTCCTATATCGATCAGGACACCGTTCGATTTTGACCCCGGCCCCATCCCGCCTTCCTCCCGTCAGCGGCTCGAAACTGAGCCTGAAACGATCCGGAAAGCGAGTTGAAGCCAAGTAGGGGCCCTGACTTCCCTGTCAAATAGGCCCCCTTGTTGTTGCAGTGACGCTTCACGCACCACATTCAAAGAGACAGTTTCGTTTTCATCTTTCATCAGTGTTCCCCTCCCACCATGAGGTACTCAGTAATGACATTTGCTAAGCAGATTGTGCGCGGCTTGGCGGTCGGAGCTATCGCAGTTGGTCTTACGACCGCAGCTTCGGCGCAGAACGGCACAAACTTTCATGTTCTCAGCAACGGCCTCGACGCGGTCTATCTCAATATCGGTGGCGGTTCCGGCCAAACAGGTGGCGCGGACGGCATCGGTAACTGGATTGACGGCAACGATCTCCGCGGCAACTACATCACGGCGCTCGGTGAGTTCGGATATCGCCAGAGCACATTCTTCACTTCGGAATGTGTCCTTGGTGCTCCTCCGGCCGTAGCCCTCGACTTCCCTGGCATTCTGTTCATCGAGTTTGATGGCAGGAATCCAAACGATCAGGACATCTTCACTCGTCCTGCTTGCACCGCGGGTCTCCCTAACGGGACCACCACGGCCGGATTCCTTCCTTACGGCATCTCCCCCGGTGCATCGGCCCAGTTCTTCCTGGCCGGTCTTCCGACGGGTGCTGGTCTCCCGAGCACGGCTGCCATCTTGCTTCCCAACAACGGTCTTGCTCCTGCTTCCAACGGTGGCACTGCAACTTTGATCGCTGCTGCTGGCGCAGCTCTGCCCATCTCTTCGACGGGTTTCTGCTGGATTGTCATGTTCACGTGGACTCCTTCCGCTCTCGTCGGCCTCGACAACATCGATGGCTGGTGGCACTGGAACATCAACTCCGTGAACAACAACCAGTACTGGGGTCTCTCGAACGATGAGTTGAACGTCTACTCGTCGAACACGGTTGCTCTCAGTGGTAACCAGACTGCGTTGAACACGTTCTTTGCCTCTTTCGAGTACGAGTGGCACGGAACCACGGCTGATCCGAGCATGAACAACGCGTTGAACCCTGCTGGCATCAATGGCACGGGGCCGTACTACGCGGCTGACAACGGTGCGCTCAACCCGAACGGTGGTTGGGACCTGGGTCGTCATGGTGGCGCCTCCATCTCTGGTACCGGCGGCACGATCAACCCCATCACGGGTAACGGCACGCAGAACCCTGCTGGCACGCCTTCCGGTGGCATCCCCACCTACGGCTACATGAGCTGGAACAACGAGGTTTCAGGTCTGCGTACGGTTTGGCATCAGGTTGACTGGGCCGGCACCTTCGGTGTCGATCCGGACACGCTTGGCGCGGGCTACAACGCTTTGGTCGGTCCTCCCGGCCAGCGTCTGCCCGTTGGCGTCTCCTCGTTGGTCAACCCCGCTCCAGGGTGGCCGCAGGGAGTGTCCATCGCTCAGTTCCCACTCATGTTCCACACGCCCACCAGCGGTCACCCCGAGACCGATCCGCTCGGTTTCCCGGCTGGCTCGTTCGGCATCGTGGGACAGTGGGGAGCGACGAACATGCTGCCCATCAACGGCTTGTCGGAAGTTTGCACGATCGGCCTGCCGGTCGCCGTGCAGTACGGTTCCGTCGCAGTCAAGTCCGACCTGTCGGACTTCGAGTTCAACCCAGCGGTCGACAAGATCTCGGCCTCGGGTAACATCATGATCATCGACTGAGGAAACTCAGCTTGATCACCCGTCGGACCTGGGCCTCGGCCTGAGTTCGGCAGGACAAAAAGGGGCCTCCCCGGTCGCAAAGGCCGGGGGGGCCTCTTCCTTTTGAGGGGGAGTGTGAACCTCGCGGTATGTGCCCGACGAGAACCTGGGCCCCGACACGAGGGCAGAGGACACACGAGCAGCACCGACGAACGCCCGTTGAGCTAGCCGGGCGCCCCGAGGAGATCGCGAATGTCGTCCATGGCCTGGATGGCTGCCTGGTAACCGGCATCCATGACCTCGGCAGGCTCGCCCGGATCCAGCCAGCTTCGCCCCTCCAGTTCAGGCTTGAGCACCACATCTGCAAAGCCCCCCCTCGAGCGGTTGGCGATGCGTGTGCTGATGTCCTGGGCGCGGAGCAAGAGGCTCATGCCCACCTCTCCCTCAGGGATCGGCCCGAGACCTGCGGAGAGATCAACGGCCACGATGCGCATGGCTCCGAGGCTCCGGGCCAGGCGCGTCGGAAGATTGTCCACGATGCCGGCATCTACAAGCAGGCGACCGTCGCGATCCACCGGGGGGAAGAACCCCGGAACGGAACTGGACGCACAGACCGCGCTCCGCAGGGCCCCCTCCGTGATGAGGACCTCTTCGCCTGATGCAATGTCAAGAGCAGCGATGGCCACGGGAAGAGACAGATCTTGAATGTCTACGTTCGGCAAGAGGCCGCGAACCACAAAACGTAGAGCAGCTCCTCCAAAGGCACTGCTGCGACGGAACATTCGCTCAAGAGCCACCTGGCGCTTGATGCCTGAGACCACACGCGACAAGAACGAACCCATCCCGTTGCCCTTGGCAGAGTCTTCAAAGCTCACGAAGCCCTTGCGTTGAAATTCCTCGGAGCTGAGGAACTTCAACACGTGCTCCTTCACTTCCTCGGCATTCATCAGGTGCGCATAGCACGCCCCCATCAGCGCTCCTGCACTGGTTCCAATGACGCTGCGAACCGGAACTCCATGTTCCTCCAGCGCCAAGAAAACGCCCACATGCGCCAGGCCCTTGAACCCACCCCCTCCCAGCACAAGCGTGACCCCGCTCCGGTCAGACCGGAGGTTGGGAAGCGCGTTGTCTGGAGGTGCGTGTTCGGACATGAGGAGAGCCCTTTTTATCGGCAAGAAGGACCACTCAGCTTGTGTCCATACTGCGGAACACGGCCCCGGGCCTCCAGCCGGTATCCTCGCCACATCGTGAGCCGATTTCCACGACCAGCACCTGTGAAGCTGAAACTTGGCCAGCCGTCACAACTGTGCGAGGAGATCCTCGGAAAAATCGTCCTGAAGGATCCCATCCCGCACGAGCACACCACGCCCCCCGAGCATCGGACAGGAGTCGTTCTGCTTATGGCGCGTTTGCCGTTCGATCGCCCGAGCCGACTGCAGCAGTTCCAAGGCACTTCCTGTACCCGCCAAGGGGCCGAAGAGACCGTCACACGCCTGATCCGCAAGTGAACGCCAGTCTGGCTCAGCAGAGCCGAAAAGATCGCTGCGCTGGTCCAAAAACCTCGACATGCGCTCGATGCTGCCCACGTAGCTGTACTCACCCGTCTCCGGATCGACCTTGCTGTAAGTCCAGTGCACACCGTGCAAGGCGCGGAGTTCATCTTCATCGTTGTGCGCTTCACCGATGCCATGCAAGTCGGGCGAAGGCATGGCCGCTCGAATACTGCGCGGGACATCCAAAGCGCGCGCGAGTTGAAAGACCTCTCCCTTGCTCAGCATCCCAAGAGGGTTGGTGTCGACCTCTCCATCCCCACCCTTCTGATAGAAACGCAGAAAGCGGTCCTCGCACTCATTCCCCGTCCCATGCCGCACACCACCCCCCGACAGCCGGTTAAACCCACGACCGATGGGTGCACGAAGGCATGAGCGAATCGATCCGTTGACTGCCGGATCGACTTCCATACGCGCATGAATCTCTTCGAGGCTGTAACCCGCTGCGACCAACGCCTCGAGCATGCCTTTGTGCAAGTTCTCGAAGAGATCGGTCGCATCGAAACGAATCAGCACCACCCCCGCAGCATCGGCTGCCTCAACAGCACGCCTTAGAAAATCTTCGCCGGAATGAATTCCAATAAACACGGCGGTCACGCGATCCGGACCAAGAGCGCGCGCCAACAACGCGAGCATGACCGCTGAGTCAACGCCCCCGGACACATCGATCTCAGCCCGCGCAATCCCCGTCTGCTCGTGATAGTCCGCCAACGCTTTCACGCGTTCTTCGATCAGGGCGGCAGTGTCGACGACAGGCATTGTTGGCTCTCTCCGCCTCGGAGTGTCTCATCTCTGCGGGGGCGATGCGCGAATCAGCCTCGTGTGGCGAACCCGAGATCTCAATCGTCGAGCCCAAACACCTGAATCGGGCTTTGGTACGATTTGAAGCCACTTGCTTGCTCACTCGCCCATGCCTGTTTCAGAACCTCCCGCCAGCCGAATCCAGTTCGCCTCCAGAGCCTCCGGAACCCTCAGAACTCCCTGGGCTGGACTCGTCGTCGCCTTCTGCGCCCTTCTGTCCTTCCCCGCCTGTGGTGAGGACCCGACGACTCCGAACGGCCAAACAGCCCGCGACTCGGCACCGGATGAGAAGGCCCAAAAGCCACTTTCGATCATCCTCATGTCGCTCGACACGATGCGACGAGACCATGTCGGCTTCTATGGGTATGAACGCAACACGACACCTTTTCTCGACGAACTCGCCGAGCGAAGCCTGGTCTTCGACAACGCCTACACGACTTTCAGTTGGACGCTTGTTGCGCACATGAGCTTGATGACCGGGATGTATCCCAGTCAGCACGGCGTGTGGCGTGAAGACGCCGCCCTTCCCCCCAGCGTCCCAACCCTTGCTGAACGCCTGCACGAAAGCGGGTACTACACCATGGGATTCCATGACTCCCGATGGCTGGGAGAGCGCTACGGGTTTGCCCGAGGTTACGACGTCTACTCGCGCCACCAAGGGGCCCCCATTGCCGAGCGACACATTGAACTCGCCATGGACGAACGCCCCAAAGACAAACCGTTCTTCATGTTCATTCATCTCATGGACATACACAACGCGCCTCTCAAGCCCGGAGGGACGATGTACGAACCACCGGAGCCTTTTAACGAGTTGTTCATGCTTGAGCCTGAAAAACAACTCGAGGGGCTCGACCCGGAAGCCGCCTGGGCCCGAAGCGACGGGATCACACCCGAACAACATGAGGCACTCGTTGCGCTGTATGACGGAGGCATTCGCTACGTCGACACCAAGGTTGGAGAATGGGTGGAGCAATGGTGGAAAGCAGGCCTTCTCGACAACACGTTGCTGATCATCACATCCGATCATGGCGAGAGTCTCGACCAACGCGGCACAGGCTACGGAGGACATGGATTCGCCTTCAATGAAGGACTGCGCGTCCCCTTGATGATCCATTTCCCTGGGGATACGCGTGGAGGTGAGCGCGTCGCACAGCCTGTCAGCCTCGTCGACATCCTTCCCACCGTGTTGGACGGCTTGGATTTCGAACCCGATGCGCGCCTTCCGGGCTACTCACTTCTAGACGACGGCCCCGAAGACCGTGTCATCTACGCACAGCAACCCGACCGCATGGAGGCTTTTATCCGTTGGCCGTGGAAACTCCTTCGGCCTGCAGGCGAAAATGCTCACATGCTCCGGCTCTTCAACCTGGAGCAAGACCCGGAAGAACTGGAGCCGCTCACCCGAGACGATGTGGGTGACTCACCCTTCAAGCGCATCTCCAGAGACCTGGGACAGAGCGTCACAAGCGAACGCAATGCCTGGTACCAGCCTGAAGAACCCAATCCGGATGCTGGCCCACTTTCTCCTGAAGCAGAAGCCGCATTGAAAGCGCTCGGCTATCTGGGAGACGGCTAAGACACCAGGACCCCGGTTGCCTTCAGTAGTCCATCCGCATGCGGACATAATCCACCTGCGGGCGATTGCTCTCGACGCCGAAGGGAAAAGAATCTGGATCAGCGGCTAGATCGAATTGCACCCGGAATCGCACCAACTCGTAACCATCGAGAGTTGTGAGATCGGACACCCATGAAGTCAGGGAGAAGTTATCTGGCACATGGGAACCGGCGCGAATCGGGCGTGCGCCCTGAAACTCGAGCATCACGTGAGCATTGTCGGTCACCGCGTCTGCAATCGCCACACCATCATCCGGCGCATCGACTTTGATGTCGTTGAACGGAGCATCACCCTGCTGCCCCCCACCAAACAGGCCAGGCTCACCGTGCCCCGCGTTCTTCACGTAATGAGCTGCAATGCCAAGCGTCGGTACCTTGGCCCCGATTTGCACTCGACCCACCTTGTCGGAAGGTGGTGTGCCGAGCCCTTCGTTGTGCGTTCCGTGCACGGCGTGGAAAAACGGAGGTGATCGCCCAAACTCGTCACGCTCTCGCACCGCCACGCCATTGAAGTCCAGCCATCTAGAAACGCCCAGGCTCGCCGTACCGAGCACGAGCGGCGACTTGGTCGGGTGCACAAGTGGCAACTTGCTCAGAGTCTCGTTCGGATCCACGACCATCTCGCCCGTGGCCTCGTCTTCAACCATGATGGGCGTCCCGTCCGGAACGTTGAGGTGAACCGAGAACGGAATGACCTCGTCGACATACGTCGTCCCCGGGTGCTTCGGGAAATCAGGGTGCGAGTTGGGGAAGTTTTTCTCTTCGAAGGTATCCGGATTCCACCCGTTGTACGCCTTGATGATCCACTCCGGTTGTGGTTCCCGAACCACGAGCCGCCCTCCTGACATGGGCCCTGACATCATCACGGTGTCGGACCAACGCTGTCCTGATCCCTCGGGGAACTCGTGGTAAAGACCGACAAGCCCCACCACCCCGTCTGTACTGGGAATGATCGGTGGGTAGGTCCCGTTCAGTACGTAGTATCGATCATAAGGCCCGAGCCCGCCCTCGTTGATGAAATACCGATAGTGCAAGAGGTCGATGTAGCGATAGTCATCGGGCAAGATCACGTTCATCAATCCGAACTCGGGATGATCTGCCTGTTTTGTCTGGGCGTCATCAGTCCAGAGGCCCTGCTTGATGAGAGCCTTCTGCTTGGCAAAGAGGAAGGCTCCCTCTTCGACCACAGGCAAGCCGGAAGCATCGCCCGAGTTCACCTGAATAAGGCCAAAGCCGCCATTCCCTCCATCGCCACGCCCGTAGTCGTGTACAAACGCCTTGAAGTCGATGGATTGGGCCGCCTGCGTCATGGAGTCTCGGCCGAAACCACCCGAGACATCCAACGAAGCCCCTTGCAGGACGCCAGTGGGAGAGCTCGCCGAGTCGATGTAAGAAGCCGAAATATGATCAGCATCTCCTTCGATACGCACCTGCCCCGCAGCCTGGACGATGATGGCACCACCACTCCCACCGCCTCCGCCGCCCGTCCAGTTGCTGTTCTGAATCATCTCGCCGCCACCGCCATGCCCACCACTCGCGTCGAGATGCCCCGTGCGTGAGATGAGAATGTCTCCGAAGCTGCGAACCAGCACCGACCCACCGCCGCCACCGCCCCCACCGCCTCTTGAGTCGTAAACAGTGGGTGACAGCGACAAGGAGCCGAGGACAAGGCTTGGGTAATAGGGAGGTGCTGGAGGAGAGGGCAACGGGTTGCCCTGAATATTGTTACCCCAGATGGAGTGCCGCATGCTGTCAATGCGCGAGCCGCCTCCACCGCCTCCCTGCCCTCCGATGAGCACACTGAGTTCACCGTCGGGGCCAAAGAAGTCGTTCTCTTCATCATCATCGCGGAAGACAGCGTCACCTGGGAGTGCCCCGGGGTGAATCCTTACATGGTCATCCAGCGTGCCAGTCATGTAGACGCACTGGGTGTGCTGCGCTCCCGGCAAGCCACCCGCAACGGCTTCGTCATTGCCGTAGACCGCGTCGTGCTTCTTGTCATCGAGCGGACACTTGTCGAATGGGAACCATATGCTGTTGGACTGAACCAGGAACGCCCCGCCCGCGGTGTGTGCCGGCCAGCCACGTATATGGAAGGAACCTCCTCCTCCTCCGCCTGGGCGGTGATGTTCAGTGCTGTCACTATTCGTCAGCTTGGGATATCCGCTCCCGGTCGGGTTGTATCCCAGGGTGGAGACGCCGCCCCGCCCGCCAAGTGGTTCGAAGGTCACCGCCCCAGAGGGCGAAACAATGGGGGCGATTCCGTTGTCACCCGTTTCAGGGGTGACGTAATGCGCCAAAGTCCCCGGGCCGGAGGGGTCAAAAAGAGACTGATGTGAATCGCCTCCGCGCCCAGCTCCGGGCCCACCCGGTCCACCCGCCATGGGCACAATGCCCGAGTCGAATGCACTGTCGCTGAAGCCATTCGTGCCAGAACAATCGATGAGCCCGTGCAATTCGAAAGTGCGTGTTGCCGTGATCATGAGAGGCCGGCTGCCTCGAGCCACGATGCGCACTCCCTCTGGAATGATCACATCGCGGAACACGAAATGCCCTCCCAGAACAGTCACGGGCGAGTTGATTCCCGAAGTGGAACCATCGGCGAGTGGCAACAACTGAGCATCCGTGTCGAGCAAAACCACTTTGTAGTTCGCTCGAGAGCTATCCAGATCCGGTTCACCTGCCGTCGCCTTGCTACGGATGTAGGATAGTTCTGGAAGGTACTCCGACGTCGCCTGCGGAAGAAAGTCGCCCAAGGGAATCGCGTCGGGAATCCCCACGGACGCCCTGAGCCCCCCACTAAACCCTGTGCCCGTGGAGAGCTTGGAAGCCCACTCGGCAATCGGCGCCAACCCGGTGGGCGTGGCATCCTCAAAATCCGTATCAGAAAATTGTTCCAGGAAGACATCGTCAATAACCGCCGAGCCTCCAAGGGTGGGTACGGCTGTCTCGACAGTCAGAAGCTCAAGAGCTCCCCAGGGATCTGCCTCTCCTTCCGGGTCAAAGTTGTATTCATTGACCCCAGAAAGCGAAGTCAGCGACACACGCTGCATGACCGCGATCTCTGCATGGGGCGGCAAGATTCCCACTGGCGACAGGCGAACCACGCTGCCCTCGTTGCCGTTCTCATCCAAGTTCACAACAACATCAAGATTCAGCACCCCATACGCCAACGCGCGAGCAGGGCTCTGGGCACCCGGTAAAGAACTCAACGGATGGCCAAAGGCCGCGACATCCGGCACCACGGGTCCAACAAGCCCGGCACCTGGTTGGTAGAGGTCGATACGGTCTGCCACTCGGTTCAGAGCGAGCAGTTCACCTTCACTTCGAAAGACAACGTCGACGACCCCTTCCTCCAGGGCCAACACGAGGTCGGCAGGGTCTCCACCGAAAGTTCCAGCCGAACCGTCCGAAGCCGTCAATCCTGTCAAGCGCACCAGCGTGGGAGCGAGAGCTCCATTCACTTTCGCCAGAGCGTAGAGGCTCCCTGAAGGAGACTGCGCGAGGTCCAAGACGTCGAGGGAGTCATCCAGAGGTTCACTGCGAAACCCCACGACGCCATCTCCCACGGCAAGCCCGAGCAGTGCAGGCGCCCCCAACCCTTGTCCATCGAAAGCTCCTCGCTGTCTCACAACGGTGGGCATGAGTTCGTGAAGCCGGCGGGTGGCCCGGTCAAAACCCAGCAAGCGACCGTCTAGAAGGGTCAAGAGCCCCGTAAGATCATCAAGTCCAGTGTCAATGGCAAGCGGCACCTGCGCCACTTCGTCCACTGCAAGTGCTGCATGAGTCGGGTCGCCTATCACATGGTCGATCACGGTCAGAAAATCTGTTCCGCCCTCGACAGGCAACACCGCGAACAGAAGCCCTGGATCTGAACTCGGAGCGAGGCTCGAAGGAGA
This sequence comes from Planctomycetota bacterium, assembly GCA_029245865.1. Classification (GTDB taxonomy): domain Bacteria; phylum Planctomycetota; class B15-G4; order B15-G4; family B15-G4; genus JAUIEF01. The sequence goes on from JAQWOM010000004.1 coordinate 136,688, forward strand.
CGTGTCAAAGCCCAACTCCGGTGAGGGCAGCGCTCCGCTGCCGTTCCCATGCATGAAGATGTCCGAGCCTGTGAAGCCGGGAGCAACCCCATCATGAAGTCCAGAGAGCGCGGGGAATGGTGCATGCACACCAAACGTGTCCTCTGGCACATCGTGCGCCACGATCAGTCGAGTCGCTGCCGTGCGAAGGAAGAAGCTGGGCTCCCGAACTTCATCTCCGTCAAGATCGCGCCCCAGGAGATTGTCTTCCGTCGGCACAAGGCCTTGGTCGTAACTCAGTACGAAATCCCTCGGCCCATCAGGGAAAAGCGGCAAACCGGTGGCCAAACTCTCGGTGCCATAGCTTGAAGGGCTGAAACCTGCCAGACCATCTGCCGGCTGCACGCCCACGACCCGGGGCGGCAACTCGTCACCCACTTGCGGGTAATAGAGCACTGGGTTGCTCGTCGTCCCAAACTTCACTTCACCTCCGGGACCTTGAAGGTTCGCGATTTTCGGGCCGGACGACGACACGCGTGCTGTGTACATCGAAGCCGGGAACAGACCTGGCTGTGACTCAGTTGGCGCCGACAGAGTCACCTGAATCGGTGCGGTCGGCACTAAAGGGTGAAACTCGACGGTGTTTCCATTCAGCACGTAATCACCCTTTGCCAGGATGATCGACGGCAATGCCGGAGCTTGAACGGTTGGGTCAATCTCGGCCGGCGTCGTAAACACAGGCAGCGTCTGGCTGCTGAAAGAGCCGGTGGGCACTCCGTCAAAACGGAAAACAATGACCTGGTCCAGCGCCGCACCCAATGTCGCCGGGGTTGCGTTCAGATCTTCCATCGGAGGGCTGGTCGTCAGGTTGCCACCGATGTCGACAAATGCAATGTCCACCATATGCACTGTCGCCCCGGAGCCGGTGCCAGTTCCACCGCCACCGCCACCGCCGCCACCACCACCACCGCCGCCACCACCACAGTTCACGACCAACACGGCCACGACCGCGATCAGCAAATCGTCAAGGACACGGCGCCCTCTTCTGACGTGTGCTCCTCGAGGCATTGCAGGGGACCTTGGGTCGATGGAACCAGAACTTGGGAGTGGTGCCAACAGCCTGCGGCAAACCGCCATCACACGAGAACTGAGGCCTACGCACGCCTCGCAATATTCTAACCCGCCAACAGCCCCGCGGACCGTCACAGCTGTTGAATCAGTGGACGCCCCCCCCCGCCTCGACTTCCATCATCCGGCCAGACTTTCAGGCCATGAGCTGATTCGCCTGCTCAGCGCCATCAAGGAATCGCTCGGTGTGCACAGGATCCGCCGTTCGACTGGCTTCCATCGCCAAACGAGCGATTTCCCGGTAGACCGGATCCTCCGTTCTTTCGGCAAATTCTCCGGCCAAGAGCACCAGACGCAGGAGGTGGCGGAGCACAATCCCTTCGTTTTTTCCGAGGTCCCTGGCGGCGATAAATCGGGCGAAATCACCTCCCCCCTCGGCAATCCCACCGGCGATCCATTTGAGTTGAACCGGCACCTGCTCGGGAGAGGGCAACTCGGAATCGAAAGCGACCTGAAGCATTTCAGGGAAAGTCGGTGGCTTCTCTTGCTCTTCTTCCCAGAACGAACGATCGCGAGGATCGGTCTCGGGCTCTTCGGCATCAGCGGCCTTGTCGACCTGCGCCACAACCACTCCCATCGAGATCATCAGCGGCACCATGACCTCGGTTTCCAATGGACCCGGCTCGTAATCCACCGGGAGGTCTGTCCGCTTCACCACGCGCCAGGGCAATTCCAGCAGCGACTCAAGGACCACCAGCTTCTCGGCATCGCTGGCCGGGACCAGCTGCTTTGCCAACCACGCTCCGAAAAGCGGATTGATACTGCGGAAACCAAGAAGTTCCTCGATAGAGGGATCTACCAAAACCCGATCTTCACCCTCGACCCGCTCGACGTAGCCGCAAGCTTCCAGGTTCTCGACCATGGCGTCTAACTGCGCCTCGAACCCGGACAATTTGTCCGCACTATTGAAACGCTGGCCGAGAAACTTTCGAACAACGCTCAGGTCTCCACTGCGCGTCAACAGGTAGACCAAAAAGCGGTACGGGATCATGGAACTGCTGCGCAACTTCGCGGGCATGGCGTCCACCAGATTGCGGTACTGTGCCTCGGTCCAGTATTGCTCTGTTTTTCGACGCGACGGGCGCTTTCGTTCAAGCGCTTTGCGCGCGCGCAAGATGGTCGGGTCCTTACTCTGAGCCGGGATCTGCTCGTACTTTTCCTTCCACCGAGCGATTTTGACGTCGTCCTCGTGCGCCATCACAAAGACGTCCCCTCGAGTGTCGTACTGAGGGCGCCCCGCGCGACCGAACATCTGATGTGCCCCCGAGGCCGGAAGAACTTTTCGTTCGCGGGGCTTCCCCTTCAGCAAACTTTTAATCACCACGGAACGCGCCGGCAAGTTTACGCCTGCCGCCAGTGTCTCCGTACACACCACCAGCGGGATAAGCCGCGCGATAAACAAACGCTCGACCAAAGACTTGAAGCGCGGCAGCAAACCCGCGTGATGCACACCCACACCGCGTATGAGCATCATCCGCAACTTGGTGGCGATACCTTTCGACAAATCTTCTCCTGCATCTTTGATGACCGCCTCAATCTTTGCACGCGTCTCCTTGCTGATGAGCGGCAACCCTTTCAGTCGCTCGGCCATCTCCCAGCATTCGTCGCGAGAGAAACAAAACACCAGGGCCGGCGTGCGCAGAGTCCCGTCGTCTGACGCCTGCGCCATCTCGACAAGCTGCTCGGTGAGAAGCTTGTCCTCAACCCAGTGATAATCCAGAGGAACCTTGCGCTCTTCAGTCCGCACATAGGTCAGGTTTCGATCGTGCTTTTCTCTCTGCCAGATCACGAACTCGAGTGCGTTACCAACAGTTGCTGAAAGCAGCAACGCCCGGACGTGTCGCGGAAGCAGCGCCAGAGACAATTCCCAAACCACACCACGCTCTCGATCATTGAAGTAATGAAACTCATCCATGACCACCGTCGTCACATCGTCAAAACTTTCTTCGGGTGACAACAAATGGTTGAGGAGGATTTCGGCGACGACGACTTTCACCAGGGCTTCGGGATTTTCTTTTCGGTTGCCGGTCAGCAAGCCGATGGCTTCGCGGGGATACCCCCACGCCTCCGCGCGGTCCTGCAATTCGGTCAACTTCTGATCTGTCAGGGCAATCAATGGCGTCGTGTAATACAGGCGCTGGCCAGTCTTGAGCGCCTCGAAGACAGCTGTTTCTGCAATGAGCGTCTTGCCCGTGCCCGTAGGGGCCGTCACAAGCATCCCTCCGGTGCACTCGAACCAGCCCAGAACGGCCTCCTCCTGGAATGGATAGAGGTCGTAGGGCACGGCATCGATGAATGCCTCGCAGATCGCATCACGGTCAGGGGCATCACTGGGCATGGGCGCACCATAGCAGGCGATGCCGTGAGCCGGCTCGGTGATACCATCCCCTCTCACAATGCCTGCTGCTCTTCGCATCGCCATGTGGTCGGGTCCACGAAACGTCTCGACCGCCCTTCTCCGGTCCTTCGGCAGTCGTCACGACACCGTTGTCTTCGACGAACCGCTCTACGCTCACTGGCTGCGTGAGACCGGGTCCCCGCACCCAGGAGCAGAAGAGATTCAACGCCTTCACGAGACCGATTGGCGCCTCGTCGCACAGCAACTCACAGGCCCACTGCCCGACGGGAAAAAAGTCTGCTACCAGAAACACATGGCGCACCACCTGCTGCCAAGCATCGATCGAACATGGCTCGATCAAATGACACATGTGTTCTTGATTCGCGAGCCACGCGCCATGCTGGCTTCTCTTTGCCGTGTACTGCCTCGCCCCGGACTCTTCGACACGGGGCTCCCACAGCAAGTGGAGCTCTTCGACCACATTCTTTCGACAACCGGCACCGCACCTCCTGTCATCGACAGTGAAGATCTTCTGCGCGACCCCGAATCGGTGCTGCGTGCTTTGTGCACGCGGCTCGAACTCGAATTCGACACGTCCATGCTGGCCTGGAAAGCTGGCCCACGGGACACGGATGGCTGCTGGTCTCCCTATTGGTACGAGACCGTTTTGAAATCAACGGGCTTCCAGCCTTACAGCCAATCCACGCCGTCGCTGCCGAGCAGCCTAGAGCCCATGCTTGAAGCCTGCGAGGAACTCTACCGAACGCTCCACACCCACCGCCTCGTGATGCAAGAGAGCTAACTCATGCTGCAAACCTTCGACGAACGCAACCGAGATATTCTCGTCAATGTGAATGGAAAGCTCTCTCACCGTGACGAAGCTCGCATCAGTCCTTTCGATTCTGCAGTGCAGGGTGGAGATGCTGTCTGGGAAGGGCTTCGAGTCTATGACGGCCGCATCTTCAAGCTCGACGAACACCTGCTCCGCCTTCGTCACTCAGCGCTGGCGTTGGCTTTTTCGCCCATTCCATCGCGCGATGCTCTGGTCACAGAGATTCATCGCACTCTAGAAGCCAATGAGATGCGCGACGGCGTACATATTCGCCTCACACTCACTCGCGGCGAGAAGATCACGAGCGGCATGGACCCGCGTCTCAATCAATCAGGTCCAACGCTCATCGTACTGGCTGAACACAAACCCCCTGTGTACGACAAAAGCGGCCTACGCCTGATGACCGCCTCGCTTCGTCGACCAGGCCCAGATGTCATGGACCCCAAGATCCATCACGCCAATCTGATTCCTTCAATTCTCGCCAAGATCGAAGCCAACGCAGCCGGAGCAGACGACGCTCTGCTGCTTGACCGTCACGGTTTCGTGGCAGAAACAAATGCGACCAATGTATTCATACTGACTCACGAAGGTCTCGCGACAAGCCGTACCGTTGCATGCCCTGAAGGGGTCACGCGTGCCACCGTGTTGGAGCTATGTGAATCGCTCGGCCTTCCCTGCGCCGTGCGTGACATCAGTCAAGCCGAAGTCTATCGGGCTGATGAAGTCTTCTGCACCGGGACCATGGGTGAGCTCGCACCCGTAGTCGAAGTGGATGGCCGCACGATTGGCAACGGCTCGATGGGCGACATAACGCGACGACTCTCAAATGCTTTCGCTGACCTCACGGCAGCTGAAGGCGTACGCATCGTGGAATGATCATTCGCCACCAGAACCATGGACTTCTGCCACATGCTTTGCTCTGCCTCTTACTTGGGGGGCTGGGCTCCACGTCTGGCGTATCTGCGGCCATAAGCCCTCCGACCCATTTCCAAGAGGCACCCTCTCACCAGCCCGAGGAACTGCCCCTCGCACTCCCTCCCATCGACCCAACCCAGCTCATCCCACGCCCTGCGGAATTGCGGCAAGCAGATGCCGTCTTTCTGCTTGGCTCTCATGCCACCGTGGTCGTGGATGCAGGGGCCATCGAGGCCCATCCCATCGCCACTCGCCTCGCACGCCAACTCCGCCTCAGCACCGGGCAGTCCATTCCCATCGAACTGAGCGATGTGAGCGACGCAGAGTTCGGAGCATGGATCGTAAGACTGCGCACTGATCGCACAGAATTCGGCACCGAAGGCTATCGCATCAAAATCGAACCCGAACAGGCTCGACTGGTCGCAGCCACACCCGCTGGACTGCTTGCTGGATTCTCAACTCTTCGCCAGTTGCTGCCCGCATCCGAACTTGAACCCGGCGAACCACCGCGAGAGCTTCTGCTGCGATGCCTCCGCATCCAGGATGGGCCACGTGTTCCCGAGCGTGGACTTAACCTGGAGATCGGCGACCACGCACTGAGCAAAAAGGAATTGCTCCGACTCGTCCAACAGCTTGCCCACCACAAATGGAATGAGCTGCACCTCACAGGCGACACATCAGGATTGAGCGAAAAAACTCTCCGGGAATTGCGCCAGGCCGCAAACCGTGAAGGCATCACGTTGTTTTTGAACGCAGATCGCGGAGAACCTGATGCCGCGAAAGTCCTGTACACACTTAAAGCTCCCCTGGACTGGGAAGAGGCTTCGAAAATTCCCGAACTCCGCGGAACGCCCACGAGCGTCAAGGTGCATGTCCGGCTTGACGACATTCCGGCCGGACAACTTGCCTCATGGCTCTGGCCGCGCTTGATCGCCCTGGCCGAATCAGCCTGGACTCAGACCATCGCTCCGAACAACCAAGACTTTTCTGCGCGACTGACAAATCACCTGGACTACTTGTCGGCCGAAGGCATCCAATGGTTTGTCCCGGCGCCCGAGAGAATGGGTACCGAGAGAGTCTTTGAAGAGTCCGCGATCCTGCGGCTTCATAATCCGGGGCCCGTCGGCAGTGTTCGCGCGACCCTTGATGGAAGCCCTGTCACCTATCAATCACCTGTCATTGCAGGCCCCCTGACCCTGACCGAGAGCGGAAGAGTGCGCGCTCGTGTCTTCATAGACAAAGAGCACGTGAGTTCAGAACTCGACTTCAGCGTGGTGTGCGAACCCGCGCTGCTCGCAGAAGGCGAGACACCCCAAGGCCTCGCCCCAGGTCTTGAATGGGAAGCCTTTGACAAAGATCTCTCATCGAATGATGACATGACATTGCGCGAACCGCTTGTGCAGGGCTGGGCCTCGCGCCCCGCCCGGCCGAGCAACGCACCCGACAACATCATGGTCATACGCTTCCACGGTTGGATCGAGGTGCCTCGGACGGGGACGTATTCTCTGGGAGCCCACACCCGTTCGCCTTGCGCACTCGTTCTGGGGCAAGGTGAGAGTGCGCGACGTTTTGAGTTTTCAGAAGGCGGTCCTGTCACCGTCGAAACTGTCCTCGGTGCGGGAACGCATCGCGCGCAGTTGCTGTGGTGGCCGACCCCCTACAACGAGCCCCCACGGCTGAGTTGGCATCGCACTCACGACAGAGGCGCTGAAGACATGGCCCTGGCCTGGCTCGCTCCGACACCAGATTTCATTGCCCTCGAGCCCCTTCGCTCAGAAAGCGCTCAGAAGGACGGTTAGCGGCCCTTCGCGCTCCCACGCGGCGCACCCGTGATAGGCTGAAGAGTCCCACCCTCCGCTGATCGACACCGTGCTGTCCTCCTCACTCATCCTGGCTCTAGGCCTGCTCCTGCAAGCTCCAGGAGTTCCGCAGGTCCACGACAATGTGCTCGTGATCCTGGCCGATGACATGGGCATCGAGCGCACCCCAGCCTATGGCACCACCGTCGTTCCCAGCGGACCGACTCCCTGGCTCGACGCACTCGCCAGATATGGCGTGTTGTTTCGCAATGCCTATGCCGAGCCTCTCTGCAGTCCCACCCGGTCTGCCATCTTGACTGGCAAGCACCCCTTTCGAACGGGCATTGGACGTGGCGTCGGCTACAACGGCGGCGCCGGGAATGTCGAAGGCGACCCGGCAGAAAACTCACTGGCTGACGCCCTGAGTGACACGCACCGAACAGCCGCGATTGGCAAGTGGCATCTGAGCATCAACGAGAATCTCGGCGGCACTGGCTTTCAGCATCCCATTCTCTATGGATTTAACGAGCACCGCGGCCCCATCGCCAACTTGAAGCCGAACGATCCAAATGGGTACTTCAACTACGAGAAGAACATCGCGGATGCAGACGGGAATCAACAGGTTCTTGTGTCAGATGCATACGCCACCAGCGACCAAGTAGACGACGCACTTTCTCTCATTGAGAGAGCCGGGCAAGAACCCTGGTTTGTGTGGCTGGCATTCAATGCTCCACACACGCCCTTTCATGTCCCACCCTCGGACCTCACAACGCTGCATGTCGAGAGTTCGAGCTCGAATTCAACAAAGCATCGCGCAGCGATTCAGGCCATGGACACAGAAATCGGGCGACTACTTCAAAGCATTCGCCCCTCTGTCTTGCAACGAACCTGGATTATCTTTCTCGGAGACAACGGTTCACCGGACAGTGCGCTACCCGGCATCTCTGATGCCAAGGGCACGGCACACGAATACGGAGTTCACATACCACTGATCATCGCCGGCCCACGTGTGCTTGGACCTGGTCGGGAAGTTTCTTCGCTCGTCGGTGTGACAGATCTCTTTGCAACCGTTTGCGACATGGCGGGTATTCCAACACCACCCTCTGCACTGGACAGCGTGTCCTTCTACGACCACCTCCTCGACCCACACGCCATCCCGCGTCGAATGACTGTGTACTCAGAGACGTTTCAGCCGAACGGCCCGCCTCCTTACATCTTTCACGACCGCACTGTTCGCGACATGCGCTTCAAGCTCCGCGAGAAGAGCCCCGCCATCCTTTCGCAGTACAGCTTTTTTCGTCTTGCCACAGACCCATTCGGCGAACAAGACCTCCTGCCTGCGCTGACCCCGGCACAAACCACTGTTTTCAACTCGCTCGTCTCGGAGTTGGACGGATTGGCTCCCTGAAAGAGCCTGAACTCTCAGTCTTTGGCAGCCGGCACTCAAAAGCTGGAAAGCTGCCGACTACACCGTCCGAGTGCGCCCCGCCAAGAGGGCCAGAAGATAAGCAATGCCGGCAGCTGCAAAGCTCATCGAGAAGCCTCCCCACATCGCCAGCAAGATCCCGATGATGGAAGCCAACACCGACGCCCCGCCGTTCACACCAAAAGCCCAGGGCACCAGCTGGCTGGCTTGTCTCTGAACAATCGCCAGGCCCGAAGGAAACGGCATGCCCATGAAGAAGGCCATGGGCGCAAGCGAAAGCACTGTGATGGCGATACGCATCGCGATCGGCAGCTTGAGCGCCGCGTCGAAAAGAGCCGGCAAAGCAAGCACGAAGACCAGTAGCAAGAGCAGCACGGCAACCAAAGCCCGGCGAAGCGTGCGTCGTGGATCGTCGCTCTTCCCTGCCACCGCGGCCCCGAGGGCCGAAAAAATCAGGAACGAGATCAGCACGACGGTGATGGCGTATCCCGGGTGGCCAAGGAACAGCACAAATCGCTGCATCGCCGCAACCTCGATAAGGATGTAGCCGGCACCCAATCCACAGAAATAGAGCACCCAGCGAGCACTTCCGGGCACCTTCAGCCCATCACGTCGGAAAACCAACAAGGGGACAAGCACAAGTAGCGCCACCAGCAGAACAGACTGCCCCAACACCGTGAGCAACATGAGCAGGCCGATTGGCTTTTCGCCAATGATCTCGAGGTATTCGGTGCCCACTTCCGCGAGCTTTTCGTCACCGGTTGCAGGTGCAACGAGCGACTCACTTGCTTCCGGGTCCAAACCGAACAATGTTGGAAGAACATTCTGCCAACGGTGGTAACGGAAGAAGAACGGGTTGTTATCCGTAACAGGGTCGAGATTGTAGAGGTACCTGTCTCGAAAGTCCTCCTCGGCACCATCCTCCACCGCCGCAAAAAAGTCTGGGAACTCTCCTCCGACGTCCACACCCGGCGCATACATGATAGAGAACATCGGTCGCGCAGCACACAGCTCTTGATACATCGCGACTTCGCGCGGCGTGAACGGGCGCTTGCGAATGAGAACCGCGGCGTAACCGAGGCCCTCCACCCGCCCATCGGGAGTCGTGTATTCCTTACCTTCCCAACCGATGACCACAAAGTGTTGTTCCGGGTGCTCGGCGCCATCTCGCCGCAGTGCATCGACCGCAATGGCCGCAAGTCGCAATGTTTCGCGAGGTGGGTCAAACCGGAACCGCATCACACCGATCACGCCATCTGGCGTGAGGTGTGCAAGAAAATCGTCGTAAGCCTCGGCCGTATAGAGATACGACTCGCTCATCACATAGCTACCGGACGACAGCGCTGAATACGTGTCGGTGCCCGTCATCTGAATGAGGTCGTACTTCTCGTCTGAACGTCGCAGCCAGGAGCGTCCCTCGTCCACGTGAATGGTGACACCCGGAAGGAAATAGCGGTCAGCCGTAGCCTCGCGATACTCGTTACGCATGAGACTCGCGGTCGTCGCATTCAGTTCGACGCCTGTGAAATCCACCGAGGAACCGTCGGGGAAACTCCGCGGTGCTTTCGCCTGAAGAATGTCGATCCCACCGCCGACACCGATTGCGAGAACCTTCGGCGCCGTGTCCTGGAAGAGGAGATAGCCCAATCCCTCTTTGCCAGCCAGGTCTGTGACCAGGTGGCGCGCGCCCATGAACATCACGGTGGGTGCATCACCATCCTGATAAACAACCCGCTCTTCGTCTGGAAACTCTGGTCCGGGGCCCACCACATCCAGACGACAAATCGGATCCCAACGCGTCATCTCGACACGCAGCCGCGGATCGAATTTCATTGTCTGAGACATCACCTTGTTCACGGCCACCGGGACCTCGAACACCGATGTCGGTGTCATATAGGCCAGGCAGACACTCACAACCGCCAGTGCACCACCAAGTAGCTTGAAACCGCGTCGGTCCGCAGCAAGAAGTGCTGCGCCGACAAAAGTTACGGCCGCAGCGAACAACACCGCCCCCTCACCACCCAGGCCGCGCAAGACCGGGAGGTACAGCGCACACCCAAACGCAGATCCGCCCATGTTCCAGGCGTACACCTTGCCCACACTGCCACGAGAATCGGAGAGCGCAAGTGCGATCACCATGCCACCGAACACCATGGGCAAAATCAGCATGCTGTACTGAAAGGCCGCCACGGCCAGACCACCGGTGTCCATAGAAGACTCGGGCAGAGCGCGCGTCACCACGGCGTACGAACCCACGGTCGCCAGGCCGAAAGCCGTTGCCCATGCCGAAAGCCGTCCAGAGGTCTTGCCCATGAGCCAGCGTGGTCGGCACGACAGCAGTGCTCCGCCTGCCGCAAAACCCAGGAGCGTGAACGTCACCACCAGATAGGTCAGGTGATGCCACAGCATGGGCGAAAGGATGCGAGTGTGCACAAGCTGCACGAGCAGCACGGATGCAGAGACCAGCGCCACACCCGGCAGGCGAAGAGCAGGTAGCGGCACCGAACCAGCCGTCTCGGGCCGGGAAGAGTCGGAATCATTCATGGGCGTCGCAGGGTCTGTCCGAGTCGGTTGGATCTTGATCGATTGCTCTGTATCAACAAACGCCGGCACGTGTTGATGGCCGGCGCACGAAGTCCAGGCAAGATGGTAGTGCGTCTCGGCTCAGAGTCCATTTCCAGCTTTAGAAGCTGGGGTCTGCCTCCTACGCCCCTTCAGAAATATCGTCTCATGCAGACTTCAGGAGACCTGGATGATCTGCATCGAAGAGGCCTGCCACCCGGCGAAAAGCCCGTGAGAGCGGTTTCTCGCCCCTCGCCATTCGAATCAGCCCTGCAAATCCGGAGAGAGCGCCGAGGCGGCCTCCTTGTCCAAGAGCACCGTCACATTGTCATGGGCCTGGAGGAAACTCGCGGCGACCTCGTCGTGCACAGGCCCCTCGAGGGCTCGAGAGACGATCTCGGCCTTGTGGGCGCCCAGGGCGAGCAAAGTGATCTGACGCGCTTCCAGGATAGTTCCAACGCCCATGGTGATGGCGTGCTCGGGCAGTTCGGAGCCGGGGCGTGCAAGTCGAGCGTTGTCTTTCAGAGTGCGCTCGTCCAGGCGCACCAATCGGGTCCGCGTACCAGCTCCCGAGCCTGGCTCATTGAAACCAATGTGACCGGTCCTCCCGATGCCGAGCAAGAAGTGATCAATGTCACCGTTCTGGCGAAGAGCCCGTTCGTAAGCGAGGCAGTGCTCGTCGATTGCCGCCGCCGCAACACGGCCGTCTGGCAAGTGGACATTCGATGGATTCACGTCGACCTGATCCCACAACAACTTAGCCATCACTTTGTGATAACTCCTCGAATCGTTCGGATCCATGGGCCAGTACTCATCCAGATTGAAACCTGCGACATGTGCAAACGACAGCCCGTCTTCGCGATGCATGCGCACGAGCTCACCATAGACACCAACCATGGTTGCGCCCGTGGCCAATCCAAGCACTGCAGACATACGCCGCGCCTGTCGTTCAAGAACAACATCCGCAACACGGCGAGCGGCAGCGAGCGCAGCCGTGCGAGCATTCTCAAAGACGCGGATGAGGGGGCGCTGACGCAGAGCGTTCACCTCACTTAGTGTTCACGCACCGGATGATGGTTTTGAAGGTAATCCTCAACATTGGGTCGCCCCGCCGCTGCATCACGACCGACGCGCCGCAAAGTCTCCCCCGTGCGCTCCACCAGCACATCCGCGAGAAGGTCGAGGTACTGCAACGCGACACCCGAATCACAGTTCTGAGGGCCAGCGAGTTCACGCCCAGCGAGCAAATCCGCTTCGAGCATGGCCTGCGCCGTCACCCGAGGATTCGAGTACGCGCCGTCTCCATCAACGTCGAGAAAGACCGGGTTCGTTGCGGCCAGCGTGTAGTCATTGAGCAGGGGAAACCAAGGCCCACCGATGCCATCTCCCAGCACGACACAAACCAGCCAGGCGTCACGCATGGATGCCAACTGCACGGGCAGGTCAAGGGTCACATCCGTCGGCTTTCCCTCGACGACAGGAACATCCATCGCCGCGACCTCTTCTCCGTTGCAAAAGACGAGGGCGCGCCTTGGTCGCACCCAGGTGGGCGACGACACGCGCAACGAAACGTCGACACGACCACCTTCAGCGTCCACTTGGTCGCCCATCGTGCCACCGTTCACCAGCACATCCGCAAAGATGCCCATGCTGATGGATGTTTGCCCGGCCTGAAAAGCGGCACAAGCGGCATCCACGTCAATCGCGGCTGGATCATCGGTGTCGCTCGGCACATATGTGCGCCCA
>JAQWOM010000005.1 GCA_029245865.1 Planctomycetota bacterium
ACCTGCCTCATGGCGGTGGTGGCCAACGGACAGATGGTCAGCGGACAACTGACATTCTCTGACCAAACAGACGCCGCCGGCCTCACATCCTCTCAGACTCCACCCCAGTTTGGTCCGCCGACAAACGACCAGATCGGTGGCGTGGCCGTTGCGGACTTCAATCAAGACGGCTGGGAAGACATCTTCCTTCCCATGCTGGGCACAGCGCCCGACCGGCTGTTCATCAACAACACCGACGGAACGTTTACCAACCGCGCCACCGAATGGGGCGTCGATGCCACCCACATTGGCGGTGGAATGGCCATCGGTGATTACGACAACGACGGGCTCCTGGACATGTTCCTGGCCAGCCACGGCACCGCAACCGGCTACATCCCCGACGCACACTTTCTTTACCGAAACCTTGGTGACTCTTTCGAAGACGTTGCGGAAGCGGCTGGTGTCCGTCAGACGAGCCCGGTTGCCTATGACGGCTATGGAGCCACGTTCGGTGACTCCGACCTCGACGGCGACCTCGATCTCTTCGTCGCAGGCTGGCAAATCGCGAGTGATGGAAATCGCTACTTCCGTAACAACGGCAACGGAACCTTCACGGACGTCACAGCGACACACATTGAAGCCGCGGCTGATCTGGTCAACGTTCGGGGCTTCTCTCCGCAGTTCATTGACATGAACGACGATCGCTACCCCGAACTGCTTCTCGCGGGCGATTTTGGAACCAGCCGCTACTTGATCAACAACGGCGATGGCACCTTCACGGACGGAACGGCGTTCTCGGGCACAGGTCTCGATGATTACGGCATGGGCCACTGCGTCGGCGACTTCAATGGCGACGGCCTCATGGACTGGTATGTGACGTCCATCTTTGGGTTCTTCCACAGCCAAGACATCCTGGGCAACAAGCTGTACAGCAACCTGGGCAATCATGTGTATGAAGAGATCTCAAACACTGCAGGAGTCGATGACGGGGGCTGGGGCTATGGAGCCGCTGCGGTCGACTTCGACCACGACGGGGATCAAGACCTCGTAGAAAACAACGGATGGTTCCAGCCCGAGTGGGTTGGCGAACCGAGCTACCTCTTCCTCACCAACGATTCCTCCCCAAGCTTTCAGGAATCCGGAACCGTTTGCGACCTCGCGCACGTCTGCGAAGGCCGTGGTCTCGCTCACCTGGACTACGACAAGGATGGCGATCAGGACCTTCTCATCTGCGCCCTGGGCGAGCCCTTCAAGCTTTTTAGAAATGACTTGGCAGGTCCTCAAACCAATTGGCTGCGTGTGAAGCTCAAGACGTTCGGATCTCCGGCAGCGATCGCACCAAACGGTTTCGGGGCGAAGATCGTCGTGACACGCCTTGGCAAAGCGCAGGTCGACATCATGAACGCAGGAGCCTCCTTCCTCAGTCAGTCAGAGCTCGTGTCGCACTTTGGCCTCAAAGGATCTCCCAAGGCCGATACCGTCGAGGTGACGTGGCCCAATGGACACATCACCCTGCTAGAAAATGTGCGGGCCAACAGGACGATCACCATCGAATACGACGGCCCTCCCGGATTCAAAGCCGGAACGAGGCGGCGCCCAACTCCCGCAGGCTCGAATCCTCCGCTGGGCCCACCGATCACTCAATAATCCGTGATCCGTGAGTCGTAAAAAAACTCGCAGCATCGAGAGCACCTAGCCGAGGACTTTTCGGGACGGAACAGAGCCCGTGAAGCCTCGCAGGAAAGCTCCCCCGAGAGCTAAAAGAGGTGTTATTCTCGCGGGAGAAAGCCAATTGAAGGTTTTCTCTTCGAAGAGGAGCGCCCGGTGCAGATGCCCTTCATGGTGCCTGGGCCATGGCATACAGCTTGAAAAAGAGACTGCGAAAGAGACTGCGAAAGAGACTGCAATGAACAAGCAGCTGTGCACCGGACAGGAAACGATCTGGACATGGGTTCTGGCAGGGCTGGCGACTGCAGTCATGGCCACTCTGAGTTCGGCACAAGTTCTGACCTTCACGGATCAGACAGACGCAGCCGGCCTGACCTCTTCGCAGATTTCGCCCCTTGGCCCTCCGACCAACGATGACATCGGAGGCGTGGCCGTCGCAGACTTCAACCGCGACGGCTGGCAAGACATCTTTCTGCCCATGCTCGGCTCGGCCCCCGACCGACTGTTCATCAACAACGCTGATGGAACGTTCACCGACCGCGCGACGGAATGGGGCGTCGACGCCACCCACATTGCCGGCGGACCCGCGATCGGCGATTACGACAACGACGGACTGCTAGACATGTTCCTGGCCAGTCACGGCACCTCGACCAGCTACAGACCTGATGCTCACCGCCTGTACAGGAATCTCGGCAACTCTTTTGAAGATGTTGCGGATGAGGCGGGCGTCCGCATGACAAGTCCGATCGCCTACGACGGTTTCGGCGCTGCCTTTGGAGATGCCGACCTCGACGGAGACCTTGACCTCTTTGTGACCGGCTGGCAGATCCTGAGTGATGGGAACCGCTACTTCCTCAACAATGGAAACGGAACCTTTGCGGATGTCACCTCGACGCACATCGACCCGGCGACAAACCTCATCGAGGTCCGTGGACTGTCTCCTCAGTTCGTGGACATGGATGGAGACCGGTACCCAGAGCTACTCATCGCAGGCGACTTCGGGACCAGCCGCTATCTGATCAACAATGGAGATGGCACATTCCTCGAAGCCACCGCCTTTTCAGGCACAGGCCTCGACGATTACGGCATGGGCCAGTGCGTCGGTGACTTCAACAGAGACGGACAACTCGACTGGTACGTGACGTCTATCTATGGGTTCTGGCACAACACATTTGCGCTCGGGAACATGCTCTATCAAGGCTTGGGCAGCCATGTGTACGAACAAGAGGGAGACACAGCAGGCGTCGATGAGGGCGGTTGGGGCTGGGGAGCAACAGCCGTCGACCTTGACCACGACTCCGACCTCGACATCGTGGCGAACAACGGTTGGCCTCAATCGATATGGGTCGACCAGCCGCTCTACGTCTTCCTGTCCAAGTTCCCCCTCGATCGCTTCGAAGAATCCGGAGAAGCCTGCAACATCGCCCACGTGTGCAACGGTCGTGGCCTAGCACAGTTGGACTACGACAACGATGGCGACCAAGATATCCTGGTCTGCGCTCTTGATGAACCGTTCAAACTTTTCCGAAACGAACTCACAGGCGACTCCACCAACTGGCTGCGCGTGAAGCTTGACACTCAGGGAGCGAACCATATTGCGCCGGACGGTTTCGGCTCCAAGATTGAAGTCACAGCGGATGGAGTCACGCAATTAGACATCGTCAATGCGGGAGCCTCGTTCCTCAGTCAGTCAGAGATCACGTCCCATTTTGGCCTGGCCGACGCACTCACTGTCGAGAGTGTTCGGGTCACCTGGCCCGACGGGCATGTCACTCTGCTGGAACAGCACCCACATGCGACCTATGAACCGAACAAGACACTCACGATCGGCTACGACGGGCCAGGAGGACTGACGGGTGAAGCAAGCCGGAGACTGACACCTGTCGTCTCTAGCCCCCCAGGCCCTCCGGTCACGCAGTAATCGCGATCTTGCCTGTCGCCTGAGAGTCTCCAAGCCCGAGAGAGATCTCCGTCGGCAAATACGGATCGAACCGGGGGTATGATCTCTTCCATGGAAGAGCAAAGATTCATCAGGCATGTTCCTCGAGTCCTCGCGGCCCTTTTTCTCGTGAGCTGCGGAGACCAGACCACGCTGGTCGAGGAACAGCCCACCCCTCCACGGCATCTCGTGGTGATCTCCATCGACACCCTGCGAGCGGATCGACTCGGCAGTTACGGCTACACCAGAAACACCTCACCCAACCTCGATCGACTGGCCGAAAAATCACGGGTCTATCGTGCCGTCACGTCGACAGCCCCCTCCACCGCTGCCTCGCACATGTCCATGCTCACAGGGGTCTACCCCCCTGTTCATGGCGTTCACAACGTGGCTCTCGGCCCCAATCAGAGGGACCAGAGCGAGGCCACGCAGATCGCCGTGGCGCCCACCAGCCTCCCGACTCTGGCAGAGACCCTCCACAAAGAAGGGTTCGTCACCGCAGCCTTCACGGACAGCGGATATCTCACCGAAGACTTCCAATTCGACCGCGGCTTCGATGTCTTCAAATCACAACCGGAAGACATCAAGCAGAAAGTCAATCGCGCCCTCGGATGGCTTGACCAGGCAGACCCCGAACAGCCAACTTTTCTGTTCTTTCACACTTATCAGGTTCACACACCCTACGCCCCACCTGTCGCTTTCGATCAGTTCTCAAACCCGGACTACGACGGACCAGTGCGTCAACGTGTCGAAGAAATTCGAAACGCAAAAAGCGGGGGTGGCCTGCGTCACGCCAAGAAATTTTTGCCCAGCGCCCACAAGACAACAGCGGACGATCGGGAGTATCTCTCTGATCTGTACGACGCCGAGATTCTCTACACCGACACGCACTTAGAGCGATTGCTCAGTGCTCTCCAAGAACCGCCCTGGGCGGGGAACACCGCCATTCTGGTCACTTCAGACCATGGCGAAGCCTTCTTTGAACACGGCAGTCTCGGCCATGGATCTCTTTTCGACACAGACCTCCACGTCCCCTTCATTCTTTACATTCCGGGCGAGGAGCCTGTCGTCATCGAGACACCCGCCTCAGGCGTCGACACGACCCCCACGGTTCTCGACCTGCTCGGCCTGCCCAGTTCCTATCTCTGTGATGGACAATCGCTTCTTGGGCCAACAGAGACGGGTCGCCCTCTCTTCAGCTTTCAGAAAAAGCCCGGAATGTGGGGCATCGCTGCGCGGCAAAACCAGAACAAGATCATCCGGCAACGAAACCCCGAGAGCTGGGATCAATTTGATCTCTCCACGGACCCCGGCGAACAAACCATGCTCACCGCCGAGGACCCCGCGTCCAAGAACTTGATCCGCTTCGCTGAGCAAACCCTTGAGACCCAGTTAGAGGTTGGCGCCGCTCTGAGAGAGAGCAGCGAAACCGACTCTTCGACACTTTCCGAAGACACGATCCAACGCCTGATCGAACTGGGCTACGTGCGTTAAAGAACGCCAAGCGCACAATCTCTTGAGATCACCAGATGGACACTCTGGATATACGCCCTGCCACGCCGTCAGATGTCGAGTTGCTACTGCGACTCATTCATGAGCTCGCTCTGGCCGAACAGTTTCCCTTCGACGTCACGGCCAATGAGACCGATCTGAGGAACAGTCTCTTCGGCCCCAAACCCGCCGCGGAAGCTGTCATCGCGGAATGTGAATCTGAAGTTGCAGGCTTCGCCGTTTTCTACGAGACCTTCGCCACCACAACGGCGCGCCGAGGCTTACACCTTGATGACCTGTTCATTCGGCCCGCGTTTCAGGGCAAAGGCCTGGGCCGAAAGCTGTTCGAACACATCGGCCACATCGCCCATGCTCGTGAATGCGCCCGCTTCGAGTGGTGGTCGTTGCGAACAAACACGAAGGCCATTGCCTTCTACGACGCTCTTGGTGCGCGCCCCATGGAAGAACTGCTCGTCTTTCGAACCCAGGGGTCTTTCCTCGCCAACTTCACGAAGTAAGAGACAATACTCCTGAAAAACAGTGAAGCATTCACAAGGCTCCTGCCGACGTGATCCATGAGAGATCCTTGACGCAAGGCGACTCTGTGCTCAGGATAGTGAGGTCTTTTCTTTTGCGGTCGGATTCAGAAAACAGCGCTCACGTCCCCGCACCCGCAACCTTTCCAGCGTAAATCGAGAATGCTTTCTTCCTTGATGCCCCGTCGTCTTCGCTGGATACCAGGCAGCGCGATCTTGCTGATCGTCGTCTTCACTGCCGTTGACGCCCGTGCCCAGTCCCTCGATGTCCTCACCTCACGTGAATGGTTTGATGCGCTGGATGAGAACACCGATGACCTGATCTCCAGCAGCGAGATCACCCGCCTCGGTCTCTTCTCCTTGCTGGACAGCGACGCCAACGGCGAACTCAGCTTCGAGGAACTCGCGATTCTGCGGGAAGCCGGGCTCGCCCGGGAGACGGCCGGCCAATCGGCACCCTGGAAGAAGCTCCAGTTCCAGGGCTTCTTCAAGAGGCTCGACCGGGACTCCAGCGGACAACTTAGCACCGACGAGTTGCTGCCGTTGCTGGATGCCGTCACGGCAACATCTGAGGACTCACTCGACGCAGCCTCCGATGAGGCAGCCTTCGTGACGCCCGAGTTGCTGATCGCAGGGCAGTTCGGCATCGGCCAAAGAATTTCTGACTTCCCGTTCGAATCGATCGAAGGTAACAGCAGTTCTCTGAACGACTACGCTCAAGAAGCTGGTGATGCCGACGGCGCCACGATCCTGGTGATTGCCGTCACAGATCCGACCTGCCCGCTGTCCAAGCGTTATGCCCCTGTCCTCGCCCGCTTGGAAGCCCAATACGCAGATCGAGATGTTGCCTTCCTCTTCATCAACGTGAACGAAAGTGCATCCCTCGAAGAGATGCGAGCCTCGGTAGAGGCTCATGGTCTGAAAGGCCCCTACATCAACGACGCCGACGGACACATTCGCAATGCGCTCGGCGTGCAGAGCACCGCGGAAGTCTTTGTCGTCGACAGAGCCAACACACTGCTCTATCGCGGGGCTGTCGATGATCAGTACGGCGTCGGTTACACCCCCGCCGATTCGCCTCAAAAGACGTTTCTCATCGATGCACTGGAAGCCACCCTCATCGGCAAACGCCCCCTTGCCACAGCCACATCAGCGCCCGGCTGCTTCATCGACTCGGAACCCGACTGGGAAGCCGACAAAGAAGTCACCTACCACAACCGGATCTCTCGGGTCGTTCAGACCAATTGCCTGGAATGTCACCGCTCGGGAGGTCTCGCTCCATTCGCTCTGGAAACGCAAGAACAGGTCGAAGCCAAAGCAGCCATGATCCGCTTCGTGATCAAGCGCGGCATCATGCCGCCCTGGAACGCAAGCCCCGCGGGTGACGGAACGCGGACGCGCTGGCTGAACGACCGCACCCTCGCCCAAGCTGATCGCGACGACCTGCTTGCCTGGCTCGCCTCCGACCGCCCCACGGGCGATCCGGCTCATGCCCCCATCGCCCCTTCGTTCGAGAGCCGGTGGAAAATCGATGAACCGGACATCATCGTCGAACTCCCGAAGCCCATTCGGGTCAAAGCGGAAGGCGTCATGCCGTACGTGCACCGCAAGGTTCCCACGGACTTCGGGGAGGACAAGTGGATCACTGGCGTCGAAATCCAGCCCACGGCCCGTGAGCAGGTCCACCACATGAACGTCTGGCCACTACCCGAATCAGAAGACGTCGAAGTCGCAGAAAATGTTCTCTTCGACGGGCTCAGCCGTGAGGGCGCCATTGCCAGCTACATTCCTGGCAACGACCACATCATCTATCCTCCGTCGACCGGACGCCTTCTACCGCGGGGAACCACGCTCTATTTTCAGTATCACTTCGCACCCAATGGTCAGCCGGCCTCTGAACAAACCGAACTGGGCTTGAACTTTCTCGATGAGCCCCCGAAGTTCGAGTTGCGAAGCGAGCGCATCGGCAACGCGAACATCCTGATTCCAGCCTATGCTTCTGATCATCGTGAAGAAGCAAGCAGAACTCTTCTGCAACCCATCACACTCACCGCCGTGACCCCCCACATGCACATCCGCGGGCGGGCATTCCGCGTGGATGTCATCCTTCCCGGAGAAAAGCGCAAGACGCTTCTTCGCGTTCCCCGCTACGACTTCAACTGGCAGCACTCGTATCGGCTCTTCGAGCCGCTCTACCTGCCGGCCGGCACGGAAATCATTGCGACCGGTTGGTGGGACAACGGTGCCGACAACCCGGCAAATCCAGATGCCTCCGCCGACGTTTCCTGGGGCCCGCAGACGGACGACGAGATGCTCATCTGCAGGATTGAATACATCGTCGACAACTAAGCCGGGCACTCTCTGCCAACGGAAAATGCGAAACCCGGTCCCGCGAACAGGTCAGCACCGAGGGAGCTTGTAGGCGGCAACCGATGGGTTACGCTGATCGTGCAACGCCCCCTCCCCACCGCCATGACCTCCCCAGTCAACAAAGGATTCCTCTCTCTCCTACTCCTCGCGGCGGCGATGACGACAGCCTGCGGGAGCGAGGAAGCGGCACCACGACCCAACGTGGTCCTCTATCTGGTGGACACCCTTCGACAGGATCACCTCGGGGTGTACGGGTACGAACGGCAAACCAGCCCCAGCATCGACGCTCTGGCCCAAGATGCCATCCTCTTTGAACAGGCCTTCGCGACCAGTTCATGGACCAAGGCGTCCACCGGTTCCTTGCTCACCGGGTTGCAACCACGGCAGCACGGCGCTGTCTCTCGCAACAACCCTCTCTCCGGTGACACCGAACTGCTCAGCGAGATTCTGAGCGCCCTGGGGTACTACTGTGCTGCCATCATCACGAACCCTTTCGTGGCCGAACACTGGGGTTTCAATCGCGGCTACGATCACTTCGAAGATCTGGGCGAACAGGTCGCCACGGCCGGCGGCTGGATGCAGATTCACGCACAGGAAGTGAACGAGCGGGCTTTCGAAGTGCTTGATGATCGCCCACCCGAAGAACCCTTCTTTCTCTACCTGCATACCATCGACCCACACGGGCCCAACGACCCTCTCGAACCCTACGACACACTGTTCACCGACACGCCCCGCCCCCCGGGCATCGCGAGCAAGCTCGACAAACCTGCTCAACCCATGCAGTTGCGTAACACGGTGGCCCTTTACGACAGTGAGATTCGGTATGCCGACGATCAGTTCGGCGTTTTTCTGCAGGGCCTGAAAGATCGTGGCCTGTACGACAACACCGTCATCTGGTTTCTCAGTGATCACGGCGAGGAATTTCTCGATCACGGCCGTGGGGGCCACGGCACGCAGCTGTTCAATGAACTCGTCAAGATTCCTCTCATTCTCAAGCTCCCCCAACAGAAGCACGCCGGGCAGGTCGTCAGCACACCTGTCTCCCTCGTGGATGTGCTGGTCACACAACTTGACCTGCATCAGCACCCGCGGCCGGACGGACTCGCAGGCCGAAATCTGCTGGAAGTCCTCGGTCCCGATCCGGACGAGGTCCCGATCTTTCTGGATCTGAACCTCACCAAACAAGAGCTGTACATCTCGGAAGGCATCGTGCTGGGTGACTACAAGTACTTCGAAGAACTCCTTCCCGAGCCCCAGGAGTACCTGTTCAACATTCGTGAGGACCCTGGCGAAAACAGAAACCTCGTGGACCTGCGCCCCGAGAAACTGGCGGAGCTCAAACTGTTGCTCGAAATGCAGCGCGCCACGGAACAGTCAGGCCTGGTTGTCAAAGGCATCGGAGGCAAGACCTCGGCAGGTGACTCCTGGAACATGACGCTGAGCACAGAGGGCGCGTTTGTCGACGTCAGTTCGACGGATCTCGAATCCGGCGACCGCGTGGATTACGAAGTGGGAGGATCCACCGTAACCATCCGCTGCGACCTCTCACCAAGAAGCGACAGTGCCGCCGGGAAAGGGCGCATTCCAGACGAAGACACGTTGATCATTCGTGTAGATCCTCCGGATGCCCGAGTCTTCGTTCAGCCGTACAAAGCCGATCAAGCAGTACGCATGCCGATCTACCTGGGACCGGAGCGCAAGAAAGCGCGCCCGCCTCTGGATTTCGTCGGTAATGACGACAGCCTGCACGTGGAACAGTTGTCCACGCTGTTCACACAAGCAGAGCGCAACTCCATGGGAAGTGACGGAGACGTCAACATCCCCCCCGGTGTCTACGTGGTTCGTCTTCCGGACAGCCCTTCGGACGAGATCGGAATCCCCGCAGACATGGTGGAACGCCTCAAAGCTCTGGGCTACCTGTAGGCATCCACGAGATCCTCTCGCGAGCGCGGGCTCAGTCGACCGCTTCCAAGAGCACCGAACCCCACGAATACCCGGTGCCGAAACCCACGCACAGAATGCGTGCACCAGGCTTCACCTCGCCCTTGCTGATGGCCGTGTCGAGCGCCAGAGGAATGCTCGTGGAAATGGTGTTGCCCACGTCTTCCATGCGCACCACGAATTGTTCTGGCTGAATCTTCAGCCGCCTGCGCATGTGCTCCAGCATGAACATGTTGGCCTGATGAAAGACGTAGTGGTCAACATCTTCGACACCGAGATCGTGATTTGACAGGAAGCTTCTGATACGCGGCGCGATGGTGCGCAGCGTGAAGTCAAAGACCTCGCTGCCTTCCATGTAGACCTCAGGCCATCCCGACTCACTCGTTTCGGCCCCCACCCACCCCTTGGAAGCACTCGTGGGAACCATGAGTCGCGGAGCCCCCGAGCCATCGGTCCCCAGTTCAATGCCACCCACCCGACCGAAGATGCGACGCGGAGGCCCCTCGGCAGCTGTCTGCTTGGCCAGGCTCTCGGCTTCGAGCAACGTTGCGGTCGCGCCATCACCGAAGATCGTACGCACCTGCTGCGGAGCCTTCTCAGTGCAGATGGTGAAACGGTCGGACGTGACCAGCATCACCTTGCGTGCACGCCCCGACTCGATGAAGGCCGTCGCGATGGACAACCCGTACACATAACCACTGCAACCAAGAGTCACATCGAAAGCGCCGGTGCTCGTGGGCAGCCCGAGTCGGTCTTGCACCATGCCCGCCGTGATCGGAACGATGTAATCAGGAGTGACCGTGGTCAGCACCACGAGATCGATGTCTTCTCTGTGCCGCGGGTCCTGAGCAAAAAGCGCCTCGGCCGCCGACACCGCCATGTCGCTGGTGAACTCGGCCTCGTCCGCCATGTGGCGAGAACGAATGCCCGTCTTCGTCTCGATCTTCTCGGCGGTCCAATCGCCGAAGTGCTCCACGATCATGTCGTTGGTCAGTTGACCGTCTGGCAGATAACTCGCCACGCCCGTGATGACAGCAGATTCAGCAACCACCTTGATCTCCTAGAACGAGACGATCTCACGCAGATTCCCTGCGACCCGATGCAGCCCTTGAGGATCCTGAGAGAGCTGGAAAAGGGTGTTTCCTGAGGAACAGTACCAGCCCGTCATGCCCCCGTCGAGGTGAGCTCAAAGCGCCGGGCGAGCTTTCGTCAGGCCTTCTTGAGCCCGCCAGTCGCCAGAGAGAGGCCCGAGCGGGCACCGAACCTGCCGACCACACTTGGTCTGAGGCGAATGCGCGGATATGGTCCGGACGACATGTCCACTCGCTTCGATTTAACATCAGAGCAGGCTGACTTCCTCGAGCGCATCGACACCTTTGCCCGAGAAGAGCTCTACCCCCATGCGCAGCGCATGGACGACGAAGACTGGTTCCCCGACGACTTCTTCAAGCGCATGGGCGACGCAGGCTTCCTCGGCGTCAGCGTCCCCACCGAGTGGGGTGGACAAGGGCTGAGCATTTTCGAAGGCGGTCTCATACTTCAAGCCCTCGGACGTTGGAACCATGGCTTAGCGCTTGCCTACCTGTGTCATGACAGCCTCTGCATGAACACGATCCTGCGGAACGCTGACGACGAACAAAAACAATGGGCGTTACCCGACCTCTGCGCAGGGACCAAAGTGGGCGCGCTCGCCATGACCGAACCGGAGGCGGGCTCCGACCTGCTCGGTTCCATCAGCACCACGGCCCGCAAAGACGGTGACGGCTACATCCTCAACGGCACCAAGAAGTTCATCGGCAACGGGCCTACAGCCGACATCCTCATGGTCATGACCAGGGCCGACCCACAAGGAGGCCTTTCGGCTTTCATGTTGCCCAGCGATTCGCCTGGATTCGAAGTGGTGCGCAACATCGAGAAAATGGGTTTCCGCGGAACCACCTGGGGAGAGTTGTCGTTCGAGAACTGCCGGCTACCAGCCGAGAGTCTTGTGGGCGGGTGGAATCGTGGACACCGGGTCATCATGCGCGGCCTTGACATCGAACGTGCCTTGGCGGCGGGCATCGGTCTTGGCATCGCCGAAAGAGCCCTCGAATTGTGTGTCGAGCGCGCCAAGGAGCGTCGTCAATTCGGCAAGGCGATCGGCAACTACCAGCTCATCCAGGACAAGCTGGCGGGCATGTACGTGCGGGTCGAGACCATGCGCACCATGACCTACAGGGCCTTGGCTGCTGCAGAAGACACCGCCTACGACCAGGGCGGCGTGGGCGAGATTCACAAGCTCACGGCGGCTGCGGTGCTCTACGTGGGCGAATCTCTCAACTGGATACTCAACCAGGCGGTGCAAATCTGGGGTGCTCGGGGCTACGCCTGGGAGTACGAGATCAATCGGCTCTTTCGGGCCATCAAGGTGCTTGAGATTGGCGGAGGAACGACCGAGGTCCGCAAGCTGATCATCGGCCAGGAACTCATGCGCTAGGGTTCCACTTGCACCGGGCCGCTCGCCTTGGGGCGTGCCAGGCGCACACGCACGCGTCCGTAGCCCACCGAATCCTGATCACTTCCCACGCGCAGGGTGTAGGTGCCCGTCTGAGCCAGAAGCAGCGGTCCGCCGGAGACACTCTTACCGGAAGCCGATGTCTTCAAGAGGGAGTCCACGGGCAGCAAGCGCCCGTCTGGTGCGCGCAAGTGCACGACCGTGGGAAACCACTTTGCCGGCACGCCGTCGAGTTCCTTCGGAGAGCCCTTCGGCACCTTGGTGCGTTGCACCTCAAAACGCTTGAGAGTCGTACCTGCCACGGCCTCAAAGGTCACGTCGACTTCTTCGGTGGCATCCGTCACGACGACGGCGGCTTTGTGCACCTTGTCCTGAGCTAACCGCAGCTTGAGCTTGTAGTCACCTGCCGCTGGCCCCTGACCGAGCACCTCGAGACGGTAGGCACCGGTGGTCGGAATCTCGACCTTCTTGAGGAGGGCCTTCTTCGACCCCAGGACACTCTCGCCGGGCACGTTCAACCAGCTTCCATCGCTGGCCACCAGACGCAGAGCCGGCTGCAACGCTCCCTGCACACGCTTCAGAGTCGCCCGCAACATCGTCCCGGCCGTCGCTTCGAAGGCCAGGCTGTGCACCGCGTCTTCGCCGAGACTTCCGAGCACCTTGCCACCGGGCAAGATGTCGGCCGCAGGTGCCGCGACACTGGGCACGAGCGCCGCCATCTGCTCTGCGAGCCAGTTCGCCATGTGGGCGTTGAGGGCTGCACTGCCCTCGAAAAGCGGCACCGCTTCGACACCGTCGGCCTGGGCGTAAGCCTCGGCCGTGGAGATCACGAGTTCCGTGCTGTCGGGGTGAGCCGTTTTCCAGGCGTATCCGCTCCAGGAGGGATGCAACTGGGACGGTTGGCCACCCGGATTGTTCACACCTTCCTGCCCCCAGCCGTCGTAACAGAAAGGATAGGGCCCACAGAAAGCACCGTCCGACGGCAGGTAGTCAACGCACACCGAAGTCTCGCCGTACTGCAGGTACATGGGCAATGTGTCGGCCCACTCTTCATCCTGAAATGCGAGTGGCGAAAGAGCCAGCAACTCATCTGGCGTTGCATCTCCAAAGCGCTCTGCATCAATTTCGCTGTGCCCGTTCAATCCGAAGTGATTCACATCAAACTGCAAATCCGGATCGAAGAGAGGTCGCCACATCTGGGGCGTCCGGAATGCAACCAGATGCGGGCGTGTGGATTCAGCATGCTGACCGGCAAGACCGGCCCAGGGCCCGAGGTCACGTCGATCGGGGCCTGCCGCAGCCCAGAGCATGCTCGTCGCACCAGACGACACACCATGAGCTGCGATGCGCCGATGATCTAAACTGGCCATGGCCTGCTCACGGTCTGTCTCGAAAGGCCCCTCGCTTCGAGCAAGGTGACGCACGTGCTGCAAGAGCATGACCGCATCCTTCTCGGGCATGTGGTAGGCCGGGTGTTCGTACGGAGCGATTTTCTGTGCGACAAGGTCAGGCGGAATCGTTCTCGGGGGATGAAACATCCCATGCCCCGGCAGGTCCGGAGCGGTCCCGCACCAGTCGGCCCACTGCGGGTCGGAGAGTTCCTGCGAAGGCGTCGCTCTTGCCACCACCACCGCCAGTCCCCGGGCCAGCATCTCGCCCAGAGCCGAGCCCCCCACGATCACGGTGGTGTCATTGCTCACCTTGTATCCCTTGAGATTCTGGGAAACCACAACGGGCCATCCCTCGGGCGGCTGAGTGAAGGGTTCGTCAGGCAGAAAGAGTCGGTAGGTCTGCAGGCAATGGGGCTCGAGAGGAGCTGCCAGATAATCCCAGGGCTCGCTGTTCTCGGGTGACCAGACCGCACTCTGGGCCCCCGCGACAACGGGCAGAGTCAGGGTCAGCAAGAGATTGAAAAGCCCTCGAGGCATGCGACATCCCACGTTTCGTCAGAAGAAAAGGGCCCCTCTCTCAAGGATAAGAGACCAACAGAGGCGTAGCCTGCAAAAAGACTTCCGGCTTCAGACGCGATCGGAGGGCGCCCTCGGACACAATTCCTCCCTCTTGCCGCGGAGAAGGTCACTTTCTTCGGACCAATTCGCGAGCCAGCTTTTCAGGCGAAGCTTTCGTCGCGCAGAGTCTGAAGTCATGAACCGTATCTTTCCAAAGACAGGCCGCTCGGGACCCCAAGCGCGGTCGAACCGACCCAGCGTCCATCCAATCCCCGACGAACTGTTGGGATCTCGCCCGTCGAGTGCCCAGCGGTCGTTCAGAGCGAAGAGGATCTGCCACGCTTCTTGAGGAGAGCGACTCCAGTGCAAGATCTTCTTTCCCCAGAGCATCCTCAGAGCATTGTGCATCAGACCTGTTTCGCGGAGTTGGCGCTGCGCGGCATTCCAGAGAGGGTCGTGAGTCGATCCCGTTTCGAACTCTTCCAGCGTGTAAAGGAAGGGCCGTGGATCGGCCGCATGCTCAGCCAGCGACTTGCGGGCCCAGGCGGGAAGCGATCGATAGTCCTGGTGATCTGGGCGATGAAAGCAAAAGTGAAAGCCAAGCTCTCGCCAGGTCACGAGTTGATCCAGAAACGCCTCCGCTGAAGCGGAGACACCCCACCATCCGGTCCGTGAACCGGAGCACCCCAATCCGAGCCGACGAGGTGACCAGTCCTCCATGGTCATCACAGCATCGAACACTTCCCGCGCACCCACGTGACCAAAATGAAGGTAAGGAGAGAGTCCGCTCGTCCCCGTCACATCAGGATGAGACCGCATGTCGGTGTAGCTCTCCAGGGCTCCCTTCACGAACCGCCTCATGGCACGACGGCCCGCGCGAGACCCGCCTTTGAGAGCGACCGGGACGACCTGATGGTCGAGGGGCAGACTGGCGAGATCGATCGAGTTTTCTTCGAGCAGAGCGGCGGGCCACTGCTGACGAATCCGCGCGGGCAACTGAGCCAGGGGGCGTACAGAGCAACGCCGAAGTGGATGGCTCCGGGCAGGTTGGCCAAGGTGATCGAGAAGGATTTTTTGCACCAGCCGGCGGAAGTCGAAGGCTCGGCTCCGCTCTCGATCTGATGCCCGCAGTGGGAGTAAGCCATTCGAGTCAACTGCCTCGAAACGCGTGGCGACGACTTTCCTTGCCGCTGCCAGCATGTGCGGAAAGAAAAAAGCCGGCGACTCGTCGGCAACCACCGCGCTCGCTTTCTCGGACAGCGCGTGCAACAAGCCCCGCCCCTCGTCAGGGGCTCGTTCGACGAAGGGGTGATACAAAATTCCCGTTCCCTCAAAAGCTCGAGCATTGTCGGCCATGCCCTCAAGAACAAAACGATGAAACCGCGGCGAGGCCCAGCGATGGCCACACCGGAGCCCTTCGACAACGACCAGGGGCTTGTTGAGAGCCCGAGCCAGTTCCAGAGCACGGTCCAAGGCATAGTTGTCCCGTGTTCGACGAGTTGCCGTCATCCAGTACAGGACCCAACGGCCCTCAGGCCGCAGATCGCCCTCGGAAGAGATTCGAAGGGGAGGGACAGTGCTTGTCATGAAGCAGCCTGGAGGTGAGGTGCCTGAGGGAGACTCCCCATGATTCGCCGGCTCTGGCCGTCTGGATTCAAAGACGAATAATGAAGGTGAATCCACCGAGTGAATCCCGTCGAAGTCGCTTACAAGATGACAAAGCCCCTGGAGCGTTCCGTGACTGACATGACCGACGAGAGGAAGAAGCCGGTCCTGGTCACGGGAGCCACCGGCTACATCGGGGGGCGACTGGTCCCCAGGCTCCTCAAGGCAGGCGAGAGGGTTCGCTGCTTCGTCCGCTCTCCCAAAAAGCTTGCGAACCGTCCGTGGTTTGGACATCCCGCCCTCGAAATCGTCGAGGGTGATGTGGCGAATAGCGAGGCCCTCACAGCAGCCCTCAAAGGCTGTGATGTCGCCTACTATCTCGTGCATTCCATGGTCTCTTCTGGGCCGAGCTATCGTCTTCGAGATCGGGAACTGGCCACTCTCTTCGCGAAAGCCTCCGCGGATGCAGAGATCGAGCGCATCATCTACCTGGGAGGGCTCGGAGAAACGGGCCCTGAACTCAGTGCTCACCTGAGCTCTCGACGTGAAGTTGAAGAACTGCTCGCAGAAGGGCCGGTGCCGGTCACGGTGTTACGTGCCGCAATGATTGTCGGGTCAGGTTCAGCATCCTTCGAGATTCTGCGGTATCTCGTTGAACGCCTCCCGGTGATGGTGACACCTCTCTGGGTACGCACGCCCTGCCAACCCATTGCCGTTCGAGATGTGTTGCACTACCTCGTTGCCTGCTTGCGAGAACCGGCGACTGTGGGACGCACTCTCGATATTGGGGGCCCAGACATTGTCACGTATGAAGATTTCATGCGGCTTGTCACAGAAGTGCGCGGTCTTCGAAAACGGCTCGTTCTTCCGGTGCCACTTCTCACTCCGCGACTCAGCTCGCTGTGGATTCACCTCGTGACCCCCTTGAGCCATCTCATCGCTCGCCCCCTCGCCGAAGGGTTGAAGAATCCCGTGATTTGCCGCGAAGACGAAGCAGCGCGGCTCATGCCCACCAAGTTGCTTGGAGCTCGCGAAGCTGTTCAGGAGGCCTTTGCCCATACAGAACGTCACGAAGTCGAAAGCTCCTGGAGCGACTCGGGGCCCATGCCGGGCGATCCAGACTGGGCGGGAGGCCATGCCTATGTCGACGAATGGTCAATCACCATCCGAGCTCCCGCCAAAGATGTTTTTGCGGCGGTTTGTCGCATCGGAGGTGGGCACGGATACTACGCAGCTGATTTCCTCTGGAAGCTTCGTGGCGCCATGGACCGCCTCGTGGGTGGACCGGGGCTACGGAGAGGACGCAAAGACCCCGAACGCGTGGCCTACGGCGAAGCCCTCGACTTCTGGCGCGTCACACTTCATGAGCCACCTCGACGCATTGCACTTCGGGCCGAAATGAAAGTCCCCGGGGAAGCCCTGCTCGAATTCGATATCGACGATCTCAAAGATGGTCAGGTGCGGCTCACTCAGAGAGCTTCGTTCCTGCCAAAAGGACTCTCTGGCCTCCTCTACTGGTGGGCAGTGAAACCACTCCACGGCATCGTCTTTCGCGGAATGCTCCAAGGCATCCGCACCGAAGTGGAACCGGGCCATGAAGAGCAATTGATAGGATCACGGGGAGCTTCCTAGCGCCATGCAGACAACAGACCCCTTCGCCGCCGAGATGCTACGCGCCAGCGCAACCGGCTTGGCCGACCTCGCCTCAGAACGCCTGGTCCAGAACCTCGGACTGGAAAACCCTGCGCTGGGCATGCTGCCCCGGCGAGCCTGGAAAAAGCAGTTC
>JAQWOM010000006.1 GCA_029245865.1 Planctomycetota bacterium
ATCTTTTCAAAGCGATCTCCCATGCGGTCGATGGCCTGTGTGAGCGCGGGGTCCGTTGTATTCGTAGGAGAAGAGTGCCCTCCGTTGAACTGCGAGATGAGAGCCATGATGCCGATGCCCGTGAGGATGCAGATGCCCATCAGCATCCCGCTTGTCGATTGAAAGCCTGTCCGGGGGGAGGGGCTGTTGCTCTTCATGTTGCTCCTTGCCATGAGATCGTGTCGATAGATGAAGTGAATGCGGGAAATGATGCGATGGAGAGAGGGCAGAGAAGGGCCTGTTCCATAATCATGTGGATGATGTCTGAGTTGACATGAGAATACGATGAGCGCCTGCAACCTCTTCGTCGCAACCGGCCGCGAGTTTTCGACTCTGAGGTCGCCTTAGAGCAGGCTCTCGGCTCTTCGAGTTTGTCGATTTGTTTCCGCGTCGCCGAGCCTAGACTCCGGCATAGAAGGGAAGCATTCTGCTATGAGCTATGAGGGGCATGAACGCCAGCCGCAAGGTTCTGATGACGGCGGCTGGGTTCGGCGTTCGAGCCGATACCTGTTTGACAGCCACTGGTACAAGTTGCGGCAGGATGAATTGACCCTCCCGACGGGCGAGGACATCACCTACACCTTTGTTGAGCACCCTGGCTACGCGATGGTGGTGGCTCTGCTTGATGACAGAAGGGTGCTGATGGAGCAGATCTACCGACACACGCTGCAAGAGGTCGCTCTCGAATGTCCGTCAGGCGGTCTCGATGGAGATGCGCCGGAAGTCGCTGCCCGCCGAGAGCTCGAAGAAGAGACGGGTTATCTCGCCGAGCAACTTGTGCATCTCGGTGTGTTTCACGGCAGCAGTGGCATCAGCAATGAGCATTACCACCTCTTTTTAGCCAGCGGGCTGTCGGCGAAGGGAGCGCTGGCCCGTGAGTGCACCGAGCAATTAGAGGTCGTGAAGGTGCCACTCGAGGAGCTCCGCACAGCAGTTGTGTCGGGCAGGCTGCGGGATGGACCAAGCGCTCTGGGAATTTTTCTGGCCTGGGAACATCTGCGCTCGCAGGGAAAGATTCCCTAGCAGCGCCCATGATTTCCGGGGAGAGCCCGGCACGAAAGTCGGGGCAGAACTGCCAGCGAAGTTCTTCACCGGTCCTTGGCATGGCGGTCGCAAGCGACTCGTTGCTGTTGCTTTGCGGGCCTGTGGGGCCTCGGCTCTGTCCGTATGTGAGGCAGCCGAAGTGTCCGGCTTTCGATGTTGGAGAGGCGCGCGACGAGCGATTTGAGCCGCGATCGTTACGCAAACGAGCACGGTTGTGCTGTGACGGTTCTTTGGTTGCGAGGGTTCAAACTTCGAAACAGTCGTACTGAATAGACGAAATCGGATTGTTGACTGGGTATGCTTCGCGAGGCGGAGTTGGCCGAAGTTGGCCAGCGATCTTTGGGGAGAGGTGACAGTATGCAACCGATGCAACCAGCGAGGCCACCGCGACAGCGGTCTGGCCGAGCGCTGCGCGTAGCGCTGATCATGGCGGTTATGTTCCTGCCGGCAACGACGCTCTATTCGCAGATCGTCGGTGAGGGGACCACGATTTTCGTTTCGCTTTACGTCGGCCTGATGATCGCAAGCCTTGTTGTGAGCCGGTTGATAAACGTCCCGACGGTCGTGCGCAACGCACCGGCATTGGATCCGCGACTGTTTTCTGACGACCGCTAGGTACGCCTGGCAGGTCGGCTTCTTTACGCGGAAGCGTGCTGATTTCGCGTGAGCACTGCGGGCTTGTGTGGCCCTGCTTTGCTACAGCGTCACACCAAAGACGCCCTTGAGAGCCAGGCCAGCGCCGATGGAGAGCAGGAAGAAGGAGAGCAGAATTCCACCTTCCCCGTCGGGAAGAAACGGAATCTTGCGGTCCGGGTAGGCCAGGCGGATTTCTTGCACGGGCGAGTCGGATGGGAGTGCAGCCTCTCCAGGATAGAGGAAGGCCTCCCAGGCCTTGGTGCGAAGGAAGGGCACGGTTCGTGAGACTCCGCCTGCGGCGAGGCCTTTCTCGAAGACCTCATCACCGACGTGGATTTTAAGCACGTGATCCCCGGCTTCATCCACGCGCAGTCTCCACGCGATTTCTTCGCCCGAGGCGACGGGCGGTGCTGTCAGCTCAAGACCCTCGGGGAGTTCCAGTCGAACGTCACTGGCTTTGAGATTCGTGACGCTCGGATCGAGCTTCAACGTCATCACCTCGGTGCTGCCGACAGGGATGGGGTCGAGTGCGTAGTTGGCTTCGAGTTGAAACAAGATGGTCATCATGGGGACAAACATGACCACCATTGGGAGGATGTTGTGTCCGATGTAGAGCGCGTTCTTGCCCAAGATCTTGCCTGTCGCGACGATGACTCCCAGAAGGTCATCCTGAAACAAACGAATCTCTAGAAGATGCACCTTGATGTCGTTTTTTGCCTTTTCGATCCCAGCCTGATTGCTAATCCACTTGTAGACAAGTAGTGCGACCACGCCGCCGAGGATGGACCAGGCCAAGATGTCGATCAGCGAGGACACGCTGCCGAACCAGCCCATCATGGGGCTGAAAATCGCAGAGGTGACGGAGTTGTAGGTCGGGATCATCGGTCGTTGGCACCAGCGGCCAGGGGGAGCACCGGCGTCTTAGCTGATGTAGCCAAGGCCGCGGAGCTTGTTCTTGATGTCTTCGTCGCTTTCGCCGCCTTCGAAGTTCTGCATCTCCTTTTCAAGGATGTGCGTGATGAATTCTTCGACAGTGGCGTAGCCGGCTGTGTCGGACACGCGCTTCAGGCGAGAGATGAGGTCCTTATCGAGCCGAACTTTTGTGGCACCGAACATGCTATTTCTCCTGCCTGAAAGAGGAAAAGAACTAAAGAGGTTTGTTGAGGGTAGTAAAGCTTGCCCGAAATCTCAGGGCAGAAAGCTCTCTCCGACCATGTCTGTGGGTATGGGCAGATCATAATAGTCGAGGAGAGTGGCTGTGACATCGGTGAGTTTGTTGCCGTCGTGGGCCAATGGCTGATTGCTGAGCAGGACACCGGGAACGACTTCCGGCGCCATGAGGTGATTGCCAGACCAGCGGCTGTCATTGTCTGCGAACACGGCCTCGGTGATCTCGCCGAGAGTGGACTCTTCGGAGCACCCGTAGCCAGCGTTGTATCCCACCACGATGTCAGGAGCTTCAGCAACGCGTGCACCCGAATAGATATCGATGGAGGACTCTGCATTCAGGACTGCGTGCTGGCCGGTTTTCGGGTCGGTAAGCGCCTCAAGTTTGCCAATGATCTCGGCGGTGAGAGCAGCGGCTTCGGCGTCTGTCACGATGCCAGAGACTTCACGCCCTTCGAGGTTCAGATAGAGGCCGTTGAAGCCCAGTGCGTAGGCACGGGTCTTACTCCAATCGACGGAGTGCGTGGGCACTCCGCTTTCGTCTGTGGAGACAAGGCCTTCTTCATCGACCACGGGCGGGCCAATCGCTCCGGTCGTGCGGTCACCATTGAGGACAAGGTAGCCCTCGTCTCGAAGCCAGGCGTTGAGGTGAACGCGTCGGCGGAACGCCTGGAAGCCGTGGTCGCTCATGACGAGCAAGAGCGTTTCTGGTGGCAGCGATTCGCGCACCGAACCGAGCACGCGGTCCGTGGTCGCGTAGAAATTCTCGATGTCTTGTTCGTGTTTGGAGGCAGCTTCTGCTTCGTAGGCGGGGTGCTCAGGCGCGTCGCCGTCTTTCGGGTCAGCGTGGCGCCAGAGCATGTGGCACTGCAGGTCGATGTCCGAGAGGTACATGAAGGACATATCGCCTGGCTCGTATCGTTCGAGAGCAACTTCCAGCATGTCGTGTCCTTCGTCGTGCACCAGTTTGACCTGGCTGATGTAGTCGTCGTCGTCAAAGAGGCCGTCTTTGAGGGCGTTGACTTCTTCCGGCATGCCCTGTGTGTAGAACCGGCCAATGCGCTCCGCAAGGTCCTCCGCAGCAGCGTCAGGAGTGGCGATCACCTGAGCAGGCGCTTCGGGATCGATGTTCACGGGCGAAGCGTAGAGCTTCAGGTTTGGACTGAGTTCCTTGAGATAGAAACGAACGATCCCACCAATCGGCATCATGGGCATGGGCTCAAAGGAAACCGGCAGCCATTCGCTCCACTCGCCAACCTGAAGGATGGCTTGTCCGCTTGGCGCCGCGACGTCGCCTACGCGAATCCATGCAACATTTCTGTCCTCGCCCACGGTGACCGTGAGGGGGGTGGACAAGAGATCTTTTGGTCCTTTGCCGACACGCATCGAATCGGGAGGTCCGAAAACCCCGGAACGATAGGTCTCTTCGATGCCATCGCCATCTTCGTCATCGGGCGAGATAATTTTTACATCAGCCTGGAGCTCGGCGGCATTCGGCAGGATTTCATCGGTGTACCAGGTGTATTCACCGGCAGTTCCGCGCATGTCTACCGTGCCCATGCCAGACAGT
This sequence comes from Planctomycetota bacterium, assembly GCA_029245865.1. GTDB lineage: Bacteria > Planctomycetota > B15-G4 > B15-G4 > B15-G4 > JAUIEF01. The sequence continues at coordinate 4,457 of JAQWOM010000006.1, forward strand.
GTCAGGGCTTCGGAGGGCGTTGGGGGGTAGTTGCCGGGAATGCGGTAGATCTCCGTATTCACACCGGCTTCCTGCAGGTAATCCCAATAAGGCTTGCCCGTGCGATTGTTTGGAAGTTCTTCACCGCCCAGTGGAATGGCATAGCCGAACAACTCGATTGATCCGTGCTCTTCTCCGCTCGGTGCCGGAGTGGCGGAGGTGATGGGGATGTAGTTGTCGGGGTCGCGGTGGATGAAGTCGAAGATGCCGTGTCCGCCGGGGTTCATGCCGGTCACGAAGTTAGACCAGGCGACGGGGCTCTGCGGTGGGTTGCTGGTACCCAGGGTCTGAAAAGTGCCCTCGGTTGCGAGCTGCTTGAAGTGGGGCATCTTGCCCTCGTCCATGAGCCGCTGGAGGATGACCGGGTCCATGCCGTCAATGCCCAGCACGAAGACGCCCGGCTTTGAAGTGGAGTCGCGAGCAGGGGAGACAGAGACCGGGTCAAGCGCCGGTGTGATGACGGCGAGTGTGAGCGCCAGCGAGGAGAACAGGATGCTCATCAGTTGTGATCCTCTGCCGTAGCGGCTTGTGGCTTGCCAGTCGTTGTCTGGGCGTCGCTTTTGTCGGGGCGGCCCTCGGGGAAGATCAGAGCGCCTGGTGCGGAGCCAGACTGGCTGAGCGTGGTCGGGTCGAGTGGTCCGGTAACGGGGGTCTCACCTGGCGCAGCAAAGACGGGCTTGCCTTGCATGTAAGGCGCAGGGCTTTGTCCAAAGAGCGTCATGACTGAGGGTGCCATGTCCAAGAGATTCGGGGTCTCGGTGTTGATCGCCATGTTCGAGAAGAAGATTCCTGGGACGATTCGAGGATCGACACAGTGGTCGCCGCTCCAGCTCTTGTTGTTGTCGCTGAAGACCTCTTTGGGAACAGCTCCCGTGGCGCAGTCCCAACTGTTCCGGAAGCCGCCGTCGTAACCGATGATCAGATCAGGTGCATCAAAGCGGTACGGCCCGTCATAGAACTCGGTCGCGGCGAAGACATCAAGGATGGCCTTGCGGTCATCTAATGGGTCGCGCAACTCCTTGAGCTTGGCGATGAGCTCTTTCTGGAGTGCCTCGTATTCGGGGCCTTCTTCGACGATGCCGCTAGCCTCGCGCCCCTTGCGATTGATGAACATGCCTGTGAGGCCGAGGCTGAATGCCTTTGTCCGGCTCCAATCCACGTTTTCGAACCAGTCGCCCGAGGTCTCTGCTCCCTCATTGAGATGCAGATAGCCCTGCTCGCGCAACCATGCGTTGAGATTCACGCCTCGCCGAAAGTTGGTGAAGCCGTGGTCAGAGATGATGCAGAGGCACGTGTCGTCTCGGACGAGGTCATCCCACATTTCGCCTAGCATGGTGTCCATGCGCTGGTAGACGTCGCTGATCGCGTCTTTCCACTTCTCGGTGTCACGGCCCTCGTTTGCAGGGTGGTCCGGATCGAGGTAGCGGTAGAACATGTGCTGAACGCGGTCTGTTGTGTCGAAGACGCAGGTGATGAGGCCTTTCTTGGTCTTCTTCAGTGCGTCTTTGAACATGGACACGCGTTCGTCGGCAATGAGCATGGCCTGCTTGTAAAAGGCCTCCTCGTCGATAACGCGCTCATTGAGTGCCCAGGTGTCCTCTGCCAGCCCAAGTGTTGCGAACTTACCCAGCTTCTTGGCGAGGTAGATCGCGTAGACCGCGGGGTGGCTGATCGGCATCGCCGGGTTTTCCGGGTCGATGTGAATCGGTGTGTGGTAGAGGTTGAACTCTGGCTCAATCTGCGTGATGTAGAAGCGTGCAATGCCCTTGGCTTTGCCGAAAGAGAGCTCGATCCACTCGCTGTATTCCTGTGGTTTGAGCGTGAACGGCTCGCTTTCGTCGATCTCGAAAGTGGCCGAACTCTTGTCGGCTGCAATGGTGACGGTCATGGGGATCGTCATGTTGCCGCCGGTGCCGTCATCAGGCCCCATGATCCGAGTGCGAATTCGGTTTCCGTCTCCAGTGCGTCGCAGCACGGTTTGTTCGCCGCCGGTGAACGCGGCGTGGCCGTCACTACTCTGAGTGCTGAAGAAGCCGAAAGTTCCCTGGCTGCCGCGGAGATCCGGTACGCACATACCGGAGAGCAGTTGTCCCTTGAAGGGGACGGGTGGGAAGGTGATCGGCACCCGTTGAATCGTGGATGGAATGTTGCGCTCGCCGAGCAACTTCCAGAATGCCTGACTCTTTTGCAGCAGCTTGATGGAGACCTTGCTGCCGGGTAGTGGCACCATGAACTTGCCAATGTTCATGACCCGCTTGGCTGACCGTATGTCGGTGCTCGAGAGCATCGGCATGTAGGTGCATGGATCGCGCGTTAGAAAGTCGTAGATGTTGTGGCGCGATGGGTCGACGCCGGTTGTGAAGCTGGACCATGCGACCGGCGACATCGAGGGGTAGCTGGTTCCCAGCGGCCGGAAGACACCTTTATCTGCCAGCCGCTGGAAGTTGGGCAACTTACCTTCGCGCATGAACTTCGTTGTCAGCCCTGGATCCATTCCATCAAGACCAAGGATGACGACTCGTTTGACCCGAGCTTTCTTGAACGGATTGCCGGTCATGATCAACCGCCAGATCAAACGCAGCGGAAAGATCAGGATGGTCCCGACTGCCAGGACCATCGTGGTCAGTAGCACCAGCGCAGAACCTGCAAATGCAAAGCCGGCGCCTGGGCCGATGTATGCCTCAGCCGGTCGGCTGGCAATCAGCATCCAGACCGCAATCAACGAGATCAGTTGAAGACGACGCATCAAGGCGATTTCTCGAGTGGGACGAAGCCAGGTAGGACTCAGTCGATGAAGTTGAGCGACTTCAGTCGCCCTTTGATCTGTTCCTCTTCCTCAGCAGAGATTCCACCATCATCGGCAGCTGGGGCGAGACCCTTCAATTCAAGATAGCGGATGATTTTGTCCACAGATTCATCGATGCCCTCGTTTTCGGTATGGACTTCGACCTCTGGGTTTGTTGGAGCCTCGTAGGGATCGTCGATTCCCGTGAATCCTTTGATTTCGCCGGCCCTGGCCTTTTTGTAGAGGCCCTTCGTGTCGCGCTCTTCGAGTTTCTCGATCGAGCACTCCGTGTAGACCTCAATGAAGTTCTCGTGCATGCCTCGAACCTCATCACGAATGACCTGGTAGGGCGAAATCGCTGCGGCGATGCAGACGGTGTTGTTGCGAGCCAGGAGGCTGCTGACAAAACCGATGCGCCGGATGTTGGTGTCTCTGTCTTCTTTGGAAAAACCGAGGCCTTTGGACAGGTTTGTACGCACGACGTCGCCGTCGAGAAGCTCAACGTTCATCCCGCGCTTGAGGAGGATCTTTTCGATCTTCTTGCCGAGAGTGGTCTTACCTGCGCCAGAGAGGCCGGTGAACCAAATGGTGAAGCCGGAGTGATTGGCCATGCTTGGTGTTGCCTTTCAATTAAATCGATCTGAGGAGTCTGATAAACGATTGCGAAGAGCCACATGTTTGATGGCTCAAGTCGCTTGGCTTGAGTGATCTGCGACCAGTTCGCGTCTCAGCGAATCTGACCTTCAAGGAACGGCACCTGAAAGACCTTTTCGTGCATGATCGGCCCGTGGCCGAAGTAGCCGCTTTCGCCGAAAAGTTCGCCATGGTCGGCGGTGACCGTGATGTAAGTGTTCTTCGGAACCATGTCGTAAAGCGCTGGAAACACGACCTCGTCGAGGTAGCGAACCGTGTCGATCTGCATGTCGCGCAATTTGTCGAGCTTGTCCTGGTCAAAGAACTTCGGGACTTGGTCGTCTTTGACGAGCTTGCCTCCGACGTTCTGAGAGTCAAGATGCTTGAAGACCCCGTGGATTCCACTGATGCGTGGCCAGTTGCTGGGGTCCTCATCAGGCTTGACGAACGGGTAGTGGGTCTCGCCGACATTGAGCAGGTGAAATGATGGCCGCTCATCGTCGAAATGAAGCGTTGGCAGCATGGCCATCATGTCGTTGTGCTTGTCCATCAGCTGAAAACTGTCGAACGAGCGATTGACCCCCGTCTTGCTGTTCAGCACGGGGAGCGAGACGCGAGCGTGGGTCGTGTAACCCAGCTCGTTGCGCATGTACTCGGGCATCCAGAGTGAGGGGACGAGCTTTCCAAACTCCATACCCTTGGTGCCGAATCGGGTGTTGTAGTTGAGAAAGTCCTCCTTGTAGTACTCAGAGGCAAACTCGTTCTGTGGGCTTACGTGAGGAAGCAAGCCCATCAGCAGGTTGTAGTGAGAGGGTCCCGTCCAACTGGCGTAGCTGAATCGTTGCTCGATATTGCCACCGGAAAGCTTCGCAATGTTCTTGGGTTTGGCCGCCATGAAAGAATCGAAGCGGCAAGAGTCCAGGATCACAACGATGTAGTTATTTTTCGCCTTGGGTTCAGAACGAGCTGCCGCAGGCATAGCCGCTCCAGCCCGAGGGGCTGGGGCCTGAACGTTGCGTGGCGGTTTCTTGAACATGTCAAAGATGCCCATGCTCGAGATTCTCCAGAAGTCGGGGGAAGAATAGATTCAGACGGTTGTCTTGGTGGCCATGGCGTTGATGAGGATGTCGGCAACTTCAGGCCGCGTGAACTCCACCGGCGGACGTTCGCCGTTGACCAACATCTCGCGGACCTTGGTGCCTGAGAGGAAGATCTTGTCCTCGGGCTTTGTCGCAGCTGCTGTTTTGCCAGAGGCCATGGCGCCGGCCACCTTGTCCCAGAACGAGTGCTCAAACATCAGCGGTGTGATAGCGATCTCGCCCTGCCCAAAGGTGCCGAAAATCTCCTGTGCGTCGTAGGTGCCATAGTAGTCACCCACGCCGGCATGGTCGCGGCCGACAATGAAGTGTGTGCACCCGTAATTCTGACGTAGAAGGGCGTGGAAGATGGCTTCCCGCGGCCCCGCGTAACGCATGGCTTGCGGATACACCGCAAGGGCGGCGCGATCCGACGGGTAGTAATTGTCCAGTAGCGTGGTGTAGCAGTCCATGCGCACCTTGGCGGGGATGTCATCGCCCTTGGTCTCGCCCACCAGTGGGTGGATGAGCAGTCCATCGACAATCTCGAGTGCACACTTGGTCAGGTACTCGTGTGCGCGGTGGATCGGGTTGCGAGTCTGGAACGCAACGATGGTTTTCCAGCCCTTGGTCTTGAACAGAATGCGCGTTTCACGAGGTGTGAGTCGGCGATCGTTCGCAAAGTCATAGGTAGGCATGTTCAGCAAGCAGATAGGACCGGCCAGATAGCCGCCAGTCAGCTTGTTCAGGTACTGCTTGCCCGGGTGCGCATCATCTGTGGTGCCCAGGGCTCCTTGCGCTTCGGTGTCCTTGTCGTATTCGTAAGCCTCTTCCAGGTTGAGGATGCCGAGCAAATCGCCATTCTCATTGTTCAGCGCGATGGTGCTGCCGACCTCGTATGAACCGCCCTTGCTGCTGAGCGTGACTGGCAGTGGCCAAACCACGCCATTGGCGAGCCGGCAGTTCTTCACGACGCTGTCCAGATCCGCTGAGGACATGAATCCTTCCAGCGGGCTCATCGCACCGGTGGCGATCATTTCGAAGTCAGAAATTTCGCGAGCGTTGAGCGTCAGTGTCGGCGCGCTCTTGGCTGCGGCGAGGAGTTCCTCGCGCTGCTCTCCAGAGGCGATGCGGTTGATCAGGCGTCCACCGTGGGCGGGAATCATCTTCTTTGTTCTCTCCGTAAATTATGTGTAGAGCCGCTGTGAGATTGGCGCGGGCTGCTACAGGTATCCGAGGTTCTCGAGCTTGCGACGAATGTCCGCGAGCTCATCGTTGGTAAAGTTGTTCCGTGACACACCGGCTTCTGGGTCTGTCTTTTCGAGTGCCCGATCGCCTACGAGATCTCGTAGGACGAAGACGATGAAGTCCGTCGCGGAACTGAATCCGGAGTCCGTGATCACTTCCTGGATACGCTCGTAGAGCGGCCGGGGGATCTTGACCGTGACCTTGGGGTCTTTCATGGACATGCAGGCTTTCAGTGAAACCTGGTGTGGGGCTGGCCCACATGAGGTGGTGTGTGACGGGTTGTGGGTTGCGGACTCAGTTGGCCCGGGCTCCCTGTGGAGGGCGAATCAGGACCACTTCGCACTCCAATAGCACTCTGATTGGAGTGCAAACCATACAGCGCCTCTGCCCGCAGGCAACCGCCAATCCGCATTTCCTGCAGGCTTTCCGCTGAAAACACGCCGAAATCACCGAATACGTCGCTTTTCTACATCTCGGAGCTTCCGGCTCGAGAGGCTGCAATGCGGATTTCGCAAGCTCGTGACGGGTGGCGTATCCTTTTCCAGCCGCGCATGGCGCGCGGCGCCGGCCGGAGGGGTGGGGGCTTGTGTCCCACATGGTCCTTTTGCCGGATGGGTCCCGTGAGACCCTCACCCCGACATACGAGATCTCTGGCCAACGATCGACGGAGCCATTTCGTCTCGCTTTGCCCTGCATACGGAGTCATGGACCCATCATGAAGACGCTGATCCCCTTTCTGCTCGCTTCTTGCCTGATCGTTAGCGGTTGTGGCTCGCCCACCCTGGACGAGGGCATCCGTGCTCTCCAGTCAGCCTATGACGGGGGGTCTTACGAGACGGTGTTGAAGGATGCCCCCGGGCTTCTCGAGCAAGCGGGTCTGGATCCAAGTGGGGACACTGCGAGCGCCTGGAAGATCCAGAAGATTCGTTTGTTGTCACTGGGCAAGCTGGGCAAGGGCGACGAGGCTGCTGAGGTTCTGGCCGGTCTGACACCGGTGTACCCGGACAAGATCAAGGCTCAGCTCTACGCGCAGATCGGTGGTTTCGTGATGGATACTGGAAACTACTCCGAAGCGGTGACTGTTCTGGATGCAGGGGCGAAAGCCTTTGTCAGCAAGAAGGCGACCTTCGATCCACTGATCAAGTCCTGCACCGAACGTGCAAAGGCCGCAGGCGACAACAGCGCCCTCGATGCCTTGAAGTCTCTCGGCTACCTCTAATCCGAGGGTGAAGGCTGCTCAGTAAAGAGCAGATCTTGTTGTTTGGCCGGCGGTGACCGGCTTCACACTTCTTGCAGTTTCCATTGACCTCGCATTCCATTTCGCCATGTCTACACAGCCCAGCAAACAACTCGAAACCTTTCCGAACCCACGGCCTGGCCGTGAATATGAAGTGACATTCGAGTGTCCCGAGTTCACCTGCGTCTGTCCCAAAACGGGACAGCCCGACTTCGCGACCATCTCGATTGACTATGTGCCCGATGAGCTTTGCGTCGAGTTGAAGTCGCTCAAACTCTATTTGTGGTCATTTCGTGATGAGGGTCATTTTCACGAAGAGGTGACCAACCTCATCTTGGATGATCTGGTCGCGCTGCTCAGTCCTCTGACGATGGACATCGAAGGTGACTTCATGGTGCGTGGTGGTATTCACACGGTCGTGCGTGCCAGCTACGTGAAGGAGTGACCGTCAGGATTCGTAACTGAGTCCGGGCATCAACTGTCCGCCTGATCTGTCGAGCAAGACGTTCACGGCGCGGCGCGGCACCTTGCCGATCTGACTCGTGCGTTCGATGCGGTACGTGAGAGGCGTGCCATCGGAGAGTTTCGCAGAGCCAGCGAATCCTTTGAGCGGTGCCTCTTGTTGGCTGAATTCAGTGACGGCGTTGATGGACTCCATCACGGCTCTGAGTTCGTGACGTACGCCATCTACAAAGGGTTCAGGAACCGCAAAGTGAAGGTCGAGCGGCTGGTACGGAGGCCATTGGATAGAGGTATCGCCAGCTTCGAGCCAATATCCCTCGATGCGTTCATCATCCCTCAAGCATGTGGCGAGCTGGTGCACGAAGTCGGTGCCCAGATGGGAACCCGGGGGCGTCGGCGGCGGTGTCGAAGAGCTCATGCGAAGCAGATTAGCAGACTCGCTTTGGAAGACCCTGCGCTGTCCAGCGTGCGAGAGGCTTGTCGGCGACTCCTGGGGCAGGGCGTCGCCAGGTTCGGCGCGTTTGTTAGAACCCATTCATGCAGATCCTCGTAGTTGGCGGCGGCATCCAGGGGCTCGCGACGGCGACAGCTCTCGCGCGCGAGGGTCACCTCGTGCAGGTCGTGGAGCGCGAGCGCCCCGGATCTCGTGCGAGTTGGGTTGCTGCCGGCCTGCTGACGCCAAGCAGCCCGTGGAAATATCCGCAAGGCTTGATCGCGTTGTGCCACGCCTCCGAGGCCATGTACGGAGACTATGTCGCAGACCTCATCGAGCACACAGGCATCGACCCGGAGTACGAGAACGAAGGCATGCTCTATCCAGAGGGATTGGGCTTCAGCGTGGATGAAATGGAGGTCTGCACTCGCCGGCGCAATGAACTGGGTTTCGAGGTGAAGCATCTCGACCGCGCGGCGTTGGATGCATTGCAGCCCGGTTTGGGGCCGGGAGTCGAGAGTGCCGCCTGGCAGCCTCACAGTGCACGGATTCGATCGCCACGACTTGTTGCTGCTGTCTTGAAGCGTGCTTTGCAATGCGGAGTGGATGTGATCTCGGAATGCCCGGTCGTCTCGCTTGTCAGCTCCGCTGGAAGAGTGACCGGCGTGCGACTGTCGACTGGCCAGGAGTTGGAAGCAGAGTGCGTTGTGCTTTCGGCTGGCGCATGGTCCGGCGAACTGGCTGACTCGATCGGCCTTCAGATCGATGTGCGACCTGTGCGTGGACAGATCTTGCTGCTTCGAGGCGCAGTTGGCTCGCTTGCGGCGACGGTGAATGATGGGGATTGCTATCTGGTTCCCCGACGTGACGGGCGAATCTTGGTCGGAAGCACGATGGAAGATGCTGGTTTCAACGCGGTGACTGATCGTGAGGCGTTGAGTCGTTTACACGCCCTGGCCGCACAGCTTCTCCCTGCCACGCTTGATATGGAAGTCGAGACGGCTTGGGCGGGTCTGCGGCCTGGAACACCTGACCGTTTGCCATACATAGGAGCCGTCCCCGAACTCCCCGGTCTTGTGTTGGCGACGGGGCACTTTCGTAACGGTATCTTGCTCGCACCGATCACAGCACGCCTGGTGACCGATGTCGTCGCAGGGCGGACGCCGTGCATGGACATTGCGGCTTACGCTCCGAGACCGATCGATTCAGAGTGCGCCTTGCTGGCGGGATGATGATGCTGACTGCATGGAAGAGTCTGGAAATGAGTCGCGAATCCCTTGTCGGGCCCAGGTCACGGATGTTCGGCATGCTCGCTTTCACGTGCCTCTTCTCTTGGCCTGTGGTTTCCGAGCAAGCCAGCACCGTGGATCTTTATTCGGCGGAGTGGTCGCGAAACGGAGAGGTTGTCGAGAACCTCCTCATCGAGGAAGTGGGCCGCGAGGGGGAGGGCAAGCGTGTGCGCCTGCCGGTCGATGGGACGGGGGTGCGTTGGTCAACTGTCTTCAGCACGGAATCCCCGGGGACTCATCGTTTGTTTTTGTCGTGGGATCCCGGCTCCACGGGCTTGCTCTTCGAGATCTTGATCGATGGGGAGCGGCAGCCGCCCCCACGAGACGGGTGGAGGCCGACGAGCCGCCACCTTGTGAGCGACCTGGGGCCTCGGTGGTTGGGCGAGGGCAAGCATCTGCTCGAGTTCATCGCTCGCGAGAACGTAGAGCAAGGCGAGATGGTGATTCGTAGCCTGGAACTGCGTTCACCGGAGGGCTGAACTGAGCCCCCCGGGGCTGGCTAGAGCGCCATGATGTGATAGCCGCAGTCGACCCAGAGGGTCGTTCCGGTGATGCCGCGCGATAGGTCCGAAGCGAGAAAGACGGTGGCGTCACCGACTTCGTCGGGACTCGTGTTGCGACGGAGCGGCGACTTTTCGCGTGCAATGTCGAGGAATTGGCTGAAACCCGAGACGCCGCTTGCAGCGAGCGTGCGAAGTGGACCCGCAGAGACGGCATTCACGCGGATGTTGCGCGGGCCAAGGTCGGCCGCGAGGTAGCGCACGCTTGATTCCAAGGCGGCCTTGGCAGGACCCATGACATTGTAATGGGGCATGACCTTCTCACTGCCAAAGTAGGTCATGGTGACAAGGCTGCCGCCGTCAGGCATGAGTGTGTCGAGGCGTCGTGCAATGGACGTGAAAGAGTACGCGCTCACATCCAGAGCCGTGTTCCAGCCTTCGCGGGAAGTATCTGCGAATCGGCCGTCCAATTCTTCCCGAGGAGCGAATGCGATCGAGTGAACACCAAAGTTCAACTTCGGCATAAATCCCTCGATTTGCTCGAAGGCTTCGTCAAGGGCTGCTTCGCTGCTCACATCGCACTTGATGGCAATCGCCTCGTTGGGCAGAGAGTCCGCCAACTCGCGGGTCGCCTTCTCAAGTCGTTCGCCTTGATAGGTCAAGATCAGCTTGGCTCCCTGTGCGGAAGCTGACCGCGCACAGGCAAAAGCAATGCTGCGTTTGTTAGCGACACCGAAAACGATGCCTGACTTGTCCTTCAACAGCATGGGCTGAGATCTCCGAGGTCCGTCCATTCTGGACGCCCGAGACGGGATTTCAAACGGCGCCTTTCATGATCTCTCGGGGAATCCAGGGCAAAGGCCGGTCCAGGCGCAGGCTTCGGCGGTCCAGGCGGCCTCGCCAGGGCAAAATCTCGACGCCGTTGGCCGCGGCGCTCTCCAGGGCGAGAGCCCAGTCGGGGTCCACCTCTCGGGCCGCATCAAAGCGGGTGCAATCTGGCCGGGGTACGAAGGGGATGAGCGCCGCGCGATGCCCGCGGCGCACTTCTCGCTCCAATTCGGCCAGATGCTTGAGGCCACGTGTGCTCACGGCGTCAGGGAAAAGGGCGTACTCACCTTCGCGAAGGGTGACGTTCTTCACCTCGACATAGCAGGGTGGATGAGCGCCGGCTGAGTGGTTGAGCAGCACGTCAATGCGGCTGCGGTTGCTCTCTCCGTATCGAACCTCGGTTTTGACTTGATCGTAGTGAGCTAACTCGGGAATCCGCCGGCGTCTCAGCGCATCTGCTATGACGCGGTTGGGAGCGAGTGTGTCGACGCTTACCCAGCTGCGACCGACCTTCACTCCGTGAAGCGTGTAGGAAAGTTTGCGTTTCGGGTTGTCGTTGCGAGAGATCAAGACTGGCGACCCTGGAGCGCAGCAGCCCGTCATGCGTCCTGTATTGGTGCAGTGGGCCGTCACATGCGAGCCGTCTTCGAGTTCGACATCTGCGAGGAAGCGTTTGTAGCGACGCAACAGAACCGCTCGCTCGAGTGGTGGGTCAAAGGTGACCATTGCGTCTTTGAATCAGGATTCGGAGTCGGGAGTCTGCCCGCGTGCGGGGCCGCGAACCGAGAACTCACTCACACCCGCAGTCAGCTGTGAGCCCTCTTCCCAGAAGGGTCGCTTCACGAATCCAAGTGCGTGAGTTGTGTCGGTCGATGGGTCGTAGGCAATCGACGTCAGCACTCCCGCCGCCTTGCCCTCCTTTGAGGTCAGTTCTGTTCCCGGTGCAGTCTCGTGAGAGCCAGGGGCCTTCAGGCACATCAGGCGACGAGCGATCTGGCCCAGATTGAGGATGCGTGCCACCACTTCCTGGCCCGGGTAGCAGCCCTTGCTGGTGGAGACGTGCTCGTCGAGATTGGCTTCGAGCGGGATGATGTCATTGGAGAGGTCGTCGGCAAACCACGGGACTCCTGCCGCAACTCGTGCGATCTGAAGTGCTGGGGTTTCAACCCGGACGGCACCTGCAGCAAGAACCTCGTCGAGGAGATCGCGTCCGACCGCCCCGTCAAAGAAAAGGTCATAGCCCGGAGTTGCCGAGAGGGTTGTCGGCATGACGTAGACATCGTTGCGTGGCATGGCAACGCATCCATCATCTGGCGGTTCGATATTCAACGAGCGAAGAGTGCTTGCCGAGTCTGGTCCCAGGATCGACGCACTTCGCAACTCTGCGGAGAGGTCGGTGATGCTGACGTCCTCGGTGATCACATACATGTCGAGGAGGCGCAGTGTTTTCTGCTTGTCAGCCAATGGAAGATCTAGGAGCAAGCCTTGTGTGGGAGATTCCGCGGCGATCACACGCAGGTCCATGCGTAGTTTGCCTTTGCCGTCCATGAGCATGGCGCGTACGAAGTGTCCCGCAGTGAGTTCTGTCACGGGCATGCTCAGGATTCGTTCGAGCCAGGGCAGAACGTCAGTTCCATGGGCTCGCGCCAAGAAACGGCTGTCCGGCGTGCAAAGAGCCGCGCCGGTTCGTAGTGCGGTGAGTTGATCCGATGTGGCAGCACTCATGTCACGTCAGAGCCCATCGAGAAGAAAGAGGGAAGGTTGGCAGCCAGAATGCGCCGCGTCGCCGTGGTGAATGGGCGGGCGTCGCCAGGTGGCGCCCAAAAGAGTGGGCGCCGTACGCGCCCGGAGCATAGCTTTCCCCGGAAGGGGAGTATGCGAATGCGGTAGCGCGTGATGCTATGCCGATGGACGGGAAGTGCTTTGCCGAGTTGGATGCGAAGGTCATGAATGGAGTTCATATGCGTACAAAGACGAGACGCGAGCTGTTCCGAACGAGCGGCCTCGGAGAGATCCACGCCAGGATCCGGGTTTATATCGAGCATGGGCAATTCCAGGAACCCCTTGTTAGGGGCTTCTTTTCGCTCGGTGACCAGGACCTTGCCGCGCGATGTGATGACGGTGGCCACGCGTAGGATGGGGGTTGGAGTTGGTCGTGGTGGCAGAGCCGGGAAGAGCTCCGGATTTCCCGCATGATGGGCTTGGCAGGTGGGGGCGATGGGGCAGTGCCCACAGTCCGGGGTACGGGGTTTGCAAATGGTTGCGCCGAGGTCCATGAGTGCCTGGTTGAAATCGCCTGGCCGACGCGTGGCCAGCAGTTCCTGGGCGAGACTTCGGATGTACCGCTTACCGGCTGCTTTTCGAGGGTCGTCTGGGAAGGCTGCAAGTCGGCTGACGACGCGCTCTACGTTGCCATCGACAGCAGCGATCGGTTCATCCCAGGCGATAGAGGCCACTGCTGCCGCGGTGTACTCTCCAATGCCAGGCAAGCTGCGGAGTTCAGCCGCATTTTCAGGAGTGTGTTTGGCTAGGCGCTTTGCGGATTCCATGAGCAGCCGCGCACGGCGGTAGTATCCCAGCCCCGCCCATGCCGAGAGAACCTCGTCGCTGGAAGCCGCGGCCAGGTCTCCGGGAGTTGGCCAGCGGTTAAGAAAATGCTCCCAGTAGGGCGCAACGGCTGCAACCGTTGTTTGTTGCAGCATGATTTCACTGACCAAGATGGCCCATGGGTCACGTGTCCCACGCCAGGGAAGCTCGCGTTTGTTTGCATCGAACCAACGGAGGAGTGCTCGGCGCGTGCGCTTCGGATCTTCAAGTCTTTTGGACGAAGGGCTCCCTTGTCTGTTTTCCGGCGGGATGGGCGATCGGTTGGTCGCGGGGGCCATGCCGCGCAGGCTAACACCAGCGCCACCTGATCTGCTCGTCTGGATGCGGAGATCTGTCGTCTGTGTTGGGTAGACTCCCCTGGAGATCAGCGCCCGTCCCATGCCAGGAGATTGTTCATGGAGTTTGCATTCTACGTCGTTGCTGTGTTGGCGCTGTTTGTGGCGTGGACCACTCGCTCGCGTGTCCGTGAGATGGAATCGAGCGTGAGAGAAGCAAAGCGGCTGGGCGAGGCTGTTCGGACAGAGGTGATCGAGCTCACCGGGCAAGTTGAAGCCTTACGCAAGTTATTGGCTGGCGTTGCCGCTGGGCATGACGTTGATGCGGCCATGGTTCGCGAAGGTCGTTTGTTCCGCGTAGTCCTGTCCGATGCGCTGCAAGAGAAGATGGCCGCTGGCGAGAAACTCTGTGTGCTTGATGTTCGCTCGGACGGGGAGTGGGCAAGCGGTCACATCCCAGGTGCTCAGCACATTCCCGTCGATTCACTCGAGAAGAACATGCACGCCGTGACACGAGACGGCACGCCTATGTATGTGATCTGCGCGGGAGGCGGTCGGAGCGCGGCTGCTAGTAAGCAACTCTCAGACCGTGGCTACCTCAACGTGTTCAACGTTGAGGGGGGCATGAAGTCCTGGCGGGGCGAGACGGTCAAAGACTGAGACGCCTTTTCTGGGAACCGCAAGTCGAACTGCTCAGGGGATGGGCGTGGCAAGCAGTTGCGAAATGTTGCAGAAGGGTGGTTGCGGGTCTTCATAGACCTGGAAGTAGACCGTGAGGCCCGAGAGCCCGATGCCAACAGGTACGGTGATGTTCACACTCCACTGGCCATTCGTGTCGTGCTGCTTCAGTTGCCACGTATTGAAGGGGGTGCCGAGCCAGAAAGGTCCGACTCCCGTGTCGATGGGCGCGGGCGACACAAATCCACTGAACATCAGCACGGAAAGGCGATGCGGCGTTCCGTGAGCGGTGAGAGTGAACGTCTGGCCTTCGCCTGTTGGGCCAGCTGCGTTCAGCATGTTGCAGGCGCCCTGCACAACCGTGACTTCACCGGTTTCATTCTGGGCGAATCGCGCCCCGATGGCGTAGTCCTCGAATCCGTCGTTGTTGAAATCTCCGATCATGGCCAGCGAATCCCCGGCGCGGTCACCGCTGTCCGTTCCGTTGAGTTGCACTCCACGGAAGCTCAGAGATTCCAAGGAGAGCTCTGTGGGCAACGTGTTGTTTCCGTGCAGCAAGTAGACTTCTCCTGACTGGCCGCCGTTGGGATCGGCCTGTCGTGCACTGATGAGGACGTCTGCGAATCCATCGCCATTGACGTCACCGCTGAGAGTTCGGCTCATGGCAACAGTGAATCCGGCTTCATCCGACCCGTCGACTCCTGTCAGAGTCACGCCGGCAGCACCGAGGTTCCCGGCATCGAGCGTCGTTGGCATAGAACTCCCGCCGTAGATGATCGTTGCGAGTCCTTCGTTGCTTCCGGTGTCGTCGAATTGATGGCAGCCGACCACGACATCGTCAAAGCCGTCGCCATTGACGTCGCCACCGCCGGAGACGGACGCGCCCAGATTGTCACCAGCGCCTGGGCCGTCGATGGTGAGGCCCGCGCTCCCCAAACTTCCCAAAGCGATGATTTCGGGCAGTGAAGGGTCTCCGTAAACCACATAGGCACGACCGGATTCTGGCCCGTTGGCGTCTGCGTCATCGGCCCCGACGATGATGTCGGCGAAGCCGTCGTTGTTGAAA
Organism: Planctomycetota bacterium; assembly: GCA_029245865.1. GTDB lineage: Bacteria > Planctomycetota > B15-G4 > B15-G4 > B15-G4 > JAUIEF01. Next base: position 19,613 of record JAQWOM010000006.1, read on the forward strand.
TCGCCGGCCGAAGCGACCGAGCGCCCGGCGTGCTCTGCTGCGCCTGCTCCGTTCAAGAACGCGCCTTCCGATTCTGTGAGTGAGCTGATGTTGACGAGGCTGCCGAAGGCATCTGAACCGTAGATCAGGACGGCCTGTCCGGACTGAATCAAGCTGCCTGTGTCGGCTCCACTGCTGCCGACGAGTATGTCCGGAGTTCCATCCCCGTTGACATCGCCAACGCCAGCAACGGAACTACCGAAGAGGTCTCCGCCGTTGGGGCTTGCAAAGATCGTTGCTGCACTGCCGGAGAGGGAGCCTAGATTAAGAGTCGCTGGAAGATTTGCCTTCCCGTAGACGAGGTACACGCGGCCAGAGTCTGCATTGGCGCCGTTGAGGTCGTAGCCATCGGCGCCGATCAAGAAATCATCAAAGCCGTCGTTGTCGACATCCCCTGCTGCCCCGAGCGAGAAGCCGGTGCGTGATCCGTTTTGAGTGCCCGTGATGATCACGTCGGCATTGGCGAGGTTCAAAGACTCTGGGGGCGACCATTGCGTGCCATAGATCAAGTAGACGGTGCCAGGTGGAGCAAAGATGCCGACCTTATATGCCGAGACCAGAAGATCCTCGATGCCGTCTCCGTTCACATCTCCAGCTCCGGAGACGGCTCGGCCTGCCGAGTCGCCGGTCGAGTCGCCCTCAAGATGAGTGGCTGCGTTGCGTGTCCAGTTCAGCTCGATCTCGCGGTTTTGTGCCTTGACGCTTGAGCCGTCAGCCAGTGCGATGGCGCAGGCGAAGGCGGCGCCGAACAGGGGGATGAAAGGGCGATTTCTGTTGAGCATGGTGCAGTGGGGCCAGAAAGGCGGTCGCGGGAGATGAGACGCTGCGAATCAGGGGTCACGGGTGGGCATAACCCGAATAGGTGTCTTCGGCTGATGGCTACCTATGAATCAACCCTGATTCTCTGGCTTTTCCCTGCAGGGCCTCCGTGATACGACGGTCTGCCATGCCCTCCGTTCAAATCGCCTCTTCAGCTGGCCTTCTGGTCGGGATTCACGATCTCCCTGAAGGGCCTCCTGCTGCCGGAACGATTCGCGCTGCTGTCGTTTGCCACCCTCATCCGCTGCAAGGTGGGACGATGGACAACAAGGTCGTCTTCTCGTTGGCCCGAGTTCTGAGAGAGCGAGGACTGCATGTGGTTCGTTTCAATTTCCGTGGATTCGGTGGAAGCGAAGGCTCACATGATCAGGGCCGTGGAGAGCGTGATGACGTCCGAGCCGCGCTCGACTTGGCGGAAAGCTACGTGGAAGGCGATGCTGATCGATCCGTGCAGGGCAGCTTGCTTGTGGCGGGTTTTTCCTTTGGCTCTTACGTGGGCCTGAGCGCCGGTCTTGGTGATGAGCGTGTGGGGGCGTTTCTGGCAGTGGCGCCGCCGGTGCACCACTACGACTACCCGGAGACCGGCGACTTCGGTGTCCCCCTGGGAGTCATTTATGCCGCTGAGGATGAACTGGTCCCGCCTCGCCGTATCGAGGACTGGGCCTCTCGCTGCCCGGGGGCTGACGTTCAGCGGCACTGTATCGAAGGGGCGACGCATCTCTTTCATGGCTGCCTTGGCCCCTTGCGACACGCTGCCGGCGAATTTATGGATCATCTGAATGAAGCTTCCTGAGTCGAGTTTGGGAGTCTGGCTGATGCCGGAGGTACACTGCGCCCATGCTCTTTGACCGCTGGCGCGCCCGACGGGCCATCCTTTCCCGAACACCACCTTCCAGCATCGAAGATCGTGCCGACCCGCGGCTTCGATCTGTTGTTGAGGGGCTCGCTACGTACATGGAAGCTTGTGATTCGTTGGGAGATCCGAGCTGGCACTACCGCTGGGAAGGTGAGCTGCAACTGGTCGGCCTGGATGCAACCTCGCGTTCTGTGACGGATGTTCGGCAGCGACTCTTGCGTCTCGTTCACGAACTCGACCTGCGGCATCTTCCGCGCCGTGCACGCCGCGTTCTTGCGGTTGTTCTTTGCGCGCCCGATGAGGGAGAGCAACTCGAGGGATGGCACGCCCGGCTGCAGGACGATCGCGGTGAAGTCGGTGAGAGTGACTGGCGTGCGGCACGCAAGCGGGTTGCCATTCTTGCGGTTGAAATCTCGAAAGACGGCTCTCTTCGTCACCGGCTGTTCGGCGGTGATCATGCCGTCGCTCGCCTCGTAGAGACTTGGCAGGCCAAGTCCTAGACACCTCCTCTCGGATCGATTCGATCTTGCGAGTGAGTCATAAGGCGTAGGGAAAATACGGTGCTACGATGGGGAGATGTTGTTTGCGTCTTTGACCCTCATCTTGAGTGCCGGTTTCACGCCTCCCGTTGCTGGTGAATCGATTCTGCGTGGAAGTCCAGCTCCGCTCGACCTGTCGCTTCCCAGGCACACGCGGGCACTCTATCTCGATGCCGTGGGGCGCACGCCTGACGAAGGCGAACTTGAACTGGCAACGCTAGGGCGCCCGAGCTTGCTGCTTCGCACTTTGTGCGGGAGCGATGAGTTCTGGCAGCAATGGTATGAGGAAGAGCTTTTCTATTTCTTGCTCGTCGACAACTTTCGCCCTGAAGAGAAGGTCCAGGGAGAGGGCATTCCTGAGCAACTCGCTTCCGGTGAGCTGAACCTTCTGAATGCCGTGCGAGCGGTGGTCTCTAGTTCGGCCTTCAACCGGGCGAATCCTGGCAATGACACCTTTGTGAGCGTCGTGTTCGAGCAACTCTTGGGACTTACCGTGCAAGAGAACCCCGCGTTGCTCGAAGCAGGCAAGCGTATGTATGACGGTGAGCGTGCAAGTCTGTGGGGCATGGAGGGACGAGGGCAAGCGGACGTCGTTCGTATTGCGTGCGCGCAGCCAGAATTTGCCGAGTTGATCGTTTCTCGGCAGTACGAGCGTCTTGTAGGTCATGTTCCGCCACGCAAGCAGACTGAAAGGTGGTCTGATCAGCTTCGCGAAGAGCCCGGATGTTTTCCGGATCTCGTGCGAGAGTGGCTTGGTTCGGAAGCCTATGCCCAGCGTCTCAAGACGTTACGACGTAAATCGGACCGGCAGTTTATTCGAGGGCTCTACGTGGATCTGACCGGAGAGCCGCCTTCTCAGGATGTTATGCAACGCCACCGAACAGCGTTGGCGGCAGTCGCTGATTCAGGGCCCTTGCGATCAGTGATTGCGCGTGTGCTGCTGAACTCAGCCGGATCGGGTTATGGAGAGCGCCGTGAGCCGGTGGAGGCTGCCCCACTGGTGAGAAACCTTTTTCTGCGCTTCCTCGGCCGCGAGCCCGAGCCAGTCGAGCTAGAAGGGTTTTCTCTCGTCTACGAGCAATGTGATTGCCACCCGGAAATACTCGTAAGAGCCGTTACGACTCACCAGGAGTACCAGTACTATTGAAGGCTCTTCTCACGAGATTCTCATGCGCGGAATGGGATGCTCTGACGAGATTGGAGAAGTTTGCTCGACGGAGTGGGTTGCGCCCATGAACATGAACAAGTGGATCCGCAGTGCTTTCCGTCCGGGAGATTCGATGGAGACGACAGAATGACTCGCTCACCGAAGAAGCCAGTGAGACAGCAGGATCGGCGGCACCTCGGACGTCGCGAAATCTTGCGGGGCGGCGCTGCGCTGGCAGCGGCCTCGCTTCTTCCTGTGTCAGCTTTCGGTTCGACTCTCCCCGCGCTTGCAAGTCCGATGCTGGCAGGCGCTCGAAAGACGAAGCGGGTGATCCTTGTCGTTTTTGGTGGCGGAGTCCGTAGCCGCGAAACGATTTTGAGCGACAACGTGCCGAATATGTCACGCATGGCCGCAGAGGGAGTTGTGTTTCCAAACACTGTGGTGCGTAACAACGGCCACTACGGGGCCGCAGTGTCCATTCTGAGCGGCAGCTTTGAGGTCTTCGGTATTCGTGAAAATGCACGGCCCAGCATGCCAACGCTTTTTGAAGTGGTGCGCAAGCAAGCGGGCCTGGCAGCATCAGACGTGTGGCTCTCGACGTCAGGGTCAGATCAAGAAACCAACTACGCCTACAGCACCGCATCTGGTTTTGGCGCGCCCTATGGCGCAAACCTTATCGGAGGCGAAGGCATCTTCAACGCCGAGTTTAAGGACCTTGTTGTTGGTGAGGGTGGTTTGCGAGGAGTGGACGCAAGTGAAGAGGCCTTGCTGGGCACCTTGCGTGGCGCTGTGAAGACACCGTTGCCCACGAAGGATGGTGGGGGGTTGGGTAATACAGCCGAGGCCACTGCGCGCATAGAGGCTTTCATCCTTGATGAATTGCGTGGCGGTGCATCCGACATCACAGGGCTCGGTGCCAATGATGCGAAGGCTATGCACGTCGCGCGTAATCTGATGAGCATCTTCAGGCCCAAGCTGTTGGGTGTCACCCTCCGCAATCCTGACGTTGCACACGGTTCATTCAATGATTACGTCACGGTGATTCGTCGGAATGACGAGGAGCTGGGCAAGCTCTTTGACGCTGTGAAAGGTGACCCCGAACTGGCCGAAAGTACGGCGATCATGGTGTTGCCAGAGTTCGGCCGAGACCGTGATTTCAACGCTCGCCGTGGCCTCGACCATGGTGATGCGAGTGACGAACTCAACAAAGTCGCGCTGGTTGCATGGGGGCCGGACTTCAAGAGCGGCAAGGTCGAGACTCGGGAAATACGCTCGATTGATGTGACACCCACCATTGTTTCGATGTTTGGCACCAGAATGGGTGCCAAAACAGGCTCTGTGATCTCGGGTCTGTTTGGTTGAGGTGACGGTGACTCGTTTGCTCGCGGCGTCTCTGGCGTGTGTGTTGCTGTCTGTTTCAGCAATCGCCCAAACGTTTGACGAGAGCAGAAATATTCCGCAAGAGGAGCGATGCCTCGATTGCCATTCAGGTATCGAGGAGATGCATCCCTGGGAGCCGCTTTCGTGCACGCAGTGTCACGGTGGTGATCCAGAGGCGCGCACAAAAGAGGACGCGCATGTTGAGCCACGTGTGGGTTGGCCTCGAGATGAACGTGTCATGCACCAGAAATTTGACCCTGCAGCGAGCCGGTTTCGTAACCCAAGCGACCTTCGTGTCGTTGAGGAAACATGCGGAGAGTGTCATAGGCGGGTGGTGGAGCAACTTCCTCACAGCTTGCACGGCACCACGGCGGGTCACTTAAACGACGGGCTCTACGAGAACGGCGTGATCGAGACTCGTCAGTCGCTGTACGGAATTTTTGGAGTGGAGGCGGACAAGGACAAGGAGCTTGGGCCGCATGCATTGGAGCGACTGTTGCCGATTCAGAGGCTGCGGGTGGATGCGAGCGACAACACGCTGGCCGGGCACTTTGCAGACCTTCCGCGTAAAGCATGTATGCAGTGCCACCTCTATTCAGACGGTTTTGCCATGGAAGGGCGACTTGGTCAGGACGGGCTTTACCGCAGCAGCGGCTGTGCCGCATGTCATGTGACCTATGCCGAGAATGGGCTGTCGTCCAGCAAAGACCCCACAATGGATCGCTTCGAGCCCGGGCATGCCATTCAGCACACGATGACAGCGGCCCCGCCCACCGAAACCTGCGTGAGTTGTCATGTCGGTGATGCGTCTATTGGCAATGGGTTCCGAGGATTGGCTCAGTTGTATCCGCAGATGCCCGCTGGTCCTGACGTTCCCGGAACCACGGATCGGTTAATCGCGAACCAGTTCTTTATCGAGGACCCGGTCCTGACGCCGCCTGACATTCATCATGCAGCAGGCATGGATTGCATCGATTGCCACACGGCTCGCGATGTCATGGGCAACGGCGAGATTCACGGTGCGATGGAGCATGCGGTTGAGATCGAGTGCGTGACCTGTCACGGGACTCCGAGCGCTTACGCAGACCTCACGACATCACGTGGCCGCAAGCTGGAGAATCTTGAGCGGAAAGGCGATCTCTTTGTGTTGAAGAGCAAGGTGAGTGGTCGCAGTCGGCGCGTCAAGCAGGCCAAGGATGTCGTAGACCCAAGCCACATTGACTACAACGCACGCGCCGCCGAAGCCATGACGCGCGATCACGGCCGTCTCGAGTGTTATGCGTGTCACTCAGGATGGAATACGAACTTCTACGGCTTCCATTTTGATCGGAATGAACAGTTCAGCCAATTGGACCTGATCACGGGGAATGTGACTCGTGGTGCAACCACGACACAAGAGCGCGTGTTCGCAACACTTCGTCAGTTCATGCTGGGGGTGAACCCAGAGGGCATGATCTCGCCGTACATGGTCGGTTTTTCCACGATGGGTACTGTGCACGGTCCAGATGGTTCCTTGCGGCTCGACCAGGCGCTGCCACGGACGGCTGAAGGGTTGTCTGGCATGACGATGGTTCATCACCAGACGCACACCACGCAGCCAGCGGCGCGTAGCTGCATCGAATGTCATCGAAGCCCTGCGACCTGGGGACTTGGTACGGGGAGTGAGGGTGGCGGCAGCTATTCGCTCGCACGCGGCCTGGTCGTGACTGCAGGAGAGCGTGGCGTCGAGACCTTGCTGCTCGATCGAGAGAGTCCGGCGCAGAGCACTTTTTTGGCTCGCCTGCCTCTCGGCGGCGCACGCAAGGTCGTTCTGGACAGTGACCCCGTAGATGGTCATGCCGACACGGCTTTCGTGGTCATCGCAAATGCGGGGGTTGTTCTTGTTGACGTCAGAAACCCAGCTTTTCCGAGTGTGCGTTCATTCGTAGCGGCCGGAGATGCTCGGGACGTAGCACTCGAAGGCGGGTTGCTCTTTATTGCGAACGGAAAAGGTGGGTTGCGCCTTGTTGACGTTTCGGACCGCGATCACCCCGAGTTGCTTTCGGACCTTGTGACTGAAGAGGCAAGAGGATTGTGCGTGAGCTGGCCTCGGGTCTATATCGCCGACGGTCCAGGTGGATTGGTGATCGCCGATGTCGCGGTGAAAACACACCCGCGCATTGTCGGCCAGGTGCGTGTCAACCATCGAGCGATTGGGCCCGATGACAGCAATGCAGTGACGACTTTTTTCCAATATGGACGGCCGCAAGGATCTGATGCGCGTACGGACGCCCGTATGGTCGCTGTGGTCGCCAACGGTGCAGCTGGTGTCGGGATCTTGGATGTCACCGAGCCCGAGGCTGTCGTGAGACTCTCTGCGGTGGGCAGTAACTATCGAGGGAATCGAAGAGCCTTGGACGTGGTGATGACGGGGCGCTTTGAACTTGGCGACACCACAGGTCTTTCGCCGACAGTTGAGCGTGACATTGTTTATGTCGCGGGGGCGATCGACGAAGAAAGGGGTGAATATCGAGTCCTGGATGTGACGAACCCATTCATGCCTGTGCAACTTGCTCGAAACAATAACCAGCCAGGAATTGTTACAGGCATGGCGCTTGCGCGTTCATTCAACCCGCCTGCACTGACGACGAGGCTCATGCTGGCCAGTGTCGGCGGCCTTGCGGTGATAGACGTCGATGACTCCGAAGAGCCCAACTCCTTGGTGAACGCCGCAGCTCTTGAGCCGTTGAGCGATGTCGCTGTGGAGTCCTTTGCTTTTGATCGAATGCAGGACCCCACAGGGCGTCAGCTCAAGGACATCAGCCACGAAGGCGCCCACTACCTGTCGGTGAACGAAGTTCATCGCGTGTTGTCCGTGCCAGGCGACGTTCTGGGCACGCTCTCCGACGGTGGTCGGCGGCGTGCTGAGGTGCGCGATGCTTTTTCAGGTCGGGCGGTGCCGGGGGGGCGCTTGGTCAACAGTTTACCGCCAGTCGAAAGACTCAACGAATCGTTTGACGTTCGACTGGATCGATTGAAGCGTGGGTTTCGGATTGCTGCGACAGAGCCTCTTGCACTCATGGTGAGACACGTTTCGCCTGAAGACTTTGACGTCAATGGCAATGAAGAGCTGTCTCGCGGTGAGCTCGAGAGCGTGTTCTTTGAACTGCTGGATGCGAATGGCGATGGCGCTCTCGGCATTCTTGAATGGCCTCGACACCCGATGGAAGACCCACCGCAGTTAGACAAAGATGGCGATGGGGTGGTCTCGCGCCGTGAGATGGATCTTGACGAAGATATTTTGCAGTTCTTCGACGTCAATGGCGACGGTGCGATGCAGTTCGCCGAGTGGCCATGGGAGACGCTTGCGGAGGCAGAACGCCTGCCAAGTTTTCGTTACGTGGATCGCGAGATGCTAAGGGATCTGGTCGGGCGGGGAGGTCTCGCCGAAGATCGACCGTACATCTACGGCCTTCTGTCGGGAGACGACGGAAATCGTCGGGGGCAACTGAGTGAGACAGGGGAGGCGCGCTTAGCGACTCTCCTTGGCCGCGCGCAGAACCAACCCCTGCAAGATGTCAGGGGCAGGCAAACGATGGGCGATTTTTTGGCGCGCTGGGACATCGATGGCGATGGCCAGGTCGACCGTGGCGAGCACCTGAATTTCGATCAGATCGCGATGCGTTGCGACCGAGATGGCAACGGGAAGATCAACGCGCGGGACGCGACAGCGCGGTAGCGGGGCTTCGGGCGGTGATCCGGGGCGCCTCTGGCCCGTCATGGAGCCTCAGACCCCCTTTGGGGTAAGATGCCGGGCCGGATCATGGCGTCATCAGAGCGTTTTTTGAAGTCTCGGCAGGACTGTCGAGTTCTTTGAATGAGCTCAAACAGGCCCCATGTCGGCGTTATTGGCCAGGCCGAGTGAAGACCGACCCCCGAAGACTTGAAGACCATTCAGACCGCCTCCACAACCGAGGGACGTGCCCAAGCGGTTCGCCCCGTTCAAACTCCGAAGCCGGAGTGGTTAAAGATCCGTCCGCCCGGAGGGCCCGTCTACGCCGATCTCAAGGCCCAGTTGCGTCAAAGGGGCTTGTCGACGGTGTGCGAAGAGGCTCGCTGCCCGAACGTGGAGGAGTGCTGGGGAGGTGGCACCGCGACGCTCATGTTGCTCGGCGACACCTGCACCCGTGCGTGCTCCTTTTGTGCGGTTAAAACGAACCGGCTTGGTGCAGAGCTAGATCCTGATGAGCCCGCGAAGGCTGCCGAGAGTGTCGAGCTCATGTCTCTGGATTATGTGGTTCTGACCTCTGTCGACAGGGACGACCTGTCGGATGGAGGGGCCGCACACTTTGCTGCATGCATCGAGAGCGTGAGGTCACGGAACCCGGACACATTGATTGAAGTCTTGATCCCTGACTTTTCTGGTGAGGAGGGGCCTCTTGCAACATTGCTTGCCTCTCGACCAGATGTTGTTGCTCAAAATCTCGAAACGGTGGAGCGACTTACGCATCCCGTCCGTGATCCACGTGCGGGTTATCGCCAGACGTTGGATCTTCTGGGACGAGTGAAGCGCTTGGACGAAGGTCGCTTGACGAAGTCGTCGCTCATGCTGGGTCTTGGCGAACGTGACGATGAGGTGCGTGCGGCCATGCAAGACTTACGAGCCGAGGGAGTCGATTTTTTGACATTCGGTCAGTACCTTGCGCCAACGAAGCGACACCAACCCGTTGTTCGCTACGTGCCACCCGAAGAGTTTGACCGGTGGCGTGAAGAGGGTGAGGCGCTGGGCTTTCGTTATGTCGCATCAGGCCCGCTGGTGCGCAGTTCGTATCGTGCTGGCGAGTTTGCGATTCGGGCTGTGTTCGAAGAGCGCCGCAAGAGCTCTTCGCCGAGCAGTGATTCGGTTGCGAGGGGTGCCGGATGAGCAGAAAGGATGGAAAAAATGATGGCGAGAAGCGTCAAGGAGGCCGGAAGTCGAGGTCTAAGCAAGGGACGCCACGCGGGCCCGGGTCGAAGCGCCCGAAGACTCCTCCGAAGACACCCAAGGTTGAACGCAATCCACGGGAGAATCCTATGAGCGGTGCGACCCAGGATCTGCTCCAGGTCATCAGCGAAGGCGGTAAGGCGCTGAAAGGGAAGAAGTCAGGCTTGTCGGAAGAACTGCTTCTCGGCATGTACCGATCGATGGTCCAAACTCGTTTACTGGACGAACGGATGATCAACCTGCAACGGCAGGGGCGTATCGGTTTCTATGTGCCGTCGACTGGCGAGGAGGCTTCTCAGGTGGGAAGTGCGCTCGCTTTCGAAGAAGAGGATTGGATCTATCCCAGCTATCGCGTGCCGGGTCTCTTCCTTCAGCGCGGCGTACCCATCGAGCGCATGGTGGCCAACTGTTTCGGGAATGATGCCGATCTCTGCCTTGGTCGCCAGATGCCTGTGCACTATGCATTCAAAGACCAAAATATTGTGTCGATCAGCAGTCCTATCGGAACGCACATTGTGCAGGCGACGGGCACGGCGATGGCGCAAAAGATCAAGGGGAGTTCCGGTGTCACTGCAGTGATGTTTGGCGACGGAGGTACATCTAGCAACGACTTTCATTCTGGGATGAACCTCGCAGGTGTGACGCGCGCTCCTTGTGTGTTTATTTGCACGAACAACCAGTGGGCGATCAGTGTCCCGCAAGAGAAGCAGACGGCCTCGAAGAGCTTTGCGATCAAAGCCAAGGCTTACGGAATGCCTGGTGTGCGTGTGGATGGCAATGATGTCCTGGCTGTTTACAAAGCGACCAAGAGCGCCGTGGATGATGCGCGTGCAGGCAAGGGGCCGACGCTTCTTGAACTGGTGACTTATCGGCGGGGTCCGCACAGCAGTTCAGATGACCCGACTCGCTATCGCGGTAATCAAGCCGATGAGTGGATGGATAAAGATCCGATTCTGCGTTTTCGCAAATATCTTGAGAACCAAGACCTCTGGTCCGAAGTGCAGGAGAATGCCTTGCACGAGGAGTTGAAGGCCGGCATCAACGCTTCCGTGAAGGTCGCAGAAAATGCACCTCAGCCAGCTCTCGAGACGCTGTTTACCGACGTGTTTGAAAAGGTTCCTCCGTATCTGCGTGAGCAGTACGAAACACTTGTTCAAGATGAAGGGACCGGACACGAGCCCGACCCGGATGCAGCCTTTCCTCTCTGACCTCTCTTAAGACCGAACGCAACCACCCGACGAGCCGCGTGAAAGCGGCACACAGGAAAAGAAACCATGTCGCAAATCACACTGGTCCAGGCTGTCAATGACGCGCTGAAAGAAGAGATGCGCTCTGACAACGATGTCGTTGTCCTCGGAGAAGACGTCGGCGTGAACGGGGGCGTTTTTCGATGCACTGCTGACCTTGTCGAAGAGTTCGGCGAGGAGCGCGTGATTGACACGCCCTTGTCGGAGTCGGGCATCATCGGCGCTGCGATTGGAATGGCGGTTTACGGCTTGCGCCCCGTACCTGAGATTCAGTTCTCAGACTTCATCTGGCCCGCGTTCGACCAGATCACGAGCGAGATGGCCAAGATGCGTTACCGCTCTGGATCTCAGTTCACCTGCCCGATGGTGATTCGTACTCCCTATGGAGGCGGCATTCGTGGCGGCCTCTATCACTCACAGAGCCCAGAAGCGTACTTCACGCATACCTCTGGGCTGACCGTGGTCGTCCCCAGTGACCCTTACGACGCGAAGGGCTTGCTGAAGGCGGCGATTCGTAGCCCGGACCCAGTGATTTTCTTGGAGCCCAAGCGCATTTATCGTGCGCCCAAGATGGAAGTGCCGGAGGACGACGATTACATCGTTGAGATCGGCAAGGCCGCCGTACGACGTGAGGGGACCGATTTCACCATCACTGCGTATGGGGCCATGGTTGAGGTCGCGCTGAAGGCATGCGAGTTGGCAGAGAAGAAAGGTTGGAATGGCGAGGTGCTTGATCTGCGCACATTGGTTCCCCTCGACGAGGAGTCACTGATCGCATCTGTGACCAAGACAGGGCGCCTCGTTACATTGCAGGAAGCACCCAAGTTCAGTGGCTACAGCAGCGAGTTGTCAGCCATCGTTGCCGAGAAGGCTATCGATGTCATGGAGGCACCTATCCGTCGCGTGGCGGGATTCGATGTGCCCTTCCCGTACACGCTCGAGCATGTCTACATGCCGCACGCAGAGCGGGTGCTCAAAGCTGTTGATGATGTGATGACGTTCTGAGCCCGCGGCTCGCAGCAATCAGAGAGTCCAGAGAAAACGAGATGACACGCATCGACTTCAAGTTGCCCGACATAGGGGAAGGCGTCGCCGAAGGAGAGATCACGAGTTGGAAGGTCTCCATAGGAGACTCTCTCATCGAAGACGAGGTCATGGTGGAAGTCATGACTGACAAGGCGACCGTTGAGATTGGCTCGCCGGTCACAGGCAAGGTGGTCGACATTCCTGTCGCGGAGGGTGACACCATCGCGGTGGGCTCGGTCATCATTGTGCTGGCTGACGAAGCACCCGACGCTGCGCCCGCAGCAAAGGGTGCCGGCGAACAGCCTGCGACACAAAAAACGGTGCCGGCTGTAGAGCCGGCTGCCATGGCATCTTCAGGAGTTGGCAGCATGGAAGAGGTCGAGTTTGCTCTACCCGATATCGGGGAAGGCGTTGCCGAGGGTGAGATCACCAAATGGCTCGTCAAAGAGGGCGATGGAGTTTCTGAGGACCAGCCCATGGTCGAGGTCATGACCGACAAGGCGACGGTTGAGATCGGCTCTCCTGTTGATGGCATGGTTCTCAAGCTCTTGCACTCGGAGGGCACAACCGTGCCCGTGGGTGAGGTGCTTGTGTTGCTGGGGGCTGGCAGTGAGTCCGCCTCGAGTTCTCCAGAATCGGTTCAGACCACGCAACCAGTTGCCACGCCTGTTGCAGCAGCGACCAGCGAAGCTTCAGGTGGCTCAGGCGGAGTCGCCGTGGCCGCGCCTCCCGCTGCTCGAGCGAGCACGCTCGTGGAGACAGGATTGCCCGATCGCGCTGACGGATCACGCCGAGTTCGTGCCGCGCCCGCGGTGCGGCGCTTGGCCCGAGAGATGAATCTGGATGTGGGGCAACTCAACGGGACCGGGCCGAATGCTCGTGTGACCATGGACGATGTCCGTCGAGCTGGGCAGTCTGGAACTGCGGAGCACGCGCCCGTTGCACCTGCGGCTCCCAAGGTCAAGGCGGCCCAGAGCTCTGTGCCGTCACCGGCGCCTGCGGCGGCTCCTCCCCCTGCTCCGGTGCCTGCCGCAGTGTCGGCCCCAACACCGGCTCCCATGCAGGGCGACGAGCGTGTGCCATTGCGAGGCCTCCGGAAGCGCATTGCCGTTCAGATGCGGGTTGCCAAGCAAACTGCCGCACACTTTGCCTATGTCGAAGAGATCGACGTGACAGAGTTGGTCGCGGCGCGCAAAGCAGCTAAGTCCGTTGCCGAGGGCAAGGGTGTCAAGCTCACCTACATGCCTTACATCGTGAAAGCTGCATGCACAGCGCTACGAGAGTTCCCTCTGTTGAACGCTTCTTTGGATGAAGAGGCTCAGGAAGTCGTCTATCACGGCGATATCAACATGGGGATTGCCGTGGAGACGCCAGACGGTCTCATCGTTCCCGTGATTCGCCAGGCCGATACGAAGACAATGTTGCAAGTGAGTCACGAACTCGCTGGGCTCGCTGATCGTGCGCGCAATCGTAAAACTCAGCCTGCAGATGTCGGTGGAGGCACGTTTACGATCACCAATGCCGGTAACATTGGCGGCTTGCTTGCGACCCCCATCATCAACGTCCCTGAGGTGGCGATCATGGGTGTGCATGCGATTCGTCGCCGCCCATGGGTGGTGGACGACGAGATTGTGATTCGCGACATCATGTATCTGTCCCTGAGCCTTGACCATCGCGTGGTCGATGGTGCCGTAGGAGCGCGCTTCATGAATCGCGTTCAGGAGCTGCTCGAAAATCCCACACTCATGTTGCTGGAAAGCTGAACGAGTGGGAAACGGCGTCCTTCAAATCCTGTCTCCGACAGGAGAGATCGAAAAATCACTCCTCCCGGAGCTGACCGACGATCAGCTCGTTGACCTGTACAGGCATATGGTGCGTGTGCGGGCGATCGACACACGCATGCTTGCGCTGCAGCGTCAGGGGCGAATCGGTTTCTACGGAACATGCCGGGGTCAAGAAGCCGCCACCGTAGGAAGTGGTGCAGCCATTGGAGATCAGGATTGGGTGTTCCCTGCGCTTCGAGAAGGCGCGGTGCTTCTGATGCGAGGCTTCTCGATGGAACAGTACATGGGGCAGTTGGTCGGATGCGCTCTGGACCCTACGCATGGCCGCCAAATGCCTTGTCACTTCAGCTCGCGCGAACACCATTTCGTTTCCCTGAGCTCTGTCATCGGGACCCAAATCTCTCAGGCCATGGGCGCCGCCTGGGGAGCCAAAATCAAAGGCGATAAGACTGTCGTTGTCGGCTATATGGGTGATGGAGCGACGAGTAGTACAGATTTTCACACGGCTCTCACTTTTGGTGCAGTGCACAAAGTCCCGGCTGTGTTTGTCTGCCAGAACAACCAGTGGGCCATCAGCGTTCCGTTCAGTAAGCAGACGGCCAGTGACGGCATCGCATCCAAGGCTGAGGCCTATGGCATGCCCGGTGTGGCGGTTGACGGCAATGATGTGTTGGCAGTTTACCGTGTCACTCGCCAGGCGATCGATCGGGCGCGCGCAGGAGAAGGGCCCACGCTCATTGAAGCGATTACCTATCGCCAGGAAGGTCACAGCAGCAGTGATGACCCGACTCGCTATCGGGATGCTGACGTTCATGAAGAGTGGATGAAAAAGGATCCGATTCGGCGATATCGGACCTACCTCGAGTTGGAGGGCCTCGTCACGGAGGAACTTGACCGCGACATCGAGGCCGAGGCCAAAGCTGCTGTGAACGAAGCAATCGCGGTGGCTGAAAAGAGTCCCTCGCCAGATGTCTCAACGCTGTTTAGCGACGTTTATGCGGAGCTCACGCCAGCGCTCCGCGAACAGGCTGAGAGTGTTGAGCGAGAGAACTCAGACGGCGAAGCCGACGGGGCTTTTCCGCTTTGAACGCTTGAGCAATCTATCGGGGCGAAGTCGCACGCGCCCGTGATTCACCGAACACCACAGGAGTTGTCATGAGCCAGGCAGCATCAGCCAAGTCCGCGGACGTCGTTGTCATCGGTGCCGGTCCGGGCGGCTACGTCGCGGCTATCCGACTTGCCCAGTTGGGCAAGAAGGTCGTTGTCATTGATCGCGAGCGCATTGGTGGCGTGTGCCTTAACTGGGGCTGCATTCCGTCCAAGGCGATGATCGCTGCGAGCTCTTTGGTGGAAAGCATCAAAGGGGCGGACAGCATGGGCATCAAGGTCGATGGTGTCACCGTGGACATGGCGAAGATGAAAGAGTGGAAGGACGGTATCGTCAAGCGACTGACGGGCGGTATCGGTGAACTGTTCAAGCGCAACGGCATTGAGACGGTGGCGGGTAACGCGAGCTTTGTTGATGCGCACACGATCAAAGTGTCCACCTCGAAAGGCGAGCTCTTGCTCAAGGCGGCGCAAACCGTCATCGCAACAGGTGCTCATGTGGTGGAGCTTCCCGGGATGCCTATTGACGGCAAGCTTTACCTGTCGGCCAAGGAGGCACTTGATCTAACGGCACCACCCGCCGAGTTCCTTGTGATCGGTGGTGGCATTGTGGGGTGTGAAATCGGCACCTATATGGCCAAGCTCGGCAGTAAGGTCACCATCGTTGAGATGTCAGACAGCGTACTGGCTGGCACCGATCCTGAGTTGACCAAGGTTGTTCAGCGCAACATGAAGAAGCGCAAGATGACCGTGCTCACCGGGGCGAAGGTGACCGGCATCGACAAGAGCGGTACGGCAACCATCGAGACAGCGAAAGGCACCAAGACTGTGAAGGCAGACAAAGTCTTGGTTGCGGTGGGGTTCCGCCCTAACTCAGCGGACCTAGGCCTCGAGGCAGTCGGTGTCGCCATGGATGAGCGCGGCCACGTGGTTGTGGATGATCAGCTCCGCACAAACAAACCAGACATTTTTGCAATCGGAGACGTGATTGGCCCTCCCTATCTGGCTCACAAGGCCAGTAAAGAGGGGATCGTTTGCGCAGAAGTGATGGCGGGGCAGTCTGTGAGTCTTGATGTGAAAGCCATGCCGGCTGCGATCTTTACGGACCCAGAGATCGCGACGGTCGGTCTTACCGAAGCGCAGGCCAAAGAGTTGGGTCACAACGTCAACTCGGGAAGCTTTCCCTTCGGAGCGAACGGACGCGCCTTGGCTGCGAGTCACCCCGATGGCTTTGTGAAATTCGTAGCAGATGCAGACGATGGGACGCTGCTTGGCGTGCATATCGTGGGGCACGAGGCGAGCAACCTCATTTCTGAAGCAGCGCTATGCATTGAGATGGGCGGCACTGTGTCCGACCTCGGGTTGACGGTGCACCCGCACCCGACGCTGTCGGAAACGCTGATGGAAGCCGCACACGTTGTGGAAGGCCACGCCATCCATATCTATGTGCCGCCCGAGAAACCGTCTGGGAACTCAACCAAGGCCGCAGCTTCTACGCGCTGACATGCCCTTGCCGGAGCCGCATGGCGGTGTATGTGAGGACATGACAGCATTTCAGGAACGATCGACGGATCAGTGGGACGTCAGAGATCTTGGTCGGGTCGCATATCGCGAAGCCTGGGCATTTCAAAAAGAAGTCGTTGCGTCACGGCACGCAGGAACTGTTCGCGACACTCTCTTGATCTGTGAGCACGACCCCGTTGTCACCATCGGGCGCGGGACGCCTGATGGCGCCGTGCTGGACGCGCGCTTTCCGGTCGAGCCGGTCGAGCGTGGGGGAGAGGCGACTTACCACGGACCTGGACAACTGGTGATCTACCCCATCGTCAAGATGACTTCACAGTCACGCGACTTGCATCACTGGCTACGTGCGCTTGAAGATGCCTGTTCAGAGGTTCTGGAATCATTCGGTTTGGTCTGTGGACGCCGAGCCGGTGCCACGGGAGTCTGGGTGAGCGGTTCAGGTTCTGAGCAGCGAAAGATCGTGTCGATTGGCGTCGCAGCAAATCGATGGGTCACCTGGCACGGGCTTGCACTCAATCATGAGACAAAACTGGAAGACTTCTCCGTGATCAAGCCCTGTGGATTCGATGCCGGAGTGATGACGTCCATGGCGGCCGAGATGGGTGTTGATTGTCCGTCACGCGCCGATGTTCTGGGCCAACTCGTTCCGGCTTTGCAGCGACATCTGGCGGTTTTTCAGGAGTGCGAACGAGGAGAATCACCGTGAGCCAGTCGACTGACGAGAACCCGTCGGAGCGGGAAGACCTTGCCACTCCTTGGTCCGATCGTGATCACGCCGCTCTTGCTGCGGAATTGGGAGCAACGCGTGCATCTGGCGAGAGTCGGGCGGTGACGCGGCTGACTGAATTGCTCGGTGTCGTTTGGCGCCTTCGCGACGCGGATGGGTGCGCCTGGGACCGGAAGCAAACCGTGGAGAGTATGGCCTCAAACCTTATCGAGGAGGCCTATGAGGCTGTAGAGGCCATTTCTGACTGCGACGATGCTCACATCGCAGAGGAGCTCGGTGACGTGCTCATGAACGTCTTCTTGATCGCCCGGATTGGCGAACAGGAAGGTCGTTTCGATCTCTCTGACGTGGTGAGCGGCATCTCCGAAAAGCTCGTGCGGCGACACCCCCATGTTTTTGGTCCAAGTGAGGCTGGCGATGCCGAGCAAGCCTTGGCTTCATGGAACGAGAGCAAGGCACTCGAGAAAGATGCCTCAGAGTCCGGTGTGTTGGACGGTGTCTCGGATGGGCTGCCAGCACTACTCGTGGCAAGCAAGCTTGGCAAAGCAGCCGCGGGTATTGGTTTCGATTGGCCCGGCGTGATGGGCGCTTTGGACAAGCTGCGCGAAGAGGTGGGGGAGCTAGAGACTGCAGCCGCCGAATATGAAAAGGCAGGTGATTCGAAAGACTTGCGCTCTGCAGCAGGCTGTCACGATCGAGTGGAAGACGAACTGGGAGATGTGCTCTTCTCTGCAGTCAATGTTGCGAGAAAGACCGGAGTCGATCCTGAATTGGCATTGCGCCGGACACTCGGCAAGTTTCGACGCCGTTTTGCATCCGTAGAAGCTGCGCTTGGAGAAGGCATGTCAGAGGCTTCATTGGAAGATATGGAGAAGGCATGGCGAGCGGCCGCTGCCACTGAGCGCCCAGTTTAACGTGATCACACATGACCTGCATGGGCGATCAACAGAGAAGGCGCTTCCCGAAGTTTGGATTCGAACCGAGAGTCTCCGCTGACGCAAAGGGCTGATATCATGAGCGCCATGTCTAACCCTCCCTGGTACGTCGATGCTTTTCGCGCCGACTACTTGCACGTGTACAAGCACCGCGACAGCGCTGCCGCCTCGCGCGAGGTCAAAGGGGCCTTGTCGCTGCTGAAGCATGATCGGGAAACCGACCGCTTGCTCGACCTCGCCTCTGGCTCGGGGCGCCATTCGCTGGCGTACAAGGCAGAGCGTTGCCATGTGACATCACTCGACTTGTCCCAAGATCTCACCGCATTGAGCGTGGAGCGAGGGCTTCGGACGGTTCGCGCGGATATGCGAGCCATGCCTTTCAGAGACTGGGCCTTTGACTCTGTGGCCTGTATGTTTTCATCGTTTGGGTACTTCGAAGATGACGCAGAGCATGAACAGACGCTGATTGAGATTGCTCGAGTTCTCACGCCGGGTGGGGCTGTGTTGCTGGATCTGATGGATCCAGAAACTGTCCGATTGCACCTTGTGCCTCAAAGCGTAGAGATGGTGGATGAAGCCATTATCGAAGTCGAACGGGGTTTGACTGATGGCGGTCGGCGTGTCGAGAAATCGATTCGATTCGTTCGTAGTGATTGCCAGGCACGCACTTGGCTTGAGTCTGTCA
This sequence comes from Planctomycetota bacterium, assembly GCA_029245865.1. Taxonomy (GTDB): domain Bacteria; phylum Planctomycetota; class B15-G4; order B15-G4; family B15-G4; genus JAUIEF01. The sequence goes on from JAQWOM010000006.1 coordinate 38,391, forward strand.
GGCTCTTCAATGATTCTGAACTGAAGCTCATGGCTGATCGTGCGCATCTCGAAATCGAGGACCAAGTGGGCGATTATGATGCGAGGCCATACCGCTCTGGAGAGACCCGTAGACTCGTTGTGATGAGAAAGCCCAAATGACTGTGAACGTGGAGCGCTACTGCACGCGAGTTACTTGCGACGACGGCTTGTCGATGGCGGTCGATGTGTATCACCCCGAGCAGGCGGCGAGCGAGTTGCCCACAACAATCCTGTGTCATGGATTCAAAGGCTTTCGTACGTGGGGAATGTTTCCGCACATTGCGAAGCGACTAGCTCAAACTGGTCGAGCCGTCGTCTTGTTTGATTACAGCCACAATGGCACGGATACCGTCGACGATGAGTTCACGCGGTTAGACCTGTTTGAAAAACAGACGGTCTCGCGGCATGTGGAAGATCTCGGAAGTGTCTTGAGCGCGATTGAAGAAGACGAGGATATGAGAAGTGCTTGCTCGATGGATCCGACAGGCATCTTTGCCGTGGGGCACAGCATGGGGGGAGGGATCGCCATGATGCGTGCAGCCAGCGATCTTCGTCTTGCCGGGTTGGCCTGCCTCAACGGCGTGTCCTATTTCGATCGCATTCCCGATGAAGCAAAGTCGGAACTCGAAACGGATGGCTACGTTTCCATCCCTAACTCACGTACCGGCCAGATCATGCGGCTGGGCTCCCCGTTCTTCGATGACGTGTCTTCGATCGATCTTGAGGCGGTGGCAGATGAAGTTGCCGTGCCAACGCTGATTCTGCAAGGTGAGGACGACAGTGTGGTCTTGCCGCCCGAAGGCGTAGCGTTGGCCGATTGGATCCCGGGCAATGTCTATTTCACAGTGCCAGGAGGAGATCACACCTTCGGTGCCAAGCATCCATGGGCTGGGTGGACTGACCCGCTCTTGCTTGTCGTGGAGCAGCTCGACGCTTTTCTCCCGGCGAATGAAAGCTGATATCGCTGTGAACGAAGAGATGGAAGTCGAGCCTGAGACGTCTGCAAGTCATGGTCAAATCTCGGCCATGGTTTCGCTGCTTTCGGATGCCTCCGAGAAAGTTGTCGAAGGTTGCGCTGAAGCATTGGTCAAGCAGGGCGAGCGAGCTGTCCCCCTCTTGGAGACGCGCTTGCCGGAGTCAAGCGGTCGAGAAGAGCGGCGTCTTCGCTCGGTGTTGGCCCGCCTTCGCTTTCCTGACATCGAAGCTCAGTTGCTGAATCACTTGTCGGGCGCTGCAGCTTTGGAGGCTGGGGCTTTACTCGTCGCGCGCCTGGTAGACGGCGGGCCAGAACTCGGTGAGACCTCAGCAATCCTGGACAAAATGGCCGACCGCGCAGATGCGCTGTTGATGGACGATGGCGATCCCATGCGCCAGATCGGTGTCATGCGGCGGGTTCTCGTAGAAGAGTATGCCATTGCAGGCGTGGCGCCAGGACGCGCAAAGCCTATCGACGCCCTCTTGCATGGAGTGACATCTCATCGGCGAGGCATGCCGCTTCCGCTGTGCCTCGCCTGGTTACTTGTTGCCCGGAGACTGGGAGTTCCTTTGATCGGCATGAACATGCCGGGGCACTTTCTCTTGCGAATGGCTAGGCCCGAAAAGCCACTTGTGATCGATGCGTATAGCGGCGGGTTGCTTGTCGATCAGCGTGCTTGCAGGAAGCAGCTTGCTGCTCACAGCATGAGCGACAAGGACATCGAGGATCTTGATACTGATGATCGTGAAGTCTTGCTAAGAACCATGCGCAACCTTGTTCATTTAGCTGCTTCTGATCACGACAGATACTTGGCCATGCGCTGCACGCGCCTTTTGTCTTTAGAGGCTCAAGCCAGGATGGCCTGAGTGCGTATGCCGACAGGCAATCGCAGGCGGTCAGTTGTCGAGCGATGTCACGGCTGTGATGTCGAGGCCTTGCTCAGCCAGTGCAATTGCACGTAGCTCTCTGGCTACGGTGACTGTCTCAGAGGGTGCGTCAGGTTCTGCGATGACGGCCGCAAGTCGTTCGATCGCTTCAGCATAGAGTCCGTAATTGAGAGCGACCACTGCCGCGAGAAGCCCTGAGTTTGCACCTCCGGAGGCGAGGTCGTACGCAGTTCTCATGGCTCGCCCCAACTCTTTTGCACGCGGTTCTGCGAGCAGTTGGAACTGAGCGAGAGCGATCACTTGTCCGGTTTCTTTTTCGCGGACTGACATCACGAATGAAACACCCGGAACCCACAAGACCGTCAAAGGTATGTGTTGCGTGCCAGAGGGGATGGGAAGTTTTGCGACGGGCAGTCCGAGATCGAGGCTGTCGATGTCGAGAATGAGATCTTTCTCGCTAGGCTCTCGAAGCCTGAACTCGGTCGGGGGGTGGCGCCAGGCGTCAAGCGGCGATGAGATCGTGGGGTAGGCAAGGCTCTCATCAGGGTCCTTGGCGGCATGTGCGCGCAGTGACCGTATACGCTGCTGCCGGGCGTCATGAGGCCACCAGTTCACGGCTGCTATATCGAGGGGGAGTTGGCCGGGCTGACTCCCTTGAAGGGAACGGAGCGCATCTTCTGTGTGACCAGCACGAAGCTCTTCGCGCAATGCTTCTGCGTCGAAGGGTCGATCTATGATGGCGAAAAGAGTGATGACAAAGGCTATCGGCAGGATCCACGGCCTCAATCTTCCGAATTTAGATTTGGGAAGACGAGTGGTGGGCAGCTTCATGTCGAACTCCGAAGTAGATCCCTGACACGCTAGCAAGTTGGTCCCAGATCACATCACAGAGGGTCGCGCTTTGATGCCAAGAGAAGGATTCTCGATTGAAGTCAGTAGGCAAAGTGAAGTGCCGTGGACATCGCGGTCAGTGTCTCCTGGTTGGCACCACAGCACCCGCCTACATAGCGGACCGAATGTCGTGTCGCAGCACGCGCAAAGGCGCTCATAACCTCATCGCCGACTCGGTCGGACGGAGGCCCTGTTGATGGCTTGAGCCAGCGAATGACAGGTGCTGAAGAAAGTGCAATCCGCAGAGCATTGTAGGGGCCTCGGCAGCAATTGAGGCCGGCTTCAATCTGTGAGTCCCCTGCGCCTCGGACGTAGGCAATGATGTCACGCACGCGGGTCCAGTCCGGTCGAGACCCGTCGGTTGTACTCGCAGAAATCACTGCAGGCAACGCGGGGGCGAATCTTTGGCGAAGAGCGATCGCCTCAGCAGCGTCCTCTAGCTTATTGCAGGTCTCAAAAACCAAGAGGTCTACGCCTTCCTCAACGAGAGCCTTGACGACTTCTCCTGCCTGGATGTCGTTGGCTGCGAGATCGAAGGCGGCCACTGAGCCCGCTACACGTGTTCCAAACCCGGCGACTCGGCGCGCGATTCGGCTGCCCTCGCGTACAGCTTCCAAGCAGTTGTCATGAGTCGCAATGAGAGCACCGAATGTGTTGGTTGTGATGACCTGGGCGCCTGCCCCATGGTGAGCAGCGTGTATCGCTTCAACCAGTTCTGGTCGTACGAGATTGGCGAGGTCCGTTGGTTGGTCTGTTGGCCAGCCCAACTCATGCAGTGAAGAGCCCATGGCACCATCCAAGAGGACGACACGGCTGTCCGGAAAGAGGCTGTCCAGAGTTGCACTCATAGGTGGTGCCCAGTTTGGCAACCGATGATTCGATCGCGGCGCCCCCGCGCAGCGCGTTCGCAGTTCCACAGCCTATGCGCAATCTGCGCTTTTGTGGGGCTCCTCCGGAATTAGAGTGTGCGTCGAGACCTCAGTGGTTCTGCATTTGAAGGGCGAAATGCAGTTCCGCAAGGGCATACGCATTGCCTTCAAGGTCTAAACGTGCTTTGAGGTGTTGGATTGCACGTTTGTCGCCTCGGATGGCAAGTGCTTGGGCAGCAGCCATCCGAACGTCGTAGCTCTCGTCATGCAACGAATTGCAGAGTTGCTGGAAGATGCGTTCAGCGTGGGGCCCTTGGCGCATGGCCAAGGCCTCGACGGCTGCTGCCCGGACCCAGCGCTGACCGTGTGTGCGCGCGACACTCATGAGGAAGGGGAGCACGCCCGGGTCTTTCATGGTGGATGCCAGCGTGACAAGGTCTCGCTGGAGGCGCACTCGGCGGGGCCCGCTTTCATGGAAGAGACGCGTGAGTGAATTGAATGCCCCTGGATCTTGGAGTTCAACGAGGCCGGTCATGGCTGCAAGTGCAGTCCATCCGTAAGGGTCGTTGACTGCACTGCGCAGTACAGGAACACCTTCGCTCCCGGGGGAAACAGCAAGGGCTTGGATTGCAGCTTCGCGCACGCGGGGGTCCGCATCGAATGACAGATCGATGAAGGTCATGCGCGTTTCTTCGCCCGCGACGGCCTCCAAGGCGTTGATCGCGAGGATACGAACCTCGGAGATCGGGTCAACGCGGGCAGCTTGGCACAGAACATCAATCGATTTTTCATCGAGTTCCGGGCGGTCTGCTTCATTGCCCAGCGTCCACCGATCTCCTAGAAACCACTCGGCAGCGATCAGTCGTGTGAGAGGGTCTGTGGCGGAAGACAACTGCCGTTGCCAGGCGGCGGCAGGTTGCTCGAGAGTGATACGCCCGGGAAGCACACCTCGACTGTCAATGCGAAGCCAGTCCAGATCTCCCTCCCCAGTGAGGGTGAGTGCGGATGTGGGAGCATCGAGCGCGAGGCGCTCTGTGTGCTCTCTCCCTCCACGTGACCACGTGATCTCAAGCTCTACATGAAAGAACTGTGGCCACTCCGAACGCATGGCTATTTGTTTGATCTGCAGGACCGTTTCACGCAAAACACGGGCTTCAAGCGTCGGATAGCCTGGGCCAAAAAGCCATTCGTCAAAAAATGTCTGAAGGTCTCGTCCACTCGCCTCTTCCATGACTTCTTGAAAGTCAGTGGTCTCGACAATGTTGCCTTCAAACCGCTGAACGTAGGTGCGAAGGCCGGCCATGAATGCTTCGTCGCCGATTTGATCGCGCAACAAATGGAGTCGAGCTGCGCCTCCTTCGTAGACGTGTGCATCGAATACGGCGTCGGGGTCTGTGAATCCGTCCCATACAATGGGATGGCTATTTGCCCATTCCGCAGCGACGTAACTTTTCTGCCACTCGCGCAGAATGATGTCGAGGCGTGCGGGGCCCTGCAGATGCCCCATGTACAAGGCTTCCAGGTAATTGGCGAAGCCTTCGTTCAGCCAGATTTCTTTCCAGCCACGTCCGCAAAGCAGGTCGCCGAACCATTGATGGGCGGCCTCGTGTGCCAAGAGATCCGTGACATCGATTTGGGGCTCGTCTGCGGGGTCGTGAAGACCCTCATCGTAGAGCGTGGTCGCGGATATGTTCTCCATGCCGCCTGCTGTGAAATCACGAACATAGGATTGCGCGTATTTGGAATATGGGTAAGGAATGCCCGTGAGTTCACCCATGTACTGAAGGATGTCAGCTGTGTGCCGCGAGTTGTCTATCGCAAGCGCAAGGTCATCCGGATCTGCAAGCACGGGCAGTGGGACGGTGCCGCCGGGCAACTCCCCGCGCGCGAATTCGCCGGCCAAGTAGGTAATTAGATAGCTGACGTGCGGCCGATCGGACCGCCAGGTCTCCGAGCGTTTGCCTGTGCGAGGGAAGTCATGGCTGTCCACCAGTCGCCCTGCACCCATCGACTCCAGTTCGGCGTCCAGGTTGACCGTGAGTTCGTGCGTCGCCATCTCATTCGGTATGTCCCAGACGGGCATCCAGTGCCTGGTGTCTTCGGCTTGCCCCTGGGTCCAGATGTGCCATGTTCGCCCCTGGGCTCGGCCTGATGGGGGAACAAACACAAAGCCTCGTTGTGGAAAGCAACTCCAGGCGAGTCGGATCGACTGCTTGACGCCAGGTTGTGCAGGCTGTTCAAGAGAGACAGTCAATGTGTCGTTCTGCTGTTCTGTGCGAAGGTCGTTTCCTTCTGAGTCCCACGCACCTGTGACATTCAGATCGACGGCATCCAACACGATTTCCGAAGGCGTTTGACCCGGCAAGCCTTCATACGTGATCTCTACGGTGCCTTCGAGATATCCGGCCTCGTGGTCCATCTCGATATCTATGTCGTAGTGGAGAATATCTACCTGCGGCTCACGCCAGTCCACAGGCTGCAGCACCTGCCGTGATGCAGAACTGCAGGCAACAATGCAGAAGATAATCAGTACTTGAGTCGCGCGAGAGACCAACCAACAGGTCCGATTCATAGTGAGCCCTTCCGGTGATTCAGGTTGGTCGTACTCAAGCAGTGTCGCGTCGGCCCGAGGGGTTTTAGGGCAGCGGGGTCAATGCGATGGATATCTCGTAGTTGCGCAAGTCGAGTCCCGTATTGGCTAGCGTAGAGAGTGGCGCCCGAAAATTTACGTATTCGTCGGCTTCAACAATCACGATGGCGCCATTTGGAGGGCAGAGCTCGAGCAAGAGTGAGAAGGTGCCATCATCTGCGATGAAGTCCATGTCCGTGTTGTCATAGAGGATCCCGGAGGGGCCCTTGAGTGCAAACGTGACTTCGCCATCAGTGACAGGCTCACCTGTGGTGCTGTCGACGAGTTTTCCTGTGACTGAGATCTGTCCACCCAAGCCAACTCGGATGAGTTGGCTGGTGTCGGAAACCTGGGTCAGAACCGGCCCATAATCGTCGCCCTGCAGCAGCAGCCAGATGTTGTCGGCATGGGTGCCCGTGTCGTCGATGGCCCATTCGCCGTCGTCGCCGCTCACGTCCCACGCATCGATAGACTCAAACTCTTCATGTGCTGGCAGTACGGTGATTTCGACTCCGCTTATTGGTGTGTTGTCTCCCAAGCTGTACACGTAGCCTTCAAGTGAGTCAGGGTCCTTGAGGCCGACATCGATGATGCGAATCTCTCCAGGCTGAAGGCTGAGGGGCCCCACGACTTTGTAGCGGTCGTCGTCGTCTGCAAATCGAATCATGAAGTTCGTCGGGGGGACATCCACGAGATTCATGCTGTAGTGCCCGCGCTCATCCGTGAACTCATCCTGGTATTCACCATCCCAGGCAGGCGCAAGACTGACGACTTCGACGTCCGCCATGTCGATGGGGTCGCCGCTTTCCAGGTCGAAGACCTTTCCTTCGATGCGCGGAGGTCTGCCCATGGCCAGCTTGACGTACACCGGGGGCTTGCCCGGGAGGGCTGAGTAGGTATGGGTGTAGTGAACAGGTGCAAGAAGACTCGGATCATCTGGGTCGCCGAACTCAGGTTCCGTGCCAACAGACCAGCCTGGGGCGAGCGGCTCGTCGGAGTAAAAGCGAAACACTCCTTGCTCATCCGTGAACTCGGAGTCAACGAAGTCACCGGAGTCATCGAACAGATTGATCTCTACGTCTGGGAGCCGCTTCTCCTGCAGATCTTCCACGTGTCCCGTTACCAGTAGCGGGTCCTCTTCCCATGAGGCGGTCTCGGTGAGAGGGAGGAGGGAGACCGCTTTGCCTGGCGACAGTGGCTCGGGGTCGTTGGACGTGGAGTCTGGGGTGTTGCCCTCGCCTTCCACGGGGAGGGCGGTCCCGCCTTGAGGTCTCTGAGTGGGCTCGGCAACTGTTGTCACACCGGAGCCATCCGAGCGTGGGCCAGGATCAAGCATCCAATAGACCCCGATGAGAATGATGACAACCGCTCCGAGCAGAAGCGTGGTCGATGTGCGCGAGTTTGAAGATGTCATAAAATTGGCTGCCTCATTGAGGCAGAGCTAAGGGGGCTGGCAAGGGACTCTGCAGGGTCTTTTTTCGGTCCGCGGCGGTGAAATGGCCATGATACCGCGGAGGCCCCTCGTCTCTGTAGCGGAACCCACGGGGAAGCCAAGGTTGCCTCAGGATTTGATCCTTATGCAAAATCTTTGGGAAGCGTGAGGGAGTAGATTCTTGCCCACCCGAGGACTCACGGCCAACAGCACGTTAGAATAAAGGAGCCATGAGTCGCGACAAGCCAGACACGGATTTCGACACCGACGCCAAGCCGGAGGCCAACACCCGGCAGGAGACATTGCGTCCTTGGAATGTTGTGGTTTGGGACGACCCAGTGAACCTGATGAGCTACGTGGTGTATGTGTTCCAGAAGCTGTTCGGGTTCAACGGATCGGTCGCCAACACAAAGATGCTGGAAGTTCACAATGATGGGCGCAGTGTGGTTGCCAGTGTCGAGCGCGAGCGTGCAGAGTTTTACGTGACTCGTCTGCATGCCTATGGGCTGCAGGCCACGCTGGAGTGTAAGCAGGAGTGACGCGGCTGAGGCACGACGGCAAGGATAGTGCTACTGGCGAAGATGCTTGGACGTTGCACTTCGTTGAGGTCGAGGCAAACATTCTCAGCGGCCTGCCCGAACAGTTTCAGTTGTTGCTAGCCAACCCGGATAGCAATCGGCGAGTGATTGAACGCCTCTTCCCGAGTTCTTATGAAGACCCGGAGGAGGAGGCGCTCAATCGCCAACTCCTGGGCGACTCACTCTTGGCTTCTCGTACAGAGATGCTCACTGAAATTCGCGAAGAACTTGGCCGCGGGCAAAAGACAGACGATGGCCTTGAGCTCATCTTGAACCGTGAATCGATCGACTTGTGGCTTCGATTCATGAATGACGTACGCATCATCATTGCGACGGACCTGGGTATCGAGGAGAACATGAACGGTGAAGATGTCGCTGATCCGTCTGGTCCTGATGCACCCAAGCATGCATTACTGGAATACTTGAGTGGCGTTGAAGCCATTCTGGTAGAGGCCGTGAGCCGAGTGAGTTGATCGTGGTAGTTCGACTCTCATATGTAGGGCTAGATGTTTTCGGTCGTCGCTCGCGTTCGCTTCTTTCTGCCCTGAATATTGATTGAGATTTCGACATGCTCTTCCTTTCCGTGCTTTTTGCTTTGTGCAGCAGCTTGGCGCCGACCGATGAGAAGCCCTGGCACGAGTTGACCCTCGCGAACGGCATCGAAGTGATCATTTTCGAAGCGCCGTTGGCCGAACAGCAAGCGTTCTTCACGTTGATCCCACTTGGATTGCTAGATGACGAGGCGGAGAGCGCGCAGTTCTCCCATCTGATGGAGCACCTGATCCTGCGTTCCACAGATCCGGATTCGTTGATAACTGATGACATGCTCATCAACGGGGAGACAACGGGGCTTACGTTGAGACTTGAGTCTTTTGGTGATCCCGAGAACTGGGAGACTTCGTTTGCCAGGCACGTTGCTTGGTTGGCTGCGGACGAGGTTGATGGGGAGGTGCTTGCTCGGGAGAAAGCAAGCATCGAGTCAGAAGAACAAAATACGTCTGCGCGGGGCGCCACTCACAAATGGGCGCTTGCGGCTTGGAACCAAATCGTGCGACACGGCACATCTCATGTCGGGGTGCATGGAGATGTTGCGAATGTTTCGGTGGAGGATGCTCGTCGTTATTTGACGCGTCGGTTGCGCAGTGGGCCGGGCGCGCTGTTTGTCGCGGTCGGGCCCCTTTCGGTCGATGAGATCTCGGAAAAAATCCGTGTGGGCTTGGAGGCTCTACCCGGGGTGCCTTGGGCGGTCTCTGCGCCTTCTGTGGAAAAAGAAGCGATCCTCGCGCAGCAAGATCGAGTGGCGACTTGGGATGTCGACGCCCGGCACTACATGGAGTGGTATCCGGTTCCCAGCCAGACTCCTCTCGACCGGGTTCTCGCAGATGCGCTTGCGATGCTGATCAATGTGAAGATCCAGCAGCTTGCTTCACTGAGGCAGAAGGGCGTGACCGCTCTGGCCCAGGCGGATCTGGTGACCCCTGAAGGTCGCTGGCTGCTTATCTCCGCATCCTTGCCTCCGGGGATGCCTGTGGCAGATTTGCAGGCAGATCTTGGGGAAATCATCGAGTCCACCCGCAGTGGGCAAGAGGCTGCACTTGTGGTCCGCCAGTTGAGAATGCAACTGACGGAGGACGCAGATTTTGCAGCGATTCGCGAATCGCTGGGCAACGAGCGGGCCCGTTGGATCGAAGCACAGCAGATGATTTTCATGCTGTATGCACAGCTCAATATGGGGCTCTCTCGAGGAGAGCTTGTCGCGGCCTATGAGGATTTAGATGCCGCAAGCATGTTGAGTTTTTCAGACATGGTGTTGACCAACTCCCGCAGATCAACGTTGTTAATAGAGCCTGCTCTCTAGGTGTTTGAGAACGGCTGAACGCATTTGAGCGCGCACAGCAGGCGGTCGCCGCGAGGCTCTGAAAGCCTCCGCTGGCTGTCACGCCGACCGGAGAATAAACTGATCGATATGAGCTATTTATTTCTTGGGCGACTTCTCGTGGTGGGTGCACTGAGCATGCTGTTTGGTTTTGGTTGCGCCGGTGTTGGAGGAACTGAGTCGAGTGGCCGCGATGCCGAGGGAGGCGAAGTTGCACCTTCGCCTGACTCGCAGGTCACAATCTCGGCTTTGCCGCAGGAACTGAACAGCGTCGTGGTTCTTGAGGCTTTTGGGCCTGTGGAGGGGACATCTCAAGAGCAGTTCGATGAGTGGACAGAGCTTGTGAATGCCCGCTTTCTCGGCAATCCCTCACCGGAACAACTCGTTGAGTTGGACGACCAATTGGCGAAGTTGCCCGTTGTGGATGGCACACCCGTCTTCATCAACGCGCTCTCAGGTCTCGACATGGCCGACCCTGATGACATTGTTCGAGCGGCTGCCCTTAGCAAGTGGTGGTATGACGCGCAGGTCCACTACAAACGAGTCATCTTGAACCCTGACCCGGAGGCCCTCCGACTTGTTGATGTGCGAAATCGACTGCTGGTCGTTGATGGTTGGAGACGTATGTGGGTGCGCATTCTGGAGCAGGCAAATGGTGTCGCCATTTTTCGGGCGAGGGTGAAACAACTGCTTGTTGACCGAGTTGCCGCACGCGAGAAGCAGTGGCGAGAATTTGAAGAAAAATTGAAGCGGCGCGCGGAACAGGAAGCCGAGGCGGAGGCCGAGGCTGCAGCAGACGGAAAGCCATACTGGAAACGGAACTTCAACTAGCCGAAGTACGGTGCGAGTGCTCGACTGCCTGGAGTGAGAATCCTCGGCAACGGGCGAACGGAAAATCATTTCGCAGAGTCGGGGTGGCCTGAAATCGAATTCTGAGGGATGCTCTATTCTTCGGAACCCGATCCCGAACCAACTCGGCAAAAACATGACCTCCCCGACTTTGAGTACCGCTGCCGGCGACGGCGCGGATGCTAGTTGCCGTCCTTCGTTTGATGAGCACCTTCAAAGGGCTATGCGCGAACTGCGCATTGCGCTTGGAAGGTTGTTGGCGTCGGTTGGCGCAGATCCAAGAACGCCGCAGAAAGTGTCGCGCCGTTTCGGTATCAATCGCAACCTGGCCTGGAAGGTGTCGCGTTTGATCAGCGAGCGTGACGGTCTTGCTTCGGTGCGTCACGTCCCGGGTAAGCATGGGCTGCAAATTCTCTGCGAGAGATTTCGTGACGCGGGCGCACCCGAAGATGTCTTGAATGCTGTCGGCCTCGCGATGGACGGTTTTCTCCAGATGGTGAAAATGCAGGCGGGAGACCGGGCCGCACTTGAGATGACATTGCGTAGCCTGCGACCCGAAGGTGAAGGGCCAGCGGGGATGCTCGCGGCGCGCAAACTGGCTTTTCAGGGGAACAGCGCTGTCTGGGGCGTGCGTGCGGGCCTGAAGCTTGGCTTGCAGGTGGTGGCACCGTCTGAAAATAGTCCAGGAAACCGTAACGTCGATATTGCGAGCGTCGGAGGGGTGATGGACTTCTGGCGTTTGCGTGCCGACGCATGCTGGCCTCTGATGCACTCTGGCGAAAGCGCCGCAAGCACGGCCTCTGGTCCTCGATTTGTGGAGCCGCTGCAAGCATCTGGTGGAGATTGCGACGGTCCGCCCTGGATTCGCGATTTCTGTTCGGTGCCGTTGCCCGAATGCAGGCGTGTGGAGAGAGCTTCCGGCGTCCTCTATGAGATCACCGATGGGCCTGTCGGGAGCACGGCCGCATTTTCATGTGTGTATGGACAACTCACCCGGAATGCCGCTGGCTTTGCTGCCGGTCAAGAAGTGGCGGTGCCCGACCAAAGTTTGCGGCTCAATTTGCCAGTAAGCGCAGCTCACTTCGACGTGTTGATCCACGAATCGTTGCCCGTGAAAGAGACGCCCCGAGTTGTGGTCGAGAGCTGGATGCAAATGAGTGACAGTCCAGGCTCTCCGGAGATCTCGCGATACAGGTTAGATGCTCAGGAAGAGGTCGATGAGTTGCCGCTGGGTCTTCCCAATTTGGGAATCCAGGAAGTACCACGCTATACGGATCTTGTCGATCAGGTGGTCAATGCACTCGGTCATCCCTTGCGAGAGTTTCGAGGGTATCGCGTGAAGTTGCGCTATCCGCCGATCCCGGCGGTTCTGAAGCTGCTGTGCAACTCTCCCGAAGCTGCTCGCGACTAAAGAAAGGCATGCCCCGATCGTGACTGGTCGAGGCGCTTGGCCCGTGGGCCAACTCGGGTTACTTGGAGGCTGGTTCCGGCTTCCCGTCCTTGCCTGCGATACGTGATTTGTGCATCTGCTGGGCAAGTGTTGAGCCAGGGATTGACCCATTCATCAGCGTAGTGCCTTCGAAGACATTGAACGGGTCGACGTTCGTGCCGACGAGGTCCTTGCTGTAACTGCGACCTGAACGGCGATTGTTTTCGTCCCACTGCTTATCGCAGGTTTCGAGCAAACAGAAGCTCTTGTGCTTGATGAACTGTTCGTACATGCGCTTGTGGATCGGTGCCAGCGCCTCCTCATGCATATTGCCATAGATCGCGTGGATGCGATCGCAGGTCATGACATCACCGTCGTTGGTGACGTAGAGCTTGTGAGTGCCGGCGGGGCAGCGGTTCTTGCCACTCCAGAACATGTTGTCTTCGCGGCACCGAGGGTGATAGCGCATCTTCCAGTAGTACTCACTGTCCAGGCCGACGTTGTTGTAGATCATCGGGTAGTTGAACAGGACGGAGAAGTCGTCTTCCTCTGCCATCTTGAAGGCATGCTCGATGTTCTTGCGTTCGCTTTCGAGATTGACAACAGAAAGCGTGACGGAGATGCCGCGGTCTACGCAATAACGAGCGAGGTCACGCTTGAAGGTGTCGAGGTAGTAGCTGCCGTACGACATCTGAATCGTGGAGAGACCTGCCTCCTTGAGAAGGTCGACCTTTTCCTCGGTGAGAAGCGTGCTGTTGGTTACGAGTGAGACGACGACGTCTTTCGGAATGGCATCTACGACATCGTAGATGTCTTTACGAACCATCGGTTCGCCACCGGTGACATTGACGTGAATGAGCCCAAGCTCGTGAGCTTCGCGTGTGATGCGTGCGACTTCGGCCACAGGCATGTGTGGAGGTTTTTGCTGCGCCTTCATCAGGTCTTCCGCGTAGCAAAAGTCGCAGTCGAGGTTGCAGATCCAGGTCACGGCTAGCTCGAGAGAGCGCAGCGTGCGGATGCCGGCGCGCATCTTGGCTTCGGATGCGAGAACTCGTGCAGCCTGGGTAGGGTTCTTGACGCCGAGTTGGAACTGCTTGATGGCCTTGCGAAGCATGGAGGCGGTCCGAGAGTGAATCTGGTGAGGAGCGGGGAGGGGGGCTCCTCTAGTCTAGCCTGGGTTATTCGCGGTCGAGGAAGATCACGCCATCTATAACGCCATTACGGAGCGCGTCGTCAGTAGACATGTCCAGGGCGGTGGGTATCTTCTTCTCCGCCCAGTGGGCGTCATGGTTGAGAAAACGCCCCAGGTAGGCATTTTCGAGGCGTCTGCAGAGTTCGACATATTTTTCGTCGGGTGGCGGTAAATACTCGTGTTCCTCTCGATCTGGCGGGTCATCCCAGACCATTCGGTGGATGAGGAGCACTGAGTTTTCAAAAGCCGTGCGAACTCCCGTCCCTGCCATCAGGATGATGCAGGCAGCGCTCTGGGCGAAGCCCATGCAGACGGTGTTGACCCGGCACGGAATGCCATGCATCGCATTGATGATGGCGCAGGCCGCTTCAACGTCTCCGCCCGTGCTGTTGATCAGCACATCGATGGGCGCATCGGCGCTCTCTTCAGACAAGCTGAGCAATCGGTGGACGGTCTCTTCGGCCTTCGCGCCGGTGATATCGCCGAACAGAAAGATTCGGCGTGGACCCGCGAAGGCGTGGTGAGGGTCTCTGCTGTGGGCGAGCGCGGGGTCACTTCCTTCAGTTGAACGTTCCTTCATGGCCTAGAGTCTACTCTTTCGAGCCCGATGCAGGGGTGAGAGGATGCTCACTCAGCCTGCGGTCGTGCGGGAACTGATACGCTTGCGCACTTCCAAGGCCGTGCCTAGCCCGTGTTCGTTGGTTTAGCGGCCAAGCCCAGACGAAGAGAATCGCGTTCCTCCATGCTTTCTCGTATCTGCCGTGTCGAAGAATTGCCTGAGGGGGCTGTCCGGCGAGAAGTGGTGGAGGGCCGGCACATTGCTGTCGCCCGGCACCGGGGGGCAGTTCATGGGTTCGGAGCGATCTGCCCGCACCAGCGCCAAGATCTCTCCGAGGGCTTTATCGCCGATGACGGAATCACTTGTGACAGTCATCTCTGGCATTTCCGTTTTTCAGACGGCAAGTGTGCACTGATTCCTGAGGCTTCTATTCCAATCTTCCCTGCTCGCGAAGTCGATGGGTGGGTTGTTGTGGACTTGTCTCCAGCTTCATGACGCAAGCTCTCCCAGAATCTGATCAGTTCAAGCGGCAACTCTCCCAGACGCCAGCTTCTTGGGCGACGGAGTCCGCACGTGATCTCATGGCCCTGCTTTCTGACCATGCCCATTGCGAACTGAAAGCAGGCGCGAATGCGATGACGATGCTCAAGCGGAACCCCAATCGACCCGGGTTCGCGTTGCGTTTGGCCCCGTTGATCAAAGAAGAGTGTGACCACCTGCATCGTGTGTTGCGAGAGATCGAAATGCGTGGGGGCGTGCTTGCTCAGGATGCACCAAATCCATGGGCGGAAGGGTTGCACGCTGCGGCGCGCAAGCTGCCTCCCGTGCGGCTTCCACACGGAGGCTTTCTGGATGTCCTCCTCATCTCTGCATTGATCGAAATGCGTTCTCACGAGCGCTTTGAGCGACTGGCAGAGTGCGCGGCCATGCGGGATCTGGAGTCGCTCTATCGCAACTTGTGTGAAGCCGAGGCGCGCCACGGCTTGCTCTTCCAGGAGCTTGCGCGGGAGACCTTCCCCGCAGCTGCAGTGGAGGAGAGGTTCGCTCTCCTGGCAGAGCAGGAAGCAGTTCTCATGGAGCGCCTCCCGCCTGGCCCTCGGATTCACTCTGGCGTTGCCGGTTTGTGACGACTAGTTGCCCTTCATCTCGGGTTCCAGGTCGACTCCCAATCCGTCCGCAACGCGATTGATGTACCCAAAATAGGCTGCAACTTGAGCGGCATCATGAATGGCTCGATCGTCGAGGCCGATGTCGCGAAGCGATTGGACATGCACAGCTTGAACGCTGCCCGGATCGATGGTGAGTCGTTCGGCGTATTGCAAAAGAGCTCGCAGGCGCTCATTGGGCGCCGCTTCACTTCCTTGGGAGGCGATGTCTTCCGCGAAAGCATTCGCCGGGTCGGCAAAGTCGCCTGACACCTTGCCTTTTGCGTCCCTGGGCGGCTCGTCTCGTTCCAACTGTTTTTGAACCTCGACACGGAGGTCATCTGCATGAGCCCGTACTCAGTAGAAGCAGTCGTTGGCGCGACTGACAGCCACTGCGATGGACTCACGTTCCACTCGCGTCAGCGGTGAGGGGCCGTGCATCAGAGTCGCGTACAGCGTCATCGATGCTTCGAGTGCTTGCGAGTTGGGGCTTTGAATGCGAAGGATGTTGTAGACTCTGCCGGCTCGGCCAACGGCTGCATCGTAGATGCTCGCCAGGTGCCCGTCCGCTTCGCCAGGAGGAACTGTTTCGATGTATGCCATGAGCGCGAGTTTACCGACCGACGCGTACTCCTCGCACGCTTGGTCATGGACCGTGACCCGAATGCTCGGTTGCCTGGTGGCCCTCATGCTGGTTGCGTGCGGAGGAAGCGATAAGCCCGGCGACTCCACGAATACGACTGGCTCAGGAGGTGCTTCCTCAACGGATGCGGTGAAGCCCGCCCCCGTGGAGTTGAAGAGCATCGATCCGACTGTTGCTGGGGTGGTTCATGGAGTGGTGGGGTTTGCGGGCACGCCTCCCGTGCAGAAACCACTGTCCATGCGCAG
>JAQWOM010000007.1 GCA_029245865.1 Planctomycetota bacterium
GCCCTCACGCCGGCAAGCTCGCTCATCCCCGATGCATCTGACGCATACAGCAGAGCGATCGTTTCGGTCTTCAAATCCAACGAATAGATACGGGCGATGTCTCCATACGCAATCATCCAGAGCTCATTCGAATAGGGCAAAACCGCCGCATCCCAAATCGGAGCCATTTCGGAAGCCTGTGACGTCCACACCAACTCCCGTCCAAACTCCGGATCGGAGAGCGTTGTCTTCGTTTCTCCTGCCGGAGTGATGAGCGTGCCCAATGCGAGCGGCTGGATGACCCACTTCTCAACGACGACTCTCTCCGTCTCGGCCAGC
The DNA here is from genome assembly GCA_029245865.1 of Planctomycetota bacterium. Classification (GTDB taxonomy): domain Bacteria; phylum Planctomycetota; class B15-G4; order B15-G4; family B15-G4; genus JAUIEF01. The sequence continues at coordinate 319 of JAQWOM010000007.1, forward strand.
CAACCCACAACGTAGAATGTGTCACTACTTCCGGCCTTTCGAGCGACCGCCGTTGGCTCGAAGGGCACGGCGTGCTTCGTTTCAGTCCTGAAACCCGTGGCACCCGCCGCCCTTGCCATCCAGGTGATCGTGAGCGATTGCTCGGATTGGCTTTCGTAGATCATGCGAATCTTGATCCAGTCCTCGCTCTCCGGAGGCGTGACGGTCATGTCCTCTGCGTAGTTGTGCGACGTGGAAAACACTGGGTCCATTACAGAGGGCAAAGGCGTCTGTGCTGCTGCATCTAAAGACAAGCAGAGGACCAGGGCGGTCGATGCAATCCAAGGGCTATGCCATCTCATGGAAAGTCTCGGGTGAAACATGCGTCGCAGGCCGGCGCGTCACTGATACGGATACTCCTCGTGAAGGACGTATTCCCGATCGAGCCGGTCTTGCATGGTCATTTCGACAATCTCATCGACGACACCGTCCAGGTCAGCATCTCGGAAAAGCAGTTCCTTGGTGGACCACTGCAACTTGCTGCCCCGCAGAGGCTTCCAATGACGCCAAGGAAACAGCTCGATGATGAACCCGCCCCCGTCCGGAGCGGTGGTCTTCACCTGACTGGCATCCATGGTCTTGTACTGCCCCAATCCGGGAAGCGTTATCTCATCAGCGATCACAGTGAGGTCCTCGCCCTCCGAGTTCACACTCAAGAGCCGGTAGGGTGCCGCCTCTTCCATGAACCAAAGCCGGTCTTGTGTCTTGTGGTACGCCATGGCTCGGAGGGGCCCGACCATCGACACGGGCATTTCAAACAACACCTCTTTGCGAAGGTTCACAGACAAAGTCGCCTTGGTGACGCCTTCTGGGAGCATCGCCGTCCCCAGGGCGATGTCCGTCAAGGTCCATCGCTCGACAACGGTGAGCCCTTCTTGCTGCACATAGCCAGCAACATAAAAAGTGTCCGACGCGTCGGCTTCGACACACATCGCCGTTGGCTCGAAGCTGACCGGGTGTCTTTCATCCTGATCGATGTGGGGTTTCATGTCAGGGGGCAGATAAAACCAGTCGAGCATCACTTCTTTTTTGTTCGTGTCGAACCGCCCGTACAGAGAGAAACGCCCATACAGAGCCGGGTCAGCTGCGGGACATAGCTCGAGAGCGAAAGAGTGAGGTTTCATGTAGTGTGAGCGCATCTCGTCCGGCAATGGCGGGCCTTGCTGGGCCGAGAGATGCAGCGCCAGAAATGCCAGCGCGACAAGGCGCGGAACTACTCCTCGTGGACGCATGGTCGGACTTCTCTTCCAGCGAAGCATCTGGCTCCCTCGGCATCATGAATGCCCGTACTGCCTAAGAACTAGACACCGCACCGCGGCGAGATAACGGCACTTCTCGATATTTTTTCAGGTGCCCGCCGAAAAACACCCGCCGTTCTTCACTCATTCGTCTTTGGACAGAACCACGACGACGGGCCCCACGGTTCCCGAGGACAAGGTGAAGTCCCAGCTGTGCGAACCGTCTGTCGCGGAGAGGGTGTAGTTGCCATAGGGCAAACCGTAAATCTCGGACACTCCGTCCGCATCAAACGGGAATGGCCGTCCATTGCTGAGCAGAGCGTCCAGCCATGGTTCCTCCGTCTCCGCGCGCGTGAACTTTGCCTCGACGTCGATCCCTTCCGGACGCACGACCTTCAAGCGCGATCCTTGTACGGCGAGCACCACATCGCGCACCGCGTCCTGGGGAAAAATCTCTATGGACTGATAAGCAAGGACAACTCGAGTCAGATCTGCCGACGCGCCCTCCAGTACGAGCCGGTACTCTCCCGGCGGCACGTTTGTCAGCGTGAACTCGCCCGCCGCCGTCACGTCCGAGGCCGCCACGACACGAGCGCCCGCGCGAGCGTACGCACTACAATTCTCTGGCTTCACCTCGAGCCATGATGGAGAGATCAGCTCACCACGAATCCTGGCAACCGAAGCGAGATCCTCCACCTCGAGCCGCACAAACTGCGGTTCGCCGGCCTTCACCACGACCTCCGCCGATGCGAGAGACACTGCCCAGGGAGCTTCAGAGGCCTCGGGTACCACGCCATCTGCATCTTCTGCAGGCGCGAGGTCCTGACGACGCCCCTCGAGGCTGACGGAGTAGGAGCCACTGACAACACCTTCGACAGCGACCTCCATTTCGAAATGAGGCTCCGGCACCACCAAGTTGAGCAAGGTGCTTTGATAGGCAGATTCCCACGCCGGGGCATCCGCACGTCTCAAGTCCAAGGACTGAATCTCCACACCCGCTGATTCCACGACAATCTGCACGCGCAGCGCCGGAACACGCGTCATCATCACCACCACTTCGGAAACCGGCCCCGCCTCGGTGACCGTGAGAGGCAGCGCGT
>JAQWOM010000008.1 GCA_029245865.1 Planctomycetota bacterium
GAGTAGTTGCCGCTGGCCGTGTTGTCGTACCCGCCGCTGACCGAGGAGTAGGGGGCGTTGGCCGTGTTGTCGACCCCGCCGCTGACCGAGGCCCAGTAGGCGGAGGTTTCATTGTAACGGCCGCCACTGACCGAAGAGACCGCGGCGTTGGCTTCGTTCTGCTGTCCTCCGCTCACCGCGGCGCTCGCTCCATAGGCGATGTTGAGGGCACCGCCGCTCACGGAGGACCACGGACCGCTGGCCGTGTTGAGAGACCCTCCGCTGACCGAGGAGTAGTTGCCGCTGGCCGTGTTGTCGTACCCGCCGCTGACAGAGGACCACGGACCCGAAACCGTGTTGCTTTGTCCCGCCACCAGCCCGCCGTAGCTGGAAAAGCTGTTCTGCTGCCCGGTGACGAGGTTGTGGGATCCGGTGCGGTCGTCACCGCTCGGATCGCCGAGCTCGTTGTAGCCCACGATGAGATTGCCGAGCCCGTCCACCGGGCCACCGGTGGTGCCCGAACCGTTGTGAATGCGCACATTGATGCCCGAGATGTCGAGGGTCTTCACCGTGCCGCCCTGACCGTCGTCCAGGTAGACCACGCTCATGTGGCTCAGGATGTCGGCCTGCTCAGGCGTCATGAATTGCCGCGTCGGTACCGGGGCCTTGAAGCCCGGATGGGATGGCGTCAGGGATTGAGCGCTGATCGAACTGCAGGCCAGAAGAACAGCGAGACCGAGACGGCCGGCGGAGACGGAGAGTGCGTGCAGGGAGTACGTCATGGGTGAGTCATTCCGGGTGATGGAGTCCGTGGAGGGACGGAACATAGCCCCCTTCCGAGATCTTCGGGCCCATGGTAGCGCAGATGTTTCAGGCTGTGGGGGGGCTCGCCACGGGCCTCTCGGCACCCATGTGGAGTGCAGTGGCGTTCCCGCCAGGATTCGAACCTGGGACCGCCGGATTAGAAATCCGGTGCTCTATCCAACTGAGCTACGGGAACACGCGCCTCTCATGGAACCCTCCCGCAGGCGCTGACGCAACGGGAAGTCTCAGTTGCTTTCGTTGGCCGGAGGGCGCGGCGGGGGCAGAGGGCGTTCAAGCCAGCCTGTCCACATCGGTCCACGCCACAGAGCGCGATTCCAGTGCTCACGCTGCTGCTCAAGACGGGAGCGCAAGTGCCGATAACGCTCGTTCTCTTCACCGTCCTCCGATTTGTCGAGATAGGACTCCAGCAACAGGTGGGTCGTTTCCGGGTGCCTGCCCAGCATCAGCAGGCTGGAGACGGCATCCAGCAGCAACTCGGGATGCTCTTCGATGAGTCGCCAGTCTCTGACCAGGTCGCGCTGCAGAAACCATGCCTCTTCGAATTGCTGGTTCTGGGCATAGGCTCGGGCCAGGGTGACGGTGGCCGCATAGGAACTGTCGCCTTGGGGGCGTTGAGCCACTTCGAGCAGGAAGGGGATCGCATGGTCGGTGCGATTCAGCTGCATGAGCAGGCTGCCCAGGTTGTAGAGCTGGAAGGGTGCCCCGGGAAAACGAGCATTGCCAAGCCACTGCCAGTCCGCCGCTGTGCGCAGATCTCCGCGCGCCCAGGCGAGTTCGGTGCCTTGCATCGTGGCTTCGATGGAGGCGGGGAATTGCGAGTCAGCCTTCCTCAGCAACTCGTCCGTACGCTGCCATTGGCTTTGAGCCAACTCGGTGTTGCCTTCGGCTTCCGCGGTGCGAGCGCTTTGCGCGAGGCGAGCCGCATGCAGTCTTGACATGGAGAACTCGTGAAAGTTTTGCCAGGCCGGGGTCGCGATGCCGAGCAAGAGGCCGAACACAACGAGTGATCCGAATGCGAGTGGGCGTGAAGTCACGGCGTCACGACTGACGCAGCCTGCACGGCTCATGATGGCGAGCAAGATGACGATCAGACTTCCCGCCTCGATCCAGTGCAGTGGGGTTTCCAAAAAGCAGTACACAAGCGCCGCGAGGAGAGCGGCAACGGAAGCATGGAAAGGTCCGCGTCGCGTGTCGTCGCCGGCGAGGTGGGCGGCTCCTTTGCGGATGGCGTGCCATGCGTGGCGAAGCAGGAAAAGAAGACCAATGAAGCCGATCAGGCCCGATTGACCCAGCACCTGAAGGAACTGATTGTGGGCATGAGGCACCAAGCGGGTTGCGGTCTGATACGGAAGGATTCCCGTCGCAAAACAACCCAGGCCGACACCGGTCAAGGCATGGTCTGAAACCATGGCAACCGTGGCCTTCCAGATGTCCAGGCGCTCAAAGTTGTTTTCTTCGTACTTGCTCTCGACAAGCAGACTGACTCTTTCCACAGCGTTGTCGAGAGCATCTTCGGGAAGCAATCCACTCACCGTGGCCAGCACGTAAAGCAAAGCGGCCACGCCGGCAACTGCTGTCATGCGCAAGGCCACGTGCAGAGCCCGACTGATCCGGCTGGACCCGCCCCCGGCTCGGACTCTGAGGATCGCGCTTATTAACAGAGCTGTGCCGACAGCGATGTAGGCGCCTCTCGATCCGATGGCCAGCAGGTAAGCACCCATGGGGGTGAGGGCGACGGCAATGGAAAGTCGCCAGGGGAGACTCAGGCCACGCTCGAGGAGGAGCACCACGCCACCCACAAACACCATGACGAGATACTGGGCGGCCAGATAGCTGTGGGGGAAGAGGTCGGTCGACAGATATCCCGACCGCGCGAACTCGCTGGCGTTGGAGTCGAGGAAGCGTCCGTAAGCCTGCAGGCCCAGTCCGCTGATGATCACTCCTCCGAGCAGGACCACGCCATAGACCGCGAGCACTTGGCGGCGCGTGCGCAGCGTTTTGATGGCCAGGAGATAGGTGAGCCCGAAGCAGGTGAGATTGCCCAGCTCGAGTTGAGCCATGCCTGGATTGAGCGCAAAGAGGGCCGATGGCAGGGTGCAGAGCAGGAAGGCGCCAAAGGCCGTGTCCGTGGGCGTTCCCAGCGCAGGGGTCGATTCGCGCCGCATGGCCCCGATCCACAGGAAGAGCCCTCCGCAGCCCGCCAAGGCGGCGAAGAGCAGGTGCTTGTTCATCGGCATCTCAGGTGACACCGGGATGAGCGGCATCACAAAGGCGAGTCCGAGCAAGCAGAAGAAGGCGCCGCGCTGGGCAAGGCTGGACGAGTTCATGAGCAAGGGTGTTGTACCGTACAATCAGCCCCTGGTCGGAGCGTTCGTCGTTCGTCCGCCGCTGGCCGCGGGCTCGCCAAGTTGAGTCTGAGAGAGTGCGCTGCGTGTGCCGGAGAATTTTGTGAACGTTCTGGTGGTGGGGTCAGGTGGTCGTGAACACGCCTTTGTGGACGTCCTGTCCCGGAGTTCAGGGGTTGGGCGCATCTATGCGGCGCCGGGAAATGGGGGCATGGCCGGTCTGGCCGAATGCGTCCCCGTGCCTGTCACGGATGTTGAGGGGCTGATCGGTTTGGCCCAGGCTCAGGAGGTTGGGCTGGTGGTCGTGGGCCCTGAGGGCCCGCTGGTGGCGGGGCTGGTCGACGCTCTTGAGGCTGTGGGGATTCCAACCCTGGGGCCGAGCAAAGCTGCTGCGCAACTCGAGGGCAGCAAAGCTTTCTGCAAAGACCTGTGTCGTCGCGCTCGGATTCCGACCGCTGCCTACAAAACCTTCAACTCGGCAGCCGAGGCGCTGAGCTATTGCGAGGGGCACGATCGCTGGCCGTCTGTCATCAAGGCTGACGGGCTCGCAGCTGGCAAGGGGGTTGTGATCGTGCACGACAGCACCATGGCCATTGCAGCCGTGCGCGACATGATGTTGAACAAACATTTTGGTGATGCTGGAGATCGCATCGTCATCGAAGACTTCCTGGTGGGTGAAGAGCTGTCGATGATTGCCCTGGTGGACGGTGAGACGGTTGCTGTGCTGGAACCCTCACGTGATCACAAGGCGGCCTTCGATGGTGACAAGGGACCGAACACCGGCGGTATGGGTGCGTTCAGTCCGACTCGACTTCTGACGAACCGTATTTATGAGCAGATTGAAGAGCGTGTGTTGCTTCCGACTGTTCATGCGCTGGCGGGTGCTGGTACGCCCTACCGCGGCATTCTGTATGCGGGCTTGATGCTGACGGCCGATGGGCCCTACGTGCTCGAGTTCAACGTACGTGGGGGTGACCCAGAGATGGAGGTGCTTCTTCCTCGTCTCAAGAGCGACGCCCTGGCGCTGTTCCTCGCAGCCGCAACGGGAACGCTGGATGACTTTGGGGCGGTGGAATGGAACCCACAGCACGCCTGTGGGGTGGTGATCGCCGATGGGGGGTATCCCGGGCCGGTGACCAAGGGCCTGTCGATCTCGGGGACGGACGCCGCAGCCGAACTGGACGATGTGTTCGTCTACCATGCAGGGACCAAGCTCGAAAACGGCCAGTTGGTCACCAACGGCGGGCGCGTCTTGTGCGTGACCGGCCTGGGGGATTCGCTGCAGGCCGCGCGCGACAAAGCGTACGAGGCCGTCAGCTTGATTCACTTTGAAAACATGCGTTGTCGCTCCGATATCGGTTGGCGCGAATTGACAGACCAAGCCTCGATGGCGGGTGCAGGTTGAAAGGTATTGAGAAACTCTTCGAGCAGTTTCTGCGTACACGCGGGTTGCGTCTCACGAAACAACGAGAGGCAATTCTGAAGGCGATCTACGCCACGCATGACCACATCTCGGCAGATGATCTGTACGACGAGTTGATGGACGATGAAGGCTGGTCAGCGCTCAAGATCAGCCGCGCGACTGTCTATCGAACGCTCTCGCTTTTGACCGATGGTGGTTTCATTCAATCGCTCGACATTGGTGGTGGGCAGGGCCAACTCTACGAGCACGTGCTGGGGCACGAGCATCATGACCACATGGTGTGCTTGGTCTGCCGTCAGATCTTTGAGTTTCATGACGAGGGGTTGGAAGACCTCCAGGCAAAGATCGTGAAAAAACATGGGTTCAAGGCGAGCTCGCACCGGTTGAACGTCTTTGGTACTTGCGCGAAGTGTCAGGTAAAAGGCGAGTCGTCGGCTGCCATGCAGGGCTAGGTTCAGGGCTCTGTTCTGTGCTACTTTTCTGAGATCGTGTCTCATCTTCTCTTGTCAGACCTTTCTCCCGGGGCCTCCGGCGTTCTGAACCGTGTGGGCGGATCGCGTGCCTACCGGCGGCGCCTGCTGGAGCTCGGCTTTGTTCCAGGGACGCATCTGAAGCTCATTCGCCGTCTCGACGTGGGGAACGTGCTGGAGGTCGAGTTGCGCGAAAGTCGCGTGTCTCTGAGGATCTCCGAGGCCACGGTGCTGGAGCTGGTGACCGAGGAGACCTCGTGAGCCGCTCTGTCGTTGCGATTGCCGGGAATCCCAACTGCGGGAAGACCACGCTGTTCAACTCGCTGACGGGTGTGCATGCGAAGGTCGGTAACTACCCCGGTATCACCGTCGAACGGCGAGAGGCAGCCCTGCATCTTCCCGATGGGCGGGATGCGGTGTTGCTGGATATCCCGGGTACTTACAGCCTCTCCGCGCGCACGGCGGAAGAGCAGATTGCCATCTCAGCCATCGCAGGTCTGAATCGGTTCCAAGACCCGGATGCCGTGATTGTGGTGGTTGATGGCACTCAACTGGCGCGCAATCTTTATCTGGCGCTGCAAGTTCTTGAACTGCGACTGAAAGTCGTTGTCGCATTGAACATGTGCGATGTTCTCGAGCGAGAAGGTGTCACCGTCGACACCGACAAACTTTCCGAGGAACTCGGTGTTGCTGTTGTGCGGGTCTCTGCGATACGTGGGGACGGCATCGCCGACCTCAAGGAGGCCGTTTCGAACGTACTCGCGACTGATGGTGTCAGTCACGGTGTGGTGCAGCGTCTCAACGGCACGGTGGGGTCTGCGGTCGACGCTGTCATGCCCGAAATCCCTGAGGGCTGGAGTCGAGGCGACGACGAGCGGCGTGCGGCTCTTGCCACGTGGGCTCTGCTCTCTCTTGATGAGGAAGATGAGCTCTGGGAGGTGCCGGAAGCTTTGCGGGAGACGGTTCTTCGCCAGCGGCGCCTCGTCGAAGAAGCCGGAGAAGACCTCGACCTTCAGGTGGTCTCTGCACGCTATCAGTGGATCGACGGTGCCTGCGCGCGCGTGATGGGCGAACTCCCCGGCGCGCTGCGGCGTTTCACCGACGCTTTCGATCGCGTGCTCATCAGCCCGATTGTCGGCTTCCCGGTGTTTCTTCTGGTGATGGGGATGGTTTTCGAGGCGCTGTTCACCTGGAGCGCTCCGCTGATCGACATCGTCAGCAACGTGATGTCTGTTTTCGGTGAGTCGCTCGGGGCCGTTCTTCCCGAAGGCTTGCTGCGAGATTTCGTAACCGACGGGCTTGTGGCGGGCGTGGGGGCAGTGATCGTCTTCCTGCCACAGATTCTCATGCTGTTTCTCTTCATCAGCCTGATGGAAGACAGCGGCTACATGGCGCGAGCTGCGTTCCTCATGGATCGCATCATGAAGGCCATCGGCCTCACCGGCCGTGCTTTCGTCCCCATGCTTTCCGGCTTCGCCTGTGCCATTCCCGCGATCATGGCGACGCGGACCATGGAGCGCCGGCGTGATCGCATGTTGACCATGATGGTTGTTCCCATCATGACCTGTTCGGCGCGCTTGCCCGTGTACACGTTGATCATCGCGGCGCTTTATCCCGCACCGGACCAAGCAGGCGGCAAGATCTTCGGCTTCTTCTCCCTGCAAGCGCTGCTCATGGTGGCGATGTACCTCTTCAGCACAGTGCTGGCTCTGGTCGCAGCTGCGGTGCTGGGGCGCACCCTCTTCCGCGGCGAGTCGTCGCCACTGCTTCTGGAGTTGCCACCGTATCGCTGGCCGAGCCCGTTTTCTGTGATCCGCCAGATGTGGGAGCGCAGCCGGTTGTTCGTGACCGAAGCTGGCACCGTGATTCTCACATGCACGATCGTGCTGTGGGTTTTGTTGACCTTCCCGCGCGATCTCGCACTCTCTCGAGACTACGCACAGGAAGCGGTCACGATCGAGGTGACGGGCGTCGCAGAAGGCGTCCCGGAGAATGCCATCATCGATCAGCTCTCCGTGCTGGGCGGGCTTGAAGATGCGGAGCGCCTGCGGGCCTCGTGGGGTGGCCGCCTGGGGCGTACGTTGGAGCCTGTCATCGCTCCGCTGGGCTTCGACTGGAAGATCGGCGTGGGGCTCATCGGCGCCTTTGCCGCTCGTGAAGTCTTCATCAGCACCATGGGTGTCGTCTATGGAATGGGTGATGGCGTCGATGAGGAAACGGTGCCGTTGCGTGAGCATCTGCAGGCCGAGGTCTGGCCCGACGGTCGGCGGGTCTACACACCCCTCGTGGGCCTTTCATTGATGGTCTTCTTCGCCTTGGCGGCTCAGTGCATGAGCACGCTCGCCGTCGTGAAGCGTGAAACCCGCAGCTATCGATGGCCGGTGTTTCTCTTCAGTTACATGACAGGCTTGGCATGGATCGCTTCGTTTTGCGTCTACCAGGGCGGCCGCTTGCTGGGGTACTGCTGAGGCTCGTCAGTTCGCGTGAGGGGCGAGTTGCGCAAGGCGCTCGCGCGCACGCTCGGTGGCCTTGATGGCAGCCACGGTGCTCTCGGTGTCGGGTGCGTGTGGGGCGTACTGCTCTCCATAGAAGAGCACCATGCGCTGGATGTCGATGTCACCCGGCGCGACTTCGGCGGCGTGCTGAAGAACGGCGAAGCTGGTGGCATCGACACCGCCCGCTTCCTGCGCGCGCAGGTAAAAACTGCGTAGCGAGAGGTGCGCATCGAGACGCGGCCAGGCCAGGAGCCCGAGCCCGAGAGCCAGAAAGAGGGTCGCCACGGTGACCGCTCGGGCGCCAAGGTTTTCGCCTGGAGGTTGCGTCCCCCCGAGTCGCCTTTCACCCTCACGAGGGGCCCAGACAAAGCCGACTGCGGCAAAGAGGGGGAGAGCTGTTGCAGGATCGGTCCAGGCGTCCTGAACGAGGGCCAGTACGGTGCCCGCAATCAAGACCAGAAAGGCAACGACTCCCGGGGCTTCGAACTCTCTCGCGAGCCGTCCAGCCCGCCGAAGGGTCAAGACCAGGAAGAGCAGCAGGAAGAGGGCCGCAACCACGCCGCCCTCGGTCGCCACGAGCAGGAACTCGTTGTGAGGATGCCGAGCTTCGGTACTCGCGCCCTCAAGACCCGGAAGCGAGGCTTCGAAGGCGTCGCGGAACGGTGGAAATTCCGCGCGGAAACGTCCCAGCCCGACGCCTGTCCATGGATGGGCGGCGAGCATGTCTGTGGACGAGTCGGCAAGAGCAAGTCGAACATTCGTGGTCAGATCGCCACCATCCAGAATGGCCCCATCGTCCACGAGCTTGTGTGCCATGAGGGCGTCACTGCCGCCGACCGAGGCGGCAAGCGCGATGCCCGCCACAAGTCCGAGCAAGGCTGGCCTTAACACAGGGCGTGCGTTCGCGGTGCGGGAGGCGCGTGCAGCCGCGATGAGTGCACCGATCAACAGGGCTGCGAGGGCTCCCGCGGCTGCCATTCGAGCTCCGCGAGCTCGAGTCAAGATGAGTGCGCCGGACACCAGAGCCAGTGCGATCATGGGCGGAATGCTGAGTGTCAAACGCGCGGGGACCAGAGTTTTTCCGTGACGCTTGGCGCAGGCCAGGTGCACGATCCACGCCAGGGCACCGAGGGCCAAGAGTGCTCCAGCTCGTGTGGAGTTGCCCGACAGAGCGACGATTTCATGCGGGCCTGGTGTGAGCGTTTGCTCCCAACCCAGAGCTTGAGTCCACGCCACCAGGGCTGGTATCAGTGCAGCCCAGCGAAGGGCGCGCCCCAGTGCTTCCGGGTCTCGCTGGGATGCCAGGACGCCGAGCATGGCAGCCACATTCAGCAATCCAAACGTCAGCAGGCGATCTGTCACGGCGGCCTCATCCAGGTGCATGAAGGCTGCCACCAGAGACAGCCCCGTGACGAGGATCAGAAGCCGTGCTCCGGTGCTGGTGAACCAATCACGGACAGCCTCGCGTCCGGAGACCGCGAGCAGCGGGAGGATCACAAGGGCCGCGAGCAGGGCCGTTGCCGCGCGTTTGACGATTCCAGCGTCGAAGAGGTCGGGGATGGCCAAGGCCGCAGCGAAGCCGAGCAGCAGGATCAACGCCCAGGCATGAGGGCGCTGAGGAGAGTCTGCGTTGCCTTCAACGGCATCTGAATGATTCGCCATGTTTGATCACTCCGGTGTCACGCGAACTCACTCGGCGGTGAAGAGCGCGTCTACGAACGAGTCGGGGTCGAATCGTTCGATGTCATCAGCAGCTTCACCCACGCCAATATAGGTCACGGGGAGGCCAAGTTGTTCTCGGATGGAGACGATGGCACCGCCGCGGGCGGTACCATCCAGTTTGCTCACCATCAAGCTCGTGACATTCACTGACTCGCGAAATTCGCGCGCTTGCGTGATGGCGTTTTGACCCGTCGTGCCGTCCAGAATGAGCAAAATTTCATGTGGAGCGCCTTCAATCCGGCGTCCGAGCACTCGGCAGATTTTTTCGAGTTCCGCCATGAGGTTCTTTTGCGTGTGAAGGCGGCCCGCCGTGTCGACGATGAGGACGTCGATGCCTTCCTTGGCGGCTGCATCCGCGGCATCAAATGCCAATCCGGAAGGGTCTGCACCGGTGTTGCGTTTGACGATGCGTATGTCCAACCGGTCGGCCCAGATCGTGAGCTGTTCCACCGCGGCGGCGCGAAAGGTGTCGCACGCGGCGAGCATGACGCTGTGCCCTTCGGCAAGAAGGAGCTTGGAGAGCTTGGCGATGGAGGTCGTTTTGCCGGAACCATTCACACCGCAGACGAGGATCACGTGCGGCTTCTCACCGATGACCAGCGGCAGGCTCGCCTCGCCCATGATCTCGAGCAGGGTCTCGCGCACGAAGGGCTCGACTTGCTCACCCTCTTTGAGGATGCCCTTGCGATTGGCCTCGCGGATGGAGTCCATCAACTGGCCAGCAGCGGGTCCAAGGTCGGATGTGTAGAGGAGTTCTTCCATCTGGTCGAGTGTGTCGGCGTCGAGGGGGCCACGTCCCACGAGCCGGCGGAGGCCTCCGACGAGGCTGTCACGCGTTTTGGCAAGGCCGCGGATCAACTTGCCGAAGACCATCAGCTCGCCTCGCTGTCGCCCGGGATGTCGTCCGTCTCGACGAGATTCGTGCCGGGTTCGCCTTGCGGTGCAAAGCTTGTGGGGGGCTGCTCGCTTTCGGGAAGCGGCTCGGCAAGCAGGTCGTCATGCGCTTCCTCGGGAATACCGAGGTCTCGTCGAACACGATCGAGAATGCCGTTGACGAACCCGCCAGACTGCGCTGTCGAAAAACGCTTGCTGAGCTCGATGGCTTCATTGATGGAGACGCGGGCGGGGATGTCCTCGCGACCGATCATTTCAAAGACAGCAAGTCTCAGCACATTGCGGTCGACCACGGCCAGTCGCTTGATGTCCCAGTTGTCGGCGGCCGAAGTGATCCGCCGATCGATTTCACCGATCTGAGCCAGAACACCAAGAGACAGCTCTTCGGCAAAGGCTTTGACCTCGTGATTTGCCTCGGCGTGCCCGATAACTTCCTTGGCCGTCTCGGCGGGAAGACCTTCGACGAGATCGCCACAGAAGAGAGCTTGCAGAGCAATCTCTCGGGCACGTGTGCGGTTTCCGATCACTGTCCGCTCTCGGTCTCGTTCAGAGCGCGGCGGAGGAGCGCCATGCGAATGGCAGACTCGGCGCAGTGTTTGCCTTTGTTGTCTTCGTTGGGCCCGGAGCGGGCAGCTGCTTGCGCAGACGTGTCGCAGGTGAGCACGCCGAACATCACCGGAGTGTCATGAGCTGCGGCCACGCGTCCGCATCCGCGCGTGGCTTCCGCGCAGACAAAATCGTAGTGGTCCGTTTCGCCTCGTATCACACAACCCAGGACGATCACCGCGTCGCAGGATTCCTTTTGTGCCATCCACTGGGCTGCGATCGGGAGTTCCAGGGCACCCGGCACATAGGCCACTTGGATGTTCTTCTCGGAGACGCCTCGGTCAGCGAGTTCGCTCAGGGCACCCTTCAACAACGAAGTCGTGATGGCTTCGTGGAAGCGGCTGACGACGAGGCTGATGTGAAGCCCCTGGCCATCGAGTTGGCCTTCAAACTCGCGCATACGATCGGAATCCCAAGGAACGAAGCGCCGGATCCTACCCGAGGGCTGCCCCTCCGGCCACGACCAGAGTTCTGGGGATTCAAGGCAGGTACCTTTTCTTGCGGGGAGGATCCGCTGTATACCTGGGTACATGTCGCTTGACCGAGGCTTTGCTCTCCTGATGAATCTGCTGCTGGCGCTGGTTTGCCTGGCCTGCGGGCCCGGGGAACGTGCAGCCGAGGCCCGGGTGGGGACCTTGTCACAGCCTCCCGCTCTCGAACTGGCAGCAGCGGCCAGCCTCGCCGAGTTGGCCCAGGAAGTGGCGTCTGGGTGGGAGGCGCGCAGCGGTGTGCCTGTCCGGGTCCGGCTGGCGGCTTCGTCGACCCTCGCACGACAGATTCGCGCGGGCAGTGAAACCGACCTCTTCCTGAGCGCGAGTGCCGATTGGGTCGATTCGCTCGACGTGATCACACGGAAGGCGTGGCTGGGGAATCGGTTGGCACTCGTGGCGGCTGGTGAGCAGGACATCATGCGCGGGGAGATCCCTCGTCATCTTCAAGGTTTGCAGAGTCTTGCGCTGGCGGAGCCGGGGGTGCCCGTCGGCCAAGCTGCAGAGGCCGCACTTGCTTCGATGGGCGTTGCTCTTCCGTCGCGCGTCATGCGCGGTGCACATGCACGTGACGTCCTGTCCAAGGTGTCACAGGGGGCGGCGCCCGCAGGCATCGTTTATGTCACCGATGCTCAGCTGGACGATGGGGTCGGTGTGCTTGCCGTCTTGCCGATCGAGAGTCATCCGCCCATTCATTACGAAGCGGCGCTCTTGAGACCCGCGGCTCGCGATCTGTTTGATGCACTCGATCAACGCTGGGCTCTGGACCTGGCAAAGGCTCGCGGTTTCCTCACCCAAGGTGAAGGCAACCCATGAGTGCGGTGAGCTTGTCGATTCTTGTGGGTCTCCTGGCCACGTTGCTGGCCTTGCCACCTGCTCTGTTCCTGGGTTGGGTGCTGGAACGCACACGCTGGCCGGGGCGTGGTGTGGTGTACGTCCTGGTCTTGCTGCCGCTCGTGTTGCCACCCGTGGTGACCGGCTACCTGCTGCTGGAGTTCTTTTCTCCACGGGGCATGCTGGGACGTCAACTCGAGTCGATTGGCCTCCCGGTGGCGTTTCATCTGGCCGGGGCGGTGGTGGCGGCGTCGGTGGTGGGGTTTCCGCTGCTCTTCATGCTGGTGAGTTATGCCTATCGCTCGGTAGATCCTGCGCTGGAGACCGTTTCTCGGTCGCTCGGGCGCGGAGGCTGGGAAACCTGGTGGCGGGTCACTCTTCCGCTGGCATGGCCAGGAGTCGCTGCAGGGGCGCTGTTGGCCTTTGCGCGTGCGCTTGGAGAGTTCGGTGCCACGATCGTGCTGGCCGGCCACGTTCCAGGAGAGACGGGCACCATCCCCCTCGCGGTGATGGCTTTGATGGATGTTCCCGGTGCAGAGCAAGAAGTGTTTGCGCTGTGCGGCGTGTCCATCTTCCTGGGAGTGCTCGCGGTTGTCGGGTTTCGCGCACTCGACAAGCGCCACCGCACGCGACTGGAACTGGACCGGTGAGGCAGCCATGAAGTTTGACCTCGCCTTGTCGCTGACGCGCCCGCAGGGATTCTGCCTGGATGTGTCGTGGTCTGGAGATGTGGATGCACTGGCCCTGGTGGGCCCCAGTGGTTCGGGCAAGTCCACCGCCCTGGGGTTGCTCGCCGGTGTCGAGAAACACCAGGGGCACTTGCGCCTTGACGGAGTCGAGCAGGCGGGGACACCTCTTCACCGCCGACGCATGGGCCATGTGACGCAAGATGCCCTGCTGTTTCCGCACCTGACCGTCATGCAGAACCTTCACTACAGCCCGTGGGCGCACACGCTTCACGGAGAAGGGGGCGTCAAAGAAGCCGATGTGATCGATGCTCTCCATCTCGAGCCTCTGCTTGACCGTCGGCCGCGTCACCTCAGTGGCGGGGAGCGGCGTCGCGTCGCCTTGGGGCGCGCCTTGATGAGCGTGCCTCGTTTGTTGTTGCTTGATGAACCCTTTGCGGGTCTCGACGCGCAGAGGCGCCGGGACGCCCTGTCGGTGCTACGGCACGTGCGTGCTCGCTTTGGCACACCTCTCGTGCTTGTGAGCCATGTGCCCGAGGACATCGTCGGCCTCGCAGAGCATGCCCTCCGCCTTGAAGAGGGGCGGTTGGTGGCAAACGGGGCGGCTACCTCGGTGCTTTCTGCAGGTGAAACGCGTGTCGACAATCACATGACAGGACGCGTGCAGCCTGATGGGCGTGTCGAAGTGGATGGTTGCGATCTCGTGACAGCCGTGCCGCGCGGCATTACGGGCAGCGTGCGCCTCGCCTGTTTCGCACACGACATCCTCTTGGCCACAGAGCGGCCGCACGGACTCTCGGCTCGTAACGTTGTCGAAACGCAGGTGACCAAGCTCGAAGAGGCAGGGGATGCAGTGCTCGTGCATGTGGCGCGGCCAGCGGTCGCCGCCACCCTGACACCTGATGCGGTCTCGGAACTGAGTCTCGCGCCGGGGCAGCGCGTCTTTGCGCTGATGAAAGCCACCTCGATCAGTTATCTGGGGCCGTCGTGAACGAGACGGCTCGTAGAAACCGGTTGGCTGCCGTCGTGCGTTCGGTCGATCGCGAAGCTTCTTTTGTTCTTCTGGATGCCGGGGGGATTGTTCTGGCGGCGCGATTGTGGGCGGGGGCAGCGGAGGGACAGGCCGTGACCCTCGCTGTACGGCCGGAAGATGTTGTGTTGTGCACCGAGGTCCCCGGAAAAATCAGCACCCGCAATGTCTTGCCGGGGGTCGTGAGCTCTGTCGGTCGCCGACCCGAGGGCGTGCTTGTCACCCTCGATGTGGGTGTCTCTCTCAGGGCGTTGGTGACAGCGCGCACCGTTGAGGACATGGAGATACAGCCGGGAACTCGGCTGGTGGCTCTGCTGAAGGCCACGGCATTGGTGCCCGTCGAGGCCGTCGAAGCGCGTGTCGAGGTCTCTGTCCTGGGGCCGCATGGCACGCTGGATGCGCGCAAGCTGGCGTTGCTCGAAGCGATCCACAGCAGTGGTTCTCTGACGGCCGCTGCACGTGAAATCGGAGTGACCTATCGCACTGCTTGGTTGTGGGTGATGTCGATGAACGAGACCTGGGGAGCAGCCCTGGTCACCACTGTGCAGGGTGGTCCGGGTGGTGGAGGCGCCTTGTTGACGCCATCTGCTCAGGGCGTCCTGCAACTCGCGCGACGTTGTGAGCGGCAGGCGCAGAGTGAGTTTTCCGATGAAGAGTAGCCCCTGCGCATTCAGGCAACGCGGCTTGAGATAAGGTCTTTCTGTCTGTCGAATCTCACAACTTGAGGATGCGTCGCTCATGAGTGATCACCACCAATCCATTCGCAATGTTTCCGTGATCGGACTCGGTTCCATGGGGTCTGGTATTGCCCGCACCTTTCTCGATGGTGGATGCCGGGTTTCCGTTTGGAACCGATCTCGCGAAAAGGTCGACGCACTTGTCTCGAGTGGAGCGATCGCTTGCGATGGGCCCGGCGATGCACTGGATGCCAGCACGCATGTCGTCGTCTGCCTCTCCGACTACTCGGCGTGGCGCAAGGTCATCGAGGACCATGACCTCACAGGTCGCCTGAATGGAACCTGCATCATTCAGTTGACGACAGGCACGATCGATGATGTGCAGGGGCATGCGTCGGTCGTTGAGGCGCATGGCGGTCGCGTCGCCGAGGGGGCTGTGATGTGCTATCCCAGCAACCTTGGTACGGACGAGTCGTCGCTCTTGATGTCTGGCGCACCCGATGTGCTCGATGAATGCGATCCCTTCTTGAGCGTGCTCGATTCGAACTGGACGAGCCTCGGTGAGGACATCAATCGCCCCGCGATTCTGAGCAGGGCGTTGATTGCGGGGATGGTCACTTCACTGGTTGGCCTTGTGAATGGCGCTGCCATATGTCGAGCCGGCGGTGTTCCACTCGAGATCTTCAGGCAGTTGAACGACAGAAGCGCAGCGATGATACAGGCCGAAAAGAGCCGACTTGTCGAGGCCATTCGAGAGGGGCTCACCGAGGACACCGAAGCGACCATCACGTCCTGGGGGGGAGGCCACCAGGCCGTGCTTTCCGTTGCTTCGACGCTGGAAACCAACCTCGTTCTTCAGGATGCGGTGCAGGGGGTTTTTCAGGAGGGCCAGCGCATGGGGGTCGGCGAGCACGATCTTTCAGCCCTTGTGAAGGTGTTTGATCCCGCTTCGGGATAACGCCATCGAGGGCACCTGTCGACAGGTCGTGAGAGCGTGAAGGCAGATCGGGGGCGAGCCCTCCGCTAGACTGCGCTCATGCTCGCTCGCTTCTCGGCAAGACTCGCAGATGTCGCTCAACGCGTCGTCCCCGACCCCTTTGTCATAGCTCTCTTGCTCACGGGCGTGGCGTTCGCTCTGGGCATGGCTGTCATGCCCGAGCCCGATGCGATGGCGCTGGCGAGCGGATGGTTCGATCGTTTCTCGGCCAGCGGCACGCTGACTTTCACAACTCAGATGGCCTTGATCCTTGTGGCGGGCGCCGCGCTGGCGCAGGCGCCCGCCGTGCATGCCGTCCTGGGTCGATTGGCAGATATGCCGCGGAGCACCCGGTCCGCTGCGGCGCTGACAGCTTTCGTGGCCATGGCAGCCTCTCTGTTGAACTGGGGCTTCGGCCTGATTGCGGGCGCCGTGCTGGCGCATCAGATTGGGGTGCGCGCCAAGGCTTCAGGCCGTGCCATCAACTACCCGCTTGTGGGCGCTGCGGGTTACATGGGTTTGCTGGTTTGGCACGGCGGGCTCTCGGGAAGCGCGCCACTGAAAGTGACCGAAGGGCTGTCCTCGGACTGGCTCCTCAAGAATGGGGAGTCTGTCCCCGGCATCGCTCTGGACGAGACGCTCTTTTCGCCGCTGAACCTGGGCGTGAGCCTTGGACTTCTGGTGCTCGTGCCGTGGCTGTTCATGCGCATGAGTCGCGACGGTCGCGAGCGCGTGCCGCAGGAGATCCTCGACCGCGAGCCGCCGCCTTCGGTGGGCGGTGAACGCTTCAGCGCCCTGAGTCGGTTGCTGGGCTTGCTCGTGGTTGCTCTGGGAGTCATGGCATTGGTTGGCCGCTTGCTCGAGTCAGAGGCCTGGTGGCGTGCCCTCAGTCTGGACGTTGTCATCTTGCTTCTGGTGCTGGCAGGCATGCTGCTGTTCGGGACTCCCCTCCGCTATGGCCGCGCTTTCTGTTCAGCAGTTCCTGAAGCCGGCGGCATTTTGCTGCAGTTCCCGTTTTACTTCGGAATCCTGGGGATCCTGCAGGCCTCGGGGCTGGTGGACATGCTGGCGCAGAATTCGGCTGACATGGCGCGTACGCTGGCCTCACTGGGGCTGCCGCTCCAGTGGAGTTTTGATGTGACGACCTTTTTCTCGGCCGGCCTGGTGAATCTGTTCGTTCCGTCTGGCGGGGGGCAGTGGGCGGTGCAAGGCAGCATTCTCGTGCAAGCCACCGACGAACTGGGACTTCCCTTGCCGAGAGCCGTCATGGCCTTGTCCTATGGCGATGAGTGGACCAACATGCTGCAGCCCTTCTGGGCCCTGGCCCTGCTCGGCATCACGGGGCTCAAAGCTCGCGACATCCTGGGGTACACCATGACCGTCATGCTCTGCTCAGTTGTTGTCTACCTGGGAGCTTTTGCACTGCTGTGACTTCTTACGGTGTTTTCCTGAAAAAGTGTCTCTCGGTCGGCGTGATCCTGGTCACCGCCGGCTGCTGGTCTTCGGCACCGCCGAGTCCCTCGGCGACCTGGAGCGTGCAGAGCCAGGCACTGCGGGCCGAGGGGCAGGTTCAGATTCGGCACCTGCTGCGCGCTCTGGAGGTGGCCGAGTCCGAAGCGGATATGGAAGCGCTCGAAGCCCTTTACGCCCCCGACGCGAGCTGGTTGCCACCTGAGGGACCGCTGACCGAGGGTCGCGAGGGCATTCTCGCCCAGTATGAGTCGATGTTTGCCGAGATGGAGGAGGTCAGGCTGCTGCTCAGCGCCGAGTCCATCGGAGTCACGGCAACGACGGGACAAGTGCTGGGCTGGGCGGGACTCACGCTCATCCCGCGTAGCGGGGGCGGGGAGGGCGAACAGATCTATCGATTCCGGCTTGTGCTGCAGCGAAACGCCGAAGGAGTCTGGCAGATCCGCTTCCTGCAGTGGTGGCCCTGGGTGAACCTGGAGGATGGTCCGGAGACATTGCCAGAGGGGGTTCTGCCCTCTGGGGAGCCCGAGACCGAGGATTCTGCTCGGTCTCCTGCGCTTGGCAACGGGGGGTGGGCAGAGCGAACGAGGGCTTTGGACCCGCTGGTATCCGACCGAGAGCGGGAATCTCGGCGACTGGCGTCGGACCAGGGGCGGTCTGTACGTCTGCGACGTTACACTGCGCGGCCCCTTTCTCGGACAGTCCAGGACCTTGTCGCCCTCCCCAGCTGATCTCGACGCTTCCAACGAAGACGGTGCTCCAGCCGAACTTCGCGAATTGACGCGAGGCGCAGACCAGCGTTCGAAGTGGCGTTGGGTCGGCGGCTTGCTGCTGCTTGGCTTGCTCGGAGCAGGCGGAGCCTGGATGGCGACCTCCGAGTCCTTCGGTTCTTCTGAGGATGCCGTTGCGCCTGCACCCGCTGCGGGCAATTTGCTGGGTGAGGCCTGGTCCTTCGAGTCCACCGAGACCACGAGCCCGCACGCCGCGTGGTTGGTTCCGGATGAAGCGCCTGTCGGGTTCAGTTTTCCAGAATCGTCCGCAGTGACCGGTCGCGCCGGGGCGCGGGCGTTGCTCGACGAAGAACCCTGGGCGCGCATCGTGAGTGCGGAGACGTTCAGCATTTCCCCTGCGGGCGGATTGATTCAGGTCTCGGGCACGAGCAACTCCGACACGATTTCGCTCATGGTGCGTTTTCTTGCGGAGGGCCACCCGCCCATCGACACCGTGTTGGCTTCCGGTTCGGGGCGCCTTGTGGGGCACGCGCAGACGCCTCCTGGTGCGACAGCGTTCCGCGTCGGTGTCAATGCCGTGGGTGAGGGATCGATTGATGATCTTGATGTGCGGTTTGTTGCCACGGCTGATGCCGACGAATCTCATGGGGCAGGCGCGCTCACGACAGGGTCGCCCTTTGAGCACGGTCTCTATTCGGTGTTTGTCGGAGACCCTCGCGGCTTGACGGTTTTTCACGGCGAGCAGTTCATGCTACGCATCGAGCCTGCATCGCTTCGGACTTTGGACGGTGTGGCGATTCCGGGCAGTGCCGGGTTGCTACCAGGAACCGGAGAAGTCGCCGTTGCAGGAGGTGAGCGCGCTCAGTTGACCACAGAAATCGTTCGAGATGACCTGCGGCTTGTTCTCAAGGAGAAGCTTTCAGGCATACCGCTTGGCGCCACCCTTGAGCATCAGGCAGTGGTTGCCGGGGCCTTGGCCGAGGCGCCCCTGGGAGTGCGTTCGGCCCGGGGTTTTGAGCGCTTCACCGGCGACTTTCGGGTTGAGGGTGTTCACGCCTTGCTCATGGGGCCCACGCGCAGTCGGCTCGTTCTTGAGATGGGGGCCCCCTTCAACCTTTCTGCGACGCACCGAGCAAACGAGACGGTCGCTTTGTCGATCGAACGGTCTGAACCGGATGCGCCTGGTTCGGAGGAGATGACGCTCAACCTTTCTATCCAGGCAGAGTTCAAAGAAGAGCGGGTTGCTGCAGCGCAACTTCGCGATTCAGCAGAGGCGCACGAGAAAGCGGGGCGGCTGGGCGCAGCGCTGGCTGACATCGAAGTGATCGTGACGGTCTATCCCTACGACGAAGCCGTACTCGAGTCGGGCCTGGCTGCGCGCACCCGAATTCAAGGAGTCATGCAAGAACGTCTCGATGCACTGGATACGAATCTCGAAGACGCGCTTTTTCTGGGAAGTGCTGAGCGCTGTCGAGAAGTTCACGAAGAAGCGCTTGCGGAGGTTGTGCGTTTCGCCGGATGCGAAGCCGAAGCTCTCTTTCTGCAGCGTGCGGCCAATGTCGAACAGCGCGCCGCCCGTTTGCTTGAAGAAGATGTGCTGCGTCGTCGTCAGCGCGTGGAAGCGCTGGCTGATTCCTATGCGGCAGACGGTGGTTACCCCTTGTTGGCCGATGAACTGCAACGCTACCTCGACGAGCACCTGACGCTGGTGATCGCCGAGGGCCAGACTGATGCTGACCAAACAAGCTCGCCGGCGGGTGAGACAACTTCCTCGTCGGAGGAAGCTCGGTGAGCAAGAGGGTGCTTGGTCTCGACATGGGGGGGACGACTGCGCGACTCGTCGAGGGGCGCCTGTCGAAGGGCGCATTCGAGATTCACACGGCCGTTTCTGTTCCCCAGGAAGAGCTTGCGGAGACGCTCTCTTCGATGGGGCTCAAAGGACTGCCTGTCGCGGTGGGCGTCACCGGGCGCGACATGATTTTGCGCATGATCAGCGTGCCGCCAGTGCCTTTGTGGCAACTGCGCGAACTCATGGAGTTCGAGGTGGCTGACATCGCGGAGCAGTCAGGAGACGCGCTCCGCGGAGACTTCAATATCTTGTCCGGAGTCGGTGCCTTTAGCGACGAGGAGATGGCACTTCTGGCAGTTGTGCGAAGCAGCCATGTCGAAGAGCGAACAGCGTTGTTCGAGGCAGCGCCTCTGAAGGTCACGGGCTTTACTCCTAACGCGGTGGCCTTGCACAACGCGGTGGTGGCAACAG
The DNA here is from genome assembly GCA_029245865.1 of Planctomycetota bacterium. Taxonomy (GTDB): domain Bacteria; phylum Planctomycetota; class B15-G4; order B15-G4; family B15-G4; genus JAUIEF01. The sequence continues at coordinate 19,912 of JAQWOM010000008.1, forward strand.
ATGGTGGTGATGGCACCGTTCTGTGCGTCAATCTGCGGGGGCAGCACACGGACATTGCCTTGATCCATGACGGAGAACTGCTCTTCGCCCGCAATCTTGCGGGCGGGGGAGACAACTTCACGGAGGCCGTGGCCAACGGGTTGCGTGTGACATCGCGAAGTGCGCAGCAAGCCAAGGAGCGACTTGGCGGTTTTGCGACGCCAGGACGACTGCCCGAGGGGCAGGCCGGAGAGATCGCGCGTGCGTTGGAGGGCTCCTTGCCGCGCATCGTAGGCATGCTGCAGTCGACGCTGACGCTGGCGCGCACTCAACTCTCTGCTCCGAACCTGGAAGTTGACCGTGTGTTGCTGTGTGGCTCAGGTGCTTCGGTTCCGGGCCTCGATCAGGCGCTAACACGCACGTTGGGATTGCCCGTGGCGCGCTTCGACCCGACGGAAGGCTACGTCGTAGGAGAAGCGCCTGAGTTGGATGAGAGGGGGAGTGACTTCGCGGTGGCAACCGGCCTCGCCATGATGGCGTTGCTTGATGATGGCTATCGCGTTGTGATCCTCTCGGAGCGCGGAGAAAAGGCCGCGGCTTTCCGAGACAAGACGCTCTGGCTTTTGCTGTCGGGCGTGTTGGTCTTGGCTTACCTCGGGCTTTACGCCTGGACGAGCAAGGCAGACTATGACGCGGTCTTGATCGATCGGGCTGCGTTGTCCCGCAAGGTGGAATCTAACAAGGCTGATGTACGAGCTTATGAGCGTGCCGTCGCCGAGGGTCAACAGCTAGGAACGCGGTTGAGCTTGATTGAAGAGGCGGCAGCGCCGGGCGCTGGATTGCTGACTGTGCTCGACCTGCTCGAAGCACATTTGCCAGAAGAGCTGTGGGTGAACTCGGTGCGCACGGTTCGCGCAGCAGAGCCAGAGTTCGGTAAAGGTGGTGCTCCACAACCCTTCTTGGTGGTGGAGGGCGGGGGCAAGGAAATGAGCCGTAACCTTGCTGACGCAGTGATTGAGATCACGACAAGATTGCGTGCGCACCCGGACATTGCTGCGGTGCTGCCTCAGTTTGCACCTGATGTGCGAGGCGGATTCGCCTTTGAACTCAGGGTCGACACTTCGGTGAGTCGGTCGACACCAGAGGAGGACGGCGAAGAGGCCTCCACCGAAGGAGAGGTGGGCTGATGGACAAAGATCTGCGCAGAATCGTGTTCACCAGTTTGTCGCTTTTGGTGGTTCTCTTCGTCGGGCGCACCGTGGTCGGTGCGTTCTGGGATGATGAAGGGCTGCGACGGTCGGTCAATTCACTGAAGCGCAGCCTCATGAAGAGTGGAGAAGCGGGCAAGCGCCCCGAACGCGCCGTCATGACGGCTGCCGCTCAGCGCGCCTCCGATCTCGAGGCGGAACTGGAGGAGTTGCTCCCGCTCTTGCAGTACGAGCGCCCTCTCGAATTTGACGTCTCGAGTGAGGTCAGCGCTGACCTGCGCTACATCGAGGTCTTGCGTCGCGAGCAAGATGCCCTGGTTCAAGCAGCTCGGTTCATTGGAAAGAGCGTGCCCGCGGACCTGGGGATGCCCGTGCCCAATCCAACTGGCCTGGAAGATGTGCTCACCGCATTACGCGCGATGAACATCGTTCACCTCGTGGTGAAGGCAGGCTTCGATGCAGACATCGATTCTGTTGAGAGCATCAGCATTCCGGCGGTGAGCCGTCGTGGGTCAAGCGGAAGTGGCTTCTTGAAGAAGAAGTCCGTCGACTTCGACGTGATGGGCTCGCCAGTCGCTCTTCGGAACATGCTGGCCACTCTCGTGTCCGGCGATTCGTGGTTGGCGCTCGATGACGTGAGGCTCGAAGTGCTTGACGAAGATGGAGAGTCGGCGCGCTGTCGCATGACGGTCTCCAATGTGAGCGTCGATCGAGAAGCGACCGTTCGACCGGAAGGCATTCGTCGCTGACATGCGAGACGCACGCGAAAAGATTGTCTTTGTGGTGGCGCTGCTCGTCGTGGCGATGCTGGCGTACGCCAAGCTGTCAGATCGCTATGTCCGGACGCGGGCCCCGACTCCGGGGTCGATTGATGCTGCGGACCTGGCCAGCCCCGCGCGCGTGCGCCTCGGAGGGCTTGAGAACTTGCCCACCGGTGACCGAGAGCGGGGCGCTTTTGCACCGCCGCGTGAGTTGTTGCCGATGGACCGATTGAATTTGCCCAGGCCGCCTCGCCCGGGCCTTTCGGTGCGTCGCCCCGAAGTCGTGCCGGCTCCGCTTGCAGTGGCGGCTGGTGCTGCCCGCATGTCGGCCGATTCTTTGGGCTCCCTGAACTTGCTCGCCGAAGAAGAGGGAACTGCAGCGAGTGCGGGAGGCTACGGCTTCTCTGGGACTGCTCTGAGTGAAGTCGAAGAAACGGCCGGGACGAGCGCCGGAAGGGCACTCGGGGCAACTGGCGACGCTGATGGCGAAGAGGGCGTCGATCCCGAGAAGCTCTACGATTGGGTGGAGCGGGTGTCGGCGACGCGTCGGCATTACGGCCGCCTTCTCAACGACGACCCACATGGACTGGGGTTGCGGACAGGTGAGGCGTTGCTCTTTCAGGACGTGTCTTTGAGGACTGGCTCAACGGTTGGTGTGGCTTACCCGATCGATCGCGTCGATGTCGCAGCCTTTGGTTTGGCACGGACATTTGAAAACAAATACTTCGCAGAGAGCCGGGCCTTGTCTTCGGGAGTTGGTGCCGTGCGTCCTCGGATGGACCTGGCCATCGAGATGCTCGAAAAGGCAGATGTCGAATCGCGTGCCTTGGAGTTTGCGGAACGCGAGGCGCGACTGGCTGTCGCCGCAGGAAAGAAGAATCCGTCAGCAGCTCGGTTGCTTGCGCGTGTCTGCGCAACTCGGCATGACCTGGAAGGCGAACTCGCTGTCTATCGCGAAGCGACTCAGGCTGATCACGCCAGCGCCGCCCTGTTCTGTGACTACGGCCGGTTTGTTCTGAGGCAAGGGCTGACTGAGCGAGCGGCTGAGTTGTTAGAGGAGGCGAGGCGGCTCAGGCCGGTGTCGGCCGAAGTGCGTACTTTGGCCGGCCTGTTGTTGCTTGAGGAAGGTCGCGCCGAAGAGGCTCTTGCTTCTTTCCGTGCGGCCGATCAGGTTCCTTATCAGTCGCCTTTCGAAGAAGAACAGCAAACTCGACTGGTCTTGCTCAGTGGGCGTGCAGAGCTGCTGTCCGGTGATGCTGACGCCGCTTTACGCGCTGCGGAGCGCATTCTTCTGAACGAACCGACGGATACCGAAGCACTTCGACTTGCTGGTGCCGCTCGAGTTGCACTGGGAAATCTCTCGGAGGCTGCTGCGCTTTATGGCGAGGCGCTCGCAGCACAGCCGACAGAAGGTGGTTTGCTTACGGACGCTGGAATCGTGGCCTGGATTTCGGGTGATGGACCAGGTGCGGTCCTTCTTCTGGAGCAGGCGATCGATCGCGATCCGCTGCGTGCCGCGCGGCCCATGATCGCGCTGGGTTTCCTGTACGAAGATGCTGCTGATCCAGAGCGTGCCCGCGAGTTGTACGTTGACGCACTCGGCTTGAGCCCCGGGCATCCTGATGCGCTTTACCGATTGGGTCGCAATCAGCGCTTGCAGGGCGATGCAGAAGAGGCAGATGCGACCTTGCGTCGGGCGTTGCAACTGGCCGGTCCCGATGTCCTGCTCCTGGGCGAGTTAGGCTGCGCCGCGTTGGATCGAGACGAGTCGACCTTGGCGACACGTTATTTCCGCGAGGCGCTGCGCGTGTTTGAGGGCGACTCCGAGATGTTGTGGATGCTGGGGTTGGCTCAGCTCGAAGAAGGAGACCTGGTCAGCGCAGTGCAGACGCTTGAGCAGGCGACTCTGGAAGGAGCTGAGGGAGCGCACGCCGGCCTCGGTGTGGCAAAACACAGGCGTGGTGACGCTGAGGCAGCGCTGGTTCATTTTGACGAGGTGGAGCGCGCGTTTGCTGGTCGAGCGAATGAGCCCGTTGCGCTGTACGCTGCAAATCAGGCCGCCGCCGTTCGAGACAATCTGTCAAAGCGGCAATGGGTCGATCGTTTCGGCCGGTCTTCGTTGCAGCGAGGTTGGACCGAGCAGCAGTGGGACGGCAGTCCTCGCGTGTTCTTGGATGACGAGGCCGTGTGCATCGAGGGCCGGATGGAGCGCTCTCGCGAAGACGAATTGCCGGGCATTGCACGCGCCGTTGACGGGCGAGGTTTTGTGTCTGTGCAGGCGAATCTGAAGTCAGTGCCCGGGGGAGACTCTCGTTTCGGCCTGGCTCTTACCTATCGCCAGGTGAAGGGGCAGCGTGGTCGCTTGCCAAAAGCTCGACTGGAAATCTGGGCGGACGAGCAAGGTCAGGTGCGGCTTACAGTCCTCGACAATTTTGAAACTCTGTTGCTTGACGGAGTCCCGGTGGAAGGCGTGGTGATCTCCCCGGGCGATTCAGCTGAATTGGGCATTGAGCGGGTGGATGCTGTGGCGGGTACGTTCCGCTTTCTCGTTGATGGTCGCGTTGTGGGCGACGAGATCCGGGTGAAGTCGTTGCGTGGGTTCAAAAATCTGCTGGACCTCGAAATCTTTGGGGAGGCGCCTCCTGGGCGCCAGGTGGATGTTCGGGTTGGCGAGGTGCGCATCGTGAGGCTTCCCTGACATGAGAACCGACCAAGAGAGACAGCAGATCCAGTCGAAGCTGTTTGCGGGAGAAGGTGGCTTCTCGCTGATCGAAATCCTGGTTGTCATCACTCTGATCGGCTTGCTCATGGGCTTCGCGGTGCTGGCACTGGGGGGGCACAGCGAGGCCGGTCGCGAGGCAGACTGTCGCGCGCGCATCGAGGCGCTTTCTCTCATGATTGAGAGCCATGAAGATCGGACAGGTGGCTATCCTCCTTCCCGACTGGCCGATCTCGGTGTCGAAGACGCGAACGACGTGAATGAAGGTGTCGAGGCCATGACAGCGGCTTTGCGTCATCGTGACTATGCCGGCCGGAGGCCCGATGAGCGCTGGCTTGGCAATGTGGATGACGATCGGTCGGATCTGATGCGCTCGGCAGATGGTTCGAATGCCTTGCTCGAAGTCGTCGATCCCTGGGACAACCCATTTTTCTACATCGTGAGTGATGCCTACGGTTCGAGCAGTGTCGTGCGTCTCGACCTCGGTGGAGGTGGTGAAGATGTGGATGCGTACGCTGTGAAAAACCCACTGACCGGGGCATTTCACCGCTTTGACTCTTTTCAGATCCGCTCTGCGGGCGCTGACGGCGTGCTAGATACCGAGGACGATCTCGCGAACTTCGAGATCGATGTTGACGGCTTGTCTGCAGCGGACAGGCGTTGACGGGCGTGGTCGCGGCGCAGACCGACTCGCCGCGGCGTGTGCGTGCTGCCGGGTTCACGCTTCTCGAACTGGTGATCGTGATGGCGATCTTGTCGGCGCTCCTGGGTCTCGGAGTGGGCGCCTTTCGCAGCCTCGCACGGCCCGAGCAGACCGCGCTGCAGCAGGTGAAAGATGCTCTTCGCCGAGCACGCTTGTTTGCGCGCGCAGAGGGTGTTCCCGCGAGTGTGGTGGTTCAGCCAGAGCGCGGCCAACTGTTCACGGTGGCGATGCGGACAGTTGGTAATTGGCACTTCGAAGACAGCGCGGGCACAGGCTGGCCGAGAGACGCCGATCACCGAGAGGGGCGCATCCTTTCAGATGGCGCCCTGGGGGCCGCGCTGGCACTCGAAGGAAGTGCTCAGCTTGAAATCGGGGATTTGCCCGCTTCTTTCAACTCGCCGCATGGTTTCGGTGTCGACTTCTACGTGCAGCCTGCGCCCGAGGGGAGGCCCATGACCTTGTTAGAAAGGTCTGGCTCGTGGGCGCTTGAATTGAATCGAGAAGGGCTTCTCGCCGTACGGCTCTTTCTTCTCGATGCGAGCAATTCCGAAGGCACGGCAAGGGAGTTTGTCCATGAAGTTCCCGCTGCGCATTTGTCGCCGAATCATCTGACTCGGCTGACCGTCGTTTTCGATGGCCGAACGCTTCGAGTCGCAGTTCGTGGCGCTCGCATTGAGGCCGACACTCTTTTTGAATCGCCACAGGAACTGGTGAACGTGCCCACGATGCCGGTGACAACAGGGGTGGTGCCACGCCAATTCCGTGGTGTGTTGGACGAGTTGCGCCTCGCGTCAGTGATTCAAGGTGATCCCATTCTCCTTCCGGAGGAAGTGGAGCTTGAAGGGCCGCAGGCAGTGGTGCATGTGGATGCGACAGGGCGTCTCGACCCTGCTTGGCACCGAACGCCTCTCCGAATCCAGTTTCAACATGGCGAGCCGCTGCAACGCACGGTTGTGGAATATGGACTTCTGGGAGGGTTGTCTCACTGGAATGAATCCGTCGATTTGGCTGACGAGGCAGAGGTGAGTGGCGATTCAGTCGATGAAGCCGGAGTTGTGCGGTGAAACCTGACACCCGCCGCCCGCCTGGCCGTTCCCCTCACCTTCGCGGTGAGCGAGGCATTGCGTTGGTCACGGTGGTCGTGGTTCTTGTGGCGTTGACGTTGATCGCGACTCCCTTCGCCCTTTCGATGCGAAATCTGGAAGCAGGATCGCTGTTGAATCGACGTCGGGGAGCAAGTCTTGCGGCTGCCGAACAGGCCGTGGCCGCCGCACGCCTGCATCTCGAAGGCCTTCATCCTGCCCGGGATTTCTCGACTCCGCATGTGGACACCCTGGAAGAACTCTCGGGTGAGGCAATCGCCAACCACTATCCGGAACTGCTCCCACGAGATCCGAAGGGTTCAATCCGTTCGGTGCATGTTGTTGATGAGAGCGGGAAAGTGAACCTGGGCACTGCTGGCCCTGCCTTGCTCGGAAACCTTTTCGGAGGCCGCTCGTGGCTGACTGCAAGTGCAGACGAGTCAGCCAAGGTGCTGGCCCTGGCTTCCACGGAGGGTTTTCCCGACATCGGTTTCGTGTGGCTGGCTGGTGGAGAGCAGGTGGCCTACACCCATCGCACGGAAAAGACATTAGAAGACCTACAGCGAGGTGCTGAATCGGCGAACTTGCCGCGATCTCGAGCTCTCACACACACCGCTGGCTCTGCAGTCTTCGATGCGAGAGTCCTCTTGCTGGTGCAATACGGTTGGCACGCGCGGCAGGGGACATGGGCACCGTTCTCGCGAGTCGATGGGGTGCGTGATCTGGCGCGCTTCACCGAGTTGACCTACGACGCAGACACCTTGGACCGCGTGCGCCCGTATCTCACCGTGGCGGGTGCGCCGATCAGTTGGGGACGATCGGAACGTGTCCTCGATGTCAGGCAAGGGCGCACCGGGCGCACGGAACTCGTGGTGAAAGACGGCCGCCGCATGGGCCCCGGTACGGTGGTCCAACTGTCCGATGAGGATGGCGAGCGTGATTGGAATCTGGTCGTGTCTGCCATTCGCTGGGGTGATGTATGGCGGCTGAGATTGCTTGAGCCGCTCGGAACTGTGTCTCGCCTCGGCGAGTTGATCGTGAGCTCTCTGCATCGGCGGCCGGTCAACATTGCGGTGGCCTCTCCAGTTGTGTTGGAGGCGTTGCTTGAGGGGCTCGGTCGGCAGCCCGTGGTGGACGTGATCACCGAACTGGAAGCCGTGCAATTGGCCGTGCTGCTCTCGACCGAAGGCGTGTCTCCAGCCGAGGAGAGTCTTCAGCAAGCCGCCGAAGAGTTTATCGAGAGCGGAGCCTTTAGTGCAGAAGACTTGTCCACGGCGACGGCCTGGTTGATGGCCAATGCGTATCGGCCGGGGCGTGATACGGCCGAGGAAATTGCAGCGCAATTGGTTGGGCTGGAATCTGTGGCTGGTGGTGCAACGGGGCGCATCGGAAAGCGCACAGCGGAGGCTGTTGTGCAAAAAATGGTCGCTAGGCGACCGTCGTCTCATGAGGAGCTTGCGGATCTTCTGGCGCTGGCCGTGCAAGAAGGCAGCCTGGACCCCGATCAGCGCACCAACATTCTTCGCAATGCAATCGATCCGGGGGATGCACGCCTGGTGGGAGGGACGGCCCCCTTCACCTATGACAGCGCCGGTTATTTCACGATCACCGCCGCTGCCAGTGAGAACATGCCCAATGGGCGAGAGCGCAGCCGTGCTCACGTGCGTGAACTGGTGTCGGTCTCCCCTCCGGGAGACACCGGCCGCTTGTTTGCGAGCCAGGAAGACTTCGAGAGGAGCATGGAACTCGGAGATGGCTGGGCGACCAGGCCGCGATTGATGGCCTCCGGGTCAGGCCTCTCCTCAACTCCAGAGGCCGAGCGGCCGGCCAACCGAGACGACGTGCTGCCTTCCGAAGATGTTGCTCCTCTCCTTGCGGACGCAGGCTCAGCGGAGATCCTGCCCCATCGAGTGGGGACGTTGAGTGCAGGTCGCCCCGGGCCCTCGAAGGATGAAGACACTTCGCTGGTCACCCTGGCCACGGTGCGGACGAGTTTGCCCGGGACCGTGCACTTTGACGAAGGAGTGCACGGACTGACGGGCGACACACCGGACGGCTTTCCGCTCGACCAGAGTCCTGTACGCCTGCCTATTCGAGCCGTTCATCCGGAGCTTCTCGGGACGCAGAGCGGGCTGATCCAGCCGTTTTTCGTGGAGTTCTGGTTCCAGGTGGACGACCCCGAGATCGAGACCGTGCTCTTCGACACGGGGGTCGATGCGCTGGAGAACCGGGTCGACATCATGCTGGCCGATGGTGAACTGAGTTTGCGCGTGAGCGACGGTGGCATCACAGACTTTGACGCCTCGATGCCAGACGGGCGGCGGCCACCGGCGGGTGAGATCCGCTACGGATTTGACGATGGCTTGGAGTTGCGAGCGGGTGTGCCTTATCACGTAGCCGCTCTTATCAGTGGTGCACACGACAGCCGCCTCGCCCTTTTTGTCGATGGTGTGCCCCGAGGTCGCCGTGTGTTCACAACCTGGTTGACCGACGATGTCGATCTGGTGGGGGCGCTGGAGTTGGCGTCTGCTTCGACATCGCGTTCTGATCGATTCCCGGTGGAGTCCACGGCCGGTTTCCCGGATCGAGGCGTGTTGCGTGTCGGCTGGGAGGTCGTGGAATACACGGACAAAACAGAAGACGCCTTCATTCTGCGACCTGATTCGGGGCGTGATCCGTTCGGTGGTCGGTCGCGCCGCTCGACGGCCGGGGGCGACCATGAGGCGGGCGAGACAGTTGAACTGATGGGCTACAGCCGAGCTGTTGGCGCGCCAGTGGTTCCGCTGGGCAATGGCAACCTCGCGGGGCGGCTTGCCGAGTGGTCTGTTGCTGAACTGGATCCCGATGCTCTGACAGATCTTCTTGCGGTGGATGTTCTGGTCACGTCGAGTTCGGGCGGGTCGACTCTGCCACTCGAGGTCAATCTGGGAACAGGGTTGCTCTACGATGCAACGTCTATCCCCGTGCGCGCTCTGGACGGCGCCTCGCTAGACGGAACTTTTCAGGAAAGTGGCGGCTACGCCTTGTTGTTCTGTGATTACGGTTCCAACGAACTCACGGGGCAGACCTATCCAGTTCCTGGTGTCCTGGGGAGCCCTTCGATTCCCACCCGACACCTCGACCAGGGCAATGGAGGCCTTGGCTCCTGGATCGGTGGAGCCGAAGTGGTGCGGTACGAGTCTTTTGATGGCAGCACGCTTCAGGGTTGTGCTCGCGCCGCCGAGGGAATTCCTGAGGCCGTTCCCAGCAGCCTCGCGTCTCCGCTTGCTGGTGAGAGCAGTCAGGCATGGGTGAGCGGCACGGACCAGAACTGGGAGGCGGATCGTGGCTTTGTCACGACCTTTGATGTTTCGTTGCGCGGGACGATTCAGAACTTGCCAGAGCAAGCGCGTGTGCTGGTTATCCCGCTGTCGATCGGGGTCGATGGAGGGGGACTCAACGAAGCTTACAGCCCGTTCCCTGGCGAGCAGCAGGAGGGGCGCTCCCCGTTGATTCAGATTGGCGTCGACTTTCCAGAAGGTGGTGGGGGAACAGAGTGGGTTCGATGGACCACGCCGACCGCTGATTGCCTCGTGCGTGACGACAAACTCTCCATCGAGAACATGTTGGACAGTTTGGCTGGCAGCAGCACTTGGGTCATGGACACGCCCCTGGACGAGGGGGTTGTGGAGGGCCTGAACGACCTGTTGCGGTTTCGCGGGCAGGGCGGCACCGAGGACGTTTCGCACGAAGTCAGTGAAACCGTGCTGCCAGTGCATGTTCTTGGTGGCTGGGGCGTTCAGCAGTTTGATCCCCTGCTAGGGATCCCCGGACGGCACGATGCGACGACGCTGATCGGCGATGACGGTGAACGCGAATGGCATGTGATCAATCATGCCGTGACCAACGATGTGGAATGGGGCGGGTCGGTGGCGCTGGTTGGTTTTCGAGATCCCGTTGTTGGTGATTTCGGCCAGACAGCTCCGCCGCAGGGCCAAGATCTTGAGGACCCCAGTGTTGTGAGCGACCGAGATCTGAAGTCGTCGATGATGCCTGGCGGGGTCGGGGCGCGGTTGCTTGACGAGTCGGGGCTTTCCTCACAGGAATCTTTGGCAGATGAAGTGCGGCATCTCAACATCGACAGTCGCCGAGTGACTCGACTGGTGAAGGCGCCTTCCGGAGAAATGCCCGACGCTTTTCTCGAGGTGATGCACCTGGGCGAGCGCTCCTTCGATCAAGGAGGGCAGCCCACGGCGGGTGTGATCGTGGATGAACTGCGCATCCAGCCACTCGGCGGAGCCAGCGCGCTTGTGCCCCCTGTGGCTCGCTACCGCCTCGAGGAAGACTTGACCCTCGAAGAGGAGAGCTCAGCCGTTCTTTCCGTCGACAACCTGTTGTATCCACACGCCCAAATTCGCGATCAGCGTTTGGGTGCCGAAAAACTCGAAGTCTTGTCCGAGTTGTCGCAGGCCGGCGGCTTGCTGCTGGTAGAAGAAGAGATTGTTGGCTATGCGGGGCTCGATCCCGTGGACAGCGGCGCGGTGTTCTTGACGGGACGCGGTTTGTTCGGCACTCGGCGAGCAAAACATACCGAGGGCGCTCCGGTGACGGCGCTGGAGTTCTGGCCTACCTCTCCTCTCGTAGAGCCCATGGGCGAGAGTGATGCGCGAGTGCCCGTGGCGGACCCCTCGGCGTTTCCCGAAGGGGGCGGTTTGCTGTGGATCGATGAGGAACTGATCGCCTACGACAGCGTGACGGAAGAAGGCTTGGTGATGCCCGCACGCATGGGGCGCGGCCAGGTCGGTTTGCTACGAGGTCGTTTCGGAACCTCTGCTGAATCGCATGCCATTGGAGCTGTCGTGCGCTGGATGCCGGCGCGAGTTCATGATCGCGCGATGTGGGGCGAGGAGGCGCCAGAAGCAGAAGCGTTGCATCTTCCTGTTCATGCGGCGGGAGCCTTTTTCACATACGTCGTCGTGGAGGCACAGTTGCCTGACGAACGCGTGGCTCTGGATGGACTTGTGGCAATCGACGGGCTTGCGACGCGTCACGATGATCCTGAGCGTTCGCCAGATTTATTTCGCCTGTCCGATGGGAACTCTGTTTCCGGACAGATGCGGTTGCCTGTTGGCAGGCAAGGCGACACTCTCGATCTTTGGTTGATGCCTCTTTGGCTACCGGGAGCTTTTGATAACCGCGACTTTGCGAGCAGCGCTTGGAAGCTCGGGCCATGGGTTGACACCGTGCTGGTGAAACACATCCAGCCAAGCCGCGTCCTCGAATACGAGGAATGGCGATGAAGAGGGCCTGGAGAAGTTTTCGGACGCGGCGGCCGCAGACCTCGCAGCGGGTCGAAGGTTGGCAAGGTCAGATCGGTTTCACCCTGGTTGAGGTGTTGGCCGCCACGGCCCTGTTTGCCGTACTCGGGTTCATGCTGTTTCAACTCGTGCGAGGTGCCATGGACGTGCAAGGCCGTGGCGAACGGGTGGCCGACCTCCAAGAGCGCGCTGACGCTGTGTTGGAGTTGCTTGCGGAAGACCTGCGCCACAGCTGGTGCGGCCTCGGCGGCGCTTACGAGCAGGACGCTCGCTTTCTGTGCTCGCTTCGTCCGGCCATCCTGAGTCCAGAGGGTGGCGAGCAGTGGACGACACTTCTGCGCTTCACGCGCCTTCTTCATGAAGCGCGCTCCCTGGCCTGGTTGCGAGGCGCCGGGGATATGCCAGGGGCTCAGGGCGTTGCCAGTCTGGCGGGAATCGAAGATCCGCGCACCTTGCAGCCCACGGGCGGTCTCGCCGAAACGCTCTACACCACGGCCTTGCTACCAGGCGAAACGTTGCCAAGCCTTGTGCGCCGCGTTCGAACACCTCTCGGAGGTCCGGGCTCTCTGCTGAGTCCACAACTCGCCATGCAAGAGGACCGCTTGCTCGAGAACTTCTTACGGCTTGCCGAAGGAGTGCTCTACTTTGAACTGGCAGGTTGGACTCCAGGCACCACGATGTGGGATGCGCTCGACTCCGACGATCGCGCTGCGTCGGTTGTGTGGGATTCCACACGCGCTCTCGTGCCTCCGGGCGATGAGGCCTTTCCCTACGGGAGGCACGCAGACTCTCTGCTCGATGGGCGGGACGATCTTTTTCCGCCGCTTGTGCGCATCACCCTGGTACTGGACCCCTTTCAGGGGCGGGGCGCAGGGGCTCCCGGGCGCCTCGCCTCCGCTGTCTCGGCAGACGCGGCTCAGATCGAACTTCGATCGACGACCTGGAGAGGCGACGATCAGGCGCCGGACATGCTCTGGATCGAAGGTGAGTGGATGAAGGTGCGGTCGCGCGAGGGGCGTACTTACAGCGTGCTGCGTGGCATGCGAGGGACGCAGCCCCAGCCGCACGCTGTCGGAGAAGTGGTTCGAGTGGGGGAAGCCTTCACGCGGGTTGTGCGATTGCCCGTCTCCCGAGAGGATTTCGATTCATGATCTGGCGCCCAAACAGATCGCGCTTGAAGAGGCCTGTTCTGAGTCTTCCGGACGCTGTGCCCAGGGGGCACCGTCAGGATCAGGTCGGTTTCACGCTGATCGAAATTCTTGTGGCCATGCTCGTTTTCCTCACCGGAGTGGCGGGCATCTACGCCTTGCTCTCGACGGGGCTTTCCATGCAACAGGACAGCCTTCGGATGTCGCGCGCGGGTCGTCACATGGAGGAGGTCGTGCAACTCCTGCAGCGCCAGGTGTCCGATGGGACTCTCGATGCCGATGTGCCGCTGGGCAAGCTTTCGGATGGCACCTGCTACCGGGTGAGTCTTCTCGGATCGGAGAGCATGGGAGATGAAGATGCGCGGCTCGTCGAAATTCGAGTGGCAGCTACCGAGAGAGGGCTGGTGAACGCCGAGCCATACACCCATTTACTGGGGCCTGGGCCTTCCATGGCGCGGGCTATCGAAGAATGGCGAGCGCAGCGCGTGTCCGAAGCGAGCTCGCGCTCTACACTGGAGGGTCGATGAACACTTCGAAGAGACCAGATCGCAGAACCTCTGACCTGACGGCGATCAGGGGGCTCGGGCATGCCGCCGTGCTCGCATCGCTTCTGGCGCTTGTGTTGTCACCCACGGGTTGGGCCGCTGAGATCGTGAAGCTGCGGGACGGCTCTCGGGTGCACGGCGAGATCACGTCTTTTGATGAGTCGACGGGGTTCACCATGAAGCGCGCAGACACCGGCGGTGTACTCACGCTGCGCTGGGATCATTTGCCTGCGACAGAGGTGACGCGCATCAAGGCATCGCGCGGATTTACAGGCGAGGCACCAAAGCCTTATCTCGTAGATGTTGTTCATCTGGTTCTCAAGAACGGAACGACTGAGTCGGGTATTGCCGTCGAGAGTTCTTCAGACGACGCTTACAGCTTGCGTCGGCGCAGCGGCACGGACAGCTTTCCAAAGCGCTACGTTCGGTCGATCGAGACGGGGCGGATGGATGGTTTGCAGGTGTACAAGCCCGACGAACTCTACCGAGTTATTTCTGCGGAGCACGGTGAACCACAGGACGCTTTGGGTCATCTGAACCTGGCCGTCGCGTGTGAGGGTGCGGGCCTGTATGAATCGGCGCGTACGCACTACCAGGCGGTCGTTCAGTCAGATCCATCCTTCAAAACAGATCTGGTCACTTCGCGGCTGCAGCGCATCGGAGTCAAGATCGAAGACGAGGTAGAAACACGCCAGCTTGATGAGATTCGCAATCGACTTTATCGCCGTCAGTATGGCGAGGCCTTGGAGATGGTCGACGCATTCCGCGAGAAGTACCCAACCTCCCGCCAGCTTGGTGATGCTTCAGACCTCGAAGTTGAAATCCGAGACCGCAAGAAGACCGCACATGGGCGCGGCATTATTTCAGACTACTTTTCTCAGCTAGAAAAGCGCGTGCGCACGCTCTCGCGAGACGAGTTGCTCACTCTCGAGGTGGCGCGCGAGTCGCTCGAAGACCTGCTTCATGAGGCGATCATGGAAGAGATCGCCACTGACTACGAACTGACCGACGAGACCGTCGAGGAGCTCTGGGCCAATCGCAGCGGTGGGAGTGTGCGGACCTATAGCTACGGAACGGGGACGTTTATCCTGGGGAAGAAGAAGGCCGTGGAATTTGGTCGCTATGACCAGGATGACGAGGAGGATTCGTTGCTGGGCGCCGGAGAGGCTCCCGACGCGAACGCGGATTTCTCGGATCTCGTGGAGCAGGTCAAGAAACAGCGTGCGGCGAAGGCGGCTCGGCGCCAATCCGAGGGCGCCTCGGCTGTGCGTGCGACCGAAGAGGGGCAGACGCCGGAGGACTGGTGGGCAGGACTGGATCCCGATGACCGTTTCAAATGGATGATGGCTTACTTCGCGGAGTTTGGTGACGCGATGCAGGTCATCGAGGCTCGCGGTCGAGCCTGTCGGATGTGCAGCAGCCTGGGGTACCTCGAGGGAATCAACGAGGATCGTGAGCCGGTGCGCATAACCTGTACAACTTGCACGGGCCTCAAGTACGAGCGTCTCGTTCGTTACCGTTGATTGAGATGACCATGCCAGCATTCCTTGCCCGAGTGTTTTGCTTCTTTTTGCTCTTGGCCTGCAGCGTATCGGTGCATGGGCAGGCTTCGAACGATGCCGTGCCTTCGGCCGTGCAGCCGGGGCGAAGTCCCGCGCAAGAACTTGTCGAGGCGGGCTCGCCCGAAGATTTCATCGTGCGCCGGGTTGGCGAGATCGACATTTACGCGAGCGACGTTTTTCGCATGCTCGACCTGGCCGTCCCCGAACAAGCAGCCGAAGTGGTTTCCAATATGGTTCTCACGATCATGGTCGAGCAGGAGGCCATGCGAGAACTCATCGATGTCGCCGAGGGCAAGCTCGAGGCACAAGTGGAAGAAGCCCTGGCGCAGCAGAGCGCCAGCTTTGCCCTCGAAGGACCCTCCGGGCTCGATCTCGAGGGCTACCTGCTCGAAGTGCACGGCATGACCCCGCCAGCCTATCGAGAGCATGTTCGTCGAGGCGTCCTCTCAGAATTGCTCCTGGCGCGCGTTTCTCGCTTGCAGCAGATGCGCGAAACTCGCGACACGCTGCAGATGATCCTGATGGAGGATGAAGCGGTCGCGCTGGAGGTCCGGAGCCTGCTCGACGAGGGCGCCAGTTTTTCGGTTCTCGCCAAAAAACATTCCCTGCATGGCTCCGCGGAGAACGGCGGGTTGATGCCGGCCATCTCTCTGGAAGTGACCGCCCCCTTGCTCGAAGGGCGTGAGTCCCTGGAGGAAGGTGAGGTTCTGGGGCCTGCGCCTATCACCTTGCAGGGAAAGGACTACTACCGTTTTTTGAGGCTGGTGGAGCGCAAGGAGGGGGTCGAGGGAAGCTGGGACGAACTCCGAGATCTCGTCGAGGCCGACCTCCTGGAAAATCCTGTCAGCCCGGATGAAGTCGCGATCTTTGAAGCAAGGATGATTGCTCGATATCGTGTGTCCCGGCCAGAGCAGTCTCTGTGAAGCGTGTGGCCACGACCTTTTGACCCAGATTAAGCCCCAGACCCCGAGACCATGATCCGAAAGCGGTCCGAAAGAGCCCCCCGGCCGGCCAAGTCCGCCGAGGCGGTCCCTGCCTCCGAAAAAAGCGAGGAGCCTTCAGCTGCGGAGGGCGCTGTTCAGGAAAACGTCGCCGAAGACCCCGCTCAGCCTGCAAAGAAGGCCACGAAGCGTGGGAAAAAGAAGCCGAAGCCGGATTTTGGTGAGCTGGCCTTACGGCTTGAGGCCCTGCTTTTCGCCTCCAATCAGACTCTCGGCACCCGCCGGCTTGCCAAGGCGCTGGAAGTGAGCGGTGAGGATGCGAAGCAGGGACTTGAGGCCCTGCAGCGCATCTGGGCCGAGCGAAAGAGTGCTCTCGAACTCGTCGAGGTCTCGGGGGGGTGGCGGCTTTTGACGCGTGCCGCCTACCACGACGATGTGGGCAAGCTGACCGCCAAGGCCAAGGTAGAAAAGCTCTCTTCTGCTGCGCTTGAGACGCTCGCCGTGGTGGCCTACCGGCAACCCCTTGGCCGTGCCGATATCGAGGCCGTCCGAGGCGTTCAGTGCGGTCCGCTGTTGCGCGTGCTGCTCGATCGCGATCTAATCCGCATCGCCGGTCGCTCGTCCGAGCCCGGTCACCCGCTGCTTTACGGCACCAGCAAGCGCTTTCTCGACCATTTCGGGTTGGCGTCACTGAAGAATCTGCCGGACGTCAAGGATCTGCTGAACGCCTCATGACTTTCACTTGGTTCAGGAAGCACGAGAAGCTCTTTCTCTGGATCACGGTCGGATTCACGATCGTGATCTTTGCACTGTTCTCTTCCATGGGAGACGTCGACCGCGTCTTCTCGAGTGGGCCCAAGTCCGAGAGCATTGCGGGTTCCTTTACGGTGGCAACCACCGGTGAGCAGCGTGATGTTCACCAGGAGGAATTCCTGGTGGTGAAGCGAGGCTACTCTCGTCTCGCCAAGATGATGGGGGGCTCCTCCAACGACATCACCGATCAGGATGTCTGGGCCTTCCTCATCACGACGGCAGACGCCATGGGCTCGGGGCTGAAGGTCTCGGACCAGGAGATGGGACAGGGGCTCTCGCAGATGTTTGGTGGGGACAAAGCGTTTTACAAGAGAGTCGTTCTGGGAGGTGGGTTTCCCACCTTGCATCGCTTCGAAGAGTTTTACCGGAGCGTCTTGATTAACCAGCGCTGGCGTGGCGCTCAGATGGTCGCTGGCAGCGTGTTGTCCGCTGAGGATGTTTATCAACGCTGGCGTGTCGATCATGAGCTGTTCGATCTGGATGTGCTCACCTTCAAGGATCGCGATCCCTCAAGCTTGCCCGAGCCGAGCGATGCCGTGCTGCTGGAGTGGTACGAAGGGCTGCCAGATTTTCAGCGCAACTCGATGTTCGTCGAGCCGGCGCGTCATGACATTGCGTTTGCTTTCGTGCCTCTCGATGCGAATGTCGACGAGTTGATGGTCGGGCTGGGCGAAGACGTGACCGGGAAAGTCTCGGAACCTACCGACGCTCAACTTCAGCAGCGCTTCCAGCGGGTCAAGGCGCAGCGGTACCAGGATGTGGATCAGCCTGATGAGCCGACTCTGGCCTTGCTGCGCGGCGAACTGATGGCGCTGTCGCTGGCGGCCAACGGGCAGGTGGCGTTTCGGGCGCAGTCAGAAGAGGATCGCAGCGTCGAGAGCTTCCAGGCGATCATGGAAGCTCACGGACTGACGTTCGAGGACCCGGAAGGGCTGCTGAACTCCGAGGAGGTCGAGGCACTCGACCCCATCGGGGATTCCATTCTTCCACTGCGATTGGCGCAAATGCGCAGTCCTGGCGATAGTCAGACGCTCACGAGCGTGACGGGTGAGGAGACGGCCGCAGCGGTGGTCTACCTGCAGGCACTCATCGAGGAGCGCCCGCTTAGCTATGACGAGGCGCGTGATGGTGACGAGGATCTGGTCCTCGTGGAGTGGCGTAAGAGTCAGGCTGACCAGGCCGCGCGGGATTTCCGTGAAGCTCTTCGTGAGGCCTCGGCTGCTTTGCCGGAGGTGAAGGCTGTTACGGAGCCACTGGAGGCGCTGGCTGTGCAGGACGCCGACGCTGCCATTGCAGAGGCGGTTGCGGCTGCAGACGCTGGCCCTGGCGCACCTGTGGTCGACGAGGCGCTGGAGGAACAAATCCGGGTTGATCAACTTGCGGCTGTGCAGCAAGAAATCGATGCCACCATCATGGCCCACGAGAATCTTGTCTGGGACGCGGGCGTGGATTTGCTCGGAGAGAACGCTGAAGTGGTTCACTACGCGAGTGTTCCGCGGGACTACCGCGCGACGCTCACGGCAGACGAGCGTGACCCCGAGAGCACCGAACAGTTTGTGAAGTCTCACTTCTCGATTTATCAGCTCGGCGAGGAGAACATCACAGAAGTGCTGCGCATGCCCTCGGCACAGATGTCTTTTGTCGTGCTCGTGACGAAACGCCGTTTCCCCGACATGGCGGCCATGTTCGCCGATCCGGAAGGCATGCTCGAATCTCGCCGGCGCCAGGCTTCTGAAGTGATGCTTGGCATGCAGGACGACTTCTTGCCCGAGACCATTATGCTTTCGCACAACTTGAAGCTCTTGAGGCCGCTGGAGACGGACGAAGAGCTGTGGCAAGCCGAAGTGGGCGACGAACTGGAGAGTGAAGAGCCGGCGAGGCTCTAGGGCTCGATTTCATGCGTCTCGACGCATGCTGGCTGGCTGCGAACCACGGGGTCATAGCCACCCGGGTGAAATGGGTGGCAGCGCAGCAAGCGCCAAACCGTCCAGAGGCCGCCGAGAATCAAGCCTCGTCGATGAAACGATTCGGCGGCGTAGTGCGAACAGCTTGGTGTGAAACGGCAACTGTCGGGGATCACGGCTCCGAGGGTTAGCCGCCAAACTCGCATGAGTCCCGCCGCCAGGCTGCGCATTATTTGCCGTGCCCGCTGTCGTGGCTGCCACGGTGGTCGCGGGGGCGTTTGCCTTCCACTGGCCCGTGGCGTTTGTGGAAGCGGCGAAGGATGTCGGCGAGCGACTTCAAAGAAGTCGCGTAGTCATCTGGCGCCGACATCGGGCGTGCAATGAGGACCAACTCGAGAGGTTGCTCAAGTCCCGGCGAGAGTTCGCGGAAGGCTGCTCGCAGGCAGCGTTTGACGCGATTGCGTCGAGGCGCTCCGCCCACTTTGCGGCTGACGCTGAGGCCGAGTCGGGAGAGCTTGCCAACAGGCAGCGGCCGAATGCGTGCGACCAGTTCGCGATTGACCATTTTGATGCCACTCTGAAACACGACGTCGAATTGCTGTCGGTTGCGCAGGCGGGTGAGGCGATTGAAGCGGGGGCGCTTCGAGTCGACGCACTCTGCTTGCGTGCCAGAGGGGCGGCTGCTGGAGCCGCTGTCCTCGTGCTCAGTTGAAGGTGGGAGGTTGGGCACCACGAGCCACGAGTTGATCGATGCGGTCAAAGGTTTCAGAGGCCACTTCGTCGTATTCAGTGACCTGCGCGCGAAGCTTCAGATAGCTTTCAAGATCTCGAACGGCTTGGTCCAGCAAGCCCAGTCGATCACAGATCGTGGCACGAAATTCGTAGTGCCCCGCTTCCATGAGCTGGCGGCGTTCGATCTCGTTCAGAGTTTCCAGAGCGGATTCATCATCACCCAGTGTGACGTAGATATGTGCCGAGTTGGAGCGCAGGAGGCGTTCCTTTTGAAGGTTCTCTTTGATACGAGTCTCGAGGCTGATCTCGAAGTCGGGGGCGAGTTGGAGATCCTCCTGAAGCGTGTTGTTCGTGATCTTGTTCGACTGCATCAATTCGCGCACAGCGCGGTCTGAGTATTCGAGCGTCTCGAACTCTCGGCCTTCCTGGAGATTGAGTGCGAGTGCAAGCTCGATGAGTGCGTAGGTGTTGTCCTCTTGAAGCTCGATGTTGAGCACGCGCTGAAGAGCGTCTTCGGTGCGCTGAAGGTGGAAGGCATAGCCTTCGCGCTCTTGTTCCAGTTGCTGGCTTTCAGCGCGACGTCCTGCTTCATCCAGGAAGTCACTGCTCAGTTGCCACTCCATGCGGCCTATCTCGGAGTCGGCCAGCAAGGCCCGCGCCAGATGCGCCTGGCCGATCCCGAGCCAGACCCGGTAGTCGTCGTCATTGATGTCGGACGCCAACTCTTCGAGGATCAGGATCGCTTCGTCGAGGACGATCACATTGCCACTGGCTTCACCCAGTTTGGTCAGGCAATACCCGCGCATGAGGCGCATGCCGACCGAGCTCTCGTCGAAGGTGAGTGCCATCTCCGCTTGCTGCACGGCCTGGCGGTAGGAACCCTTGGTGTAGAACTCCTGGCTGTTCTGCTGGTGAAGCGCGAAGCGCTCCTGCTCTTGCTTGGAGAGGCCGAAGCACCCTGCCAGCAGGAGAGGGATGAGGGCCATGGTCAGCCACGGCCTCGCGCAAAAGCGCCCGCCTTGGCGAGTCAGCCCAGGTCCTCGGCGTCGTAGACCCACTTGTGTCCGGCGGGTTGCCATTCCACGATCTCGTCTGCGTCGAAGAAAAGGGAAATTTCACGCTCTGCCGCCTCGGGCGAGTCAGAACCGTGAATCAGGTTGTACGAGCGAGAGACCCCGAGGTCACCTCGGATGGTTCCAGGCTCTGCATCGCGACCGAAGGTGGCGCCCATCATCTTACGGCAGACGGAGATGGCGTCTACGCCTTCCAGGACCAGGACGAGCACCGGGCTCTCACTCATGAAACGCACCAGCCCGGGGTAGAAAGGCCGTTCTTTGTGGGCCTCGTAGTGCTTGGAGAGCAGCTCTTCGTTCAACTGACGGAATCGAGCGGCGGCAACCTTGATGCCTTTATCCTCGAAACGGGTCAGGATCTTGCCCATAAGACCTCTTTGGACGGCATCGGGCTTGAAGATGATGAGCGTGCGTTCCATAGCTTGATCCAGATCCAAGGCGGTGAGTCGGGGCCCCTGAGGTCCCCACAAGACAGGGGCAGGGGAGCCGCGCAGTCTAGCAAGCTCGGTCGAGTCGGCTCCAGGCTTGGACGAGACGCAGGCATGACAGGCCGCGCTTCGTTAGTTTGGTGTCTCACCTCAGCGGAGGGTCCGACATGACGAGCAGCGATGGCCCAGAACTCCTTCAGATGAGAAGGCGCTGCATGCCTCTTCGTGGCCGAATCAAGGCCAGCAGGGCCTCTCAGCGCGTGGGGATCTCGATCTGCCTGGCACTGGCCGCTTTCTCATGTGGTGTGACCCGGGCACCGATCGACACGCGCTCCGATCCCGCGGCTCTGCCCAATCTGCGTCGGGCGAGTCAGGCGCTTCAGGAGCGTATTGCCCGAGAAAAAGAGCACGTGACGGCGCTGAATCAGCAATTGGCCGAGTTGCGAGCGAGCGAGGCTCGGGTCTATGCCGAGGTTTTCGAGGCCGAGACCTCCTATCAGCGATTGCGGGCAGATGCGGATGACGTGCTCGTTGATGTCTCGGCTGTGGAGAGCGAACTGAAAGATTCGAGGCGAATACTCGAGTCGCGGCGAATGGAGCACCAGGTGGTGATCTCGGAGTTGGCGTCTCTGGAGGCCGATCTGGATCTCCAGCGGCAAGCCGGGCTGGAAGCTCGCCGCGAGGCCGCAGTACGGGAAGGCAGCCCGGGACTGAGAGATGGTCAGGTGAAACTCGGGCTCTTGCGGCTCGAAGAGCTTCGGGCGCGCTGGGGGGTTCCGGTGCACGAATGGGCCCAGCTCTGGAGCGAACTGGGCGTGTGGGAGCCTGCAGACGCCCTAAGCGCCCCAGAGGCCCCTTCGGAGCCGCTTCCCCCGGATAGCCTGCCCCCTCCCGACGGCCTGCCTTCCGGAGCGGAAGAGGGGGGTGAGGAGAGTTCCGGGGACGATGTCGCCGAAGGGTCGTGAGCTCTTGAACTCACCGGAGAGACGAAAAGGGGGATCTGGGGTTGACCCGCTTCGCCCCCTGCGTAGGATCCGTCTCGTTTCCGTATTGCAGTCAGAAAATAGGATGTGCCGGGTACCCCCCCGGAACGGTTTTCTGGTCTGGATGCGCTACGGATGCACGAACCACCGCACGCGGAATGGGCGACGGCGGCTCGCTCAAGTGAGCCATGCCTGAGTCCAGTCCCAAGAGTAACTCGGAGCTGATGCAGTTTGCGGATCTGGGTCTTCGCTTGGCCGTTGTCGTGGCCGTTTTTACGTACGCCGGATATCAGATCGACTCATGGCTCTCCACAGCTCCATGGTTTCTTATCGTGTTTTGCTTCACTGGCGTGACAGCCGGGATGATGTCTGTCGTGCGAGGCGTGAATCGCTGGCAGGCAGCCGAGTCGAAGAAACGATCCGAGCGGTCCAAGCCGACATGAGCTGGAAGCGCATCTCATGACGCCGCATGACCGCGTTTTTACCTGGGGGACCGTGATCGCAACCGCGGTCGTTCCCACGCTGATCTTGCTGGGCGCCCCCTTCGACGAGCCGCGTTTCGTGATGGGCATCCTGTGTGGCTGGGGGCTGGCCTTGCTGGCCATCGTACCGAGCTACATCTTGCTGAGCCGGTCGATCCGCTCGGGAGATAACGCGCAGTTCTTTCAGGTCTGGGGCGGCGGAACGCTTGGCCGCTTGTTCCTCGTTCTCGTCGCCGTTGTGCTTTTCGCGACGCTTGTCGATCAGGCACCGATCATGTCGTTCCTGCTGACCTTTTTCCTCGGCTACATGTTGCTCACGGGGCTCGAAATCACGATGGCTTTGGGTGGCAAGAAGAGCCCCAACGGGAGGCACGCGTGATGGTGTCGGGTGTGGTTCGCAAAGTACTGGCGACACTTCCGCCGCTGGCCATGGCCAGCTTCTTCCTGCTCTTCTCGCTTGCTGACCCGGGCCTTGCCCAGGAAAGTCATGAGGGGGCAGAAGCTGCTCACGAAGAGGGCCACGAGGACCACGGGTCTCGCGCAGGCGACTCTTCGCTGTTCATGGAGCTTTTCGGTCACCTTGAACCGCATGCGATTTTTGGCGTCTGGATGGGCGGCGACGAGGGCTTCCATGTCTTCACCCCACACGATCTGGACAACAGTGATGAACCTTTTGAGCTCAATCCCGAAACAGGGAAGCTTGAGGTTGACCCGAACGACTTGCAGTGGGATAGCCACGGGAATCCTCTCCTGCACAAAAGTTCGCAGTCGCTGAACGAAGAGTGGGACGAGATGAAGGGAGGCGGCATGGGCTTCCTCATCTACAACATCAATACGGTGATGTGGATCGCCGGGTTGCTGCTGATGTTGATCTTTATCCCGGTGGCCTCCAAGGCGCGTCGCAGGTCGGGAGAGCCACCTCGAGGGGCCGCTTACGGTCTGCTCGAATCGCTGGTCCAGTTCGTGCGCGACGACATGGTCTACGCCGTGATGGGAGAAGGAGCGGGGCGGCGTTTTGTGCCGCTCTTCCTGACGCAGTTCTTCTTCGTGTTGTTCATGAACATGATGGCACTCGTGCCTATGGGTCATGTGGGCGGCACGGCAACGGGCAACCTGGCCGTCACCGGCGGGCTCGCGCTCACGACGCTGATCTGGATTCACTTGAGCGGTATTCGCGAGCACGGGTTTGTCAGCCACTGGAAGAACTTTGTTCCACAAGGGCTGCCCTGGTTCGTCTTGCCCATCATCGTGCCCGTCGAGATTCTGGGTATGTTGGTCAAGCCGGCAGCGCTCACCATTCGACTGTTTGCGAACCTTACGGCCGGGCACCTGATCGTGCTGGGCTTGTTTGGTCTCGTCTTCTTTTTCGACAGCATTCCGATCGCGCTGCCCATCATGGGCATGAGCATTGCGATCTACTGTTTGGAGCTGTTTGTCTGCTTTGTGCAGGCATACATCTTCACTTACCTTTCGATTGTGTTCCTGGGCGCCTCCGTGCATCCAGATCACTAGGAGTTTCGTCAGTCCCCGGGTTGCCGTCTGTTAGGTCGCAACCCGGTCAAGCTAACCGGAGAAAAAAGATGGACATGGGACTTGGTCTCGTTGGACTTGGAGCTGGCCTGGGCGCCGGCATCGCGCTGCTCGGTGGTGGTGGCGGTATCGGACGTTTGGCGGCTGCCGCCATGGAGGGCATTGCTCGCCAGCCCGAGGCTGCCGGTGACATCAAGGGCGGCATGATCATCACTGCGGCATTCATCGAGGGCGCAACCCTCTTTGCTGTCGTTGTGTGTCTGTTGCTCGCACTCGGTGCGTCGGGTTACCTCGGCAGCGCAGGTGAAGCTATCCAGGTGATTGAAAGCGCTGGGTAACAAGCGGGGTGCAACTCGTCGCGTCCGCCTATGACTTGTGCAGTCAAGGCGGGCGCGACGAAAACTCGTTGCGTTTCCGTTCAGGCCTGGGTGGTGACTGCCGCCCACTGTGTTGCTGCTGTCTGTGGGCAACACTGAACACGACTACAACCGGAACATCGTCATGATGGTTTCACCTATTTTCCTCGCGGCTGGCTTCAATCCGCTGTCGTTTGATCCGGCAGCTCTTGGACTGACGCTGATCACATTCGGGGCATTGCTGTTCATCCTCACGAAGTTTGCGTGGGGGCCGATTCTGAAGTCGATCGAGACTCGGGAGTCGCGCATTGACGATGCGATCAAGGCCGCAGCAGAAGATCGCAAGACAGCACAGAGCGTTCTCGAAGAGTATCGAGAGCAGGTCAAGAACGTGGAGTCGGAAGTGGCAGCCCTCAAGGAACAGGGTCGCAACGAAGCCGACGCGATCGCTCGTGACATCAAGGCGCGCGCTGATGAGGACGCCGAAGCGCGTCTCGAGCGTGCCGTGCGAGAGATCAAGCAGGCTCAAGCGGCCGCGATCGAAGAGTTGCGTCAAGAGGCTGTCGGCCTCGGCATGGCCATTGCGAGCAAGGTCGTGGGCCAGTCCTTGGATGGGGAGGCGCAGCGTCGCCTGGCCACCGACGTTCTGGACGGTCTCGACGCCGTGGGCGCGGTCGAGGACAACTGATCGATGGCTTCTTCCAACCTCGTCCTCAATCGCTACGCGACGGCGCTTTATCAACTGGCGCACGAGCACGGCACCACCGAGCAGGTGGAGGCCGAGTTGGTTGATCTGGATGCCGTGTTGCATGACAACGAGGGCTTGCGAGCTCAACTGGGCAATCCACGCCTCGGTCGAGATGCCAAGCGAGCCGTCATGCTTCAGATCATGGGTGACGGCGTGAGCGACCTGCTGCGGCGCACCGTGATGCTGGTCGTCGACAAGGGGCGCGCGGGGTTGCTGCCTGACTTTGCCGCCGTATTCAATGCCGTTGCCATGAAGGCCTCAGGCCGTGTTGTGGCCCAGGTCACCTCGGCAACACCTCTGGATGATGGCGCTCGCTTGAAGCTGCGTGAACAGCTAGCGCGTATCACCGGGAAATCGGTCAGCCTTGCAGAATCCGTCGACGAGAGTCTTCTCGGTGGCCTGCGCGTGGTGATCGGTTCAGCCATGATCGACGGCAGCTTGAGCCGTCGTCTCCAACTTCTCCAGGCCCAGTTGCTGCAGGCGCCCGTTGCGGGCGTTGCAGGTGACTGAGCGCGACACAAAACCAACAGCCAATAAGCCGTTAAAAGATCGGGACTGATTGCCATGAAGCTTCAACCCTCAGAAGTCACCGCCATCCTGAAGAAGGAGATCGCGAGCTACGACGACTCGCTCAAGATGGAGAGCGTCGGCTCTGTCATCCAGGTGGGTGATGGTGTGGCACGTATCCACGGGCTCGATAACTGCATGATGTCTGAGTTGCTGCAGTTCCCGGGTGATGTGCGAGGCGTTGCACTCAACCTTGAACAAGACAATGTCGGTTGTGTGCTGCTCGGTTCTGACCAAGAGATCAAGGAAGGCGATGTGGTCAAGTCGACTGGCGAGATCATTTCGGTCCCGGTCGGCGAAGAGTTGCTCGGTCGCGTGGTCAACGCGCTGGGCGACCCCCAGGACGGTAAGGGGCCGATCAATGCCAAGATGAGGCGCCCGATTGAGATGCCCGCACCCAGCGTGCTGGAGCGCCAACCGGTGACGGAGCCGCTGCAGACGGGCATCAAGGCCATCGACGCCATGATCCCCATCGGTCGCGGTCAGCGTGAGCTGGTCATCGGCGACCGTCAGACGGGCAAGACAGCGATCTGCGTGGATGCGATCATCAACCAGAAGGGCGGCGATGTGATCTGCGTTTACGTCGCCGTGGGGCAGAAGCAGTCCACAGTGAAGACCGTGGTGGCCGAACTCGAAAAAGCCGGTGCCATGGATTACACGATTGTGGTCAGCGCGCCCGCATCTGACCAGGCGTCCATGCAGTACCTGGCCCCCTTTGCGGGGACATCGATGGGCGAGTATTTCCGCGACCGAAGCAAGCACGTGCTCATCATTCACGATGACCTGTACAAGCACGCAGTGGCCTGGCGTCAGGTTTCGTTGCTGCTTCGTCGTCCTCCAGGGCGTGAAGCGTTTCCGGGAGATGTGTTCAACCTGCACAGTCGCTTGCTTGAGCGCGCGGCGAAGCTTTCGGACACGGCTCACGAGTTCAACCCCGACCTCTACGTCTCGGGTGGGGGCAGCCTGACGGCGTTGCCCATCGTGGAAACGCAGGAGGCCGACGTTTCGGCTTACATTCCGACCAACGTGATCTCCATCACCGACGGCCAGATCTTCCTTGAGTCGGATCTGTTCAACTCGGGCGTTCGTCCGGCGGTCAACGTCGGCATCAGCGTTTCGCGAGTGGGTGGTGCTGCGCAGCGCCCGGCCATGAAGAAGACAGCAGGCGGTCTGCGTATCGACCTGGCGCAGTACCGTGAATTGGCGGCATTCGCGCAGTTCGGTTCAGACCTGGACGAGAACACGCAAAAGCAGCTCACGCGCGGCGAGCGCCTCGTGGAGTTGCTCAAACAGGGTCAGTACGAACCGATGCACGTGGTCGATCAAATCATTTCGGTGTTCGCCGGGACCGGCGGGTTCCTCGACAGCCTTGACGTCAAGCAGGTTCGGGCTTTCGAGAAGGGGCTCGTCGCAGAGATGCGGGCGAACCACGGCGATCTGATCGAGAAGATCGACGAGACGGGCAAGATCGACGATGAAACGAAAACTGCACTGCATGCAGCCGTAACGAAGTTCAAGGAGGGTTTCACCGCGTCCTGATGTTTTGTGACCCGCCGTCATGCGGCGGGCAATGATGTCTGGATACTGCAGTTGAGACCGGAGACGAGATGGCCAAGGGCACAAAAGAACTGAAGCAGCGGATCACGGGTGTTCAAAACATCCAGCAGATCACGCGTGCCATGGAAATGGTGGCGACGCAGAAGCTGATGCGGCTGCAGCTTCGTGCCGATGCGGCGCGGCCCTTCTCGAGCAAGATCCAGGAGATGGTCGGGCGCCTGGCAGGTTCGGTGCGCAGTGACCTTTCGCCGCTACTCGCTGAGCGCGAGGTGGAGACGGTGGCGAATCTCATGGTGGCGTCCGACAAAGGCATGTGTGGTGGCTACAACGCCAATCTGGTGCGTTTCTCGATGGTCACCATGGATGGCGACGAAGACTCTTCCGAGGCAAGCAGTGGAGGGCCGAAGCAGATCCTTCATGTGCTGGGCAACAAGGGCGACATCTTGATGCGCGCCCGCAAGCGCTCCGTTGACCACAAATACGAGGATGTTGTCGAGAAGATCGACTACACCCGGGTTCGCAATATGGTGAATGAGCTGGTGGCCGACTTCCTCTCCGGGAAAATCGACCGGCTCCGCATTATCTACACGGCGTTCATCTCGGCGGGGCGGCAGCGGCCCGCAGCAGTGACCATTCTGCCCATCGACCCCGATGAGTTGAAAGATGACGTGGGCGAGGACGAAGGCGGCTCCGGTGAGATGGACTTCATCGTCGAGCCGGACAGCGAGCAACTGCTCAAGGAGTTGTTGCCGAAGTTCCTCGAGATCAAGGTCTACTCGGCCATTCTCGAGTCACTCGCTTCGGAGTTCACCGCCCGGAGAAACGCCATGAAGCAGGCGACCGACGCAGCAGACGAAATGATCGGCGCGCTGAAGCGCCAGTACAACCGCGCGCGACAGGAAAGCATCACGAGTGAGTTGCTCGAGGTGTCGTCCGGCGCAGAGGCACTCAAGTAGACGTTTAGGACAATACCAGGAGACAACCGTGGCTACCGGTTCTGTGATCGAGATCGTGGGTCCCGTCGTGGACGTTCGATTCCCCACCAACGATCTGCCCAATATCTTCAACGCCGTCAAAATCGAAGACGCGTCGAAGAAGATGGACGTGACACTTGAGGTTGCACAGCACCTCGGTGACGACGTCGCGCGCTGCTTGTCCATGTCCAGCACGGACGGGATGCAGCGTGGCATGAATGCTGTCGATACGGGGGCGCCTATCAGCGTGCCGGTGGGCGAGAAGGCCCTGGGTCGCATGTTCAGCTTGCTGGGCAAGCCGATTGACGGCAAGGGGGACATCCCGGGCGTGGAAACACGGCCGATTCACATGCCCTACCCGAGCTATGAGGTTCAGCGCCCCGTGACCGAGGTGTTCGAAACGGGCATCAAGGTCATCGACCTGCTCTGTCCTTTTGCAAAGGGCGGCAAGATCGGCCTGTTCGGTGGTGCGGGTGTGGGTAAGACCGTTCTCATCCAGGAACTGATCTATGCCATCGCCACGGCTCACGATGGCTATTCAGCTTTCGCCGGTGTGGGAGAGCGGACGCGCGAGGGCAACGACCTCTATCTCGAGATGGAAGAGTCGGGCGTTCTCAAGAACACGAGCCTGGTTTTCGGACAGATGAACGAGCCTCCGGGAGCTCGCTTGCGCGTGGCTCTCACGGCGCTCACCATGTGCGAGCATCTGCGCGACAAGCTTGGCAAAGACGTTCTGCTCTTCGTCGACAACATTTTCCGCTTCGTGCAGGCTGGTTCCGAGGTCTCCGCGCTGCTCGGCCGTATGCCGTCGGCTGTGGGTTATCAGCCCACCATGTCCTCGGAGATGGGCGCGTTGCAGGAGCGCATCACGTCGACGGACAAGGGCTCGATCACGTCGATGCAAGCTGTCTACGTGCCTGCTGATGACTACACGGACCCGGCTCCAGTGGCCACCTTTGCTCACCTCGACAGCACGATTCGTCTTGAGCGTAAGATCGCAGAGCTGGGCATTTACCCTGCTGTGGATCCGCTGCTTTCGACTTCGCGCATGCTCGACCCACGACTGATTGGTGACGAGCACTACAACACCGCTCGTCAGGTGCAGGAGATCTTGCAGCGTTACGAGGAACTGCGTGACATCATCGCCATTCTCGGTATGGACGAGTTGTCCGAAGAAGACCGTGCGACTGTTGCGCGTGCTCGCAAGCTGCAGCGCTTCCTCTCGCAGCCATTCGCTGTGGCAGAGCAGTTCACCGGCCGGCCGGGTGAGTACGTCAAGGTGGCCGACACGGTGCGATCCTTCCAGGAGATCTGTCGCGGTGACCACGACGAGATTCCTGAGCAAGCGTTCTACATGCAGGGCGGCATCGACCAGGTGCTCCAGCGTGCTGCCGAGATGAAAGCGGACTGATTGTCATGACGGCTTCACTGCTCAAAGACATGCCGGACCTGCTGACCAAGGTGAAGGAAGGGCAGGCGCTCTACGTCGAGATGCGCACGCCCGAGGGCCCGATCTACTCCGGTGGGTCGTCGTCGGTCATCGTGCCAGGCGCCAAGGGTTCGATCGGGGTGTTGCCGAAGCATGCGCCTCTGCTCTCCTCGCTTGAGGTGGGCTTCACGCGCATCCGCGACCCGCTCGGCAAGGAGTGGAAGTTCGTCACGGGTATGGGATTCGTCGAGATCCAGAACAATGAGATCTTGATCCTTGTCGATTTTGCAGAGGACGTGAACGACATCGATGTTGAACGTGCCGAAGAAGCACGAAATCGCGCTCAGGAGCGGCTTCGTGCGCCGGGAGCGGACGTCGATGGTGCCCGAGCTGATGCAGCCAAGCATCGCGCTATGATGCGGCTGCGCTTCGCCACCCGCTGAAAGGCTTCTTCTTTCGCTCGCTTGCGAGCAAAGACTTGGCTGCCCCACGCTTTGCCTCGCGTGGCCAGGGTGTCACAGTGCGCTCATGCCAGGGGATTGCAAGGTGCTTCGTGTCTGATTGGACGACCACGGTTCGGCAGGTATTGCCCCGGTTCTTTGCGGTGGCACGCCGTATGCGGCCGACGTTCCACCTGTCCAGCCTTGCTGAATTGACGCCGGAGTTCCTGAGTGCTCAGGGAGTGACTCTGCTCATCTGGGATGTCGACGGGACGCTGATGCCCTGGCATGGAACAGCGGTGGCGCCTGAGTTGCGGGCAGGCTGGGAGAGGTTGCGCGCGGTTCAGGGATTACGGCACCTGATTCTGAGTAACTGCGGCGAAGAGCGATTTGTCGAACTGGGTCGCATCTTTCCCGATGTGCCCGTGGTGAAGGGCTACGCAACGCCCGATGGACCGGTTGCCAGGCAGGCCTTGCACGGCAGTCTGAGCTGGTCTGATGGAGGTTGCTGGGATCCGGCGGGCGATGCCGAGGTTTCCACCATTCGTAAACCAGAGGCCGTTCTGCTTGGTTTCGCCCTCAAGCTGGCGGGTGACGTCCCGGCGAACTCGGCATTAATGGTCGGCGATCAGTATTTCACGGACATCGCGGGGGCAAATGAGGCCGGGGTTCGCACGCTGAAGGTTCGAACCGTGGCGCGCGCGAGTTTTCCCTGGCCCGTGGCCTGGATGCAGCGCCTCGAAACACTGATGTATCGAGTGTTCTACGGCAGGGCTCTGGAAGGGACCGAGAACGGCAGATCCGAGGGATGATCTGCCTCGGCCACGCCCAACCGGGCTCGCCTGAAAGAGCTCTGCGGGCTCGCTCTCGGACGCGGCACCGCGAATCACTACGATGTCGCGGACCATGACGACACAAGGCCTACGTACACACCATTGCGGCGAGCTCCGGGCGAGCGATGCCGACTCCGCCGTTCAGCTTTCAGGCTGGGTGGCGTCTCACCGTGACCTGGGGGCGTTGGTCTTCATCGATCTTCGTGATCGTTACGGCATCACTCAGCTGAGCTTCGACGAGGACACGCCACGAGAACTCCTGGCAGCCGCCCAGCGATTGAAGGCTGAGAGCGTGATCCACGTCAAAGGCACCGTCCGGCGCCGCCTGGAGGCGAATGCAGAGCGAGCCACCGGCGAGATCGAAGTGCTCGTCCAGGACCTCGAAGTTCTCGGCCCCGCCAAGACGCCTCCCTTCGAGATCGACGCGGATCGAGTCAGTGACGAACTGCGGTTGACCTATCGCTACCTCGACTTGCGGCGCGAGGCGCCCAGTGCTGCGTTGGCCATGCGTCACACGGTTTTCTTGGCGTTGCGCAACGGGCTCGACGCCCAGGGGTTCTTGGAGATCGAGACGCCGATCCTGACCAAGGCCACTCCCGAGGGGGCCCGGGACTATCTGGTTCCGAGCCGTGTGCATCCCGGCAAGGTCTTTGCGTTGCCCCAGAGTCCTCAGATCTTCAAGCAGATCTTGATGGTGGCGGGGATGGACAAGTACTTCCAGATCACGCGCTGCTTCCGAGATGAAGATCTGCGCGCTGACCGGCAGCCCGAGTTCACGCAACTGGACGTCGAAATGAGTTTCGTCGATGAAGCTGCCGTGCAGGCGGTCATTGACCGGGCTGTGTCGGGTGCCGTGGAAGCGGTCCAGCCGGGCCGTTGCCCGCCGACGCCCTTTCCGAGCATGACCTGGACCGAGGCCATGGAGCGCTTCGGCTCCGACAAGCCCGACCTCCGCTTCGGTGTCGAGCTTGCCGACGTTTCCAAGCTGCTGAGCGGATGTGGATTCGGAGTCTTCGAGAAGGCCGTGGAGGCAGGCGGACGCGTTCGGGTACTGGCTGCCCCGGGTGGGGCGAAGCTGTCGCGCAAAGAGATCACTGGCCTGGAGGGCGTTGCCAAGGAGTATGGCGCCAAGGGGCTTGCCTGGGCGAAGGTCGTGGAGAGCGAAGACGCTGCCTCGGCAGGGCCGGTGCTCAGCGGTGGGATCTCGAAGTTTTTGGACCCAGCTCTGCAGAACGCACTCATGGAAGCCTGCGGCGCGTCCGTGGGGGATGCACTTTTCTTTGGCGCCGACAGCTTTCGCGTCTCGGCAGCTGCGCTGTCGGCCGTGAGATTGGCGCTCGGGAAGAAGCTCGAGCTGATCGACCGCAGCCGTTTCGAGTTCGTCTGGATCACGGAATTCCCGATGTTCGACCAGGACGAAGAGTCGGGGGCGTTGACGCCGGCTCACCATCCCTTCTGCATGCCTCTGGAGGCACACGAGGGGCAGCTTGCCGAGGACCCCGCGCAGACGCTGGCGCGTAGCTATGACCTGGTTCTTAACGGCGTTGAACTGGGCTCGGGGAGCGTTCGAATTCATGATGCCGTCATGCAGCGTCGGGTGTTCGAGGCCATTGGCCTGCCAGACGAAGAGATCGAGGAACGCTTTGGCTTCGTGATTCACGCATTTGAGTACGGGGCTCCTCCACACGCTGGCTTTGCAGTCGGTCTCGACCGGCTGGTCATGTTGCTGGCGGGTGAGGATTCGATTCGCGAGGTGATTGCCTTCCCGAAGACGGCTCAGGCGACCTGTTTGATGACCGGAGCGCCGACAGAGGTCCCCGAAGAACAACTGCTCGAGGCCGGGGTGAAGTCGGCGGGTCAGTCTGCTCAAGGCGGGGAGTTAGCCGGCGATCAGGTCACGGAGGTGGGGTCGTGAGTGCAACGAAAGAAGTCGAGCTCGAACTGCCCGATGGCAGCAAGCGGAGCTTGCCCACGGGGAGTTCCGGTGCCGATCTGGCCGCGGACATTGGCCCAGGCCTCGCCAAGGCGGCTCTTGCTGTGGCAGTCGGTGGTGAGCTTCGCGATCTGAGCCGGCCTTTGCCGGGCGGGGCTACGGTGTCCATCATCAAGGCCGACAGTCCAGAGGGATTGGACCTCATGCGTCACAGCACGGCGCACGTCATGGCTCAGGCTGTGATGGACCTTTTCGGGCGGGAGACCGTTCGCCTGGGGATCGGGCCGACCATCAAGTCGGGGTTCTATTACGACTTTGACTTTGCAGATGGGCGGCACCTCAAGGAAGAGGATCTGGCCGCCATTGAAGCGCGTATGAATGCCATCATTGAGGCCGATCAGGATTTCGTCCGCGAAGAAGTTGCGCGGGACGTGGCCTTGGCTCACTGGAGCGATCGGGACGACCGCTACAAATGCGATTTGATTCGCGGTCTCGCCGAGGGTGAGATCGTGAGTTTCTATCACAACAAGGCTGCAGGTGCGGACGAAGATGCTTTCGTGGACCTGTGTCGCGGGCCGCACGTGCCCAGCACGGGGCGGCTTGCCAGCGCGCACTTCAAGTTGCTGAGTGTGGCCGGGGCTTACTGGCAGGGCGATGAATCGAATCCGATTTTGCAGCGCGTGTACGCCGCCTGTTTTGCGAGCAAGAAAGAGCTGAAGAAGCATCTGGCGAACCTGGAAGAAGCTCGTTTGCGTGACCACCGCAAGCTGGGTAAGGAGCTCAAGCTCTTTCACTTCACAGACGATGTCGGCCCAGGACTGCCTCTCTGGCTGCCACGCGGAACGATCATCCTGGAAACTCTGAAAGAGTTTCTGACTGCCGAGCAGCGGAAGCGTGGTTACCAATCGGTAAGCACGCCGCACATCGGCCGCCTGGGTCTCTATCAGACGAGCGGTCACTGGCAGAACTATCGCGAATCGATGTTCCCGCTCATGGGCGATGAAGAGGGTGGTGCTTTTTGCATGAAGCCCATGAACTGCCCGCACCACATTCAGATCTACAAGTCCGAGGCGCGAAGCTACCGAGACCTGCCCCTGCGGTTTTCCGAGTTCGGGACCGTCTATCGTTATGAGAAGAGTGGCGAACTGGGTGGCCTCAAGCGGGTGCGTGGTTTCACCGTGGATGATGCCCACCTGTTCGTGACCCCTGAGCAACTGTTCGACGAGTTTCGTGGGGTGGTCGAACTGGTGCGCCTCGCCCTCGAGACCTTTGGCTTGAAGGTTCAGGCTCGGGTGGGGGTGCGGGGGAGCGACAGCGAGGGGGAGTCCAAGTTTGTGGGTGAACCCAGTCTGTGGAAGCGGGCCGAGGGGGAAATCATCGAGGCTTGCTCTCAGATGGGGCTCGACTACACGATCGACCCCGGTGAGGCCGCCTTTTACGGCCCCAAGCTCGATTTTGTCATCACGGACGCCCTCGACCGGGATTGGCAGCTGGGGACTGCCCAGGTGGATTACAACCTGCCCGAGCGCTTTGGCCTGACCTACGCGGCCCGGGACGGAAGCCGTCCGAGGCCGATAATGATTCACAGGGCCCCTTTTGGGAGCCTGGAGCGGCTCATGGGGGTTCTCATCGAGCACTACGGGGGGGCCTTCCCGCTCTGGCTGTCTCCCGTCCAGGTTGTCGTGGCCCCGATCACGGTTGAACAGCATGAGGGGGCGGGTGCTTTGGTCGCAAAACTCGAGGCTCGCGGCCTCAGAGTTTCCCTGGATTTGGCCAATGAGCCGATCGGGGCCAAAATCAAGCGCGCTCGGCTTGAAAAAACGCCCTATGTGGCCATACTGGGCGCCCGCGAAATTGGCGAATCCACCGTCTCCGTGCGGTCTCGCAAGGAGGGTGACCTCGGACCAATGCCCATCGATGCGTTTGTCGATCGATTGGCTGATGAGGTTGCTGCTCGTTCCTGACTGAACACCACAGATCTGGTTTCGCTCGTCGCCTTTAGTAAGAAGCAGATGTTCACACGCAGTTCGCAGTTATTTTGATTCCCGGTTAAGCACAGTAGGAGGACAAACCACGGCACAGGTCAAGATTCGGCTCAACGAGGAGATCCGTGTACGGCAAGTTCGGCTCATCGACGAAAAGGGCGAGCAGCATGGCCTTGTTGAAATCGAAGCAGCTCTGGACATGGCAAGAGAGAAAGGGCTCGACCTTGTCGAAGTCGCCCCCGATGCTCGGCCGCCTGTGTGCAAAATTCAGGACTACGGGAAGCAAAAGTATCTCTCGAAGAAAAAAGAACACGACGCAAGGAGGAAGCAGCACCACGTTGTCATCAAAGAAGTACGCGTTCGTCCGAAGATCGACACTCATGATCTGAAGACGAAAATGCGAAAAGCGCGTGAGTTCCTGGAGCATGGAGACAAGCTTCAGGTGAACATGCTCTTTCGCGGGCGCGAACACGGTTTTCGCGATCGTGGCCTGAACGTCATGAAGCAGATTAAGGATGAACTGGCTGACCTCTCAAAGGTCGAGCGCGAACCCCGCCTTGAAGGCAATCGACTGGTGATGATTCTTCACCCGCTGAACCAGAAGTAGAAACACGCTTGTCCCGTCGTTGATACGGGTAAACAAAACGAAGGACCTACGACTCGAAGACTGACAGAACGATGCCCAAGCTGAAGACCAAAAAGTCCATCAAGAAGCGGATGAAGATCACCAAGCTCGGCAAGGTGAAGCGCCGCAAGCCGTTCGGGCGGCACTACAAGGCCGGCAAGAATGGCGACCGTCGGCGCAGCGTCCGTGGAAGCGAACTCTGTCAGGGCAAGATCGCCAAGAACATGAAGAGGCTCATCGCACCCGCCTTCTAGGGCCGGGTCGATAGAGGAGACAAAAAATGGTTCGTGTGCATTCTGCTGTTGCCCGTCACAAGCGCGTCAAGCGCATCTTGAAGCGGGCCAAGGGCTATCGCGCTACGCGCAGTAAGCGTCTCAAGGACGCAAAAGACACGATCAAGCGCGCGGGTGCATTCGCCTACGCCCATCGACGTCTGAAGCGCCGGAACTTGCGCAAGCTCTGGATTGTGCGCATCAACGGTGCGGTTCGAGCCGAGGGCATGACCTACAGCACATTCATGAACGCGCTGAAGAGGTCCGAGATCGAGTTGGATCGCAAGATGCTTGCCGAGATGGCTGCCCGTGAGCCCGAGACCTTCTCGGCTCTGGTAGCCAGCGTGAAGGAAAAGGCCGCAGCCTGATCAGCGGACAGCAGCAGAGCCCCGAGGGGTTCGGTCCGCAGGCCAGGTCGACCGTCGGCGCGACGCGGCGACGCACAGAGGCGACGAGGGGGTGCCGAGTTCGATGAAGGCCAGGCTCGATGCGCTCACGGCAGAGGTGCTGGCTCGCATACAGGCCGCGGAGACGGCTGCCGCGCTTGAACTGATCGAGCAAACGGATCTTGCTCGCAAAGGCGAGTTGCTCGGTTTGATGCGGGGCATCAAAGACCTGCCCCCAGAAGATCGTGCGGCGTTCGGTCAGTCCGTGAACCAGGCGAAGACGTCGCTCGAAGCCGCCGTGGCCGAGGCGAAGCAGGCCTTCACGACCGCTGCGGTGGTCGCTGCAACTTCGGACGCTTGCTTCGATCCGACTGAGCCGGGCGGTTCATTGCCCGGTGGTCACTTGCACCCCGTGACGCAGGTGCGCCGGGAGATCGAGCAGATTTTCATGAGTCTCGGTTTCTCGGTCGTCGATGGGCCGGAAATGGAGACCGAAGAGTTCAACTTCGATCTGCTCAACATTCCAGCGCATCACCCGGCACGCGATCTTCAGGACACCATGTGGCTGGAGGGCGGACGTGTCATGCGCACGCACACGTCTCCCGTTCAATTGCGTGCCATGCGCGAGGCTGGTGGCAAGGTGCCCGTGCGTGTCATTGCTCCGGGGCGTGTTTTTCGCAATGAACAACCTGATGCCACACATGAGCACACGTTTCATCAGATCGAAGGTCTCATGTTGGACGAAGGAGTCTCGGTCGCCGACCTCAAGGGCGTCTTGCGCCTGGTGCTCTCCCGCATTTTTGGAGGGTCTGTCGAAGTCCGATTGCGACCGCACTACTTCCCCTTTGTCGAGCCTGGCTTTGAACTCGACATGCGACGCACCGGATCGGATGGCGAATGGCTTGAGATACTCGGATGCGGCATGGTGCACCCAGAGGTTTTGCGTGCCGGCGGCCTGGATCCCGATGTGGTGTCTGGGTTTGCTTTCGGGATGGGGCTCGATCGTCTGACGATGATGCGCTTTGGTATCGAGGATGTGCGCTGGATGATGAGCGGCGATCCACGTTTCCTGACGCAGTTCTGAACGAGAGCAAGGACGCACCATGGACCTGTCATTGAACTGGCTGTCTGACCATGTGGACCTGTCGGGGATCGATCCGCAGACGCTGGCACATGAATTGACCATGCGCACGGCATTGATCGAGGGGTTTGTCGATCAACGAGTGGGCCTGTCTGGCGTTGTCGTGGGCGAGGTGCTCGAGTGCGGACCGCATCCGGGGGCAGATCGCCTTCGTGTCTGCAAGGTGTCCACGGGCGATGGCAGCGATCCTGCTCATGTTGTCTGTGGGGCACCCAATGTCGCTGCAGGGCAGAAGGTCGTTTACGCGCCGGTGGGAACACGCTTACCCAACGGGATCAAGCTCAAGAAAGCCAAGATCCGGGGCGAACCGAGCGAGGGAATGATTTGCGCCGAGGATGAACTGGGCCTTGGCCCGGAGCATGACGGAATTCTTGTCCTTGAGGGCTCCCTCGAGCCGGGAACGCCTGTGAGCGATTTGCCCGGCTTTGCGGATGTGATCTTTGACATCGACAACAAGAGCATCACTCACCGCCCTGATCTGTGGGGGCAACGTGGCTTCGCCCGTGAACTCGCAGTGATTTTTAGCCGCGAGTTGAAGCCCTTGGCTTTGGGCGAAGATCTTGTCGCGGGAGACTTTGGTCCTGCAATCGAGTTGGAAGAGGGTTGTGGTTGTTCTCTGTATGCAGGCTTGTGCCTCGACGGTGTCTCGGGGCGGTCTCCTGATTGGCTGCGCTTCAGACTCGTTGCTTGCGGCATGCGGCCGATCAATCTGGCGGTGGACCTCTCCAATTACGTGATGCTCGAACTGGGGCAACCGACCCATCCCTTCGACCGCGACAAGCTTGCGGGCGACCGCATCACGGTGCGTCGAGGGAAGGACGGGGAGACACTCACCACTCTGGACGCTGTCGAGCGGCAGCTTACTCCGGCGGATGCGGTCATTTCGGATGGGGCTCGCGGGGTCGCGATTGCAGGAGTCATGGGCAGCGCAGATGCCGAAGTGAGCGAGGAGACGAGCCGAGTTTTTCTGGAGTCGGCCTCTTTTGACGCGGTTCGTGTCCGCAAGACTTCGGGCAGGTTAGGGCTGCGAACCGAAGCGCTGGCTCGGTTCGAAAAGGGCCTGGACCCTGGGCTTGTGCACACGGCTGTGCGCCGATACGCAGAACTGATGCGGCAACTGGCGCCCTCGATGAAGATTCACTCGACCTATCGAGTGGTTGGAGATGCTGTGTCGCCCAAGAATCGCTTGTCTCTCGATACGGAGATGGTGCGCCGGCGACTGGGGCTGAGTGTTGCAGATGACGAGATGACGGCGGCTCTGACGAGCCTTGGGTACGAAGTCTCCAGCAATGAAAGCGGGGGGTTCGAGGTTGAGGTGCCCGCTTGGCGTGCGTCGAGCCAGGGAACCTTGCCCGAAGATCTGGTCGAAGAGATCGGTCGCATCGTTGGTTACGAGCGTATCGATGTTGAGCACCCCGTGGGGCCCATGCTGATCGGAACACGGGCTCCGACGATGGCTGTCGAAGAGAACGTTCGCGACGTGCTTGCGACGCGCGCCTCCTGTACGGAGGTCTATTCTTACTCGACAGTTCGCGACAAGACCGCAGAGCTCTTGCAACTCGAGCTTTCAGATGACCACCCGCGCCTGGTGAATGCTTTGCAAAAGGGAGCGTCGCGTTTGCGGCCTTCTGTTGTGCCGGAGCTTCTCATGAGGCTTGAGACCTGGCTCCGTCAATCCTCGGAGGCCCGGCTGTTCGAAGTCGGGCGAAGCTATTCTCGTCGTGCGGACGGGAGCCCGACAGAACATCGTGAGATCGCTGTGGTCATCGCGCGTCGCGATGAGGGAGATGATCGCGAACTGGTACGTGAAATGCGTGCTGTTGCCGAAGCCGCCTTGCAAGGTGCGGGGCGATTGCCACCGACCTTTGCTGTCGATGAAGAAGAAGTTCATGCCAGTTGGTGGCATCCACGCCGCGTTGCTCGTCTCGAGATTGATGGCCGCCGCGTGGGCACATTCGGTGCCATCGACCCGGGTGCACTCGCTCGGCTGGATCTCGACGTGGCGGCTGCTGCGCTTGTCCTGGATTCAGACGCTCTGGCAGAGTGCCTTGAAGCTGGCTCGGCCTATCAATCTCCTTCACGACAACCACCGGCGCATATCGACTTGGCATTCGTGGCGAGCTATGACGTCTCGACCGACGAGCTTGTCTCAGCCATCCGGAGTGCAGGGCCGCGCACCCTGAAGAAAGTCGAACCCTTCGATGTTTTTCGCGGCGGCACACTTGCCGAGGGAGAACGTTCGATTGCGTTTCACCTCACGTTCCAGTCGAAGGACAAAACACTTTCCGAGAACGATGTCAACCGCGCGCGTGACCGTATCGTGAAGGGTGTTGAAGAGGTTGGCGCCCGCTTGCGCTAACCTGCTTGACCGGTCGGCGGGGCGGGGTATGGTCGATCGAAGCCGTGTCGGTTCCAGTGCAGCCGTGTGCTTCCGAGCCTTTTCCTCTGATGAGGGGACAGCCGTGTGGATGTCCTGGTTCTGCCCGCCTTGCAGCGGGACCTCCCGGGCGTTCGCTGTGTTCCCACCTGGTTTGAGTGCCAGGCATCGGGGGCGCTAGATCCTTCCTGGAGCCGACTCGGTGCTTCTTTTGTGTCGTCACGGATGATCGCCGGGCTGCTGCTGGAACGCTGACTCCGGCCCCCGTAGGATCGCATCTCGCGGTCTTGACGGAGTGGTGACATGGCAAAAACGGTGGGTGTGCTGGTTCTCGTGGCCTGTGGGTTG
The DNA here is from genome assembly GCA_029245865.1 of Planctomycetota bacterium. GTDB lineage: Bacteria > Planctomycetota > B15-G4 > B15-G4 > B15-G4 > JAUIEF01. The sequence continues at coordinate 59,773 of JAQWOM010000008.1, forward strand.
CTGTGGGCCTTCAACGGGTCGGAAGCCGACACGGCTCTCGCGGGGAAGAAGTCGGTGGTGATCGAGGCCGTCCCCCAGCCAGTTCCTCCCGAAGGGCGCCCTGTTGCCGATGCGCGCCCTTTGCCCGACAAGACGGAGGGGGCCCGAGAGCAACTCGATGCAGCCGGCCCCGCGAGCGATTCAGGTCCTACGGGGGCAGAAGGGCGTGCCGCGAGGGTCAGAGCGCTCTTGAGCCAGGCCTCATCCCTGGAGGCAGCCGGGAATCCGGCAGCTGCGGCTGCGGTTCTGCAGGAGGGGATGGAAGCGAGTTCCACGCCTGCTGAAGCGGCCCGAGTGGGCTTTTTTCTCGCGGGCCTGGCTGGCAGCCCTGCCGAGTCACGTCAGCTACTGACGGGGGCTCTGCGGCAAGGCGTTGTCCGCGGAGGAGAATACGAACGGGCGCACGAGCTTCTCGAGCAGCTCAATCGCAGCACGGCGAGCTCCCTGGCTGGTCTGACAGACTTCGGGGACTACGTGGTTCAGCCGAATGACAGTCTCTGGAAGCTCTGCAATAAGACTTTTCCCCGGGAATTTGGGGTTTCACCCGAGGTCGGCTTGGTCCAGATGGTGAATGGCCTGTCCGGTACGGGATTGCGGGTGGGACAGCGGCTGATGGTGCCCCTGGGGACTGTCACGGTTGAGGTGGATCGGCGGCAGAATGGCCTGGTGGCCTATCTGGGAGATGTGGCTTTGGTCGCCTATCGGGTGGGCCTCGGCAAGGAGGGGCGAACACCGAGCGGGTCCTTTGTCGTGGAAGTGAAGCTTACGGAGCCGACGTGGTTCCACGGCGGGCGGCAGATCCCGTATGGAGACCCTGAAAACATTCTCGGGACCCGCTGGCTGGGCTTTGAAAACCACCCGGGAGCGACCGGCTATGGCATTCACGGGACCCCGAATCCAGAGAGTGTGGGCGACAACCAGTCGATGGGTTGCGTGCGCATGCGGAATGCAGAGGTTGAAGAGCTCTTCGGTCTGCTCGCCAGGGGCACGACGGTCAACATCCCTTAGTGCCTGGTTGGTCATGCGCGGGGCTAAACAGGCCCTCCCCCGTAAGTGGCGTTTCTCGCGGTATTTCTGTCTGCCGTGATTGGCCAGGGGCGATCGTGAAGAGAGGGTCTCGCAGCCCAGAGATTTTCTGGTTAGGGGCTATTGCCGAGGCGTAGCGAATCGGTACCATTCGCGGCTCACCTATGGGTGAAAAAGAGCCAGTTCGGTACGCAGCACAGTCCGTGAGGACTCGCTAATACGGCCGAAAAACGGGGGTCCTCAGCGTTTTCCGGGGATCCCGCAGGCCCTGGCGTGGCCAATCGATCTTTGAAATATCGTAGTAGACTTACTCAAGCGTGTGTGAGCAGCCCGGCTGTCTCTTTCGAGAGGCGGCTGTGTTGGTCGATTCAGTGCGTCCACCTGGCCTTCCCGGCCATGGTTGGGCGCCGCCGGACAAATCAATCATCATGAAGGGTTTGATCCTGGCTCAGAATGAACGCTGGCGGCGTGGATTAGGCATGCAAGTCGAACGCGAACGCTTCCCTTCGGGGGAGCAAGTAGAGTGGCGAAAGGGTGAGTAATGCTTGGACGACCTACCCCCGAGTTGGGGACAACAATTCGAAAGGATTGCTAATACCCGATAGTCCGGCATGGTTACGACCATGTCGGTAAAGGTGATTCCGCTCGAGGAGGGGTCCAAGTCCTATCAGCTTGTTGGTGAGGTAACGGCTCACCAAGGCGATGACGGGTAGCCGGACTGAGAGGTTGGCCGGCCACATGGGAACTGAGACACTGTCCTGACTCCTACGGGAGGCTGCAGTCGAGAATCTTCTGCAATGGGCGAAAGCCTGACAGAGCGACGCCGCGTGGAGGATGAAGGCCCTCGGGTCGTAAACTCCTGTCACATGTTAAGAAAGGCACAGGTCTACCTGTGCTCTGACAAATGCATGAGAGGAAGTCACGGCTAACTTCGTGCCAGCAGCCGCGGTAAGACGAAGGTGGCGAGCGTTATTCGGATTTACTGGGCATAAAGCGCGCGTAGGCGGCTCGGTCAGTCGGAGGTGAAAGCCCACAGCTTAACTGTGGAACTGCCCTCGATACTGCCGAGCTTGAGTGCAGGAGAGGTGACCGGAACTCCAGGTGTAGCGGTGAAATGCGTAGATATCTGGAGGAACACCAGAGGCGAAGGCGGGTCACTGGACTGCAACTGACGCTGAGGTGCGAAAGCTAGGGGAGCGAACAGGATTAGATACCCTGGTAGTCCTAGCTGTAAACGATGGGTACTGGGCAATGGTCGTCCGATGCGATCGTTGTCGAAGCTAATGTGCTAAGTACCCCGCCTGGGGAGTACGGCCGCAAGGCTGAAACTCAAAGGAATTGACGGGGGCTCAC
>JAQWOM010000009.1 GCA_029245865.1 Planctomycetota bacterium
CCCATCGTGCCACCGTTCACCAGCACATCCGCAAAGATGCCCATGCTGATGGATGTTTGCCCGGCCTGAAAAGCGGCACAAGCGGCATCCACGTCAATCGCGGCTGGATCATCGGTGTCGCTCGGCACATATGTGCGCCCACCTCCCACCACGCCTCCGACCGTGTGCGAGTCCGAACTCCCGACGCCTGTTATGGATTCGCCACGGTTCAACAGGCCGAACCAATCATGGAACAAAACCATGGGGTCTTCTTCGACTGTCTGGGAGTTAACAAGTTCCATCGCATCGAAGGGGAAAGGCACATCGCCAGCACGTCGGCCCGTCGCGACTTCGAGTTCATACTTCCCATACGGCCCGGTCTTGTACGCGGGCCATCGAGGGTGATTCAGAATGACGACCTTGGCACCCTTCGACCGCATTCCACTCACAAGCGTGTTCCAATCCGTGCTCCCTACAGCAGGAATTTCATCGTTGGGGTCCAGCGGGAATGCATTGAAATGCCCGATACTCGCCGTGACTTCGTTCCCTGTGACGGGAGTGAACCAGCGATTTAACTCCAAGGCTTGCTGCACAGGGCGGTAGTCGGTGTTGTGGTTGTGATCTGTCGCGATGGGCAGTTCGACACCCTCACCTGCCAGGGTGACCATGCGCTCCTCAGTGCTCGCATCGCCATGTCCACTGTAGGTCAGGGTGTGAATGTGCGTGTCGGCGGCGACGAAGCCAGTCGTGTCTACTTCACGGTGAATCGTCAAGACGACCGCAGTTCCATCACCAGAAGTCAGATCCAAACTCACTTCGTCCAGACCCCATTCCACGCCACGCGCGGCCCAAAGAGTGTATTGACCGCGCGGCAACTCGAGATGACCAACGCCATCACCCAGATAGACAAGACCCGGGCGAACGGCAGTGCGATCTGACTCTGCGTAGTACAGCTGAGCAAGCTCTCCCGCATCATCAACGATTGTCACGCGCGCGGGCACTGGCTTGCCCGTGTCGCCATCCAATACGGTGAGTTCGACGGGCTGCAAACCCAACCACTCCCGTTTCGATTTCGGGACCAGCCTCACTCGCCCAATTGTAATGTCGTCCGTCGTGGTGCTGGGAACAACTCTCAACACGTTCTCGCCCTCGATCAATGTTCCGGGCGGAAGCGTGTACATGACATCGCGAAGATCCTCATGGCGTTCGAGTTGTGAAACAAGTCGGTCATTGAGCAGGACATCCCATCGATCGTTCACGTGACGCTGCGCCAAGATCAAGACATGCTCGCCTGCATTTGGCTCGGCCTCAAACGCCAAGTCATAGCCCCCCGGAGTCGGGTCGGGGTCTGCCTCTGTCCACTCGGGGGCCGGACTATCTCCAAGATGTGCCATGCCAGAATCTAGAACCCGCACGTCATCCCAGAAGGGACTGGCCAGCATCAGTGGCGCCAACGCCAGTGACAACCAACGTCTACAAACCGACTTTGGCAAGTCTCGTCGAGACACCACCGCTCTCGAGTGAAGGGAGTGATCTTCGTCACCTCTTTGCGCTGTTGGATTCATCATGAACGCGATCATAGCGGCGACCTCATGGCAAGAAAACGAATGGGCAAGCCTCTCGTGATGAATCCGCCGGCCTCTTCGACAGCGAACAGCCATCACTCAGCGTTTATTCATAGCTAGGCGGTGCACGCTCCCCTGCAGGAACCCTCACATCTAACCGATTTCCCTCTGGCGGAAGCGGGCAGGTCGTGAAGGGACTGAATGCGCACGGTGGGTTGTAGGCTCGATTGAAGTCCAACCACAGTTCACCTCCTCGGTCAGGTGGCGGAACTTTCAGGAAACGCCCGCCGCCATAGGTTGTTCGCCCGTTGGTGGAGTCTCCAAAAATCAGCATCATCTCATCTTGGCTGACTCCCGTGGGCTGCAACTGATAAGTCTGGCCCCCACGCTCAAATTGCAACACGCCTGGGGACAGGTCGTCATACGACGTTCCCAGAATGTTGGGCACCTCGACTTGGCGAGCTTCTGCATGCGGAATGAAACGCGCCCGCACACGCCAACTCGCATCTGGCTCAAACCATTCGGCGCCCCTGAAATTCCCCAGAACCTCGCTCTCCGGATCTCGGACGCGCACACCGATCTTCCCTGCGCGGTCGATCACCCAAAAAGTTCGGCGGCCAACTGTCACCCGATTCACTTCCTCGCCAGCATCACTGGTGAGAAGGAAAGAACCGGCAACATGTCCAAGCTCATCACCTTCATCCACCAGGGCAGGAAACGGAGTCACGTTCAGTTGCAGTCCTTGAGGCGAGTCGTCCCACCGAAGGCCGACGCGACCTCCGCTCAAACGCAACACGCCCAGACGGTCAGGAATCTCGTCACCCGTGAACACAAGGGTGCCCTCGGGGTCTGAGCCGAAGGTGTTGTCGCCCTCTGAAAGCCAAACAAGATCGCTCAGTGCGAGATAGCCAGCAGGATCCACCAAACTGGCCTCACGAGCCTCCCGCCATTCCAACAACCCTGCCTGCCAACTCGTCGACATGGAGGCCTCGTCCCTTTCTGCAGATTGGCATGCACCCAGCAAAAAGGCCCCGCCAAGGAATCCTGCGCAGAGAACGCTTTTACAACTCATAGAAACCGGTGCTCCCACACAAGATTGAATGCACATCGCACATCCCTCGCAGGGAACCTACCATGCTCCCCGCCCTTGCCCCCACGAACCAGGACTCTTGCGCATGACCTCACCGACCGAGACCACATTCCACGACATGCAAAGCCAAGAGCCCAGCCTGGACAAGTTGCGCGAACAGTTCGACGACATCACCCGCCTACTGCAAAACAGCGATGATGCATCTCAGTGCACTCAAGCAATACAAAGCTGGGACAAACTGCGTGGTCAAGTGGCCACCTGGTCCGCCATGGCACACCTTCATTTCAATCAAGACACGGGCAATGAGAGCTACCGCAAAGGGCGTGAAACCGCCGACGCCCTCATGCCCGACTACACGAATCTTGAAATTGGCGTGAAGCGAGCGCTGGTCAGCAGCCCCCATCGCGAGCACCTCGAGAAACAACTTTCACTGCGACACGCATTTGACCTGTGGAAATGTGACGACGCGGCTTTTCACCCTGACATCCGAGAAGAGCTCGTTCACGAGAACGAATTGATTGCGTCCTACATCGAACTGCTCGGCGGAGCTCGCATCCCGCTTGGCGGTAAGACCTGCGGGATCTCGGACCTTATAGGACTCCAATCTGGGTCAGATCGCGTCAAGCGCCACGAGGCGGCGCGCGCAATGTGGAACTGGTTTGAAGAGAACCGACCACAGCTCGATCAGATCTTCGACGACATCGTCACATTGCGCGACAAGATGGCGAAAAGCCTTGGCCGAGCCAATTTTGTGGAAGTCGGTTACGACCGCAAGCGCCGCGTCGATTACGACCGTCACGACGTCGAGCGATTTCGCGAGCAAGTGCTTGCGGATGTCGTCCCGCTCGCCTGCCAACTCGCGGATCGACAGGCAGCAACGCTCGGCATCGACAAACTGAAATCCTGGGACGAAAAAGTACATCGACCTCAGGGCGCCCCCGCTCCGCGTGGAGATGCCAAGTGGATGACCGATCGCGCGTCCGAAATGTTCGATGCCATCCATCCTGAACTGGCTGATTTCTATCGCTTGATGGTGCGCAACGAACTCATGGACCTTGAATCGCGGCCGGGTAAGGCCTTTGGAGGGTTCTGCACATGGTTTCCTGACTTCGGAGTGCCTTACGTCTTTGCCAACTTCAATGGCACCCCCGGAGATGCGCGCGTTTTCACCCATGAAATCGGACATGCCTTCCAACGCTACAAGAGCCGCGACAATGCCGTGCTGGATTACGTCGGCTGCACATCCGAGTCAGCAGAAGTTCACTCGATGAGCCTCGAGTTTCTGTGCTGGCCAGAAATGGAACGTTTTTTTGGTGAGGATGCGAATGACTTCCGGATGCAGCACCTTGCGGAACAACTCATGTTCTTGCCCTACGGAGTGGCCGTCGATCACTTCCAGCACTTGATCTACGAACAACCCAAAGCGACTCCCGGCGAACGCCACGCCATGTGGAAAAAACTCGAGAAGATGTACATGCCCTGGCGTGATTACGGAGACCTTTCTCATCCAGGCCAAGGTGGATACTGGCAGTACCAGCGCCACATCTACGCCTACCCCTTCTATTACATTGACTACACGCTGGCAGCGACCTGCGCACTGCAGTTCTGGAGCCGCGCACAGTCTGACCGTGACGGAGCCCTCACTGCCTACGTCGACCTCTGCAAGCGAGGCGGATCGTTACCGTTTCGGAAACTCGTCGAATCTGCGGGCTTGCTCTCTCCTTTCGAAGAGGGATGTCTTCAGGAAGTTGTCGCCAACGCAAAACGTGAGTTGGCCCTCTGACCCACCGCACATCGCCCCACACCAGGCGCCTCAATCAGCCAACCCAAATGAAGGAATCGGCTGTCTTCTCACCTGAGGCGAAGTTCAGAAGTCCATCCAGCAGCCGTGATATCCTGCGAGTTCCCTTTCGGCCCCTCCGACGACTCCGCGGCTTCCCCCTCTCCCTTTGATTCGGGCTGCATGGATTGATTCACACACTCCTCGCTTCCCTTCGCATGACGCTGGCCTGCGTCACGCTTGCTGCCTCCGCCGTCGGCCAAGCGCAGCCTTCGAATTCTGCTGGCGCAAGCCTGTCGGACGAGGACGCTGCCCTGTTTACCGAACAGGTCCTTCCGGTGCTGCAGGCTCAATGCTTCAAGTGTCACGGACCCGACGCACGGCGTATTCGGGGTGGCCTACTCATGGATGGCAAAGACTCCCTCCTCATCGGGGGAGACACAGGCCCTGCCATTGTCGACGGCAACGCCGACGAAAGCCCGCTCATTCAATATGTACGCTGGCTCGAACCCTTCATGGAGATGCCCCCCAAGGAACAACTTCCGGAAGCCGACATTGCCTTGCTAAGCGCCTGGATCGATGCAGGAGCACCGTGGCCTGGGGGTGTCGAGCATTCCCAGGGCAGCGCTGAACCCGAGCACGCCGAGAGTGCTTCTTCTGCGGAGCTCGCGCGGTCGTTGGCCCCTACCTTTGATTCCGCATCGCTGCAGTGGTTCGAGCAAGAAATCCGCCCACTGCTCGCGGAGCACTGCTTTGAATGCCATGGGCCTCGCGCCGAACGCCTCAAAGGCGGGCTGCGTATGTCCCACACCGGCGCACTGCTCGCTGGCGGCGAAAGCGGCCCAGCCGTTTCGCAAACCTCGCCGGAATCTAGCTTGCTGTTGTCAGCCGTGCACTACGAAGACGGCCTGGAGATGCCGCCGAGCGGTCGCCTCTCCCAAAGGGAAATCGATCTCCTGACCGAGTGGGTCAAGCGTGGGGCACCCATGCCACCCCCGCCCGAAGACCTCACCGAGATACATGAAGAAGAGTTTCTCATCGACATGGAATCTGGTCGTGAGTGGTGGGCCTGGAATCCAGTTCAACGGCCCGAGCCACCACACCAGAACGAAGACGGGCTTCTCTCCGAGACCCAGCCCATCGATGCATTCATCGCAGCACGGCTGACTGCAGCTGAACTGGAAGCGGCGCCTCGCGCCGACGAGCGCACACAAATAACCCGTGCCACGATCGACCTCACCGGCCTGCCACCGACTTATGAAGATGTGGAGGCCTATCTGACCGACACATCGCCCGACAAATGGTCGCGACTCATCGATCGCTTGCTGGACAGCCCCCACTATGGAGAGCACCAGGCGCGCATGTGGCTAGACGTGGTGCGCTTCGCACAATCAAACGGCTATGAGAAAGATGAAGAGAAGCCGTTCGCCTGGCGCTACCGCGACTACGTCATCAAGGCCTTCAACAACGACAAGCCGTACGATCAGTTCTTGATCGAGCAACTTGCGGGCGACGAGTTGGAACCGGCAACTGAAGAAGGCGTCATTGCCACGGGCTTCTACCGGCTGGGTGCATGGGACAGCGAACCTGACAACGTCAGCCAGGCTCGCTACGACAACTATGATGACATCCTGCGTGTGATCGGTGAGGGCATGATGGGCGTCACCGTGGGTTGCGCTCGCTGCCACGATCACAAGTTTGACCCCATCCGCCAGACGGACTACTTCAGCCTTCTGGGTTTCGTCGAAAACGTGCGGCCCTATCAGCTCGACAAGTTCTCCCTCGACTCGCCGACATTGAGCCCACTGGGATTGAACGACAAGATCCGCGAGACCTGGCACACCGAACGGACTGCCGAGCGGGCGGCCATCAAAGCTCGGACAGAGGAACTGTACCTTGAGCGCTGGAACGAGATCTTGCGTATCCGCTTCGCCGAAATGCCGGAGGAGGTCCCCGCGAAGGCGTACGCTGCATTGGAAACCCCGGGCCCCAAACGCACGGCTCGACAGCGGTCTTTGCTCGAAAAAGTGAGTGGAATCAAGCCAACACGAGCCGCGCTACGAAAGAGTTTTCGTCAGGATCAGGCAACCGAGTTCTACAGACTGCAGACGGCGGATACGGCCCTGACAACCAGCTACGAAGGCGATTTGAAGTGGGCACTCACCGTGAAAGAATTTGGGCGCGACCCCAAGCCCACACGTCTGCACGTCCGCGGCGAAGTTGCAACTCCACGTGAAGAAGTGCCTCTGAGCTTTCTTCCAGCGCTATGCCCCGACGACGAAGCCGCCCGACCATCCGAGCCACAACCAAGCACAACGCATCCCACGTCTGGTCGACGGAGCGAGTTGGCCCAGTGGATCGCGTCAACCAGCCACCCCACAACCGCACGTGTGATGGCGAATCGCGTCTGGCAGGGACTCTTCGACCGCGGACTTGTAGGAACTCCTAACGACTTTGGTGTCGCTGGCGAAGCGCCGTCACATCCCGAGTTGCTCGACTGGCTAGCCGCCGAATTCATGGAGAGCGGATGGAGCATCAAGCATCTGCAACGCGAGATCATGCAGTCGGAGGCCTACCGGCGTTCGTCCTTGCACGACAACCCGGAAGCCGATGCAGCAGACCCCGGCAACAGCTTAATCTGGCGCCAAAATCTCTATCGACTCAAGGCGGAGCAGGTCCGAGACTCTGTCCTAGCCGTCAGTGCTTCGCTCGACCTCGAGCCTGGCGGACGAGGTTTCTTTCCAGAGCTCAGCCGGGAGGCACTCGGCGGAAACGACCGGCCTGGCGGCGGTTGGGACCTGAGCGACGAAGAGCAACGCAGTCGCCGTTCCATCTATATGTTCGCGAAACGCGGCGTCCCCGTTCCGTTGCTCTCCGTACTCGACCTGGCCAACCCATCGCTTTCTGTGGGTCGGCGCAGCAGCACAACCGTGGCAAGCCAATCGCTTTCGCTTCTGAATAGCGATTTCATGAATAAGCAAGCCCGCACTTTAACCCAACGCGTCTCAAACGAGATCGAATCGGACATCACACAGCAAGTGGTGCGGTTGTTCGAACTCACATTGGCACGCCGTCCGACTCCACAGGAGTTAACAGGTGCACTGAACTACCTGAGTTCCCAGTCCAAAGCATTCGCTGCTCTGGACGGCCCCCTGCGGGTGCGTGCCAAAGTCCCAGATCGCCTCGACGGACGCTACCTGATGATGATTCCAGCGTCAGAGATGCTGTACGGACCAAAGCAGGGCTGGAGTGCACTCAAGGGTGCATGGGGCAACCCGTACAACGGAACCAAAGTCGCACTGCGCGACCTCGGCCCTTCCCTGATACTCGACACTCCCGTACTCACAGATGCGAGCTTGTCTGGTCGAATGCTCATCACTGATGGCTGCACTTTTGGCGCGGTGCAACTGCGCGTGCAACCGATGGGCGACATGGCCCGCGGACTGTCGGTGGTGTTTGACCCCATGGCCGGCTCCGGTGAGGTTCGCGTCGTGGCGTGGGATGGTCCATCTCCTGATCCAACGATCGAACCCACGGCTCGTGTGCTGGCCCGTGTGGACGCACCGATCCTGAATGAGACCTGGTATGAGTTCCGGGTGACGGCAAAGGGCCCTCAACTGAGCGTGGAACTTGAAGGGCGCCCGTTGCTCGAGGTAAGCGTCGATCTCATGGAAGCCGGACACATCGGCCTGTCGCAGGGAGGCGAGAGCCTCGTGCTGGACGACCTCGTGCTAACCGGTGACACACTGGCTCAACCACTTAAAATTCTGCCCACACCGCCAGGAAGCCCCGAACAACGCGCCCTGGAGTCCTTCGCCTTGGCGCTGCTCAACACCAATGAGTTCCTCACGGTAGACTGAAGGGGAGGCTGCCCACTCTTCGCAGCCCCTTGCAGCCCTTCGTTTCGCCGATCGACCTGACGCCATGACCGACAACCCCGATCCGATGAATCGTCGAGCATTTCTGCGCGATGCTGCGGGGCAGCTTGGTGGCATGGCGATGCTGAATCTGCTGGGTGCCTCTGGCTTGCTCGCCAACGCAGCCCGAGCAGGTGTCGGAGGAGGCCTGGATGACAATCCTCTCGCGCCACGCCTCCCCCAGTTTCCGGCAAAAGCAAAGCGTGTCATCTATCTATTCATGACGGGCGGCCCGTCGCAGATGGACACCTTCGACTACAAGCCTGAGTTGCAAAAGCACAACGGCAAGACCATCAACCACGAGCGCCGGCGAGGCGTGTCTGTGGAAGGAGTTCTTCTAGGCAGTGCGCGTCAATGGAATCGCTACGGCGAGACCGAACAGTGGTGTTCGGATGCATTCCGCTACATCCCGCAGCACATGGACAAGCTGGCAGTGGTTAAGAGCCTCTACAGTGACTCCTTCGCCCATGGCTCAGCACTCCTTGAGATGAACACCGGACAGTTCCTGCTGGGTCACCCGGCCATGGGCGCCTGGCTGGGCTACGGGCTCGGCACGGAAAATCCGGACCTGCCCGCTTTTGTCGTCATGCAAGACCAGCGCGGCGGCCCCATCAACGGCCCGGCCAACTGGTCCTGCGGCTACATGCCGGCGGCTTATCAGGGGACACTCTTCCGCTCCACCGGGGACGCACTGCTGCACATGTCCCCCAGCCCCGGCAGCGGGCGCGTGGACATGACGCGCGCCATGCAGCAACGCCAGATCCAGGCCATTAATGAGTTGAATGCACGGCATGCCACCGGCCGCGCACGCTACAGCGAACTGGCTGCACGCGACCGCAACTACAACCTTGCATACCGCATGCAAGAGACCGCTCCCGAAGCACTCGACATCGATCAAGAAGATGAGCGGACCAAGGAGATGTACGGCCTGAACGACCCTGCGGGTGATCACCGACTGGCTCTTGCACCGGGCGTGTTTGGACGGCAGTGCCTCATCGCACGGCGCATGATCGAGCGCGGCGTTCGATTCGTGCAGATCTTTCACGGCGGTGGCCACCAGCAGATGACCTGGGATGCACACCAGGGTCAGGAAGAGAACATCGCCATCCACTGCCCCGAAGTCGACCGCCCCATCGCGGGCCTGCTGACAGACCTTGAGCAACGCGGCTTGCTGGACGAAACACTGGTGGTCTGGGGCGGCGAGTTCGGACGCCAGCCGGTCAGCCAACTTGCAGGTGACGGGCAGACAGCATCAAAGGCCGGGCGCGATCACAACCCCAAGGGCTTCACCATGTGGCTGGCGGGCGCAGGCATTCGTCCAGGTCCGTACGGCGAGACAGACGAACACGGCTTCGAAGCTGCGGTCGATCGCCACCATGTCCGCGACATGCACGCCACCATTCTGCACCTCATGGGCCTCGACGTGACTCAACTCACCTACCCCTACGGCGGGCTCGACCGCAAGCTGACCGGCGTCATTCCGCCTCGGCTGCTGCACGGCATCCTCGCCTGAGGCGAAAAAGCGGCACGAAACAGACTCTCGCCGTGAAGTCACAGGGAGAGTTCCTCCGAGCCAATTTGCCACCCGTGATATCCTTGGGCAGTTCTTCCCGGCTGCCTACGCGCCGGGCTCCCGCGACGGTCTCTCGCGGCAGGCTCTCCTTCGACGGGTTGGATTGATGCACACACTCTTCGGCTCCTTTCGCCTCGCTCTTCCGGGGATTCTGGCCTGCGCTCTGCTTGTCGGCTCCGCCTCATCCCAGGGCCAACATCCGGGCAGCGAATCCGTGCACGCCCTTCTGCTGCCCGAAGGCCGACCGGAACAATTCCAGGTCGAGTTGGTGGTCGACGGCGTCTTGCAAACCCTGCTCCTGCAACGCCATGACCTCCGCGGCGACACCTTCCGCGTGCGAACCTCAGGCGCTCGTGGCGAGCGGGTCATGTCTCCACGCCCTTCCGGTACATACCGCGGGCACCTGTTCGAGTCGCCCCAGACAGCAGTGATCGCGAACCTCGGAGCCGCTGGCCTGCAAGCGCGCCTTCTGCTTCCTGACGGGCGCGCCGCCGAACTCCGCCCCCTCTCGCTGGAAGCCCCTGGGACCCCCCGCGAACTCCACTCACTGGCCCCCTCCGTGAGCGCACAGCCGACGAACTTCTTGTGCGCTTCGGACGACCTCGCAGCATCACTGCCGCTCTCCGTCGGCCACCCTCCCCAGGGCCCCCCACCTGGCATCGCTCCCAGCCTCCCCTCCGGCGCCCGGACCACGGCGATGGGCGGCCCCAGCACTCAGTCGCCACTCCACTGCGCGACTCTGTGCGATCTCGCCTTCGACTGCGACTACGAATACTTTCTGGCGAAAGGCTCTGATGTTGCCGCTGTCGTCGACAGCGTCGAGGCCCACATGAATCTGGTGGACTGGTACTACGCGCGAGACACGCGCATCACCTATCGCATCCCAGAGATCGTCGTACGAACCGCCCCTTTCTACACTCCGGTTGATGGAGGAGATCTTCTCAACCAATTCCGTGACGAGTGGAACACCAATCAAGCAAATGTTGAGCGTGACATCGCTCAACTTCTCACAGGCAAACCCGGCAGCTTGATTCAGTACGGAGGCCTCGCTTTCGTCGGCGTCATGTGCACATCCAGTGGCTACGGGTGGAGCATGGACAACACTTATGCGCTCGGCCATGAGATCGGACACAACTGGGGTTCAAGCCACTGTCATGACCTTGCCCCATGCAACAACATGTGCGGTGGCTGCTTCTACATCGCACCGAACACCAAGGACATCATCAGCAAAACTCGGAACACAGCCCCTTGCCTCAGCCTCGCGGGGACCTATCAAACTCCCCTGCCTCCGTATGCCCATCCGGAGTCCATGCAGTTGCGTAAGAACGAGTTGGCGACCCTTCCAGCAACTGCCTTCGATGTCCTGGCCAATGACCATGACGTGAACTGCCAAGACATCTCGATCAGCAGTTTCACGGCCACCGGGACACAAGGAGGTGAGCTGTCTCTCTCCTCGGGCACAGGGCCTGCAGGGAGGGACGAACTCGTCTACACGGCCCCCGTAGCGCCTTTCATCGGCGACGACCTCTTCACATACACCCTGAGCGACTCCAGCGGCAAAACAGACATCGGGCGCCTCACCGTGTCGTCACGCCCCATCGACCTTCAGGGGAAGTGGACTCTGGACGAGACATCCGGAACGCTGGCTTCCGATGCGACCTCACACGCGCACGACGGCACCACCAGCGGAGACCCTTTCTGGCTCGCCGGCCAGATCGACGGAGGTCTTCTCTTCGATGGCCTTGATGATGCCGTCACCCTGCCAGCCATGAACCTGAACACCGACCAACTGACCATCACCACCTGGCTTTACCGCATCGGCAGTCAGCCAAACTTCGCTGGCATTGTGTTCAGTCGCCAAGCAGGCACCGTCGCCGGACTGAATTTTGGCACAGGCAACGAGCTCCGCTATCACTGGGACGGCTCGGCCGACACCTACAACTGGAACTCGGGGCTCGTCGTGCCCTCAGCGACCTGGGTGTTCGTCGCGCTTGTCGTCGAAGCCGACAAGGCCACCATGTACATGCATGACGGTGTGATGCAGACAGCGGTCAATGCAGTCAGCCATGCTGAACAAGCCTTCAGTGGAACGACGGCTCTCGGCCTGGACCCTGGCTCGTTGATTCGAGACTTCAGCGGCATCCTTGATGATGTGCGTCTTCATGATCACGCACTCGACTCCAGCGAGATTCTGGACGTCATGCAGTACGGAGGACGCGCGGAGTCTCCTCAACCAGCCGATGGCAGTCGCCTGGCAGAACTCAGCTGGGGACTCACCTGGCTTTCTGGAAGCTATGCGGACAGCCACGATGTCTATCTGGGCACCGACTACGCCAGCGTTCGAGACGCCACGACGGCGGACATCAGCTACCAGGGCAACGTGCTCGCCTCTGCATTTGCCCCCACCGGCCTCGACACCGACACCACTTACTACTGGCGTATCGATGAGCATGCCGGTGGCACAGTGCTTCCAGGTGAAGTCTGGCAGTTCCGCCTCGCACGCCGTCACCGTTGGCAACTTGACGAAGTGACCGGCACGGTCGCTGTTGACTCAGCCGGCGGGCAAGACGGCAGCTACCTCGGAGGAGCGTTGCTCGGCTTACCGGGTGCCACTTCGGAACTTGGCACAGCCGTGGATCTGGATGGCGTCAACGATCGCATGCGTGCTGACCCCCTGCACCTCAACACGGACACCGTGACCATGACGGCCTGGGTTCGTCGTAGAGGCGAGCAGGCCGAATGGGCACCCTTCGTGTTCTTTCGCGCCAACACCACGGGCACGGGCCTTGGCCTCGGCTTCGGCAACGAAATCCGCTACCACTGGGACAGCGGTCAATGGGGCTGGGACTCCGGCCTCGTGCTGCCCAACGCCACCTGGACCTTCGTGGCTCTGGTGGTGAACCCGGACCAGGCCACCCTCTACATGAGCCAAGACGGTGCGCTCTTGAGCGCGACCAATGTCTCAGGCCATGCCGTGGAAGCCTTCGACGCGGCCCTGGAAATGGGACGCGATCCCGGATTCAGCAGTCGCTGGTTCAAGGGTCGCATCGATGATCTTCGGATCTACGCCACAGACCTCAGCCCCGCGGAAATCGAGCGGGTGTACACCGAGTCGCGCTGAGGCGACCCTACGGACACCCGACACCGGACCGTCCATGTCCCAGAGACACGCTGACATCAGCCGCAGTTCTCAGAGGCTGCACTGCCTCGATGCTTTGCGTGGCTTCGACATGATCTGGATCGTCGGCGGGCGTGAGATCGTCAACGCCTGGGCCGCAGCGACAGGCTCTCCTTCTCTGGAAACACTGCTCGAGCAGCTTCATCACGTCGAGTGGAACGGCTTCACCGCGTGGGACCTGGTGTTCCCGCTGTTTCTCTTCATCGCCGGCGTGGCCATGCCGTTCAGCCTCAGACGCCGTGTCGAACGCGGCGACACGCGCAGCCACCTGGCAGGCCACGTTGTCCGCCGAGGCCTGCTGCTCGTCGTCCTCGGTGTCCTCTACAACCTCCGCGGCGATTCACTTGAATCACATCGATTCGCCAGCGTGCTGGGACGCATCGGCCTGGGTTATATGGGTGCCGGACTCATTGTGCTGCGCTGGAAGCTGGGCGGACAGATCGCCTGGACCGTCGGTATCTTGCTCGGCTACTGGGCTGCCCTGAGCTGGATCCCTGTCCCCGGGCACGGCGCGGGTGACCTCAGTCCGGGCCACACCTTCACCGACTGGGTCGATCAGAACCTGCTGCCAGGCCGCCTGCACCGAGGCGATCGCGACCCCGAGGGACTCTTCTCTTCCGTCCCTGCCGTCGCCACCGCGCTGCTGGGCGCGCTCACCGGAACATGGTTGCGCAACACAACCCGCACGACAGCCACGACCCTCGGACTGCTCCTCATGGGCGGCCTCGCACTGGCCCTTGGTGGTCTCTGGTCGACCGTCTTCCCGATCAACAAGAACCTGTGGACCAGTTCCTTCGTGTTGTGGACCGCAGGTTGGAGCCTCATCGCGCTTGCCGTCTTCCACCAGCTCGTCGATGTGCTGCGCCTGACGAAGCTCGCCTTTCCGTTCACCGTGATCGGCATGAACGCCATCACCGTTTACATGCTCGCCCGCTGGCTGCCACTGGACAGCTGGTTCACCGGGTGGATCCCGGCAACCTATGAAGGCGTGCCCGTCGTGCAACTGCTCGGCGCAGGACTGGTCGTCTACTGGCTGATGCTCTACGGCTTGTGGCGCAAGCGCTGGTTCCTGCGAGTCTGAACACACGCGGCATGTTCCGCGGATCATTCGGAGATCAGCTCTCCGCTGCACCCCGCAAAACTTTCGAAAAGGCGCTCTGCAGTTCACCCCAGAAATGAGCCGCGGTGAACTCATCCATCTTGCGCTGCCATGTTCGCCGTGCCATTGCTTCACGAGCAGACTCGTCATTCAACAGGCGGTCGATACACCGTGCCATCTGCTCTTCATCTGAGACGAGAAAGCCGCTAAACCCGTCGAGGATCTGCTCGTCGCATGCGTTGAAGACCTCCGAGCCATCGGGAGCCAACCCGATGCAGGGAACTCCGTGGGCAGCCGCCTCCATCAAGGTCAGTGAATAGTGTTCACTCGTGGACGCGGTGAGAAACAGGCTCGCGGACTTGAAATAAGGCGAGCTCTCGAGTGCATGACCAACGAACTGCACACGCTCTGCGAGGCCCCCATCCTCCACCTGTTTCTCGAGCGCGGGGCGCTCGGGGCCATCGCCGACCAAGACGAGTCGCCAGGAAGGTGACTGAAGCAAGGCCACCGCGCGGATCAGGAAGGCGACATTCTTCGTGTCGATCAGGCGCCCCACCCAGAGCAGTTCCGGGGGGGTGGGCCGGGACCAGTGGGGCTCGGCCAGATCTTCGAACGCGCGTGAGACGTAGACAGAGATCACGCTCTTGGCGTGCAACTCCATGCCGTAGGTGCGTTCCAGGATGTCAACGGAAGCTGAGGTGAAGCGAAAAATCCGGTCGCACTGCTGAAGCGCCCAGCGCTCCCGCTCAGGAGATGAAGCCAGCACGTCGAGTGGCGCGTAAAAGAAGCGCTCCGCGCGCGGCTGAAGAACCGCGAGCAACTCAAGGTCCGAACCATAGAGCAGATCGAAACGCTCGTCGGCGGCAAGCTCTTCGGGATGACGGGGAACGAGGCCCGCCGACAACTCGCGCGTGCAGCCGCGACAGATCAACGACACCTCGTGCCCATGCTCGGCGAAGAGCGCGGCAACATCGGCGATGTAACGGCTGCTCCCGTCCCAGGGCCCGAGGTCGCCATGGGCGACAGCAACTCTCACCGTGCGTAGATCTCCGGCCGGTACTCGGCCAGGTGCTCGGAGATGTACGCGATGGTCCGCTCGAGCCCCTCGTCCAGATCCAGGGTCGGCGCCCAGCCCAGCAGTTCGTGAGCGCGAGAGGGGTTGCACACCAGGCGATCCACTTCCGAGGCCCCTGGACGCAGGCGCTGCTCTTCGCGCTCCACGACAACGCCTGGCTTGCCGAGTTGCTCCAGAATGCGGTTCGCGAGGTCGCCGACGGAGAGCCCGACACCCGAGCCCACGTGCAGCACCTCGCCCACGACATCCGGTGCACAAGCTGCCGCGACAAAGGCAGCCGCCGTGTCCTCGACGTAGAGCAGATCACGCACCGGCGCCGTCGCTCCCAGGCACACCCGATCTCCACACAGAGCCTGGACGATGATCGTTGGAATCACAGCCCGCGCCGACTGCCGGGGGCCATAGGTGTTGAAAGGCCGTAGAGTGACCACCGGGCACTCAAAGCTGCGGGCATAGCTGGCTGCCAGCATGTCGGCAGCCACCTTGCTGGCGGCATAGGGCGACTGCGCGCTGAGCGGATGGTCTTCCTGCATGGGAATGCTGACGGCTGTCCCATAACACTCGGAGGTCGAGGTGTGCACCACGCGGCGCACGCCGTGAGTGCGGGCAGCCTCCAGCACGTTGAGCGTGCCGGTGACGTTGGTCTCCACATAGCTGCGCGGAGCTTCGTAGGAGTACGGGATTCCGATCAGTGCCGCGAGGTGAAAGATCACGTCACACCCTGCCGCAGCACGGCTCAGTTGCTCGGCGTCGCGCACATCGCCGGGCCGCACGTCCACATGTTCCAGAATCTCCTGGGGAACATGCTTCAGAAGTCCCCACCCTCCGTCTGAGCGGTAGTGCACGTGCGCCACGACACGAGCCCCTTCGTGCACGAGCGCCTCGACCAGGTGCGAACCGATGAATCCCCCTGCACCGGTGACCAAAACACGCGCGCCCTGGAGGGTGGTCTCTGACGCCGTCATGTCGCAGAGCTCGCGGGTCGGGTGACCTCTGACAAGGCCTCGAGCAAACGATCTGTCACGCGTTGTACTTGAGCGTCCGTGAGGCGCGTATGCAGCGGAAGAGTGAGCAAGCGTGGAGCAAGCTCCTCGGTGACCGGCAAAGTCCCTGCACGCTCGCAGACGTCCCCGGAGAACGCTGTGAACTCGTGAATGGGCGGGTAGTGCACGCTGGTCTGAATCCCATCCGCCCCCAGAGACTCGCGCACCCTCTCGCGATCACAGCCCTCGGGCAGGACGACCACCATGAGATGGCAGGCTGAGTGCTCCTCCGTTCCAGCAAGAGGAATCGTGACCGCATGACCCAGCAACTGTGCATAGAGACGACGCAGCACTCGCCGCCGTGCATTGCCCGCAGGCAACTTCTCCAGTTGCACGCACCCAAGCGCCGCCTGCATCTCGGTCAACCGGGCATGCACACCCACTTCTGAAACGTCGTCATTCGAGGCGTTGCCGAGGGCCTTGTCATGACTGCTCACAACTCGTCCGTGAGAGCGCAGTCTGCGGCATGACTCCGCGACCTCGCCATGCGGCGTGAGCACCATGCCGCCTTCTCCGATCGCCAGGTTCTTGTTGGCATAGAAACTAAAGCAAGCCGCATCGCTCAGCTCTCCCACGCCTGGCGTGCCCGCCGCATGGGCCGCATCTTCGACCACGACAAGGCCATGGGCATCGGCCAGCGATCGCAGAGCGGGCATATCACACAGCGCCCCGCCGTAATGCACCGGAAGAAGAGCTCGCGTTGCCGGCGTGATTTTCCGTGCGACGTCAGCTGGGTCCAGAAGTGGCGACTCGATCGATGTCACATCGGCGAGAACGGGCACAGCTCCACACTGCAGAACAGCATGTGCTGTCGCCACGAAGGTCAGCGAGGGCAACACAACTTCATGGCCCGGACCGACTCCCAGTGAACGCAATGCCAGGTACAAAGCCGCTGTCCCCGAGGACACTGCCACGGCGTGCGCGCCCGCGTGCGCTGCTGCGAACGCGTGTTCGAAAGCTGCGGTCTGCGGCCCCATCGTCAACCAGCGGGACGCCAGAACAGCCTGAACGGCCTGCTCTTCACGCACGTCGTAGTCGAGATCGCTGAGTGGGATGGTCCACGCCATCTTCAGATCGTACCGAGCGGAGGCGCGAGAAGGGGGCCCACCTCAGCAGCGCCTCAGCAAAGTGGCCCGGTGAGTCGGAACGTCCGAGGCCTCGGTCGTGCCGTGAGCCGCATATCCGGCCACCACAGCAGGGCTTTCCCAGACGGGAGCAAAGCCTTCAAACCAGTCAGAGGGAACCAGAACATCACCACCTGCGAAGTCGAGTGCATGGGTGCGATCCCAGAAGAAGAGGTGCCCCCCTGGGGGCACGATCCGCCGGATCCGATCTGCCAGTTCTCTCCGATCTTCCGCATCACGCACGCTCGAAAACACGGTGCAGAGAGAAACCCACGGGACGGCTCCCTCAGACAACGGCCAGCCGTCACCCTCGTCGAGCAGAAACTGAATCCCGGCGTGCATGTGTCGTGCTGTTCGAAGAGCACCGCTGCGGACATCGACCCCCATGAGTTGTTCGGGGTCAAAGCCCAGTTCCAGGTACATGCGCGTCGAGCGGCCATTGCCACAGCCCACATCCAGAATCTTGAGACTCTCCGTCTCGACAGCCGCCGCTCGCAGACCGGCGGCCAGGCGACGCAACAACTCGACCCGGTGCTCCAGTTCCACCTCTCGATGAAGCGGATTCCAGGTGTCGCCCCCCTCGGGCTCGAGTCGGGCGTAATCATCGATCACCTGCTGGAACATCCGGCGTGGCTTGTTCGTCATGACTTCTCACTCAATCCGAGGTCGTAGACGGACAGCCGAAGGAAACGAATCGAGGAGTTCCAGGTTCCCAATCCGATCCGATCGTGAGGTACCCCCTGCTCAGCCTTCGGATCCTCTCGCTCGATCAACAGGTCACCATCTTTCCAGAGGAAGACATGCCCGGCGCGATAACCGGCTGCGACACGAAACTTTGCACCCGGGATCAGTGGCCCCCCCGGCACACGCCAGGTCGGCCCATGCGGATGCTTTTCCAGGCCATGGTCGTGGACGTACCACCCCGCGGTTCCCAGGATCCAGGCGGTGCAATCAGCCGCATCATGTTCTTCATCGCCGTAAATGCTTCCGACCGCGCGGAAGAAGGCGTTCGCATCATTGTCATGACCGGGCATGGCCTCTGCCTCCAGGACAAGCGCCAACTCATCCGGGAAGCGCTGTCCACACCAGATCACAGCCGCCGAGTCGCTCGCAATGGCCCCCACCAATCCATGTGCGGTCGGCGTCCAGTTTCCTGTCTCCACCCTCCAGCCCTCGGGCAGCGAAAGGCTTTCAAAGCTCAGATCAAGAAGTGGCCGTTTGCCACGGAGACAGATCTCTCCATCCCTGAGTTGCAAACTCACATCATCGTGCGACGACATGGAACTGGCCTCCACGGGACCCCCCGAGGGGACAACAGGCGAAGTGCAACACAAGCAAGTGTTCGAAATGCGGAAAGCAAACCGGAACGACTGACTGACCAGGGCACGACTACCGGCTAGACATCCCCTCGTAGCTGCGTTGGTTGGCGCCGGTGTAGATCTGCCTCGGCCGACCGATGCGGAAGGCGGGATCGTTGCGCATTTCAATCCACTGTGCGATCCAGCCAGGGAGACGTCCGATGGCGAACATCACCGTGAAAGCATCCACGGGAATGCCCAGAGCCCGATAGATCACGCCGGAATAGAAGTCCACGTTGGGGTAGAGCTTGCGATCCACGAAGTAGGGATCCTTGAGCGTGATTTCTTCCAGCCCCTGCGCAATCTCGAGCAACTTATCGGACACATCGAGTCGGTCCAGAACCTGACGACACGAATCCTTGAGGAACGCGGCCCGCGGGTCGTAATTCTTGTACACGCGGTGACCGAAGCCCATCAGGCGTGTGGGGTCATTGGGATCTTTGGCGCGCGCGATGTATGCCTCGGGGTCTCCCCCGCCCTTCTCGATCGCCTCAAACATCTCCACGACCTTCTGGTTGGCTCCGCCGTGCAGGCTGCCCCAGAGTGCCGAGATGCCGGCAGAGATACTGGCGAACAGATTCGCCATCGAACTCCCCACCAGTCTCACGGTGCTGGTCGAGCAGTTCTGTTCATGATCCGCGTGCAAGATGAAGAGTTGATCCAACGCCTTCGCCACCACGGGATCCACCTCAAACGGCGCGCAGGGCGTCGCGAACATCATGTGAATCAGATTGGACGAGTAATCGAGATCGTTGCGCGGGTAAATGAACGGCTGCCCCAAGCTGTGCTTGTAAGCATAGGCAGCAATCGTCGGCATCTTTGCGATGAGTTGCACGATGGTCTGCCGGATGCTCTGTTCACTTTCCGGCTGCTGATAGAAGGTTGCCAGCGCACCGACCGTGGCGGCACAGATGGGCATCGGGTGAGCATCCCGAGGAAGCGCGTCCATGAACTTCCGGAAGCTCTCGTTAAGCATCGTGTGGGATGTGACATCGCCCACGAAGTCATCGAGCTCCATCTTGCTGGGCAGCTCGCCATGCATGAGCAGCCAGGCGGTCTCGAGGAAGGTGCTGTGCTCGGCCAACTCTTCGATGGGATATCCGCGATAGCGCAGGATTCCCTTTTCACCATCAATGAACGTGATGGCGCTGCGGCAGGCGCCGGTGTTCCCAAAGCCAGGGTCGAGGGTGATGTAGCCGGTGTCCTTCCGAAGGGCTCCGATATCAACCGCTCGTTCCCCTTCGGTCCCCTCGGTGACGGACAAGGGCAAGGTCTTCTCACCGAGGCGGATCTCCGCTGTCTCGGGATCTGAGGCCGCCGATTCGGCGTCGACAGGGGAAGTCATCGTCTTCTCCGATGGAAAGGCAATCGCAAACCCCTGTGACTGCCCAAGACCCCAGAAGGGCCACAAAACAGCGTTTTGGGGGGTTTTCTCTCGGTTGGTTCCTTGTGCCAAGAACCTTCTGCACCGGACCGCGTGCGAGAGTCGTGACATCCTATCAATCGAGGGCCGTCGCTGTCCGCCCCTGAACTGCCAATCGGCATCTGTAGCTCTTGAGGCCTCCCCACGGCCTCACTTCGTGGGCTAGCGAGCCGCGGCTGCGTCGCGCTCCAGGTTGCGCGCCTGATCCAGATAGTTGGCCGAATTGCTCATCCCCGTGGTGTGGCACCAACCGCTGACGTGGCCCAGATCTACCCCTCCCGACAGTTGACCCTTGCTCTTTTCGACGACGCCGTCGTTCGGGCTGTCAAGAAAGAGCCCCGTGAAGAAGTTGCAGGCCGATCCACTGTTCTGAGTGGTCCAGTAGTAGACCTCTGCCCGGGCCCAGGAGGGGATCCCGGCCAGCCAGATGGCTGCCCCACTGCCTGACATGTTGTCGTTCGAGCCGCAGCCCACTCCGAAGATGCCGCCCAGGCCCGCCAGACTGCTGGCCAGTGGACTCCCCAGCCAGGGCACCGCGACTCCCTGGATGAGGCGGCCAGCCGTGGCATGGTCAAGACCGCTCTGGTAGTAGGTGTAGAGATGAAGCCCGGCGTTTCCACCCTGGCTGTGACCGATCAAGCCAAACGAATCCAGCTGCGCCCCAAGGGCACCGATCAACTGGGCAAACTGATCGTGGCTCCGGTTCTGCCCCGGATCGTGGAACTCCAAGAGGTCGCCGGAGAAATGCTGAACCGGCCATGGATTGCCGCCCGCACAGTAGCCATGAGTGAGCATCAGTCCACGCGTCAACGACGGCGAGACGGTCGCGATCGAGCTCGTGACCCCATGCGATTGACCTCCGGGATCAATTGGCGACGGTCCCATGGTCATGGAGGTCAACACGGGACCTGCAGGAGCACCGGACAGCAATGGGGCTGCCACACTTTCCATCCGAACGAGTGGCCACGTGTCCATGGGAATGCCGCTGTCGGGGTCCTGGATCCGCAAGTGCCGGAGTTCGAGAGGAGCCGAGGCACCTTGGCGATTCAACCAGCGCACATCGAGCGCCAGTGGCAACTGCACTGCCCCGCTTACCGGATCAGACGCTCCCACTGCAGGCAACATCGTTGACAGCCAACACACAGGCACCAGCACTCCTGATGCATCCGTCGCCCAGACCTCCGTGGAAACGTGCAGCCTCTGAGGCTCTCCAAAAACCCAGGCACCGATCTGCAAACCGAGGCGAGTTTCGTCGAGCACGAAGGTGGACGCCTCACCTGTGAAAACGGCGGCCCGTTCGATCAGCGTGAAGGAATGTTCTGCGGTACGCAGTAAAGGCCAGCCCTTTTCGTCGAGACCCGTTGCAACCACCTGGGCAAACACAGAACCCGCAGGCATCGGCGGCAAGACCGCACCAAAGACACCATCCTCGGGCAACCCATCGTCGTGCTGACCATCGTCCAGCATGGGCAAGGCAAGAACACCGTCTTGCGTGCGCACATTCAATTCCATGGATGTCACACGGGAAGCGGCATCGAGTTCAGCTTGCACACCAATGGAATCGCCAGCCAGCAGTGCATGTGTGGTGAGATGACTCTGCAGGACCGCGCTTCCGGGTTCGGAGATGAGCAGATAGCCCTCGGGGGGCTTTGAAGCTCCCCGACCTCGGCCCGCAGGGGCAGACAACGTGACTTCCCACAGGCCCGGCACAGCCGGGAGATCTGTCCGGACGGCTGGAAAGCCAGGTGCGAGTTGATCCACCGTGCCACGGACTCGTTGAGCCCGTCCAGCTGCGATCTCTTGATCCAGCTCAAGCGGAGCCCCACCGGGCAGCCTCACCTCGAGCGTCCAACGATCTGCTCCTATGCCAAGCGGGATCAGCGACAGTTGGTCGCGAAACGCGTTCGCACCATGATTCGAATTGCCGGCCTCCACACGCGCCGATTGCGAGACCGGCACACGCATGTGGGCCACCCAACCACCATCCATGGCTGGCTCAAAGGGCACGCGCATCCACGCCGAGCGTGAAGAGCGTCCCACTTCCCCCGGATCGGGTAGCCGCACGAGGCCAGACACGATGTCCTCGGGCTCTGCTGCCACCTGACGCGGAACAAGCCCGTGCTGAGCGGAGAGCCTCTCGCTTCCACAACACAGCATCATCAAGACGCCGAAAATGAACGGTGAGAACTGCTTCATGACACGCGTGTCCATTTGAATAACTGACTAGGGGGTGGTGGCCTTGACGGCATTGGAAAGAGTGATGCCATAAATGACAGAAGGGTCGTCCAGAAGGAACTGAAACCAGATCTCTGTTGCGGCCGGGATTCCAGATGGCCAGGGAGTCTGCAGTTGGAGGCTCCCCAGAAAGTTACTGAAAAAGAAGAGTTGGTTCAGAGGTGGCAAGGGGTAAATAGCCCCCCCAAAAAAACTTGCCGGATTGGACTGCAATCCAAACCAGGCGAGCACCAGGCCACTAGGTGGTGCCTGCGTCAGCAAAAGAGTCGCCGGCTGCCCGGCGATCAGCGAGCCCGAGCCGACCAGTGTCGGCGCTCCGTTGCTGCCCACGGTACCTCCACCCAGATCTTCCCAGGTGCCGACTCCACCCACATCCGATGTGCATGCACGGATCACCCAGTTGCCCGCGTAAAACGACGGGCATAAAACGACAAAGGGTGGGAAAGGCCCCCAGACTGCAGGGTCCACCCAACCCGTGCCCTGCGCATCAAGAAGGTTCACCCCCGGCGAGCACTGCGAACCACCGAGCCCATTGTCTGTGAAAAAGTTGGCCTGGGCTCCGCTGGACGGGCAGCCCGGAAACGACAGATTGATATTCATGCGAAAGACAACAACAAAGTCGTCGCTGACCTCCACGCCGTAAGGCGTCATGTCGAACGTATTGATCGAAGTGCTGAACACCTGCATCGACTGCCCAAAGTCGGCCCCCAGATCGAAGATCTTGGTCCCGACCGTCGCAGTTCCATTGCCATGGAAGCTCACACTCCCCTCGTAAATCTCCACGTTGAGCGTCGCCTCAAAACCTGCGCCACCTGCCGCATGCCCGAAACCAACAGAGACCTGTTCGATCGCCTGGGTTCCGGTTCCCGGAGACATCTGGAAATAGCTTCCGATTGCCTCCCCTTCACACACTCCCGGAATGACGCTGAACGTAATGGGCGTGCCGCCGGGGTTGTCCGGGAGACCATCGTTCTTCCAGAACGTTCCCGATGGAGACGAACACAGTTGCGCCGGGAGAGCAGAAACGAAAAGACCCAGGAAGAGAGTCACGAACAGAGCGCGTAACAGGGCGTTATGCGACATAGCTCATATCCTAAAAAGAAGGGTGCCAGCTCGTGCCATCAAGAGCCTGTAAAGGATAACAGAGACCGAGAGATGTGGGATTGGGAGGGATTCCCCTGCAAAGACCCCACAAACGGATCTGACGGCAAACAACTCGGGCGTACGGTCGGCGCGACCTCTTCCCCAGTGATTAAACAAGCCGCGTCATACAAAGACTGAAACCGTCGTCGCGGTAGTCGCCGAACGGAGGACAAGGCTGAAAACCGAATCGGGTGTAGAACGCACGCGCCGCAACGAAATCGTCGGTCTTTCCGGTTTCGAGACTGAGTCGCTCGTACCCGCGTTCGCGCGCGACGTCCATCATGTGGCCGAGCAAAGCTGCAGCGACGCCTTTGCGGACATGGATCCCCACTGTGCGCATTGACTTGAGTTCTCCGTGCGTGCTGCTGATTTCCCGCAAGGCGCCACAGCCAGCGATCTCGTCGCCAATCCACGCGCTCCACAGAGTGATATCGGATTGCTTGAGGGCGTCGAGATCGAACGCGTGCATCGCCCCTTCAGGAGAGAGTTCGATCGCAGCGTTGCGGTGAGTCGCAAGTAAATGCGCAATCTCTGGGCCGCTCAGATCATCGCTTCGGATCGTGAGTGCTTCATCGGGGCGTGTCATGGATCCACCGCCCCTCATATGCCCGCAGGCGCCCCAACCGCTCAAGCAAGTTGTTCAGAATGCGGCCTCGACACATGCGCGGACCTGTGCCTCCAGCGATTCGGCCTCCGATTGGAGCGCATCCAATTGCCCCCGCTGGGCGGCCACCCAGCTTTCATCGGTAATCGACGGAAGGTTGATGCGAACATTGTAGATCCCTCCAAGAACTCCTGCGCGCGCCAGCAACGCACCGACGCCGGCATCGGTTACGGAAGCTGGCAAACCTTTTTCTGCGACAACGCGGCAATGGCGCAATGCTTGAAGGCAGAGTTCGGCCGTCTGAAGGGGGACGCTCGTTGCAAGCTTGTAGCCCTCCTGAATCGCCGCGTCCCGCGCAGTTTTTTCTTCGGGGCTCCCCTTCGGCATACGCATGCCAGCCAGCACATCATTAAAGGCATCCGTGTCGGCGTCCACCGCTCGCAAGAGATCGTCCTTGACGACCTGCAACTCCATGGCGGTCTGCTCCATCAGGCTGCGCTGATCTTCCATACCTTTCTTGGCATGACTCAAGTTCGACACCATGGCAGCCAACGCGGCTCCCAGGGAGCCAGCCAGCGCCGCCACTGATCCACCTCCTGGCGCGGGCGTTGAACGCGAGATCTCATCCGCGAATTCATTCAGCTTCATTGAAGCCAAGCTGCCGTCTGTTGTCGGCAAGCCAAGCACGGCCTTCTCGGCCTCAAATTCACCAACATCGCGCAGTCCCATGGATTGAGCGGCCGTTTCGACGACATCAGCAACGGGCACACCGCGGCTCGCCCCCTGCTTTTCCAGGTATGCCTCTCCGCTCTCTCGAATCGCTGCGTAAGGAACAAGGCCGACCAACTCAGAGCCTGTCACGGACAAACCCCGGTCACGCGCCAACTCACGACACTCCTCCAGCACGGTATGCGCCGGGGTGACCTTGTAGTTCGTCAGATTCAACGAGATCTGCGCGCGGTTGTACTCGGGGATCACCCACCCCACTCCTCGACATTCCGAGAAGCTTCCACGCTTCATGACGTTGACGCCCTCAAGTGCCTCCGGATTCCGTCCGAAGAAAGCGAACTCCTCGTCGAGATCTCGCTCATGTGCCGCTGAATAGTGCTCCGTGAGAGCAACGCGGTCGCCCTCGACTGACTCACAGTAAGCACAGGGCCAACGACCCTTTGACGGCGCATACTTCAGAAGCGACCCGCTGACATAGAAGCCAGAGGTCTGGCCGAGGCGCACCGCACGTCCTGTCTCACGCACTTCTCCTGCAATATCGTCGGCATGCATCTTGTGGCGCGAGTTCAGATTGACGTTGTACGCAATCAGAAACTCACGCGCTCCGACAGTCACCACACCCGCCTTCGCATGAAACTCAGCCGGCCCGAAATCGGGCTTCCACGCTTCGTCTTTCATCTTTTCAGGAAGCGCCTCGTATTCACCAGCACGCACCTTCGCCAAACTACGGCGTGAAGGAAGCAATGCAGCTTGGTCATACATGTACACGGGAATACCAAGCTCTTCGCCGATGCGTTTTCCGACTGAGCGAGCGATGTCGATGCACTCGTCCATGGTCACGCCAGAAACCGGCACGAAGGGGCAAACATCCGTCGCACCGTGGCGTGCATGTGTCCCTGTATGGTTGCTCATATCGAGCACCTCTGCAGCTCGTGCCACAGCGGCCACCGCGGCATCGCCAATCACTTCGGGAGCTCCGACCAACGTCACCACGGTGCGGTTGGTTTCGGCGCCCGGGTCCACGTCCAAGATGGCGACGCCTGGCACTTTGCGTACGGCATCCAGGATCAGTTCAATTTTCCCCAGGTCACGCCCTTCGGAAAAATTCGGGACGCACTCGACCAGTCGTTCACTCATGACCACTTCAGCTCCATCTCCGCAACGGCGCACCCGGTCACTCGCCAGGTCTCCGTGGAGTTCAGAGGCATTCTAGCCGGGAGGGCGGTCAGGGACGATAGAACAGAATGAAGCCGTTCTTCAGTGCGAACGGAAGGAACTCTTCCCGCCTGGCGTACTGCTTCGTGGGTCGGGCCATCCAGCCGTCAGCCCCTGTGAGAATGGCCGCCGGCGGTTCGTCCTCCAAGATCATGGGCAACTCGCCAAATGCATAGACGCCTCGCTCGAGTCGCTCCTCTTTCGAGAGCAGGTGTCCGGTTCGGAACGTGAAGGGCCCCACCACATGGAAGTCATAGATACGTGCGCCTCCTTCGAGCGGATAGATCGGTGTCTCGCTGAAGACAAGCCCAGCGCCAACCCGCTCTCCGATCTGCTCGCCGACCGCGTGAACTTTCAGGGGTTCCCAGGTGGAGCGATCTGCGAGCACTGAAACCGGCTGCAATCGGTCGCGGCCAGAGAGCACAGCAAGGCATCCCGCAGCCACGAGCAAGGCCACCCCCACTCGAGCGAGAGGGCGTTGACAAGCAAGAGAAGCCAGCCCGCCCACGGATCCGAGGACCAGAAAAGGAATAACAGCCACATAATACTGCGGCCAACTCGGCGAGGGAGCAAAGGCGCCGGCCAATGCGAACGGGAAGCAGAGAAAGGCTGCGCCAGCCAGCGACGGATGTCCCGGCGCAGCACGCTCTAAAGTCGCCTTCACATTTTCCCCAGAAGATCGACGGCTTACCAACCACGCTAGCAGGCCTGCAAAGGTTGCGACCAACAGCGCCCATGTTGGTGGCTTGTCCATCACTTGTTCGCCAAGGAACGCCAATTTCCCGCCGAGCGTCATGGCCGTGGTGTTTCCTTCGGATGCATACCACTCCGTATTCAGAAGCGGGTAGCGAAGGTTTCCAAAGAAGAAGTCGGTCGGTGCGGCAGCCATCAGAAAGAAGACCGGAAGTGATCCGATCACGCCTCCAAGCGCAAGTCGAAGCACTCGACTCATTCCCTGACCAGCCTCCCCCATGCGAAAAGCCAACAACGCAAAAGGAATCGCCAGAGGCGCGTAGGACAGCCGTATTCCGGTGGCAAACGCGAGGCAGAGGCCGGCGAGCAGTAAGGAACGCGACTCGCGACCACGGCCTGGCGTACGGCATAAACACAACATGCCGAGTGTGGCAAAGAACACGCCGCCATCGTGGTTCCATGTCAGTCCGTGCGCTTGCAGAAACAGCGGATTAAAGAACAGCAGGCAGCATCCGGACAGCGCCGCCAGTCCGCGCGCCCAGGGGCCCCAATCAGACAGGACTCGCCATGAACTCCGGAAAATCGCGATCAACAGCAGCCAGCCGAACAGCACGGAGACAAGTCGAGCCCCCAGCAGCAAATGGTCCGTGAAGATAAAGGCGCCGCCGTACAAGAACGCCAACAGCGGCATGTGGAAGTACGGATAATCCACATAGGGCAGCAACCCTTCACTCACCAGCAAAGCACCTGGTGCCACGAACTGGTGCTCGTCATGAATGAGTTCGCGCCCCAAACCCTGAGCAAGCGAAACCGCAAACAATGCGGCCAACCCCACGCAGGAGAGTGCCACCACCAAAGGCGTTGAAAGGCTGCGCCCGCTCATCGGCCGCTACCAGCCTCACCACTCTTGTCAAAATCGAGGTAGCCGAGGGCGCGAAGGGTTTCTTCTGCGACCGGATCCAGCCCCTTCATGAACTCTTCGGTCGAAAGCCCCGTCCCCACAGGGTGCATGTCTTGCCACACCGTCAGCTCATGAAACAACTTGCCGACAATGTCCGCGTACTCGGGATCCTCGGAAAGATTCACCAACTCGTCCGGGTCTGACTTCAGGTTGTAGAGCTCGAATGTCGTACCCGCAAGTTGGCGACGGTCTTCAGCTGATCGCACATAGATCAACTTCCATGGGCCTTGTCGAACGCTGAGTTGCATGGGGCGATCAACATAGCGGTCGTCTCCCGACTCCATGAAAACATTGGCTGGAGCAGAAGCTCCTGGCTCACCCCGGATCAACGCTGCAAGGCTCTGACCCTCGAAACTCTCGGGCACATCGAGTCCGGCCAATTCGAGCACTGTCGGTGGAACATCAATCAGCCCCACAGGAGCCTCCACCGTGCGTCCTGCCGGTACTCCTTCTGCCTCACACCCTGCACCCGCAACAATCAAAGGCACACGTGCACATTCCTGATAGGGCTGCAAGCCATGCTCGAAATAGTAGCCGTGCGTCCCCAACGCCTCTCCATGATCAGCTGTGACCACCACCAGCGTGTTTGCAGCCAAACCTCTTTCTGAAAGATAGTCGAACAAGCGGGCGAGTTGGTCATCCAGGGATCGGATCTCGCGGTCATAACGCGCCTTATAAAACCCGAGATCAGCGACCGGCGTCTTGCTCCCCTTCTTGGTGTGGAGATGCGGGGAATGCAACTCTTCAAGCGAGACGATTTGTTCCGGATATTCTCCGTCGAAGAGCTTTCGATACCCCGGCGGCGGATCGTAAGGACCGTGAGGGTCCATGTAGTGCAACCAGAGAAAGAATGGCGAGGGTTCTTCGCCACCCGACGACATCCAGTCAAGCGCACGATCTGTGACCAGCTTGGCATCCGTTGCCTGGAACAGAACGCTCATCCCGCCTGCCGAGAAGAGCATCTTCAAGCGTTCGGTGGGGTCTTCGGGTAAAGGGCTTTCGGGATGCAAGACATCCCACGCCTCTTCCCAGGCTTCCATGTAGTCATCGAAACCGCGCCCGAAGCCGTACTGCTTCAGCAGATTGAAGTTCGTCACGATGCCACCGGTGCGATAGCCAGCAGCTGCAAAGATTTCAGGCAAGACGGGAAGGTCTTCGCGAAGCTGACGGTTGGCCAGGCGCACACCCGTCGTACGTGGACTTGCACCGGTCAACATGGTGGCCACGGCGGGCCAGGTCTTGGGCGTGGGGACAGTGACGTCATCAAACCGCACGCCGCGCGCGGCCAACCCATCCAGAGCCGGCGTAGTTGGCAAGCGATAGCCGTAGCTGCTCAGATGATCAGCACGCAACGTATCGAGCGAAATCAAAAGGACATTCGGCGGCGCAAAATCAGCGCTCGTCGAATCGGGCTCCCCGGCGTTCGAGCAACTGACCAGGGCTCCGAAGACCACGGCAAAGATGGCCGTCGAAAAAGCGCGTATTCGGCCAGTCATGGGGGCATGCGCCAGACTTCGTAAAGCGATGGTCAACGAGACACGAAACACAAAGGAACTCCACCGCCTTCGAACAAGGAACTCTACCAAATGGCTCGACCGACCTCGCTCCGTTCCCGAAGTGCAAAACGACCCACTGTCCACGGCACTTCTACGCCACGCACCTAGACCCGGAGCGCCGACTGAGAAGCCACCGGATCCTTGGTGACCTCTGCAGAATCCACCGGCGGCAACACAACCATGGGCACTCGCTTGACGAGCCCCAGAGCCAGCTTCACACGCAAGCCAATGAAATAGGCCACAAGGCGTGGATGGCGTGCCCATGTGATGTCATAGACTTCTCGTGCAGGCGGGAACGCATGCAAGTGATTGACGTTCTTGATCACTCGCCAGGCCTTGATGAACTTGGTGAGGTTCAGGCGGCCTATAACTCGGTAGAGCCCGGTGCCTATCAAGAAACGCGCCATGTGCTTGCCGAAGACGTTGCGAATATCAATACGCCATGCATACGGCTTTGCGAAATCATTGTGATACCGACGCATCGTGGAAATATCTCCACGCTCGCTGTACTGCTTGATGGCATCCGCAGTCTCTTGCGTGATCGTCCCGGCGTCCACGGACTGCTGAAGGATGTCCGCGCCGGCCCAGATGTCGAGCCAGTAAATGCTCACGCAATCTGGCACGTGCTCCTGATAGAAGCTCTCGACCGTCCTCAGATCATCTTCTGTCTCTCCCGGGAGGCCGAAGATCTGGTCCACGAAAAGCCCGATCTTGTGCTCTCGAGCCAGATCAATGGCTCTCGCAATTTGTGCCTCGCTGTTTGGGCGTCCCAGCATCTTGCGGATCTCAGGATTAAGCGACTGCACCCCCATCTGGATCTGCGCACATCCGATTTGCTTCAGATAACGAATGGTGCGTTCGTTGATGTTGTTCGGAATCGCAAAACATTTGAATGGGATGCGTTCCGCATCCGTCATGCGTTCGGCAAGCTCTTTCAACCATGCTTCATCGGCACAGATATCGTCATCATTGACTCGTAAAACCTTCGGGTCGTACTTGGCCTTGACGTAACGCAACTCGTCCAGAACGCGCGTCACCGAACGGCTTCGAAGGAAGTCTCGCGTGTACATGTAATCCGCACGATCTGGGTAATACATCTTTCGATAAGCATTGTTTCCGCAAAACGTGCAGCCCCAAGGACAACCGCGCCGCCACTCGACCATATGCCCCACCCGAAAAGGCGACCCGAGCCCGAGGAACAACTCCTTGTCCGGTTCGGCATAACGATCTAGGTCTTGTTCGTAAGGGGTCAGCGGATTCTCGATCAACTCTCCATCTGCATGTGCAGGATCGAGATACGCGAGATTAGGAAGGCTGCGGTCCACGCCTCCGACCTCAAGCGAGTTCACAAGGCCAACGAATGCATCTTCTGCTTCGCCGCGAATGACCCAGTCGTAAAGACCTGTACGAAGCATGGGACCCGGGCTGGTGGTCGCGTGATAGCCACCAGCAACTATCGTCGCATTCGGCAAGTGCTTCCGAGCTTCCTCGGCATAGCTGGCACACCAGTCAGCATTCGCGGTGAGTACCGAGAAGCCAACAACGTCGGGCTGATACTCCCGCATCTGTTTGACAATCCACGGCTTCAGCGAGCAGGCCTTGGCTACCAACCTGTTGTTGTATTCCTGCCGAAATCCATCAAAGAGCCTCGGGTCAAAAAGCAGAGCCGTCTCGTGACCCGCCTGCCGTAACGCCGACGAGAGGTACTGCAATGCAAGGCACTCAACCTCGTTGTATATGAAGAGAACGCGCATCAAAGACCTGGAGAGATTCGGTGGGAAAGCCAATCACCGCCTGATTCGGGAAATGAGGCGGTCGGTTCTGCAGCACGTGCAGGGAGTGCATGCTGCGGTTCCCCACAGTCTACAGCAGCCTGCGCCAAGGGCTTTGGCCCCGATCCAGTGGCCCCCAGTCCGGCAGATTTTCGGGGCCTATGGCGCGGGCAGATGCTCCAGGCTCCAGAAACGGGCTGCCGGGCATCGAGCCCACGGCCCCCCGAAGTCGGCAGCTACCTGTCCGAGGAGCATGCGCCTATCATGCCTTTCATGGACACGCAGGGAGCCATCCGGAGACAGGCATTCACCCCCCACACATGCTGAATCGAAGTCCCGAGCCCTTCTCGCCAAGAAGAGGGCCTCTCGCCTGTCTGGCTCTCTGCTTGGCGATGTTGACCAATTGCGCAGAGGAGAGAACTTCTCTTCCTCGACATCTCACCATGCAGGGATTGGAAGCCAGCCCACGGCCGGCAAACCGAGTTGTTCAAAAATTTGAGCCCGCCGCCGAACGCAGCGCATGGCTCATCGCTGCAGATGAGATTTCGCTCACGCCGCATCCCCACGAAGATTCGTCCGATCTGCTACGTCTCACCCCCCAGAAAACGGGAGACCCGATTCGCCTCAGACGTCAGGGCTCATATGACCTCGAATCCTTTGATCGCGTTCAACTGACACTGGCGTGTTCGGGTGAAACGCTGGCCTCGGCCGCCTTTCTCCGCGATGGCCTCGTGGTGGCCACCACGAACTCCGTTCCGATCACCCAGTTGGCCGAAGTCGGCTCTGTCGAGATGGTGCTACCGCGGGTGGCCGCTGAACGCGGAACCGCCACCTCCATGCAACTGCTCTTTGGCGACACTCCACGCTCTGTCAGCCTGGAGTCCGTGGAATTGCTCGCCACACCAGCTTCTCAACTGGTTCCGACAGGCAACGGAAAAGGCCAACTCTCTCGACTGGGGGATGAAGGACGGCTGGGCGTTGGCGTGAGCACCGGTCGCCCCGTCGAGACCTCTTTTCACGTGCCACCTGCGGGTGTGCTCAGTTTCTCGGTGGGCATCCCTCCACACGGCCGCTGGAAAGGCGAGCCCCCCCTCTTGATCATCACCCTGACCGACCCAGGCCAGCATGAAGGGGAGGAACTCCAGGTTCTGGAACATCCTCTTGCACGCGGCGACGACCAGGCCGTGTGGACTGACCTCTCCCTCGAACTGAACAACTTCTCGGGACGAGACCTCTTGGCTCGCTTCGAAATCCGCGGAGCTCCCGGGCAAGAAGCGTCCTGCGTGATCTCGGAAGCAGTTGTCTGGAGCCGCTCATCACGCAAGAACCCATCACTGCTCTTGATCACCACGGACACGCACCGAGGCGATCATCTTGGGAATGCGGTTCGGGGTGCAGGCGTCGAGACACCAAACCTCGACGCCCTCGGAGATCGCGGCGTGTTCTTCGAGGACTGCTTTGCAAGTGCCAACTACACGAACCCCTCGCACATGGCTCTGATGACCGGACTTCATCCCCGAGACGTGGGCATCTTCACCAACAAACAGGCCATGGGACAGGAAGCAGAGACCTTGGCCGAGCGCTTACGCAACGCTGGCTATCGAACGTTCGCCGCGCTCAGCGCCCATCATCTCGGCGACACCGTGAGCGGGCTTGGCCAGGGCTTCGACCGCATGACATGGCCCGACCTCCCGCAGCGCCCTGCGGCAGACACACTGGACATCGTTGAGCGATGGCTTGCGCCTGGCGAAGCCACGCATGACGAACGCCCGATTTTCTTGTGGCTCCATGTCTTCGATGCCCACCGACCCTATGACCCATCGCCCGAATGGATGGCGCGCTACTACGATGGACCGACAGACCCCTACGACCCGGCCCTGCCAGAGCTTCCCGAGAACATCGTGCTGCCACGCGAGATGCAAGGCCTTCGAGCCCTCGAGCATCCACGCGCTCAATACAAAGCACTCGTAAGCTCTCTCGACGAACAACTCGCACGCGTTCTCGATCACCCCAAAATGGCGGAAGCCGTGGTGGCTGTCGTTGGAGACCATGGTGAACAAATGGGTGATCATGACGTGTGGTTTGACCACGCCGAGTTATACACCGACACATTGCATGTGCCGTTGATCCTCACATGGCCAGAAGCTCCTGCGGGCACACGCGTCACACACCCCGTCAGCCATCTCGATCTTGGCCGAACATTGCTTGACCTTGCCGGGGAGACCGAGGTGAATTTCCCGGGCAACAGTCTGGTGGACAAAGCAGGCGATGCAAACGGAGATGCCCCGAGCAACAAAGCCCGGATCGCACTCTCATCACACGGAAGCTCGGCGAGTCTCAGTCAGGGGGGCCTGCACCTCATCCTGCACCTGCGGGACAACCACCGCCTTTACGATCACCACGAAGTCGAGCTCTACGACCTGACCACAGATCCCACTTGCCAGAACAACGTCTTGAGTGAACGGATCGACGAAGCGAAGGCCTTGCGCGCACAGCTTGTGCGCTGGCTGAGCGAGACGCCTGCGAGTTCTTTTGCGGGGGCTGTGAGCACGGACCCCCAGCTTCTCTCAGACCTTGCTCGACTTGGCTACACGGGAGCAGCGCCCGGACTCGGTGATGCACTCTGGCAAGCTGACAACTGCGCGTGGTGCACCCGCATGGAATAGATGCGGCCGTCTACCGAAGAGCTGAGCCGAACTGCAGTTCGTGCCACGAGCCTGCATCGAAGCCTCCAAACACCTCTTCGGTCCCATCGACCCAACGCACCTTGACGTCCGTGACCTGTGGCACATCTCCCAATCCGAAGTGAACGCGCGGGTCCTGGCTGGAAAGATAGCCGGCGCCTGCACGCACATCGGCTCGCAGCGAACGCTCTCCCGCAACCAGGGTGACCGTGGCACCCAAGGCAGGGCTTCCCTCGGCATTCACCACGGAGAAGCCCACCCAGCCACCTTGCTCCCCCGCCTGGTTCATGAGCAGTTGAGCCGCCCCATCACGGTCGATGACCAGCACGTCCAGAGCCCCATCACCATCGACATCACCGAAGGCTGTTCCGCGACTGGTTCCAGCGAAAGGCTGTGCCGTGCCATCCGCACTTGAGAGAGGAGAGAACCTCGCCTCCGGCAACCCACGCAGCACAAGGTTCGGCTCTGCATAGGGATCTTCGCTCCACAGTCGCGACTGTCGGCGCACGCGCCCGTTCGACTGGAAAAGATCGAGCAGGCCATCGTGATTGAAATCCAGAAGCCCCACACCGAATCGAGTGAAAGTGCGACTTGGAACCGCCAAGCCCGCTCCCAGCGTTTGATCCGAAAACAACCCGCCTTCATTGAGAAAGAACGAATCCGTCTGTTTGTCCAGATTGCAGACCAGCAGGTCGAGTTCGCCATCTTGATTCACGTCTGCCACGGCGACACCCATTCCCGCCTTCGCTCGCCCGGAATGATCCAGAGCGCAACCCGCAAGCAAGCCTTCATCCACGAACGTGAAGTTGCCCTGATTCATCCACAGGCGATCCGGCATGCCGTCATTGGCAACGAAGATGTCCTGCAGGCCGTCATCGTCGAAATCACCAGCAACCACACCCAACCCGGTACCAGGCTTCGCCCCCACGCCAGACGCATCCGTGACATCCTCGAAGCGGACCCCTTCACCCAGCCCGCCAAGGTTGCGAAAGACAACATCTCTCGCAGGCGCGACGTAATTGGCCGGGTCGCAATAGTCGAGACCTCCCATGTCGTTGTGACATGACAGCTCTCCGTCGCTGGACCATCCGAGATAGTTGGTGACATAGAGGTCAAGCCAGCCGTCCGCATCCAGATCTACAAAGGTGGCACTCGCACCGAATCCCAGATCGCCCACGCCAGCAGCTGCCGTGCTGTTGACGAAGTGGCCGGCCCCCTCGTTGAGCAACAAGGCATTGGCTCCCACATTGGTGACGTAGAGATCGACATCGCCGTCGTTGTCGACATCACCGCAAGCGACTCCCATGCCGTAGCCCTGGTCTGCTGCACCACTGCCCTCGCTTGCGTCGCGAAAGCGACCCTGGCCCTCATTCACAAACAGGCGATTGCCTGGAAGCGCCTCGCCGAGCCTCGGGCGCAACCAACCACTCTGCACGCAATAGGCATCCAGATCGCCATCGCCATCTGCATCAAACAGCGCTGCACCACCGGCCATGATCTCAGGCATGAGATAGGCCTCTTGGTGACCAGACTCATGCCGGAACGCGATGCCACGGCCCACGGCCTCATCGGTAAACCACGGAATGAAATCTTCGGGAGCCGACGCGGGTGGATGAATCGTGTCACCCGTCGGCAGTGAACCCGAGGCGGCCTCTGGCGCTCGGTCTGTAACTTCAGGACTTTCTCCGCAAGTGATCAGGAGCAAGCTGAGAGCGACGCAGAGAGGGCGTATCCGCAAGTTACAACCCATCGCCGACACCTTCAGTGATCGGAGGCAACCCCTGGGCTGCTGCCTGGATTTGCGCCGCGTTGAGGGGGAATGCCTCGGATGCAGCACGGAGGACCTTGCGAGCTTCTTGCGAATCGCCAACCAACTGCAGCGCCCGTGCAAGTTTCAACATCGTATTGAGCTTGGGACCACCGAGATAAAGCGCTCTCTCCAGCGATTCAACAGCCTGCGGTAGATCGTTCCTGCGCCACGACACGCGTGCGGCCAACTCGTGAGCAGGAACCCAGTCGCTCTGCCCAGCAATCGAACGCGCAATCGCGACTTCAGCGGCTCCGAGATCGCCTTTCGCCTCAAGGGCCAAGGCACGCAGAAACCAGGCGCGAGAGTGGTCAGGAGTACGCTGAAGGAAGTCGTCCAGCGCAGCAATCGCATCCCCAGGCCGCCCCAGTTGCAACTGCGCAGCCACGAGTTTCTCCAGAGCCGTCACATCGTCCGGGTACTCACGGCGAAGCACCTCCAAGAACTCGACGATCTGATCGGCCTCACCTGCCGTGCCTCGCTCAACGACACGCTGCATCACTCCGTGATACCCCGCCAGATAGGCCTTGGTTTCTTCCAGCCACGGGTCAGCAACCGCAGGCGAAGACCCTTCACTCAACTCCAGCTGAACTCGTGCCTCGTCAAGCCTACCCAAGCTTCGGTAGGCAGTCCCCAGCAGGAAGCGCGCATGGCCGCGCTCTGGAGACCGCAGCAGAAACTTCGTGAGAACGTCCACAGCAACAGCGGCCTGCCCCTCGGCCAGCGCAACACGCGCCAGCCCTTCAGGGCCGGCAGGATGGTGCCCGTCTAGATCGAGTGCACGCGCAAAGCTCGCACGCGCTGCATCCAGTTCGCCTGTCGAGAGTTGAAGATCTCCCAGACGCGCGTGCGCCATCACAGCATCTGAAGCCAGCTCCACGCAGGACTCGAACGCTTGAAGCGCGCCCGGAAGGTCACCGAGCACTTCGCGCATGCGCCCCAGATGATACAGCGCACGCGCATTGCTCGCGTCCCATCGCAGAGCATCTTCGTAGGCTTCAACCGCCAGCGCAGGCCGGGAGTTCTGGTCATACAACATGCCAAGCTCCAGGTAGCCCTGGGCATCCTCTGGCCGCTGAGCCATGCGATCAAGCTGGTCAAGAGCGAGCAGTTCGACATGCGACGCATCCCCCTGCTCGACGACCTCCGCAACAGGGCGGTCGCATGACATGGCCAAGCCGCAGATCAAAAGGCAGAGGGCATGTATGTCAACTGGACAGACGGCACGGCCACGGCCGCTGCGTCGATATTTGCAGCTGAACATCTGGACGAGGATAGCAAGCGCCCCGCAAAGGAGGCGCGCAGAGAAGTTGGCCGTTCGTGCCTCGATGCCGAGAGCCCCGCAGCCTGCTCAGAAATCGTCGTCCTGAGGATCGAAGCCCGCAAAACCCACGACGAAATCGACGATCTCCATCGGATCAAAGCCCACGTCAGCCCCGACCAATGCCAGCTGGAAACTCATGCCGATCTCGGTCTTGCCATAGTGAGGCCCCACGCCTCCTTCGACGGTGGCATCCACAACACTGACCTCGGCACCCGACTTCGACTCAAGCCCGATGGGCGAGCGCGGCATCTTGCGACCACGTGCCCCTGGCAAGCCGACGTAAACCGTGGCGTAGGCCCCGACGTACGCATCCGCGTAATCCGTGGCGCGAACGCCCACGGCAAATCCGGGCCCGATGCGAGCTCTCGCGCGGACCATGTCGAACGCATCCAGAATGCGGTTCGGGATGTACATCAAGATGGCAAAGCCAGCGCCCGCGCCTCCCGTTTCATCTTCGACGTCATCAGTATCCTCGTCCTTTTCGTCATCGCGAAACACGAGTCCAGAAAAGCGGGCGGACGATTCTCCGGCCTCCGACGCCATCTCTGGAACATCGAGCCACAAGATGGGTCCGTTGAAGGTCTCCGAAGGAGCTGAAGCACATCCTCCACACAGCACAACGAACAGCAGCGACAAGAATCGAGTCATGTGAAACTCCGTGCGAGTCAGCAAGGGCGCCGTGAAAACGTCAATCGCCCTCGGGCTCGAGATCGTATCGAACCCGAAGGCGATTTTCAGACAGCGACTGCTGCCTGTGAAGCAAGAAACCCAAGACTGCTCGAGTCGGGTCTCAGGGATTCAGCACGCTCAATCAGCACCATCGCTGAGTTCGGGTGCTGCAATCGGGTTTTGGCCACCCCAGAACTCGATCGAGTTGAAGATCAGGGAGTCACCAAGAATGGCGAGGCCGTAGACGGGAAGAAAAGCGAGCCCCAGGAAGATGCCTTCCTGGCCCCACTCGTTCTCAACGACAGTGCCGTTCCAGTGATGGACCTGACGGGTCAGATTGAACGGGCCGTAGCAGCCACCCGCAAAAATGGACAGGCAAAGAACGCTCGCAAGCGCACGCTGCTTCCAGGGATGAGACATGTGTTCACTCCGAAGATTGGGTACGGGGTTGAGTTTCAGAATCGGAGCAGGGTAGCAGCACAAACGAACAAAGCCAGACTCCACGCATGACTTCGGCCCGCCGCGGCTCCCTGACTCGCAAAGCGAACCGAAAACACCTCTGGGGGCAGGTCAACTCGACCGGCGCTCCGCAACACGGCTATCCATCGAGCCGTCCGTGGTAGGCTTCGACTCCTCCTCTGATGGCTCCGACAATGCCCGACATCACCCAGCTCCCCGCGCTGATTTGTCTCTACGACGACCCTTCGGAGTCTGTCAGGCGCGAGGTCCTCGGCACGCTGGCTGGCTTCGGGGCCGAACTCGAAGCCTCGCTGAACAAGCTGCCTGAAAAACCGGAAGCCTCGAAGATTGCCTCGGTTCTGGATGCCGTCTCGCGGCACGTTCAATCCCAACGCGCGAAAGACACTCCAAGCCTTCCAACGACTGAGTCCGCGACCCTCGACGAGGACGCAGTCTCTCCGGAAGATGCTGGATCTCCGGCACCACGCTACGAAGAAGGACAACTGGTCCGGCATCGTCGCTATGGCTACCGAGGCGTGGTCGTCGCGTTCGACCGCAACTGCCATGCCGCGGACGACTGGTACAAATCCAACCGGACGCGTCCCGAACGCAATCAGCCCTGGTATCACGTTCTCGTGGACGGTGCGCACCACGTCACCTACGCGGCTCAGACGAGCCTGCTACCAGATGAATCCATGCAGGCGGTGGGCCACCCGCTCGTCCCTTTCTTCTTCAAGAATTTTAAAGACGGCTGCTACCAGCGAAATGACCGGGCCTGGCCCGCTCTTGAGTCCTGAGTAGAGCTGAGCAGGCTCTCAGCACCCGATTCATGCCAACATCGCGTTTCCCGTGTACGATTGCGGGCCGTTCATCACCCGAGGAGAGTTCACCCGTGCGTCTTGCATTCTTGCCATTGCTTGCCTGCCTGCTGATGGGCACCCAGGCGAGCGCCTCAGACCTGACCCTCGATGGTCAATCGAGCGCGCTCAGTAGTCTCTACGGAAGCACGCTCACCATTGATGTGGTCGGCAACCCAAACCTTCCGTGCTCGATGGTCGTGGACCTCGTTCCAGGACCAACGGCCGTCAACGGAGTGCCCTTCCCCATCGGCTTTAGCCCCGCATGGTCGATCTTTCCTCTGGGTATCACATCGCCCTTAGGCGAGCTTTCCAAACCGATCACGCTGCCCAACGATCCCTCTACAGTGGGCTTGGTCGTCTACACCGCTTGCGTTGTCTTCGATCCCACTGCGACCAGCGGACTTGATGTCAGCAACGGCGTAGTTCTCAGCGTCATCGGCAACATCAACAACGACAAGGTGCAGCTCGCTGGCAACACCCTCAGTGATTACCCGCATTTTGAGCACGTCACCGCTTTCAACGAAGGCGCTTCCATCAAAATCGGTATCGAAACCAGCCTCTATCCAGGGCTTGCAGGAACAACGGCGCGAGTCTATGTCGTCAAAGCCAAGAATCTCGCTCAGTGGACTGCAGACCCCTCACTCGTGGACGTCAGCAGCGGAGGCGCTGAGACCTTCACCTTCGTTGCCGGGTCGATTCAGAACAACATTCTCGAGGTCGACACGGGAACTCTCAACGGAATCAACGGGACCCAACTCGGCGTGGGCTACGACGTCGTGATCGACGTCAACAATGACGGGCTCTTTTCGCCGGGCGACATCATCGACGGAAACGGTGACGAGACCGGCCTCTACGTGGTTCACGACCTGACACTCCCAGGTCCGTTGGCCGTCACCGAGATTCTCTATTCGGGCGGTGTCAATCTGGCTCAGAACACCTTCTATCCGAGCAATATCTCGAACATGGGCCAACTGCCCCTGATCGTGATCAGTCACGGAAATGGGCACAACTACCAGTGGTACGACCACCTGGGCGAGCACATGGCCTCCTACGGCTATGTCGTCATGTCACACCAGAACAACACGCAGCCCGGAATCGAAACCGCCTCGACAACGACGCTGACAAATACGGATTACTTCCTCGGGAATCTCGCCAGCATTCAGGGCGGTGCATTGAATGGACACATCGATGCCTCCCGCATCGTCTGGCTAGGACACAGTCGCGGAGGCGAGGGAGTCGCGCGTGCTTATGACCGATTGTTCGACGGGACATTCGTTCCTACGAACTACGGAATCGGTCAGATCACTCTGATATCCAGCATTGCTCCCACGGGATTCCTCGCCACATCCTCCAGCAACCCCCACAACGTCGAGCACTACCATGTGTGGACCGGTGCGGCCGACGCCGATGTGAATGGATGTGCGAGCAGCAACATTACCCAGACGCAACAGATTCACGACCGCGCTGCCCAAGGCAGAAGCTCCATCTCCTTGCACGGCGTAGGGCACGGCGATTTCCACAACTCTTCTGGCTCCGTAGCAAGTGGCCCCTGCCTCGTAGGCAAGCCGTCGACACACGCCATCATGCGTGGGTACTTCCTGCCGCTTGTGAAACACGTGATCGAAGGCAATGCTCCGGCCAAGGACTACCTCTGGCGCCAATGGGAGCGGTTCCAGCCGATCGGAGCTCCCACGAGTAACAACTGCGTCGTCGTGGATCTCCAGCACAGCGAAGGCCCCATCGCAAACACCTTCGTGATCGACGACTTTCAGACGAACTCTGCCCTCAACATGTCGAGTTCGGGTGGGCCTGTGACCACCACCGTGGCCAACATGCTTTCCGGCAAGCCCGATGACGGCAATTCGAACTTCACGAACAACAGCGCCGATCCCTTCAACGGGTTCACCTACGCCCGGGCCAACGATCGCGCCCGCGCACTGGTGTTCGAGTACAACAGCGACACCAAGATGACCTTCGGCATCCTTGGCCCGGATCAGGATTTCTCGGACTTCGCCTACCTCTCCTTCCGGAGTTGCCAGGCCACACGCCACCCCTTCACCACATCAGCACTCGGGGACACCACCTTCTCGGTTGTGCTCTCCGACACCAATGCCGTGAACAGCCGGATCAACAT
This sequence comes from Planctomycetota bacterium, assembly GCA_029245865.1. Lineage (GTDB taxonomy): Bacteria > Planctomycetota > B15-G4 > B15-G4 > B15-G4 > JAUIEF01. Next base: position 41,050 of record JAQWOM010000009.1, read on the forward strand.
AGGCGTGTACGGAGGAGGCCTCGAAGAGCCCTACCAGCGGACGGGTTGCGGCTCAGGAGTTGGCTGGCACAACGAGTACGAAACCATTCGCATTCGCCTCACCGATTTTCTGAACGACGGATCAGGCCTGGACCTGACTTCCGTTGCATCTGTGTCGCTCTATTTTGGCCCATCCTTCGGCTCACCCGAGGGACGCCTCGGCCTCGACGACCTGAAACTGACCCTCGACTGACCAGGACGTACCGGATCATGAATCGCATCACGACCTCTACTTTCGTCGGCCTTTTCCTCCTGGCAAGTGGGCTCCACACCTTGGCCCAAGAGACGCCAGACGAACCCGCACCGACCGCCCTCACCATCAATCATACAAGCCCGGTTCGGCTTGTGATGGCACGGCCGTTCACCCTGGACGCGCCCTCGGTGCACCACTGGCGCGCCGAACGTCCGGAGTTCCATGCAGGCATGGCACTCGTCCTCCAGGTCGAGGATCGTTCACTGATCGAACCACGGCAGGGTTTTGAGCCCGTGCTCTACGTGGGCAGCGAAACAGCCGCACGTCTCAACGTCGGTTATGACTCGGGCTATCTGGTGGTCCTGATACCCGCAGACCTCGATGCAGAAGGGGCTGTCGACCTTGACCTGTCGAAAACACCGATCTTCTTCGGTGACCCCGAACTTCCCGAGCGCGTGAAGGCCAAAGACGCCCGGGCGCAGCAGGCACGGGCCCTGGAAGAGGGTGTCCAGGCGCCCTCAACCGCCGTGGTCGAAACCGCCATGCAACGCCAGGTGCGTTTCGCCGACGACTGGGAGCTTCACGTCTGGGCGGCGAATCTCATCGAAGCCTACTCACCCCAGGAAGTCGATCTGGTGAGCGGACTCCGAGTTCCTCGCGTGGGTCGCTGACTCCAGCCCTCGGTCGCAACAGAGCCGATCGACCGATCCCGGTCAGTCGAACAACGTGTTGGTGAACACCGCGGTGCCTTTCACGTCGCGCTCCGTGGCTTCCCCGAGCGCACCTTCCTCGATCAACGTCCCTGAGAACGTCACCTGGAAACGGCCGTCGATCTTGGAGTTCACGACGATGTCGAGCGTGCCCGTATTGCTGCTCCAGCCGGGAGATGAGCCGTCGGGGTGGATCTCGCCATAGCCGATGGAGGCGGGCGCGCTCGTGTAACGCAAGGGCGGCTCATCCACTTCGATATCGAGGGGCATCGTGACAACCAGTTGCCGAATGACTGATTTGCCCTTCTGAACATCGAGTGTGACCTCTCCCAACTCTCCGAGTAGAGAGCTGAGCTGCTCGCCTTTCGCCCTCAGTTTCTTGCCACTGATCACCGCGGACAGGCCATCTTTCGGCAAGGGGACGGGACTTCCAGCAACCTCGACTTGGTCGGTGGTTGGCGTGCTACCCAGCTTGTTGCTGACCACCACGTCATAGAAGCCATCGGGGACCTTGGGGATCCGAACGCGCAATGTAAGCGGCTCTTCATCATCCCCCTTATCGAGGTCATCTTCATCGATGAAGGAGGTGGTCACCTTGGCCTTCTTGCCGTTGACAGAAACACGCAGCTTGCCTGGCCCGGCATTCCTGACCCTGACGTCAATCAAATCCCCGGGGGCGCCGGCCCCTGGCGACACGCTCAAGACCTCAGGCGCCACGGTGCTCACGGTCCCCACCTCGACCTCTGCACCGGCCCGGCTGCCACGCGGCTGCACCATGACGGTCCACTCCTTCCCGCCCGCCGGATCCTTTTTCGTACTGGGAATCTTTTTCACCGTCCCCATGATCAGCGTGTCGGAATAAGACTCGACGGCAATCACCAGGCGTTTCTTCACACCCTCCGTCACGGCAAAGACCGCGGGGACTTTGCCTCCATCAAAGCCCGAGCCAAAGATGCCCACCTCGGTGCCTAGCATCACCTGACCGGGTAACACTGGGGGAGCGAGAGACTCCATGTCGCCGGGCAGAACAGCAAGCACGAGACCCCAGAAAGCGAACAGGGCAGAAGGAAAACGAAACCACGTGTTCAGCATGTGAGGACACCCATCATCGAGAAGCTTGATCGAGAAGTGCGGGCCTTGTGAGTGCGGCATACCAGGGCCGCCGTCGCACACTCACATTATGCACCCGCCTCCGAAGCTTGCCTAGCAGGCGCTGGTGCTGCGATCAGTCCAGAAGGACGCTGAACGTTGCGGTAAGGGGTCGTGCAGCAGCCTGGCCGTAAACGGGCTCCAGCCATCCGGTCACCGTGCCACGCAACAGTCCAGCGTCATTCTCGAGAATGCTCACCCGGGCGAAACCACCCCAGCCGTACGCCGATGACCAGGCCTGACTGTCCTGCGACATGAAACGGACCAGTTGCACGAGCACATCGTTGCCTCGCAACTCTGCAGGACCTTGCGCACTGGGGTCGTAGCGCATCGAAAGGCGCAACCAATGGCCGTGCTTTCCCTTGCCGTCAAACCCGCGCAGCAAGAGAACACCGTTCTCCTCATCGTATTCGGCCTGAACAGTCGAGGCCTTCGACTCGAGCCTCAGCTCGCCGGCCTCCCCACGCATGACCGGCTCGACACCATGTTCACTACCCGTGATGGAAACGGCGTCTGCTAAGCAAGTCTCTCCGGCTGCCGTGATCACGACAAGCGGATGCACACCGTCACCGATTCGGCGTGGCACACGAATCCGAACACGATCCCACGAGGCTCCGAGAGCATCCACGACAACATCCGTTTCCCACGACACGACCCGCGCCCGCCGGCTGGCAATCTCGACCCGCCCACGCCGGGGGCCCAGATGACGCCCCGTGATCTCGAGAACATCCCCCGGCAAGGCCTCAGCCGAACTCAGGGCCAGATCCTGAGGTGCCTGCACGCACACCGCCTCAGAAATCGTGGTCCAGCCGTCCCCATCTGCAGAGGGGGCTTTCTGGGAGCGAAGCCGGAGGTCGTAATCGCCCTGCTCCACCCGAGGGACACGAAGCCGCAGTCCCCCCTCCTCTGTGAAGCCAAGCTTGGCGCGCCGCGGGGGCCCGCCTCCGGTGGGGTGCAGCCACACTTTCTGGGGCTGCGCAGCGACACCGATGTCGGACCACTCCACCCAGGCCCCTGGAGCACTCTCCACCTGGGGGAGGCTCGACGTCTCCCCGGGGGAGGCGAGGGCAGCGAGAAGCAGAAGAACGATCAGCACGACCCGAGGCTAACCTGCGATGCGGTTGCCGCCTAGATGCCCCGTCGCAGAAGCCCTAAAACGCAAGAACGCCCGCCGGCGATGAGCCGACGGGCGTTCTTTCAGGACAGGCCTCACAGTGAGTGAGGAACCATCCCGCATCGATAAAGACTGAAATCAGTCTTCGTCGAGACTCCAGTAGCCGAAGCCGATGATGCTGGAGGCCAGATCGACGATCTGCCAGGTATGCACAGTTGCGTACATACCGAAGCCAACGCCGACACGGGCACCAACGTCCCAGATCGTGCTGCTGTAGGCCATCGCGCCGTTGGCGTCAGCCACGTGGAAAGGGTTGACCCAATTCCCGTGGAAGATACCTGACCCGATGCCGACCAGACCAAAGTCCGCGTAGTCACCGATACCCACGCGGGCAAGGTTGGTCAACTGAACATGAGCACCAGCGCCGTATCCGGTGCCGATGTTCGCGCTGAATGTATCCCACATATCGTCGAAGATACCTGGGATCCATCCCTGAATGCCGGGGGGTCCGGCCTTAGCGTCCTGAACCGCGAGAGCGGGGGCTTCGCCGTGAATCGTGGGAGTGGCCTGCATTGTGCCGGCACATCCCGCAGTGCACAGCAGAGCCATGCAAAGGAGCTTCGATTTCATCCTACGTCTCCTTGATGAGATGGAACTGCAGCCGCTGCTTGCGAACGGCGATTCACGGACCCTAGACACCATTCGCCGACGGTTCAAAGTCCTTTCGGAATGTTCGTGAAGAAGAAATGTAGATGGCGTGCGCAATTCCCTGAAAAACGGTCAATCTTTCCCCCTCAGCACCGATACGGCACAGATCGGCGAATTTCGATCATTCCCCAGGTGCCCCAAAAGCGCCTCCTACGGGATTCTCAGGAAATCCCGGTAGGCACTGAGAAAATGCTGAACATCCAGCCGTGTGTCCCAGATCCCGAGGTTCCCGTGGAGCGCAGCCGCCTGAAGTTGCTCCACCCCCTTTTCCAGGTAGCCAGCCTGCCCCGTATCTCTCCAGGATTCGGCCATTCCCAATAAAAGGGGATGGAAATCGGTGCTTTCCCACTTCGTCACCTGCTGCTGGCTGATCGCATAAGAATAGGAGAGCCGCTGCTCGGCCGGATTCGGCTTGCTCGGATACAGCTCCCATCGGGCCCATTTCGAGAGATCACGCATCCGGCCTCGCGCGGCCTCAGCGAGGGGGTCCCCGGCCGGCAGCCCCCGCCAGGCGTGGTAATAGCCAAGCGGCCCCAAGCTCGCCGAGATGAATCCGCGGGCCTGAAAATGCTCGCCCGGGGGCTTCTCGCTCTGATTGGCCGAAGACGTGACGTAATAGCCTCGGTCGCCTTCTCCTGGGGGAGCTTCCCATCCATAGCCCGTTGTGGCGCTGTGGATATCAATCACCGGTGTCGTGATGTAGTCCAGCCTCGTGCGTAATGCCTGCTCGAGTTCAGCCTGCCTGGTGAACTCAGCCACATAGGTGAGGGCACGCAGGGTCTGATACATGGACCTCTCGTGCGGCCAGATCGAGACATCCACAAGCACCTCGGCCTCATCGAACAGAGCCTCGCGGAACCGCTCATCGCCGGTGAGGAAGTACGCCAACACAATGCCTTCTCGATAGCGATGCTCATCGTCACCGAAGTGTCCGTTGCAGTGCGGCACCTCGCCGTTCGTCGCGCCTGGGTCATCTGAATGATCAAAGTCGTCTGAGCGCGGAATCTGCCACTCGCTCTTGTAGAGCGCCAGGTTCAATCCGTTGAGAAAGTCGCCCCCCGTTCCGTTGCGCAACCAATCGCCAGCCAGCGCGATCTCGATCCCGGCCTGATTGTTTGGCCCTCCCGTCGTCCCTTTGTAGAGAAATCGAGTGACGCTCAACGGAGGGTTGTTCGGCTCGATCGCGTGTTCGATCCCCATCATGGCGAGCGTCTCCTCGTGCTCTTGCTCCGTGAGCAAGTCGTAGGGAAAGACACCCGAGCGGTTGTAATACCCATAGTCTGCGACTCGCCCCGTCAGAGGCGCGTCCAATCGCCGTGTCGCCAGTGACAGGTCCAGGGGCGCGCCCGCGTGAAAAGAAAACACCGCGTGACGACTCTCGTGCTGGCGCCAGACAAAAGTGTAGGGCGCCGGATTCTTTTCCGGGAACAAACCGACGAGAACCGTTCCATCACCCCGCGCTTCAAGTGCGGCAGGCCATTGGTAGGCCATATCCTGAATTCCCACCGTCATGCCGGCCTCAGGGCTCGAGAGGTTCATCCAGGCGTGGCCGGGGTAAACAGTCTCGTCGCCGAGTTCGTGCAACAGTTGGCCGTCGATCGTGAGTCTGTAGCCTTCCTCGACAAAACTCTTTGGGTCACCAGCGACTGTCGGCAAGTGAGGCAAGTAGTTCACACCGCCAAGGCCAGAAGTTTTCGCCGCAGAGTACGCCTGATAGAAAAGCGCGGCGGAGGACCCCGAGGGTTGCAAGAGCCGCTGCACGGGACCTTCATGGCCTGAAACCGCAAGCCGCGGAGCACCCAGAGTCTGAATCTGCGTCACAAGCTCCACAGATTCGAGGATCGCGTGCCGGGGACGCTCAAGACTGGCGTTTCGCACGGTGAACGAGACTTCCAGATCAGAACTGTTCCGACGAGCTGTGAGACGGCACGTGAAGTCGACGTAGCCAAGACCGGACGGTCCCACGAGGGTGCCGTCGGCGCGCACAACAGCACGTGCGGGGCCATTCTCTTCGAGAACAACCTTCGTTCCCTGGCCGGGCACGAGCACCTCGCCGCCAACTCCACGGCCCACGATTCCCGGCAGTGTGTTCATGGGGATCACGAGCTTGCCTTCGACAGTCACGGACTGGAACAGGTTGAAGCCGTCTACCCGGATGAGGGCCTGAAGGGGGCCGGTGTCCAGCAAGATCGATTCACTGGAACTCGCTCCAATCGGCGAGCCCCCTGATTCGCCAGGACCGGACACCACCGCGAGTTCGTCGAGCACCTGCCCGGCATGCAACGCGACCTCCACGTCACAGAGCGCCCAGCGCACCGAGCCATCTGGCCACGTGTCCAGGGTGCGGAACTGCCACACCTCGGCACCAGCAACACCGAGTGCAGGACGCCCAGCAATCTCAGGTACGGCGTCTGCCTGCGCGAACGGAACACCAAAAGTCGCGACACCCGGAGCTCTTTCGACACCCGGCACATGGGCTGGTAAAGCCTCTTGCACCAGCAGAGACACCTGCAGTTCATCACGAGTGGGTACCGGAGGCTCATCGAAGTACCCCGGATCAATCGCCAGAATCTTGTCCACAACGGCATCGAACTTTTTCAGCGCTTTCTCCAGACGAGCCACAGCCTTCGATTCGCTCTTGGCAGCTTTCTTCAAAGCGTGATGCGCCTTCTTGATTTGCTTCGGTGTTGGCGCCGGGATCTCTGCGAGAAGTTCCTCGAGATCGAAAGCAGCGGCAAGATGCGCAGACTGGGCTGCCGTCCAGTTGACCTGAGCGGACTCCAACCGATTCAAACGCTTGGCATACTTCTTTGAGAGCTTCTTGAGACCCTGCGGCTTCATCGCGAGAGGCATCGGCTTCGCCAGTGCCAGCGATCGAACGCTGGCATCAGGAGGAGAGCCCGGAGGTTGTGCGAACGACTCAAGAAGGCATGAGTCGGCGCGAAAGCCCACGCCAAGCGACAAGACCAAAAAAGCGAAGCTCGTCAGAAGGATCCCTCGAAGCCCTGGCACAAGGTGTCTCGGCATGGTTGATCTCGGGGACAAGTGGCTGAATGTGCGATCAGAGGGCTCGGCGACATCGATCAAGCCCAAGTCAGGAAGCGACCAATTCAGCCTTAAACCCCACCTCTCTCGCAAACTCCGGGAGCCCTGGCGATTTCCGAACTGGCCTGACTCCTCTAGAGAGGGGCGAACTGTCGTCGACGCACGGAGGAATTCGACTTAGACTGGATGTCTTCGCTGCACCTTGAGTTGGGCCTCCCTTCCAACGCCCCTCTCAGGCTCTCCCCGTCTTCCTTTCCCCCTTCTGTTTGGCACCCGATCGGAGCCCCCCCATGGCTGGACGTCTGGCATTTCTCCTCCTGCTGGTCACTGCAAGCCCACTCTCAGCTCAGCTCACTCCCTGGGAAGCCGAAGGGGGGCGCGTTGTCATTCACTTCCTCGACGGAGCTCTCGAACAGGCCGGCCTCACTCTGCTCGACCTCGAGGAAACGGTTGTTCCCGGAGACGCCATGGAGGAAGAACTCGAAGGCGATCTGATTGGCTTCCGCATCCTCCCTGAGTCCGATCTCAAGGCTCTCCGCACCGAAGAGGGCACCTTTCAACCCTACGGTGTTCTGGGAGGTTCCATCGAGGTCGCCGGCGGCTTCTTCCTCGCCGATGCAGCCACAGGGCGCGGCATGGATTTCCACAACTTCGCTGTCCGACCACGCGTCGTCCGCAATGACGGCCCTGCAGGTGAGCCAGACCCCGACTACTTCTTCCTGACACCCAAGCACGACGAGTACTTCGACGCCTTCAAGCTCTGCTACGTGAAGGTCTACTTCGTCGACGGCCAGGGCTATCAGCCCCCAGGCGAGGGTGGCGACGAAGATGGTGCAAGTTTTTCGGACCACCAGCTCCCGGACCAACTTCGCGTCAAAGCATGGGACCTGGTTGTGACCCCACAACTCGCGAAAGCTCTTGAACGCCCAGATCTCGAGGGGCGGATCCTTGGCTACGGCAAGGTGGAGGCTGACGTCGCGGAGTACACCGGGTACTGGGAACATCCCGACGGCCAGAACATCTTTACGCCTTACAACGGCCGTCCGGGAACTGCTTCGCTTTCAGGTTCGGCTGGCACCTTCATCGATGTGCGACTGGGCATCCTCAGCGGCATCAACCAAGTCGGACACGTCGGCACGTTTCCCAATGGCCGCACAGGCCTCTCGATGGCCACGACAAGCTGCAACGATGGAACGGAAGACGTCGTCTGGTTGGCTGCGATGCAGGAGGACCACCCCGGAATCGTGATGGCCCTGTTCCGCGAGTCCAACGGGCGCTTCGAGCAAGTCGGTGTCTCCTGGGTTAAACACGGATTCTTTGCTCTTTCCAACAGCCAGTGCACGCCGTGTCAAAACCCTTCGAACGGAACGTTCCTGGGCATCGGCTGCTCGGACACCTATGCCTCCTCCAACAACGCAGACCGTTTCTGGCTCGGCCCGCGCGATGAGTGGGATGCATGGAAGGGCACCTGGACTTGCCTCGGCTCGTACTTCGATGGCACACCCGCGGACTGCAATCGTAGCCAGACCGGAAGTGGACTCGGGCCGGTGAACCATCGCCTTGAGGCCTTCGACGCTGACCTCGGCAATGCGGGTGCGAACTACGTCTACGAGGCGAACTACCTCGTGCGCGATGATGCGAATCTTGCCAACAACATCGGGTCGCGCGAATGCTTGATGAGCTGGAATGGAGTTGCCTGGGACTTCTCGTCGCAGGGTCAACTTATCGAAGGCCCAGCGCTTCTCAATCGCTGGGGTGATGTCCGGACTCTTGCCGGTCTCAATCCAGAGGACGGAAACGTCGTCCTGTCTTCAAAGGTTGTCGAGAGTTCACCGGGTGTTTATCGGTACGAATACGCGCTCTACAACTGGAACCTCGACCGCAAGGTCAGCTCGATTTCATTCCCGAACACCGGAAACACTGCCGGCCACTACTTTCACGACACGGATGACAACCCCTCAAATGACTGGGTCGTGACCACGGACAACAACCGTTTGACGTGGACGTACGATGGCACAGTGGTGACTGGACACAAGGTTGCCGGGGCACTTGAGTTTGGGACGCTTTACAACTTTGGCTTCACGAGCGGCTATCCCCCTGCAACACGCAACGCAACACTGGGCATCTACGAAAGTGGCCTCGGTGGTGATCTGCTGGCCGCGGAGATTCTCTCCCCGAACACTCTCGAACTCACGGCTTCTCGTCTGTCACCCACGGAAGGCGAAAACCTCACCGTGGAAATGCGTGGCGGCACAGATCTCGGACTGGCTGTTATCTTGACCGTGAATGGCAACCCCATTCCGCCTTCCTTCATCGGAGGCTTGAATCCCTTCGTCGGCGGCGTGGCTTCCTTCCAGGTGACGATTCCCCCCGCAACCTCCGGCGTAGAAGTTGGGCTGATTGCAGGCGATGTTGACGCCTCCCTCAATGTCCATCAGCTGTCCAATGTGATGGACCTCAAGGTTCAGTAAGGGTTCAGTAAGGGTTCAGTAAGCAAAACAGAACCACCGACTCATCTTGAGTGCGCCGAGCGCAACACACTGTCAGCCGACCTTCACGCAGGCCGGCTGACAGCGCTCGGAAGAGTTACTCTTCAATGAAGTAATTGAAGTCCTGCGACTCATCATCGGCGTGGAGGATCTCCCACGCATGTGCTGGAGTGGCGGCAGCGTAGAGTTGCCTCTGCCGACTGTGGTCGGTGCCGAGGGCCTTCGCGAGTGCTGCGAGCACCTGCAAGTGGCGAGCCCGACCAGTTTCGGGTGTCGCCAAGACCACCATGACGTGCACCGGCCGACCATCAGGAGCCGAAAAATCCCAGCCGTCCTTCGAGATCCCCATCGCTCCGACGATGCGGGACCCTGTGGGCAAAATGCCGTGCGGCACAGACAACCCTTCACCAAAGCAGGTACTCATCTGAGCCTCTCTGTCGAGCACCGACTTCAACAGCTGATCACGGTCTGCATCCAGATGATTGCTCCGAATGAGTACGTCCACGAGTTGTTCAATGGCCCCCTCTTTCGATCGCGCATCCAAACCGACAACGATGTTCTCCTCGTGTAGGAATTCGAGGATGCGGTCACGGTCCTGCTCGGCCTCCCCGGACCGCAGCAACGCGTGACGCACCAGGAACGGGCCAGTCAATTCACTGAGCGTCACCACCGCGATACCCACGGCCAGCAAACTCGATGCGAACGGCGCCATCACCGGGTCGTCGCGTACGAGCAGCATCAAGCCGACGGCCACTCCCGCCTGGGGAATCAGTGCGATTCCGAGGTATTGGCGTACTTTCTGCGTCGCTCCGGCCACGGTCAGGCTTAACCGCGCGGCGCACATCTTGCCAACCGCACGCGCCACGAACACAACGGCAACCAACATCCCGCTCGCGATCAAATCCTGGAGATCGAGATGCATGCCCGCCAGAGTGAAGAAGACTCCGAAGATGGCGGCCCGCAAGCCAACAAATGCCGACTCAACAATCTCATCCTTATCCGGCGTGAGATTGGCAATCGTGAAACCTAAAAACAGGCAAGCCAGCAAAGACGAAAGCCCAAGGCTTTCCGCCAGCCCGGCGACGAGCATCACGCACACCAATGAAAAAGTGGCCAACTGATCCGAGCGGATCACGTGTCGTGTAAGCAAGACCAGGACCACGCCGATCACGCCTCCCAATCCCCCGGAAAACACGAGTTGACGAAGGGGAGCGAGCACATATTCGAGAGCTGTCGCGTCGTGGCCCGCTTCAAGCCCAACTCGCGACGCCATGCGGGCCACCTCAAACAGCAAGATGCAGGCAATGTTGTTGAGCGCAACGGCGCCTACAAGGGTCTTGGTAAAGACCCCTCGCGACCGAGTCTCCGCAACAAGTGCAACAATCGTCGCCGGGGCGGTTGACACCGCCATGGCGGCGAGCAGCATGCCAACCCTCCAGCCCGCACCCCCGAGGTAGACCGCAGCCACATAGACGATGGCGGGAGTGATGGTCATCTCGCCGAGCAGCAACAGGCCCAGCCGCAATCGCGCACCACGCAATCGCCGGAGATTGAGATGGGAGCCGACCACAACGGCAATCAGACCCAGTGCCAGATGCGTGACGGGCGTCAAGGCCTCGACAGCATCCTGAGGAAAAAGCGACAGCCCGGAGTGCCCGATGAGCACGCCCAGCAGGATCTGCCCGGTCACAGCAGCCACCCGCACCCCTCTGGCAAGGCGTCCTGCAAGCAAACCACCGACGATGACGATGGCCAGGACAAGCATGGCGTTGCTGTCGATCAACATGTGAGCCAAGACCGTTAGGGAGTGTCGAACCTCTGATGGTTTATCATCCCTCGAGCTAGAACTTCATTCTTTGCCTCATCAACAAGTCTCTTCATCTAGCAAAGGACCAGCCCACTGATCCGACCTTCCGTCAAACTTGCTGTTGCCACGACCTGCCTGGCGCTTACGGCATGTGGAAACCAGACCACTCCATCAACAGAGACCGTGGACGCACCCTCAAAGGTGACCACGGACTCTCCAGAAGACCCGGCGCGCTCTTTTACGGACATCACCACCGAGGCGGGGCTCGAGTTCGTCACGAGCAGTGGAGCAACGGGCAAGAAACTGTTGCCCGAGACCATGGGCGGCGGATGCGGATTTCTGGATTACGACAAAGACGGTGACTCAGACATCGTGCTCGTCGGTGGCACACGCTGGTCCTGGGACGAAGCTCCATCTTCAGGCGAGTCGTCGAGCCTGGCTCTCTACGACAATAACGGACACGGCGCCTTCCGTGACGTCACCGCAACCGCAGGGCTCCAACGCGATCTCCATGGGATGGGACCAGCGATTGGTGACATAGACGGGGACGCCGACGACGACCTCTACATCACCGCAGTTGGCCACAACGTGCTGTTTCGAAATGACGAGGGGCAGTTCGCCGATGCGACAGCGGCCGCAGGCGTCGCAGGCGGGATCGACGAATGGCACACCGCTGCCGGCTTCTTCGACATGGAAAATGACGGCGACCTCGATCTTCTGGTGGGTGCCTATGTCCGCTGGTCACCCGAGATCGACATGGCGGGAGACCGGCAGATTCTCGGCATTCCTGGACGCTCCTATGCCCCACCCATGAGCTTCCAAGGGACTCAGCCGCTGCTCTTTATCAATCGTGGCAACGGCGTGTTTGATGAAGGCGCTCGCGAGGCAGGGCTGCATGTCGAAGACTCTGATCAGCAAGCCGTCGGCAAGACGATGGCCTACTTTTTCACAGACATCGATCAGGATCACGACACAGATATCTTCGTCGCCAATGACACCACCCGAAACTTCTTGTTTGTGAATGATGGTGCAGAACACTTCACCGAGCAGGGCATCGAACGAGGAGTCGCTTACGACCGTATGGGGCGCCCCACCGGCGCCATGGGAGTCGACGGCGGCAGACTCGAAGACAATCGCGAAGCCCTCTTCGTCGGCAACTTCGCCGGCGAGATGAGTTCGGCCTATGTTTCGTCACCCTCGGACACATTCTTCGAAGATGAGGCCGTGGCCACCGGACTCGGAAGCCCTACGCGTGACGCTTTAACGTTTGGCGTCCTCTTCCTCGACGTCAATCTCGATGGACGGCGCGACCTGCTTCAGATCAATGGGCATCTCGAGCCCAACATCGACGAGGCGCCTGGTGATCAGTCATATGCCCAGTCACCACAGCTCTTTCTGGCAACAGACAGTCGACCAAATGGAAACGCCGCCGGAGAAGCCTGGCTGCGCGAAGTGCCTACAGACGAGTTGGGCGACCTCGGGCAACCGATCCCGGGTCGAGGAGTGGCCTGCGCCGACATCGATGGCGATGGCGATCTCGACCTCTTGGTCACCCAGGTGGATGGCCCCGCACGTCTCTTCCGCAATGACATGGCGGAAGGGGCACACTGGCTACAGGTTTCACTCGAAGGCCGAACTGGCCGACCATCCGTACTCGGCGCTCAGGTCGAAGTGGTGGCGGAGGGCGTCACCCAAACACGGCACGTCGACACAACACGTGGCTACCTTTCTCAGAGTCAACGCACGCTGACCTTCGGGCTGGGTGCATCTACCACAGTAGACGTCGTGCGCGTCCGCTGGCCCGACGGCTCCACCAGTGAGAGTTCCGCAACAGTCGGCAGTTTGGTGCATATCGTGCAGCCGCTCGGGGCTGATGACATCCAGCACGAACTGAACCGCGCCAAGGCCCATCTCGAGGCGGGGCGACTCGGCCCGGCCCTGTCCGCTCTGCAAACAGCAACTCAGTTGGCACCGGACAGCGCACCCACGTGGCGCAATCTTGCGCGGGCACACATGGCCGCCAACGATCCAAGTGCTGCACTTGAAGCACTCGATCGCTCTGAATCGTTAGATCCTGCTCACCTCGGAGCGGCATGGATTCGAGCCATGGCCTTGCTGCGACAAGACAATGCCGCGGAAGCCCTGCCAATTCTCGAACGAGTCGTTCGACAAGACCCGACACTGGCTGCTGGCCGATTCCAGCTGGCGACCGCGTTGACTGCATTGGGCCGACCCGAAGACGCACTCATTCAGTTGCGCGAGACGATACGACTCGACGCCAGCCATGCAGCGGCGCATTACCAGCTTGCCGTCGCGAGCCGACGAGCTGGAGAAATGGACGCCTTTCGCACGGCGAACCGAGACTTCCTCCGGTTACGCGAACTCTACGGCGACACCTACGACACACCTCTGCGACTCGAAGCCTGCCGCCACATGGAAGCAGAACCCGCGGGACAAGCAGTCGCGGTCAGCGGGGGACGTCAACCTGCAGAGATTTCACTGCAGCCTCAGTTCGTGACACCCGACACTCCCCTTCTCTCCGATTCACCCCCGGCCGTCGCCGTCGGCATCCTGTCGATGAACGAGAACGGGCACTATGCACTGCTCGTCGCCCAACCCGAGGGCACCCTCCTTCGGCTCGAGCCGACCGAGGCAGGTGGATACACCACGCATGAAGTCGCACATGACCTGGGAGATCTCTCCGGCGTCTCGGGCATGGCGATCGGAAACTATCTCGATGACACGCCCCAGACACTCCAACCGGGAACCGTGCCGCCGCAGCGCCCGGACGTCTTCCTCTGGGGGCCCTCCTCAGCACGGCTTCTCCAGCAGCAGGTCGATGGAAGTTTTCAAGACGTCACTGCACGAGCCGGCCTTCAGTCGGCGACAGGAACACGCGCCTTGTGGGTCGATTACGAGCAGGACGGTGATCTAGACCTTGCGCTCACGGACCACGAGGGCCTGCGTGTTTTCGTCAACCGGGGCGATGGCAGTTTCGAGATCAGCTCTGATATGCCGAAGGTCGACGGGCCAGCAAACGATGTCATCGCAGTCGACTTCGATGACAATGGCGCGGTGGACCTCGCCGTAGCGAGCCACAACCAGACCTCGCGCATCGAGAACCGACAAGCCGGCCGTTTCGAACAAACCTCTGACCCGCCCGGACCGTGGCCTGCCTCACAGCGCCTGCTAGCCGACGACCTCGACCTGGACGGCCGGCCCGACGCCATTCTCATAGATCACCAGGGCGTGCGCTTCTCTTTTGATGGAGTCCCTGGGCCGTTGCAGCCCGTGGAAGGGATCTCTGTCCACACGGCTGTACTCTTCGATCCCGATGGCGACGGCTGGCTAGACCTGGCGCTTGGCGGACAAGACAGCCAAGGGCAGAACGGCAAGGTCGTGCTGCTGCGCAACGGCGGTCGCGGGCCCTGGATCGACTGGACTCAAGATTCTGGCCTGAACAACGTCTGGCTGCCCACTTCAGCTGATCAGTCAGCACCCAGCAACATTACCGACTTACTTGCTGCAGATTTTGACGGCGATGGAGACAGCGACTTACTGGCCCGCGATGCAAACAACTCCCTTCGTTTCCTGATCAACAAAGGGGGCGAAGCACACCCACTTCTCAAGCTGCGCCTGCTCTCGCTCATGAGTCCCTCTGGTGCAACAGGAGCACGAGTTGAAGTACGGCAGGGCGATTTCTACACGTCACGTGTTGTGCAATCCCAGCAACCCGTCGAGATCGGCGTCGGTGCGCGTCACTCATTGGACTCTGTCCTGGCCGTCTGGCCCTATGGCGTCGTGGACACGCGCACAGACGTCTCCGTTTCCAAAGACGGCACACCGCTCGCAATCATCGTGCTGGAAAAGGCAGACACGGGAAGCTGCCCATTTCTGTTCGTGTGGGATGGCGAGACCAAGCGATTTATCAACGACATGGTGGGCAGCGGAGCAACGGGCCTTCCGGCCAGCCGAGAGCAACTCAACCCGGTGAACCCCCACGAGATCATCACCATCGGCCCCGCAGGCACTTTCCCGCTCGTCAATGGCGCATGGGAAATGTCCATCACCAGCGAGTTACGCGAAGCCGCTTATTACGACGAAGCCGCATTGATCGTCGTCGACCACCCACTGGGAACCGAACTGGCCAGCACCCATCGTTTACGCGGCCCGCCCTTTCCTGAGAATCGCATCCTCGCGCTGGGTCAGCGCGTCTCTTTGCGCAGCGCGACAGGTAGCGACGGAGTGGACCGCACCGACGCCTTGAGTGAACGAGACGGAGTTCATGGAGACCCGGGCCCCATACGACCGCCCCCCCTTCGGGGCGTGTGCGAACCCATGACCTTGGAGTTTGACTTCGGCCCACTGGAAACCAGTCGGCCCCTGGTGCTTTCGCTCAGTGGCTACATCGAGTTCGGAACAGCCAGCACGCTCATCGCTCAGAGCCAGCGCTCGGACGTTGATGTGATCTGGCCCACTCTCGAGGTCCGTGACAGCGAGAAAATATGGCACCCGGTCGACATCGTCGTCGGACTGCCAGGCGGCAAGGCTCGTGACCTGACCATGGAACTCGACGGCCTCCTTCCAGAGGGCGCCGATCGGCTTCGCCTCACAACGACCTTCGAGTTGCACTGGGATCGGGCCGCACTGTTCGAGAATGTTCCGCTTCCCGCAAATGCGTCCAACGAGATCTTGCCGACGGAGGCGCAGCTTCGCTGGCGCGGCTTCTCAGACCTTGCCGTTCGCGCGCCAGGGCAACCTCGACACCCGGCCTACGATCTCGTCACACAAACTCCACCCTGGCGCGTCAACCTCACCGGCTGGTGCACTCGCTATGGCGACGTGCTCCCGCTGCTTCGTGAGGAAGATGGCAAGATCATCGTGCTGGCCAGCGGCGACGAAATGCTCCTCAAGCTCCCGGGGGCCGGGCTACCACCGATCCCAGAAGGCTGTGAGCGCACACTCATGTGGAGATCTGTCGGCTACAACAAGGAAGCCGACCCCAACAATGCGGGTGCAGGAAACGTCTGGCCCTTGGGCCCAGACACCACGTATGGCCGAAGCGCTGAGGAAGAAGACGCCTGGCGTCTGAAGTGGAACACTCGCTGGCTTCCGCCAGATGTCTTCCGGCCGACCTACAGCGGCACTCGTTGACGGAGCGGGCTACACTGCCGGCCCCCATCTCAACGACCCGCTCATGACCCCCGCCGCTCGACGACCCTCCCGCCACCTGACATTTGCAGCAGTTCTAGGCGCTCTGTTTTGCAGCCACTGCGGGGACCCGGAAAAAACGCCTGAGTTCGCACCCCTCGGCGAGGCAAGCGTGAGCAACGAGGCTTTGCCGGTCACCGCCAAGCCGCTTGCAGCCCGACACTCGGAGCCAGGCGAGAAACGCTTTCGCCCGATTCCCGCCACGGAAAGCGGCATCGACTTCGTTCATGCATGGCGACCGGAAGCTCGTTACCTCGGCTTGCTTGGAAATGCCATGGCAGGGGGTGGCGTCGCAGTGGGCGATCTCGATGGAGACGACTTTCCTGAACTCGTTTTCACGCGCCCTTACGGTGGGACACGCCTGTATCAAAACCTCTCCGCAGAGTCAGGGACGCTGCGCTTCACAGACATCACCGAGGACTCCGGCATCCTTCCCGACCGTTGGGGAGGCGGAGCCTCTTTTGCAGACCTGGACAACGATGGCCATCAGGATCTCTATGTCTGCGGATACGACAACGCCAACCAGTTGTACTGGAATGAAGGCAAGCTCCCCATGCGCGAAGGCGCGGCCGCCGCGGGCCTCGCTTTCAATGGTTCGTCCATCATGATGGCCTTCGCCGACTACGACCTCGACGGCGATCTGGACGGCTACCTTCTCACCAACCGCGTTGGCACGGAGAGTGCCCCCGACTTCCCACCGCCCGACGCATCGGGACGTGTCACGATGCCTGAGGAATGGCTTGAAGAATGGGACGTCCTCCATCGCCCCGATGGACGTGTTGTCTACATCCCCGCGGCTCAGTATGACCACCTCTATCGGAACAACGGCGATGGCACATTCACCGATGTCTCCAAGGTGACAGGAATCTCTGGCAACCACTATGGCCTCTCGGCCACTTGGTGGGATCCGGACAACGACGGCTGGCCAGATCTCTATGTAGCGAACGACTTCTTCGGGCCCGACCAGCTTTACCTCAACCGGCGTGATGGCACCTTTGTGGACATCTCTCAGCAGGCATTGCCACACACCCCCTGGTTCTCGATGGGCAGCGATGCGGGCGACGTCGATGGAGACCTGCTGCAAGACTTCATCGCCTCCGACATGCTCGGCACCACGCACGAACGACGCCACGTCACGCTCACGGATCTCTCCGACGGCCGCTGGTTCCTCGAAGCAGCGATTCCGCGTCAATACATGCGCAACGCGTTGTTCGTGAACACCGGCACTCCTCGCTTCATGGAAGCCGCGATGGCTTCAGGACTCGCCCGCAGTGACTGGACCTGGTCTACAGTTTTCGGCGACCTCGACCTGGACAGACGACTCGACCTCTTCATTTCCAACGGCATGTCACGCGACTACTTCAACCACGACATGCGGGCGGAAGCCGAGCAAACTTCCGACATCATGGGTGAATACTGGATCCACCAGGACCCACTCGAAGAAGCCAACCTTGCCTTTCGAAACGAGGGCGATCTCGACTTCCGGTCCATGGGTGAAGAGTGGGGGCTGGATCATGTCGCCGCCAGCTTTGGAGCCGGGCTGGCAGACCTGGACCGAGATGGCGATCTCGACGTCTTCATGAATGATTTCGGCTCCCCCCCGGCGCTGTTCGAAAACCGCACAAACGAAGGTCACTCGGTCGAACTGGAACTCCGCGGACATGCCGCCAACACGCATGGTGTTGGCGCCCGCGTCGTGCTGACCAGTCGCGGCTCGGACGGCACGACAGCCCAACAAGTGCGCCACCTTGCGCTGTCACACGGATACATGGCGGGCGCCGAGCCTCGCCTGCACTTTGGGCTCGGCGACCACGATCTCGTTGAAAGACTGGAAATCCGATGGCCGGGCGGTCGCATCCAGATTCTGGAAGACCTGGCTGCCGACATGACGTACAGGATCCGAGAGCCTCTCTCTGATGAGAAGTCAGAGAGCACGCCTGCTTCTTTGCCCGCTCCGTTGTTGACCGGGTTCGACGGGCCAAGTTCGACGGAACAAGTCTTTGACGACTTCGCGAGGCAACGCCTGCTCCCCGCGCGACTTTCTCGACTCGGCCCGAGCCTCGCATGCGGTGATCTGGACGGCGATGGCGACGACGATCTCTTTCTCGGAGGGCCCTCCGGAAGCACCGGCCACTTCCTGGTCCACACGGGCGAGGGTCTCCGCCTGAAGTCGTCTGAAGCTCTGGAAATCGACGACTATTACGAGGATCAGGGCGCCCTGTTTCTCGACACCGACAGCGACGGCGATCAGGATCTCTATGTCGTCAGCGGAGGAGTCGAGGGAAGCGCCGGCAGCAACGTCTACCGCGACCGCCTCTATCTCAACAACGGGTCAGGCGAAATGGCACGCGCCCCGACCAACACCTTGCCTGCGAGCACTGACTCCGGCAGCGCTGTCGTCGCAGCGGACATCGACGCAGATGGAGATCTGGACCTGTTTGTTGGTTCCCGGTCTCTTCCCGGCGCCTGGCCAAGCGGTGGCACCAATCGGCTGCTGCGCAATGACAGCGGCATCTACACGGAAATCACCGAGGAGAAAGCGCCTGGCCTGGCCAAAACAGGTCGCGTGACAGCCGCACTGTTCAGCGACGTGGACACCGACGGCGACCTCGATCTTCTTGTGACGCATGAATGGGGTCCTGTCCGCCTGTGGCGCAACGATCTGGGAGTGTTTAGCGACGACACCACAGCCGCAGGGCTTGCTGAACTGACAGGCTGGTGGAATGGCGTAGCTGGCACGGATATCGATCACGACGGTGACATCGACTATGTCGTCACAAACCTCGGGCTCGGGTCACGAACACGTGCGAGTAAAGATGAGCCTGCGGTGTTGTACTTCGGCGATCTAGACGGGAGCGGCATCCAGACCATTCTTGAGACAGCCTGGGTCCATGGCGAACTTCGCCCTCTGCGCCCACGAGCTGACGCTCTTGCCGTCATGCCCATCCTTGCCGAGGACTTTCCCACCAATGCAAGTTGGGGAGCAGCCACTGTCCACGACGTCTTTGGCGCCGGGGCCCTCGCAAAAGCAGGTCGCCTCGAAGCGACCACCTCGGAATCCGGAATCCTCCAGAACGACGGGACCGGGCGCTTCACCTTTCAGCCCCTCCCACGTCGCGCTCAGGTCACGGCCAGTCGTGGCGCCTCCTTCGCCGATCTGAATGGTGACGGACATCCAGACCTCGTCCTTGCTCAGAACGATTACAGCCCACAGGCCGAACATGGCCGGCTGGATGGCGGCCTCGGCCAGGTCTTGCTGGGTGACGGCACGGGCCACTGGGAGCCCATGCGCACCGACAAGAGTGGCTTCCTCGTCGCGGGCGATGGCCGCGCCGTCTCGGCCTTCGACCTCAACGGCGATGCCTGGGCAGATCTTGCCGTGAGCGTGAATGACGGTCCCATGCGCCTCTTCGAAGGCCTCGGGCCGTCGACAGGAGAGGGACTCGCCGTGAGGCTGCTCGGGAAACCGGGCAATCTTGCTGCAGCGGGAGCTCGGATCACTTTTGAATGCGAGGGGCTGCCACCTCAGACGACAGAACTGTCTGCAGGGTCAGGCGCGCTCGGGCAATCCGCCCCCGTGGCGTGGTTCGGGAGAGGCTCGGCGAAGCTGCCCGGGGTGGTTCACGTGAGATGGCCCGATGGCAGCACGAGCGAACATCCAGTTGACGCTGCGACAAACCGCATCACACTGTCACAGCCTTGAACGCACGCGGACCAGGAAGAAGGCCAGCATCATGACCGACTGCGCCATGCTGGAAGATCCTGCAACCATGGGCGGACTCGCTCTAATGTTGCGGCCACGGCCAACACCGTGGCGTCGTCGAAACGACGTCCCACAATCTGCAAGCCCACTGGCAAGCCCGCACTTGTCAAACCAGCTGGGACGCTGATCGCGGGATGCCCGCTAAAGTTGATCGGATGCGTGAGGCACCAACCGATGGTGCGTTCGACATCGCAACCATTGACACGAGACGGACCCAGTGTCGAACCATCGCTTGCATTGGGAACAGGCGGCACCCCCACCGTCGGCGAGACGATCACATCGTGATCCGTGAAGACAGATTGCAACGCATCGAAAACACGGGTGCGCAAGACATCGCCCTGCTTGGCTTCCACAGCACTCAGCCGCCGTCCCCGCTCCACCAGAGAGACAAACTCTGGGCAGAGATCTCCGCGTGTCTCGCCCAGGAGGTCGATTCCAGCGGCGGAAAGGTTCTCGACGGTCCCTGCGTAAAGCACGGCCATCTGCTGCAACCAGAGATCCGTGAGGTGCTCGTGAGATGCCCCGAGATCAAGCTCCAGAGGCTCCGTCACGAGACCCGCGCCCGCAAACGAGGCAACGGCATCTTCAATCACCGCGGAAACACCTGGGTCGACCGGAAACCCACCGAGATCGGGGCTAAAAGCGATCCGCAGACCCGAGACATCTTGCTCCAAGGCCGCCAGCCAATCGATGCCATCGTCAGGGAGTGAAAGAGGGTCACTTTCATCGGGACCGCACATCACAGAGGCCATGAGCGCCGCGTCCTCGACCGTGCGAGTGATGGGCCCGGCATGAAGGCATGGCGTGTGCAAGAAACCATCCGGTCGGTATGCAGCGGCCACGCGCCCAACACTCGGTTTGAATCCGACCACACCACAATGCGCCGCGGGGATACGAATCGATCCACCAGCATCGCTTCCCTGAGCCAAGGGAACCATGCCATCTGCAACCGCTGCTGCCGACCCTCCCGAACTTCCGCCAGAGTTACGCGTCAGGTCGAAAGGTGTGCTCGTCGGACCAAAGATCAAGTTGTCTGTGATTCCTTTATGTCCAAACTCGGGCGTGTTGGTCTTGCCGATCAAGATGGCACCGGCGGCTCGCAAGCGTTCGACGTACAGCACGCTCTCTGGAGGCACAAATGACTCCAGGGCGCGACATCCAAAGGTATTTCGCACACCGGCCACGTAGTCGAAGAGATCTTTGATCGCAACTGGAACTCCGTGCAACGGGCCAAGATCTTCAGCATGGGCCAACTGCTTCTCTGCCCGCCGCGCTTCAGATCGCGCGCTGTCATCGAGCCGCGTCACAAAAGCATTCACGGCATCATTGCGTTCTTCGATGCGCTCCAGGCACGCCTCCACGACCGCAACGGGAGACAACTCGCCAGCACGTATGCGCCGAGCCATCTCTGTGGCAGACAAGAAACAGACATCGTCAGGCATGAAAAGCACCCAGATTGTGGTGAGCAAGCCATCAGAGCAGATCACATAGGCTTCACGGAACGCTAGAATTCCGGTTTCACGTCCCCCCGCCTCCGGCCATGATGGATCTTCACGGGCCCTCGCCCCAACGGCTGGATTTCATGACTTTGACGCTCAACACGCAACGACCACCGTGGAGACCCACGCTTCCTGCGGGAATCGTGAGCTCATGGAGTCCCGTGCTTCCGAGACTCGGAAAGCCTGGCGCGGCGATTCTGCTTCTGATGCTGGCCATGGGCTGCTCCGAGCATTCACCCGAAACAACAGACCCGCAAGCTTCACACCGTGAGGAGTTCCTGCGCATCGCAGAAGAGCTTGCTGCAGGCCACAACGCTTATGTTGGCGGGGCACAACTGGACGATCATCGCGCACAGCTTTCTCGCACCGACTTGCCGGAGAACGCACGCCTCTCGATTCTCATGGCATACGCAATGGATTTATTGCGTCTCGGCCAACCAGACGAATCAGTCGCGCAACTCGAGCTCGCACTCACCATCGCAGAGTCACTCGGACTTTCGGAACGAGCAAAGGTTCCGATTCACCAGATGACAGGCCTCGCCCAGTTAAGGCGCGCTGAAGTTGCCAACTGCATTGCTCGTCACAATGCCGAATGCTGCCTTTTCCCGATCAGAGGTGCTGGCCTGCACGAGGAACGCGAACCAGCACTCGCTGCACGCGCAGCCTTCCTTGATTGCCTTGCCGCTGACCCGAATCAGCTTGACGTGCGCTGGCTACTCAACCTCACCGCCATGACTCTTGGCGACTGGCCTGATGCGATCCCGAAGCCGTATCAGATCCCTCCGCAGGCTTTCAAATCCGAACAAGACATTCAGCGATTCGACGACGTCGCTGGCGAAGTCGGTGTGGATACGTTCAATCAATGCGGTGGCGCAGTCGTCGACGACTTCGACCTCGACGGGCACATGGACATCATCACGACGACGTTCGACATGGCCGGGCCTGCCACCTTCTACAAAGGCAAAGCCGGTCTCCAGTTCGAAGATGCCTCTGCAAAATCGCGTTTGGACGACCAGTTAGGCGGGCTGAACTGCGTAGCCGCCGACTACGACGGAGATGGAGACAAAGATTTGCTCATTCTCCGGGGAGCATGGCTCTTCGATGACGGAAAGATTCGCAACTCGCTGATGCAGAATGACGGCACCGGCCGTTTTCGGGATGTCACCCAAGAGGCCGGCCTCTCGCAGCCTGCGGCGCCGACGCAAGCTGCCAGCTTCGGTGACTTTGACGGCGATGGACAACTCGACCTTTACATCGCCAATGAGTCGAGAATGGATCAACGAGGCGATGGCGATTACCCGAGCCAACTCTTCCGCAACAACGGCAACGGAACCTTTGTCGATGTCGCTGCCGCTGCTGGCGTCACAAATGACCGATATGCCAAGGGGGTCACAGCTGGCGATTACGACAATGATGGCGACCTCGACCTGTATGTCTCCAACGCAGGTCCGAATCGTCTCTACCGCAACGACGGCAACATGCGATTTACCGACGTCGGCCTGGAACTCGGCGTCACCGGTCCAGAAGGGCGCAGCTTTGCGTGCTGGTTCTTCGATGTCCAGAACGACGGGTGGCTCGACCTCTATGTCGGAGCCTTCGACGCGAGCCTTCATGACGTTGCGGCGGATGCCTTGGATAAACCGTTCAAGGCCAGCCCCCCGCGCTTGTACATCAACAAGCACGGCACCTTTACGGATCTCGCCACGGAATCCGGACTCGAACACGCCTGGCTTCCCATGGGTGCCGGGTTCGGCGACATCGACTATGACGGCTATCTAGACATCTATCTGGCTACAGGCGACCCGGGCTTCCAGACGTTGGTCCCCAACGTGATGCTTCGCAACGACGGAGGCACTCGCTTTGTTGATGTCACGACGGCGGGAGGCTTTGGACACCTCCAGAAAGGACACGGCGTAGCCTTTGCTGACCTGGACAATGATGGCGACCAGGACCTCTACAACCAGCTAGGAGGCTTCTATCCGGGCGACGGCTATTCCAACGCACTCTTCCGGAACCCTGGCAATGGACACCACTTTCTCTACGTGCAGCTAGAGGGGACTCACAGCAATCGCTCTGGTTATGGCGCACGGATCAAAATTGTTGTGGATGAACAAGGCCAAGAGCGCCAGATCCATCGCTCGGTCGGTAGCGTGAGTTCATTCGGAGGCGCCCCCGACCGACAGGAAATCGGGCTCGGAAAGGCCGACCGGATTGTCTCGCTCGAGGTCGAATGGCCGGCCAGCGGCATCCAGCAGAAGTTCGAGGACGTGAACATGAATCAGTCGATCAAGATCGTCGAAGGTGACTCAAGCTTTCACACCCTCGATCTCGACTGAGAGCCGTTGAAAATCAGGCCGCGGACTCTGTTGCGTTGATCATCCTCCGAAGGATGTCCATCCTGAGAAGGTGGACCCTGTACAGTGCCCGAGGGTTCTGTCCGATGGGCGACATTCATATGGAACGCAACTTGAGATTGCTGCATGGACCGTAGCACCGCCATCATCATCACTCTCGTGGTGTACAAGGTTGTGCTGCTGGCACTGGGCATCTGGGGTGCACGGCGCACACGTGACACGACGGATTACTACCTGGGTGGTCGCACACTAGGTCCATGGGTTGCAGCCATCAGCGCATCTGCCAGCGGAGCCTCGGCATGGACCATCCTGGGTGTCAGCGGCGCTGCCTTTGCAAGCGGCCTCTCCGCCTTGTGGATCTTCCCTGCCTGCGTGGGTGGCATCGCTTTTAACTGGCTTGTCCTGGCACCAGGCGTGCGACGCCTGTCACTTAAACGCAATGCACTGACCATCACCGAACTCCTCGCCGGACCACCTGGCAGTCGGCTCTCCGCCCCCATCCGCATCATTGCATCGCTGATTATTATCGTGTCATTGGGATTTTATGTCTGCTCGCAATTCCAGGGTGCAGGCAAGACGTTCGGAGCCACCTTCGACATCGAACGCACGGAAAGTGTGCTGCTCGGGGCCGGCATCGTCGTGCTTTACACAATGGTGGGAGGCTTCTGGGCTGTCAGCCTGACAGACACGCTCCAGGGCCTCCTCATGGCGGCAACTGCCGTTGCACTGCCGATCGCAGCACTGGTCGAAGTTGGCGGCATCGGTGGCCTGATCGACGGCCTGCAACAGACAAGCCCTGACTATCTGAGCATCACCAAGGACATGCCGCTTTGGGCAGGCATCGGCTTTGTGGCAGGCAGCCTGGGCATTGGCCTTGGCTTTCCAGGCCAACCCCACATCATCGTTCGCCTCATGGCTCTTCGCGCCGGAGCTCAAGCAATCCGCCAAGCACGTTTCATTGCGTTGGGATGGTCTGTGATCGTCTTTACGGGAATGCTGCTCTTGGGATTCTGCGGCCGCCTCCTTCTTCCAGGTCTGCTCGATGGTGAGCAGGTTTTCGTAGAAGCCACCAACATTTTGTTTTCACCGGTGGTGGCGGGAGTTGTCATCGCTGCCGTGCTGAGCGCCATCATGTCCACAGCGGACAGTCAACTGCTCGTGGCCAGTTCGTCGGTCACTCAGGATCTTGGCCTTGGAGGCAGCAACAGTCGCACGATGCTCCTTCGCTCTCGACTTGTCGTGCTCACTCTCAGCGCAGGCGCGGTGATCGCAGCCGTCGTCAACGACGAGTCCATCTTCAACCAAGTCTTGTTCGCATGGGGAGCCATGGGTGCCGCCTTTGGCCCGTTGCTCATTGTCACCGTGCTCCGAGGTCCCGTCAGTCCCGTGCGCACATTGCTGGCCATGGTTGTGGGGTGCACGGCCAGTGTCGTGGCATACCGGTCGGGTCTTCAAGACTCGGAGAAGTACATCGAGCGTGTGGTTCCTTACCTCCTCGCGTTCGCCGTCATCTATTGCCCCACCCCAGGAAGACGTCGCACCAGCTAAAACAACTGGATCAAGATGTCATCACCGTGGGCTCCCGCGGCCGAAGGCGCCGTATCGATCACTCCATCCGGGCCGGCGCTCAAGACTTTGATGCGCTGAGTTCCCGCCTCAAGGCCATCCACGTTCGCCAGGTACGCATTCCCCCATGGATCCGGAATCAGGATCTGGATGTAGCGCCCCTCTCCCAGGCCAGCGATGCGATCAAGCGGACTCGCAAGACCAACCTCTTCAAAGGGCATCTCCAGCGGCAAATCACCCGGGCCATAAACCCATGGCATGTGACCCGATTCCTGTTGAGTGAGTTGCCCGGCATCCGAGGACTTACGCAGACCGCTGGCGATTCCTTGCATGTCGAGGTAGGCACGCTCAGTTCGCGTCGCTGCGGCAAGGCTGCCTGCATCCTTGCTGATCACACCAGCCTGACCAATGAGAGCTCCAAGCAACGCGGCCAAGACAACGCGCGCGACTTGCCGTCGTCCTGAGGGCAGCGAACTTGAAGTGAATCGATCCGACTCCCGCAGAGCAGGCATCGTCATAAAGGTTTCATCCAGGGAAAAAGCCAGCCTTGCCTCCCCTTTCGACTTCCGTCGACAGCGTCATGACAAGAAAAGCCGCAGACTTCATGAGCAGCCGGCCCGGCACTCAACTCGGAAAAAGATCTCCAGGCCTGCAGAAACTCTCGACATGCCGGCCTTCGACTTCACGGTTACCCAGACCAAGGCGACGACAATGCACATCAAACAGATCTGCAGCGGCTTTCCAGCGCGAGCCTCCACCCACCATCCTGTCACCGAATTGCGTGCGGCTTGACTGACCTCTCCGCATGTCCTCGAGCGCCGAGTGCACTTTTTGAGCCCGGTCTGGGAGCACGGCTTGCAAGCGTTCCTTGAAGACAGATTCGACCGGGCCCTGGAGCCGCAGAAGGATTTGAAATGCATGCTGAGCGCCACAATCTCGCGCGCGTTCCAGGATTTCTGGGACATCTGAGTCATTCAGGCCAGGGATCAGCGGAGCAAGGCTCACGCCTGTCGTCACGCCAGCCTCCGACAGCGTTCGCAATGCGTCAAAACGCGCAGCAATTGGGCTCGCCCAGGGTTCCATCGCATGCGCACCCTTCTCCGTGGCAAATGGAATACTCAGGTACACCATCGCGTGGCTCTGACGTGAGAGTTGGACGAGCAGATCCACATCACGCCGGATAAGAGCCCCTTTGGTCAGGACAACCACCGGGTTTCGGTAGTCGCAACAGATCTGAAGGCATGCGCGTGTGAGTCCGTAACTCGCTTCGACGGGCTGATAGCAATCGGTCACGCCAGAAAATGCGATGCGCTCCCCACGCCACGATGACTTTTCAAAACGACGTCGCAGCAAGTCCGGAGCGTTGGTCTTTGCGACAATTCGCCGCTCAAAATCCGTCCCCGCTCCCCAGCCAAGGTACTCGTGTGTGCTGCGTGCATAACAGTAGGAACATCCGTGGTAACACCCCCGGTAGGGGTTCAAGCTCCATCGGAACGGCAGGTCCGGGCTGTCATTCTCGGAGAGAATGCTTCGCGCCTCCTCCTCATACACCGACAACTCCGCAGGTGGAGGGTCCCCAAGCCACTCGACATGCTCGGTGGCCCAGGGATTCGGTGGATTGGCAATCGGACGCGACACAATCGCCAAGCCTATCAGCCCAGACGGCGACATCTCTCGGACTGTCTTTTCATGGCCCAGATCTTGCGGTCTTCGGAAGCTGGGTCGACACCCCCCCCGCCTGCAAGACGTCACAGATCATCCGGTAGGTCATACCCCACACCACTCGACCTCCGTATCGCCAAGCCGGTAGTGTTTGCCTCACGCCATTTCTCACGAGGCGGTGTTCAGTATCCAGTTGTCCACCTAACACCTCTTTAAGCGGCAACCAGAAGCACTCCTCTGCCTCGCGACCAGGCGTGGCCGTGACCTCCGCTTCCATGCGGAAGACGAAAGGAGTGATATCCATTGGTGGAATCTTCCGGCCTGCCACCGCGCGAAAAGATTCCATGCGGCACAACAGGCGTGCGCTATGAGCAAGATCTAGACCCACCTCTTCGTGAGCTTCGCGCACGGCGACCTGCAAGAGAGTGGCGTCCGTCGCCATACGCATACCCCCCGGCAATGAGATGTGCCCCGACCAGGGATCCCCCGGCACCTCGATTCGCCGCATCAGCAACAACTCTCGATCCATCCCGGCCCCACGAAAGACAACCGCCACCGCAGCACGACGTGCAGGCGGATCTTGAGCCTCGGCGACATGATGTCGTGCCAGACGGTCCTCAAAATTTTCGGGGAACGCAGTCATCACAGATCACAAAGGGCCGGAAAGGCAAAAGAATCGTAGCAAGCACCTCGGAAGAGTTCTGGAGCATCTGGGCTCAAACCCCGAATCGCCGAGCTTGATGTAGACTTCAACGTCTGTGATTGAATCGCACGGGACTCGCTTCAAACCCCATTCCGGGCCACGACTCATGCTTCCTCGCAAGACTCTCGCCATCCTGCTGACACTCTGCCTCGTCCTGGCCCCCACCGTGGGAGCCACATGGTCTATCGTCCTGGTAGACAGTGCCACCGGAGAGGTTGCCGTCGGCAGCGCCACATGTCTCGAAGGCACGGATCTGCGTGCCTTCGTCCCTGTGATTGTCGTGGGCGTCGGAGCCGGTGCCACACAGAGTCAGGTGGACCCCACAGGCAAGCACAAGAAGCTCATCTTTAATGAACTGAAGCTGGGCACGCCGCCATCCGAGATCATCGACCTTCTCAAGCTCGAGGAGACCCTCGCCGGCCTCAAGTGCTCTCGGCAATATGGTGTCGCAGACATGTTCGGTGGATCCGCGAGCTTCAGTGGAGGCTGCAACGGGGTTTTCAAGGGTCATCGCTTCGGCACGATTGGAACGGTCAGCTACGCCATCCAGGGCAATGTCATCACGGGCCTTCCTGTGGTGCTGGCTGCGGAAGCCGCCATCATCGAGAGCCAGGGCCAACTTCTGTCCGACCGGCTGATGCAAGGCATGGAAGCCGCGCGTGCGATGGGTGGCGACGGGCGCTGCTCATGCGAGACTCATCCGCCGGCCGACTCCTGTGGTTCCCCACCCGTCAATGGCTTCGAGAAGTCGGCTCACGTCGGAACCGTGATTGTCGCACGAGTCGGAGACACAGACGGCCCTTGCTTCGGCGGGTCCATCGGCTGTGCGGGCGGTGACTACTGGCTAAATCTCAATGTCTCCGGGTACATGGAAGACCCTGACCCGGTCTACATCCTTGAGGGTCAGTACGCCGCCTTCAAGGAACGCATGCGTGGTCACGTCGATGGCCTGAAGACAACAGCCACATGGACAACATCTCAGCCAAGATCGGGAGGCGGAGGTGTCGCACAACTCGAACTCGCCTTGGCCGACTTTGAAGGCACGCCCATCACGCACGGCGGGGCCAAGATCCAGATTGCTCATGCCGAAGGCAGCGCAGAACTCAGCCAGCGCCAGGTCATCACGGACAATGGCGACGGGACCTACAGCATTCGCTTTCTCGCCACCGCTGCGACAGGAACCGACCGTTTTGAGATCACAATCCGTGATGGCGTCCGCCCGGCAGTGATCTACCCTTTGCCCGAAATTGTCTACCCGGCCCCCTTGGAGGCCAGTACGGATGAGGTCTCGTCTTCAGCGGGTGGCAAGGTCGTGTTCACCCTGCGCGGTCCAGCAAGTGCTGCGGGAAAATCGTTTGTCCTGGGACTCTCCCTGGACGGCCCGGACGCCGGACTCACGTTGCCCGGGGGGCTTCTCTTGCCACTGCGCTCTGACCGTCTCCTGGCTGCAACACCCCATCTGGTGAGTGCGGGGTTCCTGAAGGGAGTGCCGGGCGAGTTGGACCAGGAGAGCCGCGCCACGGTGGAACTTGAGCTGCCAGCCGGGCTGCTTCAATCGCTCACAGGCAAGACGCTTCGAGCCGCATGGTGCACTTATCAGCCAGCAACTTTTGCAAGTGACGCCGTCACGATACGCATCACTCCCTGAGCAAAGTGCCTGGGGTAAAGTTCAGGAGAACATCCTGAGAGTTCGCAGGCACAGCATCCGGAAAAGCGATGAAGCTCCTCAGAGCTTCTCGACGTACTTCAGATAGAAAGCGTCGAACTCTTCCCAGTCCTCATCGCTCCACTCGGCAAACGTTTTCTGGTACGCGAGATTTTGAATGCTCTCGGTACTGGCTCCCGCGAAGTAGTCTTCCGGGTCACTCGAAACGGGCGTCCCATCTTTTGCCCGCTCCTGCGCCTTTTCCATGAGCCCGGTGGCGACCTCAAGGCGCGCTTCCAGGAGGTTTGTCAGGTACTCCGGAAGAATAAGCTCCCACTTGTCGTCCAGGCGCTTGCTCTCACGAAGCATGTGAACAAGTGCCCAACCCTGAGCGTAATGCACACCGCCGTTTGCGTAATATTCTGCCTGGCTGTACCGCATCAGATCTTTGAGCGGCGTGGCGGCACCTTCTGAAGAGCTTCTGCCTTGCGAGCGAAGCATGCATGCGCGCTTCACTGTCTCTTGCCGGCCAATGCCACCCCCAGCGTTGCCGAATGACATCACGCGGTAAGAGCGCGAAAGCTTTGCGCCAGCGAAGTAATCGCCATGTCCTTCGTTGTACCAGCTGTGCGGAGCCAGCTCGCCGTAGAAGTAGTAGATGTACTGATGGAATGCTTCGTGATTAAGAACGGCCAACGTGAACGCTCGAGGCGACATGTCAAAAAAGACGAGTTCCCGCTGCCCGGAACTCCAGTAGCCCCCTGTCCCGGGCCTGCCTCCGTATCCGAAATAGTCTTCTTGGCTGTCGCAAACGCGAACGATAGAGATCGCACTGATCCCTTCGCCTTCCGGAGGGTAAAGCTCTTCATAGGTATTCCGAATCGATTCG
This sequence comes from Planctomycetota bacterium, assembly GCA_029245865.1. Lineage (GTDB taxonomy): Bacteria > Planctomycetota > B15-G4 > B15-G4 > B15-G4 > JAUIEF01. The sequence goes on from JAQWOM010000009.1 coordinate 71,596, forward strand.
ATCTGGTCACCCATGTCTTTGACGAAACTCTTTTCTGCATTGAACAGAAACAGGTACCGATCGGTTCTCAAGTGATCCCAGCCACGCGGCAACTTGTCGATCTGGTCCTGCAAGAAGCGCTCCTGCTCACTCATCTGGGAGCGCTCGCCGTACTCCTCCGAAGGCGCCTCCTTGTCGATACGCTTGAAGCTCTTGGCCGCCTTGGAGAAATCCTTCACATCTTTTTTGAACTTATCCTTGAGCGCATAACCGGTGACAACGAACACGCCATCTTCCTGAAAAAGGAACATCTGATAGGCCGCTGTCATCCCCCCTTCTGGGACCAAATAACGCTCTCGCGCGGGCTTGCGCCCTACACTGGTCTCTTTGTCTTTCTCGACCTCGCAATACCCTTCTCGTTTCTCTAATTGCGCGACGAGTTCCTCGTAGAACTCCTCGGGGTCCTGATTGTCGGGGATCATCGACCGGGGATAGAAAGACACCCCCAATGTGTTGTTGAGTGCACTTCCCTTACTGATGGACTTCTTTGTCGATTTGAATCGAGCGACGCTGAGCTTCTGGTTCGGCTGAACCGGGATTGCCTCGAAGTTTTTCGGCGGCTTGATCTGATAACCGTGCAGCTTGTCTTTATGTGTCTGCGCAAGCACTCCTGGCGGGGCCAAAACGGCAAGCGCAAGAAACGCAACAAAGACATACAAAATCTGAGAAAGGCATCGCGTCATATGTCACCCGCTCTTCAAAGTCTTCAGTTCCGCGTCGATCTCGGCAATCTGGCTTTCCAGATTGGGAATTTCTGCGGGGTCATCCGTGAATTTCTTCACGACGGACAATTCATTGCGCAGCTTCGTGAGCTTCTTCTGCAGAACCCCGATGCGCTTTTTTGTCTTCTTATCCATGACAGGCTCCCGGTGTGTGCAGCACCTCGGACAACCGAGGCTAACTCAAACAGGCAGATCGACGCACGCGCCTCGCCTCTTATTCCAATTTCTCAGATCCGCTCGCATAAATCAGGGCCCACTCGCCAGTACTGCCCTGGCCGGTCGGGGTGATCGGGCACGATGGTCACCGTGCAACGGTTCACACGACGTACTCGCCCGGTGATGCGCTCTCCGCGCACCGTGAAGAAAACAGCGTCACCGGGACAGACAGAAGGCCCCGCGTTCTCTCGATTCAAACTCGAACCGGACTCTCCGAAGAGAGCCTTCTTCTCGATTTCAACTTTCGGTCTCTCGTGCTTCTGCTGACGCCCCCGGGGAACTCGAAGGCTTGCCTGACCCAGCCCCTGCAGGGCGCCTGAATCCTCCAGGCCTTTCGCCCACCCCACATCAAAGTCCACATCTCGGCACTGCTCGACCAGCAATGCAAGCACCTCATCTGCGACACCTTCTCGATGCATCTCGTCGAGAAGAGAATAGAAAGCCGCATTATGAACAGAGCCGCGCTTGCGCTTGCCCTCGACCGACTGCAGCAAATGCGCAAACTCGTGGCAGGCGGCATGGGCCAAGACACTCAACAAATCAACATGCCCAGAGTAGTAGCCGCGATTGACGATTTCGCGCCCCGACGTCCAGCGTGACGCGGCAGGCCAACCCAGAGATTTCTGTTGCACCATTTTCCAACCGAAGACGATCAGGTGCCGACTCGACCTATCGGCTCGGTGATACGTCGCTCTTCCTCGGCCAACTCGTGTCGTCAGTTCCGTGTGCGAATCTCGTGCGAGGATTCGCGCCTCGTAATGAGGCCAGAGAACTGTTCCGACTGAATAGCCCAGCAGGGCCGACAACGCGCGGCAATGGATCTCGTTCAATCCGCTTTCCACTGTCCGGCACTCAATCAACTTTTACTCAGTTGCAGTACGCGATCCAGGCGGTCCGGAGTTTCACAACATGGAGAGGAAGCGAGCTCTGCGTCCGGAGCCTGCAGCCCCGGGTCATCAATCAATCCGACAAATGCGTTGTTCTGCTCTTCATACGCCCAGGCAGACAAGCTGCCTGCGCCAGAAAAACGGCAACGCAACGCACTGCCAACGAGAGCTCTTTCAGTAGTAAGCAGAGGCTCATACCACACAGATTCCGGCATGCTGCAGCACTCCAGATCTGGGAGCGAGGCTCCTTCAACCGTCAGGACGCCCGCGACCTCAACCCAGAACTGCTCGCCATCGCGGCGCACCTCGACCGGCGCCGCCACCACTTCTTCAGTTTCACCCAATCTCTCGCCGTAACGATTTTTCAGCCAGGACAAAGCGGCACGGCTCTGTCGACTCGTCACCTCGTCAACAAACAACACGCTTCGACGCGACATTCCATTGGAGAGATTGCTGCTGGACTCGACCGCCACCGCGATGTCGACACCCGCAAGGTCTTCACCAGACCAGGAGCCCTTCGCGATATGGAAGCCCAGCAAGGCTCGCCTCCCCTGGTGATCTGCCTCGGCATTGACGTGGCAAGCGCCTGCAAAAACCGTCGCGCTGCGCACCTCGACGTAATGGCCTTCTACGTCAGAGGGAGGCGCTGGCTCGGCGAGCTTCAAGCGACCTCCTCCGGCGACAACAAAGACCACCGCAGCCCCGAGAACAATGTGCGACTTCTTCAAGCCAGCCCTCCAGTCATGTGGGGTTCGAGAGGCTCATCGGTGAAAAGGCGTCTCGACTCATCCATCGTCACGGTGCAGATGCTCTGGTCAGGGTGTCGAGAAGGTCACCGCATTCGAGGCCATGATTCCGGAGGAAGAACCGCCGCCGGAGTAAGGCAACCAGACGTGCAGCCAGAAATCCGTGCCACTGGCGATCCCCGCTGGCCAGGTCAAGTCCAGGCCAACTCCCGTGTCCTGGACACTCGTGTCCACAACGAAACCTTTGAGGACATCTGGGTTGGGCACAAGAATGCCGCCTTCAAAAGGAACATTCAGAGAGGAGTAGCCCAGGATAAACCAGGCCGTCATCGAGTAATTCAGAGCCACCGGCGGAATACGCACGCTGAGATTGATGCTCAAGCTAGAGCCCGGAGTCAGATCACCGCAAAGGCTGAGTCCCGGTGGGCGATTGAAGGGAGGACCGAACAGCGACTGCCCCAGGTTGTCATAGTCATTTCCGGCCTTGCACACACCCAGTGGATTCGCGAGTGCTGTCTGAAGTGAACCAGAGGAGATGGGCGTCCCGTTGTTCGACCCCCCTCCAGATGTGCTGCACCCACCATTCGTGTGAATGCCAATGGCCTTATCGACGTTGTCCCAGATCACCGGTGAACCAGAGCTGCCACCCGTGGTGTCCGCCTGATAGTTCAGATTCGTCCCGACACCCACCAACGGCCCAGAGTGCGTTTGCTGAACCTGATTAAACGTCAAATTGGGCGTGCTATCGGTGCCGTGCCCGGTGATGCGAATGGTCTCGTTCCCAGGCGCTGCTGGAGGCAAAACCAATTCAAAGGCGTCGCCCATGGCTTCGTAAGCAGTTAACCCTGTGTTGCTGTTGGGAAAAACTCCGAAGTACTGCCAATCATCCGTGCTGTTGAGAAACTGCCGCGAGTTGTTGTCGTAGGCGTACTGGTCTTCTGGAGGAGGAAACACCAAGCTCCCTCCACCTGTCGAGAACGGCACATTGAACTGCACACTCGAACCAGCACCAGCGCCGCAGTGGCCCGCCGAAAGCAGACACTTGCCACAATCGTTGATGAGCCACGCCGTGCAACCCACGGGCATGAGTCGGCAGACGCGAGGATCACTTGATGGCACTCGGTCATCGACCGGTCCGCACTGCGTCTCCTGAGGGCCAGCTGGCACACCCACCTGAAGGCCATCCAGCACTACACGGTTCATGCCGGTGCCAGGAGAAGCAATGACATCGACGCGAACTGCATTGCCGTTGAAATAGGCGGACGTGTTTGCCCACTGCTCAAGATGCACAGCATTCATGGTCTGAACGGCACCGTCGTACAGTGACGTGATGCGCAAGATCGAAGCGTCGCCGTCCATGATGCTGCCAGAGAGCACAACTTCTGCGAACCGTAGCGACATCGAGCTCACGCCATCAAATGTCACGGCAAAGGAGATGACCACCTCGCGATGCGCACCGTCGTTGGAAGCGAAGCCAGAGTCTCGGTGAAGATCGACGGGCACCATCGGGTTGGTCTCTTGCGCGCCGAGGGCCGGCATGAACAAGCCAGCGACTGCAAAAACGAGACATGCTTTCCTCAGGGACAGCATTCGGGAGCTCCAAGAGCATGGTAGAGAGAGGTGTCATCACATCGCGAAAACAAAGCAAGCCAAAAGCTTGTGACCCGCCGAAGAGAGCCAAGTCGATGTGATTGCGGCGCTTTCATCATAACCCGAATCAAGAATCCGAACTGCCGCGCCTCTCAAATTACAAAGAGGGCCACTCAACCGAACTTGCCGTGCTGCCTATCGGTGCCGGAACCAGCGTGTGATGACGAGTCGCGCTTCGGATTGGCCCACGTAAAGAGTCGAGTTGACGTCGGTCAGTGTGCCTGCCGGCCCACCCACTGCATGCGCTGTGCTTGCGTACTCGTCACCGACCCCACGAAAGATGAGTGCCGCACGCTCCACGACCGCAGGAACTGGGAGGCGATTCCAATCAAAAGCCTCGACCTCACCCAACAGTTCTTCAAGTTCGAGCCACGGCTCCGGAGATGCGATCAGATAAAGCGTTTCAAGGCCACGCGTCGGTCCCAGTTCGAAGAGAATGTTCCCTTCGGGAAGTCGGTAGGGTCGCCCCGCAAGAACAGGATTTCCAACTGTAGACCACACCGTATTAGGAAACAGCGTGTGTGGCTGACCCGAGGCGTCCATCAGGATGACGTAGACCGTGCACGCTGCATCAGCCTGCCAACGCAGATTGATGCCGTCACCGCTTCCCGTGCGACCAAACCCGTCGAGAAGAATGTCTCCATCACGTACAGCGGCCAGCACGCGCCGCCCGTCGTAACCGAGCACTTCGGTCATGAGAGTCAGGTTCCACATCAACTTCCATGGGGCGGCAGGCTCAACCTGCATCCCTGCTACATCTCCAGAGGCAACCTCTGAATCTTCCCTCACAAGCCTCGGATCGGATGAGAGCAAGTCGATCAGCCTCTCAACCAGGCCTCCACCCACACGGTCGTAATTGGCAAGAGCCACGGAGCGCAAATGAGTCCGCCCAACCTCCACGGGGACTTCGCGTAGAGAGCAACCCGGTGCCAGACACATCAAGGCGGCGAGCAGAGCTCCACCGGCTGGAGGGCATAACGAACTCATCCTCATGGCCATGCGATTCGCAGATTGCGGGAAAGCACACTGCACAGCTGATACGAAAACTGCGCCTGAGATTACGGCCCCGTGCTCACAAACAAGAGGCCCTCTTCTGAGAGCGAGATCGATTGCAGGCTAAAGGCACCTCGGTAGTACTTCTCGATCACGGCTGGGTCAACGGCACCGAGTGACTCCACAAGGCCCTTGAAATCGAAGAAATCGCCCTCGGGCAATCCCTGCTCATCAACCCAGACGCCCATTTCATCAAAAACTGGCACAAAAGCGGCCATGCTCCTAAGCGCGCCTGTCATCTGCTCGGCGACACTCTGAACCACCAGAGCTGTGCGCTCGGGGGGAAGTAACTCGTTGCGTTCGATGACATCCTTGACGGTCATCAGAGATGGAAGCGCCGGATTGGCTTTCCGCCTCAACACATCCTTGACCATGGAAGGTGAAAGCGACAACACCAGCAAGTCGTCCAGCACGGCGTAGCACAGCATCATGCCCGGGAGGATCGGCATCGAATACATGGAGTAGCCCTCGAACTCCTCCAAGCGCCGGGCCACATGCATTCCCTGAGAACGCACCACCCCATCCAGCGTGGCGCTCATGGCCTCGCCGTCAGACAGTCCCAGCATGAGAGCGTAGTTGGCAGCTGGCGCAGAAGGGTCGCCGAAGGGCAGGCCTTCATTTGCAGGCACGTCTGCTACGAACAGGGCGAGTTGCCCGTTGAGATTGTCGAGAAGGTCGTCGCGCGGGTGAACTCCAATGTCTGCCTCCATCTCCGACATACCCGCAATCATGTCGCGTGTTGCTTCTGGGTCCCGTGCCATCATGACGCCCAGGAATGCGTCGAAGAGGGCACTCAGATCGAAATCCAGAGCCTGAGCAATGGACGCGCTTTCCGGAATCCACTGCATGAGCGACGGGTCTTGACCATCGACGCCCGCCAGCAGGGCCTCCTGCATCCAGCCGAGGTCCGAAAAGCCGAGCGACATCTTCGTCAGTGATCTCTCCGGAGTGATTTCAATCGTGGACGCAAAGGAAGACAGGTTCACCCACTCATAGCCTGTCTCATAGGCATCCCTCTGGGTCCCCAAGGGCATCGTTTCGAGGGACAGGCGCGCCAGTTCGCTCGCATCCACCCAGCAGCGGACTTCGACTCCGGGAACTGCGGCAAGCGAGTGGCGGTAAGGCGATTCCTCGGTGAAGCTCGAGCTTGCCTCACCATTCAGTCCGTCCACAATCTCACCGAACACATCGCGGTCGAGTGACGCACTCTGAATAGAAATCACGAGCACGGAATCCACAAAGCCGTAACGCACCTCTGCAGTGGGCGCCTCTGGGTCCACCATGACTGCGGCGTACGTGTCCCCATACGTTTCGGTTTTGAAAATCATGCCCTTGGCATCGACTAACCAATCGACAAGCCGATCGACTTCCTCGGAGAAAGTGTCGATCTCCTCACCGGCATCCAGCATCCAGACAATCGCGGCATCGACTTCGAAGTCTCGAACCTCTAGGGCCAAAACCGCGAAGCACATGGGGCCATGCAACAGGTTCAACAACTCGAACGGGCTACTGCCCGTCAACTGCACGGCCATACCATCGGCTTCATCCATCAAGAGGCCGGCTTCGGCGCGCACGTCGCCAAACGCAGCGTCAGCCCACAATTGCCCCATGCGACTCTCGGACCAGACCTCTTTGAGATGATCGACATCATCAACTGCCAGCACGCCCAGCGTCTCGGCGGGCAATGCATCGAGCAGACGGGACTGCGCCACAACCTCTGGAGCACCCACGAAAACACACCCGGCCAAGAGAAGAGTCGTGAGTTGAAGTTTCTTCATCGGGCTGCTTCCTGTGGGTAAACAATAAGGCGGTCGTGAACCAGGATGGCAATGTCGTCGAGATCATCTCCGGTCAGGTCAGCGACCAGGACTTCTCGGGGTTCACGACTTGCACGGCGCGAGGACTCAAACATCCGCGCCTCATACACAGGGAACTTCATGACGTGCTTCAACCCATCGGGTTGCACCGCCGCGATATGCATGAGGTGCTTGCGGGTTTCGGTGAAAACAAGGTCGACCTCCCCGTCATCATTCACATCACCGACCGCCAGCGTATCCAGATAGGCGTCCTTCACAGGAGACTCATAGCTATTGCCCTCAACCAACACCGGGTCTTGCCCCCCGACCTGAATGGTGGCGAAACGCGTCCCATTCCAGAGCAGCAAGTCCGAGCGACCATCTGCATCGACATCGGCTGGTAGAATCCCCTTCGCCTCAAATCCACCGAGGTCTACATGCCCGAGTACATGAATGCGCCCTTCGTCGTGTTCCTGCCCCAACACCACCAGCCGATCATGGCTATCGTCCACGAGAACAATTTCCGGCACCTCCGAGCCTTCAAGGTCCGCCGCCGCCACGGCTCCCACACTCGCCGAAGCATCCTCCAGGTTGTACTGCGCCACCACCTTGACGGTGCCCTCGCCATCGAGATAGATGGCACGCGCAAAGTTGCTGCCCGGCACGAGTAATTCTTTCGTCCCGTCGCCATTCACATCACCGAAGAACATGGCCTCACGTCTCTTGTTCTCGAGAATGCCGAGACCTGGCGTCTTGGGATCCACCAGCAAGGGACCATCGTCACGGGTCAAAAGGATCTGAGGCAACTCGGTTGGCACGATCAACATCACATCGTCGCGCCCATCTCGATCGAAGTCAGCCAGCAAGAGATCGCTCGGATCTGTGCTCATGTCCAACTTCACAGAGCCACTCTGATCCGGATTCACGCCGGCCCCGACCTGTCGCAACACCCGATCTCGTGACCGACCGCGCCCCTCTCCAACGACGATCCACACCTCGGGCAAGCCATCACCAGACACATCACCCACATCCAGTCCTAGCAGGTCGCCTCCAGGCGCACCGATCGTCTCTGGAAAGCTGAGGTCACCGCCGGGATCCACCGCCATCTGCGCCACAGCGTTTTCATCGGGAGCGGCGATCGCGATGTCGAGCAGGCCATCATCATCGAGATCTGCCACACGAGGCTGACGACTGCCCAATAAGGAAGGGTAGCTCTGCGCCCCACCAAACTGGCCCTTTGCACCGCCGTGGTAGACCACCAGCCGCGCAGCCGACGGCTCGCTGACGATCAGGTCTGGGTATCCATCGCGATCCAAGTCGGCAAGTGCGACTCCACGGCTGTCAGCATCTTTCAGTTCGGAGAACGGAACGATGCGCAGCGAGGACAGCGGCAAGTCGCCAGGCGGACTCTCTTTTTCAGCCACCTCCATCACGATCGCACGCCCACTCCTGCGGCCGATCACAATGACCTCGGACCGTCCATCGTCATCGAGATCGTCCACGCTGATGCCGCGAATGCCCGCAGAGCGTGAACGCATCTCCGGGCCAAAATCTGCCTCGCCCTGCCCAAGGCGAAAGCGCACTGGCCAGTCGGACTCGGAGGTCACATAGATCAGATCGAGAACGCCATCGCCATTCAGATCCGCCACCGTAAATCCATCGGCCCCATCCGTCGCATTGGGAAGGCGTGCTTCGGCCCGAAGCCGCCCTTCGGCATCCTGAACAAACAAATCCGTGGATGCCTCGGTCAAGACGGCCACATCGTTTCGCCCATCGCCATCGAGGTCACCGGCGCGAACAGACTCAGGGTTAGAGACCCCTCCTTCAAGGTCAAGCAAGGTGCGCCGCTCGAAGCCGCCATCTTCTCCGGCATAGGCAACTGTAAGTTTGCCCGAGTCACCCGAGAAGATCACATCGGCACGGCCGTCACCGTCCATGTCTGACAGATCCAGTGCCCAGACTTTTTGTTCGGTGGCGATCGATTCGCGCCGAAAGTGCGCTTCATCCGGCAACTCGTTAATGAGTTCCAGCTCTTCCACTGCGAGCGGCTCAGCACCTCGGTGAAACAGCAGTTCGATACGCGCCTTGCCGTTGTTCACGAACGCCAGGTCACCATGGCCATCGCCATTCAAGTCGGCCGACCGCAATCCGAAGATGCCGTCCTGGAACTTACTGACGATAAGCCCGTCAAAGCCGTACTGACGATGCAGATCAGCATCGTCACCAGGGACTCCGCCATCCTGGAGAAAGAAGAAGGTGCCGAGAAGCAGGGCGTAGGGCGAGATCAGCATGACGACTCGTTTCTCCTCTGAGGTGGTTCTCCCCGCGATCCAGACCCGCAAGGAGTGGCCCGAGAGTCTAGCGCGGACTTCCACTCGCGATCTACACCGCACCTGCCTGCTACACTCTCTGCCCCCACTCGAAGGAAGGAACTCATGCATTACCTGCTCGTTGCCGTATTTACGTGCCTCTTCACGGCACCACTTCAACCCGAGCCCCCTCAACCTGACGTCTTCGAGCTCACCGATGGCGGACACGTCCGCGGACAGGTCGTGAAGGAAACGGACGCCAACATCTTCGTAGATGTTGGCTACACGATCCTCGAAATCCCTACAGCCAATATCGTGAGTCGCACCGAAGGCGATTCCGAGCCGGCTGACCCTGAGAGCAATGCCGATTCAGACAGCATTTCCAAGGGCCTCTACACGACGGGCAATCTCACAGACATCACGGTGCAAGATGCCGTCAAGCGATTTGGAAGCGGCGTTGTCGTGGTGCGAACACCTGGTGGCCTGGGCAGCGGCTTCATCATTCGAGAAGACGGGTACCTGGTCACGAATGCGCACGTCGTCCAGGGCGAGATTGAATTCACAGTGATCGTCTATCAAGAAACCGAAGACGGATTTGAGAAGAAGCTCTTTGAAAACGCGCGGCTGGTTGCCGTCAACCCCTTCATCGACCTTGCCCTGGTCAAGATCGATGAAGAAGACCTGGGAGACGTCGAACTCACGCGTGTCGTGCTGGGCGACATCAACAAACAGGCCGTTGGGGAACCTGTCTTTGCAATCGGTGCCCCACTGGGCATGGATCGATCAGTGTCCGAGGGCATCATCTCCATCAAGAACCGCAGCCACGAGGGCAAGGTCTACGTACAAACCACAGCCGCCATCAACCCGGGGAATTCGGGCGGCCCTCTGTTTAACAGCAAAGGAGAGGTCATCGCTGTGAACACCTTGGGCTATATGTTTGCCGAAGGGATGAACCTGTCCATCCCCGTGGACTACGTGAAACATTTCATCGAAAACCGGGATGCCTTTGCCTACGACCGCGGCAACCCCAACTCTGGTTACCGCTACCTTGCGCCACCCGAACGTCCCAAGGATGACCCGCAGCCCTAGGCTGCTGTCAAAGCCCATCACTCACCTGAAATTTTCAAACCCTTTCATTCGCGACTGTTGAAAACGGGCTCATGTTGACGTGTGCACTGCTCACTTTGCCGCTTGTCACCGCAGGCCTCTTGCCCCGCGCACTGCCGAGCGATTTCGTCGCCAAGCCCGTCACTGATGGGCCCGTCACCGCACAATTGATGCCTGACACGACCCGTTGGATCCCAGGTCGCGACCATCTTGTCGGTGTGAAGTTCACAACAGATCCCGGCTGGCATCTTTACTGGCCAGGACAGAACGATTCTGGATTCCCGATTCAGATCGAACCCACGGCCGAAAAGAAAAAGGTGCCAGCAAATGAGCGCCTCACCACCGGGGCATTGCGCTGGCCAGTACCCGAACGCCTTGTGTATGGAGAGGGAGCGTTCGTTGATCACGTCTATCACGACACGGTGACCCTACTGATACCTGTTCACGTGCCATACAACGCCGAACCAGGATCTCTCCTCACCTTGAAACTGGAGACGGACTGGTTCGTCTGCGAAGAAGCCTGCCTCATGGGCTCGGCTCAGATTGCCTTGAGCATGCCCGTCGCTGAACCATCGGAAGCCCTGGCTCGCTCCAAAGATGCCGACCATCTCGGTGGCGTCCTTCAGCGCATTCCCTTTGGCATGGCCCAGGACGTCTCTGTCGAAATTCTAGGTGACCACGGCAACATCTTGCAGGTCACAGTCCCTCGAGCGACGCGCATTGCTTTCTATCCCGCGGAAGAGAGCCTGGCGCTGACCGGAATCGCCGACTCATGCACCGCTCCTGGGCCGCGACTTCGCCTGCAAACCGACCCCACACCTCCCTATCGACCCGAATCGGCCGCACGGCCACGTCTGAGAGGCATACTGGAAGTCTGGTATGGCGATGGCAATCCCTCACGACTCTCAAGCATCGACTTACCCGGCCCCGACCCCGCTGACCTCCAAAGAATTCCTGGAAACACCGGAAACGAACGATGAAGACTTCCTCCATATTCCCGTGCACGGCAATCCTCGCCGGCCTCATCCTCATGGTGGCCTGCGGATCCAACGCCAACGAAAGTGTTGTCGCCGCACTCGACTCTGATGGCACGAAGGATCTTGCCAGCAACAAGCCCACGCTTGACGTTGCAGACTTCACCCTGACTGACACCGACGGAAAGCAACACACGCTCAGCGATTACGTGGCCGCAGGCGACACCGTTGTGCTCGAGTGGTTCAATCCGGATTGCCCCTTCGTCAAGAAGTACCACGAAGGAGATGCCAGCATGGTCGAAGTGTACGACGACGTAAAGTCCGGCAACCTCGTCTGGCTCGCCATCAACTCCGGCGCAGAAGGCAAGCAGGGTGCTGGGCTCGACCGCAACAAGAAGGCCATCGCCGATTGGGGCATCCCCTACCCGATCCTCCTGGACATGGATGGAAAAGTTGGGCGCGCCTATGGCGCCGCCACAACGCCTCACATGTTCGTCATCTCACCCAAGGGCGAATTGCTCTACGAGGGAGCAATCGACGACAGCAAGGGTCGCGGCGAATCCAAGACCAACTATGTTGCCAAGACGCTCAAGGAATACCGAGCTGGCAAGCCCATCACTGTCAGCAAAACAAAAAGCTTTGGCTGTAGCGTGAAGTACGCCAAGTAAGGCGAAGTCTGCGCGGACTCTTCAACCGCGACCGAATGCGATTCGGGCCACGCAAGCACCGAGTTGCGTGCGACTAGATTAGCGGCTCAGTGAGCTTCCGGATGGACTTGCGCGGCCGGACTAGTGCCTGAAATGCCGAGAGCCGGTCAGCACCAACGCCATGCCGTGCTCATCAACTGCAGCCACTGACTCCTTATCACGAATGGACCCGCCGGGCTGAATGACGGCCGTCACACCCAGTCGAGCAGCCTCATCGATGGAATCGCGGAAAGGAAAGAAAGCGTCCGAGGCGAGAACAGCACCCTTCGTACGCTCACCAGCTTTGTGCCCCGCCATGAAGACTGAATCCACTCGACTCATCTGGCCCGCACCAACACCTAGTAATGTTCCTTCCTTTGCGAGCACGATGGCGTTGCTCTTGACGTGCTTGCAAACACGCCATGCGAACTCGAGGTCATCCAATTCGGAAACTTCAGGCTGGCGCGCACTGACCACCTCTCGCTTCTCGTGCTCGTAACCCAGGTCACGTTGCTGCACCAGGAAGCCCCCGGTCACCTTCCGCACCATGTGATCTGATGTGCTGCGTGCGCCCAGACTCCCGGTGGCAAGGATACGTACGTTCTTGCCCCACTTGGCACCCGTCTTGAGAATCTCAACCGCACCTCCCTCATAAGAAGGCGCGACAATAACCTCCAGGAAATGTTCGGGCTTCGCTATGGCGCGCGCCAGGTCTTCAGTGACTGGCCGATTCAGGGAAACGATACCGCCAAAAGCCGACTGAGAGTCGCCTAACCAAGCTCGCTCGAAAGCAGTGGCAATGTCATCTGCCACGCCACACCCACAAGGGTTGGTGTGCTTGATAACAGCAGCAGCAGGCACGTCAAACTCCTTGACCAATTCGAGCGCACCATCTGCATCCATGATGTTGTTGTAGGACAAGGCCTTACCAGAGAGCACCTCGGCTGTCGCAATGGATGGCTCGCGAATGCCTGGGTTGGTGTAAAAACGCGCCTGCTGGTGAGGATTTTCGCCGTACCGCAGTTCGCGAACCTCTGAAGCCTCTAGCACGAGACGCTCGGGGAGAGCTTCCCCCTCCTGCTCCGAGAACCAATTGCAGATCGCCGCGTCGTAGGCGGCAGTTGTTGTGTACGCCTTCCCGGCAAGCGACCGTCGCATGGGCAGACCATCTGCACCCTTCTTTTCGTCATCGAGCGCCTGCAACACCGCGTCATAGTCAGCAGGATCCGTAACGACCCAGACCGCGCCGTGGTTCTTGGCAGCGGAACGGATCATGCTCGGACCACCAATGTCGATATTTTCGATTGCCTCGGCATACGAGACGCCGGGCTTCGCGACTGTCTCGCGGAACGCGTAAAGATTGACCGCAACGACATCGATCGGTGAGATCTCATGGTCTTGCATCGCAGTCACATGCTCGCTGTTCTCCCGCAAAGCGAGAAGCCCCCCGTGCACCTTGGGATGCAGTGTCTTCACTCGCCCATCCATCATCTCGGGAAACCCCGTGATCTCGGCGATATCGGTCACCGGAACTCCGGCTTCACGGATCGCCCGCGCGGTCCCTCCTGTGGAAACGACCTCAAAGTCTCGGTCAGCGAGTCCTTGAGCAAAATCGGTGATCCCAGTCTTGTCAGTGACGGAAAGCAGGGCGCGACGCACGGGTGTCTTCCTCTCTCCGGCGGTCATCAGCGCCGGCTCCTCAAATAGGTTTCGATGAACGGCTGAATCTCGCCGTCCAACACAGAAGCGGTATTGCCCACTTCAAGATTCGTTCGGTGATCTTTCACCATCTGATAGGGGTGCAGAACATAACTACGAATCTGGTGCCCCCAACCAATGTCGCCCTTCTCTCCTTGCAGATCAGCCATCTCCGCATCTCGCTCGGATTCAGCTTTCGCAATGAGCTTGGCAGCCAACATTTTCATGGCCGTCGCACGGTTCTTGTGCTGGCTTCGTTCGCTTTGACAGGCGACGACAATCCCTGACGGCAGGTGGGTCAGACGCACAGCAGAATCTGTCTTGTTGACGTGCTGACCTCCTGCGCCACCTGCACGGTAGGTGTCAACACGCAGGTCTTCGGAGCGAATCTCCTGAGCTTCAGCATCATCAAGGTCAGGCATGACCTCAATCGCAGCAAACGAGGTTTGTCTCCGGTTCTGCGAATCGAAAGGAGAGAGGCGCACCAATCGATGCACGCCCGACTCGGCACGAAGATAGCCGTACGCGTAATCGCCCCTCACCAACAGAGTCGCCCATTTGACGCCTGCTTCTTCCCCATCTAGACGCGCCACTTGGCTCACATCAAAGCCCGACCGCTCTGCCCAGCGCGAGTACATGCGCAGGAGCATTTCGGCCCAATCGCAAGACTCGGTTCCCCCTGCACCGGCCTGGACCGTCAGGTAGGCATCGCGGACGTCGTACTCCCCACCGAGCATGATTCGAAACTCGAGCTTCTCCATGTCTTGCATGATTTGCTCGTCCATCTCGGCGACTTCTTTGGCGCTTTCCTTGTCACGTGACTCTTTCGCCAACTCGATCATGACCTCGAGATCGTCGAGTGAGGATTCCAGGTTTTCCAGAGGGCCCAGCGCCGCCTTGGTCCGCTTCACCTCGGCAACAGTCGCCTGTGCGGACTCCTGGTCATCCCAGAATCCATCGCTGGACATCAGCGCCTCAAGCTCCACCTTCCGGCGGCCCAGTGCCTCCGCGTCAAAGAGAATCCTTGATCTGGTTCAGGCGACGGCGGATGTCGAGAGCGTGAGCGCGAGAATCGTCAACTGACATGGTGCAGTCCTTCGTGGGTTCGACGAACGAAGGATCTTACCGACGCGAACAGGGCTCACGCGAGGCTCGGGTACCAATCTGCCCGCTCGACCATCGAGTGAGCCTCGCTTTGCCGTGAGAATGGGCGAAGAGGCTCAATGTGCGGTTGGGCCGCGGAGAAGGCATCAAGGTGAGTCGTCGAAGGGCAACCCAACCGCACGACAGGAGAGAGCGCAGCCGAGTCTGCCGACCCGGTGCCCCCCACTCTTCGTCCACGGCTCTGCTCGGCCTGAACCTGGAATCTCAGGAAAGCTCGTGGCGCAGGGAGAGGCTCGTCAACGAGCGCCTGGGGAAAAGCCCCGAATCGCCGCAAGAAGGTCCTCTTCGTCCGCCAATCCCCCGACTCCGGTCTCACCGCAGGCCAGGGTTTTTTCCACGGGAGGAACAACCTCGAAACGGCCGGTGCCCTTCAGAACCTCCATGTTCCTCTGAACCAGTGGGTTGTCCCACATGGCGGTATTCATTGCCGGCGCCAGCAAGATGGGCACATCACGATGAGCTGCGAGAATCACCGTCGAAAGCAAATCGTCGGCCATCCCATGGGCGAAACGCGCGAGGCTATTCGCTGTCGCCGGCGCCACCACAACGAGATCCGGCCAGCGCGCCAGGCGAATGTGGTCAATCTCCTCGGTCGACTCATCGAAAAGCGAAGAACCCACGGGGCGACCGGACAGCGTGGCAAAGGTGAGAGGCGTGACAAATCGAGTGGCTGCTGGCGTCATGACGACAGAGACCTCATCGCCCGCCTCGCAAAGGCGCCGAACGAGGTCGCAGGCTCGATAAGCAGCGATTCCACCGC
This sequence comes from Planctomycetota bacterium, assembly GCA_029245865.1. Lineage (GTDB taxonomy): Bacteria > Planctomycetota > B15-G4 > B15-G4 > B15-G4 > JAUIEF01. The sequence goes on from JAQWOM010000009.1 coordinate 87,403, forward strand.
AAACCCCAAGCAGGACTTTCATGAGAGCACCTGCCCGCGATCCGCACTGCCTACAGGCCCGGCGTCGCGACTCAGTAACTGCGCCAGCCCGGTCGCAATCGCAGCCTTGCCATCAAAGCGTTCCCGCATGCCCTCTGGCCCCACGAGCAATGCCTGATGGTCTTCTTCTCCTAGCTGCGTCACATCGTTTGCCAGGACCCAGTTCAGTTGCGCTCGCGTTCTCAGCGCCTGGGCGGCCTCCACTCGCTCGGCTTCCGTGGCGCCGGCCGTGAGCTTGAATCCCACAATCCATGCGTCCTGAGCCAACCCCCGCAGCCGGTCAATCAACTTGGGTGCCCGCTTGAGATGAAGCGTCATCGTCTCGGCATCGGACGAAAGCTTTCCGGATTCGCGAATCGGCAAGTAATCCGCCACTGCAGCGGCATGAAACACCGCATGCACATGTGGGACATGCCGATCCAGCAAGCCGGACAGCTCCTCCGTGGTTTCAAACTCCACGCACTGTGCGGGTCCATCTGGCCTCGCAGCTCCCTTCCCATGGAGCAAGGTCACCTGGTGGCCATGATCCGAAAGAGTGTCTGCCAACTGCGCACCGAGTCGGCCTGTACTGCGATTCGTCAGAACGCGCACATCATCGACAGGTTCCCGGGTTCCACCGGATGTCACGAGGACATGCACCAGCGTGACTCCGTCTACTTCGTCTGCCGGTAAGAGCCATCAACACTGAAAGTGTTGGTGTCTGGATTGCTCGACGTGACCAGCACGTCATCCAAGGCCCAGATGCCTCCCACCTGGCCAGTTCGCCGCAGGAAGTGGATGGAAGAGACGCTCAATGTCGCCACGCTTATCGTTCCCGAGGCTGTGACCTCGTCCGAAGAGCCCTTCATGATCAGCTTCCACTTCTGGCCGCCGAGCGAGTTCGTCTCCAGCGTGATGTGCACTTGCACGCCCACTTCGCCCGACCCCAGGGGCAGTTCGACAACCTGCCCACCGACAACCACATGTCGATCGTCCTTGAACTGGAGACCCAGGATATCCGTGTCTCCCACATCCGAGAGAATCACATCAAGGTCACTGAAGTTGCCGATCGCCTCGAGAGTGAAGGTGACGTGCGTGGTCTGAGCCGTGACCGGCTTGGTCAGCTGGCAAATCAGGTCAGCATCCACCGAACCGGGGTTCGGTTGAATCATCACCTCGCCATCTTCAGGCACCGGGAAGGCGACCTCGAAAATATTCAGTGGCCCCTGAACAGTTGCGGAACCGCCAAACGCCTTCCAGGTCTGATTGCCACTTCCGGTCGGAAGTCCCGGCTCGTTGAAACTCGCGAAGTAGTTGAGCGTCCCAGACCACATGAAACCGGAGACCGGCAGGCAGAGCACGGCCAAGGCCAGCGCTGCAGGCAACAACACGCGGTTGCGGGAGGTCAGGAGTCTCATTAGGGAAAGCGCAGGAGGCAGAACACAAGACAGCAGAAGAGAAACACTCCAGCCGCTGTCTTCCGAGAATCGGGCCCCAGTGTAACCCGAATCTCAGGCCTAGGCGAGATCGAACAATTCAACGGATTGGCAGTTTCCCTACGGTTCTGGGCACCTGCCACCAACCTAGACGTTCAGCCTCTCGATCATCTTGTAAAGACTGCGCACGCTCACTCCCAGAGAGCGAGCGGCCTGAGCCTTATTTCCATCAGAAACCATCAATGCATCCCGAATCGCCTGGCGCTCAAAGTCATCCAAACGAGCTTTCAACGGGTTTTCCGAGGCTTCGGCCTGATCCGGGAACTCGGCCCTCGCGAGCTCTCCGAGCCCCGCCGAGGGTTCGCCCCCTGCGTCTCTGACCTGCATGGCCTGGCGCACGGTGTCCACATCAATCCGTCGGTCATCCCGCCCAAATAACAACATCGTCATGACGAAATTCTCGAGTTCGCGGACGTTGCCGGGCCACGCATAGCGCTCGAGCAGCGCCAAACCCTCGGCCTCAAGCACGATGTTCTTGGCTCCGTGTCGTTCGAGAAAATGGGGAACCAGCAAAGCGATGTCCTCGGAACGCTCGCGCAAGGGCGGCAATTCGATACGGGCCACGTCGAGCCGGTAGAGAAGGTCCTCTCGGAATTCTCCCGTCTCAATCATCGCCCGTAGATTTCGGTGCGTCGCGCAAAGGATGCGTACATCCACCTTCCGCACTTCGCGTCCACCCACCGGAATGAACTCGCCTTCCTGAAGAACGCGCAAAAGGCGTTTCTGAACTTCGAGGCTCATGTCCCCGATCTCATCCAGAAACAACGTTCCTCCATCGGCCTGAGCAAACAGGCCATCGCGGTCTCGGTCTGCGCCAGTGAAGGCGCCTCGCACGTGACCAAAAAGCTCACTCTCTGCCAGATTCTCCGGAAGCGCGGCGCAGTTAAGCGTCAGGAAATTCTTGTTCCGGCGCGCCCCGTTGAAATGAATCGCACGAGCCATGAGCTCCTTGCCCGTGCCACTTTCGCCGTAGATCACCACCACGAAATCGGTGTCTGTCACACGGTCCATCATGTCGAGAAGCGCGTGCATACGAGGGCTTCGCGTGACGATGTTTCCATAGTCGTAACGCAAGGCCAGCGCGCGCCGACTGCTTTCGAGAGACTCTCGAGTCTCTTCAAGCTCAGCTTCCCGCTGCTCAAGTCGCTCCTGAAGTGCGTCATTCAGGCGATCGACTTCCTCGCGACTCGAACGAAGCTCCTTGTTCGATTGATTCAATCCATCTGAGAGCCGCGCATTCTCAATGGCAATCGCGGCCTGTTCAGAAAGCGAACTCACCGTGGCGAGGTCGCTCGCCTGGAAGCACCCGACCACTTGAGGGTGATCAAGATAGAGAGCCCCCAAGATGCTCGAGCGCCCGCGCAGCGGCACACAGAGGATCGAGAGTAGCTTCAACTCCGTGATACTCGCGGCACTCGCCAAGCGCTCGTCATCAATGGCATTTGCCGTGAGCAACGATTCCCCTCCGCGAGCAACCCCCCGGGCCACTGAATGGCTCACCTGAAAGTGCGGGTCGCGAATGGTGCTTTCGTCAATATTACGAGCAGCGCGAAACTCCTCGGCCTGCCCCTTGAACAGAATGATGAACCCGCGCGCCGCGCCTGTGAGGTCAATCGCACTGTCGACGATAAGGTCGAGTAACTTCTGGTCATCGCGTTCGGTGGCCAGCAGCTTGTTGATCTCGACAAGCCGCTCGAAGTCCCGCATGCGGCGCGCCATGGCACCGAGTCCGTTGCTCTCCGTATTGTCATCCATGGCGGCGATCCGCTGCTCCAGTTGTCTCAGCGTACCCTCAAGCGGCTTGAGTCCGAATCGATCGACCAACTCTCGGATTCGATCCCCATCCGGAACAGCTCGTGAAACGAGATCTCCGATGAGAGCAAAATCTGGGTCCTCATTGTCACGAGTCTCATGAAGTCGGCCGAGGTCCAGCTTGAGACGCTCAAGGAGCACACGTGCTTCGACGGGCCCCGAGGGCGTCTCGCCGAGTATCGCAAGCGCCAGGCTGAGATCCTCGTGGGCCTCCTGGATCTTCCCGTCTTTCACACGTGATTCAGCCCGAGCCAGTGCGAGGTCTGCGACCTCCGGACAGCGCTCCATGGCAGCAATATCCTCGTTTTCCAGGTTGGAGCCACCAGACCGTGCGAGGAGTTGAAGCGCCAGAATTCGCTCCGTATCGACCCCACGCGATTCCGCCAGGTCGTGCGCGTGGGAGGCAGCAACAAGAGCCTCCTCGGAACGGCCCTCGGCCAGAGCCAACCCCGCCGCCAAGAGACTCCCCTCAGCTTCCCAGCCCCGACCATCGACTTCTTCTGCGCACTGCTGCGCACACAAGAGATCTGCTCGAGTTCCCTCGAGGTCACCGCGGGCAAGTCGAATCGGTCCGCGAGCCAAGGCAACCGCTGCGCGGCCCCCTGCGTCCGCCTTTTCGGTGCGAATGCGGAAGCTTTCCTCGAAAGACTCTTCGGCTTCCTCAAGGCGCCCCTCTGCCGCCAGTGCCATCGCGAGATTGTTCAAAGCACGCGCCACCTGCACCTCGTTGTCCATGGCCCGCGCCAATCTCAAAGCGCGATCAAAGAACCGCCGTGCCGCATCCACACGACCCAATTCCAGACTCGACGACCCGGCACCAAACAACACCGTGACAAGCCGATATCTCTGCCCATAGACATCGCAAAGGCGCACAGCTTCTTCCTGGAGTGCGAGGCCTCGCTTACGCTCCCCACGTTTCCACACTGCGCGCCCGAGGTCGAAGGTCACGCTCCAGCGGTGTACATCCAGTGAGAGCGTGTCGATCATGCCCAGGCAACGCTCATGGGTCCGTATTGCGTCCGATGGATTTCCCAGGCGGAACTCAAGCGTGGCCAATCGATGCAGGAGCGTGATGGAGCGAAAAGACTCAACATCCCCCTGCCTTCGGAGGGCCTCTCGTAGGTCAGCCATGGCTTCCTCTAATCGGCCAAGGCGTCGCAGCAAATCACTCCGCAACTGCAAGCTGAAGACAGCTTCTTCCTGCTCCAAGCCCTCCAGGTCGAGAGCGCCCAACAACTCGAGGCCGTCCTCCACCTTCCCGGTCATCTCCAGAATGCGCGCCTGGGAGAGCGCCCATGACCAATCATCTGGCATCTCGGCACGAGCAACATCGAGAGCTTCTTGCGCTTCCTCGAGCCGCGTCGCAAGCGTCAGCGCTTCGATCAATTCGCGATGAAAGCGACCTCGCTCAAGACTGCCCAGCAGACTGCCGTCGAGCCCCCGTCGCAGCAAGGCCGTCAAACGTTGATAGCGCCCCAGGCGGCGGAAAACAGCCGCGGCGCGCAAGACGACTTGCGCCACCTCGGCAGACTCAGTGCCACCCCCCGACTCATTCATGGACGAAGAGTGCTCGCCCAAGATCTCAGCCACTGCCGAAGCCAGCGATTCGGGCAGCGGCGCGAGAGCTTCAAGATCTACGGACAAGCCCTGGTCGCTTCCCCCTTCAGCGTCGTGCTGCTTGACCAGTTGCAACGCACAAGCCTCACGCAGGTCAGGGCTGAGGGGAATATGTGCAAGAAGCCGCCGGCGCAGCCGCCCATCCGACAACTCGTACATGGGCTCCGGGTGCAAGGCCGGCTGAAATGTGAAGCCTGCTGCACTGATCTCAGACAACGCTTCATCCGTCGCCGGACCGAGCAGCGCATGCAACGTCGATCGCCGAAGAGACCAGGGGCTTACAGCCAACAAGGCCAGCAGTTCGCGACCATCCAACGACACGCCCTGCGCCGGATCGTCCCCTTCTGACATGGGCCAGCTTGCATCAAGCCGGCTCTCGTCATAACTGAGCCCTGCAGGTCCCAGGCCAACAACACCGGTGCGCACAAGTTCTGCCAACGCGTGACCCAACTCTTTCCATCGTTGTGGAGTCGCTGCCGTCAGTCGCTCTTCGAGGAGTTTCCGCTCGCCTAGCCATGCGCGACAAACAGCACGAGCCTCTTCATCCGTGGGTGCCGGCTCCAGGTAGACGGTGACACGCGGGATGGCGCGCAACGCTTTTTGCACCGCCTGTTGTTCCGCATCACCAGAAAGTCGTGCCCCTAGATCCACGACCAACGGCCCCCTCTTGGCCAAGGCTTCCGCAAGCAGTGCGATCTCGGAGGGCGAAGCTGGAAACGAGGCCTCTTCTCCCAATCGCGCCTGCACCACCTCGCCCGGCTCGGGAAGGCTGGCAGCGTAATTCAGCAAGATCTCTTGTGCCTCTGACATCTCGAAGGGGCCGCTCGGTGCCAGGTGAATCGGCATCGCCCCGGACTTCAGCGAAGCCACCCCCCTCGCCCGACATGGGTCTGCCGCCGTCCGTGCAGACCAGAGTTGGGTGTACAACTGAGCGTCCGCCAAGACCCGGGCTTCTCGCTCGTCGTGAACTGGCAAAGAAGCCATGGCCGCTGCAGCATCAGCCGGGCGAGAGCTTGGATCTGGAGCCAGCAGTCGCTCCAGCAAGACCACCAGAGCGGGCTCTCCCAATCGCGCAGCGTCATCCTGAGTGAAGCCCGTGAAAGCAGATCGCTCAGCCGCCATCGCGACCGGGTCACGACCGACAAACAACCTTCGACCCAGGAGAGCTTCCGTCAACAAAAGCCCCGCCGCCCACAGATCGCTGGCCCGAGAAGGCACTCCACCAGCAAACAACTCCGGCGCCATGTTCCGCGGCGTGCCAGCGAGCGAGCAATCCGCGACCTCGCTCTCCAGGCAGGCCAGACCAAAATCGATCACAACCGGGTGACCGGTTTGCAGCTCCAGCAAGACATTGCTGTCTTTGAGATCCCTGTGAAGCAACCCGGCAGAATGAATCGCCCCAACCGCCGAGAGGAACCGCGCCACGAGCACGCGACGCGCACCCTGATCGACCATCTCCGGCCCCAGGGCTCCAGGGCCGAGAGGCTGCCCTCTCACTTCACTGGTGATAGTGAACAGATCCCCTGTCGCCGGATGACGGCCCGCATCCAGGCAGGCTGAAATTCCGGGATGACGAAATCCCAAGAAAAGAGTCTCGGTGAGCCCTTGCTCTTCTTCGAGAGCGCCCTTGTGCGATTTGAAGACAAGGTGTCGACCACTTGCATCCCGTGCATGGCGTAATCGAAGTGTCGTGTCCTCAAGAGGACCCAACAGAAGATAGGGGCCGAGACGTTCAGAAGGAGGAGGACTCATAATGCTCACGAAGATACGCTGGTTACCTTTGATAGAGAATCTACCGGAAGTCTCACCATGAAGGCGGTTACCCGAGGACTCTTCATTCTGCTGTTTCTTGCCACAACGCTGTCAGCAGACATCATCCACTACAAAGACGGCCGAAAGCTTGAGGGGGTGATTCTCCAGCGCACGGCCGATGTGGTGAAGATCGACACAAAATTCGGGACCATATCGGTCGAGACGGCCAAGATTGCACGAATCGAAGAATCTCTCACGCCAGCCCAGGAACTCGCTCAACGCCGGGCGCAAGTGGCGGACGGGAATGCGGAGGCAATCTTTCAATTGGCCCTCTGGGCCGACGAGCATTCCCTGCGCCAGGAGTCCAAAGCCCTGCTCCTTGAAGTGATCGCAGCAGATCCGTCTCACACGAGAGCGAACGAACGACTCGGGCGTGTCGAAGTCGACGGCACCTGGTTGGAGCCAGGTGAAGTCGACCAATACCTGGCCAAGGTCGCCGACGAGAAACGCGCACTCGGTCTCGAGTTTCACGAGGGAGAGTGGTTGCCCATGGCTGAGGTCATGACAGCCCGCGGCTTTCTGGAGTACGAGGGAGAGTGGCTACCCCGTCGAGAAGCGGACACGCGACGTGCCGTCGAAGACCTCGCAAGCATGGCCGACTACACATGCTCTGCAACTGCCGGCGAGTACATCACCATCTTCAGCTCCGATCTCAGCAGCGAGACCATCGAGTCACTTATTTACGACCTCGATGCCATGACACGAGATTTCCTGGAACGACTACAACTCAATCAAACCGAGATCGACCAGGTCACGAAGTACGCCATCCCTCTCTTCCTGCTGCCCGACATCGAGACGTCGGACCGAATCGTTCAAAGCGGGTTCACACGACGGTTCGTTCACCTGGAAGATGACATCCAGGATTTCCTGGACAGCTATTCGTACGGACTGCAATGGCCGCGCCCCTTGCTGGTCAATGTCGAAGGAAATTATCTGGACGCCTCCGGGAATCGCGACCAACTGCGCACGGGCATTCTGAGTCACCAACTTGCAGAACTTCTGGTCGAGCGACTGAAAGGGGTTCGTGACCCACCCGCCTGGGCGAAAGCTGGCCTAGCAGCCTTCTACGAAGGGGCCACCAACTACTACTCGACAACGACACTGACCTCGAGCAACCCTCTCAAGGACGGCGTGCCGACGGGACTCTGGGTGCCAGGCTGGGAGAACTTCCCCGAGTGGCGTGACAACCTCCGGGACGAGGGCATGCAGTCCACAGTTCGCTCTCTCTCGCCCACGTGGACTCAATCCACCAAGTCCATGAACTCACGCGATGTCGGTCTTTGCTGGAGCTTTGTCAGTTTCCTGCTAGATCAGCACCCCACGGAGTTCTCGGAGTTCCTCCGCGTTTATGACAGCGACACCGGCGCCAACCGAGCGCTTCGCCGCATGCACGAACGCGCCTGGACGCGCGCCTTCGCGTCAGACGAGACCCAAATCGAACGTTCCTGGCGAAACTGGGCGCTCGCGCGGCCAAGGTCTTTCCCTACCGACATCTTGAATCGGTAGAGAGCGACACTTCCATCTACAAGGCGTCGTTCACCGGGACCGTTCACCCGGCGGGCGGCTCGGTGGTGGATTCCCCACCTCCTTCGCGTCGAGAAGAGCACTCGCCCCCTTCACCTGGCGCACATGGTGTCGGATCTCCGCAAGCGCCACTTTCTGTTCTTCGATCGTCTTGTAGGCATCGAAGGGAATGTCCTGCACGGCCTCAAGAGAAGATTGCAAGACGTACAAAGCCGCAGTCCGCAGTGGTGGGTCGAGACTCTCGTTCTCGAGTTGCTTCAACATGGCAGCGGCAATCCGACCGTCAAACAACTCGCGACACGCCAGAACGACGGCCGGGTGAATCGGCTGAAGGCTGATTTTGTGAATCAGCCATTTTCGGTCTCGACGCGCCTTGTGCCTCTCGACCGAGGAGAGTCGACTGTCTGCCGGTGCAGATCGCCGTAAGGCGGCAATCTCGTCCAGCCAATCGTCTCCAAACGTTGCCACGGTCACACTGAGCCGGAGAGTCTCATCTGCTTCGGGGTCCTCCACGGGCAACTCAAAGGCCGTCCCACCTCCCAGATTTGCGATCGACTGGAACGCATCCCGAGCTCGCATCTGATTCTCGGTGGGCCTCTCGAATTCTCCAGCAGAGACGTAAATGGTGTTCACCAAAGAGTGGCTGACGCGCGCAAAACTGCGGACAACTGCGTTCGCTGCTCCACGATCCTCGTCATGATAAGGCGCATCACCTACCAGGAGAATCACGCGGCGAGCTCCCTTCCTCCATGACATCTGTTGTGTGGCCACATCAAGTCCGACCTCAACAGCCTCTTCGAAATCTGGGAGATTCCGCCGTCCACCTCGGGCCTGCAAGCCCTGAAGAAAACTGTGGATGTAATAGCGGTCCGTGGTGAGGTCCGCGTAACGCGTGACCCACTCATCACCAAGATCGCGGTAGGCCACCAAGCCAATGCGCAACGAAGGCACGACCGTTGCGAGATCTTGGATGATGTCGTCAATCGCACCACGCGCACGATCAATAAAGCGCTGCATGCTGCCCGTCGCATCGATGACAAACACAACGTCGAGACCTCGGTTCCGTAGATCGGTGAGGAAGCCGCGAAAAGGTGAGTCGCCTGCACCGATCGCATCCAGGCCCTCGGGAATGCTCCACCCGCTCGGAGAGCGCGCGCGATAACCATGCCCACGACTGGACGAACCCCCAAGTCCAATCAGATTCAGGTCCATTCCGCTTGGCCGGTCATCAGCTTCAAGCGTTTCCTCGGGGACAATCACCTCGACCTCCGGCGGAGAAATGTCGAGCGTCTCGGGTTCCTCCGGCTCCGGCAACGGAGGCTCCACCTCCGGCGGCTCGAAATCATCCGAGTCTTCCAGGGAAGCCATCAGTGTCGACGGTTCCGCATCAGCACGTGGTCCGGGCAGCAAGTAAGTGAAGATGGTCCAGCCCGCAGCCCCGTGCAGCAAAAGCGAAAAGAGAAAGATCGGTAGTGAGCGTTTCCACGCACGATGAATGGCTTGCCGACGACCTGCAGCCCGGTCCACTCCCACAACCACCGCAGGGACTGGCGCCGAAGCCCCTCTTCCCACCGAATGTCTCGATGCAAGCCAAGCGCCCCCGCCATCTCTTCCAGCCCTCTTCAGCTTCTCAGGGCCCGGACCGCCGGACACATCGTCCCTGGGGTGTCCGGTGGGTTCAGGTTTCTTGGAATCCATGGCAACTCGTGGGGTCGCTCTGGGGAGCTAGCTTCCTATCATGACCCAGCCCGACTGCATTCGCCGCACCCGCCTCTCGATCCCATGCCCGAATCGAATCAACCGATCATTGCAGGTGGCATCTTCCGGGGCCGTCGCCTTGTGGTGCCACCAGGACGTGGAACCCGCCCTATGCGCTCTATGGTTCGGCAAGCGCTGTTCAACATGCTGACCTCTGTCCTGCCAGAAGCCCGGATTCTGGATCTCTACTCGGGATCGGGCGCACTGGGTCTGGAGGCGCTCAGCCGGGGCGCGGAGTACGTCCAATTCGTCGAAAAGGGCCGCGCCGCGCTTCTCGCCTTGCGACAAAATGTCGCCGCCTGCGCGTTGAACACAGATCAGGCCCAGATTCTGGCGCTCGACGCCAAGCGTTACCAGGCCACGGGGCACGAAGGCTACACGCTGATTCATGCCGACCCTCCCTTTGTCGACGAGGATCCGCTTCCAGAAAGCCTGGAGAGCCCCGGTGTCTTGGCTGAGGACGCCGTGTTGGCCTGGCATGCACCGGCCGAACGTCCCCCTGTACGGCATCTGGCTGGCTGGACTCTGGACCGTACGCGTGTTCATGGCCGCTCCGCCTTGCATCTGTACATGCGCTCCTGAGCGCACCGACGGTCCAGTTTGAACCGAGCGCGCCCTCGGTCGGGATGAGTTCACTGCGGGCTCAGATCTTCCCGCTAACCCCCTGGAAGCCCTGTTCTGCACCCATCCGACATATCCCTTCAAGTATTTATAAACCGACCTCGATATACACGGTGGTCCTCCCCAACACGATGGAATCACCCGAATGCATGAGAAAACCCTCAACTGGAGCAAGCTCCAACAGTATCGCCGCCAGATGTCTGGAGAGCCGGACGAAGAGATGATCGACCGCCAGATCGCCATCTGGAGGGATCGACTCTCAACCGACAGCGAATTCACCGAAGCGGCACTCGACAGGGAACTGGTGAAGCTCCTCGAGAAGATCCACCACGCCTTTTAAGACAGATGTGGGTGGCCGGCGTCCTCGACGGCGGCCACCCACGGATCTCTCCAGAGAAAGGTCTTCGCGCCAGACTTGCGCTCTTTCTCGCTTCTGGGAGACTGAGGGGTCGCTCCTGCATCGCCAAAGCAAGAGGCTGGGAGCGGCGAAGGTGGCGAGTTGTCGCCCTGCGTTGTGCCCTCTGCTGACCTGAACGAACTCCCATGCCCCTCGAACGTCTCCAGAAAGTCATGGCCGCCTGCGGTGTCGGCTCACGTCGCGCCTGCGAAACCATGATCACCGAAGGCCGAGTCGAAGTGGACGGCAAGATCGTCACGGAACTCGGCACCCGCATCGACGCCGACACCCAGACACTTCGCTGTGATGGCGAGCGCATCAGTGCGCCGCGGCGTTTCTACTACATGCTCAACAAGCCAAAAGGTGTCATCTGCAGCCAGAAGGGTGACCCGGAGCGACCCCGTGCTGTGGACTTTGTTCCGAGTCGTGTTCGCGACCACCGCTTGTTCACCATCGGCCGACTCGACGTAGAGTCCGAAGGTGCCATCATTCTGACCAACGATGGCGACCTCTGTCATCGCGTCACGCACCCCAGCTTCCAGGTCTCGAAGAGCTATCTTGTTGAGATTGAAGGCGCGCCGGACAACGAAACCATTGCCAAGATGCGCAAAGGCGTCTGGCTCGCCGAGGGTCGAACGGGCTCACTCGAAATTCGCGTTGTGAAACGGCATCGAAATCGCACGCACCTCGAGATTCGTCTCAACGAGGGGATGAAGCGAGAAATCCGACGCGTCTGCGCTCGCTTCGGCCATGAAGTGCGCAGACTCGTGCGCGTCTCGATTGGACCCGTCGACATAGGGGTCCTCGAACCGGGCGAAACACGAGAGCTCAGCCCTGAAGAAGTGTCGGCTCTGCGCGACAGCTCCGAGGTGGTCATTCGTCTCGGGTCGAAGCCTCCATCCAAGGCATTCCACCGCACACGCAGCCGCCGCCGCACACCCCCTCAAGACTGAGAGCCCCTGTCAGGGCACCCGGACTCGAAGCCGTCCCAGCACCTCAGCCCACGGCGAACCCACCGGCAACTGGTCCAGAAGCTGGTCTGCAATTGGCCCGGCATCGGCGTCCTTCTCGAGCAATCCGAGCCCCACAGCCTGCAGATCCGGCAAACCCTTGCCATCCGTCTGATCGAGCAGTCGCCTGAGCATCCGCGCTGCGCCCTCATCCCGGCCGGCAAGCAACAAGGCCGTCCCGTAGTCGAGAAGCACCGCCCGGTCGGCCGGCTGAACGGCATACACCTGCCCCAGCAGATCCGCAGCCTCTTCAACCATCTCCATCTGAAGAAAGAGTTTGCCGAGCACACCTGCCAGAGCCGCATCGTTCATCACTTCAAGTGCCGCACTGAGTAAATGAGCACCTTTCAGGGCGTCACCCTGCACCGCGAGACTCCGCGCCCACTCGACCAGTGCGCGACGAACATCAGCGTGCCCTGGTGCCACCCGCCAGGCTTCGATGAGTGACGCAGACGACAGCACTTCGAGAGGACCGCGCTGGTCTTCTCCGGACACCGGAAGACGGGACCACTGCAGCATCGCGGCTCGCGCCAGCAACAAGCCCTGCAAGGCACCGCTGCGAGCTCTGAGCTCGACCCCCAGATACTTATCTTCTCGAGGGTCGATGGGTGGCCGGTCGAGAGATGACGTGTCCAGAGGAGTCGTCAACTCGGACAGCAAACGCATGTTGGTGGCACCGATCCATGCTTCATCATCATGACGACCGAGACTTTCGATCTCCGAGACAGGCCGTGCACGCGTCGCAGGTTCCACATCCATGAAGGACGTGCCGAGTCCCCAGGAGTCTGTCACATACAGATCGTAGACATCCGCAACCGTGTGTGGGCCCAGGGGCGAAGGAGAGGAGGCCAGCAACTCGTTGATTCGATCTCCTCGTGGAAGACCACGGACCATCCCCCCCACAAGAGCAACCAGCGGACGGTTGGCCAGAGGCGTCGCAACGAACAGTCGCGCCGTGGGGAAGACGTCCAGAAAGGCTTGTGTCACGGCCCCGAACGCCGGCCATGGGATCTGGTGCAAGGGCAGCCACTGCACGACAACGCCCTCAGGTTTCAGCGCACGGCGAAGCGCAGAAAAGCTTTCTCGCGCCAGCAAATCGCCTGCGCCGGTCACCCACGGGAAATACAGGTCGCCCACGATCAGGTCATAGGTGTCCGGATGCTCCGCGACCCAGGTTCGGGCGTCGGCGTGCACGATCGTCGGAGGCTCCGCAAGGGGTCCCACACCGTCCGTGTCCGGAAGATCCAGGCCGAGTTCCAGAATCTGTGCATTGCGTTCCACGCATTCCACCTGAGCAGCGGTGGTCGATGCGAAACCGGCCAACGTCTGTCCGCGCCCCAGTCCCAGAACCAGCGCGCGCTCCGCATCCGGATGAAAACACGCCGCGAGACGACCCATTCTCTGCTCAAGCGCCGCTCCGGCGGAACCGCCCAGCCCGAAACGGTTGTCGAGCTTCAACCTCAACTCCCCATCCTGGGTGGTCACCAGGCTCACCACGCCATAGGGCCCTTCAAGCTGCCGAACAAGTCGTGCATCCTCTGCATCAGCTCGCCACGGCATCTGCATGATCGGCATTCGCCAGGCCAGAGTGGCTCCCGCGGCCAGCAACAACAGGACGAACACTGAAGAGGCTCGATGCCGTGGCCCACCGAGTCCACGCAGCGCGAGAAACGCCCCCGCGGCGAGAGCAAGCGTCGTCATGAGTTGCAACGCGGGGCCCGTCCCCCATGCAGGTGACGGAACAAGCCACATGCCGTAGCCATAGCCGCCTGCCACTCCACCCAGCGTGGACCAGGCCGCCAGGTCTCCGACCCACGAACCGAATCGACCTGCCTCTCGCGTCCGAGAACGACTGGCTGCCGTGACGAGAGAGCCCGCCCCCACTCCAAGAATCACGGTGGTCACCAGCGGAAGCTCCCACCCGCTCCAGCTGATGAACGCGCCAGGAAACGATTGTGTGATCGCGGGCATGAGCAGAGCCATACCCGCCAGACCCAGCAGCAGAGCCACCAGTCCGCGCGCTGCGAACCACGCCAAAGGACACGCCATCCACAAGGCTCCGGCAGCCATGCCCAAGTGAACGCCGACCAGAACCCGTGATGTCGTGATGACGCTGTCCCCCGCTTGCTGAGCGATCACCCGCAGGATGGCGAGTTGACCGCCGACCAGCAGGGCGCCTCCGAGGAAGGCCGCAAGACCCAGGTCGAACCCTCGAGAGACCTGCTCTGCCTCTGCTTCTGCCTCTACTGCGACGGCGGGGCACGGAGGTTCCACAGGCATCACTCTCTGTGCCACTTGCAACGCCCAGGCTAGAAGGGCCCCCGCGGCCAGCGCTGCCGCCGCAAGGGTGCCGGGTGCGCCACCACCTTGAAAAAGGGGCACCCACCACCACGCACCCAGGGCGCCACCCAGTCCAACAGCCACCGCCACCCCCCCGGTGGCACGCGCCGGCAACAAACCCTCTGCGCGACGCAAACGTGTGAAAAGCGGGAACGCCCCGCCGAGACCAAATGCCGCCGGGACAACCGGGACCCCGCCCAGCGCGAGACGCATCCAGACCGCGTTGACCGAACCGGAGAGTGGCAAGAGTTCCATGAGCCAGGGCACCGCCAGCACGGCGAGCGCCGAGGCCCCGAGCCAGCGGGCTGCAAGCCCGAGGTGTTCTTGAGTCTGCGACTCGCGGCGGTCGGCGAGACGACCCGCCACCATCGACCCTGCGCTCCACGCCAGCATGAACACGGGCACGACAAGAGCCGCAGCAGGAACGCTCCCGGGTAGCGCGGCAGCGGCCGAGCGCAACCACGTCAGTTCCAGCAGAGTGCTCGCCAAACCGGCCAGAAGCGCACTGATCAAACAGAGTAAAGAGGCATTCACGGCAATCGTTCAGACGGCGAAGGAGGCAGCAACAGACCCACTAGGTGTAGCGAACCTGTCACCGTAATCCGGACGTTCTCCGGACTCTCCTTCGGAGAGGGGACTCGAGCCTGTGCCAATCGACGCCCCAAGGCCAGTGCCCGGTGCGGGTCTGGCTCGATGAAGAGCTCTCCTCCAGAGGTGCCATGCTTCACTTCGGCCTTCTTTTTCAGGGCTTCAGCCATCTGCTCGGGATCGACTCCCCGTTCACCGGGTGCCCGGGTGAGCACGAGGGGTTGTGCGACCGGGCGCAGGGCCGCCGCCATGGCCACACCATCACGCCCCGAGGTCACACCCAGGATCACGGGTCCCGGCACCCTCTCCGCGAGTCTTTTGGCGAGGGCGCCAGCGGCTGCCACGGTGTGAGCTCCGTCGTACAGGACACCCTCACGAAGGTCATCACGCCCTTCAATCGATTGGACGAATGCCGCGGCACACGCCTTTTTGAGTGACGCCGGCTCCAGGCCGCGCCCCAGGCTCAACTCCTCGAGGACCGCGGCAACAAGCGCCTCGTTGCGAGCATCTACGAGGCCTCGCTCGGTCTCCGGAGACGGATCCACGAGCCGCACGGGGCAGCTTCGTTTCTCTGCGGCAGCAAGCACCACCTCACGTGCCTCGTCAGGAAGCCAGCTGCCACAGACCAGGGGCACCCCTGGCCGCAGAATGCCGGCCTTTTCCTGGGCGATTTCGGCCAGTGTGTTCCCCAGAACAGCCGTGTGCTCGAGGCTGACCGTCGTCAAGACGCAAAGATCAGCGGGTAACACACGCGTCGCATCGAGCCGCCCGCCAAGACCTGTCTCCCAGACAGCGGCTCCCACACCAGCCCGTCCGAACAGAACCAGTGCTGTGGCGGTGAGTGCTTCGAACCAGCTCGGTTTCAGGCCCCCGGACGCCATGGCAGCGCAAACGGTGTCGACAGAAGATCTCAGCAGCTCTGGCTCTGGAAGCATGCCATCAATGCACAGACGCTCCGCAGGTTGCCGTAGGTGCGGCGAGGTGTAGGTCCCCACCCGCAAGCCTGCCGCAGCCAGCCCAGCAGCAATTCTCACGGTGACGCTCGTTTTTCCTTCGCTCCCGGCGACATGGACGCAGAGCGGGGGCCGTCCAGCAGGCCCCTCCATGCCCCCATTTTTCAGCGCCCTGAGCAGCGCCTCCATGGTCTCCAGTCCCACAGAATGCTGCCCCGCGTGGAAGCTCTGGCTGCGCTCCAGATTCAACAAGTCGTCAAATGCGGACAACGGATCGGAGGTGGGTGTCACGGAAGGCATGCTTGTCACTATAATCTCGACACATGCGGCCCTTCATCGGTGTGACTTGCAGCGCGGACCCAGACGGGCGCCCCATCGTGCGGCCGCCCTACATCCAGGCGCTCCATGAAGCCGGCGCAATCCCCGTCCCGCTGCCCTTCTTGGCCTCTCAAGAGGAAGTGGCCGCTGACGCAGAACTGGCCAAAATCTTTGCTCGCCTGGACGGAATGCTCCTCACCGGGAGTGAGGACCTCGACAGCGCCTTGTGGGAAGAGCCACTTCATCCGCGCGCCGACCTCATGCACCCCTCGCGCCAGGCTACCGAGCTTGCTGTATGCCGGGCTGTCCTTGCAGCCGATCTGCCCTGTCTTGCCATCTGTGGTGGTATGCAGACTCTGAACGTCGTGGCCGGCGGAAGCGTGATTCAGCATGTGCCCGACCTGGGAGCCCACGTGCTCGACCATTCCGTGGGCGTGGACGGCCCCCATCACGCGATACGCGCCGCCGAAGGCACTCTCACCGCACGCTTGCTCTCGCCCTCTTTCCAAACGAACACAGCCCACCACCAGGCACTCGGGCGCCTCGGCGAGGGCTTCATCGCAACGGCCTGGGCAGAAGACAAAATCATCGAAGCCTGCGAAGCACCTGACCGGCGCTTCATTCTTGGCGTTCAGTGGCATCCCGAGCGCATGCAAAACAAAACCGAACAGCGCGCACTTTTTCATGCGCTCGTCGACGCTTGCTCCCCCGTGGCAACGATCTAACCGGAGTCTTTGTGGACCGCACCAAGATCGACAACGCTGCGCACGGCCGACGCCCCTCTGACGTTGACAAGCGTCTCAAGCGACGCATCATCGTGTACCTCTTCGCCATTGTCGTGTTGTACGGCATCTGGCATGAGTCGAGCCCGCCATCGTCGCCCCCTCCAACGAGTGCGACGCAAAGTATCGATGATATCGACCGCGTAGACACTCCGGTCGAACCATTGCCACCCAATGCGCACATTGACCCAGCACTCCTGGCAGGCGTGCGCGACGAATCCCCGGCCGAGCGAGCCTTCATCGAACGTGATGCCCAGGCGCATCTCCTCCAAGAAAGTGCCAAGCTTGCCTACGGCGACCTTGTCCAGCTTGGCATCGAAGAAGGCGACTGGGAGAGGCTCTCGCAAGATCCTGGATCCGCACGTGGAAAGCCCTTCTGGGTGCTGGGTGAGCTCAAGCAGCTGAACTCTGAAGTCGTCGACCGCCTCGTCTACAGCCGTGGCATTGTGGAAGACCAGGACGGTCGGCCCTGGGCCTTCATGGTCATCACGGAGCCCTGGAAAATTGAGCTCGGTGACATCGTCAAGGTGTCGGGGTTCTTTTTGAAGATCTACGACATGGCTCAACCGGACGGGCAGTTCGTCCGCATGCCCTTACTCATCGGAGATGAGTTGCTCGCCTCGGCATACCGCATTTCGCCGGTCACTCAGTTGCGCGAAGACCTCTTCGACACCGTGCGAGATCGCGACCTCGCACAAGCAAGCCGCCCACTCGAAAGCACCGCTTTCTATGAGCTGCTCAGCTATGTAAAAAACGCGAATCCGGACGAGCTGTTTCCGCCGGACGACCCAACTCTTGAAACCATGCCGCACCATCTCCTTCAAAATCCGGAAGCTTGGCGCGGGCGCCCGGTGGAGTTAACCGGTGTACTGATGTACATGAAAGAAGCCCCTTTGGGGCCTCGCGGTGAAAACCCACTGGACGACCCTTTTGTCTGGCAACTCTGGGTCGCGGACACCCGGTCGGGCGACACGGGCACGATGCTGGTCATGTGCCTCGACAAACCGGAAGGCATTGCCGAGGGTGACATCGTCGATGTGCAAGGCGTGTTTTTCCGCCGCTATTCCTTCGAGAACAAGGCGAACAGCCCGCGCATGGCGGCTGTCGTGCCAGCACACAGTGTGACCAAGTTCACACCTGGTGAGGACACGCTGAACCCGATACTGATGAAGGTCATCATCAGCATCGTGTCCGCCATCGTTGTCCTGGTGGCCTTCGGGCAGTGGCGGGAACGGCGTGGAGCCAAGCTGGTTCGCAGCGACCGCATGGCACGCAAACGACGCATGGTCGAAACGGTTTCGGAACCCAGAGCCCCCCCGGTGGTCACCGAGATCACCCGTAAACGGCGTAAAGCGGCCCCCGCAGCAGGAAAAACACCTCCTCAAGACGAGGAGCCACGGGATTCCGAGGGTCCGCCCTCGCCAGACACCCGCGAATGACCAGCACGCCCTCCCTGACCCTGAGAGCGGGCCTTCTGGCCGATCTCCCGGCCCTTCTCCCGGCTGCGGCAGCCACTTTTTTGCTGACGGATCGCCATGTGGAACCACTGCTCGGCCAGGGATGGGGGGAAATCCCTCGCCTCGTGCTTGTACCGGGAGAGTCCAGCAAGAGTTGGGCCCAACTCGGCGACATTTTGCGTGCGCTCGACCTGGCAGGCCTCAACCGTGACGGCCAACTCGTCGCTGTAGGAGGTGGTGTCGTCACGGATCTCGGAGGCCTTGCAGCTTCACTTCACCGCCGTGGCATTCCCTGGGTTGCTGTTCCGACTTCTCTCGTAGGACAAGTCGATGCGGCCATCGGTGGAAAAACTGCCGTAAATCTCGGATCCGGGAAAAACACGATTGGGACATTTCACCAACCCACAAACGTTCTGGTGGACCCACAAGCTCTTCGCACGCTCGCACCACGCCATGTCCACGCGGGTTACGCCGAAATGCTAAAGACGGCTCTAATTGCCGGAGACTCTCTCTGGCAATCGGTGCGCGCACTTCAGGCATGCACCGATGAGTCCGACTCGAACCGCGAAGTGTACGAAGCTGCTCTGTGTTCTTGTGTGGAAGGCTGCCTCGAGGTCAAGCAAGCCCTCGTCGATCGCGACCCTTTCGATCGCGGCCCGCGCCGACTTCTCAACCTGGGGCACACGTTTGGACATGCCTTTGAGTCTCTGGCGCTGCAGAGGTCAGACGACGAACTGCTCCACGGCGAAGCCGTGGGTCTCGGGCTGCTGTGTGCCGCAAGACTTGGATCTCTCCTTCGGCCTCGGGAACTTTCTGATCAAGAGTCGCTTGAAGACATCCTGCGAGAACGCCTCGCCAGCTGGCATCTACCGCTCACCAGCATGGAAGTCCCAGAAGACATCGTGCGCGCCATGCGATCCGACAAGAAACGACAGGGGGACACCCACACCGTCGTGATTGCGAGATCTGCAGGTGAAGTTTCGATCGAAGAAAAGGTCCCCGAAGAGCTGCTTGAACAGGCCCTGACGGCCGTTTTGAGCACCTGAAGGCTTCACGCGAGCGAGAGTGGGCTCAACTCCGGAACCCCTTTGGGTCGAGAAAGAGTCTCCGTATCCCCGTCTCACCGACCGTGGAGTTCCCTCATGGGTGCTACGCACGTCCTTCCACCTCCGCTTGATGCCGCCTGCTCCCATGGGCACCCCCTCGAACTGTGGATTCTCGTCAATGGCGAGATCGTTCAATGTGCGGGAAGCTTCATGCGTACCGACAACTTCGGGAGGCCCCAGGTCTCGGCGACGTTACCCGAAGATTTTACGGGCAGCGTGCGTAATGGAGCGGCCGTGCGCGGCTTCTTTACCGATGACAGCGGTCAAGTGCACACCTTCCTCACGTCTATCAACGACTGGCAGGCTTACAGCGATCGCCCGAGTGCAGCAAAAGTTGTTCTTGAGACACCAACCGCCGTGGCTCCATGCCAACGTCGTCGTGGACTTCGCCAGCCAACCAAGCCAATCCCCGTGAGCTTGATGGTAAACATTCGTGGTGAGTCCGAGGCGGCAACAGGTCGTATCGTGGACGTCTCTCCCACGGGGTTTGCCGTGCGCGTCGTTCGTGCCGCACGCAACTGGTTCGCCGAAGGCACTCTTCTGAGTGTGGAACTCGACGTGGGCGATGGCGAGTTGACTTCGCTGGCCGTAACGGTTGCGCGGGTCGAGCGAGAAGCGTTGCATTACCTCTACGGTTTGCGCGTGAACAACTCGGCCGAGCGTCGAGCGCTGCAAGACATTCTCGACGAGTTGCTTACCGTCTGAGATCGCTCTGAGAAGCGCGGCTACTCAGGCCCCACCGTGAAGAGAAGCATGGCGCTGTGTGACCAGTCGTCAATGACGCCGTTGTTTTCCTGGACCACCAGTTGAGTCCAGATTTGCAGCCCCTCCGGACCAAGCGTCGGCGAGTGGTTGAGTTGGAGAGCCACTTCGTCCTGCCCCACGACAATCACATTGATGATCACGGCAGGCATGGGACCCAGCAGCCCGCCGAAGAAGGGCGCCAGAGGGTCGAAGAGATCGAAGCCCATGAACCCCACGGCAAACTGAGCTTCCGCAGCAGGCCAGCCTTTCATCAGGATGAGTGCCTGACCGTTCGGCCGATAGTCGCCCGCCGCAATGAGTTCAGGAACACCACCAAAGCCTGCGTTTTCGGTGTCGCGAATGGTCTGGAAGTCACTCGCCTCATACGTAAAGCCATCGACCAGGGAGACAACGCCTTCGTCGGTCGTCACGCGCACATCCACAGCAACATCCGACGGCCCCAGGAGGTGGTAGGGCAAGTTGACCGTGACAATCTCGCCGACGATTCCGGTCACTTCCGCGACTTCGAATCCGACCACAGCATTGCCGAACTCCACCACCGTTTCCGGTGGAGCTGAACCCGAGGTCGTCGCGACCGTCACTTCCACAGGGTAGTCCGGCTCCCCAAAATAGCTGAAGCCAGGAGTACCGTTCGGCACATTGATGCCCGCGGCCTGGGGGCCCGTATTCGGAGAGACGGCCGACACAACAAATGCCTGAACGGTCACAGCATCGGGCAGCGACCCAGAGCCATTGCTGGTGGTGAACTCTATGTCGAGCGGAATGTTCTGAGCCAGACCCTCGGGAGTTGTCACGCTGAAAGTCCCGGCAAGCGGATCGCTCTCCGAAACCGTGGCCCCGACTCCACCCACTGTCACAAACATGTTTTCAGGAGAAGACACGGCCAACCCCGTGAAAGCCATGTCGAGATTGGGTGTCACGACGGAAGGCTCTGGGCCTGTCACAGTGGAAAAGGGGATGTAAGTGAAGGCATCGGGCAGAGCCAAGGCTGCGCCACCGGCGACGACAGCCACGTCCACCGAGTCACCGTCTCCTGGAAAGAGAGGGCTCGGCACCGCGACCTCGATCGTATAAGGGTCGCTGCCCGTCACGCCGAGAATCGTGCCGGCCACTCCGTCGAAGGTCACCAGCAGATCAGTCGCTGAACCGGTGACTGTCACAAAGACCGAGGGGCCCTCGAACCAGGACGAGGAAGGCGAAACATCCGTCACGGTGATGAAGGGGCCAAAGATGACCTGCCCACGCCCCGTCTTGCTGAATGCCAGCCCGGTCGGATCGAGTGGCGACGGATCAGAGGGCGCCCCCGAGGCGCCGATCAGCAAATCCATGACGCCGTCATCGTTCGCATCACCAGCCGCCAGCGACGACCCCCCATGAGCGCCAAGGGCCTCGCCGTACAGCCGCAACAGTTCGATACCTGCCAGGCTTCCCGCCAAGTCAATCGTATGTTGAGTCGAGGGGTCGAGAGCAGCACCGCTGAGGTAGCTTGCGAAGCCCCCTTCGGTGATGACTGATCCATTCACCAGCACGCTTGCCGCGGGGAATCCCACGGCGAGGTCGGGCTCCCCATCGAGGTCGAAATCGCCAACACCACTGGCGAACACACCACGAACTCCGTCCTGGGTTCCGGCACCGAAGATGCGTATGGCAGAAAGACCATCGCCCGGGCCGACGTTCCCGAGATCAAATCCCGTGGGATTGGCGCCGTTCAATCGTCCGGGCACAATGTAGTGCACACCCGTATCCGGACGTCCTGGACCATCATCGAAAGGCGCACCGATCACGAGTTCGACGAAGCCGTCGTCACCGAAGAGGTCTCCGGCAGAATGAAGCATGGCGCCGGCTTGGTCTCCCGTGGCACGCCCCAGGTAGGTGTGCCCCGCCGAGTCCCCACCCGAGAAATCCGAGGCATCCAGCGACTCGGCCAGCGGGCCAGAGACCTGCCCGCGCACGACGTAGACGGCGCCCCCAAACAGTCCGCCCGGAACCAACGTCCCTGGCGCACCCAGGGCAACATCGTCCCCGTCAACGAGGTCTTCGGCTCCGCCTGTCCCTGGCAATACGGGATCGAAACGCCCCAGTCCGACCACAGCCGAACCGAGAAACTGGAAGTCCGTGGCGCCTTCGACCTCCGTGATCTCACCCGCACCAAGCGTTGCGAGATCGACAACACCCGCTCCCTTGAATGCCGGGTTGCCGTACACAATCGAGGCCGAGCCGTTCTGCATCAATCCATTCGTAGAATCCAGTGGCGCGCCAATCACGAGATCTGAAAGGCCATCAGCATCTACGTCAACATTTCCGCCGACCGCAGCGCCTGCCTGCCCAAAGGTGCGCGCGCCCACGAAACGCGTTGCGCGCCCCGTGTCGAGCAGACTCTTGAGGCTCTGGTCGACATCCTGACTTGGCCAGTCCATGGCGCCCCAAAGCACATACGCTGAACCCGAACCAGGCCGACCAGGCTGATTGAATCCTGGAGCGCCGATCAGAAGATCGTCGAACCCGTCTCCATCAACATCACCGGCGCACGCCAGGGCGCTTCCGGCGAGATCATCCACACGCCCGCGGAAGTCGACCCCCTCTCCAACAGCCAGCGAGACGAGATCCAGATCCGGGTCACTGCCTGCGGCCCCGGCATCTGCCGAACCAAAGATGACGTAGACGTGGCCCGCATCGATCAGTTCCGCGATCGACGGAACGCCGGGTTCGTCGGGCGCTCCAAAAACATAGTCATCGAAACCATCACCGTTGAGATCAACCCAAGCAGCCGTGGCGCCCAAGGAACCGACGACCGGCATGACCGGACTCCCCACGAGTCCCCCCTCACCCAGAATGACTTCCCCACGTCCGCCAGAAATGCTGCGCAGGCCCAGGCTCTCCTGAGCCGAGAGGCTCGTGGCGAGCAGTAGCGAGGTGAAGAGCAACGCCACGCAACGGACTGGCGTCACGACACCGAAAATCGAGCGGGAGGGGAGAAACACCATATGTAGGGGCCGTTTCGGATATGAGGGTCGTGCAGGCCAACCCTCAGCATGAACGAGAGAAGCGGGAGACACGAGAGACGCACGCGGCCCTGCGTATCCTTCATGCTACCGGCCCATGCGGTACGTCGCTACCGGGACTCGCCCCGGGCAAGCGCTCCGCCCAAGGCGAGGCAGGCGATCGAAAACGCCTCAAACCCTCGTGAAACGGTCGCCACGGCCAGCCGTCCAAAAAGTGTGCAAGGCGACGAAGAACCCACTGATTCCGAGCTAGCCGTCCATCTGGCAGGAGGGACATCGAGGCACCACCGGCAGTTGAGCCAGCCCTTTGGCGAGAATGAGGACTGGTTGGACTTACCGCCTCAGGCCTGGCGGAGTGCTGGTTGGCCGGCCACTTGGTGCAACCGGATGGCACCGTGGCGCCAGCGAGAAGCTCTCACGCGTGAACGACGGCTCGCCCGAAGCAAAGGAATCCGGCTCCTCGGGAGCCGGGGGCGCAGCTATCCCCAATGGCTTCGAGACATCCCGGATCTGCCACTGGCTCTCTGCGTCCGCGGGCGCTGGCCACCTCCAGAAGAAGCCCTCTCCATCGTGGGGGCACGCGCTGCCACTCCCACGGGTCGTCAGATGGCACGAGCCTGTGGCCAGGCAGCCGCCCGGTCTGGAGTGGCTGTGGTGAGCGGTTTGGCGCGAGGCGTGGACCGCTGCGCCCTGGAGGGCACCCTGGACACGGGTGGCTGGCCGCTTGGCGTCCTCGGGTGCGGCATCGACGTGGTCTACCCACCCGAGAACACCGCCGTTCAAGAGGCCGTTGCTCGATGTGGAACTCTCATCAGCGAGTTCCCCCTTGGGGCACGTCCCACACGCTACAACTTCCCGCGCCGCAACAGGATCATTGCAGCCCTTTGCCGTCAACTCCTGGTCGTTGAAGCAGGCCGCAAGAGCGGCGCCCTGATCACGGCCCGCTATGCACTCGAACTCGGACGAGAAGTTTGGGTGGTTCCCGGTGCCGTCGATTCTCCTCAATCCATCGGAAGCAACGAACTGCTTTACGATGGCGCACAACCCGTGATCGATCCCGCGCGCTTGCCCGAGATGCTGGGCATTTTCTCTCACGGCCCTCGAGAATCTGTCGAGACGGAACCACTACTGGTGACCTTGGGCCGCCGAGCACTCACTCCCGATGAGATCGCCGAAGAGTTGCAGCTCTCTGCGCACAAGGTACGCTCGCGCCTGATCGCTCTTGAACTCGAAGGACGAATCACCTGCAGCGCGGGAGGGCGTTACCTCAAAATCTAACGGCGACTGGCACAGATTTAGAGTGATCGGACCAACAAGTGGAATGCGGCACCCAACACCACCGTACCTATACCGAACATGACCCAACGCCGGAGTCCACGCTTCACGGCGATCGAGACCGACTCCGCGCGGAGCCCGTCATAGGTCAAGCAAAGCACCAGAGTCAGCACGAAGAACCAGGCGATGTGCTCGCCGAAAGACATGGGACCAACCGCTGCAAGCATGAAGGTCATCCCTTTCTCGAATCGAGTCGTGCGATCTCGTAAGCATCCACGACGACGATGATGTTGAGAATGCCGGCAACCGTCGTCATGAGCACTCCCAGCTCAAGACGATCAATGGTTGCGTGCAGGGGACCTGCTCCGATCAAGCTTGCCACGTAAGCAGGTAACCCAGCCCCGTACTGGCCATAAAGGTGAAACGGGAACCGAGCTGCTGAAACGCTCCCGCCATCTCCCAGCCAAACCCCCAGAGCGAACAAACCGGTGATCAGCAGAAAGAAGTAAGCAGCCTTCGACAAACGCCCGAGAAACACGTGACCCAAGCCGGGAACGGCCCAGGCGCAGAGAGCAGTCATCAGTGCACGCACATCCATTCCGACATCATCCTTATGGGATCGGCTTGCAGCGACGGCGTTTTTTGTCGAATCTGCGGTTCGCGCCCTGGCCGTCCCGTGCCACGTCCATCTGAGAGCATGCCCCATGCCCCAATCCCGACTCATCATTCGCCCTCGATACGGCGAGGTGGACAGCATGGGAGTCGTCTACCACGCCAACTACCTGCAGTACTTCGACATGGGCCGAACCGAGTATCTGCGGGAATGTGGCCTTCCCTATGCCGAATTGGAGGAGCGCGGCTATTTGCTGGCCGTGGTGGACGTCGGCATCAAATACCGGAAATCTGCCCACTACGACGAAGAACTGGTGCTGATCACCCACATCGCGTCCAGCAGTCGAGCCACCGTCACGTTCAATTATGAACTGTTCAACACCGAGGGCCTTCTGCTGACCAGCGCTCACACGAGACTGGCCTGCCTGGGCCCTGACAAGCTGCCAGCCGTGCTTCCGCCCGATTTGCGGGACCTGATCGAGAAAGCGATCTCGGCGGGAAGAAAAGGGGCTGTGACGCCGTCGGAGTCCCCATGAAGAGATGGAAGCACCCCCTCTTCCGGCAGCTTCCCTGGAGCGCAGCTGTTCTTGCCTCCCTGGCTTCTGCTGGATGTGTCACGACCAGCCCCCCTCTGGTGATGCCCGACCCCGCGATTGCCGAGCAGATCGACAATCTCAATCGCTTGTCGGAGTACTTGGCGAACACCCCACCAGAAGAGCCCGCAGCGCTCGTCAACAGCATCGAACGACTGATGATCTCGTGGCAACGCGAGCAACGGCAAGGCCGTGAGCGACCACTTGAGCATCTGGTGAATCGCAAGGTTGTCGCGAACTTTGATGAACTTGTCGTGATCTTTCAAACAGGCAATCACGAGCGCCGACTCGTAGCAGCATGGGCACTCGGCTTTTCACGAGTTCCAGAAAATCCCATGGGCATTGCTTCGCGCCATCAAGAAGCACTTGCCGTCTTGATGCCTGTGATTGAAAGCGCGCCTGCTGACACCCTCAACAACGTCATATTAGCTGTCTGGAAAATTGGCGACCCTGAGACTCCGCTGCAACCAATCCTCGACATCGCCGTCAATCACCCCGTCGCAGAGGTACGTGCCAATGCCGTCCTCGCACTGACAGCAATCTTGACCGAACAGACGGCCATCGCAGCAAACGATGCCGTACTGCTCGCCTTGACGGACAGCGATCCCAAAGTTCGGTTGCATGCAACAAGTCTGGCTTCCATGCACCCGCACCGCCTCACGACGGAACGCATTCTGCGTTTGCTACCGAACGAAAAGACCCCGCTCGTTCGAGCTGGAATGGCCAAGGCACTCGGTGCGGCCCAGGACCCAAGTGCCGGCCCTCTCTTGCAGCGCATGCTGGCCAGCCCCCGCGGAGTCGAACGCACATGGGCCCACGCTGCCCTTGTCGCCATCTACGGCACTGATCTGGGCAACACGCCCGATGACTGGGAGCGGATCCTTCCGCGCTAGCGCTGCACGGGCGCAATCAGCGCCTCATGGCCTGAGGCGTCCCTCTCTCGCTGAATTTCCGCCTCCCAGTTCCCTGAGCGGGTCATTCCAGAGCACCTCATGAGTGCGCAGGCTCTTCTGCAACCGAACCCGAACATCGTGCAACAGGAGACTGCGTCGCACGCCGGGAAGAGCCCCGTAGGCCGAAATAAACAAACGGACTCCGCGCCGAAGTTCGAATCCGCGACCTTTGCGTGCGAGACCAGGAAGCAGTCCGCTCTTCACCAAAGAGCGTGCGAACCGTGCGAGTGATCGCACCCGTTCAACATGCGAAGGCGGCTCACCCACAGAGCAACGATCTAGGTCAAGAACAACAAGCGCTCTGTCAGCGGCCGGCACCTCACCGACACACACACTGGGAACGAGCAAGTTCTTCACCTGGAGGTCTCTGTGATGCAGGCCCGCATCATGCAGCATGCGCAACGTCTGGCCAGAATCCACAGCCAGTTGATCCCATGAAGGGACATGACCGACGTCTTCCTGATTTCCGACTGGCTGCTTTTCCTCGAACTCGCCTCGCAACAAGCCCTGCAAGACGTTGAGCAGGTCGCGTGCGCCCTCGACACGCGCCGTGGCAATCTCAAGCTTGACCAGCCCAGCGACTCCCCGAGTTATGCGGGCTGCTACGACGGGCGGCGTCGGACAATCGCGCCGCATCAATTCTTCAGCAACTGCAGCCTCACGCAAAGGCCGCTTGGCATCCATGTACCAGTGGCGAAGCACGCCACCGATGAGGCCCCCGCGGCTATAAGCCTTGGCAACGATTTCACCACGCGACGTGCGCAACACATGCACAGGGCCACGGCCTGACAGCCCGTGCTCCACGGGCACGCCCCAGGCCGCGAGCGGAGAGCCTTCAAGCATGGCCTCGACTGGAAGCGCCTCTTTCCAGTCACGCCGCAGAAGCAGCGTGATGGGGCCTCTGGTGAGCACCTCATGGGTCTCAGCGAGCGCGACGGGCATTTCCTCGGATGGCATGGAGACATGATCGCGCACCGCGCGCTTCTATCCAACGGGCGTGGATTGCTAGCCTGATCTTGTGGCCGACTACGCGTCCATTCTCGTCGTACGGCTGTCCTCCCTGGGGGACGTCCTCTTCGCCCTTCCTGCCGTCCAGGCCCTTCTGGCCAGCGGCAAGGCCGAACGCGTCTCCTGGCTCGTGGAGGACCGAGCCGAAGCCCTGGTGCGCAATCTGCCAGGGCTTCACGAGATTGTGGTCTTCCCACGCAGAAACCGCGCCCGCTGGCCAGCCCATGCGGCAGCCCTCCGGGCCCGCCGCGACGATGTGGTTCTGGACCTTCAAGGAAACCTGAAGAGTCGGCTGCAGCTCATGCTGATGCATGCGCCACGCAAGATCGGCTTTGATGCTCCCCTGGCAAAAGAGGGTGCCCAGCGGGCCCTGACCGAACGCTTCCTTCCGCCAGCCAATGTAAAACACCGCATCGCTGCCAATATCAGCATCCTCTCGCAACTCGGAATCAACGTCCCGCTGCCCGCGACTCGCCCCGCCGTCACGCTCGGACACCCTCTCTCAGACACACGCATTGCCGGTGGACGCCCACGCATCGTCTTGCATCCCGGCACCAGTGCATTTGGCCAACTCAAGCGCTGGTCTTCAGAGAACTTTGCAGCGCTGGGCGATCGACTCGTCCAGGCCATGGACGCAGAAATCTTTGTGAGCGGAGGACCAAGTGAGCATTCACTTGTCCAAGGAGTTCTCGCTGACATGAAGTCACCCGCGCGAGTTCTCGAAAGTGCGGGACTCGGGGATCTCGCAGACGAACTACGTGCCACTGATCTTCTTATCGCGGCAGATTCGCTTCCTTTGCATTTGGCCAATGCCTTGGGCACGCCTGTCCTCGGCCTCTACGGGCCCAAGGACCCCGCCGTCACCGGCCCCTACTTTGATCACTCCGCCGTGGTGCGATCGGGAGTCGCCTGCAGCCCATGCACGCTTCGCCGCTGCAGTGATCCCATTTGCATGGAACGCCTTTCGGTAGATTCCGTCGTCGCGACCGCAACCCAGCTGATTGAGGCTGAACGGTCGGCGACAGCCCAAGAGCCCACGGAAAACCGCCCTAAGACTCTTCCTTCATCGCCCTTCGGCACACCGAAACCGTGATCCCGCCCGAAGAGATCGGCCGCATTGCCAAGGACCGAGCAAACGGCGTCCTCGATGAGACCGGTTGTCGTGAAGTGCTGCAGCGTGCCGGATTTGAAGACGGTGACGCTGCGCGGAGTGCGCTCGACCACCTGCTGAACACTCCCAACCTGGAATGTGATGCCCAGAACCTTCTGGTCGGTTGCGCATCGGCCGCCGACCCCGCACGAGCACTCAACAACACAGCCCGCTTGCTGAGCGAGTCCGAACGCCCTCGATGCCTCGTCGCTCCCGCAGAGCTTACGAAGTTCCTGGGAGCCAGCCAGCACATGGCTGACCTCCTCATCAGCCGCCCGGAGTTACTTGCGGATTTGAGTCAGTGCTTTGATCCAGCCACTTCGACCGAACGCTACCTCGCGGCGGGTGCTGGAGACGACCGCGAGCTCGCACTGCGTCATGCACAGCAGCAAGACCTGCTTGCGATCGCATGGCAAAACCTTGTCCTCGATCTCGATGTCGAACAAACCACCATCCTTATCTCAAGACTTGCAGACGCCATCATCACAGGCGCCTCCAGAGGCCTTGGTGCAAACCGCCACTTTGCGGTCATTGGACTCGGCAAACTCGGTGGAATCGAACTCAACTACAGCAGCGACATCGATCTCATCTTCGTGCGCCCCGAATATGCAAAAGATCAAGCGGTCGCCGACAACGTTGCACGACGACTCGTCAAACTCCTCTCGAGACAGACCGCCGACGGACACCTGTATCGTGTCGACATGCGGCTGCGACCAGAAGGTGCAGCAGGAACGCTGACACGCACTGTCAGCAGTTGCCTTGCGTATTACCGCGAAATGGGCCGACCTTGGGAACGCCAGATGCTCACCAAGGGGCGATGCATCACCGAATCTGAGCCAGACCCGGACCAAAGCGGCCTGGGTGCCGGAGAGGCCTTCCTGCAGGGCACGCGCCAGTGGACCCTGGAGTGCGGCATGGACGCCGGTGCCGTACGTCAGTTCAAACGCCTGAAAAGTGCCACCGAAGAACGCTACCGCACAGATGCCCAGGAAGGCCTCGACGTCAAGCAAGCTCCTGGAGGCATACGCGACATTGAGACCATTGCGCAGTTCGTCGCGCTGGTTCATGCATCCAAGAACCCGTGGCTCCTGTGCAACTCAACGCTCCATGGCCTGGAGCGCCTGAGGCTTGCTGGAGCGCTCACCAGCCTTGAGACAGCACGGTTGCGCAGGGCTTATCTTTTTCACCGAAAAGTCGAGAACCTGCTGCAGGTCATGCACCGCGTCCAGACGCATCGACTGCCCGTCAATCGACTGCCTCTGAGTCGATTAATGGGCATCAAGGATCCCTTGAGCTTCGAAGAAGAGTTAAACGAACACTGCCGCCGTGTTCGCACCATCTTCAATGTGCACTTTGAACATTCCTTTCCCGTTCATGAGGGGGCTGCTGCGCGAATACCGCATCTTTTGCTCTCTGCCGAGCCCAATGAAGAGGCCTTTGAATCCGCACTCACAGATCTCGGTTTTGCAAACCCCCTGGCTAGCCTCACCGTGCTTCGGCGGGCAGCAAGTCCGGCCTCGCGCTTTTTGCCAGACAGCCCACGCCTTGCGTCGAGTTTTGCAAACGTGGCTCCAGATCTTCTCGACCGGCTGGCTCTGACCGCCGATGCAGATGCAGCGCTCGACCGATTCGAACGCATGACGCGTGGCGTAGGCGCACGTGAGATCCTGTACACCCAGTTGCGCGAAGAACCTCGACTGCTCGACTTGCTGTGCCACCTCGCAGATGGCTCCCCGCTCCTCGCAGAAATGCTTGAGCACGAGCCTCAGTTGTTAGACGAATTCATGGACACGCTGCTTACGGGCATGCGCGGCCGCCGCCGCCGGCGAGAACTTCTCACTCAGATCCAAGCCGACCCCTGGGTGGCACTTTCTGACTACAAGAAACTCGAAACCCTGCATACAGGAGTGCGTGATCTCGCAGGCGACATCCAAACTCCCGTCGTCCTGGCCGAGTTGAGTCACCTGTGCATCGACATCTTGCGACGAGCCTTTGAGCTTGTGATGGAAAACACGATCAGCGAGCAAGGCACGCCCGAGACCATCCGTGGGATTGCGGCCAAAGTCCAGGCGCACATGGTGGTGATTGCCCTTGGCAAAGTCGGAGGCCTCGAAGCCAACTATGGCAGCGATGCAGATGTGCTTTTCGTCTACAGCGGCGATGGTCAAACAGACCGCGGCATTCCCAACAACGTCTTTTTTGCCAAGGTCGCTGGCGACTTCATGGCTCGACTCAATGGCAGCGCCGGATCTCCGCGCCTTTACAAAATGGATGCCCGGTTGCGCCCCGAAGGCAGTTCGGGCCCGCTGGTCACCAGCCTACGCGGATTCGAGAGTTACTACCGCTCACCTCGCGCGGCACTGTTTGAACATCAAGCCATGCTGAAAGCCCGCGTGGTCGCCGGTGACTCGGCCTTAGGGCAACGCGTTCTCGCCTCGATTCGCAATTCGCTCAGACAGCTGACCCTTCCAGAAAACCTGGCCACTGACATGCGAGAGATGCGCGACAAGATCGAAGCCAAGGCTCATGGACACGATCTCAAACGTGGGACGGGAGGCATGGTCGACATCGAACAGGCCACGCAGTTTTTGCAACTTCGCAATGCGGCTGCTCAGCCAGCCGTACTCGTCCAGGAAACGCCTCGTGCTCTTGAGATGCTCGCGGATCACGGGGCAATCTCCGCTGAAGAAGCACGCTGGCTAGAAGACACATACATCTTCTTCCGCCGAGTCGAGACACGTCTTCAGATTGCTCTCGGGCTGGATACGAAACAACTCCCGACCGACACGCTCGCCCTGAGAAAACTCGCCCTCCGACTGGGATTTGCAGACAGCGCGGAAGGGGATGCCGGCCATTTATTCCTCACGGAACTCGAGGAAACGTCCATGGCGACCCGAGCGCGCTGGGAATCTTTGGTTGTTTGAAGACCCCCGAGCGGCTGGGTCATGCCGCTCTTTTGCAGATCAGCGAAAGGCCTGGGCAGCTTCTTCAGCGCTCGCGGTGAACTGCGGTGCTCCAGAAAGCTGCCAACTGACATCGCCCCGCACAGTGATCCGGAACTCGATACGCCAATCAATACCGCCCAACAGCACGCCATCCCTCGAGAGGGCCGTTTGCATGTCGGCGAGGACACGCATGCCGTGCAGCTTTTCAAAAGCAGGCGTGTTTGCGTCCAAACGCGGTTCAATATTACTGATGAACAACGCATTTTCGTAAAGAGTGAGCGATGGTTCAGCCGGGCTTGGCTGCCATCCCATGTCCTGAACGATGGAATGGCCACGAAAGATTCGGTAGCGGATCGCGTTCAACACGCGAATCTCTTTTTCGGGAGGCTCCTCTCCGGGGCTTTTGAGCACAAGCTTGACCCGAGGCGCCGTGGCGTCTTCGCTGCCACCAACGAAAAGGGTCAATCGCCCTCCCAGCAATTCATCTGCTTCTGGTGCCGTGAAGGTGGAAAAAACGTGAACCAACTCGACACGCCCCACTGCATCGTGCTCGGCTTGGTTTGCGAGTTCCTCCAGAGCCAACTCGGCTTCCAAGGAGTCGGTGAAAGACATCACCGCCTGATCCACCAGCGTGCTGCCCGTAGGCCCATCGTCCAGTGGGGAACGCTTACCCACAATCGCTTCTGCGCGCGAGATCGCCTTGGCAATGGCCTCCTCGCGAAGGGTTTTCAGGCGAGATAAAGTGACTTCGTAGAGCTGCTCTACGGCAGTGCCGTACGCCTTCCACTCCGACTTGTGCCAGGCCCGCAAGACAGGATCATTCGTGGACAAACGCTCGGATGGAGCGAGTTCGGCCAGGCTTGCCTCCATCTGAGCCAGATCGACTCTTGCGATTCGAATGGTCTGCGAAAGGAGTTTGGCAAGCTCACCCTGCAAGATTTCGACGCGCTTGCGCTCAAAGGCAGCATAGGCCGGCTTTCCTGGGGCACGTTCGCCCGGGGCACTGCTCTTCGCCTCGTTGCTCACGAGATTACAGCCGGCCCCCGAAAGGAGGGCCGCGGCCAGCGAGACGGCAAGCAAAGTTGGATAGCGCATCGGATCGGCCCCTTGGACGGGATGAGCGGCGGTTTTCGTCCCGGCGGATAACCGGAATCCAACAACGGGGGCCCAGGAAAATCTCCCCGAGCGGCTCACGGAATCAGGCCTGAATTGGCCATCCAGGCCACCGTTTGCTCAAGACCTTCCTCGAAGGAGCGGGCCGAATAGCCCCAGTCTTGCTTGCCCAGGTCAGAAGCGAAGGCCCAACTGTGACTGTCCATGGCAAAGCGCTCCTTGGTCCGGCTGTCCTGTCCCCCTCCCAGAAGCTTGCCGAACAGACCTCCCTGTTTCTTGAGGCACTTGGGTGGGGCCACGCCCGCCAATCGAGAGAAAGCCGCAAACAACTCGGCCGCACGCACATTCTCGCCTCCGGCGATGTAGTGCCAATGCCCCCAACGCGGAGGTGGCCAAACCCCACCATCTTCAGCCTCCATCACCGCCACGTGAGCGGCCGCCACGTCCTCCACATGCACCAGATTCCAGAGTTGGGTGCCATCCCCCGGCAGGCCGGCATAGCGACCTGCCGCATGGTCGGCCAACATACGCACGATGCGATTCCCTGGACGCAGATCCTCCACCGACTTCACGGAACTCAACTGCGGGCCATACATCATGGTTGGAATGATGGCCAAGACTGGCTGACTCAGCGAGACGCGCTGATTCAATGAATTTTCGGCGTCATACTTGCTCAACTCCTGAGCGTCATGCATGTCGTCTGGGCTGTGCGTCCAGTACTCGTCGTTCACAAAGTCCTTATCGGAGCGCGGCTCACCCGAGCGACCGATCGCAAAGTAATGGGAAGTGTGAACGAATCGAGAAACGCCTCTGTCAGCAGCCAACTCCAAGAACTCGGTCACGGCTTGATGATTGACCGCGTCGTAAAGTTCTGCCGGCTGCCCGTCACGAGTCTCAGCCGCTACGTGAAACACGCGCTCAACACCATCAAGTGCACGCTCGAGCGTATCCCGGTCGGTAATCTCGCCCTCAACAAGCTCAACGCCTTCGAGGCCCTCACGTGAACTCCCCGGCCGAACGAGCACTCGCACCTTTCGATTGCCATCCAACAACTTGGCAAGCAGGTGCCGCCCGAGGTATCCCGTTCCTCCGGTGACCAGGTGCAGAGGCACGTTCAATTCTCCTCAAACGGCAAGGCCACGCCGTCCACGTCTGTCTCGGACAAATCGATGCCGTAGCGTTCAAGCACAGTAGGTCCTACGTCCATCAGGCTAGAACGCGCGGGCTCGGTCAGCTTGCGGTTGCTGAAAAACACGCCAGCAACATGCTCAGGGTCGACCGACACATGCCCACCACTCCAGTGTTTCGTGTTGTCGACAACTCCCGCTTTGTCGAGCCCACCCAACGTGTTTGACCAGCTCACACGGTAGTAGGGCTCAAAGCCGAGGAAGATGTCCGCGAATCCGTCGTGCTCCACGGCTTTCGTGACTCCATTGGCCGTTCGTTCCGCCTCACCTTCCACGACCCACGGACCATCAAAGAGCTCACCGCGAGGCGAGGCAGAGGTCACAACCTTGGGACCGCCCGGTCCATCTGTCACCTCGAGCAACGCGGCCTGAATAGCTGCGACCACTTCGTCGTACTGCTCGGGGGGAACAATCCCATTCGGTTCGCGACCCTGAAGGTTGATGAAGATCTTGCCCAGCCCCATGGAGTACGCCTTGGTCTTGGACCAGTCCACGTACATCAGCATGTCTGCGCTGCCACTGGCCAAGACCTCGTCCACTGTCTTGCCACCCTTGAAGGTCATAAAGCCTGTCTCGGCCAGCAAGTTGTTCAGATTGACTCCACGGCGGAATGACGTGAAGCCATGGTCGGCAACGATCAGCAGCATGCAGTCGTCACCGAGTTCGCCGGCTCGAATCTTGTCCATCACTCCACCCACAATGCGATCGGACTCGATGTAGACCTCCGGGAGGGCGTCTTTCAGCGGGAACTCTCGGCCCCACGCACTCACCATCGTGTTGGCATAAGCCTCGTCGTACTTGGGGTGACCTGGGTCGAACTCACGATAAAGCATGTGGCCGATGCGATCAGTGGTGCTGAAAACCTGGTAGTACACGTCCCAGTCGGCTGAATGCTCGAGGCTCCAGGCAAGAATCTCTTCGCGTCTCTTCATCGTGGAGACGATGTCGTCCATGAACGACTGTGCCGTGAAGTTGCTGTCTGCTGCATCTTTCAGGGGATTGGTCATGCACGCCCATCCAAGTGTCTCGTAGGCGTGACCGATCCCGTTGGCCAACTCTGCCGAGAACTCGGGTGGCGAACTGATCGGGAGGTACTCAGGCGGATTGTAGGGGTCGATATTGACCGGCGGCACGAAGATGCGCACCTCTTCCTCATCACAACGAATCAGGTGAAAGCGGGCGACAGCATGCGAGTTGAACATGTCGTTGAATTTGAACTCAACTGGAATGAACTCGCTCCACTCCCCTTCTTTCAGGATGAACTGACTTCCGTCCACATCGAAAGTCAGCATCCCGGCCTCTCGATTGACTTCTGCCGAGAAGGTGATGAACGTCTCGAGGCCATTTTTCTTCAACTTGGCGTATTCAGAGTTGAGTTCTTTCAATGCCTCTTTGGCGGCTTCGGTCTCGGCCTGGGTGTTGTCGCGATGCTGAGCCTGCTGCTCCAGCACGGCCTGCTTCCTCTTGTACTGCTCGTCTAGCACCCAGTTTTTGGGGCCCGCCAGGTCGATCAACGCGCGCGTGTCGTCCTTTTGATCGAAGTTGATCTTGATGATGTCCCCGGCCGTGTCCGTCTGATGAGACCAGGACCATGGATCATCGGTGTAAACACTCCAACTTCCGGGTGACCCTCCGATGTCCTTCACTCCCAGACCCGAGAGCAGCCGTGTGTTGTCTCCTTCATTGTCCGGGGGGAAGGTGGAGGCCACCTGGACACCTGTGAGACGAACTCCTTCGTTGTCGAGATAACTCCACCAGTTGGTGCCCTGCATCGGGTTCACTTCGTACGGCACCGTCTCGGGAAGTTTCTCCGTGTGATCCACCGCCCAGAGCCAACCGCCGACGGCGCCAAGCAAGGCGAGGACCAGCACGACGATCTTGTTCAACTTGAACAACATCCGGAGCACCACGAGCAACGCCACCAGCGGAATAAGAGCAGCGATGAGCCGGAAGGTCTCCGGAGATTCGAGCGCCATCGGAAAGGGAACGAATTCGTTAGCTGGAATCTCATCCGGGAAACCCAACATCGGTTGAGGCAGCGGGTTGCCGATGCGCTCACCATTGCCATTGCGAACGAACATCCGGCTCACGAAGCCACCAACCCCGGTCTTGCCTGGGTTCGCTCCGGTGTTGAACACCGCCCAACTCACGGGTGATTGAGCCGGGTTGCTTGTCTCGAGGCGTTGGAAAGTGCCCTCTTCGGCAAGCTGCTTGAGATTCGGCAGAAGCCCCTCATTCATGAACCGCTGGGTGAGCCCATGGTCCATACCATCGAATCCAAGAATGAGCGTTCGGGCCGAGTCAGCGACCGCTGGAGGAAGCCGCAAGGGCTCCGGAGCGGGCTCTGAAGCAGCGGATGCGGCCCCTAGCGGGCTCAAGGCAAAAGCGAGAAAACAGAACAAGAGTCGTGACATGTCGCAGGTTTCCGAATCGTCGGAGTGGGGATCCAGTCAATCGGCAAGATAAGGTGCAGCACACCACGCTTCCAGCGAACCCCATGACCCAACCCCACAAACGACGAGCAGGGCGAAAGAGCGCCGTGATGGCGGCGATCTTCGGAGGAATGGCGATGGTTGCGTTGCTTGGGTGGATCCTATGGACGATCTCGGCCGGAAATCCGTTGGAATCGCCCGTAAACGGGACATTGGTGCCCCCCCCCGATTCTCCGGCCCAGCGGACACAGGACCCCCTCCCGCTGGCCCCAACCCGGACCGAAAAACCATCTCGGCCAAGAAACATCAAAAAGCCTCCTGTCCTCCCAACGGGGCCAAACGGCATCCGGGGACTGGTCCTGGATGCGGAAAACGGGAAGCCGATCCCCATCTTTCAGGTCTACATTCTGGAGGCCGCCGAGGAAGCCCCGCTAAGCCGCCTGGAAGGCAACCGTGGCCGATCTTTCCACGTGCGGACCGGCGTCTTCTACGCCGAGCGAGATTCGGGCCGTTGGGACGTGGTCGTGAAAGCCCCTGGCTACGAACCCTCTGTACTGACAGGCCTTCCCACTCCGGCACTTGAACAGGCCCCCGTGCGTTTTGAGTTGAAGCGAGGGCCGGGAATTGTGGGCCTGGTCCTGGATGAAACCTTCATGCCGGTTCCCGATGTGAAGAGCTTCCTGCACATCACCAAACTCTCCGACAGCAGCGCCAAAATGCCGCTCGTCCGGATTGCGACCACAGGAACTGACGGCCGATTCAGCTATGCACCGCTGCCCGATGGTGAGTACGCCGTCACCCTTCTCGAACCCTCCAACGCCGTGGATCGCCTCAGCGGCCTGCGTGTCTTCGGGGACACACTTCACGTAGAGATGTACCTACGCCCCCGTCACAAACTCACGGTGTGGACCCAAGCCGAGAACGGAACGCCGCTCCCAGACGTCCAGGTGGAATTGCGCAGCACCCAGGCACACTTCGCCCATGGAAAGAGCAACCAAAATGGACTCGTGCTGCTGGAGCACCTCCCAGACGGCATCTACACACTGACCGCGACCCTCCAAGGCGCGCCCCCCGTCCAAGAGGAACTGGAGTTGATCGGAGGCAGCAGCCGGCAGGTTCGCTGGCTCACCCTCTCGCCGTAGCCCAGCAGGACCGGCTTTGCCTATCATCCCTCCTCGAGTCTGGAGCGACTGGAGGCTGGCTGCAAATCATGGGCATTTCGAAGCTGCTTGCGAACCCCTTGGACTGGGCTGACGCCCCCGTCATCTACGACATCGACGCGGTCCAGGAAAAGATCCCCCAGCGTCACGAGATGGCACTTCTTCACGGCGTGCTCAATCACGACCCTGAAAAGCACTTTGCCGTCGGCTTTCACGATGCGCGCGAAACCGACTTCTGGGTTCGCGGCCACATTCCGGGCCGGCCTCTCATGCCGGGTGTCGTCATGGTGGAAGCAGCAGCGCAGTTGTCTGCATTCGTCTCCGCCTGGATCACACCTCAGGAAGGCGGGCGGCTTTTCGGATTCGCCGGACTCGAGAACGTTCGTTTCCGCGGCCAGGTCTTACCTGGCGACCGCATGATTCTGATGGCATCTGCCGTCCGCGTCCGGCCAAGCCTGGCGCAGTTCGCCACACAGGCATTTGTCGGCGAGAAACTCGTCTTCCAAGGCACTGTCATCGGCGCATCGATCTAAAGCATGTACCCAATCCTGTTCCGTTTTCCAGACGCCATACCACTCCTTGGCGGACATGCGCTGCGATCCTTCAGCGTCATGGTCCTGATCGGCGTACTCATGGGTGCGTGGTGGGTTGGACGCGCATTCAAAAAGCAAGGCATCGAGCAGTCCGGGGCGGTGGACCATCTTGTCCGCAACGCGTTGATCTGCGGCTTCATTGGAGCGCGCATGCTCTATCTCGTCGTCCATCCGGAGGCGTATGAGAACCTTGTGTCGCTGATCGCCGTGTGGCAAGGCGGCATCGTGAGCTACGGCGGCTTCTTTGGGGGGGCGTTTGGCGCCTGGTTATTTGCACGCCGCTGGAAGATTCCCTTTGTGCGGCTAGGAGACGCTGCACTGCCAGCCCTTTTCCTCGGCCAGGTCTTCGGGCGCATTGGCTGCCTGCTCGTAGGAGACGACCACGGCGCACCCTGGAATGGCCCCTGGGCCATCACCTTCTCGGGCGTTGAGGAAAGCCTCATCCCATCCCACCTGGTGGGCGTCCCACTGCATCCCAGCCAGATCTACCTTTCGCTCATGAATCTCGTGATCTTCCTGATTTGCATCACGATCGGAAAACGCAGGCGCTTCGATGGACAAGTCTTCAGCGTGGGCCTCATTCTGTACGCAGTGGGCCGTTTCTGTGTCGAAATGACACGAGGCGATGATGCGGCGCGCGGCATATACGGAGCATTCAGCACCTCTCAATGGGTCAGCTTGGGCACAGCGGTCCTTGGCCTGGTCATGCTCATCAAATTGCGCCACGGGCCTCTGACACGAGGGGCGACACCTCCAGGTCACCTCGCAAAAGCAACCGTGGTATGACAATCGTCGCGGGCATCGACGAGGCGGGTTACGGGCCATTTGTTGGCCCACTCGTTGTGGCCGCCGCGGCATACCGCCTCGAAGAGGGAGCCAAAGAGTCCGATCTCGATCGGATCGTGCGCGACAAAAGCGTCCGGACTCAGGGCCTCCCGACTGCTGACAGCAAGCAGTTGTATCACTCGGGCGGATCACTCACGCGTATCGAGACTTCAACTCTGGGTCACATGGCTCTCGCCCGGGGAGCCTTGCCCGTACGCTTCGACAGCCTCGTCCAGGGTGCAGTCGATCTTTCTGTCACCGAGATCGAAGACCTTCCCTGGTACGCAGGGCGCATGTTGTCCATGAACTTGCCCCGCGTCAGCTCCCTGGATGACGTCCTCGCTCGAAGTGCGTGGCATGGCCACCACCTGGCGCAGCGCGGCGCACGGTTTGAAGATCTTTTTCTCGCACCCGTGCTCGTGCCCCGCTTCAACAGACTCACCTCTGCGGCGGGTAGCAAGGCCTGGACTCTTTTTCACACCACAGGCCGGCTTATTGAGACGCTGGTCAGTCGTTTTCACAAGGAAGACCTGGTCATTCACGTCGATCGTCAAGGTGGGCGCATACATTACGGCGCGCTCTTGCAAACATTTTTCCCGATGGCGCCCCTACGTACGATCAGCGAACGTCGAGAATGCTCGCTCTACGAGTTGGCCTGGCCGGATCGCAGCCCTGTTCGTATTGATTTCCGGGTCAAAGCAGACGGCCGCCGTGCGCCTGTCGCCCTCGCTTCTGTTGCAGCCAAGACTCTGCGCGAGCTTTTCATGGACTGCTTCAACGAGTGGTTCACCGAACGCATCGACGGACTTAAGCCAAGCGCCGGCTACGGCACGGATGGACGACGCTTTGTCAGCGAAGTCCTGGCCGCAGGTCCGAAATACGCGAAAAAACGGGACATCCTGGAACGTTGCCGATGATTGCCGCGGCGAAACCGACTCAACGCACACCATGAGCGATCGGTTTATTCGCCAGGAACGCTTGCCGCAGATCGGCACGGAAGGGCAAGCAAAGCTTGCCGCCGCGCGAGTTGCATTGGTCGGGGTTGGCGCCACAGGCAGCCACTTAGCAGCCAGCCTTGGCCGTGCGGGAGTTGGTCGCACTGAGAAAGGCGGCCTCCTACGGCTCATCGACCGCGACATTGTCGAGCTATCCAACCTCCCGCGGCAGACGCTCTTCACAACGGCCGATGTGGAATCTGTTCGCCCCAAGGCCGAGGCAGCCGCAGAGGCCCTCGAACACATTGACCCTGGCCTCGCGCTGGAACCCGTAGTTGAAGACCTGGTCTCCGACAATGCGAATCAATTGCTGGGCGACGTCGACCTGGTGCTCGACGGGACAGACAACTTCACCACACGAATGCTGGTGAACGACCTCTGCGTTCGCGATGGGCGCCCATGGATCTACAGCGGCGTGGTCGGCACGGAAGGCCAGTTGCTGGTCGTACGATCTTCAACAGCCTGCCTGCGTTGTTACGTGCCCGAGCTACCCGCGCCAGGCACATTGCCAACCTGCGACACCGCAGGCGTACTGGGCAGCGTTGTGTCGCTGATCACCTCTCTTGTTGCCACAGAATCTCTCAAGATCATCCTGAAGGATGATGACGTTCGCGATGGCGAAGTTTTTGTCGTGGACGGGTGGCGAGGAGATGTCCGCACGGTCTCTCTCTCCATCGACCCGACATGCCCTTGCTGCCAGCGCCAAAGTTACGAGTTTCTCAACAGCCAGTCCGCAGCCATGCCGACCGAGCTGTGTGGACGCAATGCGATACAGCTCCCTCCCACCGGCGCACCCGTTGACCTCGAATCCGCCGCGAAGCGGCTCGCAAAAGAGGGCGTTGTCACCCGAAGTCGGTTTCTTGTTCGACTGGACTCACCAGATCGACGCCTGCTGTTATTTTCAGACGGACGCGTAATTATCGACAACACACAAAGCGCCAGTGAAGCACGGAGCGTGCGAGCAAAACTTCTCGGCGATTAGACGGAGGCGCGCGGCAGGCTTCAGAAGTCTGCCGCGGCTAGGGCCCCGCATCAAACGGAAGCCACCCGGCCCAGAACAGTGGGTAGGTCCGGTCGACAACACCGGCTTTCTCCGCGCCGTCCAAGAAGAAACGCTGCGCCTCTCCGATCAACTGAGCCAGCGAGCGCGAACCGTCAGCGCCTCTTTCGACAAGGCCAATCATGCTGGCGCGCACCGGTTCGGGAAGCGGCCAGCGAGTCATGAGCACCTGCTTCACACCTGCGGAAAGCCAGGCGGAAGCGGCCAGCGCGGCTCCATGCTGAGCTAAACCCGGATCGAAGCGTGTCCGATCAAGAATCACGCCAGCCTTCAGTGAACTCTCTGCGATTCTGCGCCAGGAGAGGAACCCGGCAGCTTCGTCGACGCGTGCAAGATCTGGGTCTGGAGCAAGCAGCAAACCCGCTAACCGACCGCCCCCGAAGCCGGGCACCGAGAGTTCGACAACGTCTGCTGACCCGAGTTCTTCGAGCGCCGTTCCTACGGTGCATTCACTCCCGGAATAATCCGGTGCCGTTGAATCACGCAGTGCGCCTGCGTTCAGCGCCGAGGCTCCATAAGTACTCAGGGCAAATGCGGCAGCCCAGCTGAGTGCCTCTTGGTCCATGGCTGGCTCTCCCAAGCGCACCCAATCGCTGCCACCAAACCCGGCACCACCGACCAACCCTTCTCCATCAGAACGCTCATCAACAGACTTCCGCGAGACCAGGCCGTCTGGCAGAACGAGTGGCATAAGACTCAACTCATGGTTACGAATCAGCCACGCTACGGGAGCATTCGGCACCGGGGGCTGTGTCACCCACATGGCCGGTGGCACAGAAGTCAGTTCGTCGGGCAAGAGCAACCACCACCGCGTGCGCCCTGCGAGATCTTCCAGCGCAGCAGTGCTGAAGATTTGCGTGAAGAGGCTGTGTGCCGCCTGAGCAACACTTGTCAGGCGGCCACTGCGCAGTGTTTCAACCACGGCGAGGGCCCCCGCATGCAAAGCACCAGCCGAAGGCAGCCCGAAAACCGCCCCGCCCTGACTCGATGTCAGCAGCACAAGGTAAGACGCGTCCAAGCCTGGAACGACGGCAATGATGGCCTCATCTGGAGCGAGTTGACCATCCAGCCAGCCATTCACGCGGGCGCCGATCCCAAGCCCCAACTCACCAGACCAACGGCCCGTAAGCCGCTCCAGGGTCTCGATCGCCTGCCACCCCAGAGCTCCGGAAATACCGGCAGACAAAACAGCACCGGCAACGCTGTTCAGCTTTCTTGCCTGAAGTTGATCGGCGTCGACGAGCGCCAGGTGCAGCGAGAGCCACGCGAGGCTCGGAAGCGGTTCGGGGCACAGGCGCCTCAGGGTGCTGACGGAGAGGTCTTCGCCAGAGCACTGTTCGACGTTGAGCAAGGGAAGCAACTCGGACGACAGCCGTTCGTGATCCGGCCCCTTGGCCAGGATCCAACCGTACAAAACCGTACGAGCGAGGCTGTCGGGGAGCCTTTTGAGAACCTCGAGGGCTTCCTCTGGGGCCCCTCCCTTCGAGAGAGCCACCGCTTCGATCCAACCAGCCTCCTGGGCGCGAGGAGAATCTTCGAATCCCAGGCGAGCAGCACGCGCACGAACGGCGGCCGCTTCGAAGCGACTCTCCTTCAAGTCGAGCCGTGCGTACACCAGTTCCAAGGGAGCTCTCGACACCACATCGCCACCCTGCGCGAGCAACACGTCCAGTTCCTTCCGACATGCCTCCAACTGTCCCGACAAGAGCATTTCCGAGAGGCTCAATGCGAGAGCATCATCTCGCGCCCCATCACGCCGAGGTGTCTCTTCTTCGAAGAGCAGCGAGGCTGCGAGAGCGGTTTCAGAGGCTTCTACATGTAACCCCAACACGGAAAGCTGCTGAGCTCTTCGAGCCAGTGTCGTAGGCGCCGGAGCAGCTTCTCCCCAGACGAGGCTCGCCCCGAAGTCATCTCCAAGACGGAACAGAACCCACCCCTTCTGACGCAGAAGGGCATCACGGCGACCGTCCTCACCGAGATCAAATTGCTCATGGCGCGCAAGTGCCTCGCTAAAAGCAGTAAGTGATTCTTCATGGCGACCGAGTCGCTCCAGGAAAACCGCGATCTGCTCACGCGTAAGAATTTCGGTCCGCGCATCACCGTGCGCCATCGAAAAGTTCACCAGCTGGGTCATGTATTCCAATGACTCGTCAACACGCCCTTCGAGACTCTCGATACGAGCCAAGTTCCCAAGCGAAAGGCCCTCGATTCGCGCATATTCCCTCTCACGCGCCTCGACCAGAACTGACTCCAGCAAAGAACGAGCCTCGCTGTTTCGTTCGAGCATCTTGAGACATACGCCCTGCTGCGCCCGCGACGACAGCGCAGTCCGCGCATCCCCCTCTTCCAGAGCCCTGCTCTCGACGCGTCGGTAGATCGCCAGCGACTCCTCATGGGAGCCTTCGGCATAGAAGCTCTCCGCCTGAGCAGTCAGGTCTGAAAGCTTTGGACTCTCAAGCGAAGGAGAGAACCAGTAGCCGAGACAAACGATCAGAACCGCGACCAAGATCAGAAGAAAGCGGGTTCTCAAGGCGCCTTCTTCTCGCGCACAACCACGAGGATTTCATCGCCATATTCGCGCCGACGCCAAGGCTCCATTCCTTTCACCATAGAAAGCTCCTCAGCAGTCTTTGGCTGGGCACCGGCAATCAGCATGAGCATGCTCGTTGTCGCAACACGCGCGACATCGACCCCTCGCTCCGCCGCCCTCTTCACGCGCCACCTGCGAAGGGCTTCAAACAGCACTTCCTGCTCGGCTGTCAGCTTGCTGTCTTCTTTGTGCTCCCAGATCTTGCGACGCCCTTTGCGCGCCGGCATCGGAATCTCACCTAGCTCAACGCCGCGCTGAACGGCGTCCAGCAACAGTTGCACGTCCCCGGAAGAAAGATTTCGGCTCACTCCGCGTACATTTTTGCACTGGTCTTCTGTCTCTGGCCTCC
This sequence comes from Planctomycetota bacterium, assembly GCA_029245865.1. GTDB lineage: Bacteria > Planctomycetota > B15-G4 > B15-G4 > B15-G4 > JAUIEF01. Next base: position 131,619 of record JAQWOM010000009.1, read on the forward strand.
GCTTGGCCAACTCGACAATCGTACTGTCGTGAAGCACTCGGTAGGGGGCTCGATCTAATCTCTTGGAAATGGTGTCACGCGCAACGTAAATCTCTCGTAGCAAGCCGCGGGATTCATTGGGAAGTTGCTTGCCTCCCTTCACGCGCACCCAATTGTCTGGGTCGAACGGTTTCTCTGTGATGTTGGCGCGTGCGATGCGTGCGAACTCACTTCGAGCCTCTTCCACTCGACCGAGTTCTTCAAGTTCGTCGAGCAGACACTCGCGTAACGCGATGAGATAGCGCACGTCGATCCGCGCATAGTCTGCTTGGTCTTTGGGAAGTGGGCGAACACGCCAATCAGCCTTCTGATACTTCTTGCTGATGTGAACGTCAAAGTGGCGTTCCAGTGCCGCAGCCAGCCCGACACCCTGATGTCCAAGGATCTGCGAGGCTGCCATGGTGTCGAAGGTGTTGCTGAAATCGAACCCCCAGTGCGAGCGCATGAGGCCAATGTCATTTTCGCCCCCATGGAAGACCTTCACCTTGCGAGCATCCGCAAAGAGAGCGCCTAACCGTGAACGATCCAACTCGACAAGCCCGTCCAGCAGCGCTTCCTTGTCTTCCCAGCCGATTTGCACGACACAGAGACTCGTGCCATAGGCGTACATCGAGTCCATCTCACAGTCGATCGCCAGGACATCCTGACTCTCTAACTGATTGGTCAGTGCGTCGAGGGCCTCCTGCGTGTCGATCATTACAGCTCATTCTAGCAACCCAACAGACGAGACAATCGAGCGGAGTCAACGAACTCCCCACGAATGCTAGGGTGCTCACCATGACCTCACCGGATTGGCGACAACTGGGATTCCTCACTCCTGACGCCATGGAGTGCCAGCTTGACGTCTGGGCTCTCCAGGCACGGCTTCGCAGGGCTCTGGGCGATGTCCTGGCGGATCTGGCAGCACAAACCGCTGAGCCCTCCTGGGCCGCTTCCCTTGAGCAAGCCGGCCAGCGCGCCCACAAACTCGCCTCAGACCTGCTGGCCGAGGCTCATGAAGAAGCCTGTCTTCGCGTCGATGACGATGAAATCGTGCGAGAATTCGAGGGCATGCTGGGTGAAGTCACCTCCAGCGGACATGTCCCCTCCCTGGCCACCACGGGCTTCGCTGTTCTGGGCGAACTGGGCCCTCTTCCCATCCGCCTGCTACATGACATTGCTGGCCCTCATGCGCGACTGATCAGTGGACGCATTCTGAGCGAGGACTCCCACCTGCTCCTGGGCCGCCTGATCCCTGTGATGCAGCCCTCACCCCGCGACAAAGACAACCTCCGCCGACTGCTGCGACACCTCTACACGGGGTTCTCAGCGGTCATCGGTTCCTGGCGGCAAACCTTCCACACACTCGGTATCGATGGTGAAAACCTCGCAGACGAGTGCGTCGAAACCGTCCGCAGAGCTCACGCGACCTTGGAATTCAAGGTCACGTCAGCAGACACAAAAATGTTCCGTTTCTGAGCATTTCGTCGAGCGCGCCCCGGCCTCAACGACGCCAAGCAAGGGGAACGAGCAGCACAAGGATGCTGTAGAACTCAAGCCGCCCCAGCAGCATGGCAAACATGAGGAGTAACTTGGCCGTGCCATCAAACGCGGCGTAGTTGGAACTGGGCCCGACCCCATCTAGCCCTGGCCCGATATTTGAGAGGCACGAGATCACTGCCGAAAATGAGGTCGCGCCGCTGTGTCCCATGGCCATCAGAATCAACGAGAAGGCCACCAGCGAGAACAGATAGATCACGAAGAAACCTGCGGTCTTGAAAACCAACTGGTCTGTCAACGGCCGCGGCCCGACCTTCACGACGAAAACCGCTCTGGGTCGCAAGAGTCGAAGTACTTCTCGCACGCCCGTTTTCACTGCAATCACACAGCGAATGACTTTTGCCCCCCCACCCGTAGAACCAGCACAGGCTCCACAGAACATGAGCAACAAGAGCAATCCGTGAAGCCCGATGGGCCAGAGCTGGTAGTTGGTTGTGACAAAGCCCGTCGATGTCAGCAGGGACACCACCGTGAAACTGGCGTCGCGCACGAGTGGCTCGAAGCCTTCCGGCTGACCTGGCTCGCCGCGTAGCGCAATCACGCAAAACAGCGTGGCCAGCACCGCGATCGCTGTGTAAACACGCACTTCGGTGTTCTTCAGCGCGATCTTGAAGCGACCCTTCACAGCATTGAGCAACATCACGAAGTTCAAACCCGCCAAGAACATGAACAAGATGACCACCCACTGGACTGCCGGGCCAAAAGAGGCCACAGAATCTGCACGCGTTCCAAACCCCCCTGTCGCCACAGTGGCAAACGTGTAGCAGATAGAGTCGAAGGGCGTCATACCAACAGCCCACAAGCAGACAAACTGCAGCGCCGTCACAAGAAGGTAGAGCGTCCACAGCATCTTGGCCGTGGATCTGATACGGGGGGCTAGCTTTTCTGATTCAGGCCCCGGGACTTCTGCCTGAAACAGAAAGTTACCGCCAGCACCCAGCGCGGGCAAAATAGCCACCGACAGAGCGACGATCCCCATGCCACCGATCCACTGGGTCATGGCACGCCAGAAGAGAAGAGGGCGATCGAGCACTGCGGGATCGGGCAAAATGGATGCGCCCGTCGTGGTGAAGCCAGAGAGAACTTCGAAACACGCGTCGACGATTCCAGGGATCTGCCCAGTGATGACAAAAGGCATCGCACCGAGTGCTGTGAAAACCACCCAACTGCCCGTCACGACAGCGAAGGCTTCACCGAAGCCAAAGCGTTCCTGTTCAAACTCGAAAGAAAGCTGAAGTGCGATTCCGAGGCCAAGGCTTACGGCAGCCGAGACCATGAACGCATGGGCCGTCGGCGTGCCAAGCCCTCCCTCTCCAATGCACAGCAGCAAGGGCCACAGGAGCAAGAAGAAGAGCAGGATGCAGAGCCGGCCAAGAAGGCATAAGACGGCTTCGATGTTCACGGGTTCACCTGCGCCACGCGAGAGGAGAAAAGAGGACCAACACAGCAAAGAACTCGAGGCGTCCTAGCAGCATGACCGCCATCAGCACCAACTTGCCACCATCAGGTACAGCCGCATAGTTTCCTGTCGGCCCTACAGTTCCAAGTCCAGGTCCGACGCCTGACAGGCAGCTAATCATCGAAGTCAGCGACTCCTCTCCTGCAACACCAAGAAGCGTGAGCAACAGCGTCCCCAGGCAGACGGCACCAATGTAGAACAACAGAAAAGCAACGCTCTTCTGCACGATGCCGTCAGACACGACACGACCTTCGACCTTGACAACAAAAATGGCCGTTGGCCGGAGCAATCGCTTCAACTCACGAACGGCAGACTTCGCCCACATGAGATGCCGAGACATCTTTGCACTACCGCTTGTAGATCCAGCACAGGCTCCGCCCACCATCAACAGCAACAACATCACCTGAAGTGAGGCCGGCCAGAAATTGAAGTCCGTCGTCGAAAAGCCTGTGGTGGAACTGATTGAAACCACAGTGAAGGCGACGCTGCGGAAGAGCGGCTCCAGGCCTTCTGGAGCACTGTTCAGTGAGTGAAGGACAACGCAACCGAGAGCCATACCGGTCACGAGAACGCCGACCCATGTTCTGGCTTCCGTGCTCTTGAGCAATGCCAGCGGCCGGCCCAACACAGCGCGGAACAGAAGTACGTAGTTCAGCCCAGCCAAGAACATGAACACGGTCACGACCCATTGGATTGTTGGACTGAATGATTCCAACGAGTCAGGTCGCGTTCCGAATCCGCCCGTAGCCACCGTAGAAAAGCTGTGGCACACCGCATCAAACCAGCTCATTCCGGCGATTCGCAGGGCAACGATTTCGGCCACAGTCAGCCCAACGTATATAGACCAGAGAAGCTTCGCCACGTCGGCAACGCGGGGGAATTGGCGGTCACTCTTTGCTTCGGACACCTCAGCGCGATAGAGAAAGTTACCTCCCGCTCCAAGCGCAGGAAGAATTGCGATGGCCAAGGCCACGACCCCCATGCCACCTACCCAATGTGTAAGCGAACGCCAAAACAGCAACGGCCTTCCAATCGACGCAGGGTCAGCGAGGATCGTAGCTCCCGTGGTCGTCAATCCACTCAACGTCTCAAACATGGCATCAAGCAAGCTCTCGATAGCCCCAGCCCAGACGTAGGGGATCGTTCCGAGCGCCATGAATGCCAACCACCCAAAAGTGACAACGGCGAAACCTTCCTCGAAGTCAAACTCTTCGCGGTGCATCGAGCAGCTGTAAACCAGAGTCGCTCCGAGGGCAGCGGAAATCGCCGACGCGACAAAGAAGCCGATCCCCGTGGGTGACACATTCTCGCCGACCAGAAAATCTCCGTCGACGAGCAAGACCACGAGAGGCAACAGCAACAGCCCTGCGTAGACGAGGCACAGACGCCCGACTACGTGGAAGACGCTGGAAACACTCACGCCTTGTCGGGGCTCGCATCATCGACGTCGGACACAGCTTCTGACTCAGTCACAGCAGCCTGATCATCAGAAGGGCGACGCTCTTCAATTCCTGCCGCAGAAGAAGAGGAGCCTTCCCCCGCAAAGTTCAATCCTCCTCGCCTTGCGAAGAGCCGCTCAACACGGTCCCGGAGACCGGGTAACACGAAACACACGACGACATCTCCCTCGCGCACTTCTGTTCGACCGTGCGGAATAAAGGCTTCCTTGTCGCGCATGATGGCCCCAACGAGAGCACCGTTTGGCAACTTCAGATCTTTGAGCATGACGCCCACAGCCTTTGCCCCGTGCCTCACAACCATCTCAACCACTTCAGCCGTGCTCTCTCCAATTTTCTGCACAGCCTGGACGCGCCCACCACGCGCATAGCGCAGCAATCGACCCACCATGGTGAGTCGCGGATTGATCACTGCATCGATGTCTAGACTATCCAGCAATGAAACGATGTCAGGATCTGCGGTCACGACGATATTTCGGCGCGCTCCACGCTTCTTCGCGAGCAATGCGAGAATCAGATTGTGCTCTTCATTTCGCCCTGCGCTGATAAAGAAGTCAGCCGACGTAAGGCGCCCCTGGCCCTGAATATCTGAATCATTGGGAGAGCCGTTCAAGACCAGCGTGTCGTCAAGTTCACTGGCCGCCTGCTGGCAACGATCGCGATCTTCGTCGATGAGCACCACATTTGTGCGCCCCTGCAATTGGCGCGACACTGCGATCCCGAGTTGCTCGGCTCCATAAACCACAACACGCTGAACACGGTCTGTCCCCGAAACGACCTTGCGGAAGATCGGGAGGGATGTCTCCGTCATCAACATGAAGATACGGTCACCCGGCTCCATCTGATGATCGCCCGTGGGCACGATGTGCTGGCCGCCCCGCTGAATGGAGGCAACGAGAAACTCTTGCCCTGAGTAGTCTTCCTTGAGGCGGTGCAGCGGCCGCCCACAAAGCACAGAGCGCTCATCCAGATCGAATGAGCGCAAGAAGATCCGGCCACCCGCGAAATCACCCACGTCAATCGAGCCAGGTGCATCCACCAAGGCCACGATCGAGTCCACCGCGATTTCATCCGGATTGATAAACCGGGTAATTCCCAGCTTAACCGGGTCGACCAGCGGCGACTCTGAAACAAAATCTGGGTTGCGCACTCGCGCCAAAGTCCGGCGAACTCCCAAGCTGTGCGCCGCCGCACACGCGAGCATGTTCACCTCATCGTCGCTAGAGACCGCAATAAACAAATCGGCCTCAACCGCTCCTGCCGCCTCGAGCGAACTGCGGCGAGTCGCGCCGCCTTGCACGGTGAGCACATCCAGGCGGTCACGCAGATACTCAAGCTTTTCGGCATCCACATCGATGATCGCGATGTGGTGCCCCTCGACACCAAGCTCGCGCGCGAGGTGAAAGCCAACAGCACCGGCACCAGCAATGACAATCCTCATCGGCCAGCCATTCCCATGAGACTTGCTCTCATGCGCGCCCTCTGCCCATCTAGTGCGTCACGAAGTACACCAGACATCTGCACGCCAGACACCACTTTTTTACCTCTCGGCGAAGACTCTTCAGCAGCCTCTTCGCCGCCAGGCTCTAAACCCTCCTCCGCGGCTGGATTGCCCTGCAGGCCTGGCTCGACCTGCTTCAGCAACGACTCAACCTCGACACGTAAAGATTCGCTCTCAGACGGAATGCGCGGCAAGAGCCTGCGCAAGGTATCGACAGCCGCGCGGTCGCGGCCAAGTGCTGCTTGAACACGCGCCAAGCTATACATCGTGTTGTTATCACTGGCATCTTGCTCGTAAACATCTCGAACGAGCGGCGCAGCTTCTTCATAACGTCCGGCCGCGATCAAAGTCCGGACCGCACCACGCTGAGTTTCGAGACGCGTCGAGTCACCGACAGCCAGTTCCTCGAGGCATTCAAGGTAGTAATCTGCCGCATCATCGAGCAGGCCGAGTTCTTCGGCAGTGCGCGCCAGCAGGTCGAGTCGCAGGCGCAAGCCTGGGTAGGGCGCCCCAGCTTCATGCAACTCCACCAACATCTGGAAAGCTTCATTTGCCTGCCCGTTGAGACACAGCACCTCTGCCAGATGACCGCGTGCCAGTGAGACCACATCGCGCGACCCCGGGTCACCCTCGTGCCGCAGTAGAATCTCGCGCAAGGACCAAGCAGAGAGATCTGGGCTACCAACAGCCTTCAGCGTACCGGCCATCTCGAGCCATTCATCTGCGGAGGCATCATCCCCGAGAACCAACAGGGCTCGGTGAGCCGCATCGTTGAGTTCTGCGCGACCGTCTCCCGACCACGAAGCGCACACTCGCCCGATCGCCCCTACGCCCTCGCGGTCCCCGATCTGTCCGAGCGCATGTAAGATGCGCATCATCACACTTGCGTCCACTTCGGCTCGCGAACGGCGGTCAAGCAACGCGAATCCGTCCGGCCCTCCAGCCTCGCCAAGCGAGCTTGCCGCCTCGGCGCGCACCGACGAATCCACATCTTCGAGCAAGCGTCCGAGCAACTCCAACATCAAGGACCTGACACTGTCTTCGGCAGGCAGTCCACGAGTTCGGTCACCGAGGCCCTTCGCGACGGCATAACGCACCTCACGAATCTCTTCATTCAAGGTGATGCCACCCACAACATCGAGCGCACGCGGCAACTCTTCGCTCGCCAGGACTGCAGCAACGGCAGCTGCTCGAACATTAGGCGAATGGCTCGGATCCAACCATTCGTTCAGCTGCTCGAGCACACCCGCAGGTTGGTTCTGAGCCACAATGCGAAGCACCGTGACCTGCGTCATCTCTTCAACCGGCGCTCGCTTGAGATAGCTCAGCAGCGGGTTCACAACCTCTGGGTGAGCACGCAACCGAACAAATGCCGCCGCGGCCACGGCAGCCATCTCGACATCGCCCGAGCGCAACTCACTCAGCAACACATCCAAAACCGCGGGCTCACCTCGCCCCAGGACACCAACAGCTGCCACCAGTGCGGCCCGTACCTGAGCGTCCATCTCGGCTGCAAAGAGCTGATTGTGGCCCGATCCGTTGCCGTTTCCGTTCTCACGGCCGTATCCATTTCCACCAAGGCGAGCGGCCCCCTGATCATCTGAGAGCCCGTTGCCGTCACCGGCCCCATGGCCGTTCACATCCGAGTGGCCCATGCTGTCACCTGAGCCTTTGGGCCCGTAGCCCAGTCGGGTAAGCAATGCAGGGATCGCCGTCGAGGCCTGTTCGCCATTCGGGTGACTCCCGAGCCGGCTGGCGCTGGCCAGCCGCACCGCTGCGTACTCATCGGACAAACCTGCAACGAGCAGATCAACGTCCATGCCCATGAGGCGGATGCGGGCCTGGACAACCTCTTCACGCATTTTCTGTTCAGACTCACGCCGTGCATTTTTTTCGGCGGCGAGGCTGCGCTCTAGCAGAACGTCACGCGGATCTCCCCGGACTCGTTCCCAGAAAGCAGTCCAGACTTCGACGTCTTCACCCAAAGAATGCCCGGTCAACTCCTCCAGGCTTCCGTGCGCATCTGATCTGTGCGCGCTTCCCAGCAATGCGATCAATGGCTCGACGGCGTCCAGGTTGCGCGACCGACCCAACACCTGGATCACCGTCTTCCGCACCTCGGGCGACAGAGACACTTCTTGGAGACGCTTGATCAAGCGCGTCGTCACAGATATTTGCTCACGCGAAAGCCGTGTCAGATTATCCAAAGCGAGTTGCGACACTTCGACGTCGTCTCTGCCAGACGCCAACAGGAGGATCTCGGAGAGCAACGAAACAGACCGGCTCGTCTGAAGCGCCTGAAGAATGCCCAACACGGAGTTGCGCTTGGACCCGGTGAGCACCCTCTTGAGGGTGAGTTCATCTCCCACATCCAACAAGCGCATGGCATGAATCGCCAGCACCGGCACGTCTTCCGCTCCAGCTTCCAGCGCTGCACGAGAAGCCAACGCCTGAGGCGAAGAGTCTTGCGTAGGCTCGGGCTCTTCTGGATTTGAACCTGCCCTATCCTCCGGCGCCTCCTGCGCACGCCCCGATTCAGTCGGCGCCTCGCTCTCTTGAATGCTGAGCGCTTGGGCCACATCAGAAACGCATGCAAGAGCGACCGCAACGGCCACCAGCCATCCGACTGGGGTCGCGAGCCGCAGGCCGCGCATATCTTGGGTAGGTGCCGTCATGGTTGGGCGTCTGGCTGAGGCTGCGGCCAGAACTCGAGGACTGCCAGTATAGGATCCTGAGCACCCACAGAAATCGTTCTGTCTGCAGCAGTGCGGTAAAGCGGGTCTCGCTCGAGAAGCAGGGCAGCGACCTCCTCGGCCGCAGACAGGCTGGTCAGGGGGGAGCGCGGCCGTCTGAGGGAGCGTTCGATGAGCACCTCAAGCGGGAGATCCAGATAGACGACCGTGCCTGAGCGAGCGAGCGCATCGAAAGCTTCTCCGCACAGGACCGCCCCGCCACCAGTCGCCACGACATGATCGTGAAGACCGGCCGCCTTGGCCAACTCGACCCGTTCTCGGCATCGAAAGCCCGATTCGCCCTCTTCGGCCAGCACGATGTCGCAACTTCGTCCGGCCGTGTCTGCCAGGGCCTCATCCAGGTCGAGAAACGGCCGCCTGACACGCTCTGCGAGGGCTCGGCCCACCTGGGTCTTCCCGCAGGCGCGCATGCCGATCAGGACAAGATTTCCTGAATCGGGCTGTGGACGCACTCCCTGCCGGGATTCGTAGCCCATGAACCTCCGTATCGTGCCGTACGCAGCTTGGCCCCGTCTCTGCGAGACACCAGGGGGCGGACACTCAGAAATGGTAGTCCCAAGGGGATTCGAACCCCTGTCTGGTGCGTGAGAGGCACCTGTCCTAGACCTGACTAGACGATGGGACCACCGGATCAAACCCGGGCCGCGGATTTTCGTAGAGCCCTTGAGAAAATCCAAGCAGAATCCAGCAACAAGTCCTTCTATTCCTAAACGGCGCCCATGGCTTCCCAATCTTCTTCAAGATTCGTCGTGATCGGGGGCCTCCTCGTGGCCCTCGCCCTCGCCGCAATGGCCTACCTCCTCCTGGATAAAGTGGGCGAGAAGTCACCCGCCTTGGATCCACAAGGCTCGTCGGTCATTTCCGACCCTGGCACCCCCTCTTCGCCCTCGGAGACGACGACCCTGCCGGTTTATGTACCCAAAGTCCGGCCAGAGCCTCGCCCCGCTGTCATCGCCCCGACGGGAACCCTGACAGGGCGTGTCGTGGATGCCAACCGCTTGCCCATCACCCGCGGGCAGGTTCGTATCCTAGAAGGGCGTGAATCTCTATTCATGGTAGGCGGCGACCAGTTGGTCAGGCTAGAGATCGATCCCGCCGAGGTCGCCGGCGACGGTCGCTTCCATTTCGCGGGGCTCCCCGTGGACTCAAAGGTCACGGTTCGAGTCGACGGCGATGACTTCATTCCCACACAAGCAGGGGCCTTCACCCTGCTCCCCGGAGAAGTCAAAGACATCGGCGACATCGTCACCGACAAGGGGAACACGATTCTGGGCAGTGTGTTCGACCCATCCGGAATGCCCCTTGCTGGTGCTCGAGTCGCCCTGACCTACGGTGCCGCGACAGTCAGCTTCGCAAGAGGCCAGAAGCACTCGTCCGAGAATCGAGTTTCGTTGACAAACGACGAAGGCCACTTCGAGATGAAGAACACGCCCCTGTTCCCGTTCACACTTTCCGTGAGCGCCGATGGATTTGCGAACAAGATGATTCAGGCTGGCGGGGTTCTTGATGGCGAAGTGCCTCAATTGAAGTTCACCATCATTCTGGAAAAGGCTCGAGAGCTCCATGGGCGGGTCGTCTCCAAGAATGACGAGAAACCCCTCGGGGACATCACTCTCATTGCCGTCAATGGTGGAACAACGGCAAGCCAAAGCGTGACCAAGAGCGATGAGGCGGGACGTTTCCTCTTCAAGGACCTGGCTGCGGGCCCCTATCGAATCGAGGCAGACGGCAAGGGTTGGAGCCAACGCAAGCTCACCGTGCCCGCAAACTCGCTGAACAAAGAATTGATTGTCCAGATGACCGAAGAGGGCCTCATTCGTGGCCAAGTGACCACGCCCGAAGGCGATCCTGTCTCGCACTACGACTTGCAGGCTCTTTACGGAAAAACAAAATCCACCGTGGGCAATCCCACCGAACACATGCTGCGCATTCGTGACAAGCAAGGTCTGTTCGAACTGTCCAATCTGGAACCAGGCTGGTATCAGTTGCAAGCTTGGTCAAAGGGGTTTGCGCTGACGCGAAGCGATCCGGTACGGGTTCGGGCAGGAAGCGTCATCGAGGGAGTCACCATCTCCCTCCAGCACGGGGCAACGATTCGCGGTCGGGTCATCGATGACCTTGATCGCCCGATCTCCGGAGCTTCCATCTCACTGCATACCAACAACCTCGCAGCAGTCGGGTTTCTACGCGACCGCGAATGGTCGGCTGCGTGGCAACTCACCACGCACACAGACAAAGAGGGCGTGTTCCAACTGACTGATGTAAGTGAGAAGGCCTATCAACTTCAGGTCAATCACCCTGAATATCCGCTCTTCATAGTCAACGATGTGATCACTGAAACCGGCCAGCTCTCGGACATGCAATCCATCATCGTTCCGCGCGCAGGTGAAATCGCCGGAGTGGCCATGGACTCGAGCGGACAACTGCTACGCCATGGCACCATTTCGCTCGGAGGGCCTGAATCACGCCGCATACAACCGGATGGCGAAGGCCGGTTTCGATTCGCGCGCCTGCTACCCGGCGAGTATTACCTCGATGCTCGCGCCACGGTAAAACTGGCTCCCTTCGACCTCGCCATGGAGGTCCAGCGAGGCGTGGCGCTCCTGCCCATTACCGTGAAAGCTGGCCAAAAGGTCACAGCGACCGCAACGGCCCCCTGACAAAGGTTCGCTCACGAGCGCCGAATTTGCTCCACGGTAGCCCGTAGGCAGGCATCGAGATCGTCGGGCTTAACCCCGAGTTCGCGCTCAGCGCGCCCCGTGTCGAACCACATCCAACGCCCAAAGACACCGAGCATGTCTGGAGTGAACCAGACCCGGTCGGGGACAAAGGGCTCGAATGCATCCAGGACCCACCGAGCCACGCAACCCAGGGATCGCGGGAGTACGCGTGGCGAGGCATGCATGCCACCAGCCCGTGCGACTCGCTGCACCAGTTCGTGCAATTCGAGATTCTCCCCCCCCAGAATGTAACGCCGCCCACAACGCCCCTTCTTCGCAGCGGCAAGACTTCCCTCAACAACCGTCGAGAGGGGCACGACATTGACGCCAGCTGGCGGCACAAGGTTCAGGCGACCTCGCAGAATCTGACGCACCAGGTTTGACGAGTTGGCTGGAACAAGTGACGGGCCATAAATGGCCCCCGGATTGACAATGACCGCATCAAGCCCTCGCTGGACACCTACCTGCACCTCGACTTCTGCTTCGTGCTTCGTGTCAAAGTAAGCCGCATCGAGCTTTTCTGCATTCCAGGCTGCGCGCTCATCAAGAAGCAACGGTTCGTCACTGAGGCCTATGGCCGCAATGCTGCTCACATGAAGCATGCGGGGCACGCCGACCTTCAGGCAGGCCTCCACAACTCGACGCGTTCCCAGAACATTTGTGCGGGCCATCACCCCGCGAAGCCGGCGCCGATAGCCGATAACCGCCGCCGAATGGATGACCAGATCTGCCCCATCCATCGCGCCCGCGAGTTCATCTGGGCATGAGCTTTCGGCTGCCACATCACCCTCGACCAGGCCAACGCCCAGCTTTCGCAGCCAACTCCGAGTCGCGGGAGAGGATGTGGAGCGAACCAGGCCAGTGACTCGCACCCCCTCCTCGACCCATCGCTGTGCCAAGGCCGTCCCCAGAAAGCCCGTGACACCCGTCATGAACACATGGCGAGGCACCTGATCCTGCGAACTGTGACTCATGATCTGTTGCCCGTGCGCTCTTTGCTCGCCATGATGCTCGCCATGATCCTGCAAACCATCCCCGTCGGCCCGCTCCAGTGCAACTGCTCTATCCTTGGTGACGAGGAGACCGGCACCGCCATCGTCATCGATCCGGGGGACGAAGCCGAGCGCGTAGCCGGAGTCGTGAGAAAACTAGGGCTCACCGTTTCACACATCGTACATACCCATGCGCACATCGATCACATTGGTGGAAGTGCCGAGTTCAAACGACTCTGCGGTGGCAAGGCATTGCTGCACGAAGGCGACCAATGGCTCTATGAGCACCTCGAGATGCAAGGGCAAATGATCGGCATGTCCATCACGGAAGCCGTTGCGCTCGACGCGAAACTCCAAGAGGGTGACCGCTTCGACCTCGGCCACGACAAGCTTGAGGTGCTTCACACCCCAGGACACTCTCCTGGAAGTTGCACTTTTGTCATCGAACGTGACGGCCGACAGCTTGTCTTTGCAGGCGACACTCTGTTCGCGGGAAGCATCGGACGAACAGATCTTTGGGGAGGAGACTCGGAAGAAATCCTGAGCAGCTTGCGCGGAAAGCTCATGGAGCTAGATGACGATGCCGAAGTCATCACCGGGCACGGCGCTTCTACGACGATTGGTGCCGAACGGCGAAACAATCCGTTCATCACAGGGCAATACCGGATTTGAACCACGTGAACGATCGCTCCGTACAACTTCCGTTCACCACTCAACAGACGTGCATTCTGGCGTCACCCAGCACGCCGTCCAGTGAGTCCCCGCCGCCCTTGCTTGTGGCCATCCACGGCTACGCGCAGACAGGTGAACGCCACCAACGGTGGACGAAACAGTCCGTGCCAGCGCATTTTGCAGCTGCCTTTCCTGACGGGTTTCACCGCTTCGAAGTCCGTCGCTCCGGGCGAAAACCTCGCATAGGCTTTGCCTGGTACACCTACACCGACGACCGGCCAGCCTTCCTGGCCAGTCTCGTAGAAAGTGAAGCCTCACTCTGGCGCATGATTGACCGCCTGGCTGAAGAACTGGGTGCTGACGGATCTCGCGTCTGGCTCACCGGCTTTTCACAAGGTGCGTACCTTGTGAATTACGCCAGCATGATGCACCCCGAGCGCATTGCGGGTTGGGTCGCACAATGCGGCAACATGCGCGAAGACTACCTCCAGGGGTACAAACCCGATCTCTCGGGAAAGCCTGTCCTGTTGCAATACGGCGAACATGACGAAGCTCTCCCTCGCGGATCCGCCAGTTCTTGTCGTGACCTACTCGTCGCTCATGGAGCCGACGTCACTTTTTCCATGCACGATGCACCACACGCCATTACTCCTGGTATGGCCGACGAGGCGAGAGTGTTCATGGAGACCCACGAACCCTGACGCTTGATGGGCGCACACACGCGCTCCGTGAACCGACTTTGTCGCGTCACAACGATCCGACAACGTGCAAGATCAGCACCCGTCGATGAGCATGGGTCCGGTGCTCCGCGAGGAAGACGCCTTGCCAGGTTCCCAGGCCGAGCGCTCCATCAACGATTGGAATCACTTCCGACGTTCTGGTCACAGCCGAACGCAAGTGGGCAGGCATGTCATCGGAACCTTCAGCCGTGTGCGTGTAGTGGGGGTCGCCATCTGGAGCAAGGCGTTCGAGCCAAGCCAGCAGGTCGTGGCCAGCCGAAGGGTCCGCATTTTCCTGGATCAGAAGACTGGCCGAAGTGTGCTTGCAGAAAATCGTGACCTGCCCGCTGCGCACCCCTGCCTCATGAACGAAAGCAGCCACCTGCTTTGTGATCTCGTGGAGACCGCGGCCGGGCGTCTGGACCTCAAGCAGTTGCTGGGCCTGGAACATGGTGCGAGCCACCGAGAAGGCCTGAGAAGTTCCGCGTGGTTCCCGAACTTGGATTCGAACCAAGATCGCCGGTTCCAGAGACCGGTGTCCTGCCGTTGGACGATTCGGGAAGACGACGCGAAAACGGCATGATTATGAGAGTGTTGCCGCTTGGGTCAACGCTCGCCCGCTGATCTAGCCACCCACATTCACGAAGATCTGCATCCCTCCGACCACTCGACCATCATGCCCACCTCCAACACCCCCTCCCTGCCCACCTTCCTGGGCCTGCCTGATGCGGGCGAATCGGCCGATCTCGCCATTGTCTGCGCGCCCTACGACCTCACCAGCACCTATGGAAAAGGAGCCGACACCGGGCCGCACGCCCTGCTGACCGCTTCGAGGTCTGTAGAAACGTGGGAGGAAGAGACCGGCTTCGACCTCGAATCCATGCGCTACTCAGTGCGATGGCCTGAGGACAGCGCAGGCTTTCGGCAGCTTGCCCCTGAAGCCATGGTCCAAGCCATGCAAAGCCTGCATGAACAGGTTCTCGACGCAGGCCAGATTGGGCTGGGTCTCGGAGGAGAGCACTCCATCACTTACGGTCAGTTCGCGGCTTTGAAAGAGCGCCACCCGGATCTTTCAGTTTTACAAATCGACGCACACCTAGATCTTCGCGACAGCTACGAAGGCAGTCGGCACAATCACGCCTGCATCGCGGCACGCTTCCTGGAGGATGGTGCAGACATCGTCCAAGTCGGCACGCGCAGTTGCAGCCGTGAAGAAGCCGAACTCGTTGAACGCCAAGGCCTGACGCCTTATTGGGCTCGCCACATCACAGGGCGCGTGGCCTATCACCGAGAGATCCTGGAGAGGCTTGCCGGGCACCCGGTCTTCGTGACCGTGGATCTGGACGGCTTCGACCCATCCGTCGTTCCAGCAACCGGCACGCCCGAGCCAGGTGGGTTGACCTGGTTCGACGTCACTCGCTTGCTTGCCATGATCGGGCGTCATTGCAACGTTGTCGGAGCCGACATCACCGAGCTCGCACCCCATGACAACAGCCGTACGAGCGAGTTTCTCGCAGCGCGGCTCGCATCCAAGATGATTGCTTATTTCTGGGCACCCGGCCGGCCGCAGAGCTAGCGCGACAACGCACACCGCGTCCCGAAACAATGCGCAGATCCCCTGGAAGCTTTCACCAGTGAAGGTGTTCCTGAAAAAAAAGCGTCAGGGGCGATTCGTACCCAGTTCCCGATACGGGGAGCGGGTAAAGAGCCAGCAACTCACAAAGCCAATCACGCACACGCAGACCAGAGTCGAGGACGCATTCTGCATCAAGATGCTCGGCCACAAGACACCTGCAGCAGGAGTGATCGCACTGTCGGCGACCCCGTTCGCAGTGGACCCCGACCACTCGAGAGTCAACACCGCCCATTGCAGCGCACCGAGAATGAACCCTCGCCGCATCACCACAAGCACGCGCCCCGTGTCTTTGGTCAAAAGCCAGATCGACGAGATCCAGGCGCCGACAAACAACATTCCCGGACTCCAACTGCGCAGCACGTCTCCCGGTGAGTAGCCAAAGGCGAACACAACAAGCATTGCCGAAAGCGCTCCAAGGACAACGCCGACCAAAAGCGCTTCCGGGGATGCAGGACCTGAAGCCACTAACGAGACGTGCGAGTTCGCATCTCGGTAGGCGGTTTCGTCCAGCGTTGCGATTTCAGATCGCGGCACGACCATCTCACGGCCCACCGAAACCTGCTGCAGCGGCGAATCTACGCCCATCTTGAACCCCCGCGTTCTCGCGCCAGTACGTGGCCTCTAAAAGCAACCGCGTGCCGACACTGATACATGTGATTCTCGAACCACCTCAAATCGCACGAACACCCTGGACGATTCGAGATCACACCCCCTGAGGTTCAGGAACAAGTGCCTGACCTCCCTCTCTGCAGAGGGTCAGCCTAGCCAAATGGTCAAGGGCTCACCAAGCACAGATCCTTCAGGCCTCCACGTACCGAGCGCACATTGTGGACAACCTTGAGAGGAGCCTCTGAGACAGGGCCGGGCAGCCCGAGGCAGCCTCTAGCTTGAGGCTGCGTCCGCAGCAGTTGCCTCACCACCGCACTCCTTACGGCGCAATGCCCAGGTGGAAAGGAAAAGCGCCAGAGCCCCCATCACTCCGATCCACGCCACGGACCAACCAGCGGCCATGGGCTCCACATCCATTAAATTTGTGGTCCGAAGGCGGTAGCCCTCATTCCCTGTGAGATGGAAAAGGATGTTTCGGGAGTGAAAACCCATGGAGAAGGTGGCGAAGTTCTGGGGCAAGAAAGCCGTCAGCATCTCGAGGACGAAAACGTAGATAAACGACACCATCACGGCACGCCGCAGAAACAGACCGAAGAGCAGAAAAACTGCGGCATAAGCCATGGTCAACCAGCTCAACACAAGCACCGTGCTGAGCAGTTCGGGGAGATAGTGAGTGAGAGCCTCATGAAACCCCGCCATCGAGAGCAGGAATTTTGCCAGCACCGGGGGAAGCACCAAAAACAGGCCGCGGCGCACCGCCGCTGCCCAACGCCCCAGAACAAGCGCAGCACGCGAAACGGGCATACCAACCACGTAGTGAGCAGTCCCGCCAGCCCATTCGTCACCAAAAGAAGCCGTCCCAAGAAAGATCATGGTCAGTGGGAGGATGAACAAGATGTATTGACCATTCACCCCGCTTGCGAAGGAGTTGAATCCATGTGCACGAGCCGAATCCGACAGGCTCAGCGCGACGATTTGCAGAATCACTGGGATCCACACCAAGAGCAGAAGGCCGACGAGTCGACGTCCCCGTGGAGCACCCGTGGTGTTTGTACGCATGACGACACGTGTCGCGGCAAAACCGCGCGGAGCCTTGGGGGCATTCATGCGCGACCTGCCCGCTTTTCGACGAGGTAAGCAAAGACCGACGTCAGGTCGTCATCGAGCGGCTCGATGGAACACACGTCGAGTTCCCTATCGACAGCGGCCTGCCCCAGAAACGCACACAAGCGATCCGGGTGCCGGGTCTCCACCACCAACGCGTTCGTTTCCAGCACAAGGCCCGAGAGGAGCCCGTCTTCCTGAAGCAATCGCGTGGCAAAGAAACGGGGCTTTTCGGCAACGAGACGGATGCGTCGCGCATGCGTGTCGAGCTTGTCACGAATTTCCGCCACGGTGCCTTCCGCCAGCACTTGCCCATGACGCATGAGGACAATCGAGTCCGTCATGGCTTCGATCTCGTGAAGTACGTGGCTGCTGACCACCACGGTCTTGCCTTCATCCCCCAGTTCGCGGGTCAGGCGGATGTAATCTCGGCGCATCACGGGGTCGAGGCCTGTGAGCGGCTCGTCCATGACCAGGATATCCGGATCATGAAGCATCGCCTGGGCCAGCTTGAGGCGTTGTCGCATCCCCTTGCTAAAGCCTCCTGATCGGCGATCAATGGCGTCCGAAAGCCCCACTCGTTCGAGAACCTCCACGGCCCGCTGCTTTCCTGCGGCCCGGCTGAACCCCCGCATCGCGGCCTGATCTTCAAGGAAACGGCGCGCGGTCAGTTCGTCGTACAACGCATCTCCGTCTGCCACGTAGCCGATGCGCGACAAAGCATCCAGATTGTTGCGCAATGGATGCCCATCGAGCAGAACACGGCCAGAGCCTGGCAGGGCGAGCCCTGTCAGCAGCCGGATCAACGTCGTTTTTCCCGCGCCGTTCGGTCCCAGCAAGCCGGTGACGCCTTTCGTAAATTCCAGATCCACGGAATTCAGTGCGATGACATCGCCAAACCAGCGACTCACACTCTCGATGCGCACGACTCCGCTGCTCACGCTACGATCTCCACCGGGCGGATGCGGCGCAGCAGCACAGTGAGAGCCAACGCGCACCAGGCCCCGAGCACCATGGCTGAATCTCCAACAGAAACACCTGCATTTGCTGCGAGAACAGTCTCATTCCCGAGCACCCATGCAGCACAGTGCGAAAGGTTGAAGTACAGCGACATCAGTTGCGTGGAAGGCGAAAGAAAGTTCGCCTGCAAGTTAGAACTGAGTACACCCTCCACCATCACAATCAGGCCCACCCACAGGATGGATGCGTTGCGTGCGCGACGTGAAAGTGCCGAGACGGCCAGGATGAGAATCGAGAGGACGCCTACGTAGAGGGCTCCCACCACAACGGAACGCAACATCAAATCTGCCAGTCGTGCTGTTTCTTCGGCTTCAAATCCGTCCAGGAAGGCCTGCAAGGTAATCAGCAAACACACCGGGATCACGGTCACAAGCGCGAGAAAGAAAGCAATGATTGCGAGCTTTCCCAGCACGTACTGCCAGACGGCCAACGGACGGCTCAAATACATTTCCAACGCATTGACTCGTCGATCTTCGGCGATCAAGCCGGCGCCGACGACGACTGTAATGACGAGGCAAACCCAGATCTGAACTTCCATGAAGTACTGCCAGACTGTCTGCGCCGAAGGTGTGACCTGCGCAAGCAAATCCGTCTGCTGCAGTGCTGCAAAGGCATCCCCAAAGGATTCTTGATTCGACCGCAAATAGAATCCTGCGTAGAGCAGTCCAACCGCAAACAGGAATGGGCCGAAAGCCCAAAAGCTGAGCAACTGGCCAAGCAGCTTGCGCTTGAAGATCTGCGCAAACGCGGTGGTCACCCCTCGATCCATGATGACCCATGTGGCACGCACCGGCTTGCTGCGATCACTTTCCCAGCGTGCATAACTGCGATCATGAATCACCATCAGCGTCCCCCCAGCACATCGATGAGGGCGTCTTCCAGGCTGACACGCACAGGTGCAAGGCGGCGGATGATGGCGCGGCTTTTGAGTGCCGCTTCGAAAACAGTGCGCACCGAGACCTGAGGTTTGAGCATCAACTCCAATTGAGTCTCTTTGACCTCGCGTACCGTGAGACCAAGCCCTTGGCAAGCTGCACGGAAGTCATCCATCGATCCACTGATCACCACCTGATACGCGTCCTCGGTCGCCGCCTGAAGCTCTTCTACGGAAGCATGGCGGACCATGCGACCGCCGCGCAGCACAACGACCGAGTTGCAAACTTCCTCAACGTCCCGCAGTAGGTGGCTCGACAGAATCACGTGAATCCCCTTATCCACGGCCAAGGTGCGCACCAGTTCCAGCATTTCGGAGCGCCCTTGTGGATCGAGGCCATTGGTCGGTTCATCCAGGAACAGCAGATCCGGGTCGTGAACCAAGGCCTGGGCGAGCTTGATGCGCTGCCGCATCCCGGTGCTGTAGGTGGACACCAGCCGATAGCGCGCCTCTTCCATGCCCGCGAAGAGCAGCACTTCATGAGCGCGGCGCCGTGCGTCCGCATCCGGCATTCCACTGAGCCGGCCGGCATACCAGGTGGCCTGAAAGCCCGTCATGCCAGGAAAAGCTGCGTCGCGCTCCTGCATGTATCCGATGCGTCGACGCAAGAGTGCCGAGTGACGCCCGACAGGCACCCCGAGAACGCGTGCAGTTCCCCGGTGGAGTGGCACAAGGTCCAACATGGTCTTGATCAGGGATGACTTCCCAGCACCGTTGGGACCGAGCAGTCCTACGGCTCCTCCCTGGATCGACACAGACACGTCTGAGAGAGCGGAATGCTTCCCATAGCGAACCTCGACCCCGTCCAGTTCAAGCACTGGGGCAGCTGATGAGGCTCCAGGAGCGTCCGTCATGCGCTGGCTTCTTTCGCCCCACGCCCGTTGCTGCGTAACCAGGCCGCCACGCTCGCGAGACACCAGAAGCCCTCAAGGCCAACAAAAACGGGCTCGTCAATCATGGCGGAATAGGCCGCGAGCAGGCCTGCTCCCAGGATATTGGCAAGCAAGTACTTCCCTGATCGAGGAGAGCAGCGCCCGACCTGATTGGTGATATAGGCCCCTACCAGAAGCAGGAACCCCAAGACGGAGACAGCCCGCCAGAGCGTGCCGGGGTCTTCGGGCATCGTTGGCGGTTCTCCTGGGAAGCTCGTGAAATCGCCCGGGCCACCCGAGCTCTTGATGAGTCTAACGAGCCACCCCCTTGGGACAAATGGCAGAACCGTGTCCGGATCCTGCATGGATTCCTGGCGGCGCAGAAAAAAGACCCTCTCTTTCGTTTCAACCGGCAGCAGTCGGTGGTCCGCGGGCCGTGAATTCGGGATCATCACGCACCCGTGAGCTTCCACCTCCACGACACCCTCCAGCGAAAGAAGGTCCCCTTCGAGCCGCTTTTGCCCGGCAAGGTGACCATGTACAACTGCGGCCCTACGGTGTACAGCCCGGCACACATCGGGAACTTTCGGTCCTTTTTGTTTGCCGATGTCTTACGCCGCTGGCTGGAAGTCTCGGGCTATGAGGTCACGCAGGTGATGAACATCACCGATGTAGGCCATCTGCGCGACGACGACCCCGAAACGGGCGCCGACAAGATGGAGGAAGCTTCACGCAAGGAGAAGCTCGACCCCTGGCAAATCGCCGAGAAGTACACGGCGTTGTTCATGGAGGACCTCGACAAGCTCGGCATGCTGCGAGCCGTGGCCTATCCACGTGCAACCGATCACATCCCTCAGATGATCGCGCAGATCGAAGGCCTTCTCGAATCAGGACACGCGTACGAGGCCGGTGGCGCCGTCTACTACGCGGTCTCCAGCTTCCCCGACTATGGCCGACTTTCTGGAAATGTAGGTGAAGATCTGATCGCAGGCGCGCGGGTGAAAGTCGCCGACGAGAAACGCGACCCGCGCGACTTTGCCCTGTGGAAAAGCGACCCCCACCATCTCATGCAATGGGACTCTCCTTTCGGACGCGGCTTCCCCGGTTGGCACATCGAGTGCTCAGCCATGAGCCAGTCGCTGTTGGGTGAGACCTTGGATATTCACACGGGCGGTGAAGACAACATCTTTCCGCATCATGAGTGCGAAATCGCACAAGCTGAAGGTGCTACGGGGAAACCCTTCGTCCGCTACTGGATGCACGCGCGACATCTCATGCTCGATGGCGGAAAGATGAGCAAATCGCTGGGCAATCTTTACACCATCGGACAACTCGAGGAGATGGGCCACCCTCCGATTGCCGTACGCTTCGCACTGCTCCGTAGCCAATACCGCCAGGTCCTCAACTTCACCCTCGATGGACTGAAGGAAGCCGCATCTTCTGTGCGCCGCCTTCGACTTTTTGCCGAGGAGATGGAACTCGCAGCTGGTGATGCGAAGCCTGCAGACGCCCCTTCCTGGATAACCGCCGCAGTGAAGCGCTTCGATGAGTCCATGGACGACGACTTGAACACGTCTGGCGCACTCGATGGAGTGTTTACCCTGCTGCATGAAGCCCACAGACGCCAGGCCACCGGCGCTGACGCAGCCTCAGCACTGGCAGCCTTGCGGCGCTTTGACCGCGTGCTGGGCGTCCTTCACACCCCGACAGACGATCACGGCCTTTCAGAGGCCGCCGATGAAGAGATCGAAGATCTCATCCGCCGCCGAACGGAAGCCCGTGAAGCCAAAGACTGGGCGGCCGCCGACGTCCTACGTGACCGCCTCGCCGCTCTCGGCATCGAACTGCTCGATGGCAAAGAAGGCAAGGTGCGCTGGCGCCGTACTGGCACTCAGTCGCCACCTCCGAGATAACCCAGCGCCCGAAGTTCTTCGAGCACGTCGCTTCCAGCCTGATTGTCGACAGCATGACCACCTTCAGGTGCAGCATGCGTAGACAGGTACCACTCGAGCCGTTTTCTCAGCGCCTCAAGTTGCACGACGTCCACTTCGGACAAGTCATGGAGCTCACCGGCATCGACATCAAGAGCGTAGAGTTCCGTCAACGTTGGTTGTGCTCCTCGCTCGATCAGCTTGTAGCCGTCACTCAGCGTCGCGCGTAACCCATCATCCGACTGAGCCACCCGCACTGCGGGCCCCACAGTCTCTCTCAGAGAGCGCCCAGGCAGACCCGCTGGAAGCGGCAAGCCCACGGTATCCAACACCGTGGGAAGCACATCAACACCAGAGGCGGGGACATCGCTCACTCCACTCTTGCCATCTGGATACTGAACAACAAGCGGCACGCGCAACTGCTCCTCGTAGAGCGAGACTCCGTGCCCCAGGTCGCCGTGCTCAAGAAAGGCCTCGCCATGATCGGACGTGAGCACAATCATGAGTTGCCCGTCAGGGATCAGTTTATTCAGCGCCTCTAGAAATGCGGCAACCTTGACGTCCATTTGCGAAACGAGACCGTCATAAAGTGCTTCAACGTAGGCCCCGTCAAGCTGGTCCAGATCGAGTTCTCCCCGTTGCCACGGCTCGAAAACCGTCCCCGTATCCACTTCGATCTCTCGGAGCGCTCCGTCGTACTCCGGATCTACCCAGCGAGGGTCGAACGCATACGGCGCATGGACATAGTAGGTGTGCAAGAACAAGAAAAACGGGCGCTCACTGTCTCGAGTGCGCACAAAGTCCAGTGCCGCTGTCCAGTCAAGGTCTTTCGGCGCTCGTGTTTCGAAAGATTCGAATCCCACGTCACAGCCATACTCGGGCCGTAAGTACCCTCCGCCTGCGATCGCATGCGTTTCGTAGCCTGCCTGTGCAAGTCGAGAAGCCAGCGTCGGTGCACCACGCCCTAAGGCATCCGAGGCTTTTTCAACTCCATGCTGATGCACTGCCATGCCAGTCAGAAACGAAACAGTCGACGGCAAGGTCCAGGATGCAGAAGACACGGAGTCTGTGTACGTCATCGCTCGCTGTGCCGACCAGGAATCCAATCCAGGAGTGGCCTCTCTCTTGGCTCCGTATGCAGCAAGGCGGTCGGCTCGCAAAGTGTCGATATCGATCAAGACGACATGAGGAAAGTTCGGCTTGAGCGTCGCCCCCCCACGCAATCGAAGATCAGACCACAGCGCGTAGTCATGCTCTGGATTCCCGCCACTTTCAGATTCGTTCGTTGGCTGGGTCACCAGGCGAAGCGACACAATTTGACCTCGCCAACGCGACAGGTCGATCTCTGCTTCAACCCAATGCTTGCCCACCTCATCAGCTGGAACAAAGGCACTCCACGCACGCAGTGCTCTTGTCGCATCGGGGACGCCACCCTCTTTCGAAGTGGCCTCGGCCCAGGGCAAGACATCGACCGCAAAGAAGACACCGTCGCTCGAAGCGCGGCGGCGCTTGAGCACTCCGTTTTTCATCACCCATCCGTCGCCCGCGACTCCCACCGCGACATGCAACCGGTCGGCTGCAAGCTTTGCCGGCGGGAAGTCCAAAATGCCTGGTGCTGGCAACAAGAGTGCCGACCTTTTCACCTCTCCGAGTTCAACCCGAGTGACCAAGCCAGTCGGAGCGGGGTCCTCCCCATGCAAGGCACGGCCGCGCTCCAGCCGGCCGAACTCCGAGACCGCACTCACCGTCGCCTCAAGTGAGACCTGCTGGGGAATCTCTTTCGAGACGGCGAGCAGCAAACGCTGGGCACGAAACCAGCCTGCAAAACCCTCCGGCATGGTCGAGCCATCACCAAAGCGCCAGGCTGGCGCCTCTTCACCGCCAACACGCACAACCGGATCCGGCCCTCCCTTGGCGAGCGGGACAGGGGATTGTGCCCACCAGAGATCTCCCTGATCGAGCGCTGCCAGCTCAGCAGACCAACTTGCCGGCATGGCCTCAGCTCGCTGCCAGGCCAAGGGGCCAACAGCTACGTCGATGCGCAAGTTCTCGGGCAAAGAGGCCGCCACCTCGGCCTGCAAATTGTGTGCGGGAATCTGCACCAACTCCGCGCCTTCAAGTCGCTCAAGAAGAGAATCACCCGGTCGAAGAACCGACACGTCTTGAGCCGACGGCGAAGCCGGCACACTGTCTGTCTCACCGCAGTTCAGCAGCACGAAAGAGGCCAGCGCAACCGACACGACGCCCAAGAGATGCATCCACTGCGGAGCGTCGAGTCGCCGTTCCGCACAGAAGCACCGAACTGTCATGGTGAGGCGTCGTCCGGGGCCGGTGGTAAATCGCCGAGTAAATCGCCGAAAGGAGGGTCGTCTTCGAGCTCCTCGTCAGGCCCTGCTCTTTCAACACGCTCTGCAGTCACTTCGCCAATCAACCCAAGCAGCTTGCTCTCTTTCTGTACCTGCTCATTAAAAATGAACCGGAGTTCCGGCATGGCTCGCATGTTGAGCGTGGGGGCAAGCATCTCCTGAACCCTGGCGCGTCCATCGGCCAGCGCACGGGAAGTTGAACGAACCTGGGCATCTGTACCCAGCACCGTATAGAAAACCTTGGCGATCTTTTTGTCCTTGCTCAGTTCAACAGCCGTGATCGTGATGAAACCGAGTCGTGGATCGCTCAACCGCTCGAGAACGATGACGGCAATCTTTTCGCGAAGGACCGCCTCCTGACGCTGCTTACGATCCCAGGGCATCGTCGAGCGCTCAGCCTTTGGACGTGGACTCGAGCGTGCGCTTCACCTCGACCACGGTGAAGGCTTCGAGCACATCCTCTTCCTTGATGTCGTTGTAGCCGCTGAGATGAAGTCCACACTCGTAGTTCTCGCGCACTTCTTTGACGTCATCTTTGAAGCGTTTGAGACTGTCGAGGGCGCCTGTGTGAATCACAGAGCCATCACGTACGAGCCTCACCCGGCATTCGCGCGTCAAGATGCCATCCGTGACGTAGCAGCCGGCAATCGTGCCGTACTTGCTCGCTTTGAAAGTTGCGCGAATGGTCGCGTGCCCAATGATTTCCTCGTGCGACTCGAAGCCCAGTTCGCCTTCGACCGCTTTTTCGAGATCCTCGGTGATCTCGTAGATCACGTCGTAGAACTTGACGTCTACCCCGGTGCGCTGGATGGCAGCTCGAGCTCTCTTATCTGGAACGACACCGAAGCCAATGATGAACGCGTCCGATGCACTCGCGAGAAGCACGTCATCTTCTGTGATACCGCCCACTCCGGTACGCAACACCTTGAAGCGCACCTCCGGATGATTCACATCCTCAACCGTTTGGCGGACCACATCGACCGACCCCATGTTGTCTGCCTTCAGCAGCACATTGATCTCGGTCACGCCCTGAGAGTCGATCGTGTCGAACAGATTCTCCAGCGTAATCGCATCCGAGGCCGGAGTTCGCTCTTCACGAGCGTCTTCCTTACGCTCCGCCGCGACTTCACGGACCGTGTTGATGTCATCTGCGACAAGGAACCGGGCCCCCGCAGCGGGCGGCTCTTCAAATCCCACGACCTGCACAGGCATCGACGGACCAGCTTCACTGATCCTCTTGCCGCGATCATCCAGGAGCCAGCGCACACGGCCAACGGAAGTGCCAGCAATGATGGGATCTTTGGCGCGCAGCGTTCCCGACTGCACAACAACCATGGCAACGATGCCCAGCTTACTGTCCTTTGAAGAGTCGATCACAACGCCACGAGCAGGCACACCCGGATCGGCATTCAGTTCGAGCAGTTCGGTCTCCAGCGCCAAGCGCTCAAGCAAGGCGTCCAGACCATCGCCAGTGGTTGCCGAACACTCGACAACGCCCACTTCCCCGCCGTAGTCCTCGACAAGGACGCCAGCACTCGCAAGTTGCTGACGAACCTTCATGGGGTCTGCGTTGGGTCGATCGCACTTGTTGATGGCCACAACCATGGGCACATCTGCAGCATTTGCGTGGTCGATAGCCTCTTGCGTCTGCTCCATCACGCCGTCATCAGCAGCCACGATGAGCAACGCCACATCTGTCACCTGCGCACCTCGCGAACGCATTTCGGTGAACGCCTTGTGGCCCGGCGTGTCGAGGAACGTCACGGCACTGCCGTCTTTCGTAGACACGGAATAGGCTGAAGTCTTCTGTGTAATGCCGCCAGCTTCTTTGGCTGCAATGCGACTCTTTCGCAGAGAGTCGAGAAGCGTGGTCTTGCCATGGTCCACGTGCCCCATGACAGCCACGACAACCGGCCTTGGCTGGTCGCCCTTGCCCATCTTCTTCGCACGTTCCGTCGCGCGGTCGAGCATCCGACCTTCAGCGCTATCCGGCGGCAATATGGTGATTTCGCGCTCCAAGGCAACAGCCAACTCGAGCAGTTGCTCTTCGTTCAGAACGACATTCTTGTCGCGCGGATCAAAAGTCTCGGGAAAGTACGACAGGATCTCACGTGCTTTGATTCCGAGTTCTTCGGAAAGCTCGCGTACAGCAATCGGTGCGCGCACGGCGATCGGATGCGTCGGGCGCGGCACATTCCGTGCAGGACGGCGTGACCGACCGAAACGCGATCGCCGTGGAGGCGGCCGGCGCGGTGGTGAACGACGCCTGCCCGCAAAGTGGCCGAGTCGAATCGCAGACAGCGCCGTGTTGTCTTCGGGATCGAAGACAAAGTCACCGCTGCCAGGCTTCCCAGAGCGACCGCGTTGGCCACGATCTGCATCCCCGCTGCGTCTCGACTGCCCCGTCTCCCGCTTCGCGGCGGGCAGGGCCCGGGTCGGATCCAGAGGATCGTAGGCCGGCGCCCCGGAGGCTCGGCGGCGAGGTTCTTCTTCTGCAGGAGACAGGTCGATCTTGCCCAAGATCTTTGCGCCACGCCGCTCCACGCGATCGGGCACATTGGGAACACCGATGCTCTCTACCGCGGCAGGAGTCTCGGTGGCATCTTCGGCGTCCGGGCGCGCATCGGGCCCCGCGGATTCACCAGTTGGCTCATCTTCGCTCGGCGCCTCATCCTCTTCGTCACTCGGACCGGCCTGCCCACCGAAGGTCACAACAACGTGACGCTCGTCATCCTCGTCTGCATCGGCGTCGACGCCTGAGGCAGGAGCTTCCTCGTCCGCGCCATCAACCGGGGCCACCTCAATCACTTCAGTTTCAGTAGCCTCGGCAACAACCGCGTCTTTATCACCAGCGGCGGCTTCGGAAGCATCCGTCGAGGCCTCGACCGCATCGCCTACGACGACCGGCTCGCTCTCGGCTTCTTCCTGTTCCGACGAAACGGAACCGGCAGCATCTTCGACCACTTCTGGAGTGGGCGCATCAATATTGAGCGTGACGGCGATATTGCCGGAACCTCGCTCATCATCTGCTGCAACTGCTGCTGCGACCTTGGAATCTTCCGCAGCTTCAGAAGCATCACCCTCAGGCGCTGAATCTTCTTCTGCAGCCTTTGCCTTCTTTGCCTTCTTGGCCTTCCGTGCTGCCTTCTCTTCCTGCTCGAGAAGTTCTTCGCCCCAGGCAGCTCGAAGGATGCCTTCCGTCCCCTTGGGGAGGTTAGACGAGTGTGACTTGACTCCGAGCCCCAACTCCTTGGCGATCGCAAGCATTCGCTTGCTGTCCGCTTCGAGTTCCTTGGAGAGTTCGTGTAATCTCACGAGACATCACTCCGACCGGGCCTCGGGATCACCAACCACTTCCGTGCTCTCGGTAGCCTCAGGCTCACCGGCGGCAGTGGTGGTATCGAATCCCGCTGATTCGGACTCGCCAAGAGGCGGCCCTAAAGGTTGCCCGCTTTCATCGCGAGCGCTGTGGGGCATCTGCGTCACCCCTTCAATTTTGATGTCCCAGCCGGTGAGGCGCGTCGCCAGGCGAACATTCTGGCCCTTGCGGCCAATCGCCAAGGCGAGTTGATCATCGGGCACGACAACCCGACAGATCTTCGTTTCCGACTCCATGTTCAGTGAGGCGATCTGGGCCGGGCGAAGAGCGTTGATGATGAGATCGTCATCCGAATCGCTCCAGCGAATGATGTCGATCTTTTCGCCGTTCAGTTCGTCCGTGATGGCCTTGATGCGGGTTCCTCGAATGCCCACGCAAGCTCCAACGCAATCCACCCGAGGGTCCGTGCTGTGCACGGCAATCTTTGTTCGGTAACCAGGCTCACGTGCGATCCGACGGATTTCGATAATCCGATCGGAAACCTCAGGAACCTCAAGTTCAAAAAGTCGACGTACGAGGTCAGGTGAAACGCGAGAAAGGATAATCTTCACACGTGTTCCGACACGCTTCACCTCGGTGATGATTGCCCGGATACGATCGCCGGGGCTGTACATCTCACCTCGCACGCGATCGGCCCGCGGAATGATCGCTTCAGCGCGACCAATGTTCACGATGATGGCACCGCCTTCGATCCGCTGCACCTGCCCCAGAACGAGTTCGCCAACTCGACCCTCGAAGTCAGAGAACACCACCGCGTTCTCAGCATCGCGCAGAGATTGGATGATCACTTGCTTCGCCGTTTGAGCAGCAATACGGCCAAGGTCAATCGCGCCATGCTGCTGGTCGCTGGTCACCGACAGTTCGCCGGTCTTGCGGTCCAGCGTGCAATGAATCACGACATCTTCACCGACCTTCTTCTGGATCGCGGCCACCATGGCCTGCTCGATCGTGGTGAAGATCAACTCACTCTCGATGTCCTTCTCGTGATGAATCGCTTCGATGATTCGGAGCAGTTCGCTGTTCATGAGACACCAAAGAGATTGGACGAGACGACATCGGACAGAGGGGCCACAGCCCCAGACACGAGCGCATGCTTGTGACGTTCAAAACACCCAAAAGACCTGATCACCGCGACGAACACAGCTGACTTCACTATCAGAAAGCCAAACCATGGCAAAACAGCACCAAACTGCCCCAACTCGCCCGTAATTGATCCAGAATTGAAACAAGTGGGCCGGCCAAACCCGGGCCGAGTCCCACTCGTCGTACGTAATCACGAAAAGCCGGGTGAACGGCACACTATGTTCCTCGGTTGGCGGCTCTGTCAAGGATTCCGCCGCGGAAGAGGGGCTCTGCGCCGCTTGACCCGACTCTGGCACCCTCCCTACGATCTTGGATCGGCCGTCGCCCTCCAGAACATGGGTCGAGATCGGGATTCACCGACCCATGAAGATGATGGCCACCGCAGCCCTTTGGATCGACTCTGATCATGACGACGACGCCTCGGCACCGAGCAGATGAAGTGAATGAAGCCGAACACCCCCCTCTGCATGGAGCCGGCTCATCCGCTGGAGACGATCGTCTCCCTTCCACGCCCAAGCTCCAGGTCGCCCTGGACCTGCTCATCCTGGACCGTGCCCTGGGCATCGCCGCAGAGGCTGCTGCCGGTGGCGCCGAGATCCTGGAGGTTGGCACCCCCCTCCTGAAGAGTGAAGGCCTGGACGCCGTCCGGGCACTGCATGAGCAACACCCCTCTCTTCCCATCGTCGCCGACACCAAGACCATGGATGCCGGCCGAACCGAAATGGAAATGGCCGCAAAGGCAGGTGCCAGCTTCGCAACGGTGCTTGGCCTGGCTTCGAACAGCACAATTCGCGAGTGCGTCGAAGTCGGCAAGAACTACGGCATTTCCGTTGTCGTTGACCTGGTTGGGCATCCCGACCCCGTAGCCCGCGCACGCGAAGCTGCCGATCTAGGCGCTGCCATCGTCGGCGTCCACTGCCCCATCGATGAACAGATGGAGGGCAAAGACCCCTTCGACACTTTGCGCGCCGTGCGTGCGGCGGTAGACATTCAAGTGGCAGTCGCGGGCGGCATCCATGGCGGATCAGCCGCCGAAGCTGCGAGCGCCGGTGCAGACATCGTCATCGTGGGAGGGGCCATCAGCAAGGCCCCTGACGCCCGACAAGCCACCGAGTCTCTGGCAACTGCACTGCGCGGGGGAATCCCCGTACACAACCCCGATGAATTCAAGCGCTATGACAACACAGCGCTCGTCGAGGCATTCTCCCGCGTCTCGACCCCCAACATCTCCGACGCCATGCATCGTGGCGGCGCCATGCAAGGCCTGACACCGCTGCTCCAGGGTGCGCACGTGGTGGGCCGTGCCGTGACGTGTCGAACCTATCCGGGTGACTGGGCCAAGCCTGTCGAGGCCATTGATGCCGCACAGCCCGGCGATGTTCTTGTCATTGATGCGGGTGGACGCCCACCCGCCGTCTGGGGTGAATTGGCGACGGAATCCTGCATTCAACGCAAGATCGCTGCCGTGATCATCGACGGTGCCATTCGAGACGTGGATGCCATTCGTGGATTGAACTTTCCCGCGTGGAGCCGACAGCAGGTTCCCAATGCCTGGGAGCCCAAAGGCTTCGGAGAAATCGGCACCCCCATCATATGTGGCGGTCAGCGTGTGAGCCCCGGTGACTGGATCATCGGTGATGACTCAGGCCTCGTGGTGGTCCCCGCCGGGCGCGCCGTTGAAGTGGCCAATCGCGCCAACGACGTGCTCGAGATGGAGAACCGGGTCCGCGGTGAGATCCAGGCCGGATCCACTCTGTCCCAGGTCGCTCAACTATATCGCTGGGAAAAGTCCTGACCTTGGCGGCCTCGGACTCAAACCTCAGCATTCAGTTGAACGGGGCGCCGCGTCAGATCACACACGGTTCCACGGTTCAGGACCTGGTCACCGATCTCGAGCTCTCTGCGGGGCGCTTTGCCGTGGAGGTAAATCAGCAGATCGTTCCCAAGAGCCAACTCGCCCAGCACATGTTGCAGACCGGAGACCGCGTCGAGATCATCGGCTTCGTCGGTGGCGGCTGATTGCGGCCACCGTGACCTCACGCGATGATGGAACGCGTCACGACCAACACCACAGCAGCTTGCCTGTTTTATCGCCTCTCGGAGAGCCCGCTCAAACGGGTTGCTCATCATGAATCCTGGCCTTCCCGGCGACGCCCCCCTCATCATCGGCCCCCACCGCTTCGAGTCTCGACTGTTCGTCGGCACCGGCAAGTACGACTCTCATGAACAGATGCGAGAGGCGGTCGATGCCTCCGGAACTCAATGCGTCACCGTAGCCGTCAGGCGCATCGACCTCGCGGGGCCCTCTTTGCTGAACCATCTGGACCTCGACAAGATCACGCTGCTGCCCAACACGGCAGGTTGCTTCAACGCGGCAGATGCGGTCCGCACTTGCAGACTCGCACGAGAAGCCCTCGACAGCCGACTCGTCAAGCTTGAGGTGCTTGCGGACCCACAAACTTTGCTGCCGGATCCCATGGCGACACTCGAGGCGGCCAAGGAACTTGCGGACGATGATTTCATCGTGCTCGCTTACACCAATGATGACCCTGTGCTCGCTCTGCGCCTCGAAGACGCGGGAGTTGCGGCGGTCATGCCGCTCGGGGCCCCCATCGGCTCGGGCCTTGGCATCCTCAACCCACGCAACATCCGCACGATCAAAACACGTGCCTCGGTTCCCATCATCGTGGACGCAGGTGTCGGCACCGCAAGTGACGTAGCGATCGCTTTCGAACTGGGCATCGACGGCGTACTCCTCAACACCGGCATCGCTGCTGCAGACGACCCTGTTCTCATGGCCCGCGCCATGAAGCACGCATGGCTCGGTGGACGCGCTGCCTGGCTTGCAGGAAGAATGCCCGCTCAAGACGGAGCCTCACCCAGTTCACCGACAAAGGATCTCATCTCGTCCAGCAGCAACCCGTGACACGGACGAATCGGCGACTCGATCCTGCGAGCCTCGCCCGCAACACCGCCTCGACGTCTTTTGCGAGCCTCGGATTTGAAGGCCTCCAAGATGTCTGCCGCCTGTCTTCAAATCGCCATCCGCCGGCACGCACGATGGCCCGCGAAGAAAGAGATGGCTTCCCTATTGTTTACAGCGAAACGCGTGCGCAACGGCTCGACATCCCCGACGACGTGTGCGTGGTCTGCGAAGAACAGACTTGCCCAGTCGTAGATCAGATCCATCTACCCGGTGATGACGTGGCCTGGTTCACACCGAATCTCTATCCGATCACCTATCCCCATGAGGAAGCTGGTGCGGAAAGTCGCGGTATCCATCTCGTGCACTGGAGCAGCCTGCGTCACGACAAGGGGCTAGGCGGCAGCGACCGTGCCACCGCAACAGCTCTTCTCCAGCACCTCGCACGGGCGGAAGAGTTTCTACTTCATCATGCCCCGAGTGATTTTCCCGACCGCGGAGAAGGTCACCGTGGCCACGTCGGCATCGTCAAAAACCGCGGTCACCTTGTGGGTGGCTCGGTTCAGCACGATCACCAGCAAGTCATGCTGAGTGCTGCAGTTCCTTCGGAACCACCACGCATCGCAGGCCTTGCTCATCGCCTACTCGACGAGACTCCAGAAGAACTCATCATCGACTGCACGGACGGCGCTGCCACGACCCTTGTTCCCTCCTTCATGCGCCGACCGCTCCAGACCTTCATCGTCCCCCATGGAGATGAAACGGGATGGCTTCATCACATGGAGCCTTCAGCACTCGAAGCTCTGGCCGTGGCACTCGCGCAGCTCACGGCCATCACGGACACGGTCATGACCGAGCGCTGGGGCGAGCCTGCGTGGAATTTAATCCTGCACACAGGGCCTGGAACCGGACCACTGATTGAAATGCGGCCCTTCACCCAACCGCTCGGCGGATTTGAGCATCTCGGCCTCTACCTGTGCGAAGAGTTGCCCGCCACATCTGCGGGCCGCCTCCGCGAGGCCCTGGGGTAAGGGCTACTCCTGGACTAGCGCTGGAAAAGCGGCAGGTAGCCGAACGGCACCTGAAGCGTCAGCGAAACCATGGCCGTGGCATAAACCTGGCCGTAATCACCGTGATGGAAAGAGCCATCGGACCACTGGTCATCCGCGCAGTACTCGACAAAAGAAGGCCACCACTGTTGGAACAATCGCCGATCGCGATAGGCCCAGTAGCACTGGGCAGCGTAAAACGAGCCATACCACTGGAAGGCCTCTCCGCCTCCCATCCCTCTGTACGGGTCGGAACGTTGCAGCGCATCGAATCCAAGATCGAGTTTATCGCTCCCGTAATCACCCAATGCGTTGAGCGTGGCAAGCGCGGCGGCCGTAAGCGCCCAGGTCGTGCGGTCATCATTCAGCGCGTAGCGAAACTTACCGGTGCTTTTGTCCTGCGACTTCTCCATGTATTTCAGCGCCTTGTCGATAACCCCTGAATCGACAGTGAAACCCGCGTCCTTTGCTGCGCGCAATGCCTGAATCATGCAGACCGTAATCGAACCCTCATGATTCGCGCTGCGCTCGGGGTTGTACCACCAGCCACCGTGAATGCCTTGGGTTCGCTCGACCAGATCCACGCCACGCTGAATGGCTGCATGAAGACGAGCGCGCTGCACTTCATCATCCCCATACATTCCTGCAGCCTGCGTCAATGCCAGGAGCGCGTAACCCTGGCCATGCATACGCGAAACGGAATCGTTCCCCGTGTAGAAGTAGCCGCTCGTTTCACCGCTGTCCTGACAGTGGTCGACCAACCAATCCACGGCTCGCTTCACCGCAGTTCCGTGCCTCCCACGGTCCATGACCTCATGCGCGGGCAAATGCCCCGCAGCCATCAAGGAGAGAGCGGCAAGCCCGGTGACAGCGACGGGCGCATTTTTTGATGACCGCCCACGCACAACCGAAAAAGAACCATCTTTGTTCTGGTTCTTCAGCAGGAAATCATGCGCCGAAGTCACCATGGTTGTGATTTCTGCGGTATGAAGTGAGTCCGCTTGCTCTGACCTATCGTCAGCCGACGTGCGAGAAGCTCCCGTCAGCAGCACGACAACGACGAGCCATGCAACAGGCCTCATCGAACATCACTCGATTCGAGGCTGTGCATCCTCCGAATGTAGGCTTCGAGCCAGATCCGGTACTGCTCCGGTAGATCATCGACGTGCAGATTCAGGAGCCGCTCCTGGAGCTTGGGTGGCAACAAACCCCAGCGCTGATCAGAATCTTCACGCGTGAAATTGCCGATTGGATCTGGCGGCGGTGGCCCGCCTTGTTCGGAACGCGGGACCTCTCCCTCGTCCGCACCATCTTGTGGTTTCGGCTGCGCCCCCTGTTCGTTCTCTTGCTCTTGGGCGGACTCCGAGGCGCTCTGCTCTTGTGGAGACTTGGGCTGCTCTTCGCCATCCGGCTGCTTCTGGCTGCCATCATTCTCACGCGGCGGTGGCTGACTCGACGACTCCTGCGAACTCTCATCACCACTGCTCGAACTACTGCGACTCGAAGAGGGTGTGTACTTCATTTGCTTGATGAGCGACTCGAGGTCTCGGATGACCTGGATGTGCGAGTCGACAACACCGTCAATCCCGCTGGCTACGTCATCGGCATCCGCGCTCTCAAGGAGCAGTTCATCGACGCGCACCAGATTCTCGCGTATGCGCTCTACAAGGGCTTCCATCTCGGCCTGCCCGCTGTCGCCCCCGACTTGTCCAACGCACACCAGCACCATGACAAGCAGCGTGTTCATCGATCATTCTCCGGCGGCTCATTCTCGGGAGGGTCTGGTTCCAACGTCGGATCACCTTGGTCATCTATGCCAACGCCAGGCGGCAAACCCACCTCTGGAGACTCAGGGATCATCGAAAGAAAAACCTCTGTCACTCGCGTGTGCTCAAGCGCCCAGCGCTCAAGAAGTCCCCGCTCAACCGGACCCAGGGCGCCCTCCTCCTGAAGTTCGGGGTGGAGTCGCTGAAAGGCTTCCAATCGAGAAAGAGCACTGAGTTCTAGCTTCTGAATCAGCAACAACTCCGCGACCTCTGGGACCAACGAAGGCTTGCCTCCTTCAGCCTCCTGTTGCGGTGGCGGTGGCTCCTCGCCCTGATCGTTCTCCATTGCCTCGCGCCGCCGCTCCTTCTCCGACTCCAACACCGAAAGCAAATCGTTGATGCGCTGCTCAATGCTCTCGATCATCGCCATGACCACGAAGTCGGTCTCACGCTCTGCCAGCCGACCAGCCACGTCATTCATGTCGTCGCGTGTTTGCTCGATGGTAAAGACAAAAGCCACTGCAGAATCTGCCTCGAGGGCGACCTTTAACTCGTCTGTTTGTCGCGAGAGTTCACTTTCCTCGGAAGAGAGGCGCGAGAGAGCTCTCTTGTGACTGCGACTGAGCCGGTCATTTCCGGAGCGCGCATCATCTATGTCCCGGATCTCTGAGCCGATGGCCAGCTGGGCATCCCGCAATCGCGTCAGCTCTTCGGCCAGTTGATACAAGACCTCCTCCTGACGGAGCCGCTCATAACGGTTGAGCTCGCCTTGAAGTTCTTCCTGCGCTTTCTCGAGTTCCTCAACAGCTTCCTCTTGCCTCACGCTTGCTTCACCGGCATCACCGGATTCCATCGACTTGGAAGCCTGCTGCATGGAAGAGGCTGCCTGCTCCCCAGGCTCACGGAAAGTCTGGTCGGGCATATCCTCAAGTCGGTCCATCAGCTGCCGCAACTGCTTCTCGAGTTGCTCCTGCTTGTCGATCATCTGCGCCGCTTGCTCTTGTCCCAGAGATGTTTTCTGTTCGCCATCCCTGGAATCATCCCGCTGCCCCAGCTGCTTGAGGAGCTGATTCAGGTCCATGCGCGCCTGCGCCACAGACTCTTGGGCTCCGCGACTTTCACCCGCCTCCATGCTCTTGTTCAGCTTGGCAATCTGGTCGAGTAACGCACGGGTCCGATCGAGTAGCTCGGGGCCTTCTTCTGGTTGAAGTGTCTCGAGCCGCTCAGCGATGTCGTCAAGCTTTTCGCTCTCGGCCTGCGCCTGGCGCAGTTCGAGACGCGCAGAAGCCATCGCCCGATTGCGAGCAGCAGCCAACCCACGCTCTGCTTCACGCAAAAGGTCCCGAGCCTCTTCAAGCTCCGCAGCGGCTTCAGCCACAGGCTCGGCAGCACTCTCTGCATCTGGCTGCGTCTCGAGACCTTCGGCCTGTTCGGCCTGTTCGCTCGCATCTCCTCCCCGACGCATCTGCGATTCAGCCTGCTCCATGGCCTCACGCCCTCGTGAAACTGCATCACGAGCTTCTGAACGCATCTGCTCGACGGATGCCATGGCTTCTACAGAGCCAGATTCTTCCAGAGGCTCGGAAAGCTGTTGCAACAACTCATCTGTCTTTTCGGAAACCAACCGCTGCTGCTCCGCGCTTGCCGACGACGAGCTTGCCAACGCACGCTGAGCTTTCGCCAACTGCTCTGCCAGGGCGACCTCTGAAAAGCCCATTTCAGCGGCCTCGGCACGAGCCGCAGCCTTCTCTGCATCTGCCAAGGAGTCGTCGAGCTTCTCTGCCGTCGCGGCAGCAGTTTCTACAAGCTCGGACGGGTTGTCCGTCACGGATCTGGTTTGTGAGAGCAACCGCTTCTGATCCACGATGAGATTGCCAATTTCAGCGATGGCTGCATTGGCCAGATCCACTTTGCTGCGTACATCGTCGACGTCACGACGATCGCTTAGCACGGAGTAGATGCTTTCCAATGAACCCGCCAGTTCGTTTTGTTTCTCCACCGTATCGAGCATTGAACGCGAAAGGCTTTGCTCAATATCTCGGGCCTGATTCAATAATGAGTCCGACTCGAAGCGCGCAATCGCCTCTCTCAGAAGTTCTGCGTTGTGCGTCCGACCTTCATTTTCGTAGCGCTCGCTCAATCGCTGCATTTTCTCCTGCAGCGAATTCAGGCGCGCCGACATGCGAGTCTGATCCCTCAAGACGCGCTGCCGCTCGTCTTCATCTCCATCTTGTTCACTCTGTGCATACAGGCCCAGCTGCGAGCCGAGTACAAGGATCACCGCGCCAAGGGTTAGCGCCATCGATCGCATCAGTTGCCTCCGAGCGTCTTGAGCGCAGTTTCGGTCCGGGCACGCAAACTCTGCTGGTCCTGAATCAGCGTTTTTACGAGCGAGAGCACTTCTTGATAGTCCTCCCATTCATCCATCCTGTCGAGCAGTCGGTCGAGCATCTCTTCCACACGAATCTGTGCAGCCTGAGCATTCTGAAAGGCAGAAAGCCCGGGAGATTGTCGCGCGGTAGTCAAAGCTGCGTGCGCATCAGGTGAAAGATCCTCACTCAGTTCCAAGGCCATTCCTGTCATTTCTAGAAGACGTCCCACCAGATCGAGACGCCCATAGCGCCCCGCGGAATAATCCGCAGCCAACTCGCGCCAAGGGGCCGCTGCAAATGCCTCGTCGACGGGCCGACCTCGCCAATCTTGCAGGTAACGTTCAAGGACCCCTTCCGCCCCAGGCCCTGGGTCAAGTCGGTTGGTGATGGTCTCTTCCAGGATGGCACACAGTTCCCGTGTCTCACGTGCGAGGCGAGTTGTCACCTGGTTCTGCGCAACAGCCGCGGCAACAAGTTCACCATCCAGATCTTCAGGCTCTTCGGCGATA
This sequence comes from Planctomycetota bacterium, assembly GCA_029245865.1. Taxonomy (GTDB): domain Bacteria; phylum Planctomycetota; class B15-G4; order B15-G4; family B15-G4; genus JAUIEF01. The sequence continues at coordinate 169,023 of JAQWOM010000009.1, forward strand.
AGATCCGATGTTGACTCACTTGCTCGCTGCTGACGTTCTCGTAGAGCGTGAAGACTTTCTTTCAGGCGGAGTTGGCGATCGGCGAGAAGGCGCTGTACTTCGCTCTCGTTCACAACGTCAATTCTTCGTCCTTCCACGCGAGCAACTTGCGGTCCCTTGCCGACCAGCTGCCGACCGTCCATTGCCTCCAGCGCGTACGAGAAAGTTCCCGTAAGCCCAAGTTCTTTGACATCCAGCAGGAACCGGTACTGCTTGGAAGAAATCGGGTCCACCTCAAAGGGTCGTGGACTCCCCGCGTCAGGGTCTAAGAAAACAGAATCAACCCCATGATCATCTTCAGCAACAACAGCGAAGGGGACGATTGAGTTCGCCGTCACCTTGATGTCTGAACGAGGCGGAGCATAGATACGAAGCGCAGGAGCTCGATCTTCACGCACAACCAACGCGTGATAGCTCGGGTCCGGAGTGGCAAGGCCGTATTCCCCAGACAACAACACACTGAGAGTGTCTGATTCCAAGGCCTCGAAAGAACCTTCGATTTTCTGCCCCCCCTGATCGTCGATCACATCCAGTTCGATCGGCTCAGCTCGAGAGAGCAACTGCAGTTCGGCAGCACTCGCCTCGCCCACTGGACGACCACTCAGCGTGATGCGCGTCCCCTCCGGAACAGACAAGCCTTCAGCCTCAACGGTTTCGGACTCCATCCCGAGATAGTCCGGGTATTCGAGGACAAACTCGGGCTCATCAAGCCGTGGTGGTTCAATCACCAGAAGTGCTGTGCGGTTCTCCGAACCATCATCGTCTCCTCCACGCACTCCGATCGTGCTGTCCCCCATTTCCACGGTGAGGTGCCCGTGGAATTGATTGGAAGAGCCCAGCGCCATGGATCCGTAACGCGCCCCCTTCTCTCCCTCGACCATCAGCTCTACACGGTCTGGTCGCACGCCCTTCCAGTCCGAGGACACGTTCAGCACGCCACCACGAGAAGCGACCACGGACCCATCCGGAAGCAGAACGTGAACGGGCGATCTCTCTGGGAGGGCAAGGTCGAGCACCGTGTCGCGCGGCCATGGCATGTCACCAAGCGCAAGGCGCGCAAAGAAGACATCGAGATAGGGGCGGGCCAACACCACAAGTGAAATCACGATCGCGAGGCCGCCCACAGCACGCAACAACTCGAGAAGCGCAGGCTTGGCCGTGAGCACGTGGCGCAAGTCCTGTTCTTCGCATGCACGTGAGGCCTCCTCAGAAATCTGGCGTTCGAAGCTCCCGCTGACACCATCTCCAAGTTGAAGCGCCGAAACGAGCCGGCCGTCAAAGCTCGGCAACTTCTCTTCCACCAGGCGCGCGGCTTCGAGCCGACTGACACCGACCACAAGAGGACGCAAGATCCGGCGCCAAACCTGCAAGGCCAACACCACCACGGCCAACGAGACCAACAACCCTCGCACCACAACCGGCAATTGCAGGAAACGGTCAGCCAGGTAAAGAGCGACAAGCATCGCCAATGCCAAACTCAGCACCCGCGCGCACCCAGCAACCAGATACAGAGTTCGAATCCGGCGAACGACCTGTTCGAGCCGACGTAGGACCGTCGCAGGAGCGGTTTTCGCCGCATCCGAGTTCGAACGATTGGCCAGGCCTGGAGTTGTGGACATCGTCATTCGTTAGCGCTGAAAGATAGGGAGGTAGCCGTATGGAAGCGAAAGAATCACCGCGCCTGCGGCTGTCGAAAACGCTTCGCCCGGACCGACCCGGCATGGAAAGCTCCCATCGGAACGCTGAGAGGCCACGATTTCGTCGCGCAATCGTGGGTAGTACCAGTCCCACACGTCCCCGCCAATGACATAGAGGGCCTGCGTCGCGTAATAGTGCCCGTACCAGTAAAAGAAGTGAAACCCGTACCGACTATTCCCAGAAACATTGCCGTAACTGTCGCGAAGGAACTCGATGCTCTCTCGCAAGTCGATCGCCTTGCCATCTGATTCGATCTTCAGGCCATTCACTCCAGCATTGTGCAGAGCAGCAAGGCCAGCTGCCGTCAGCGCGAAAGACGAACGCGTATGCCGAGTGGCTTGGTACTTGAAGGAACCACGGCCAAGCCTGTAGTAACCCTGATAACGGTACGGATCCGAATCACGATCCACGTAGCTGGCCGAGATGTACTGCGCCGCTCGATCGATGGTGCTTTTAGGTACGCGGATCCCCACGTTGCGGGCTGCGCGAAGCGCATTGAGCTGACAGACCGTAATGGACATGTCCGACTCTGCGGCATGGGGCTCGTATCGCCACGAGCCATACTCATTCTGGCAGTCAACAATGAAGTCCACTGCACGTTGCAAGCGTTCATTCAGGTCGTAGCGGTCCGTCATGCCGTAGACTTCTGCCAGGTACAACGTGGCAAAGGCATGGCTGTACATACGAGAGCCGTTCCGAGTGATATGGCCCGTCTCGAGCATGCAACTCAGAATGTAGTCGGTGGCCCGACTGATCACGTCGCCATACTCACCGCGTCCCGGAAGGTGGCCCGCGGAGAGAAAGGCCAATGCTGCCATCGCTGTCACACCTACATGAGGCTTGCGTCGCGCACTGACTTCGTAGTTTTGGTTGAGCTTGTATCCGACATCCGCGAGCCAGGCACCTGTGGCCGGATCCTGCGTGCGTGCAAGATACTCAAGCGCCCCATTCACTGCAGCGACCGAGTCAACTGTGATGTCGGTCTGCGGCACGATGTCATCGCGAGGGTCAGCAACGACAGGGTCAGCAGCGACAAGGCTTCCCGCCACGGCAGACGTCACGCTGCTAAATCCCAGCAAAGCCGACAGGGCAAGCGCACAGAGCACGCTTCCCCGAAGACGGCTTGCCGAGCTACGCGGACTCGCCAAGTGGCCGGTCTCAGCCGCGAACAACTCAGGCGCCATGATTGAAATTGCTCCGCACTGATTCATCTCGAGGAATTCCGATCGCGAATCACATGAACCGTCCCACCGATGGCAATCAGAACACCTTCATCCACCAGTAAGACATCAGCAGCATCTCGCTGATTTGGCTCATTCAATTGAACACTGTATCTCTCCTGACCATCGGCACCATGAACGATCCACGCAGATGTCACGAATGTCGGGTCATAGGACGTTTCAGAGACAAGAACAAAGCCATCTTCTCCCTGGTGAACCTGCGTGAAACCATCCAAGCGGGTATTGAAGTCCAACATGTAGAGTACTTCCCCGGTTGCTCCATCCAACACGCACACAGCCTGCTTGGAAACCGGGTCTCGCATAACCACAAGCGGGGAAACTGCGCCGGCGCTCCCCGGGAGAACCGTGAAGAGCGGTATGTTTACAGGCGGCTCGAGCGGCCCATTCAGTGCGTCGATGGGGTACACGATGTCGGCGCGACCAATCGTGTTGCCAACCGTAACCGACTCGCAATACAGCATCTTACCGGGCGCCGTCGGAAAGAGTTCGAGCCGCGTGAGGCTCGCTTCCGGAAGTATAGCTTCCCACAAGATCGAGGCTGTTGCAGGGCTCCAAGCGACCAGTTTCGATTCCACTCGCATTCCCGCAGCGAGAAACACCGTGGGAGGTTCTGCCAACACGTTCACGATACGCAGATTGCTGGCCATCGAGGTGACGCTCGCAACCTGCCCCTTTTCGACATCAATCACTGTCAGTTGAACCTGCCCCAAACGACCAAAGGCTCCCGCGGCTTGCGTAGACACCACCAGATAAGGACCAACAAAACGAAAATCCGAAGCACTTTGGGCATTTGGGAGATGCACGCTGAAGGCGTGAGCACCAGTTCGTAAACCCAGCGCATCGACGCGCAATGAGCTCTCGGTGTCCTCACGCAAGAGCAAGACCAAACCACCCGCCGATGCCGTGGCGAGCAAACGCGGAGTCGTCTTTGTCCAGATGGCATGCCCGTCTGCCAAGCGGCCGACCTCGACCGAGTCTCCAGAGCGAATGATGAACAGCTCGTTTTCAAAACAGACTTGAGGTGACGACCGTCCACGCAAGAGCCCACCCGGAAGCGCTCGGCCACGCCACCTGACAAGTCCCGATTTAGCATCTAAAAGAAACATCTCCCCCGCGCTTCCGATGACACCAAGCGCGCATGAGGAGAACTCGGGCGACGGCCTTCCCGAGATTCGAGGGAGAACCACGTCGTTTCTCGGGCTCATCACATGAGCAACCCTGCCATCGCCAGATCGTGGCAAACGCGGCAAGGGGCTCATACCAGTCGACAGTGGGCGTTGACCGGCCAACAGGTCGGCGAACTCCATCTCACCGAGCGCGCGCGCTGCTCTTTCTCGGAAAGCCAGCATGTCAGCAGAACTGCCCAGTTGCGCAACCATTTCAAAGGCGGCCCTCGCCTGGCCTTCCTTCAGCAGCCGATCCAAATCTGAGAGACGCTGGTGAGCCACGGCACGAGAGTTCGGGAAACGCACTTCAACCACTTCCAAAGGCAAGCCCCGCTCTAGATCATCTTTTGCGCGTGCCTCGTAAACGGCATAGAGTTCTCGGCCCTCTTCTTCTAGAAGCGCGTCGATACGCCGACGCGCTTCTTCCCATACCGGCACACCGCCCCATTGAATACCTGGCGCTGTGAGAAGAAGGCCCTGAAGCAGGGCCAAGCGTTCTTCGGCGACTGCAAACGGCAGTCGGTGTCGGGCCGCAAGCAGTCTCGCGGCCTGCACGCCCTCGGACCCGAAGTCCAGGAGGCGGTCAGGAGACCGCAAAGCCAACTCGGTGAGCCAGTCGGACACTTCTCGGCGGCGACCATCTTTTTGCAAAGATTCCAATGCCTCGGGAGCCCAGGCGAACAACTGCTCCGTCGTCTCCGCGATAGACAGCACCGTGCTCCAGTCATCTGCAGCATCATTGTCGCGTGCCTTGCGCACGGCCGCCTCCAGGCGACCAGATCGAGCTCGCTGCAGCAGCGCTTCGTGACGTATTGCCTCTGGACCTTGGGGAACGCTTTCAAGAAGCGATTCAAACTGCCCTTGAGCCTTTTCGTACTGGCGCAACACAAGCCCAAGCTCCGCCAAGGCCAGCTTTTGCTCGAGCGAAACAGCTTTGTCTCCCGCGGTTCCCTGAATCAACTGGTCGATATCCGCCGCGGCAAAAACATCACGGCCGTCATTCATGACGAATGACGAATCTGCATGAACAACCCGCTGCACGTGCGGGCTCCGTGCATACTGCTGCCACTCAAGCACACCCGAGACTTCGCCAGTCCACACATCGACAAGCACGAGATGCCGAGCGCAGGGGACCAACAAGGTGTCTCCGCTGCGCGTTGCTGCCCCCGTCACGTCAACCGGGTAATCGATGGAGTCATGTGCTTCGAACGGCTTGTGCGGCCAAACAGTGGCGCCCGTACGCGCCTCGAAACACTCGACTCCTGTATCTGTCACAACCAGAATCCGCCCATCGCCGCGTGGAATCACCTGGTGACGAACTGGTGAACGCCTTCGGACATACGCTCCTATGTCATAGGCCGTTCGCCCCGTCTGCGGATCGAGCGCAATCAGATTCCGACTGTCCAACGGCGTGACAAACAACATGCCGTCTTCAATGAACGGCTCCTGATTTTGCCAGTGGATATCGCGAACATCTTGGTTAGAGCGCACTCCTGTGGCTCCCACCCGCTCAATGGACTCATACCGCGAAAGCCATCGCACGCGGCCTGACCATGCGTCTACGCAACCGATCACACCGAGGTTCGTCGAGATATACAGCGCCCCGTCGTGCAACAGCGGCGGCGAGATCACGTGCTCCTGAAACGGACGATTGAACATCGTCAAATCTTGCTGCCCGGAGCAGAGCAGTGTTTTCCAGAGCAGATCACCTGTCTTGACATCAAAGGCTGCGAGATACGCGTTGATCGCGCCTTCCGTGACAGAGCCCGCCACGTACGCAACACCACCGCCTACAGCCGGAGGTCCTGCGGCATCGAACAAATTGACAAAATCGCGGTCCGGGCGCTCCGGCTGCTCCTGAGTCCAGAGCAACTCACCTGTGTCACGGTCCAACGCACGCAATCGCCGTCTGGGAAGTGGGTGGTTGATGGGGTAACCCTCAAACTCATCCAGTTCCCGCACAGGTTCAGCGGATTGCACCGTACCGAGAACGACGTCCCCCGACAAAACCGGGCGTGCACACTGAAATGGACTGATCGCACGCAAGCGATTGCGCGCGGCGTAAACCGAGAAGTCAAACCACTGCGACCCAGATCCATCTAATGTGATGCGCTCGATGGGGCCAGCGTGGTGCCACAAAGTGCGGCCAGAAATAAGATCCAGTGCCGACATGGACAACGAGTCAGAAATATAAATGACACCCTCTGAAACCACCGGCTGAACCGGAGCAAAGGGAGCTTCATAGCGATGCGATGGAGTGGAGAACGGGTTTTCCGAATAGTGAAAAACGTCAGCGAGCGCATTGATGGAAAGAGTCCGCGCCCACACGCGCTCAAGGTCATCCGGCATCGGGCCGCGCACCATGGAAGAGGCCACATCCACCGGAAGACGCACGAGCAACTCTTCCATGGATTCCCCGGCCCCCATGGACAGTGCTCGCTCCGCGGCATTTCGCGCAGATTGCCAAGCACCGCGCTCGGCCTGAAGCCTCGCCAAGAGCGCTGTCGCCTCCAATCCCTCCCGGGCTCCTTCAAATTGCCAGGCCAAGGCCTGTAGCTGTTCCACGTCGCGCCAGTTCGCAGCTCGATCCACTGCGGCTCGCTCTTCTGCCGAAAGCAATCCCTCCAACAACGAGTCCGACACGCGAAGCCGCAATTGATAGAGCGCCCATTCGGCCGCACCGACCCAGCGTTCGAGCTCTCGGTCGCCGGCGATTTGAATGACTTCACCACCCGAGTGCTCTGCCAACTCACGCAATAAACCGGCAGCACGCTCGGGGTCCCCGTCACTCCATGCCTGATCAATCTCATCGAGTTTCGTGCGAGCTCCCGTAGACGCCCGCACACTGAAACCCGTGACGCGGCGTTTGTCGGGATCGAAATGAAAGCCTTCTTCTGGCAACTCTTCCCAGCGCTCGAAACGGCCTCCAACGCCCTGTGCGGCAAGGCTGCTCGCAAGCAGTGTCACAAGAAGCGCCAGGCCGAGACGTCGCATCTAAACCAGATTCCTGCGCTTACGAAGAATCCACTCGAGGCCTAGGAGTGCAACGAGAAGTGACAGTTGGGGGAAGCCAGCCCAAACCTCTTCCCTTTCGGGCTCGTCCAGCGGGCGTTCCTCCTTGGGGTCGTCAAGTAAAGCCAGCAATTCGGGCGCCTCCTCAAGAGGTCGATAGCGCCCTCCCGTGCGTGCTGCAACACGCTCAAGAACCTGAGCGTCAAGCACCGGGTCATCCGTCTCCGTGGACGGCACGGTGACGGTCACAATTCGAGGGGACTTGGGCTCTGCCGCAGGATCATCGGCATCCAGAAGCCAAAAGCGATAGGGGCCCTTTTCGTTCGCAGCGATCGAGCCCTTGAAGACCCCGTCGATCTCACGCGGCAACTCAAGCGTGTCGCGCGTTCCGTCCGGAAGAACAACACTCACCTCGAAATTGTCTGCTTCAAGTGGCTCGAAGCCTTCGTCATAAACGCGCGCTGTGAGAGAGATCCGCTCACCAAGTGCATAACTGGCCCGGTCGGTTGCGAGATCAAAGCGGTAATCACTCCGACGCAAGCGATTCAGAGCCAGGTAGCGAATGAGTCCTCGCCAGAAGGGCTCCCGGTAACTTTCCAGGTGTAAAAACCGCCAGCGCCACGTCTCGTCGGTGGCGAGAAATGCCGTACGCCCTTGAGGTGCGTACATCGTCGCGAGAAGCACGTGCGGACCGTGGGCATTGCGACTATTCGGATGGCTCAACAACACTTCGGCCGTCGAACGTGCCTTGGCAACCGGGTAGTACCAAGTCAGAGGGGCCAGGCCTTCTGGGCCCTGCCACAACTCCCGGTTTTCCTCGACGTCTGAGAGCAGGCTCACGATTTCGTGCGGATCACGAGAACGCTCAAGGACCGGCCTGAACGGAGCGCCTGGATCATGAATGGCCTGCTTCTCGGCGGCTTCGTCTCCCACCAGAATGGGCAGGATGTCCTCGAGGGGAGTGCCGACATATTCTTGCGGCGAGTAGCGAGTTCCCGCCTGCATCAGGAAGCCACCTCCTGCCTCCACGAAGTCGCGGAAGTTCTGCAAGATTGAATCAACCTCTCCCAGGTCATTCCCGAGATCCTGAGGATGCACGTCACCAAGAATGATGACGTGATAGTTGTCGAGCAAATACTCCAGCGAATTGGGAACCCTCTTCAGGGAGGGAACCCCCTCGGAAGATTCCTGAATAAAGTCCGGACCGGCCGAGACCAGGAAGCATTGCACGTCCATGTTGCTGACTCGCAACAGGGAGTCTTTCAGGAAACGGTATTCATAGCGCGGGTATCCGTCGATGTAGAGCACCTTGATGCGGCCTGGCTCAACCCTTAGCAGGCGACGCTCGACGTTGTTGGACGAGTCTCGCTCACCCGGGAAGCCTGTCACCGCAACCCGTAGATCCAAGTCACCTTCTTTGTCCGGAACAAAGCTCACGCGGACAAGCTGTTCGGTGGCCCCATCAGCGTCTGGCAGATCGAAAGGCATCTGCGCCAGATCAACCCCGGACGCAGCGTCGGTCACCGTAATCGCTGACGGCCGCCCCGGGAACCCACGTGCAGCGACAGAGACCTCAAGGGTGATCGTGTCTCCTGCCAGCACCACCTCTGGTGAGGTGATATTGCTTATGCGTACATCGCGCGGGATTTCAGGGTCTCCGACACCCACTGTGTTGACCGGAATGCCGCGTCCCACCAATGAAGTCAGCGCTGCGGTGATATCGCGCCCTGCATTGACGCGCCCATCAGTGACCAAAACCACTTGCGAAAGAACTCGGCCGCGCGTCTCCGAAGACAGGGCGGCGAGTGCGTCGCCGATTCGCGTCTCGCCATCAGCCGCGACAAGGTCTTCGGTGGATCCGATCGCTCTCAAGGACGATCCGAACGCGTACAGCAAGACCTCATAATCCTGTTCGAGATCCTTGAGCGGCTGCTCAAGAACAGCTTGCAAGACTTCCGTGCGCTGCGCGCCCGACAACAGGCCTGCACCTCTCGCCACGGGGCTCATGTCTCGTTCCCGCATGCTGGCAGAGTCATCCAGGAGCACTGCTGCGACGGGCCGTTCGACACGCACTCGCTGTGTGCTTCGCACCGGGTGACACAAGAAAACAATGATCAGCGCGAGAGACAGTCCGCGCAGCGCGGCCGGCAGCCACCACCATGCGCCGTGACCCCGTTCGTGATTGTAGGCCCAGCGCGAGAACAAGATGAGCGCGGGCACTATGACCAGCACAATGACCCAAACCGGCGGCATCGAAAGAAATTCGATGCGCGTCGTCTCAACAATATCCGAGGCGCCCTGCATCGTCATCGAGAGCCCCCCATAAACCGCGACAGCAAAACCTCGCCAACTGCAAAAGCCAGCAAAGACCAGAGCAAAGCACGAAACAGGCTGCCGTCACCGCCACCAGCGCCTTCAGAATCCTCACCCTCATCGACCTGCTCACCGAGTGAGTAATCGACGCCCTGCAGCACTTGATCGAGGCTTGCTCCGTCGAGGCGACGCAAGTCACCTTCCATGGCATCCGGCAAGGCGGCCAACGCGAGAGACCGTTGCGGCTGCGTCGGGTCGGCAAACTCGATTTCAAGAGACCACGCCCCGGCTTCACGCAAAGGAGTCGAGTCGAGGGAAAGCAAGCTGCGCCTCCCGTGTGAAGAGACCTCCGGGCGACCGATGTTCTCTATGGCTCCTGAAGGTGACAGCAGGCGTGCCGACTCGGGTTTCCCGTCTACGATCAGGGTCGGAGACTGGCCCACAGGCAAGTTGGTGAGCGCAGAATCTTGAGCTGTCAGCGCACTCATGAGTTCGTGCACCAGGGGCAACCATGTCGCTGGCTGCCGCGGCAAGAGAGACCAAGAATCGTCGGCCGACGTCGCAAACAAAACAACTCGCCCTAAACCACGCGAGGCTTGCACGATGGCTGGCGTGACCTGGCCGAGAGAATCCGCAAACCAGGCCAACACTTCGGCTTCGGTGTCACCATCGATCGAACGCTGCTCCTCAACTTCGTTCGAAGTTGCACTTGGCTCCACGGGCACCGACTCCCAGGGAGTCAGTTCGTTCCAAGCCAAGACAGGGACCTGCAGCAGCACAGCGAGTCGCGGATCAGCAAACAGTTCGAGTTGAGGCGCAGGCGGGTCATCGAGCACGAGCGTCACGTAGTCCTGCTCTCCCGTCCCCTTGGGATCACCGCGTACGGCGCCAATGCGCATGGGCAGCAACCGGCCAAGGCGTTCTGTCGCCATGTCAGGGTCGACCCGATCGCCCGTGAAGATCAGCAGTGGCGTCCCGGAGCGCACCACGTCTTCTAACAAGCTCGCTGTTTGTTCACTGACCAGATCAACGTTGGCGAGTACAATGGCTTCATACCGATAGAGATCACGTCCGGCTTCCTCAAAAGAGCGAACGTCCAGGACGTGAGTGCTGAATCGAACGATCCCTAGGTCGTCTCCATCGGCAGTCGGATCCAGCGCCATGTCGAGAAAAGCCGTGGCACCATCGAGTGGGTTGGCGCCAGCCTGCCCATCGACAAGCAACACATCGATGCCATCACGAACTTCAAATGCCAAAGATCGCTGATCATCGAATGGAAGCTGATCACCCTCGAGGGTCAACTCGAGATGCTGAGGCCCGGCCTTATCCATACGCAATCGAAGAGGAAGATCGACTGTCCCGCGCGGGGGAATCTCGATATCAGTCACTTTTCGAACAATGGGCTTGCTCGGCGCCGGCAATTCCAAACGAAAAGTTGCCGTAAGTCCTCGCACCGCCACATCACCATGGTTGCGAAGAACCCCAACAAAACTCACCACATCGCCCTTGATGAGGAGAGCGTTCTCTGCGCTCAACGCCTCAACACCGACGTTGGTCACCGGGGCCGCATCGCCCACCACATCGAGAACACGTACAGAGCCACCACCATCTTCGAGAATTTCGGCAAAGAGACCGCCCAACTTCTCTCGCCAACTTGCTTCCTGGAGATCCGAATACACTTCAATCTCGAGTCGCCCCCGGTAAACGGTCCGCACGCGCTCCTTGATGAGCCGTAAGGCCGCCACCATATCTGCCGTGCCCGTAGGGGCCGGAAGCCCGCTGTCCAAGATCTCCAGCGCCGCGCTCGGAGAAGCCCCGATGGGGCCTGGAAGCAAGTCGCCCCCACCTGGTGTCACCAACGTGACCGTATCGCCTCGCTCTGCCTCAAGTTGAGAGATCTGATTCCGAACACGCTCGAGCACGCGATCATCCAGAGTCGTGTCCGGACCGATCAAGCGCCCCATGCTGCCCGAGCGATCCACAACCAGCACCAAATCGGTGCGCCCACCGGTCACAATCGAAAACAAGCTGTCTTGAGGGACAAATGGCAGCGCCATGGCCAACGCCGCAAGCAAGACGACCAAGCAACGCAGCAAGAGCAACAGCAGATTCTCCATGCGCAGCCGTTTTCGGCGCTGCGCATACGCTTGTCGCAAGAAAGCCATCGCCGCAAATGAGCGCACGACGTAACGGCGCCGATTCAGAAAATGGATAAGAATCGGTATGGAGACGGCCAGCGCCCCCCACAACATGACCGGCAATCCCCAGCCGAGAGTCAACGGCTCCTCCCGAGTCGGCCGAGTCGCCGGCCCAGATAAGTTGACAGTGTCAACTCGAGAGGTTTGCTCGTATCGAGCAAGACGTAATCAACACCGCGGCGATGACACACGCGGCGCACATCATTGCGCCACTCGGCGACGACAGACTTGTAGCTTTCACGAATCGAAGGGGCGTCAACGAGCAGCCTCGAGTCATCTTCCATACCTTCGAAACGCGTGAGGCGATCGAAAGGAAAGTTGATTTCATCGTCGTGCATGACATGCATGACAATGACGTCGTGGTTTCGAGTGCGCAGGAAGCCCAGCCCCTGCTCAAGATCTGACACGTCGCCAAAAAGATCGGAGAAAATCACGACAATGCCCCGGCGAGGCACTCGTTCTGTGAGCATGCCCAACACACTCGACAGATCCGTAACTCCTTCGGGATCACGCTCGACAAGCGACTCTCCCATCACGGACAACTGCCCGGGCGAAGTGGAAGGTGGCAGCAAGCGACTCAGCGTGTGGTCAAAAAGGGCAAGCGCCGCCCCATCGCGCTCACGCAAGACCACATGGGCGAGCGCCATACCTGCCTGGCATGCGTAATCATATTTGGACAGTTCGCCGTCACCGGCATAAGCCATGGAGGCACTCGCATCCACCACCAGAGTGCACTCGAGATTCGTCTCTTCCTCGTAACGCTTGATACTGAGACGGTCGCTACGGGCATAGGCCCGCCAATCGAGGTGACGCAAATCATCACCTTGTACGTACGGGCGGCGTTCCACGAATTCCACGGAGACCCCGGTGTGCGGACTGCGGTGACGCCCACCCAGAAATCCCTCAACGGCACGATTGACCGCCAGATTGAGTCGCGCAAGCCGATCGGCGACCTTTGGGTCGAGCTTGCGCTGCGCTCTCCGCAGATCTCCTTCAGGTGTCATCTCAGCCTTCGTTCGAGGAGACAACCTCAGGGACTCCGCCATCGTCAAGCGCCTGGTTGGGATGAAGCGGAACGACCTGCAACAGGCGATCAATGATGTCGTCCGGCGAGATGCCTTCGGCCTGCGCCGAATAGTTCGTCAAGATGCGATGCCGAAGCACTGGCCGAGCCACGCGCTGAATGTCTTCCATGGAGACATGAAAGCGGCCGCGAATCACTGCGCGCGTTTTGGCGCCTAGCACGAGGAACTGTCCTGCTCGGGGGCCTGCGCCCCAGGTCAGGTTGTCGCGCACAAAATCTGGAACACCTTCCTGGTCGGGGCGAGTGCTGCGCACCAGATTGGCAGCGTATTGCAGCATGTCGTCCGCGATGGGCACGCGCCGCACGAGATCTTGGAGCATCAGGATCTCTTCGCCGGACATGATCGGTGGCAAGTCTTCGACTTGCTTCTCTGTGGTGCGCCTCAGAATTTCAACCTCGTCATTCTGACTGGGATAATCCACGACCACGTTGAGCATGAAGCGGTCCAGTTGAGCCTCGGGCAGAGGGTAGGTGCCTTCCTGCTCGATAGGGTTCTGCGTGGCCAAGACAAAGAACGGCTCGGGAAGCTGGCGTTGTTGCCCACCTGTGGTGACCTGACGGTCCTGCATCGCCTCGAGCAATGCAGCTTGAGTTCGGGGCGGCGTGCGATTGATCTCGTCCGCGAGAAGCACATTGGTGAACACCGGCCCTTCAATGAAGGTCATCTCGCGCGCACCTGTTGCACGGTTTTCCTGGATGATTTCGGTACCCGTGATGTCTGTGGGCATCAAGTCCGGTGTGAACTGGATACGGCTGAACTTCAGATTCAAGGTGCGCGCCAGCGACGAGATCATGAGGGTCTTCGCCAGCCCGGGAACGCCTGTGAGTAGGCAATGACCTCGAGCAAAGAGCGCGACAATGAGCTGGTCGACGGCGGCATCCTGACCCACGATGACCTTGCTCATTTCTGCACGAATCCGGTCGTAGGCCTGCTTCAGCTGCTCTGCAGCCTGAACGTCGTTGGGATCGGTCATGCCATCAAGGCCTCGAATCGGGTTTGAGCAGGTCGAGGGGCCTGCGATCGCGAGAGCCCCTCGGATGAAGTAACGAATATAGGCACCCATCTGATGGGATGCGATCACACGCTTTCCCGCAGATACGTCACCCTCAGGTTACACGTGGGTTTCAAAAGGGCGCCGCGGGGGTTGCAGCCCGAGGCCGCCTTCCCCGAGAGGGCCTGGGCCGAGCCTCTAGGGCAGTCCTTGCCAGTACACGACGTGCATCACGGCCTCGTCCATCCAGCCAGCATCAGGCACGGGGCACAGGCCCACCAGGCCGGCCTCCGTGGCATAGAGGGCTCGCACCGCCGGGAGCCCTTCAGGCTGAGGGAGCAGTTCAGCTTCCCGATCGAGCGAGTCCACGTCGAAAATCCGCAAGCCCGCCATCGTGGGCATCACCACACGCCTCTCCAGCATCAAGGGCCGCCCGGATTGCAGCTCACCCGGGGGCAAGACCCAACTGGACTCCAGCAGGCTCCCCTCGGCGGAAAGCCTCACGAGAGAGCTTCGATTGTCTCGCAAACGACTCAGGAGCACATCCGGAGGCCCGGCGCCTTCCTGGCCTCCTTCTGACAGGCTCGGCAGAAGACCCACGATGTCCACGCGATCAGCACGCTCAATCGGGTCTTCAAGAATCACGTGTCCACGAGGGCCTGGCTCGGGCGCAAGCATGTAGAGGAATCGTGAATCCGAAGGTGCGACCACCACCCGCCCATCACGAATCCGCACGGGCTCGTGACTCCAACCCCCTGTGTCAAACAGGAAGGCCGCGTCGAAAGCAGAGCGATCCAGTGAAAATGTTCGGTCGTACCTGAAGGTGAAGCGCACCGCACCGGTCACGCCATCCACAGCTGCGACCACGCCAAATCCCGTGCATGCATAAACGAGGCCATCCTGCACGGCAACCGCACCTTCCCGCGCCCGCTTATCCAGTTCATCAACATCCAAGGTGGCCTGGCGAGAGGCAAAGCGAGGAATGAACGAACCTCGAACCAGTGGCGTCTCGAACAGCATGGCTCCGTCGGACAACCGGAAGGCGAGCAACGAAACCTCGGTATCAATCCCGATGCGGAACAGTTGAACGAAAACTCTGTCCCCCTCGATCGTCACAGGCCCGAAGGCTGTGCTTTCGGGAACATCCGGCCCGCGCGCCTGCCAGGCCAACACCGGCTTGTCATCAACCAGATCGACAGCGATCAAGCGGGCGGAGCGATCAGTAGGGATCGACCGACGAAAGGGTTCCCGAGAATCGTCTGGAAGGTTCCATGGCGTCACGATTCGTGAGCCAAGTCGTTCGTGCGTCAGTTGTCGAGGAGCGGGCGATGCGCGCACGGAGCTCTCGGCCCCGAGCACCGCAGGCCCCCACAGGAGCGACTCAAAGGTCAACTCCAGTTGGCTCAAGGAATTGCGAAGATCCATCCCATGAAGACTCCAGGAGTCTTGCAGCAGGATTTCTCCAGGACGCCCGTCCACGACAAACGGCAACGCTTCTGACAGGGGGTCCAGGGGCCTCTGGAAGGCGAAACGACGGACCCAGGGCCCCGAATGACGCCGCCCTGGCTCAGAGGGGATACGGGCTTCGGCAGCCCGTGCCAGTTCGCTTGCTCCTTCGAGTTCTCCGGCCCGTTGAGCCAGGCTCAGTGCCTCCCACCAGCGACCCTGTTCGAAAAGCAAGCGAGCGGCACCAAGTGCAGCCACAGCTGACGCATCTAACACATGACCGCGCGTGGCCAGCGAAAGCAGCCCGTTCAGATCTCGAAAACGTACCGCTTCTGCAACGAGCTTCCGCGTATCCGCTTCGATACGCGATCGAACTTCTTCGGGCGCACGTTCGAGCACGAGTCGCAAGGCCTTGTCGAGTACCTGCACATGAGTCCGTGGCCCGAGTTGCACAAGGTCACCACCTGGCCGAGCCCGCAAACTCGCAATCACACTGACAACTTCATCGAAGTTCGAAGTGGCCAACGCCTGCTCGAGACGGCGCAAGAGTCCGACAGAGGAATCGTCGGCATCTAAAGGCAACGTGGATCCGTTGTGAAACGTGCTCCCCTCAGGTGCGATGAACTGCCCTCGCGCCTCAGAGATCGCGAAACACGCGAAGCCACAGACTGCCGTTGTCAACACCATCCAGCGCATAGCGCTAGCGATCCGGCTCGGCAATCCCCTCCATGACAGCATCCATCCCCACCCATTCGGGAAGCGGAGCGATCACGCGGGGCCCCTTGAGATCAGGTGACCAAGTGTACGCATCACGAAAGCGTTCCCGAACAAAGGGATCTTCCACCGCACCGCGAAGCCACAGCATTCCCTCATACAAGGCCTGCTTCTGCTCGAGCAACTGAAGTTCGGTGGAAGCTCTTCGAGCGCGTGTCGCGTTGAACTCATGCACCGCCGGCATGGTCTCTCGAAGGTAGAGCGTCACCATGGCGCCCGTGAGCAACAGCGTCAATCCGTGGCGTTGGAGAATCCCAGCGAAGCGTGCCATCAGGTTGACGTTAGTCAGGTCGCCCGCGAGTCGGGAACAAATTCTCAAAAGAGAAATACATCAAGCGATTCCATAACGTGCTGTCTCGCCCAGTTCCTCCTCGATCCGCAACAGTTGGTTGTATTTAGAAATGCGGTCGCTGCGAGAAAGTGACCCCGTCTTGATCTGCCCGGCGTTCATGGCCACCGCAAGATCCGCGATGATGCAGTCCTCGGTTTCTCCGGACCGGTGCGAGATCACGGACGTGTATCCACTCCGTGTCGCCAGATTGATGCACTCGAAAGTCTCACTGAGAGTTCCGATCTGGTTGATCTTGACCAACACGCTGTTGGCGACACCCTTCTCAATGCCACGGGCCAACCGCTCGGGGTTTGTGACGAAGAGATCGTCACCCACCAACTGCACCTTGTCGCCGAGCGTCGCCGTCAGCTTGGCCCAGCCATCCCAGTCGTCCTCGTCGAGGCCATCTTCGATCGACACGATGGGGTACTTCTCGCACCAAGATTCGTACATGGAAGTCATCTCGGAAGCGCTGCACTTCTTGCCGCCCTCGCCGGCCAAGATGTAGTCACCATCTTCGCAGAACTCCGAGGCCGCAACATCCAGGGCGAGAAAGACATCTTCGCCAGCCTTGTGGCCGGACTTGTCAATCGCCTCAAGAATAATCTGCACAGCTTCCTCATTCGAAGACAGGTTCGGCGCAAAGCCACCCTCGTCGCCAACGGCCGTGTTGAGCCCGCGCCCGGAGAGAACTTTTTTGAGCGCATGAAAAACTTCGGCGCCGCAACGCAGGCCTTCCGAAAAAGACGAGGCGCCGCGGGGAACAATCATGAACTCTTGAAAGTCCACATTGTTGTCGGCATGGGCACCGCCGTTGATGATGTTCATCATGGGCACCGGCAATGTGTGCACCGCAGTTCCGCCCAGGTAACGCCACAAGGGGAGGCCGTGCGCTTCAGCCGCCGCACGAGCCACTGCACCACTGACTGCCAGCATTGCGTTCGCGCCCAAGCGACTCTTGTTGGGCGTCCCGTCGATTTCAATCATCGTGCGATCGATGTACTCCTGGTCAGAGGCATCAAGCCCGGTGACACTCGCAGCAATCTCTCCGTTCACATGGGCAACCGCTTGCATCACACCCTTGCCCAGATATCGATCGGAATCTCCATCACGCAACTCGACGGCTTCGTGCGTGCCCGTCGAGGCGCCGGAAGGAACGGCCATACGGCCAGTGGCCCCCGACTCGAGCAAGACCTCGGCCTCGACGGTGGGATTTCCACGTGAATCGAGAATTTCACGGGCATGGACATGGCTAATGACGGTCATGGCATCGTCTCAAAGGCACGCAAGGGGTCGCCGGATCGAGGAACACCCCACGATGACCCGGCCACAAACAAGCGCCCCATGGTAGACACCGGCCCGCGGATCAGCGACCCCCTGCCGGCAGCGGCCGATTTCGGCCCTGTCACGAGGCCGAGAACGCCCCCCCGGCCCCTTGAGAAGGCCCTGAACCCTCAGCGATCCTGGATCTGAAACTCGAAGCGGAAAAGGTCGTCCGTGTTACGGATGCCCTCAACGGACCGGTCCATCTCCATGAAACCCATTGGAAGATCGTCGCGGAATCGTCCCTTGGCAAGAACCGAGCCGTCCTCCTGCCAAAGAACCCAGAGCCCGCTGCGCTTGCCTGCCTCGTAAAGACCTTCACCGGCTTTCTGGCCGTTCGGGTGGTAAGAAGTCCAGCGGCCGTGCGCCTCGCCGCGCAAGAAATGACCGTCAAGCCTCTTGGAGCCATTGGGCCACCACGCGACCCACGAACCGAACGGCTCGTCTCGCACGTACTCCGCCATGAGCAACTGCTGTCCAGCCGGGCTCCACAGAGCAAACGAGCCGTGCAAGCGGCCGTCCATATAATGGCACTCGGCTTTCTTCTCGCCCGAACTGTGCCATTCCACCCAGCGGTCATCGCGAACGCCTGTGGCATAGAGTCCCTCGGCGGCGAGTTCGCCATTCCGGTGCCACTGAAGCCAGCGGCCGTCGGGACGGCCTGAGTCGTAGCTCACAACCGCCTTGACCTGCCCGGAGTCATACCAGGACTTCATCGATCCATGGCGGACCGGCTCGCCGCCAATCTCCATATAGCTAACTTCGCCCTGAAGGACGCGACCTTCATGATCGGCAAAATCATTCACTGTCACGGACTGAGGGGGCGCCGAGCAGGCAGCCAATGCAAACAGCGGGAGAAGGGCAAGAAATCGGCACATGGGTTTCCTCCAGAGAAGGGGACTCTCGCCAGCGTCTTTCGCCCAATTGGGGCGAGGACTTATGAACTCTCTGAGAAAACTTGTCTCGGCCGCCACCAACTCCGCCCCCCCCTACCGTCACAGATCACCCAACGGGTACCTTGTTCGGCTATGAGATGGCCCTTCACCACCTTCGCCACGGGCACACTGCTGCTCTTCAGCCTTCCACTCGCTGCCCTCGCCTACTGGCTCCGGGAGACGGTTCAAGGAGCCTGGTGGATCGCACCGATCCCCCTGCTGCTTTTTGTGCTCTCGTTCTTCCGAGACCCCCAACGACACGCTGCGGGCGGTGAAGATGACCTCGTGTCACCAGCAGACGGCCTCGTCTCTGACATTGTCGAGTTGGACTGTCCAGACGTCGGGGAAGGCTGCACACGCATCGGCATCTTCCTCTCTGTCTTCAATGTTCATGTCAATCGGGTCTCATGCAGCGGCGAAGTTCAAGCCGTCTCCAAACGAAACGGTGGTTTCTTCGACGCCCGCGACAAACGAGCGATCGAAGAAAACGAAGCCGCGACGATTGTTATCAAGCGCCCAGACGGGCGATGCGTAGGCATCCGCCAGATCACCGGACTGATTGCACGTCGCATCATTTGCCCCGTCTCCATCGGCGATCGCTTCGAGCGCGGACAACGCTACGGAATGATCCGTTTCGGGTCGCGTACAGAACTCATCGTTCGTACAGCAGACCTGGACCAGGTCATGACCCGCGTAGGAGACACGGTCAAGGGCGGTGAGACGCTCCTCGCGACCCTACGCCCCGACAACGATCGAGATTGACGTGAGGTCGGCGCGCTCCATCATTCCCGTCCTGCCCTCGGCACTCACCCTCGGCAATCTCGTCTGTGGCTTTGTAGCCATGGCCAAAGTCGTGGATGCCACCACCGGCAGCGGAAACACGGGCCCGCTAGATCCCGAGTTCGCCGAAAAGATCCTCGCGGCCAGCTGGTTCGTACTCATCGGGATGGTCTTCGATGCGCTGGACGGCCGCGTGGCACGCCTCACCGGACAAGCCTCCGCCATGGGAGGCTTGCTCGACTCGCTCGCCGATGTCGTGACATTTGGAGCTGCTCCAGCTCTCATCGCCAAAGCGGTCTACGAGCACGGCAAGACGGGACTTGATCAACCCTTCGTCCCCAAAGTCATCACGGCACTGACCGCTCTCTATCTGATCTGCGCAGCTCTGCGCCTCGCACGATTCTCAGCCCACACGGGCACCGACGAAGAGAGTCATCACGTCTTTGAAGGGCTTCCGTCGCCTGCTGCAGCCGGCCTCATCGTGACAGCCTGCCTGTTCATCTTCTCCGGGCGTCACGATGTCGGGCTGTCACCGAATGCTGCAGACTCGCTGGCTATCCTGATCATGCGCGGCCTGCCCTTCCTCGCCTGCGGCCTTGGCATGCTGATGGTCTCCAACGTGCCTTACGTACACGTTGTTCAGCGCTACGTCGGACAACGCACGCGCCGCTCAACGTTTGTCAAGCTCGTGCTGATCTCTGCAATCATCCTTCTCTTCCACGACTGGTCTCTGTTCGCCACGGCGCTGGCGTACGTGATTGGCGGCCTTGTGCTTGCCGCGCGGGCACGTATCACTGGACGAACGGTTCAAGAACAACTCCCCGAAGCCTGGGCGGTGGATGACAATGCGCCGGGCGAGTCCGCGGACATCGAGTGATGACGCGCGCAGTGGTGGCAATCGGATCAAATATTTCTCCGCGCCGTGAAGCCATCCGCGTTGCCCTGCAGCGACTCGCTCACACTGACGAGGTCCGCCTCGTGGCGACATCGGCTCTCCGCGAAACAGACCCCATCGACGCCCCTCCCGGCAGCGGACTGTTCGTCAATGGTGCATGCCTCCTCGAGACCACCCTCGGCCCATTCGAATTGTTCCAATGCCTTCAAGAGATTGAAGCTCTTGCAGGCCGAACACGCGGCACGCCCAACGCACCCCGCACATTAGATCTGGATCTGATCTTGTTTGGCGACTCTGCGATCGACACACCAGAGTTGACAGTGCCCCACCCCCGAGCACATCAGCGTGATTTTGTCTTGGAGCCCGCAGCTGAGGTGGCCCCCGACATGACCCACCCGCACATGGGCAACACGCTCGCGCAGCTGAAAGCCGCGCGGAGTGCTGGTGCAACAAGCTGACCAACGACTTCGTCGCCATGGACATCCTACGATCCATCGAAGCATCCCGGGCAGCCTGCGCGGAGTTCACAGCCCGGGGCACCGTCGGACTTGTCCCTACCATGGGAGCGCTTCACGACGGACACCTCTCTCTGGTCAAAGCGGCCAGAAGCCAGAACGACTTTGTCGTGGCGACAGTGTTCGTCAATCCGCTTCAGTTCGGGCAGGGCGAAGATCTTCAGAACTACCCTCGCGCTGAAGCAGAAGATGCACAGCGACTCAAAGAGGGAGGAGTCGACCTCACTCTCTTCCTCAATGCGGACGAGATGTACACCTCGACCAATGTCACACGCATCACACAGGGGGAACTGGGAACAGCGCTTGAAGGAGCAGCCCGGCCAGGTCACTTCGACGGTGTGCTGACGGTGGTCTGCAAGTTGTTCCACATCACGACCCCCGCCCGCGCCTATTTCGGCCAGAAAGACTTCCAGCAAACTGTCGTTGTCCGCCGGATGGTGTCTGACCTGAACATGCCCGTCGAAATCGTTGTGTGCCCCACGTGCCGCGACCCGGATGGCCTGGCGCTTTCGAGTCGCAATGCCTACCTCTCACCGGTAGAACGCACCGAAGGCTTGGCATTGATCGCCTCGCTCCTTGAGGTCCAGCGACAATTCACGGGGGGAAAGCGCACTTCGGCAGCCCTCGAAGCCGCCATGCGGGAAGTGCTCAGCCAAAAACTCACGAAATCGCCCGACTACGCAGCCATCATCCGGCCCACCAACTTCTCCCGCCCCTTGAACGTGGAGGTGGGCGACGTGGCCGTCGTCGCGGCTCCCGTGGGCTCGACTCGTTTGCTCGACAACCACGTACTGGGTGATAAGCTAGGACCCTTTTCGAACAGCCTCTGAAAAGTAAAAACCATGCAGCGCTTCATGATGAAATCCAAGATCCACGGCGCCACCGTGACGCACGCCAACTTGGCGTACCGCGGCAGCCTCGAAGTGGATCGAAACCTCATGGAAATGGCCGACCTCGTTCCTAACGAAAAGGTCCAGGTTGTCAACTGCAACAACGGGCAGCGTTTCGAAACCTACGTGCTTGAGGGCGAAGCTGGCTCCGGTGTGATGGGCGCCAACGGCGGCGCCGCACGCATGGTTCAGGAAGGCGACATCCTGCTGGTGATCTCGTACTGCATCCTCGACGATGAAGATGCACGTGCGTATGAGCCCACCGTGCTCTTGCTGGATCAGGACAACCAGCCCTCGACATGACAAAGTCGCCCCAGCCCCCGGCATCGAGACTCGATTCGGGAAAGGGCACTGCGCACGTCCGCCTTTCTGCTCCCGCAAAGATCAATCTGTACCTCGAGGTTCTGGGACGTCGTGACGACGGTTATCACGAACTGATCACGGTCCTGCAGACCATCGACCTTGCGGATGTGGTGGAGATCCAAATCCGCGAACGCCGGCCCGCGATCCCAGCTGGAAATGCGGACATCTCCTTCGCGCTCACCGGAGATTCCGGAGCACTGAGAACTGCTGCGACAGGCGATGGCCAAGAGCCAATCAACGCTGGTCGAGTGCCCGACGGGGCAGAAAATCTCGCCGTACGTGCCGCCATGGCATGGCTGCATGCCGCCGGCAAGCAGGACGAACTCGGCATCGACCTCCGTCTTCAGAAAAACATCCCTGCCGGAGCCGGACTCGGCGGGGGTTCCAGCGACGCCGCAACGGTGCTTCTGGGGCTCGACCAACTCCTCGGCCACTCCGAAGCGCCAGCACTGGCTCCTCTCGCTGCAGGATTGGGAAGCGACGTCGCCTTCTTTCTTGTTGGCGGAACGGCCCTGTGCACGGGACGGGGTGAAAACGTGATCCCGCTTACTGAACCCGAGCCCTTCGACCTGGTGCTGGGCTTCCCGGACTTCACAATCCCGACTCCAGCCGTGTACGGCGCTCTCCAGGCGCCAAGCCTGGCCGGAACGACCGACTCGCCACACGACCTCGAACAGAAATGGGCCCAGCAACTGGCCGGTGCAACTCTCTCTGATCTCGAGCAACTCTTCCGAAACGATCTCGAGCAGCCCGCCTGCAGCGTCCAATCAGAATTGGTTGATTTACTCGCCCCACTCGATATTCACCTCTCGGGAAGTGGGTCGACCATATTTCTCTATGGGTCTGACACGCCCACAACTCACCCCGCATGTCGACGCGAGTCGATACGTTTTGTCCGACATCGTTCGAGAAAGCGCTAACAATCTGTGAATTGAGAATGGATCATCCATCGAGGCAAGAGTTGAAAGTCCGAGTACAGATTCAGGTTCGGATCAGCGAAAGACGGCAGGCCATCCATGGAGATCACCGAGATTCGCGTGAAGTTGGCCGACAACACCCAGGAAAGGTTGTTGGCCTTCTGCACCGTCACGCTCGACAATCAATTCGTTGTCCGGGATGTGAAAGTAATCGAAGGCCCTAAGGGGCCGTTTGTCGCCATGCCAAGTCGCAAGGTGACAGGCCGCTGCCCACGCTGCCGCGAGAAGAACCATCTTCGGGCCAACTACTGCAATAGCTGTGGTGAGAAGGTGAATCATCTCCGGGCAGTTGACGACGGACGCGGGCGCCCCCGGCTCTACGTCGACATCGCACATCCCATCAACCAGCAGTGTCGTGCCGCCATGGAGGCGTCGGTCATCGAGGCCTTCAAAAATGAGCAAGAATGTGCTCAGGAGCCCGGATATGTCGCTCCAGACCTCGATGATGTGATCGAATTCATCGGATCTCACCGCGGAACGAACGACAACCGCCGCACAGCCGCTGGCAGAAACCGACCGTCTACGGAACGTGAGAGCGGCGCCGTCTCAGCCGAGTAGACTGGGGGCCATGGTCGTTCACATCGCCGGCGCAGGCGCCGCCGGAATCTCCGTAGCCCAAGCCCTCCTCCTGACCGGTCGCTCCCTGGGGTCCGTCGCCTGCCGCGACATGGCGCGGGCGCGCAAGCGCTGCGACGTACTCGGTGGTGGTATTCCCTCCACACTGGACACCATGCAGGGTGACCCGAACGGTGCACCTTGTTTGCTCATCGTCTCCGTTCCCGATCGCCACATTGCCGACATCGCTGCAGCCTTGTCGGAGCGCCCTTGGCCTCGGGAATCGGTCGCGCTCCATCTTTCAGGATCGGTGGACGTCGAGGCACTGGCGCCTTTGCGCACCGCAGGCTTCGCTGTGGGCAGTCTGCATCCACTCAAGAGCTTCGTCGGCACCCCCACAGCATCCGCGTCACCATTGGCCGACATCGTCTGTGCACTTGAAGGCGACCCGGCAGCTCTCGATGCCGCCCAGGAACTGGCGATCCAGGCCGGAGGTCGACCGTTCCGCCTCGCAACGGGTGGACGCGCAGCCTGGCATGCCGGTGCCACTCATGCCTGCAACCACCTCGTAGCACTTGTGGACCAAGCACTCGACTTACTCCAACAAGCAGGGCTCGACAGAGACACGGGGCGATCGGCCTTGCTGCCGCTGCTTAGAAGCACCGTAGAAAACCTTCGTGTGCACCAGCCCGGCCAAGCGTTGACTGGCCCCGTCGTCCGAGGTGATGCAGATGTTGTGGCGCGACACCTTGTAGCGCTGCAAGAGACCTCGCCAGAACTAGCTTCCGCGTACAAGGCACTCGCACGACGCGCACTGAATCTCGCCCGAGAAGAACGTAATCTCGATCAGTTGCTGGCTAAACAAATCGAGATCACGCTGAATGGAGAAGACGAATGAGTACGCGTCTCGTAGCCACGGTGCTTGTAACCGACATAGCCTCAGTTGCCGACACACTCAAGCACCCGATGGATGGCGTGGACTACATCGAACTTCGGCTGGATGCCCTCGCAGAACCATCGCCCAAAACAGTCCAGGCGATCCTGGACCTGCCTCGAACGGCTCCGGTGATTGCCACTTGCCGCGCAACCGGCCAAGGAGGCCTGTTCACCGATGAAGAGCCGAAACGGCTCGCTCTTCTCTCAGCTGCAGCAAAAGCTGGTGCCGACCTCGTAGACATCGAAGACTCTTCTCTTGCTGACCTGCCAGGCGATCTCCCAGGCGGGCGCATTGCCAGTTGCCATCTCTCGCGATTCGTCCCCCGACTTGACGCTCTCGCAAGACGGCTCGTCGGGCGCGGCACGACCTTTTCCAAGCTTTGTGTTCCCGCGGACACACCAAAGCAACTCAGCACACTGATGGAGATCCAAGACACCTTCGGAGAGCAGCTTGCGGTCGTCCCCACGGGCAGACTCGCTGAAGCAGGCCGCGTCATGGCTGCAGCTCGGGGCAGTCCCTTGAGTTACGGAGCTGCACATGCCGACGCACCGGGGCACCAAGATCAGCCCACAGCAGATCGCCTGTACCACGTGCACAACGTCACGAGTCTCCCCCCGGACACACGCTTTTATGGAGTCGTGGGCCGCCCGGTCGCACACAGCATGTCTCCGACATATCACAACACGGTTTTTCGTGGAGTCGCCCAGAGTGCGCGACTGGTGCCCATGGACATCGACTCTCTCGAAAGCGTGATGAAGTTCGCCGACACTCTCCGGCTAGAGGGTTTTGCAGTCACGCACCCCTTCAAGCAGGAAGCAATCGAAGTCGCTCATTCCGTCTTACCTGGAGCGCGCGGCACCTCAGCGGGCAACACCTTGGTACACACCCCCGCTGGATGGCAGACACGCAACACGGACTGGAAGGCAGCATGTGATCTCTTCCCTCGCCTGCTCGATGCATGGTTGAAAGGCCGCCGAGCAAATGCCTCGCCTTCGAACTGGATCAATGATGTCATCGCCGGTTGCTGGCGACCCGGAGGTGGCTCACGGACGAAACGCACAGAGGAAGACCCCGTGCCCAAAGTGTTGCTTCTAGGTGCCGGGGGAGCAGCCCGTGCACTCGCGGTGGCTCTCTTCGAAGAAAGTGTCGAACTGGCGGTGTGGTCGCGCAGGCTCAGCCATGCTCGCGAGCTCGCAGCCCGTCTGTCTGACTCGATCCCTGCGGTGGCGATCCCAGAGCCGTCCCACATCCCTGCCGATGTGGTTGTCAACGCAACACCTGTCGGCATGCCCGGAATCGACCCAGGCGAACTCAATCCCTTCGGGGCGTCCAACTTCCGCGAAGGAGCCGTGGCGCTGGACCTCACCTACGGCCAGACGCAATCTCCTTTCAGGGAGGCGGCCCGCGCGGCAGGCGTCCCGCTCCTCACAGGCGAGTTCTTTTTCGGACTCCAAGCCCGCCGGCAGGCAGAGGTCTTCACCGGAGCAACAGTCCCCACCGAACTACGCAAGCAGGCGGCCATCCAGTGCGGCGCTGTGGTCGAATGAGTTGCTCGCCCGGCAACCGACCGCTCGCTGCTCAGAAAATCCGCAAGACACCAACCCCAGAAACACATCGGATACGCAAAATAGCCCACTCGGTGAAGGAGGCGTGATGACACAAGCGATGCCCCATTCTGGAAACACCAAGGGTGCTCTGAGGGTGATTGTCCGCCCGCTCCCCAAGATCGTGTTCTTCTACCTGACGTGGATCCTCTCGGCCGTCTTCGGCCTGTGGCCCGCGACCCCAGACTCAACCATCGGCTTAATCTGGATGGGCGCCTTCTTCTTCAACACGCTTGTCATCTCTTTTGACTTCAACGAAGAGCGATCGTTGATCATGGTTCTTGGAGGTGCGGCCACTCTGCTCGGCCTTCTCTACTTCGGGGTACTCGGGTCGGTGAGTCATTGGTTTATCGAACTCTCACCAACAATGGATCGCACCTTCTACTGGATGATGTTCGGAGGGTTCAGCGCCGTATTCTTCTTTGTCTGGCTCAACACACGCTTCAACTACTGGGAATTCCGCCCGAACGAAGTCGTTCACCGCTACGGCATCTTCCCCAAGATGAAGCGCTACAGCACCGAAGACATGCGCTGGGACAAAACCATTCCCGACATGCTGGAGCGACTCTTGATGGGCACTGGAACGATCATCCTCACCACACCGCACGAACGGCATCCGATCATTCTGAATCACGTGCCACGCATCGGCTCCATTGATGACCAGATCGCCGACATTCTTGGCGTCAAGGCCGTGGTTCACCGTGACGCCAACCACTCCTCGAAGCCCTGAGTACGCATCGTGACAGAAGCCACTGCTCCTGACGCGCCCACACCGCCCTCTCCCGGCGCACTCCCGGATGGCTTGGTGGAAAACCAACCAAAGGACAGCCCCAGGGTTGCACTTGTGGTCCTCGGCGCCTGCACAGCACTTGCAGTCACGATGCTGTCCGACTCGGTTCTTCTCCCAGAATTAGACCAACCCTCTGAACGCATGCTCGGCCTCACGACGGTCGCGACCCTGCTATCCG
Organism: Planctomycetota bacterium; assembly: GCA_029245865.1. Classification (GTDB taxonomy): domain Bacteria; phylum Planctomycetota; class B15-G4; order B15-G4; family B15-G4; genus JAUIEF01. Next base: position 196,059 of record JAQWOM010000009.1, read on the forward strand.
TCGGATGGTGGATGAGCAGTTGGCGCGCTCATGTGGTGAAGAGAAGCCTTGTGTTACTCGTAGGTGGGAGTCTGTTGCTCGGAGGCGGGCTCAGTCTCCTTCTCACCGAGCTCATGCACAAAAACCTGGTGATGTCTTTCGCAAGCGCAGAGAGCCCAGTTCCATTCGGACTTATCATCCCACTTCACGTCGCGATCGGAACTGCCAGCTACATCGTGCCGCTCGGCGCCTTGCTGGGCATTGCATTCGGTGCCGTACGACGCCATGACGCGGCTCTTCTCATGCTGGGAGCAGGTGGGGCTTTTGCACTTGCCCCTGTTCTTGGAGAGGAATGGTTCGGCAGAAGTGACACACTCATGCTGCTGCTGGTGTTCTCTGCCGCGACAGCAGTTTCATTGTTACGACGCACGCCATGGAGTAGCGCACCCGCAAAGCTCGCTTCGGGCTCTGCGTTCTCTTTGCTCATACTTGGGGCCATCGCGACGATGGCCGACCAACTCTCTCGACCCCATGTCGATCTGGGAACCAACGACACAGCCTGGTTTGCAGCCACCATTTGCCTCGCCGCCTCAGCCGGCGCCAGCCTGCCGGGTCGCTCTCGTGCCAGTTCCTTTGACCTCTTCATCCCTCTCGCTGCGGTCAGCCTCTTCCTCGCGCGCCCCGGTGGACGCATCTTTCCGACCATCGAGCCAAGCACGTCACTGGCTCGCCTTGCGTGCGTTGCCGTACCACTTGGAGTGGTCATGGGAATGGCCCTCGCGCGACGCGGGACCCGTCGCCCCGTCAGTTGGACACCTGTACTTCTGTTGCTCGGCGGCACCATCACGGGCCTCTGGCTGCTCCCCTCGAGAGGTGCACTGTCCAGCTTCGTGATTCTCAGCGCAGCCACCCTATTGGCCGCGTTGCTGAACCGGCCCTGGCCACACCCAGCACGCATCCTGATGAGCCTTGCGCTGGCGACCGTCATCTTTTCCATGCCCCTACCTGGGCCACTCAGCGGCCCCCCAATCATCAAGGCAAACCCGTCGCCATCTGGGCACACCGGCTGGATGGCCGATCCGACGAATGGCCGCAGCCGAGTGGTCATTGACGGCGTCAGTGCTCTTTCTCGCCACGAACTTCAGGAACATCGGCTGGTCCACATTCCGAGTCTCCTCCAAGGTGCCCCCCATCGCATCCTGCTGATAGCCGCTGACGCAGGTGAAGCAGAAGCCGTCGCACTCGAGCACAAACCTGCCGAGTTGGACTGGTTGCGTCCGGCAGGGACTCCAGAATTTTTTGGGCTGAACCCGATGTTGCCAGGGCAACGACGCTTTAACGGCGGCGAGCGACTGTTCTTTGAATCCAGCTATCTTGAGATTCAGGCTGGCCTGCGCAGCCGTTATCAATTGATCGTGCTCTTGCCGGATTTGCAGGTGAGGCGTCGAGCAGGCCTGCACGCGACACGTGAGTTTTACGCAGCAGCAGAACGACTGCTCGCTTCAGATGGACTCTTTTGTCAGTGGTGGGATCCGGCCTTCATCCACCCGGAAGACCTTCTCTCGGCCCTGGCATCTGCCAACTCGGTCTTTACTTCTGCCACGCTGATCACCGATCACCCCCGCTCTCGGCGCCCTCTGATCGGTCTCGTAGGCACTCGCCGGCAACTGAAGATTCGCCCACGCGACATCCTCGCTCAGATGCAGGCACTCCCGGAACTCAAGGCCGAGTTCGACAGCGTAGGACTCGATCCCCTTCTGGTGTCCTGTCTCATCGGACCCTCCCCGGACACCGTCGCGCTCTTGGCACCCGATCACATGGCGCTGACAGATGCACGCCCGGGACTAGGCGCACGTGGAGGGCGGCGACACCTCCCCATCCCCGAGAACACGCTCGCCGTACGCGATCTCGTCGCCGTCAACCGCTCTGACCCCATGCAGTGGACGCAGGTCCGCAAAGATCACTCCGGTGTAGCCATCGCCCAAACGCGAGCCATTCACGAAGCATGGACAGCTCTCTTCAAGGCCGCCCGCGCCACGCTCCTCCGCTTCGGTGAAGAAACGATTCCCTTCGAAGCAGAAAAGCCCGGGACCTTTCTGGACCGCAAATTTCTTCTGCAGGCCTACGACGCAGCACCGGATTGGCCATATCTCGAAAGATTGGTGCTAGAACGCTTCGACCACCTCGAGCAAAGCGGCGCTCACGAACATGCCGAGAACTGGCTGCGAGAAGCCCTGGAACTAGACTTTCGTTCGGTACGACTCCGCATGGAGCTTGCGCAGGTCATGGAACGGCAAGAAAACCTCGCGGAAGCAGAAGTTCTGTACAAGTCGATTCTTGCGCTCACGCCGGAGCATCCCGACGCACTCATCGCTCTGGAGCGACTCGGCAGCAGCTAATCTGGACCGGACACCGTCAGTCCAGCCACGCTCCAACTGACTCCCTCAGGCGCACTCCGACGCGAGAGTAAGCCCAGCAGCCACCAGTTCGTGTGGACACCTTCGAGTCGGTCCTCAATGGTGCCCCAGATCGGACCAAGGTACATCCAGCCCGAGTTTTCATTCTGCTTGTTCATGTAAAGCGGAAAGACCCACTCACTCACAAAAGGATCTTCACCTCGTCCACGCCATGAGCGAATCGGAGAGAGCATTTCATTGCTGAATAAAGTCAGAACTCGGATGTCGCGACGATCGCCCACATCGTCATAGCCAAACAGAGAAATGATCCCGAGGACATTCACCAGGTCGAAACGCCGACTCGACGAACGCCCCAATGCTCCGACATCCTCACCTGCTGCAGGCAGTCCGAACTCGCCCTTGAACACATGTGCGAGACCCAGCAGCGAGAGAAAGGTGACCGAGGTCTTCCCGTAATCGTGCTGCCAGTCATAGGCAAGCAACAGACTCGAACCCCAGACATCCGCAGTCTTGCTGCGTCGCCAGTGGAAAATAGGCGGGATAACCCAGTCAGTCCGCTCCTCAGTTGAATCTGAATAACCGTAGAGCAGAGAGAAGAAGCGGGTCGTCACATCGGCTGACGTGCGGCCGTAGTAGAGAGGAAAGAACAGCGTCGAACTCTCATAGGGCGGATCGTTCGTACTCCACCAGAGAGGAAAAACGTGCGTTGATGTCGTTTCGTTTTCTCGCGAGTGCCCGATTGTCCAGAGCAACGCAGACCACTTGTAGGACGTTTCATCGTTCGAAACGTCATATTCGTAGAGCCACGAAAAGTAGGGGTCCAACGGGACCATCGGATGACGCACCTGCCCTGGCTGATCGAGCCTTGGCGACGTACACGCGAGAGATCCCAGAACAAGCAAGCAGGGCAGAAGAAAACGCATCACCGACATGAACCGCTCCCAGGAAGGCCGGGCATCATAGGCTACTCACCCCGTGACATGCGCCGTTGGAGCAGCCCTTTCAAGCGCAGTCTCAACTCGTCCCACTCATGAGGCCTCAAGAAGCCGGTCATCAGCAGCAAGAGCGGTGCGGCTGCGATTGCGGCCAAGCGGGTCCAGAAGCCGGCCACCGTATGTTCTGGCGGCCCCCACAGACTCACCGCCCAAGCCCCGCCGACGAAGACGAGCGCCACATGAAGCAAGCGCCTGTACTCCCAGCGCTGGCGATAGATATTTCGCGATAGGTACAGGCTGAAGGCGACAGCCGAGAAGTAAGCAACGAACGTCGCCCAGGCCGCCCCCATCGCGCCGAATCGCGGAATCAGGAGGGCATTCAGGGCGAGATTCAGCAGAGCTGCCAAAACCATGGACAGGGCTGTCCCATGGGTTCTGCCCTTGATCTGAAAACCAACCCGCGCGACTTCATTGAGCCCCAAAACGGTGTACCCGGCGGTCAGCACCCCGATCGGTCCGGCTGCTCCGGCAAACACATGAGTGGCACTCGTGTCGAACAAGCGAGTGATCGCGGGGCCCATCATGGTAATCGCAAAAGCCAAGGTGCCTGCCACACCACAAAACAGCGTGGCCACCCGAGCGAACTGTGCCTTCGCATCAGAGTCCTTTGCCATGTTGTAGAACACCGCAGGCCACATACTTGCGAGCGGAACAACGAGCCCAAACTCCACGATTCGAGCCCACTTATCCCCGTAGGCATAGAGTCCGTTCTCTTCTGTCATGCCGTAGCCGATCAGGAATCGGCGGTCGCTTAGCGAGAGGACAATCGCAGAAAGAGCTGCGGGCAAGAGAGGCAAGCCATAGCGCACCAACGGTTTCATGATGCGTGGAGAAAACCGTGCTGTTCTCAATTCCGGCAGGAAGATGTACGCCAATATCAATCGCAGCCCAGCGGCAACAAGTGCAGCCCAGGCCATCCCCTCAAGGCCCAGATTCCACACCTTCAAGGCGAGATAGGTACCCGTAAGTTGCACGAAAAATTCGCCGAAGTTCATGAACACAATCGGCAAGCTCTGGAAGCGAAGCTTCAACACCCCCTCTGCTGGGTAGGTGATGATCCTCAGCGCTTGAGCCCCGAGCAGCAGGATGAGAATGCGATTCTGACCTGGCAGTTCGGTGGTAAGTTCGACCAGTTGCGTCGCCAAGAGCATTCCCGTTCCGCAAATGACAAAAGCGGAAGCCATCGCCCAGCCCACGGCAGCAGAAATGATGCGTTTGGACTCCTCCTGCGACAGTTCACCCTTCGAGTGAGCCCCACCCGTCTTCAGCGTCCACATCAGAGCCGAAGTGATTCCGTGAGCAGAAATCGTGCTCACGAGCGTGGCCGTGAGCAGCAGCGCCTCCCAGTAGCCAAGCTGCGCTGGAAGCAAGACAGAGGTGTACAGCGGGATGAGGAACATCCCCACACCTCGCGACAGCAAGCTGCCGAGAAGAAGCACCGAAGAATGCTTACCGAGTTTGCCGAGATGTCCCGTGATCAGGTCCTCTCATCCGTTCAAGCAACGGAGCATATGGCCCGAATCGCTCGCACACCAATGCTCATGCAAGCTGAACTCGGAGGCCCTCTCATGGGACACCGAGCTCGATCAGGGTCAAAGACGTAAAAAATCTTGCTGTATCGGCGTGGAATCCCCAGATCGAGTCAAGCGAGCCCTGCTTTCTGGCCGATAGAAAACCTCGTTTCTTCAGAGAGAGCAGAGAACCATGTTTCAGCAGCAAAACAAGCCGGCCGAAGGCCCCGCCCGCGAATCCTCCGCGGAACCCTCCCATACCAAGCGGTTCGTGCCCCAAAACCCTCGCGGCAGTAGATTTCTCGAGGCGCTTGTCTGCCTGTGTGTCGTGATCAGCATCGCTGGCATCACGATGCCCATCATCGCCGATGAACGGGCAGAAAGCCGTTTCGAACAGTCCGTCCTGGGCATGCAGAACATCCTGGATGGCCTTCGCGACTACAGTGAGCAAACGCACTTCCTCCCCACGGGCAACCGTGGCCGGACAGACGTGACGTGGCTCTACGGCCCCGGCGAACTTCCAAGGGGACTCAAGCTCGGGAATGTCTCCCACTCCCGCTCGCTCGACGACATCCTGCTCAATGACAGCATGGCTGGCTCGGCCTGGCAGGGCCCCTACGCCGATCCGGCAAGAGATCCCTGGGGCCGCTCCTATCTCGTAAACGTCGATGGCCTCGTGGATCCCAGGCAACCCGCGTGGATTTTGACCGCTGGGCCTGACGGCGTGATGCAGACGCCAGCCTCCGCTCAGAAGGCTGTGGGCGACGACATCCTCCTCCCCATCAACTGAGTTTCATGGGGTCGTTCGGGTGCCCATCCACGAAGCCTTCGCAAGTGCTTCGCTATGGGGCATAATCGGGGCTTCAAGCTGGCCCCCGGAACTCCCGCCGATGCGTCACCTTAGCGCCCTCCTGCTTGCCCTCTCCTCAGCGATGCTGGGGGGTTGCGCCTCAGGCCCTCCTCCCGCTCGAGAAGTGGCAGATGGGTCCGACCACAGCATCGCCCGCAAAAATGCCTACACCCTTCTGGTCGAGGTTCGAGCCGACGACGACATCGACATCAGTGGCTACCTCGTCGAGTTCGAAGAACTCCCCGTTGGCATCGTTGACCGGCGCCCCTATCCGGTCGGAACCATTCTGGTTCAGGACATCGATCTGAACACGATCGGCTTCCTGACTCCTGGTGGACACGCCTTTCGCTTTGACGACGAAGGCCGGTCGCATTCCCTCGGTTACGGGCACCAAAACAAGCTCGTCGCCCGCGTTCTGAACACCTCGGCAGACCTCCGCTTCCGCCCTGTGAGTGGCTCGCGGTAAAAACAGGCGCCAAGCGCGTGTTCGAGTCTGGCTCAGGTGGCGGGCCAGACCCCTTCGATCTTCGAAACAACGCTCTGGGCACTCACACCATTGGTAGCCAGGATGCCCCGCCCGTGCTTCAGGCTCGGGCCAGTGTAGACCAATGGTTTCCCATCCATGTCCAGAAAGCGCCCCCCTGCCGCATGCAAGATGGCCTGGGGCCCGCAGGTGTCCCACAGGCAGATGTGACTGGTCGGAGCAACGTAGAGGTCGGCCTCATTCGCCACGATCTTCCCGACCTTGTAGCCGACACTTCCAACGGAAAGAGTTTCCTCGGGATCAAGCGCCACCAAGGTCTTTTCGAGCGCTTCGTCACGGTGTGCGATCGAACAGATCACCCGCAACTGAGACGTCTCGGCCCGCGTACTCGTCTTGAGTACGTGCCGCTCTCCATCCCGCTCTTCCTCGGCGCCCTCACCGAGAAGGCCCAGAAACATGCGGCCAGCCTTCGGGACATTGACGACACCCAGAGTGGGTTCGCCTCGAACGCACAGGCCGATCATGACAGCGAATCCCACACGACCTTTGACGAAGTCTGAGGTTCCATCGAGTGGGTCGACGATCCAGCAGCGTTCCGCCGTGCGCCATTTCTGATCCGTAACAGGCGTTTCTTCGGCCAAGATCGAATCGTCTGGGAAGCGCTCTTGCAGAGCATTGACGATGAGTTCGTTGCTCTGCCGATCAGCAACTGTCACCGGCTGCCCATCCTTGTCGTCAACGTCGTATTTCGTGCCGTAGTGACTCATCACCACTTCGCCAGCCTGAATGGCCAACTCACGAACAAAACTCATCTCATCAGCTGTTGGTGCGTGACTCAAGGTGTCCGTTCTCCCTCGCTGGATGCAGGATGATCGTCCATTGTGAAAGTGGGTACATCGGCCCACTTCCCATCCAGGTCGTAGTACTGACGCCCTTCGTCATCGAAGAGGTGAAGCACCACGGCGCCGTAATCATAGAGAGACCAACGCCCTTCTGGATCTTCGCTGGAACTCACCGGCACGCCATGGCCTTGCTCTTTCAGACCAACCCGGATCGCGTCCCGAACAGCTCTCGCCTGGCGCCGGTTGTTAACCGTCGCCAAGACAAAGTAACCCGTGATGCCAAGCCGATCGCCAACAAACATCAACTTCACGTCGCGGGCTTGGCGCTCGAGTGCTAGCTGAGCACACGCCATCCCGATCTCTCGGTCGCCCATGGAGGCAATGTGCTGCTCATCCGACTCGGGCAATGTGTCCGTCCAACGCAATCAGGAATCGACGATTAGATGAGTGGCGCAATGACAACCGACACGATGCACATCAGCTTGAGCAAGATGTTGATCGCAGGCCCCGAGGTGTCCTTGAAAGGATCGCCCACGGTGTCACCAACAACAGCGGCCTTGTGAGCATCGCTACCCTTGCCACCATGAGCACCGCCTTCGATCAACTTCTTGGCGTTGTCCCAGGCACCACCAGCATTTGCCATGAAAATGGCCATCATCACACCCGACATGAGCGCCCCGGCAATCATGCCGCCCAGGGCATGGCCACCCACAAGAAAGCCCACGCCAACAGGCGCTGCAATGGCGAGCAGACCGGGCAAGACCATCTCGCGGAGAGATGCCTGCGTGGAGATAGACACGCAGCGCGCCGAATCAGCTTCTCCTGTCCCATCCAGAAGGCCGGGAATCTCGCGGAACTGGCGACGCACTTCGTCAATCATGCGATTGGCAGCGCGCCCCACAGCGGTCATCGTCATGGCCGAGAAGAGGAACGGCAGCATGGCACCAAACAGAGCTCCCGCGATGATTTCGGGGTTCACCAGGTTGAGACCCGTCTCCCGCAAGCCCGTCTCCTCGATGTAGTTCTGGAAGAGAGCGAGAGCGGTGAGCGCTGCACTACCGATGGCAAAGCCCTTCCCGATAGCGGCCGTCGTGTTGCCAACCGCATCCAAGGCGTCGGTCCGCTTACGCACCTCGGGAGGGCATCCCGACATCTCAGCGATACCACCCGCGTTGTCAGCAACAGGCCCGTAAGCATCGACGCCCAGTGAGATACCGAGCGTGGACAACATGCCGACCGCTGCGATCGAAATGCCGTAGAAGCCAGCCATGTTGAAGGCGAACATGATTGCGAGAGCAATCAAGATCACCGGCGCCCACGTGGAGCCCATGCCCACCGCGAGGCCATAGATAAGGTTCGTCGCCGCGCCTGTGTTGCTTTGCTCGGCGATGGACTTGACCGGCTTGCAGTGTTCCGAGGTGTAGTACTCGGTGATCTTGCCGACGAAGACTCCCAGAGCCAGTCCCACGATCACCGCGCCCATGATGCCGGCGTGGCCCACTGTCGTGCCGTCGGGGTGCAGGTACTCCAGATCGAGCCCCAAGGTCAGCACATAAGCCAGCGCGATAAAGACGCCAGAGGCCACGAGCAGGCCCTTGAAGAGGGCGCCATGCAAATGCGATTCATCGGCACTCTTCACCGAAGAGCGCCCCACGATCGAGGCCACAATCCCGATGGCTGCCAGAGCAAGCGGCAGCACAACGAGATGCTGACCGGTCTCCATCCCTGCCGCGGCCACAGCTCCGAGGGCCATCGTGGCAATGATGGACCCGACGTATGACTCGAACAAATCGGCGCCCATGCCAGCCACGTCACCAACATTGTCACCAACGTTGTCAGCGATGGTCGCCGGGTTGCGTGGATCATCCTCAGGAATGCCAGCTTCCACCTTGCCAACGAGATCCGCACCCACATCAGCTGCCTTGGTGAAGATGCCACCACCGACACGCGCAAAGAGTGCAATCGAGCTCGCACCAAAGCCGAATCCGAAGAGCGGCTTGAGACTTTCAGCGACACCTGCGACAGGGTCGAGCAGCCACACGTAGAGCAGTGAAACACCCAGAAGCCCGAGGCCCACCACCGACAAGCCCATGACCATGCCCGAGGAGAACGCCACGTCCAACGCCTCAGACAGTCCCGTACGAGCGGCTTCGGTCGTGCGCACGTTTGCGTTCGTTGCGGTCTTCATGCCCAGCCAGCCCGCGATGCCACTTGCCAAGGCACCGGCGACAAATGCGATTGCTGTTTCGCCTTGACCTGCTGCGAAGTAGAGAAGCAGGAAGACAACAAGAACGAACACAGAAAGGATGGAGTATTCGGTCTTGAGGAAAGCCATGGCTCCCTCGCGAATCTTCACCGCAATTTTGCGTTGGGTCTCATCGCCTTCGGGCAGAAGGTTGATCTTGCCGGAGAGGCTCGACGCGAAGCCGAGCGCCACCACTGCGATCACGATGGCGAGATACTCGTTCAGGATGAAGTCCATGAGCGTTGCCGACCTGGGATTAGTATTTATTGAACACTGAATACAAGTCGCAAAAGCATAGGGAGGAGGCCGCGCGGGAACAAGTCGTGAGACCCTCGATGGGCCCCGTTGGAGGCGCCGGATTCTCGAGAAACCCTCGCCCAGGCGCAGCAGCTGCTCTCCTGGCCCAGCAGGAGACCCCATAGGGGGTCATCAGAGGTAGGCTTCTCGGCGCAATTCCGAGATTCGGCGCCTGATGGTCTCCAAATCTGCCTGCCGCAACACGCCCTCGAAATACAGGCGGGAACGAGGAGCATCCACTCTCGCCTTCACGCGACAGTTGAAGACGGCCTCCTGAGCTCGAACGTATGCATACAGAGCCCCCTCCGTATCTCCCTGAAGCATTCGGTAGCGCCCGCGCAGTGCCCAGGCCGCAGCATCATCGGGTTCGATGGCAAAGAGCTCTTCAAAAGCTTCCTCCATCAGATCGAACTTGCCTTCGTTGGCAAATGCTCGCGCGAGTTTTCGGCGTGACGTGACATCCAGGGGATCCAACTCCAGCAGACGACGCATGCTGGAAAAATGCCGCGTGCGTGCCTGCTCATCAGATGAAGACCGAGTGAAAGCACGGTAGGTAAAGTTCGAAATCGATCGCGCCAGAACAGGGTCCGCAGGATTCAACAATCGCGCCGACTCGGCCGCGCTCCAGGCGCGCTCTTCAAGTGTGCGCAGTTCTTCGTGGCCAAGGCGCGGATTGAGCGAATCGAGATACACTTGGAGTTCGAGTTGAAATCGAATGTCGGCCAGAAATTCTTCTGCGGCAGAGACTTCCTCGGCGGACGCGAGTGCTAATCGCACGTCATCTTCAGAACCTTCTCCCGTTCGATAAGCGTGCCACGTATCGCGCACTGACTGCAGGCCCTCTACCCAAGAGGTGCGCACTGCCGCCTGAGTCAGTAACCAAAGTGCGGCCAATGCCAAGACGCTCGCTGCAACCCGGCCAGAAAAAGCCGGCCCGTGTCCCACACCGATCGCTCGCCTGATAACAATCGCTGCAAACAAGAGGAAGACCGAGAAGACCACCGAGTTTTGCTCGAGCCCGTCGACCTGCAACTCGCAAAACAAGACCAAGGCGCCCAGCGTTGCGCCTTGCCGCAAAGGATCGACGGGCCTTCGTGGAAGAATGTGTGCCAAGGTCCAAAGCGCCAGGCCGAGACCTGCCGCCCCTGCAAGCCATCCCCACTCGAGAGCCAGCGTCAGGAAGACGTTGTGCGTCAGGCCCACCGCATGCCGCTGATGCACCAACCAGGGAAGCTCTGGATCGAAGGCACTCAATGGAAAAACGTAACGGTTCATGGCCGGGCCGATGCCCAGCGGATTCTCCAGCACGTTCTGGAGTGCGGCATTCCACAAGAAGGGTCTCGAGAAGTAGTGATCGGTCTCGAGTTGAACCACACGCTCCCAAAGTGGATTCGGTACGAAAACAAGCGCCAACCCCAAAGCGCCCCCGAGCCCCAACACCCATCGCCAGTTGCGCCGCGCGGTGAAGATCAACAGCACGAGCGCACCCGAGGCAGCAGCCCCGCGCGAGCGAGTGAGCACAATCATCACTCCCAATAGTGCGAGCCCGACCAATGCTTTGCGTGGCCAGCGAGCGAAGGCAGCAAGCGCCAGACCCAGCGAGGCAACCAGCGCGCCCAACGTATTCGGATTGCCGAGCCCCCCACTGATACGGTCTTCATCGAGATCAAGTGCGATCACGACGATCAGTTGCGCAAGGAGTACTCCCGCAAGAAGCACCGACAGGCCGATACGGAAGCCGCGACTCCGCCCATCTTCTGTCGACACCGCTCCTTCTTCAGAATCCGCGGCCCGCAGGGGAACCATGATCAGCGCGACAACGAAGAACAGCGCGTAGCCCAGGCCTCTCATGCCCTCCCACCATCGCTCGTTCACGGGGAACCGCTCTGGCGCGACATGCATCGCAATGAAAAGAGAAACAACCGCTGCAAGCGTCGCAACCACGGGCACGGAGAGGTGCACGCGGGGAACACGCCACAAGCGCCCTGCCATCAACAGTGCGAGCAGTGAGGTCGCCACCAGATGGACAATCCAGTGCAGCCACGCGAACCCCGGGATGACTGGCAACACCACCCACCAGAGCGCGAGCAGCAACCAGGTCATGCGTCGACGACCCGCATCAGCAAGGCACCAGAACACATGGTTGTCGTGGGAACCACGGCCACAACCTCCAGTTGACCGCCCAGAGTCAGTTGACCGATCTCTGGGGCCGCACCGAGCAGCGGCCGCGCATCTTCAAGCAGCAAGATCACCCACTGCATGCGGTCGGCATCGATCAATGCCTCCAGTGTCTTGGTCAACATCGCCGCTGGAAGCCCCTTGGAGATTTCGAGCAGCCGGGGCTCTGGCCAGGCCAGCAGGCCAATCGGCCCTGCAACGCGTGTAACGCCTCGTGCCAACGCCTCGTCGTGTGCGATGAGCAAGGCGCGTTCGTCCCGCGCCTCGACCAGTTCGCCCTGGGATCCAAAGAAGTCCGTGGCGAAGTCCGTACTGTGATACGCCGTGCGCACTTCTGCGCCCACAGCGACCCAACTCGAAAGCACCCAGGAGATCAAGATTCCAGCGATGAGTAGGTTCACGCCACATCGACCGCCGCGCACTCTGAGGTGCAAGCGCAATGGCAACCAGAACAACAAGGCACCCCCAAAGGCCAACAACATCCACCTCACAGGACGTGCGTTCTCTCCAGACGACGTGACATCGTCGAGTGTCAGCAACAAGAGACCCAACCAGGCCAGCCCCACAGCCAGAGAAGCCCATCTCTGGCCTCGACCAGGAGGTCGTGCAAACGCCCTGGCGGCCAAGATCACAACCAACGGCTGCAAGGCCACCAGGTAGCGCAACTTCGTGGCCGGCCAGAGCACGGCAACAGAGCCCAACATCGCCAGTGCAATCACCACACCAAGCAATCGGCGATCTGAAGTCTTCAGGCCTTCGCCCGCGAAAGGCACAAGAGCCGCAGCAGCGCCCCCCATCAACACCGGCCAAACAACGAGGCCCGTCGTAAACACATAGAACAAGTTGAGCTTCACGAATCCAAGACAAGCCCGCAGCATCAGGAGTGGGTCGAGATCGCTCACGAATCGCAAGGTTGGCGTCCCCTGATGCAATTCGAAGACAGCTTCGACTCCCGCGCGATAGAGGAAGTAGATGGAATTCACGCTGTAAAATGGGTCACCAAAAATCTCTGCATTTCGGAACCACCAGGGCAACAGGCAGATCAACGAAACAGCGAGCCCGCCCAAGCCGACAAGCAGCGCGCGCCCACGCTCAGACGGCCGTGCCCCCAGCAGCAAGACGAACAAGGGGAAAGGTAGCAATACGGCACATTGGTGATTCAAGAGTTGCAAGGCACCCAACACCAACCCGATGCGCACCATGGAAGGGCGTGGAGCCGCACACAACTCGATCAATCCGAGAACGCCAACCGCCTGCGCCGCATAGAGAGAGCCGTTGCCAGAACTATCGATTGCCAGAAAGCCCACCGCGACGAAACCTGCAGCAAGCATTGGCAAGCCGTCGGGCACTCCAGGAATTCCTTCGGTCAGCCGATCGGTCATCCGGCAAGTGAGCCAGAGCACCAGCAGCCCACAAAGCAAGGAGAGCACTCGCAGCGCAGTGAACGGCTCGAGGCCCATGCGCACCAAGAGAGAGCCTGCGAGCGGCCAAAGAGGAGGATGCTGATCTGCTTGATCTTGCGGAGGAAGACTTGCCGCCAGACCGCCAGGACCCACCAGCTTCGGAAGTCCGCGTTCAAACCCAGAGCCGAAACCTTCGCCTGCCGCCAAACTTCGGGCAACGCCAACATCGAGCACGACGTCTCCTCGTGGCACGGCGTGTGCGTCAAAGGCCATGACGCGCAGCATGACTCCGAAAAGAATGGCCAGGAGCCCCCACCGAATCGTCACGAGCGATTCCTCTCATCTTCTGGTGCCGACAAATTCAGTTGCTGGCGCAACACCTCCAACTCCGGCGTGATTGCGCGACGCTCTTCCTCGTCGAACTGCTGCAAGACAGCGGTCGCTTCTTCCAGGTCTCGATTTGCCTCGAGAGAATCTCCGTCAAGGCGCAAGGTGGTCAATCCGCGATCCACCAACAACAGGATTAAATTGAGCGCATTGACCTCGCTACGTCGAGCCCGTCGCAATTCAGCGATCGCCACATCCTCGGGCCGCTCCCCAAAGTACTGCGCAGCCACCGGAGAAAACCGAGGGTCTGCGTCCTTCTGAATGGCAAGCAGTGTGCCAAGGGCCCCATGAAGCCGCTCACTGTCTTCCGCATCACTCAATGCAAAGCCTTCCTCGAGCATACTCAAGCCTCGCGCAACAAGTGCTCGGTGCCGTGCTTGGTCAGGGCTATGTGGTGCCTGCGTGACGACGAGTTGCCGTGCAAGAAACACACGCACTTCCTCCAACCCGGGATGCAACAACAACAAGCCCTCTGCCAGATCCGCAACGGCCTCCGCATCTCCATCTTGCTGCCTCCCTTGCACCATCATCCACAACACCGACGACGCAACGGCCCGAAAAGGGCCCAAGGGGGCAAGAGCACGCGCCACGGGCTCTAGAAACGGCTCCGAAAGGGCCTCCTCTCCGGGAGAGGGTGCTGGCGTTCCCTCTTTCACTCCCGGTGCGACCCAGGCAGCGCAAGCCAGGCACAGCACTCCCACGGCAAACGACAGCCTTGGAGTCCACGTCACGGCAGAGCCTGCCTACGTACGAGGGCCGTCCCGAGCGAAGCAAAAGCCAACAGCAAGGCAAACGACAAGGCCCAGAGCGCGGGGCTCTGCGGAGGAGTCACTGCCAATGCAAAAACACCCGAGAGACATGCCGTCTCGAAATGGAAAGCGTGAGCTGCGGCCAACACCACCAATAATGCGAAGGCGAGCCTTGCAAGCGTACCTCCCGGAACTGCAGGCACTCCCAAGTTTAGAGGACGTTCACCGACTTCGAGCGCCGGTGGCTGCACTCCAAACACCACCCCACCAAGTGGAGTCAGGGAGACGTAGAGGTCGCCTCGGTGAGGAGCCAGGTCTGGAATAACAACTTCGTGCCGACGCACCGGCAAGATAGTCACCTGCTGTTGGTGTTCTCCACTTGAGCGGCGCGTCGTCACCTCAAGCTCTCCTGCACCCGCGAAAGGGAGGTGTGTATTAACCAGGAGTCGATACGGCCCCTGCGAGCCTGCCGGGACTGAAAACCTCCAGAGTTCTCCACTCCCAGACGACGCTTCTGACTTGCCTACAAGTTGATTCGGAACCATGCGCAAACCAGCAACGCCGTGAGCAACATGCGCGATAATCAGTAACAACAGTAAGCCGGCAATCAAACTGCCCTCGACCCGTCCAAATGCGAGCGCCACCGAGCGAATCGGGCGCACAACCTGAAGCCCTTCGTATCCACCGAGTCGGTCTGAAGTCGGCAGTCCCGCGACCAGTGGAAAAATCACGAGCACGGCAATCGTGGCCACGAGAACATTGAGCACATCGTGGGCCAAGCTCGCGCTTGGAACTCCCAGAGCCAGCAAGCCGGCAAGCAACCCGCCCGCCGCAGCAAGCGCCAAGTTACGCAGTGTCACCAACCGCCGAAACGTCACGCCCGCAACAAGTAGCGAGGCCGCGATCACGAGTGATTCTCCAACAAGCCGGCCAGGCTGTCACGGCCGGCCAGCCCATCAAGAATGTCTTCGGCCAGACCACAGCGCACCACTCGCCCGCCTTGCAACACGAGAACATGAGTTGCGAGCCCTACAAGATCTTCGAGTCGGTGCGTCGCCAACACAATGCCGACACCTCCTGCGAGGCGCAGGTGCAGATCCTCCAGCAAGTCGTGCATCACCAGCGAATCGAGACCTGAGAAGGCTTCGTCCAGGAGAATCATTTGTGGGTCGTCGAGCAACGCCTGCGCGATCACGACACGCCGGGCCTGTCCTAGCGACAGTGTTCCAAAGCGGCGAGGCAAGATGTCGGCGAGACCCAGAAGTTCGGTCACGCGTTCGACACGACCCAAAACACCCCGCACTGAAGAAATCGCTGCCAACTCTCCGAGTGCATCCTGGACGCGCATTCCGGGCGGCCAGTGAACGCTCTCAGGCGCATATCCACATGCGGTTCGCGCTCGAAGGCTTCCGACAGGGGCGCCGGAGACCGAGGCCATTCCCGACAGAGGCGAAGTGACGCCCGCAAGAATTCGCAGCAATGTCGACTTCCCAGATCCGTTGGGACCCACCAGCCCCCAACACTCACCAGGGCCCACCTCGAGATCGACATTCACCAGGGTCGGCGAAGCGCGCCCCAGGATGCGGCGGTAGGCGTGGGTGATCTTGCGGGCCGAAAGGAGGCTCATGAGGTCGATAAGTGTAGCGAACCGCCGACCGCCTCCCTGCCCACCGAACTCCACTGGCCTCGGCGGCCAGGATGCTTGATCATGCGCAGATGTGGTTTCTGCTCACGAGCGCTGGTCGGAAGGTCCCCCTCTCTGCTCTACCGACCACCCTTGGGTCCGATCCCTCGTCCGGCGCCTGCCTCCGAGATCCCTCGGTAAAACCCCAGCACGCACGATTGCTGCCTGGAGACAACACCACCCTGCGACTCGAGACCTGCCCGGGCGCACTCGTCGAGCTTGACGGCTGGGCGGTCACCGAGGCTGACCTTCACGAAGGAGATGAGTTGCTTGTCGGCCAGGTCCACGTTCGCCTGGAACGCGACCACTCACAGGTTCCGCTGCGCGAAAACGACTCGGCGGAGGAGGCGCCTCGTGCTCAGAAGCGCCAATCCTCCTCGCGGCCAGGCTCTCACCCAGGTCCACTGTCTCCCGTCCAACCCACTCTGACAACGACAAGGGGTTCGCCATCCATGCGCACTCCGAGTCGCCAGCAACTGACTTCAACCCGTCAGGAACAAAAGAGTCGATCAGATCTCCGCCGCGGACTTCTACATGCTGACACGAGTCAGCTGTCTGCCAGCACCCGGTGCATTCTTGGACTGGCGTTGTTGCTCATTGCAGCCGCCATCGTCTGGGCAGCGCAGGCTCTGGTCGTGGCACTCTCTTGATCCGAGCCACTCGCACCAGTGCCAGCAAACGAACGAAGGCGCCCACTCCAAACAGCTGAGCATCGACCTCAAGTTTTTCGAGCGTCTTTCCACACAGATTCGAGTTCCACGGCGGATCGCTCCCACGACCATTTCTCAGCCCGCCGCAAACCTGCTCGGAGGCGTGCCTCCCTCAGGTCCCCCGGAGTCGTGGCATCGAGCAGTGCGGCCGCGAGACCTGCGAGGTCCCCAGGCTCTGCCAACCAAGCACCATCGCCCGCGACTTCAGCGACAGCCCCTCCTGACACCGCCACGACAGGCACGGCCAACCGCTGCGCATCCACAAGGGGAATGGCAAAACCTTCGTGGCGAGCAGCTGAAACAAAAGCGTCCGCTCCCGAAAGAACAACGGAAAGCTCGTGCTTTGAAAGTACGCCCACCATACGGAAGGCTGACGCCACGTGGAGGCGTTCGGCAAGCCGGGCGTAGGCGAACGCACGCCTCATATCGACACGCCCAGCGAGTACGAGAGCGAGATCTTCTCCCGCTTCATGACTGCGCACCGCAGCGAGAAGTTCTAGAAGATCCTCGACCCGCTTGTGTGGTTCCGCAGGCCCCAGAGCAAGCACGTAGCGAGTCGAAAGGTCTGCATGCCTTCGGAAACTTCCGATTTCGTGCACATCGAGAACGCGCTCGACACCTGGCGTCCCAGCGTTGGGGACCACAACGAGACTCTTTTTCTTTACGAGTTGGCGTTCAAGCAGCATGCCAGCTGTTGTCTCGGACACAGCGACCACTCGAGACGCTCTTCCGAGATTGCGACGCAAATTCGTGACTCCCCACAACCGGCGCAACAGACCTTGCCCAGCATCTGGCGACAAGAAGCGAAGGTCGTGCATTGTGAGTACGGTCGGTACAGATTTTATCTTCGGGAGAGGAAGGGCGCCGGCACAGAACACGTCGGCACCCCGCTCGACTAGAAAATGATCCAAGCGACTTCCAGCCATGGCCCTACGAAACGGCGTTTCCATACCATCAAAGGCAAGGCATGGCAGCCCAGGCAAAGGATCCGAATCAGGTCGTACCAGGTACTCCACGTCTACAGCACCCCGAGCTTGGTGAGCCAGCCCAAGTGCAGCAAGACGAGTTGTCGCTCCGGATGGTTTTCCATCGAGCGTCGTGGCATCAACAATGACTTTCATGCCAACTCTTCATAAACAGAGAGAACTCTTTTTACCGCATGATCTGAACAATGCCCCCGAACGTGATCACGCCCGGCCGCAACGAGCTTCGCTGTGAGTTGCGCATCGTCGAGCACAAGACAGAGCCCACGTTCCATATCCGAAGCGTCTTCTCCATCCACAGCCAAGACGGCTTCAGAACCTCCGGCCTCTGCAATGGCGCCCTGACGCGAAACGATCACCGGCACGCCAGCGGCAAGACCCTCGAGCACCGGCAATCCGAACCCTTCGAACGTGGAGGGGTGCACGACACACGAAGCGCCTCGGTAGAGTCCCTGCAAGACCGAATTCTCAATATATCCCGTAAAAACAACGCGTCCCGCAAGGTCTGACTGCCCAGCACGGTCACGGAGTGCCTTCGAAGCATCCCCGTCGGGACCGGCAAGCACGAGCGTCTCAGAGCCACCAGCAGTCACCCGCCCTGCGAAAGCATCGAGCAGTCGCAGGAGATTCTTTTTTCGGCGCAGTCGACCGACCGTCAACACAAAAGGCGTCTTCACATTTTCCAGCAAAGGCTGCTCTGGCCTCTCGGAACTTTCATTTAGCCGGCGCGAGTCAATGCCATGAGGTGTCACCCGCACTCGCGACTCTGCATCTGGATGCAAGTCGCACACTTGCTTTGCGGTTCGATCCGAAACGCACAAGAGGCGCGCCGCAAAGTTGGCCGCCAGGTGCAACCGCAACTTATGTGAAGCGGCATGCTCACCGAAAGCTCCACCGGCTTCGGCCCACGGGACCTCGTGAATCGTCGCCAAGAGGTGACACTGTGCACGCAATGGAATGGCTGCCACAGGAGAATGAAAAATCTTCACGCTCTGTTTTCGGATTTCTCTCGGCACAACACTCTCGCGCCAGAACCAGATCGGCCTTGAATCGCCTTCTACCAATGTGACTCCGGGGCGACCGCGCCACCTCTCTGCAATATGCCCGGGACTGAACAGGACGTACTCATGGCCTGCATCCGCAGCGATTAGCGCTTCGAGTAGCGTAGCCTGCGCTCGTTCAACGCCTGTATGCTCCGGCAACTCTTGAATGCTGATATCGAAGCCGATGCGCACGGGAATCAGTGCTCGTGCAGGACGTCGCCACGCCACTTTGCGGACGACTTGAACTGCCCTTGAAGGGCAGGTCCACTCACATCGTCGTAGGCATCTACGCCAAGTGGTCCATCGGGAAGTGTTGCTTCCGGTCCACGACGGATGGGACTGCTCCAGCCCAACTCTCCATCGACCGTCTGCACGCGGACATACACATAGCGAGTGCCTTCTTCGGGAACCCCTAACTCGGGACCCACAAAGGTCTCGGTCAACTCAGAGCCAGAAACGCTTCGCGACTGCACCACCACGCCGTCCACGACAATTTCCAGCAATCCGAACTCCCCATCTTCTAGCGAGGCTTCTACGGTCAGCTGGCCGGCATCACTCTGCGATTCTCTCCGAATTTCTCCGAGCGGCACCCCGTCCCACTCGACCCAAAGAGACATCCGGACAGTTGAAGCAAACGTCCTTCGGGCATGCAGTGCCTCGAACACTTCGCCTCGACTGACCCCCGTCGTCCAGGCCCCCGCAAAAGCCCCGTAGGTGGATTGATGATCACTCGAGGCGATGAAACCGAAGTGCAATCCGCCGTCCAGGTTGGGCCGCGCAAAGCGTTTCGGATACACGCTCGGTATCGAGCGTGGGCCTTCAAATTCCTCGGATGACCCGCGGTAAGACTGAAAAATCTCCACGACCCTGTCGTATTCAGGATTAAAGGAAAGCCAGTCAAAAACGGAACCGCTCTTCTCGTACATGCCTGCAGGCGTGTGCGGAATAGTCATCAATTGTTCGCCGGCGAAATGTTCCCAGAGTGCATCCGGTGAATTGGCGTTGGCATCATCACGCCCTTCCAGAAACTCCTTTCGATAAGCAACAATCGGAAGGACCTCCGAACCCGAGATAACATTGCGGTGCCCGGTCTGTGCATCAGCTCGTTCGTAGGCGCGAAAATTCACGAATCGTCCGGGCGCGTCGTACTGATCCATGAACGCAAGGCTGCGCCACCAATCGTAACGCGTCATGTGCTCGAAGTGATCGGTGACTGCCATGAACTGCAAGCCACCCACGTCGTAGCCGTAGCGAAGAGCTTCGGTGAAAGAGCCATCCCAGTTTCCCGAACAACGCGACAAATCGGAGTGGCGGTGCAAATCACCCAGTGCAAGTTGCAACCGGCGCCCATCCAGATCTTTCACCACTGGGCCGGGCCGCGAAGAGTCGCTCGAACTGGGCCACGGGGGCATCGGGCGCGCTTCACCCAGCGGGAAGGGGCCAACTGGCTGCCCTTTATGAAGGCGACCGGTGCTTACGAGAGTCGACTCGGTGCTGATCGGCCCCCACCAGTTCAGATCCAACACCTGGCCTTCATTGCCTTCGGCTTCCACCATCTGCGGCTCTCGTGCATCGCCCACAACAGCATAGGCCGTGCCGCCCTGTTTAAGACGTCCCAGTGCAATCGGAGCATCACTCCGCCCATTGCTCGCACGGACCGCCTTTTGATGTGCACCACCGATGTCCCACTGCGTGCCATCAAAGCGACTCATAAAGCTGAACCAAATCGACGTCCGCCAACCAACGCCCGCCCCCTGGCGCTGCTCGACGTGCTGTTGAAATTGCTTGTTGTCCGGGTCGTGTAACTGGTCTGGCAGCGTGAGTCCCCGGAAAAACATCACCAGATTACCGCTCCCATCAACCTGCAGGTGGGGCTGCTCGCATCCATCCCTCAGGCTTTTGCTCACCCCCTCCATGAAAGGCACTGCGAGAGGAGCCGCCCGGGCATCACTCCCTTCTCCTTCCACGGCCACCACTTCGATTTGGCGCGAGATGTGCAACGCCTCGTCTAGCTTGTTGACTGAACCTTCACGTCCCCAGTTTTCACTGCCGACTTCATAGGCGATGTACAAACGGTCTGAGGTTGCTGCAATCGTTGGCTGTGCTTCATAGCGAGAGCTCTCGGTCACTCGTTGCCGGTCCGTTACGCGAAGCTCACGGCTGCCTTCAACATCGATCGCCAGTCGGGCGAAGAAGATGTCAAAGTTCCCGTCGACTGCGGCATCCCAGGCGACAGCGAAACGCCCAGGCCCAACCACCGTGGGATAGGGAGCCCATTGATCTCGTGGGCCGTCACCCGCCACATCGACGACATCCCCCCAACCGGAACCAGGCAGATAGGGGCGTGCACGCAATGTGAGTCCGTCTGCATGAACAGCCACCCAGACCAACAAGAGTTGGCCTTCACTGTCGGAGACCAGGCGGGGAACCGTGCAATTTCCGTCAAGTGCGGACACGAGTGTCTGCACCTCACCGATTCGCGTGCCTTCGAGGCTTCGTATTTGAGGGGGATTCGCTCCGCCATCTTCCGCAACCGGCTGGCTACTAGAAATCTCTCTCGTGCTGCGCGAGTCATCTGGAAAGACCTCAACACCTCGCAAGGCCCACCCGTCATGAACTTGCTCCGACCACACGATGTGCAAGACCGAGCCGCCCTCGGCGCCCGCACCAGTTGCCATAGTGAGTCCAAAAATATGAGTGGGCGAAGTGTAGATCTCTACGCGCTGTTCGCTTTCCCACTCCGTGAGCAAACCGGCGACAATGCTGTCACGCCGACCATCCCACTGCTGGCATGCGACCCACACATCAGCGTTCTCTAACGAGGCTATTGCCGGAAAATCTTCGGCAAAGCGATTTGCCGGCTCTGCGTTTTTACTGATCGGCGGAAGATTTTCATCAGAAGCATGGCCCCCGTCATCTGCGCATGCGTGCAAAACACAGACCAGCGACAAGGCGAGAGCACAAAGGCACAGGCGTGAAAGTCGATCAGTTTGTAGAAGCGATAGATGCATGGAATCAGGAGTCTACGAAAGCGCTGCCTTATACACGTCCACAAGAGTCTCGGTGTGAGCTTCCCATCTCGCCTGAGCGATGTGCTTGACCGCCGCCTGCCCCAAATCCACACGCAAGGAGGGCTCGCGCAGAAGGGACTCCAGGGCATCAGAAAGCGCCGAGTGATCCCTTGGGTTGACCGCAAGCACGGCCTCGCCTCCGAAATCGGCCATGGGCGTCCCCTCGGATGTCAGCACAGCTCGGCCGCACCGCATGGCCTCCGCCACAGGAAGACCGAATCCCTCGGCGAAGGAAGGATAGGCAACCAGGTCAGCCACGCGTAGCAGCGCGGCAAGGTCTTCCTCGTTCACTTCACCTGCAACACCGACCCGGCGCCGAGACCCTGGCTCGCGGCTCAAAAGGCCTAACTGGGTCTCGAGTTTTTCACACCCCCAGCCTCGCGGTCCCACAAAAAGCAAAGTGGCCGGCGTGGTCCCCGCGAGAAACATGTTCAGCAACGCCTGCTGGTTCTTGCGAGGCTCGCGTGTTCCCGGCACAAGCACCAGAGGGTCTCCACGCGAGGAGCCGAGCCCCGCGCCCTCTAATAATTTTTCAACTCGCGCACAGTCGCCTGGCTGGGCTGTCCCGTCAATATGATCAGCTCCGAGTGGATTCACGACCACACGCTCCGGGGTCGCCAGGCCATGACGCATGACATCTTCCGCAACACGTACACTCGGAACGACAATTTGGCGGGCAACTTTTGCGCGAGGCGCAAGGCGAGTCATCACACGTTTTGCAAAGCCCGCCTCATGCCAGACGGACTCTTCCAAGAAGACCAGATCATAAATCGTAAGAACTTCGGGAGTTCGCGACACAGGGGCATAAACCAGATCGGTGTGATGGTAGACATCCAGCGGACCGAGCACCGCCTCCACGCCAAATCCAAGCGGCTCGAGCCATTTCTGCAGGCGTGCGGGAATCCGCGGACTGCGTACCCCTCGGACATGGCAATCAGGGCGGGCGCGCTGCCATGCAGCTCCGAAAGGTTTTAGTTCGACATCTGTGCGAGTAGCCAACAAACGCATGCTCTCTCGCACAACACGCCCGAACCCCGTGCGACCAAAAAGAGCCGGCCGAGCATCCATGCCTAGGATCAGACGCGACACCCGATCCCCCTCTCGATCCCTCGGCTTTCAAAAGGAACGTCATGCACTGGGCGCTCCTTTCTCCGTCCCTAGATTCAGCGGGAAGATGCCGGTCGCAAAAACCACCAGCCCCGCGACTCCAACGCCGGTCAAAACGCGCCACAGATGTTCATCTGTTGAAATCATGCCAAGCAACAAATGGAGCACGAGCCCTCCCATGGCAGCACAAATGGCGGGGCGGACGCTGGCTCTCAAGTGCAACCGGACTCCTGTGAGCCGCCAACCGCACGCGGCTGCCGCGCAGAGAACGAAAGCTTCGGTAGCCACCGTCGTCCAACCAGCTCCTTCAATGCCGTATCGCGGAATGGCCCAAAGATTCATGCCAATATTGAGAGCGGCGCCCAGTGTGGAGATAACCATCATCACCCGCTGATATCCCGACGCCAGAAGCAGCAAGATATGAGGGTAAGCCACAAACACCGCTGCCATTGCGATGGCCAGAATCGACAACGTCGTGGCACTCGAGCGGTACTCTGGTTTGTAAACAACGCTCATGATATCGGCACTGATGAGCGGAACGGTGACCAACACTGTGAGCCCAAGCGCCAAGAGCACACCCAATGACCTCTGAAAGAACGGTCGTAACGAGGGCGCACCCATCGCCCATAATCTAGAAAACACCGGGAAGAGCACGCTGCTAAACAGCACGGGGACCATGAGTGCAAAGGTCATCAGCCTGTACGCGACGCTGTAGCGGGCGACGGCGACTTCACCTTCCAGGGGTCTCAGCATGGCCGTGTCGATGAAGAAGTAGACCGAAGCCATGGTCATGGAGACACCAGCCGGCCAGGCCTCTCGCCAAAGCTTCGCGAACTGGGCTCGACCTGCATCGAAAGTGATACGGACGCGACGTGAGGCCCAGAGGTAGTTCAAGGAGCCGTTGAAAATGGTCCCAAGGCCAACGGCCAGCAAATAAGGCGCCGGCCGGTCCACGCCCCAGAGAGCAAGGCCCAGCGTGCCCAGCAACCATGCCGACTGCCCCACCACGGATGCGAACACCGACCATTTGAAAACCATGTCGACATTGAAGATCGCTCCGGCCCCGGCCGGTGCGTGGAACAGCAAGGGAACAGCTGCGAGCGCCAGCAGATAAAAGCGACTGCCCGACCCTTCAAAAACCCAGGCCACGCAAATCAAGCCGATCATCGCCAGCCCGGCGAGGACAGCCTTGATGCAAATGAGCATCCCGATCAGTCGCCCAGCATCCGAGCGCTGCTTACTCGCCTCCCTGATGACAATGGTCGACGCCCCGAAGTCGTAGACGTTTTGCAGCAGCTGATGAAGGCTTAGATAGAAGGCGAAGATTCCAAAATCATGAATCCCCAGCTGCCTCGGGAGCACCACTGCCGTGATCACGAAGGCGAGCGTCGAGGTGTACAGCCGTCCCAGGAGCTGCGCCCCGGCATTACGCTCCACGCGCCTCGAGAGGTTTGCTGAACGCTCGTTGTCTGGAGCCATGCCGTTCACCAGCGCCTAGGAGACCTTCTGTTTGCGTAGGCTCATTTACGAGATGATGCGAAGGGGGAGAGGTTGGATCTCCTTCTTTCTTTCCTGAAGCCCGAATCTAGGAGCCAGTGCATGCTCGCCATTTTGCTTGCAGCCGGAAAGGGTCGGCGCCTGGGAACCCCCAAGGCTTTTGCCGATCTAGGGGGGCTCTCGGCATATGAAATCTGCGTCCGCACCCTCTTGGCATCCGGTCTGGAGCGCATTGCCATGGTGGTCTCGCCCGAGGGGGCAGCTCGGCTCTCTGAACGAACGTGTGCGGAATACGGGCTGGACATCGTGGTCAATCAGACGCCAGAGAAAGGCCAAACTTCCTCTGTCAAATGCGCCCTACGCGGGGTGGCAGAGGACTTTCTTCTGCAGACGGTCGATCACCCTCTGGTTCGCGCTGACGACATCCGGCAACTGCTGCGGGCTTGGGAGCAACGCGCTCCTGGCACAGACATCTTGGCGCCCAGTGTGCAGGGGAGGCGCGGACATCCCTGCCTCCATGCGGTTGAACTGATTCCAGAATTCTTGGCCCTGGCCGATGAATCCCCGGCTCACACTGTGATCCGGCAAGATGAGGGACGCGTGCAGCATGTCACTCTTCAAGACGAATGGATCGTCCGGGACATCGATGAACCGCTCGATCTCGAAGCAGCTCAAGCCGAGTTCGCTCGACGAACTTCGAAGGACTCTAAGGGCTGAGCCCGACAGCGCCGGGCACTGAAACTTCAGCCAACGAGCAAGACTTCGACGCGGTTACGAATCTCATCGCGCACCGAGCGAAAGGCCTTCTTCACCTCAGCATCACTCCCACTCGTGGCAGCCGGATCATTCAGCGGCCAATGAATTTGAGTCGTCTTCTTACGAAGGTTTTTGGGAAGTGGGTCGGAATCGGAGCTCAGTGTGACCACCGTGTCGATCTTGTTCACCGGAACACCGTCGAAGGCAGACACGGCTTGATTGGAGATGTCGATACCGACCTCTTCCATCACATGGACCGCATGTGAATCAATCCCGCTCGGGTCCACTCCAGCGCTGTAGACCTTCACGTTGCCGGTAGACATCGCTTTGGCAAAGCCTTCAGCCATCTGGCTGCGCGCCTCGTTTCCGCGGCAAATGAAGAGGAAGTTTTTAGGTTTCGCCATCGAGTAGGCCTCCTGAATTACACCCACATGAGGGGCCGTGAGCAAGCTGGGATCTTAACAAACTCACAGGAAACAGCCAACCAGCCCCCCTCCCTCGGAGAACCCCACACTCCCTGGGCCTTCTCGGTCGGCGTTCAGCAAGGACTCCTCAGATCACCCATCTGAGGCAGCCTCATCCGCAGGGGACTCCTCCTGGGATTGGGGCTCGGACGAATCCTCGAAGAGAAAGTTCCAGAAGCTCCGAAAGGGCCGAGCAACAATATTGAGCGGTGTTGCTGAAACTCGCGGATCGCCAAGTGTCCCCCGAACCGTGAGCTTGACCAGCAACTCCTCCTTGAGTGTATCGAGGAGCTTTCCAACCATCCCCAATCGCACCGGTGCTGGGCGGAGCTCGAATCGAATTCGGCCGTTGAATCGGATAGAGCCCGAGCCTGACAGGGTGAGCACATCCGACTGGATTTCCAGCGAATCGAAGTTGACGAGCTTCTCGCCCACGGTGAACTCTGCGTCCACGCGTTGGTGCCCATCCAGGTTGCTCGACATGGTCAGGACCTTGAGGATTTGCTCGAAAGTCGGCGTATCCCAGAAGTTGCCGGCACGCACCGAAGCCTGCCCCTTCGCGACATAGGACGCGGGATCCTGCAGTTGACCTGAACCCTGGATGCTGCCCTGCAACCAGCCGGCGACATCGTCTTCGTGCTCTTCAGTCGTCAGGAACACATCATGGAGTTGCGCCACATCGAGGTCTTCCAGCGACAGCTCTATCCGGAATTCTTCATCCAGCAAGCCCAAAGTACCCGATGTCCTGAAGCGCCCACCCAGAGTGCGCGCACTGATTTCTGGAAACTTCAAAACGTTTTGTTCGTTGACTTCGAATCTGCCAACGACGTCTTCTAACTGGACTCCGTGCTTGGTGAAGTCCACAGCGCTGACATAAAAACCGCCACCACCCACAACGCTCACCTCGGACATATTGTCTGTCAAAGACACCTTGAGGTGACACTCAAAGCTGCCCCCGTCCGCGACATCGACCTCCTCCCACTCCTGATATCCGGGAATGAGATGCAGGATCTCCTCTTTGAACTCAGCGCCATCGACATCGATGCTCATGAAAGCCTCGTGCTCACCGGCCTCGAGGGACAACACGACATCGCCGCCATTGAAGGCCAGCTTGGCTTCATCAATCCTCAAAACGTTGTTTTCGTCCACCTGGAACGGAATTGTTGCGGGCCCCAGCGGGAAAGGCACGTGGGCCGCATCGATGTAGGCGTTGAACAACGTCCCGCTGACAAGCCCAGTCTTCAGGTCAACAACAGCATCCAGATCGCCTGTTGGTGAAAACCCTCGCATGAGGATGTCTTGCCCGGCTGGATCCAGGGTCGTCACAGCTGGACTGACATGGAATTGGTCGGCCGTCAATCTGGTGAGCCCGTCATCATCCAGTAACAACTGAAGCGTCCCGCCATCCGCACCTGTCGCGATCATGACTTCCAAGATCTGCGAGTCTTGCTCCCGAACACGAATGCTCGTGCTTGGGTAACGCTGCAAATGAAGTCCTTCGCTGTACACAACGACTTCGAGGTCCTCGAAGTAAAGCTCCGGCAGCTCAGACTCAGTCGAAGTGGTGGGCTCCGAGGAAGTCGACATGAGGGCACCGATCCCATCAAGCAACGCCATGAGCCCGCGAACGAAACTGAGTTCGCCTTCTTCATACCGCAACAACACGCGCCCTCCGCGGCCGCGAATTGATTGCACTTCGGGCACCGGAAGGCCACCTGTCCACGGGATTTTGAGTCCGATCTCAAGCTGGTCAACCGACGCGACAACCCGCTCTGTCTCCGGGTCTTCGATGGTCGCATTCAGAACGAGCACCTTTTGCTTGGACGTCACAGAGACATGCTCAAAGGCCAGAACATGGTTCAGATCGAACCGGACCATCTGCTCCCGGAGCAGGTCCGAGAGCGAGTCGTTCAGGAACAACGCCGCAGAGGCGAGGCCTAACGCGAGCACACCGAGGAAGAGAGAGATCCGCACGGCCGAATGTCGTCAGGGAGCGTGAAAGAGATAGTGCGGTCGAACCTCGACCGAGTCACGGAGCCCACGCGGCCCCAGGACACCGTAGCCCGGGAAATAGTAGCCGTTGCGCATCCCAAACTCCTT
Source organism: Planctomycetota bacterium (assembly GCA_029245865.1). GTDB lineage: Bacteria > Planctomycetota > B15-G4 > B15-G4 > B15-G4 > JAUIEF01. The sequence goes on from JAQWOM010000009.1 coordinate 223,811, forward strand.
GTCCGAAGCGGGGAGCGCGGGAGGGATTCGGGGATCACCCTCGGGGATCCGCAGAAACTGATCATCTCCATAGGACCAGCCAGAGTCTGCCTCTGCGCGCCAGCGAAACCTCAAGAGAGACGGAATGGGCTGTTCGTCGTCGACAAAGTCGAAGAAAATATCGAGGCTGCGGTTGCTCCAAGGATTCACGAGCACCATTTCGTGCATCTTGAGCCGGCGGCTCCAAACTTCATCGGGCAGCAACGCCTCCGTGTCGACAATCTCCGGAAGGTCCTCGACGGCATCGATGATGGCATCCAGTCTCATGCCATCAACCGGAAAGAGGACCTGAGTCGCGCTGGTTCGCGTGATATCCAGTTGGATATGCGCGGTTCGGGTTAACTTGCCTTCGACGGTGTTGAGGTAGACGCCCTGGCAAGTGACATCCACGATCAGGTCAGCGGTCTTGTCCTGTTGGGGCGTTATGGATGTAGAGAAGCTGGCCCCGAGCGGCGCGTAGTATCCTCGCTCAACCGTAGAGTTGCAGCCCGCCCCCACAAGGAGCCCCAAGCAGAGCCATGCGACCTGTCGAGCGATCATGGTCTCCTCTCGGCATACCTGACGAAGATCAGGGCAAGGCTCCGGGCCATGCCCCGACGCACACTCTACCCGTTTGGATGGCCATCCTGACCCGGACAACTCGTAGTCGTGCAGTCGAGCGGCTTGTCCAATGCATGGGATTGCGCGGTGTCTCAGCCCATCCCCTCAGACCTTCCGAATTCATCGAGGTGATGCGCCGCCACGCCCCCTCTGCTGTTCTGCTTCGAATGCCCTCGGGTGGCCCACCGAGCGAGTTCGACCCGCTGCTCGACCTGGGTGCTGAGATCGAGGCGATTCCCTGGATCAACAACGTGGCATCCGTCATGCAGGCTCATGACAAGTTCGCCTCTCTCGAGCAACTCCAGGCTGCGGGACTCCCAACCCCACCCACCACGCTCGTGTTACGGGATGTCGAAAACAACCTGAACACGCTGCCAGGCGACCGCTTCGTCGTGAAGCCGCTACGTGGAGCTGCGGGTCATGGCGTCACGGTGGGCCTTCCGCGCGAGACGGCCTGCCAGAACGCTCGAGCATTCGCTGACCTCACCGGCAGCGCCCTCGTTCAATCATGCGTGGGAGAGGGCATCGACAGACGGATGTTCATCATCGATGGATCCGTTGTGGCCAGCATGGAACGCCGACCAACCGGGGCGGGCCGGGGCAACGTACTGTACGGAGGAGAGACCCGGTCCTGGTCACCTAATGACGCCCAACGCGCACTCGGCATACGTGCAGCTGAAGTTCTCGATCTAGAAATCGCCGGCGTGGACATCATCGATGGTGATGGGCAAGACGTGATCTTGGAGGTCAACTCTTGCCCAGGATTCACGGCCCTCGAAGCCTGCACAGGCATCGACGTTGCCGGCGCAATTTCGAATGCCGTGCTGAGCAAACTCGGTGTTCGTTGATCCAACTCGACATCCTGTGCATCCTGGGTCCAGAGGCCTCCAATCGTTCTGACTTCACACCTCGGCTTACCTGCATCACGCGGCCCGATCGACATGACGCTCACTGCAATCATTAGCGACATTCACAGCAACACCCAGGCTCTCGAAGCTGTCCTCGACGACGCTCGAGAACAAGGCGCCGAACGCTATTGGTGCCTGGGCGACATCATCGGCTACGGCGCACAGCCCATCGAATGCCTCGCGATAGTTCGAGAAATCTCTTCACAAACCATCCGTGGCAATCACGAGCAAGCTGTCCTGGATGGACCAACTGGATTCAATCCACTTGCCAGCGCTGCCATCACATGGACCGCAGCGCAAATCAAGCAGGGGGCTCACCTCATGAATGACGGCCTCGAATACCTGCAATCTCTTGAAGAGCGCAAAGATCTTGAGACCGCCACCCTTGTTCATGGCTCTCCTTCACACCCCCTCGATGAATACTTGTTTCGCGAAGACACTCTGGAATACCTACCGCAACGCATGGAAGAGAGACCCAAGATTGCGCGGTGTCTCGAGCGCGTCGAGCAACCGTGCTTTGTCGGCCACACTCACGTCCCTGGAGTGATCGACGAGGAGTCGCGCTGGACCTCCCCCTTGGGCTGTGAAGCGGGCTATGACACGAAAGGTGCGCGCTGCTTCGTGAATGTCGGCTCGGTTGGACAGCCGAGAGATGGAGATCGCCGGGCATCCTATGCCCTCTGGGACGGACGGGTCGTCAACTTCCGCAGAGTCGAGTACGACGTTGCAGCTGCCGCAGAGCTCATTTTCGCTGCCGAAGGTCTTCCCGATATGCTCGGTCACCGTTTACTTGAGGCCTGGTAGAACTGCCGCGCCCCCCTTCATTGCGATGTGACGCGAGGCGGTGCAACAAGAGCCCTTGACGGACCTGCGCTTACGTTTGACTCAACACCGCGTGGAGTCCTTCTGAATCTCCTCCCGGCGCCATCAGTTGCAACCCGGCACGTTCAACGGCTCGCTGCAACGGGTCTGCTTGCTCCGTAGGAACAACTTGCACAACCCCACGTGCATGAGCGCGCGCGAGCGACAAGAAGAATGGGTCATCCGTGTCAGAATCTTGCCCGACCAGAATACGCCAGCCCGACAAGAAACCCGTTTCGCGGTCCAACAACTCGTCAAGCGAATCCAAAGAAATCGCCTCGTCGAGCACAATCCCTCCACACAGCAGCGGAAGAAACTCCAACGATCTGCAAAGCGATGCAGAACCGGAAGCATCGACCTCGAGGCGTGAGGAAAATCTGGCCCCGCCAGTACGCACCTGCGCGGTTTTCACGTTCAGGCATCCTGCCAAGAAGTCCCGCACTGAGTCCGGATCGAGCAAATCCGATATGGGCGGAACAGACTCTTTCGTCACGGCCGCCACACGGTCGATCTCAGTCACCGTTCGGAACGACGTCTTGACGAAGGACGGCCATCCGGCATTTGAGCGCGCTCGGCGCCTCAGCCATGCAAGCGTGTCACGGTGGCCGGCATTGCCTGTCCCAAGAGGGCCGTCCGTCTCGTCTGCCTGCAGCCCCGACATTTCTCGCGCGCGCGTTGCCCTGGCCAACACAGAGGCGGCCCGCGCTGCCAGATAATTGTCGTCTGCTTTCGTCTCGATCCGAACGGTCAACCCTCGGCGACGCCAAGCGTCTGCAGCTTCGTTCAAAAAAGAGCCCGTTCCGTAATCGTCGATCGCCAACTCCATGTCGTCGAGCGCTCCGGTGGGGTTCCGGCCGGAGGCTGCGATGAGATCCCCCACCACACGCACGTAGGCGAAGTCCAACAAGGCGTTCTTCGAATACCTGTCAAAAAGTCTATTGGGCAGCAGCAACGCGGAGAGCGCGAGGCCATCGACCCGCAAGTTCGCCATCTCATGACCGAGTCGTTCCCAACCAGAGGCAGCGCGCTTGGTTTTGGTTTCCACGTGGCCAACAAGCGCCTGCACTTGATCTTGAATCGCACGCGGAAAGAGCGCCCCCGCCAGAATTGCCGAACCCAGCAACTCGCCGGTTCCCGTCTCATCGATGCCTGCAAAATTCGAAATACCTGGAGACGTTTTCACTCCGACTTTGGGTGCTGTCTTCCCTCCGCTTGTAGACAGTCCCCCCTTGCCGACCAACCGACCGATCTCATCTTCAAGAATCAGACCTTCAGAGTCACCCTCTCGCACTGTGCTCACGAGCTTGCCGGAGGTGTACAGAGTGAAGATGGACTTGGCGTCAGTACGTACCTCGAACTCGAGATACTTGTTCTTGGCATTCTTGCGTAGTGCATGCCCTCTCGATTCCAGCAGCTCACGCAAGGCACGGCGCTGGCTGGGCGTCACTTCGCGAGAAATGGGTCGGTTACTCATACCGCCGCGTTTTAGCAAAGCAAGCCAGCGCTTCCAGCACTCCCCCCTCAAGGCGCTCTTTTTGGGCGATCACCTCGCTCCGCGGTAGAGTGTCGCGCCCGATCCATGTCCAAGCGGCCCGTGTGAATCTGACACGGACCACGACCCAGGAGCGATGCGCCATGATTATTCTGTCCAACATCAAAGAACTGTACGACGGGACTGGGTCGGCAAAAGAAACCATTCACCACAACGCCGACCTCCACATCGACGGAGGCCTTATCCACGAAGTCCGCCCCCACGACCCCAATCTGCAGGTGGGCGATGCCCACACAGTCATTGACTGTTCTGGCCACACCGTGACGCCAGGCCTCATCGACTGTCATGGCCACGTCACTGTGCTTGGCCTCGACAGCGGCTCCATGGACACAATGCTCGCGGGAGAAGCGCTGCTATGGGTTGAGAAAATTCTTCACACGACACTGGTGGACGGTGGCGTCACCACCATGCGCGATGTGGGTGGCGCAACGAATCTCCACAAACGCCTTGTCGACAACGGCACCATTCTTGGCCCGCGGCTCAAAATTAGCATCGCCATGCTTTCAACCACGGGCGGGCACGCCGACTTCCGTGGCGTAGATCGTTGCCACGGCGAACTCTCCCGTCTCTGGCCGGAAGCCCCGGGCCGCCCCAGCAGCATCGTTGATGGACCATGGGAATGCCGCAAGCGTGTACGCGAGTTGGCAGCCTGCGGTGCAGATCTCATCAAGATTTGCTCGAGCCCCGGAGTGGCTTCTCCGAGTGATCACCTCGAATGCCGTGATTTTTCTCCTGAAGAGGTCGAGGCCATTGTCGATGAAGCCCATGCCCGAGGACTTCAGGTCGCAGCTCACGCGCACAGTCGCGCTGGCATCGGCCTCGCCATTCGCTGCGGGGTGCACGACATCCAACACATTTCGTTCATGGATGAAGAGTTGGTTGATCTCGCCGCAGAAAAGAACTGCGTGGTGACACCCACCTCCTGGATCATGAAAGAGTTGCAGTCCACACCTGGCCTCAGTGACTTTGTCATGGACAAGGTGAAGAAAGTCGCAGAAGTCCACGCCGCAGCCACAAGCTATGCCTACAAAGGTGGCCTCCCCGTCCTCATGGGTACAGACCCCGTTCTGCCGGGGATGCACGGCACCAACGGCCTCGAACTCGCCGCGTTGATGGCTGAAGGCCTACCGGATCTCGCGGCATGGCACGGTGCGACCGGCCTGGCGGCTCAACACATCGGCACACCAGACACGGGTTCGCTGGTCAAAGGCAATCGCGCCGATCTCCTGATTTGCACCGAAGACGTGATAAGAGCTCCCGCCAAACTGGTTGACGGAGCCCTCCTGGAGGTCATCAAGGACGGAGAAGGCTATCGCGGAGGCCTTCCGGCGATGCCACAACGCCGATACGACACAAACCTGCGCGAACGACTTCTGACAACTCCCTGATCACTCGCAATCAACCCATCGCTTGACCCGACCGCGCTTCTGCTGGCACGGTGGGGTGACACGACCGGAGACACCCCATGCGCCTCATTACCTCTCTCGCCATCCTCGCCCTCTTCGCCGGCTGCACTCCGGCAACATCAGAACCCATAGACGCTGCTCATCTTGCCGGGCACTGGGAACTCAGGACAGGAAGCGAAGTGGAATGGCTCAAGATCGATGCCAACGGAACGTTCACCGGAAGGATTCATGGCCGAGGCTTTCTTGCAGAGACGCTCTCGCAAGGCCCGAACGTCTCGCTCAACGGCGACTGGTCACTCGACGGGCAGACCATCAGCTTCTCCATCACAAACGCGGACGATGACAATCTCATCGGCCAGGTTCAGACCTATCAGATCGAAGCGCTGACAAACCGGACCATGAAGACAACCGGTACCGACGGCGCACAACACGAATTGATCAAAGGAATCTGAACAGAGGCATCAAGCAGAAATGCACCTTCCCGGAGCGACCGGGAACTGCCTCAGCGAATCACGAACTGAAATGGCAAAATAGCCTGAACTCGGTCAGGTGAAATCGCAGGTCCACTTGCCATGGCTGCCCTTGCTGTGTTGAGCAAGCTACCGAAGCCCAGCATCTCGAGGAGTTCTTCTGCGGGAGTGGCCACGTGCACCATGCCGCCCATGGCATCTTCTATTTGTTCAAGGAAGTTAGGCACCTCCGGGTACTCCATCAAAGCCGCATCAGGGCTCACTCCCCCCAACGCAGCAGCAAGATCCAGGGACTCCTCGAGCCCCCCGAGCTCATCGACGAGGCCGTTTTCAAAGGCAGCCCGCCCGGTCCATGCGCGACCCTGAGCCAGCTGACGCACACGCTCCACAGGCAATTTCCGCCCGGCGGCCACCTTGTTGATGAAATCGTCATACACCGACTCCATCCAACTCGTGATCTTGCCCTTGAGCAAGGGTGACGGCCCATCTTTCAGGATGGACATTTGCTCTCCGTGCGGACCGCGCGCAACGACCTGAACGTTGACGCCCATCATCTTCAAGGTCTCACTCATGTCCGGCAGCATGGACACAACACCGATCGAACCCGTAATGGTGCTTGGCTGCGCGACAATCGCGTCACAACCCATCGAGATCCAGTAGCCGCCTGACGCAGCGACAGACCCCATCGATGAGACGACCGGCTTGCCGGCTTCCTGAACGCGCTTCACGGCTCGATAGATCATGTCGCTGGCAAGCGCACTGCCACCAGGACTGTTCACACGCAACACGACGGCCTTGCAATTGTCGTCATCGATCGTCTTTTCCAGGGCTGCGACAATCGTCTCACTACCCATCTGCGAAACATTGCCCTGAAAGTCGCTTTGGCTCTTGCCACTCGCAATCGCACCGCTTGCATACACGATGGCGACATAGGGCTCGTCGGGAGCCTCTGCCTTGGGCGGGTTCAAAAGCTGTGGCAACAACGTAAACAGCGCGAAAGGGCTCTCGAGCATCTTCTCGATATCTTCTTTCGTCCGCTCTCCGTAATTCTTCACCAGGTCAATTTTTCCACCGAACCTGTGTTCGACGAGTGCGTCGTATTCATCTCGATAAATGGTGGCGTCGATAAGCCCAGCATCGACTGCACTTTGAGGGTCAACGAACATCTCCTCAAACATTGAGCCAACCGCTTCTTGTGAGATGCCGCGGTTTCCTGCAATGAGTTCGAGAAGCTCTCCGTAGTACTCGTCGAGGATCGCCGCAAGAGTGTCACGCTGGCCCTCACTCATCGACTCCTTGGCAAAATCTTCGTAAGCCGTTTTGAAGTCACCGATGTGCAGCACTTCGAACCGCATGTCTAGCTTGGAGAACATGTCCTTGAGATACATGAGCTCCGCTGTGATGCCTTCCATCACGATCATTCCGGACGGGGGAACCACAAGCAGGTCCGCCATGCTGGCAATCATCGCGTTGCTGCGAGTGAGTGTCTCCACGTAACAGATGATCTGCTTACCTGCAGCCTTTGCCGCACGAAGCTCATCCAACATGTCATAGGTTTTTGCCCAACCCGGAGCCGATTTGATCTTCAGCGAGATACCCGCAATCGAATCATCTTCGGCGATGTCACGAATCTGGCCGAGCTTCTGTCGAAAATTGAGTCGCGAAGGCCCCAGCGGATTGTCGACCGGCGGCTCTTCCGAAGTGTTGGAGGTAATCACGAGTTCCACGACTCGTGGGCGCGGCACTTCCGTGCCATCGGGCTCACCTTCAATCAGCGGAGCCGCAGAGACGACTGAAGCCGTCAAGGCGATGGCAGAAGCTCCAGCGAGAAGAAGCTTGGCGGCGGTGCGGATAGCCTGCATAGCGCATGATCTTTCGAGTGGCGAGGGGCCCGAGATCTGGGCACCTCTGGTCATTTCTAGATGAAGTTCGACTCGAGCTATCATCACCTTGCGAGCCACTCCGCGTGAAGAGCCATTCCTTGGCGATTCTGTGACTCATCACCCCAAGCTCATGAAAAGCACGGAGACACTCGTCGCTGGTTACAGGCACCTGGAGCAAGCGCTCCAGGTGCCTACGGCCTGCTAGAGGAGGATGAGTGCCTCCGTGGTCGATTCATAGGACCGCGCTCCAGGCGGCCTTGCGAGTTGCCATATCCCCGCGAACGACTCTTCGTTTACATGAGAAATGCAACCTCGAGCCTTTTGCCAGCGGGCGAACTCATGCCGCGGGCAGAGATTTGAGTTCGCCAAGTTCGTCGCGCAGGACCTCAAGCGCACGCATCAAGATCTGCCGTGCACGCTCTCGGGTAACCTTGAGTTCATTGCCAATCTGTTGATATGTCCGAGCCCCTTCGCCATCGAGGCCAAAGCGCTGCTCGACTGCCTGCGCCGAGCGTTCGTCAAGATGAGCGAGCGCCGCCCGAACTCGACGGACATCCTCTTCTTGAATCAGTTGCTGATCTGGCGTTGATCCTTCGGGGTCTTTCAGCCGGTCTGCCCAGGATTCACCATCGCTGTCTTCGGTGAGCGAGGATGCAGCTTGCCTGAACGCACGGAGACCCGATGCAACGGCGCCCGCACTCCTGGCCGTGATAGAGAGCTCTTCCCGTATCTCGAATGGGGTAGGTGTACGCCCGAGCTTCTTTTCCAATGCATCTTGAGTTCGCTGCCAGCGAGCAACCCGCTCAAACATCGTGGAGGGCACACGGACAAGCCTGGACTGTGACTGGGCTGTCCGGGTGAGCGACTGCCGAATCCACCACGTCGCATAGGTCGAGAACCGGAACCCTGCTTCAGGATCAAATTTTTCGACAGCGCGGATAAGCCCCAGGTTGCCCTCGGCAATGAGGTCCGCGAGGGGGACACCGCTGCGTATCCAACGGCGGGCAAGGTGGACAACGAGACGCAAGTTCGCACGGATGAAACGAGCCTTGGAGACTTCGCAACCCGCCTGAACCGCACGCCCAAGCGTCTGCTCCTCCTGGGCGGTCAGGAGCGGTGTACGTTCCAGTTCCGAGAGGTACGTTGACAGTTCAGGGTCAAAGGTCGAGTTGTATTTCTTTGGGGCCATGTGAACCTCCTTTAGCTCCGGAATGCGGGGCCGGGGTATCCGGCCTCACTTGGAACGCGAGAACAGAGCAAAGAACCCGCAGCAGATTTCTCAAAGATCAGCCGTTCTGCCTCCAAGGCCCCAAAAGGCGGGGTGCGCGGCCAAAATCGGCGCAGGAGAGCCTGAGGAGAAATCCACGGCCCAAGGCCACCCCGGAATCGAGAGATCCGCCTGCTCTAGGCCGGGGCACGGCGAGCGAGCCGATCTGCTCCCGACATGATCACAGCCGTTCCGTGAACACCAAAAGCCGGCTCAGCAGGGACCTCGAGTCGAGCCGCAAATCTCTTTCATTACCTGGATTCAGGCTCAGAAAGGACGAGGCTTGCAGCCGGTCAGTCTGCCCTTCAGGATGCAACGCCATGCTCCGTACTGTTTTCCTGTTTCTTGCAGGTGCGCTGACCGTCACCTCACCCGGCTGCACGTACTTTCGGCATCTCGGCAAGGATGCGTCAGAGACTGTGCACGTCGGAGTCGGGGCCTCTCTCGTACCTGGCATCTACCTCCGCGCCCAGGCCCCCGTGTTCGGCACCAGCGTGGGCTATCTTCCGCACGCAACCTATGTCGGCTCTGACTACGGATACACATCCATCTGGAGACAGGCTGCTGCTGGCGTCGTGGCGGGCGGCCAAATGGTCCGTACGCATCTCGACGCAGACATTGGCAAGTACTGGAATGGATATCTTGCCGACGCCTATCTCGACCAATCGCACTATCTGATCCTGAATGTCGTGGCCGTCGACAAACGATCTTCGCTCGGTAAGCAGACCATCCCCCTCACTAAATTTGGCGGAGGAGTTCACGTTCTCTTTGTCGGTGCTCAATTTGGTGTCGACTTCGTGCAGGCCCTGGATCTGGTCACCGGGGTCTTTGGCTGGGACATGCTGGGCGACAACGACTTCCATCCCGAGCAAACCGAGTCGGCAGACCAGCTTGAGAACGCCGAAGTCTTCGAGAGCATGGAAGCTGCCGAAACACTTGAAGACACGGAAGCCGCGGACGAGCAGAAACCCGACGTGCTCGAAGGTACGACTGACATCACCACCAAGCACTGGCACAGAGCGTATTCAAACCTGCGGCAACGCAGTCTGACCCAGATCAACAGCACAAGACACGGACGTATGAGTTGATGACCTTTTCTACACCTTCACGATCATCGAGAATTGCCGATGCCTAGCCAGCTGAGCTCCGAAGCCCAAAAAGACCTGCATAAATTCATGGCTGGGCTCATCGAGCGGAATCCACACGAGCCCGAGTTCCATCAGGCCGTCCAGGAAGTCGCCGAGTCCATCATTCCGTTCACTCTGGCCCATCCGGTCTACAGAGACGCGCAGATCCTGGAACGTATGACCGAGCCGGATCGCATCGTGATCTTTCGCGTGACCTGGGAAGACGACGAAGGCAATGTTCGCGTGAATCGCGCGTGGCGCGTCCAGTTCAACAACTCCATCGGCCCATACAAAGGTGGCCTTCGCTTTGATAAATCTCTGACGCTGAGCGTCCTCAAGTTTCTCGGCTTCGAGCAAGTCTTCAAGAACAGCCTCACCACACTTCCAATGGGTGGAGGCAAGGGCGGTTCAAACTTCAATCCGAAAGGCAAATCCGACCGCGAAGTGATGCGCTTCTGCCAGGCCATGATGACCGAGATGTATCGGCACATTGGCCCGGAGACAGACGTTCCGGCAGGCGACATCGGTGTGGGATCCCGAGAGATCAGCTTTCTCTACGGACAGTACAAGCGGTTGATGAACCGATTCCATAGCACCATCACGGGCAAAGGCCTCAGCTATGGCGGCAGCCTCATGCGCACAGAAGCCACAGGCTACGGCTGCGCCTATTTTCTCAAGAACATGCTCGAACACCGTGGCGATGGAGTCGAAGGCAAGACAGCCCTCGTTTCCGGATCAGGAAACGTGGCGATCTATGCCATCGAAAAGCTGAATGAACTCGGCGCTCGCTGCGTGACCGCTTCAGATCGCAACGGATTGCTCTACGACCCGAACGGCATCCAGGATGAAAAGCTCGCCTTCCTCAAGGATCTCAAGGAGGTTCGGCGCGGAAGCCTTGCAGAGTACGCCGAAAAATTCGGGTGTGAATTCCATGCGGGCAAACGGCCTTGGTCTGTTCCAGGCCAACTGGCCGTGCCCTGCGCCACACAAAATGAGCTCAGCGGGGATGATGCACGGACTCTCGTGAAAAACGGCGCTCTCGCCGTGGCCGAGGGGGCCAACATGCCCACCGAGCTTGAGGGCGTGCACGTCTTTCGAGAAGCGCGCACGATGTTTGCACCGGGCAAGGCGGCCAATGCGGGCGGTGTCGCCGTCTCAGGCCTGGAGCAAAGCCAGAATGCGCAACGCCTGTCGTGGTCGCGTGAAGAAGTCGACCAACGCCTTCAGAAAATCATGGGCGACATTCATGAACAGTGCGTCACCCATGGGGAAGCCAAGGACGGCAACGTGCGCTATGTCGCAGGTGCCAATGTCGCAGGCTTTCTCAAGGTCGCTGACGCCATGCTGGCCTTCGGTGTCATCTAAAAGGTAACCGAAAGCTCAGATTCGGAACGCCTCGTCGACAGGCCTCAGAGGCCTGTTCATCCAGAGCGGTCGGCGCAAACCGCCGGGCCCTGGGGCAGGCTTTGTCATGGCACGCCACTCTTCATAAACCTCACGCGACTTTGCCGTGTCTACGAAGACATCGCCGTAGCGGTCTTCCTCATGCGCCGAGGTGACTGTGACCTTCTGATGCCAACAGTGCATGCCTGAAAGAGGGTCAGGCTGTACAGGGAAAGTCATGTTCTGGTGAACACCGGTCTCCGTCCACCAGACCCGTTCGCTATCGGGATCATCACTCTTGTAAGCACCAGCCTTTTCTTTCTGCCTGAACAGAAAAGTGCTCCCGTCACGCTGAATGTCCACAAGCGCACTTGCACGACGCTGCCCACCGATTTCTCGGTGCATGCGCCAACGACCTACGTGGTGACTCGCCGCGACAATGCCCGGGTGAATGCCCTCTGTGACCCACGCTCGAATCACGAAATAACCGATAGCTGTCGTGACACGTGCGAGCCCACCATTGGCAACGCCAAGTGCAACGGCGTCTTCCGGGTGAATCCACAGTGGGTTGGTGTGACTGATCTCTTGCAGCCACTTTGCATTACCGGAACGCGTGTGAATGAGGGTCGGCAATCGAAACGTCGGCATCAGGACGCGTTCGCCTGCATCCATGTCCAGATTCTCTCGATGCACCTGACTATGGATGTAGCCCGGCACAGAGAGATCGCCGAAGCCCCATTCTTCTAACGTCGGCGAGAAAAACTCGAGCTTTCCACTGGGCGTCTTGAAGCCAACCTTCTTCTCACCACTGTCCAGTTCGACACCGCCGCCTTCGGGTGCATCCGTCTCGTAACGGCGCTGTCCCGCGTAGGGCACACCAAAAGCTCCGAAACGTCGCATGTACTCCAAGGGAGTGCAGCCAGCGGTGGCCGCAGCTTCGGGCAATCCCGGGACGCTGTTCTCGAAGATGTCGCCAAAGTACTCGTCAACGCTCACCGGCTGACCGGGGTTCGCCTTACTTTCAAAGTACTTGCGAATGCCCTGACTTCCGTCGGGGTCAATGCGCCAGGTGAGTGCAATCCAGAACTCAGACTCCTCCCAGACCTGGCCAGGGTTCGTGCCCAACGTGGTGTCCTGTGGCTGCCCGGACTGCCGCAGGTACTCGCGGCCGACTGGCTGACGAAAACCGATCCACGTCCCGGCGTGCGTCTCCTGGCTCATGATGTCGTGCCGTTCCGGGCCGAGTCCCATGGGCAGCACCCAGTCAGCCCACTGTGCAGACTCCGACCAGATCGGTGTCAGCGCAACGTGACATCCGATTCGCTTCTCATCCTCGAGCATCTCGATCCACGAACAACCGTCGGGGTTAGTCCAGACCGGGTTGTAAACACGCGTGAAATACGTGTCGATTCGTGCGTCCTGGTCACGCAGCAAATGCGGAAGCAGAAAACTCATCTCGTAGTGCGCAAGTGGGTACTCGCGCGGCCAGTGACGTTCGTTCCAGCGCGTGATCGGCGGTGGATTCTCCGTGGGATGAGGAACAAATTTATCCCAGCTATTCGGGTTGAGACCTCCCTGCGTACCAACACTTCCAGAGAGCACATGCAGGAAAAGTAACGCCCGTGCGACTTGCCAGCCGCCGAGATGTCCGGCGGCCGTGTTGCGCCACAGATGGCTGCTAAATCGGCTGCCCGCCTCAGCAATCTCATCCGCCAACTTCATCACCGTGTCCAACGGGACGTGGCATTCCTGCGCGACAAACTCAGGCGTGTAGTCCACATACAGGTGCTGGAGCTTCTCGACGAAACTCTCAAAGGTCCCGTCACCTTCCGCGTCATGCACCTCGAGGTACTCTTTCCAGTTGACCCAGCGCTTGAGAAATTCGGCGTCGAAACGCCCTGAACGCAGCAACTCTCGAGCAACGCCCAGCAACATGGCGGCCTCGGTCCCAGGCCAGGGCGAAATCCAATGGTTGGCGTGGCTTGCCGTGTTCGAGAGGCGAACATCGACCACAGCCATGCGCGCACCCGACTCCTTGGCCGCAATGATTCGTTGGGCATGCGGATTGAAATAGTGCCCCGTCTCGAGATGCGCCGACAGCAGCAGCATGAACTTGGTGCCCGAGTAGTCCGGAGACGGTCGATCTGCTCCGAACCACAACGCATAACCAAGCCGAGCGCCTGCACTGCAAACGTTGGTGTGGCTGTTGTGCCCATCGACACCCCAGGCCTGGAGCATGCGCATCACAAAGTTATCTTCACCTGGGCGCCCCACGTGATAGACGACCTCGTCCTGTCGCTCTTCGGCGAAAGCTTTGCGGATGCGGCCGCCAATGTCGTCAAGCGCCTCGTCCCAGGTCGCTTCGCGGAACTTGCCGGAGCCGCGTGGACCATCACGCTTCAAGGGCGTCAGGATTCGCTCGGTATCTTGCACCTGATTGATCGTGGCCGGCCCTTTGGCGCAAGTTCGCCCACGGCTGCCTGGATGCACCGGATTGCCTTCGAACTTGGCGATGTCTCCCGTCTCTTTGTCGACGAAAGCCAGAAGGCCGCAGGCCGATTCACAGTTGAAACAGATCGTGGGCACGCAACGATAGTGGCGTTCTTTGCGACGCGGCCAAGCAGTTGCATCAAGCTCAGTCCAGTCGTCCCAGTGCTCTGGCGCTGGGCCGACTGCCAGTTCCCAGGGCGATGGACGACCGCCTGGCGGGACACAGGGTGGCGCAGTCGGTGCAAGCGATGCATCCGGAGTCATGCCAGCTTCCGACCCAGGATCAGGTAAAGGAGCATCGTTCGAATGGGCGTTGCTCATGGTGTGGCGTCTCGGAATGCGCGAAATCGGCGACCGTGATTCATCAACTGATCTTCAAGGCCTGCCCGGCGCGAACAAAGCAGTCCTTCTCCACATAGAGGCCCGCAAGCGCCAGCACACCCGCCACGATGAGAAGTGGCCCCGAAGATGCAACAAACAGCAGCACCAAGGGCAGCACCACCCCAACACCCAGACCAGCGATCCAGTGGCGGCGCGCGTAAGGCCCGTGCTTCAAAAGTCGGACGACCCGCCCAAATTCTTCCTCACGGCCGACTGGCGCCATGCGCCCCTCGGACGTGGTGAGCACTGCGTGCATGAGCAGAGACACGAGCAAGACGTCTCCGAACAACTTGGTTGCTGCGGGTGACAACTCGAGCAAGCCAGACATCGCGAGCAAACAAGCACTGCCTGCCACAACAGCCTGAGCCAAAAGATGCACGGCGTAACCTCGCTTCATCCACAAGACGCGACCCTTCGCCTGGGCAAATAACCAGGCGGTGTACGCGGCACTGAGCCCACCCAGAAGCATGGTCAACAATGACAAACCCCAGCCCAGCGCGCCGGATGGCGAATAACCGAGGAGGCCCAGCACGAGCCAGGTGAAAAGCATCATTCCGTACCCCATGAGAATGAAACTTCCCTTGGCAAGCCATGAATCCCAATTGGGGCGCAGCATGATCTTGAGAAAGCGTTCAGGACGCTTGAGGTCTGCGACCAACAACACCAGCGTGAGACCCAAAAAAATCGACGCGAGCACGGGAACTGCAATGGGAGCACGCACGCCAGAAAATTCACCGTCGACGGCTTCCAGGCCGAACGGTGAAAGCAATGCAGTCCCCACGAGAAACACACCCGCAGCGAGTGATTTGAAGAAGAGATAGCCCGTGATGGCGCTTCCCCACAGCGGCTGCCGATTCACGTCGTAGGTCGTGCGCGCCGAGTGCTCACTCTCCGCCTGATCTTCCATGGCATTGAACAGTTCCGCATCCATCTGCGGCCCAGCGCTTTGCTGCGACCACAAAAAACCGCCCGCTGCATTGGTCAATGCCGGGTCAATGCCTGCAGCAGAGGCATCGCGGTACATCACATTGGGCTTCGTGCCAGCCTCCGGCTTGCGCACCTTCAGATCAAAATCGTGCGCCATGGTCGAAACGCGGCTGTTCGCATCATGGAAGTCACCGGGAACAATCGCTTCTGTCGGGCAAACAACAGCACAAGCTGGCGCGAGCCCTTGCTCCACTCGATGTGCGCAGAAGTGGCACTTTTCGGCGGTTCCCGAGGATTCATTCAAGTAGATCGCATCGTAGGGGCAGCCCTGCATACAGGCTTTGCATCCGATGCAAATATCGTGGTCGATGTCGACGATGCCATCGGTGCGCTTGTCGAGCGCCGTCACCGGGCAGATTGTGACGCAGGGTGCCTCCGTGCACTGATTACATCGAAGTACAGTGAAGGAGCGCTTGACCTCGGGGAAATTCCCCTCTTCCGTGTACTTCACCCATGTCCGAAAGTCGCCCAGCGGAACATCGTTCTCAGATTTGCAGGCAACCGTGCAGGCATGGCAGCCAATGCACCGCGTCATATCGAGAACGAAACCAAGCTGCAAAAGAGAGCCCCCAAACGATGCTCAGCAGTAACTATTGGCCGGCGTTGTCGCCGGCGTCCTGCATGACTTCGTTGACATACTCAACCATTGAGGGGTTGCTTGCCAGACGATTCACCGCCTCGTGATACTCCTTCTGAGCCGCACTCAACTTCGGGTGCGATTTGAGCACGGCAACTGTCTCTTCGCTGGAGAGCCCCTCTTTGGAGAGTTGGCTCCACTCCATCCGGATCTCGATCAGCTTGCGCCCCAGCACTTCCAGTTCCGACTTGGCGTCCTCCAGGTCTTCCCCGTTTGCGATCCCATTCACAACGCCAGTCATTTCCAGCCTGACATCGGCCTGCTGACTCGCGAGTTGGTTGGCTTGATCATGAAGAGAACCGCCGCCGCAGCCGGCCAGGCTAAGGACAAGTGCGGATGCCAGAAAACCGACGTGCCAGGATTTCATCCTCGAAGGACTCCTCTTTTGAACTTTCTTCGGACGCGATGCGCCCGTCGACCAGGAAACGGTTCGGCTCGCGGTTTCACCGCGGATGGGGGCACACCCTACCATCCATCTGCCTCAACCCGAGGCGGGCTTCAGGGCCGCTCTCTCGGGCAACTCAGCGCCTAGGCAGTCGCCAGATCGTAGACCCGCTTCATTTCATCGAGGGTCTGCATCGGCACCTTGCTCGCGTGACCCGCCTGACCAAAAGAGATCATACGGGCGCGAACCACATCGGCCATCGCAGCGCGGGCGGGCTTGAGGTAGTAGCGCAGATCAAACTCGGCCGGTTTCTCCATGAGCGCCTTGCGGACGGCGCCGGTCATGGCCAGGCGGTTGTCGGTGTCCACATTGATCTTGCGGACGCCATGCTTGATTCCTTCCTGGATATCCTCGACGGGCACGCCATAGGTCTCCGGAATCTCGCCACCGTACTGATTGATGATGTCGATGAGCTCGCGTGGCACGGAGGAACTGCCGTGCATCACGATGTGGCAGTCGGGCATGCGCTTGTGGATCTCACGAATCACGTCCATCCGCAGCACCTGGCCACTTGGTTTCTTGGTGAACTTGTAGGCACCATGGCTCGTACCAATGGCAACGGCCAGAGCGTCGCAACCGGTCTCTTTCACGAACTGCCCTGCCTCTTCTGGATCCGTGAGATGCGCCATGGCTTCTTCACCTGAGAGGCCCGCGCCATGGCCATCTTCGATGCCACCCAGGCAGCCGAGCTCGGCTTCCACGGTCACACCCTTGGCGTGCGCAGCGTTGACGACCTCGCGTGTCACGCTCACGTTGTAGTCCCACGAAGCGGGCGACTTACCGTCCTCTTCGAGGCTGCCGTCCATCATCACCGACGTAAAGCCCATGTTGATGGCGCTCATGCAGGTAGCCGGCGAGTTGCCGTGGTCCTGATGCATGGCGATCGGTAGCTGAGGATTGAGCTCCACTGCGGCCAACATGAGGTGCCGCAGGTAATTGTCGTCGCTGTACCCGCGCGCACCACGTGACGCCTGCACGATGACCGGACTCTCCGTCTCGGTGGCGGCGGTCATGATCGCCTGAATCTGCTCCATGTTGTTGACATTGAAGGCGGCCACGCCGTAGTCGTTCTCGGCAGCGTGGTCGAGAAGCGTGCGCATCGGTACGAGAGGCATGATAATTCCTTCGGGGCTTATGCGGTTGGTCTGTGCGGGTCTCCAAATCTACCAGATCTGAGGAACCTCAGGGCCCTCCGTGCACCGCGTAAGCGGCGAGTGAAGGCCAGTCCGACGTCAGTCGACCAGTTCGGCTTGCCTCAAGGCAGCGGCGAGCGTCGCTGCCATACGCTCGTGTCCTTCGGCCGTGAGGTGCACCGCATCCAGATAAATCGCGTCGCCTCCTGGCAAGAGAGCTTGCGAGGGATCCACCAGGGGCACATCGAGCTCTGCTGCCACCTCAGCCATCGCGGCGTGAAATGGCACGACCATCGTGTTCTCCGCAGCTGGGTCCGGTGGTTCCTGCACCAGAACAACCTCCGCGCCCACAGAGCGCGCCATCAACACCATCCGCCTCAGTTGGTTACCGAAGCGAAGTGCCGGTTCAGTCGCATGCAGTTCGATGAGCTCCGGATCAGCTCCTTCTCCGTGACGGGCAGCGTTGAAGTAGCGCGCCCAGCTTTTCAACCGGCTCTTCTCGTCGAGCATCTGCATCAACTGTCCGAAGACGCCGATTCCAGTCGTGGTCATGGCCTCGTAGTGAGCACCCTCGTCGAAAATCGCACCCTGGATGTGATCATTGAATGAGAGGTTCACAATGATCACATCCGGTGCGAAGGGCAGAAGCTGCCCTTCAAGACTGAGTGCCAATCGCGCAGCAGTGGAACCTGGCACGCCTGCATTGAACACTTCGACCCGATGCCCGGCCTCTCGCAAGCGATGCTCAAGCCGTTTGGGGTAGGCCGCTTCTGCCGACACGCCATAGCCAAAGGTAGACGAACTCCCCAGCGTAAAGAGGCGCGTCACACCAGGGGTCTTCTTCAACGGAGCAAGCTCGCCACGGAATTGCTGCGAGCGGGCATAGCGATTGAAGCGACGCGTCAATGGGTGGCGCGCCCACACATAGGCCCGTGGAATGGGCTCACCCCACACCTCGGTGGGACGCATGTCGTTGAGCAAGGTGGGCGTCAGCGCTGGCGGCTGTTCGTGAATCGTCCATAAAAAAGCCGCCATCGGAGCGGCGCCGAACAACCAGCCCAACAGTCGACGCCCGCGAGTCGGTGTAGCCAGCAGCAAGATCACGGCCGCCACAACGCACGGCACGACAGCCCCTGCAGGGGCCGCAGGCGCCACGACCGCTGCCAGTGGCCACGCCCACAACACCGCAGAGATCCGGCCGCGCAACCAAAACAGCAACAGCATCAGCCCCCCGACCACGGCTGACGCCACAGTCCACTGCCAGCGCAACAGCACATTCTCAAGGGCCACGGGTTGCCCCGTGGGCTGGATCTTCAGGTTCGCGAGAGTCGCACGACCCGCGAGGGCCAGAAAGGCGGTACGCCCGGCGCGCAGATCGTAATCGCGAATTGAGGCCACCTCATCCCCATCTAGTTCCAGCGTTGTGTCTGCATCGCGACACACCACTCGCAACGAGAGTGTGCGGCCCGGCTCAAGCGTGCCGTGCCGACCGCTTGCGTGCACCGTCTCGAGGTGCGTACCCAGATTGCGTGACAATCCGACCGGCATGTTCGGGTCCGTACTAAGCGTAGCCAAGATGCCACGGTCACGTTCCACTGGATCGCCGCGCAGCAGAACATCAAGCACCGTGCTCTCCTCCAGCATGATGTCTGCTGTCAGATCGAAATCGCCGTCTCGACGCGCCTTGAGAACCAAGGGGCGACCAAGCTCTACGTCGAGAGACGCATTTGCCACCAAAGCGTCCACTGCGCACGGCTCGGGTGCCACGGCGAGCCGCCCACCGTTATGTTCACGCAGGGCACTCATCAGCCCGCTCACCAGCAACACGACGATCGCAGCTGCAAGCAACCACGGCGAACGCGCCGCGTTCCTGGAAGAAGACTCACTTCGTGCGAGCCACCATTCTCGCAACGCCCACAATCCCAGCAATGCGGTCAGCCCTGCCCATGCAGCACGAGCAGCGTCCGAACTGGGCTGCGGCCCGCGGATGAGGCGCTCGTCGCCACCGGCAGTACGACAGGTCACCGAACGCAGAGACGCCTGTGGACGAAATCGAATGCGCGCGGCTCCCACTGGCCTTGCCCCAGGCACCGGCTGCTCGATCAGCTCACCGTCCACCCGCAGCTGATAGGCGTCTCCATCGAAGGAGAACGCGAACTCCCGGCCCGCGGGCCTGTCGACGCGCCAACCCTGGCTGCTTCCATCTTCCTGACGAACCCGCAGTCGCGCCATGTCAGGCGAGATCTGCAAGACTGCGACACTTTCCTCGGGATTTCCGAGCCACAACTCCAACCAACCGCCCGGCTCCTCGACCACCAATTCCACCGGGTCGGCCAACCAGCGCAGAACCATCGCCAGTGGCGCCTGAGCACGGATGAGCCCGTCTACCTGTGAGAGGTCACGCGCAACGCCACTCTCTCCATCGTGCACCACCTGCACCAAGCCCGGCGCCTGAAAAGCCGTCTCGCGCATGCGCTCGACAGACATCCAGCCCGCCACCGCAGACGCAGCAGACAACACCAGCGCAACAACAAAGAAACGGGCCTTCATGCGCGCATGTACCAACCCGATTTAGCGAGCATAGCCGATCGCCTTCAAGGCCTCGGTCGAAACGGCATCATGCCCGGGAGCAGGCGACGCGCCCATGGCCTGCAACTCTTCGCCAAGCTTTGTGTCCCGGTCACGCAAGGCATTCAGCGTTGCGATCATCTGCTGAACACGGGCTTTGTGCTCAGGGACACTCGCAAGATCAACTTGCTCTTCGGGATCATTGGTGAGGTCATAGAGTTCCACCCCACCTTTCTTGCGGATCAACTTGAAGCCACCCTGACGCAGGGCTTGGTGGTAGATAGTAGCCGGGCCGGCAGGGCAACTCGTACGCGTCCCATCTAACCAATCAACCAGAGCGACCCCCTGGCATCGCGCAGGTCGCGGCAGCCCAGCCAAACTCAGCAACGTCGGCCTGATATCGATCAAGCGAATCTGCTCCTTGACAACACGCGGTGGTCCCAGGGCATCCGCGCGATTGCTTGGCGGAACCAATATGCCCGGAATGCGCACCACCTCGTCGTAGAACGCACTGTGAAGCATGCGCCCATGCTCACCGATTTCTTCACCGTGGTCTGCAGTGACAAGCACGAAGGCCTCATCCATGGCTTCTTTTGCCGGGCCGTCGAAAAAATCTCCGAGCTTTGCGTCCGTCGCAGCAAGGCCTTCGTCGTACATGTCGCGGAGATACTCAAGGTCTAGAGCATCGAGCGAAACCTCTCCTTCCGCAGCAGCTTGAAGGAAAGCGCTGCCTCGGAGAGGGGCTGTCTCCCAGTCCTTCAGGGGCCCCTCATAGTCGGAAGTGAAGCGGCCGGTGAATTCTTCCGGCGCCTCATAGGGCCGCGACCCTGCATCGGAATGCACGTCAAAGAGATGAATGAACAGCAAATAAGGGCGGCTTCGGTCGCGCGCTTCAAGCCACGCAGCAGCTTCGTCTAGAACAGCGTCAGCTCCTCGATAGGCGCTCGAAAATGTTTCGAACCCACGATCCATACCAAAGGCCGTTGTGAGCCAGTCGCCGTGTGCAACAAAGGCAGCCGTCTGATATCCGGCGCGAAGGAAATCGTCTGCAAACGTAACGGCAGCCGGGGCCAAGGCACGACCTTCACCAACATATGCTGCGCCGTGTGACGCGGGCACAAGGCCTGTAAAAAGCGAGGCATGAGAGATCAGCGTATTCTCCGAAACAGAAATCAACTGATCGAAAACAATGCCTCGGGAAGCCAGAGCGTCGAGGTTGGGCGTCGTGTCCTGATCGTGTCCATAGAGACCCAGGTGGTCGGCTCGTGTTGTGTCCAATGAGACGACAAGAAATGAAGGCGGGCTCACAGGCTCGCTGCAAGCTCCGGCGCCCAACATCACAACAAGGGCCAAGATGCCGATCGTCCGAAGTCTCATAGCAACGCCTTCTTGGCAATATCAGCCACAGCACGCAAGTTGGTCTTACCAGTCCCGAGCATGGGGATCTCGTCGACTTTCACAAAGCTGTCCTTCCTCGGAATGAACAGGTTCGGAAGCCCGCTCGCTCCGAGTTTCTCCAGCACATGAGGTATCGCTTCCTCATCGATCACCGTAACAACGGCAAGCCGCTCACCTTTCCGTTCATCTGGAACGGCAGTGACAGCGAATTGACCGGCATCTCCACCCCATGCGTCTTGCAACGCTTGCTCGACCTTGCCGTGAGGCACCATCTCACCGCCGATTTTCGAGAAACGTGACAAGCGATCCGTGATTCGCAAGAAACCCTCTTCATCCTGCTCGGCGATATCTCCCGTTTCGTACCAACCATCTCGTATCACTTGGTCCGTAAGATCTTGCCTGCCGAGATAGCCCTTCATGACATTGGGCCCCTTCACGAGCAAAAGCCCTGCATGGCCTGGTGACATGGACTCATGGGTCTCTGGGTCCACGATATGCACCGCCATACCTGGGACGGGTGGACCGACCGAACCACGACGAGAGCCTGGCTGGAAAAAACCGGGTGCCCGGAAAGCGGGGACGCTCGTCGCAATCACAGGACTGCACTCTGTCGCCCCATAACCCTCCAGAGGCCGGATGCCGAAACGCTCTTCAAAGTCGTTTGCCAATCGCTCGGACAGTTTTTCTGCTCCCGCCAAGACAAGACGCAAAGATCCAAAATCATTGGGAGCACAACGTCGAAGGTACATCTGCAAGAAAGTCGGCGTCGCCAGAAGCAGTGTAATGCGGTGACGAAGAACCAGCGTGCTGACTGAAGCCGCATCGAGAGGGTTCGGATGAAATGCCACGGGCATTCCGTTGTTGATCGAGAACCAAAGCGACATGAATCCAAACGAATGAAAAAGCGGCAAGATGCCCAACAAGCGGTCATTGAACCCCAAACGGAACACCTGACTCACAGCGTCCACATTGCTATCCACGTTGAAGTGCGTCAGCATGACGCCCTTCGGGTCACCTGTGCTTCCGCTACTAAAAATGACCGTGGACACATCATCGAGGTTGATGTCACGGCGAGCGCCACAGAGACGTTCGATCCGCCTCAGAGGCAAGGTGAGCACGGCAGCCGCAGACGCCATGCGAGCGAAGAAGCCGATTCCGCTGACCAGGTCCTCGATCCAGAGAGGCTCGAGACCGTCGGGTAATTCCAACTTAGCCTTCTCGAGAAAAACACGGCTTGTAACCACCGTACTCAAGCCGGCTTGCTCTGCCGCGGAAGACATGCCCCCCATGCCAGCCGTGTAGTTCAGATTGACACTCGTCTTGCCAGCTGCCGAGGCAGCAATATTGGTCAAGGCGCCAGCGACGCCGGCTGGAAGTAAGATGCCCACACGCTCCTGCCCGCCCCATGCATTCCGCAAGGCTCTCGCGAGCGCCACAGCTCCAGCGGCCACCTGCAAGCGCGAGCGCTTCGGGCCTGTGATCTCCACCATCGAAAAAGCCCACGGGCGGCGACGCGCTGAACGAAAGAAAGGCCGATGGATCGGCTGGCGATCTGCCTTGCGCGCATACCAGGCATGCTCCCCCAGTTCTGCTACAGCATCCGGAATCGTTGCCAAAGGTGCATCGGCCGGAAGCGGAGGGCCAAAGCTCACAGAGACCGGATAAGGCAGGTGCTTCGGAAGCTTTCGCAAAAAGCGGCCACCTGAAAAACTGAAGATGCTGCCCCACACGCGATCAAGGTGAGCAGGAATGATAGGGACATCACGACCTTTGACAATCCGCTCCAGGCCGCGACGAAACGGCTGCAAGGCACCGGTCCGTGTGATCTCCCCCTCGGGAAAGATGCACACCACATGCCCATCATCGAGCGCCGAGCCCGCCTCACGAAGCGCCTTCAAGACTTCACGCGTTCCGCCATGTTGCGAAATAGGAATCGCGTGAATCAGCTTGAGAAGCGGCCTCAAAAGCGGCTTATCGAACTGAGCCTGGTCGATGATGAAACACACACCTCGATCAAGAGTCGCCATCAAGAGCAGGCCATCGACGAACGACACATGATTAGGCGTCAGCAAGGCCCCGCCACGAACAGGCACATGCTCGGCACCATCGACACGCACTCGGTAGATCAGGCGCGTGAGACAAAAGACCAGAAGTCGCAGCAATGCACTCGGGAGCAAACGCAAGGCCCAGACAGTGCCGAGAAGAGTGAAAACTGCGGCGCCAATAAAAATACCCTGCGGTGAAACATGCTCTCGAGCCATGGCCCAACCGCCCAAAGAGCCCGCAAGCATGCCGCCGAAAACAAAGACGTTCGTCAATGAGATCACGGCGCCGCGCCCCCGTGGTGGCGCGCGCCACTGAATCAGGGCATCAAGCGGCACGATCAGGAAACCGCTGCAGATGCCGAGCAACCCCATGAGCACCAGCGTTGTGGCAACACCCGGCTCCAGCAAACCGAGCAAAAGCGTGATGAAGCCAAGCCCCATGGCGCCCAAGGGGATCAGCCCCGCCTCGACTTTGGAGTCAGAGACGCGTCCCGCAAGAATGCTGCCCAGTCCGACACCGAGTCCGAAGACACCGAGGGGCATGCCTGTCATCGCCTCTTCAAGGCCCAGCACGGCTCGCGAGTACACCAGCAAGTTTTGACCCAACAGGCTTGCCACTGCCCAGAACCAAGTCGCGCCCACAACGGCGAGTGCTAACTGGCGATCACTCCGCATGGCCTTCCATGCGATGGAAACCGTCGTCGAGAGCCCGCCCCCTTCAGGACGTGCGGCCGGCACGCGCGGAATTCCCAGGGCAAAAATAAAACCTGTCACGGCCAGAAGCGAAAGCGCTGCACCCGCCATCCATGGCTGCCCACCAGACTCACTGAACAACACCGGACCCAGCGACGTTCCTGCAATGATGGCCAAGAAGGTCCAGCTCTCGATCGCGCCGTTGGCTGCCGACAAACGATCATGGGGAACAAGTTCAGGAAGGATGCCGTACTTGGCCGGTGAGAACAGTGCGCTCTGCATTCCCATGCAGCCAAGCACAATCAGCATGCCCGTCACGGCATCCGCGCTCATGGCCAGCACCAATGTACCTGCGGTCATGAGCAGGACTTCGAGCGCCTTGGCGCTCAGGATGACGGTCCGCTTACTCAGCCTGTCGGCCAGCGTGCCTGCAGGAAGTGAAAACAACATCAGCGGCACCGTGATCACAACGAAGGCGAGCATCGTCTGCTGCTGCGCCCCCGCTTCTGCATCGCTCAGCCCGAGACCTTCAAGGCTGCGCCCGGCAAGCACGATGACAAAGAGCTTCCAGGCGTTGTCATTGAAAGCCCCCAACGCCTGAGCGATGAGCAACGCTCTCAACGGCCTGCGCTGACTGTCCTTTGCGTTCTCGATCGACCTGCCTCCGTGGACACTCCGACATCAGCCCCCCCTCGGGGGGGCATGAGCCGACTATTATTCACTGTCAATGTACGTCGGGGCGACGACTCCTCTGAGACGGGCCGAGGATTTCGGCAGATCGTGTACCGTTTGTCCGACCTGATCACCCCAGAGAGCCCCTGTTGTGCATGGCCACGTTGCCCAGGCAATCACACTCCTCGCGATCCTCGGCATGGCTGCACAGTGGATCGGCTGGCGGCTACGTATCCCAGCCATCGTCTTACTCACGGGCATCGGACTCACGCTGGGCCCAGGCCTCGGGTGGCTAAACCCTAGTCGAGATTTTGGCGAGTTGGTGCAGCCGTTCATCAGCTTTGCCGTGGCCATCATCCTGTTCGAAGGCGGCCTCCGCCTGCGCCTTCATGACCTCGTAGAAGCCGGCAAAAGCGTCCGGCGACTGTGCACGTTGGGCCCACTTCTGAGCTGGGCTTTCGGCACGGCAGCCGCCGTCTGGATCGGAGGCCTCTCTCCCGCAGTTGCCACGATCTTCGGTGCGATCCTCGTCGTCACCGGGCCGACCGTCATCATGCCTCTCCTACGTCAAGCGCGCCTGGAGCGGCGACTGGCGTCCCTCTTCAAGTGGGAAGGCATCGTCAACGACCCACTCGCAGCACTGTGCGTTGTGCTCTCGTATGAGGTCATCGTTGCGGGCTCTCCCGCGGCAACACACGGCGCAGGAGCTTCACTTGGGCAAGTCGGAGGGCAACTTGCCCTCGCGCTTGCCGCCGGCGGCGCCTTGGGTGGTCTCGGTGGACTTGCGCTGTGCTGGGCATTCCGCCACGGCCATGTCCCCGAATATCAGAAGGCGCCGGCGCTTGTTGCAGCGGTGTTTGGCGTCTTCACTTTAGCCAACATCATTCATGACGAAGCGGGACTGCTCGCTGTCACCATCATGGGGTGCATCGTTGGCAACGCAGGTCTTGCGAGCATTGCAGAACTCACCCGCTTCAAGGACTCCATCAGCACAGTCCTTGTCTCGGGCGTCTTTCTCGTGGTCTCAGCAGATCTGGACCCAGCGACTCTTGCCCAACTCGACGGACGGTCTGCGGCACTTCTTCTCTGCGTGCTCTTCGTCGTACGGCCAGCAGCCATTCTTATCTCAACGATAGGCACCGGCCTCGATCGCAAAGAACGGTTGCTACTTGCCTGGATCGCGCCGCGTGGCGTTGTCGCGGCAGCCGTTGCCGGAGTCTTCGGACCGCGACTGATCTCAGCAGGCTATCCGGATGGAGCCATGCTCGTCCCCTTGATCTTCGCGACCATCCTGCTGACCGTGGTGCTGCACGGTTTTAGCCTGCCAATCCTTGCACGTAAACTCGGCTTGTCGGCAGGAACTGCCCAGGGCGCACTCATCGTGGGGTCGACTCGCTGGTCCATCGAACTCGCCCAGACACTGAAATCCTTGGACGTGCCTGTCGTCATCTCCGACACATCATGGACCCGACTCCGCCGCCCGCGGCTAGCCGGTATCACCACGCATTTCGGCGAAGTTCTTTCGGAGTCGGGAGAAGTGTCACTCCCCTTGCACGAAGTGGACGTTGTCTTAGCCCTCACCAGCAACGACTCTTACAACGCATTGGTCTGCGTTCACTACGGTCCTGAAATCGGGCGCGACCGCGTCTACCAACTCGCATCCGATGCCATTGAACCGAGTCATCCCCGAGGTGTCCTCGCCAGTGCACGTGGGCGCGTCTTGATTTCTGACGAGGCCAACTACGAATCGCTCCACACGCGCTCCTGGAACGGGTGGGCTTTTCGTACAACACGGCTAACCGATGAGTACGACATGAGCGCTTTCCAACGCGATGCGACTCAGGGCACCGAGGTCGTGCTCTGCATCCGAAGCAACGGCAAGCTAGCAATCAGCGGCCCCCGCTTCCCCATCGAACCAGGATCTGGTGACATCCTCGTGGCCTTTACGCCGCCCTCCGAAAGTTCCGAATGAGCTTGACCGTTGCTCTGCGACGAATCGAGAAGGTGTAAGCCCATCAGCCTCGACAAGCCAACACACCACAGCGCCGAGAGGTGGTCATGGCTCCAGGCCACCATCATGGCCTTGCTGGCCACTTTCTCGGTCAGCTGCGATAGCTCGTCGGCACACAGCCCTGAAGCAGTTCGGCAGCCCGCGGCAACCCATCCCGAGGGGCTTTCAGTTGCCGCCGACCTCCCCACTCGCTGGATCGGGACACCGCAAGCTCTCTGGATCAACTCACAGCCCGACTTCGGCCCAGATCAACCTGCCCGCGCCACGCTGGTCCGATTCTGGACTGACACATGCCCCTTCTGCGAGGCCTCGCTACCTGCCATCGAATCACTACGCAAGGAATTCGGTCCGCGCGGGCTGCGCACACTCGGCATCTACCACCCCAAGCCTCCGCGTGTCGTGACGGACACCCATGTCGCCGAGGCCGCGGCGCGCCTCGGTTACCACGGCCCGATAGGCGTCGACGAGCAATGGGCAGCGCTACAGCGCATGTGGCTCGGCGGGGGCGAACGTCGTGCAACAAGCGCTTCACTCTTACTCGATGAAGAAGGCGTGGTGCGCTTTGTCCATCCCGGGCCAGAATTTCACCCGTCACGTGACCCGGGGCACGCTGACTGCGACAGGGACTACCGCGAACTACGTGCAGCGATCCTTGCCCAACTCGAGAACTGACAGAACCTCCTGGCGACTACGGCAATGGAGGAGCCGTCCCATCGCATGGTTCGTCGAGTGAACGGAGAAAGGCCATCAGGTCAGCAAACTGCTGCTCCGAGATCTCCGCGGGTTTCAGGAACGCATCCAGATGCGGGTTGGGAAGGCCGCCAGCAAGCATCAGTTGCACTGCTTCCTCCAGCGTCGCCACCGATCCATTGTGAAAATAGGGGGCAGACTTCGAGATGTCGCGCAGCGTTGGTGTCTTGAATGCGCCCATGTTCTTCTCGAGGCCAGTCACCTTGTAGCGACCCACATCCGGCTCTGCGGCATCCATCCCTATACCGACATTATGGAACTGCTGATCCGTCATCAGCACGCCCACATGACACAGCGTGCAACGCGCCTCTTTGAACACCTCGAAACCGCGTTGAGCCGACTCGCTCATGGCAGACTCATCGCCTGCCATCCAGCGGTCCCACGCTGTGTTGCCTCCAATGATCGTTCGCATATAGGACGCCAGGGCCTTGGGGACATTGTCGGTTGTTGCCGGCTCCCCGAAGACCACTTCAAACTGCTCCCTGTACCCGGGCAATGAGTTCAGATAATCGACAATCGCCTGTGCATCGGAAGCACCCATATTGCCTCCCTTCCACGCAGCGGCGGCCTGCCCTTCAAGGGATGTTGCCCGGCCATCCCAGTAGAACTCGGAGTGGAATCCGATGTTCCAGAGCGTCGGCGACGAGCGAGACAACTTCTTTTCATAGGCGCCGATTGCCGTGGGAAGCCCGTCGGTAAGACCTTTCTCGCACACATGACAGCTGTAACAAGAACGCGAACCATCCCCACTCAAGCGCGTGTCGAAATACAACTCCTTGCCAAGAGTCGCTGACATGGGCGTGAGCGGATTATCCGCCGGAATTTCCATGGCCTCATACCCATCAAGCGGGGTGTAGCCATCCGGCCCATCGGGATCCGCAGGAAGCTTAATTTCTTCTGCGATGAACGGCCCAGACGGATGGGCGCAAGAAAAAGTGAAAGCAAGGCCGAACAAGAAAGGCAACAAAGTGCAACGGTTCACAGCGTCAATCTCCTCTACCTATTCGACTTCCAAAACAAGGGCGGTTCAGCCCTTCTAAGCCCGAAATGCCGGGGCGCGACTCGGTCGCATTGGACGCAAGAGGCTAGCAGCCCAAGCCCCAGGGACTCCAGCGCTCTTCGCCCGAGCTCAAGCGCCTACCAAAAACAGCAAGGGCGCCTGCCGATGTTCAAAAGCACAGGTTGAGGCCAGCACACGGCCACGGCACCATGGATCGGCGCCTGGCCTCCCACAGGCCAGGGCGCGGAGCCACCCCTACAACTCATGAGAACGGGACTCTCCTGCATTCCATGCCAAGCCCGCGCCTGAACCGACTCGCACCTCTTTTGTCATGGGGAGTTCTCAGCGCCTGTCTGGTCCTCGTGTTCAGTCGAGCGATGAACCGCCCTCTGAACCACGATGAACATCAATTCATCGCAAGTGCGACAGCGTGGTCACGTGAGGGATTGCTTCCCTACCGCGACTTCCCCCACTTCCACATGCCGTACCTGGTGTTTCTGTACGGCGCTCTGGACGACCTGTTTCACCGACCATTCCTGACTGCACGGACGACATCAGTCTTCGCTGCATGGCTGACCATGCTCTTGCTCTATGTTGCCGTCCTGCGCTCCGTGGACAAACAGCGGCCATGGGCAGGTCACATCCTGGGAATTTCCGCGGCCCTTCTGCTGCTCTTCAACCCACTGTTCACCTACACGAGCGGAAACTCCTGGAACCATGATATTTCGGTGCTGCTCGCACTGGGATCCTTTCTCCTGGCTTCGCGACCTGGCAGTGCCCAACGCCCCTTGGCGGCAGGGCTACTTCTGGGTATCGCAACAGGCGTGCGCCTCTCAGTCGCGCCACTTTTCATCCCCCTCTTGTGGCAAGTCACGCGCCCCCACTCAGAGGCCAAGCAAAGAAGACCTGGATCGAGACTCTGCCTGGGTCTCGCTCTGGGCCTGCTGCCAGCGCTCCTGCTGTTCATGATGGCCCCGGAGAGAAGCTTCTTTGGCAATCTTGAATACCCGGCGCTCAACACGGCGTTCCGAGCCGACCAAGGTTTCGAACGAGCCATGGACTTCCCCGGCAAACTGCAATACCTCTTGATGGAAGTCCTTGGGCAACCAGGCAATCTCGCACTCCTTGCGCTGCTGCTGTTTGGCTGCTTTTGCTCACCATTAAGAGGAACAGGGGAAACCGGAGACGCTCGACAAGCCCCGCGTCGACGACTTGCATTGCTGTTCATTCTCTTTCTGATGGCAGGCGCCTTCGGACCAACGCCGAGTTGGTATCAGTATTTCTATCCACTCGTCCCGTTTGCCATTTTGATTGGGTTGCTCGGACTCGGAACAACCTTCGGTCGCCCTCAAGTGATGTGGAGCGGAGCCTTGCTGGTCATGGCATGCATCCTGCTGTCTGCACAGTCCAGCTTGCCCGCATACCGAACCCTGTCCAATCTGGGTGATGCCGAAAGTTGGACCCCCTCTCGACTGGCTGCGACAGGCAAACGCATCCGCGCACACTTCGACAAGAAACCTGAGGAAGGCCCCATTGACGTGCTGACTTTCGCTCCGGCCCTTCCGATCGAGGCGGGCTTGAGAACGGACCCGGCCTTTGCAAGCGGATCCTTTGCGTGGCGCAGCGCTCCTTTCCTGGCGGCAGAGGAGCGCGTAGAGCAAGGGCTCGTGGGCCCTGAAGAGCTCGACGAGCACCTGGCTCAGAACCCACCGGATGCGGTACTCACCGAAGCAGAACAGGCGAGCGACCTCTCCTTACGCGCATGGGCCGAAGCACGTGGATTTTCATCCCACGAGCTCGGAGATGGCTTCGTTCTGTACGTCGCCCCTTGAGCCCACACCGAGCCCGCATCGCGGGCTCAAGGGGGCTGGGTTCCAGGAAGCATGCCTCTCAAAGTAGGGTGTGTGCCCCCAAACGGAGCCCTCGATGACCCCGACCAGCATCGCGACCAGCGAACCACGCATGACGCGACTCGAAGACTACCGGCCGCCGAACTGGCTCGTGCCGCACGTGGAACTTCTGTTCGAACTGGGCGAAGACGAAACTCGAGTCACGTCAACGGCGTCCTATCGGCGAAACCCAGAGGTGGGGAAAGAGGACAACACACTTGTCCTCGACGGCACAGACCTGGATCTACAGGAGATCCGTTTGAACGGCGTCGAGTTGGAGAGTTCTGAATACGAACGTGATGAATCCTCACTAACACTGACGCCGGATGTTGACGAGTTCGCACTCCAGGTCGTGACTCTTCTCCGGCCGCAAGACAACACATCTCTCGAGGGTCTCTATCGATCTGGGTCGATGTTCTGCACTCAGATGGAGGCGCAAGGCTTCCGACGTGTGACTTACTTTCAGGATCGCCCAGATGTCCTTGCACAATACACGACCACAATCGTTGCAGAGGCAACGCGCTATCCCACGCTCCTCTCAAACGGCAATCTTATTGACTCCGGAAACGGAGCAGACAGTCGCCACTTTGCCACGTGGCACGACCCATTCCCCAAGCCGTGCTACTTATTTGCACTCGTCGCGGGTGACCTTGCTTGTCGGGAGAGTGCATTCACAACCCAAAGCGGTCGCAACGTAGAACTGAAGCTCTTCGTCGACAAAGGCAACGAGGACAAGACGGAGCATGCCATGGAGTCACTTCGACGCTCCATGCGCTGGGACGAAGAGGCCTTCGGGCTTGAGTACGACCTCGACATCTTCATGGTGGTTGCGGTTGCGGATTTCAACATGGGAGCCATGGAGAACAAAGGGCTCAACCTGTTCAACGACCAACTCGTACTGGCGCGCCCGGACACGGCGACTGACCAAGACTATCACCGCATCGAGGGAGTCATCGGTCACGAGTATTTTCACAACTGGTCTGGAAACCGAGTCACGTGCCGCGATTGGTTTCAGTTAAGCCTCAAAGAAGGCCTCACTGTCTTCCGCGATCAAGAGTTCTCGGGGGCAATGGGGCACGCGGCCGTGCAACGCATTGCCGATGTGAGAGATCTTCGAGCGCGCCAGTTCCCTGAGGATGCGGGCCCCTTCGCGCACCCGATTCGACCGCGAGCTTTTCTCACCATCGACAACTTCTACACCAGCACCATTTACGAGAAAGGCGCAGAAGTTATCCGCATGCTCCGCTGCATCCTCGGCAACGAAAATTTCGCCAAGGGCTGCGAGCTCTATTTCAAACGACACGATGGACAGGCCGTGACCACGGAACATTTCGTCCGCTGTATGGAGGAGGCAGGAGAAATCGACCTCTCGCAATTCCGCCATTGGTATGAACAAGCAGGCACACCAGTCATTCGTGCAACTGGAACGTGGAAGGATGGTGCGTACGAGTTGCATCTGGAACAAAGCTGCGCGCCATCTCCGGGCCAGCCATCCAAACAGCCCTATCACATTCCGGTAAGAATCGGATTGCTGGGTGCCGACGGCTCTGACCTGCCACTCAAACTCTCCGGCGATGCCGAGAGCGAGCCCTCACCGACAACGCGCGTGCTCTCGATGCAACAACAGAGTCAAACCTTTCGGTTCGAGAAGATCGACGAGGAGCCCGTGCCTTCGCTACTCCGTGGCTTCAGCGCACCCGTGCGACTAGAGATGGAGACCTCGCAACAATCTCTCGCATTTCAGGCCGCCAATGACAGCGACCTGTTCAATCGATGGGAGGCCGTCCAGCGCCTCACCACAGAAGTGGTCTTTGAGTTGGTCGAACAACACCAGGCTGGGCAACCCCTGAGTGTGTCGACCACCCTGACCGAGTTGCTTGGCCGCTTGCTGGCTGACGAGACATTGGAAGCCGCTTTTCTCGCGGAAGCCCTGAACTTTCCAGATGAATCCGCCCTCGGCGACCTGAGCGACAGCGTGGATACCGAAGCCATTCACCGTGCCCGGAAGCACTTGGATTTATCGATCGCCCGCACTTACCGCGACAGGCTGCTTGAGATTTATCACGCCCACACGGAGACGGCATCCGGCGACTGGTGCGTCAACAGCGCTGGATCTCGCGCGCTTCGGAATGTGTGCCTCGGCTTCCTCTCTCAACTCGACGAGCCCGAATTGCTGGATCTCTGCGTGCGCCACGGAAGCGAGGCCACGAACATGACAGACGAGTTCGCCTCGCTGGAGATTCTTGCGCACCGCGAAGATTCACGGCGCGATGAAGCGGTCGCCCGCTTCAAAGAGCGCTGGCAACACGAACCACTCGTCATGAACAAATGGTTTGCGGCCCAGGCAAAATCATCGCGCTCACAAACTGTGGATGATGTACTCGCCCTCGCCAAAGACTCGGCCTTCGACTCGAGCAATCCAAACAAGCTGCGTGCGCTCTACCGCACCTTTGCTCGGAACCCTCTTCGGTTTCACAGTCAAGACGGCCGAGGCTACACCCTTCTCGCTGACGTCGTCTTGGACGTTGACAAGCGAAACCCCGTGCTTGCCGGACGCCTTGTGGGACTGTTCAACGAATGGCGGCGCTACGACAAGAAGCGGCAACTTCTGCAAGAAGCTGAGTTAAGGCGAATTCTTGCCACAACTCCTCTGTCAGACAACGTCATGGAAGTTGCGAGCAAGGCCGTCGGCTAACCGAGCGCAAACCGCCTCGAACCGCGGCGCGGATCAATCAGTGGTCGAGCGTCCCCTCTGGATCCAGGCCGCCTCCCACTGACACCTCGGGGATTTCCGGAGAATCTGCCGCTCGCAAAACCACCGGGCGAAAGCGGCCCGCCCCATCGCTCAGCAGAAGCAGTAAGCCGTTCCCGGCGATCGAAACTCGCAGATCCAGCGTGCCGTTCCCATCAACGTCAAAGGGAGTCACGTCTTCCACACCCTCGACAAAGCCGAGCCCTGCGATTTCGGAAATCTCGTCGAATCGCCCTGCACCACGCCCCCGGAACAATCGCAAGTGCTTGCTGACGCTCACGGCCAGAAGGTCAAGATTGCCGTCGGCCTCCAAGTCTATCCAGGCCACGGCGCGCTCTACACCAGGCGCATACTCACCAAGCCCAGACCAGACGGTGATGTCCTGAAAAGATCCGCGCCCAACGTTCCGGTGTAGTGACAGATTCTCGTCACCCGCCTGAATCAAGACATCCAGCAGACCGTCACCATCGACGTCGCCCCAAAGCTGGATAAGCGGGTCGCGCGTCGTGCCACTCCCACTTGCGACATCTGTGCGCTCCTCCTCGTAAACATCCTCCTCTTCGGCCAGCCCACCAACACCTTCCAGCTCACTCACGAGTTCGAAGTCTTTTCCGTCTCCTTGCTCGGGGAGATCGTCGCCGGACAAGCCGGGCGGATCATCTGAATCCGGTGGCGTGTTCGTACGCCCCCCCGTCTCGCCCGGGGCACGCCGGCCCACGCCATGCTCTCGAAATTCCCCCGACTGGCCGCCAGCCAAACCAGATGACCCGACAACCAATGCAGTCCCATCGAATGGTAGAAACGGAAGCGGAGGCTTGCTCTTCGCGCCCCCTCCAGCAGGCGGCGAGTCCGACGCATGAGCGGCCCCCACGGGCAGTTCACTCGATGAAACCTCGCCATCCGTGAGGGCAGGCTCTTGCTCTCCTTGAGCAGCCTGGGAGTTGTGGTGACTCCCCCTGAACACCTCTGCCAGCGCGGCTTCGCCATCCACCGACTCGTCAGCAGAAGTGACCTCCTGAACGGGGAACTGCTTCGGCAGCCCCCCCTCTTCCGAAACATCCGCTCTCAACTTCCCGGGAACGCTCGGCGTGAAGGCCGTCTCCATCGACGTGTGCGAAAGAGCCGGATCCAACTGGTCAACCTGCGCCGCCACCAGTTCCGGCAGAGGAGCCAGGAAAGCACGGATCAATCCGCGCTGAGCCACGGTCCACTCTTCGAGGGCGAAGCCCACAACAGCCCCCTTACCGGCATGACGACAAGCAAGCCCAGGAATCGCTGACACGCCCAGCGGATCATTGGCGTAGATTTCTCCGCAGGAACCATCCACGCGAACACGCGCAAACAGTCCGTGTGTGACCACAACGCCATACTCACCTGGCGGCACAGCCTCGACCAAACGATGTGCGTGGCCATCATGTCCCTCTTGCTCGGCCCACAATCCATACATAGAGCCAAGCGGGGGCCGCCCTGAGTCGGCCGAGGCACGCACAACATTTACAACCATGTCGCCCAGTGGGTGGTTTTCACCCGTACCAAGCAACTCGACCAGCTCGCCCACGAGCAGTGGCGAGTCACCCATATTTCGAATCACGGCTGTACTGAATGGAGGTTCGACAGCGATCTCATCACGCGCCGCATCACAAGCAGCCAGCAATTGATCTTGCTGATCCAGCACGACCTGCATCTGAACATCATGCGAGGAAACGAGTTCCGAATTCTTTTCGAGCAGCTCCTCGTTGCGATCGGCTTCATTCATGGCGAAGCCCATCAACCCCACAAATCCGACAATGATCAGACCAGCCACAGAAGCCACTGCCACACGGTTCTTGGCCACGAGCTTCCGCAGCATGTAAAGCGCGCCAGGCGAAGAAGCCGTGACAGGCTCGCCCTCGAGATGATTGGCGATATCCGCAGCCAATTCAGAGGCCGATGCGTAACGCTCTTCCGGATTTCGATCGAGAGCCTTCAGCACGATCCAATCGAGATCCCCGCGCAACAACCGGCACAAACTATTCGGGTCACAACCGCGCTGAGCAGCCGCCCTGCGCGCACGCAAACCAAACGTCGCCACGCGTAGCGCCGGGCGTACGGCCTCCACCTCTGACAGCCGACGACGAATAACCTCGTCACTCACGCCACGCAGAGAACCGAGGTCGTACGGCAAAAACCCTGTCAGGAGTTCATTGAGCAAAACGCCCAAGGAGTAGACATCTGTTCGAGAGTCGACAGTCGCCGGAAATGCACCGGCCTGCTCTGGGCTCATGTACGACGGGGTGCCGACAATCTGCCCTGAGCGCGTGCACACTGTGCCGAGGCCTCCGCGCCCGGAGCCGCCGTGCATGGCCTTCGCAACACCGAAGTCGATGATCTTTGACACCGGCTGCCCATCAACCTCTGTCAGCAGGATGTTGCTGGGTTTGAGATCACGGTGAACGATCCCTTTCTGGTGCGCATGGTGCACCGCATCGCACACAGAGCGAAAAAGCCGCAGCCGCTGTCGAATCGTGAGCTTGCGTGCATCGCAGTAGCGCGTGATGGGCTCGCCCGGCACGTACTCCATCGCAAAGTACGGCCGACCTCGCGCAGTAACACCCGCGTCGTAAACCGCGGCAACGTTGGAGTGGTTCAGTTGAGCGAGCGCCTGTCGCTCGGCATCAAATCGCGCAACGACCTCCCGCGTATCCATGCCAGGCTTGATGAGCTTCAGAGCAACCACCCTGCGCAAGGGCCGCAACTGTTGCGCGAGATACACCGTGCCCATACCACCTTCGCCCAACGTGCGCAGCAAGTGGTACTTCCCCACAGTGTCCCCGGGCCTCTCCTCTAGACCCAGCTCGCGCTCACCCCAGGCAGGCTGCTCGAGACCGGGTGAAGCCTTTCGGTGTGCCGCAAGCAGCGCACTGAGTTCCTCCGCCAACTCAAGATCTCCGGCACACTGACGCCGGATGTAAGCGGCACGCTTCGCCCCCTCAAGCTCCAGAGCCTCATGGAACAAGGCCTCCAGAAGATCGTCCCGCTCGGGGCCAGTGCCGTCCTGATCAGTTCGAAGGTCCATGGCAATCGCCACTCCCTGGAAGCTCTTCAGATCGATTGATTTCACGTGTCAACCAGGCTTTGGCGAATTCCCAATCTCGCTTTACAGAGGAAACCGACATGCCCAGTAACTCGGCCGTCTGTTGATTTGTCAGTCCAGCGAAGAAACGCAGCTTCACCATCTGACATTTGCGCTCGTGTCGCCCCGTTTTCTCGAGTCGCCGAAGTGCCTCATCGACGACTTCAACTTCTGCAGACACACCTTCTCCCGCGCCGGGAGCATCAAAGTCATCGAGGAGTTCGACGCGCTGTAAGTTGCCGCCGCGCCGTAACGTGCCCCTCTTGCGTGCGTGATCAACCAGGATCCGGCGCATGGCCTCCGCAGCGATGCCAAAAAAATGGGCTCGGTTCTCACAGCTGAGCGATCCATCACCCGCAAGCCTCAACCAAGCTTCATGCACAAGCGCGGTGGGCTCCAGCGTATGGGCACCTCGCTCGCGGATCATCTGCCCGGCAGCGAGTCGGCGCAGTTCCCCATACAAGAGCGTCCACAGATCATGACGTGCCGACTCGTCGCCACGCTGAACGCGATCGAACAGACGAGTGACTTCAGAAGAGGCCGTGGACACGCGAGAAAGCTCCGGCACCTGTATCGGACGGACAAACAGGTACAAAGCAGACAGGAGGGGCGGCAGGCCCCGCCAGTTGCCCGATTCTACACACGTTTAGGGGACCTGGGGGGCCTCCTTCTCCCCATGGCTCGGCCCTCAAAGCCGGATTCTGCAGCCTGAACGCGATGGCCGGTCAAGAGGCAGCAGAGAGGCTCTCAAAAAAAATACGAGATCGATGAGCCAGCATCCGGATCAGTTGCGCATGTCGAATCGTGAGGACGTCACGACGAGCCCGATATCGTTCGTGCCAGAAGTGAACGATCATTCCCGGGGGAATGGTCCTCACCGCTTGAATCGGAGCCCGCAATGCTTCTCCAACCACCCGGAAGCCTCTTCGCTGCTCTCTCCTGGAGGCGTTCCAACGCCTCGCTCCGACCTCACCGAAGCGTGTCTGCTCTCCCTGGCGACGGCCGGGGGGAGCAGGCCCTTCATTCGCTCTCCACGCAAGCTTGAGATGACAGAGACTCCGCCTCGGGTGCCTGGCCCGGTACACTCCGCAACCGATGCGCGAACTGAAAGCCATCACCATTGTGGAAGACCGTACGACGGCTTCCCGCTGCGACCGTGGGTTCTTGACCCTCGAGCGGCTCCTCCTCCGCAATGAGTACGCGGACGGCAGCTCCTCAGCCGACTACCCCTGCGATCTCGTCAGCCGCCAGGGCATCGATGCTGTCGTGGCAGTCCTCTATGAAATCGAAGGCGAACAGCGCGTCAACGTTCTCCTCCGTGAAAGTCCCCGTGCTCCGGTGTACCTCAGACACCGCAAGACCTTTGTCCACCCGGACAAGGGCAGCTATCTCACACTCATGGAACTCGTCGCAGGAATCGTCGAGCCTGAACATGACGAGCCGGGCGACAAGGGCAAATGCCATAGGGCCGCCGTCGAGGCCCACGAGGAAGCCGGAGTCGAACTTCCCGACGAAGCCTTTGAAGTGCTGGGAGACGAGACATTTGCCAGCCCCGGCACCGGTGACGAGAAACTCTTTTTCTGCGGCGCTGCGGCTTCGCTGGATGGAGCCCACCAGGGCGCAGGCGACGGCAGCACCATGGAAGAGTTTGGCCGCATCCATGTCATGGAACTTGGCGACGCCATCACAGCTTGCCGGACGGGCGCGATTCCCGACATGAAGACAGAGGTCGGTTTGCTTCGCCTGGCAGACTACCTTGGATATCTACCGCAACTCGGATGCTTCGCCGCCACGTTGCCCCCAGAGCTTGCGGCGCGAGCCAACTCACTGGGCGTGCAATCATCCTCGGGAGATGTCCAGTGAACGCACCTCGCATCGGGATTCTTGGTGCACGGCGTCATCGTCAAGGGCTCGGTCCCTTCGTGGCTCGCTGGCTACGAGCCGCTGGTGCAGAAGTGCCATGCTTCTCGTGCACCAGCGAGGAAACCGTCGCGCAGGCGGCCGCCGACCTCACGCGCATCGCGGGAGTCACAGCCAAAGGCTGGACCGATGGAGAGGCCATGCTGCGCGAGGAATCCCTCGATGCTGTGGCCATTCTGACGCCGCCGCGCACTCATGGCATGTGGCTGAATCGAGCCCTTGAAGCGAATCTCGACGTTCTCTGCGAGAAGCCTTTCTTGTGGGGCACCGAGACGGACCTCAAGACGACTATTGAACTCGTCGACCGTTTCAAAGAGCAGGGGCTTCTCCTGATGGAGAACACCCAGTGGCCTGCAACTCTGCCCTACTTTGATGCGCTGCACCCTGGAGTTCGCGAAGAGCCCATCACTCGCTTTGCGATGCGCATGGCGCCTGCATCCACGGGTGTGGACATGATTGGCGACGCCCTCTCGCATCCCCTCAGTGTCCTCCAGGCACTGGCCCCCTCGGAGGCCGTTCACATCGAAAACTGTCGATTTTCAACCCACGACAGCGATGCGACCGAACTCTCGATTGGCTTCCGATACCTGGCCGGCGGCCATCCCGTCGATGTCATGGTGGAACTGAGTACGAGCCCCGAACAACCGCGCGAAGCCTCCTTTGCCATCAACGGGCACTGGGCTCATCGGCTGATCCGTACAACTGACTACGCCTTCTTCTTTGCGAGCGGCGCACGCTTGGTCGACGTCCCAGACCCCCTGGGGCTCCATCTCGCCGAGTTTGTGGAGGCATTGCGCTCCGAACGCCCCCACGCTTCGGATACAAAGAACACCAGAATCAAGCAACGCATGGCTGCTCTGGAGACCGTGCGACACCACTATCAGACGCCCCCTCAGCGGACCGCGACTCGGACCACACCATGAGCCACGCCATCCACGACTTCACCGGCAAGCTTCGCCAGCCCTCGGTACTTCCCGGAGTTCAAACGTACGTGAACTGGCGGCGCGCAGTCCGCGAGGCTCGCGCCAATGGAC
The DNA here is from genome assembly GCA_029245865.1 of Planctomycetota bacterium. GTDB lineage: Bacteria > Planctomycetota > B15-G4 > B15-G4 > B15-G4 > JAUIEF01. Next base: position 263,224 of record JAQWOM010000009.1, read on the forward strand.
AGCCTGACCCCGAACTGCCTCAAGAGCAGGCGCCCATCTCGATCAATCTCGACCTCACGACAGCCTGCAACTATCGCTGTGATCATTGCATCGACTGGGACATCCTCAACAGCAAGTGGAAGCACGACGAAGACGACCTGAAAGCTTCGATGAAAGAGATGGCGGCGCGTGGCATGCGCTCAGTCATCCTCATTGGCGGCGGTGAACCCACAGTGCATCCGCGTTTCACGGAATTCGTCAAGTTCCTCAAAGAACTCAAACTCAAGATCGCGATCGTCAGCAACGGCAGCCACGGCGACAAACTTCTCGAAGTGGCGCCCTACCTTGAGAGTGACGACTGGATTCGGCTGAGTCTCGATTCCGGCAGCAATGAACTCTTCCGGGCCATGCACAAACCTGTCGACAAACAGTTGACGCTGGACGCGATCTGCGAGTGGATCCCCAAGATCAAGGCAGCCAACTCACTGCCGCGCATCGGCTTCTCGTACATCATTGTCTGGGAAGGCGCCGAGCGCTCCGACGTGCCCGTGCACGAAAATGTCCAGGAAATCGTGCTGGCAACCGAGCGCGCCAAGAACTCCGGCTTTGACTACATCTCTTTGAAGCCGTTTCTCGAACGCACACCTGACGGTGCAGAAGTCATGGACCCCTCTGGGGCGCACTCTGAACTGGCCACCATGGTCGCCCGCGTGCGTGCAGAAGTTGACAAAGCCTCCGAGTTGGCTGATGACAACTTTGACGTCTACGTCAGCACCAACCTGCGCATGCTCGAAACGGGTGATTGGAGCGAATACACCAAGCAACCCAAGACTTGCCACATGCAAGCCTTGCGCCAAGTTCTCACGCCAACCGGGCTGTTCAATTGCCCCGCCCACCGTGGGGTCGACAAGGCGAAACTGAGCTCCGCCGCTGCTTTCAAAGATGAAACGACCGCTCAGAAGACGACGGAAGGCCTGGCTGGCCTTCTGGATGGGTTCGATGCCAGCCACGAATGCCGAGAGGTCACCTGTCTTTACAACAAAGTGAACTGGTGGCTCGAAAGCGTGATCGAAGGCACCGGTGACATCGAAGCGGCTCCCGAGCGCGAAGACTACTTCCTCTGATGGCCCGTGCGGCCACAGCGCCGGAGCCGTTGGACACGCCGAACCCCTTAGTTCGGCCACGTCGCATTCTCGTACGCCTTCCCAACTGGGTGGGTGACGTGGTCATGGCCACGCCGCTCCTACGCGTCCTGCGCGAGCACTGGCCCGCAGCCGAAATCGTGGCAGAAGGAAAACCGTTCCTCGAGGGCTTGCTCACCGGCTTGCCCACGATTGATGAGTTTCTTCCTGATCCAGGAACCGGATGGGGAGCCGTGCGTGAGCGCGCTCGGCGTCTGGCCACAAAAGACTTTGACCTCGCCGTCCTCTTGCCCGATTCACCGCGCAGCGCTCTTGGTCCATTTCTTGCGCGCATTCCCAATCGCATCGGATATTCGCGCGATCCTCTCCGCCGGTTCTTTCTCACTCATCCCCTCAAGCCTCCCATGCGGGACGGGAAACGTATCCCCATCCCGATGCCCGAGCGCTATCTGGCGCTTGCTCGGGCACTCAGCAGCGAGTCGAATGCCGCCGAGGGTGGCGTATCCGACCTCTCGGCAAGCCGGGAGTTCGCCACCCCGCCTGTTGAGCTGGCCGTTTCGCCAATCGACACTGCACGTGTGCGAGACATGCTGAAGGACCAAGGAGTGGATCCCGACGCACGCTTCATCGTCGGCGCACCGGGAGCAAACTTCGGGTCCAGCAAGCTCTACCCGATCAGTTCTTTTGCTGCAGCCTGCGATGGCATGTCGAAAAAGTTTGGCCTCGCTGTCGTACTTGCACCCGCCCCGGCAGAGGTCGACCTGGCGCTGGATGTCGCCGCACATATGAAACGCCCTGCTGTGGTGCTCGACGACCCACCGACGAGCCTCGGAGAGCTCAAGTCGCTCATCTCGCTCTCGTCATTGATCTTCAGCAACGACACCGGCCCCCGCCATATGGCTGTCGCTCTGGGAACACCGACAGTTGTCACAATGGGGCCGACTGACCATCGACATACGGACTACCAACTCGAACATCAGCGGGTCCTACGCGAAGACGTCGACTGTGCACCCTGTCACGAGAAAGAGTGCCCCATTGATCACCGCTGCATGACACGGCTTTCTCCGTCTCGGGTCATTTCTGCAGCCGAAGAGTTGCTCGCAGCACCGAGCAACATTCCAGCTCTCCGAACCGAACGCGATCCGACTAACCCTGACCGTTCTCCCGGAACCGCCTCCCAGGAAAAGACACCATGACGGCTCTTGTTGTTCCCGATTATCGCGAGCTCGGAGAACAGCTGGCGAGTCAGAGGGCCGGGCGCACACTTGCACTGGCAAACGGATGTTTTGACATCCTCCACGTTGGTCATGTGCGGCTTCTCCGCGAGGCCTCTTCTGCGGCAGACCTCTTGGTCGTCGCACTGAATACAGATGAATCAGTGCACCGAAACAAAGGTCCCGGCAGACCACACATCACACTGACAGAGCGCATGGAAATCATTGCAGCTCTCAAAGGCGTGCATGCTGTGACTAGCTTTCCCGAGCCCACGGCGGAAAACCTGCTCGAAGCCCTCCGCCCCGACGTCCACGTGAAAGGCACAGATTGGACTGCGGACACCGTGCCGGAACGAGCCACGGTAGAAGCTTATGGCGGGCGCATCCTCATTGCCGGTGACGACAAGACTCACTCAAGCACCGAGCTCATCGAGAAGCAACGCGGCAAATAGATGGACTACCGCACGGCCCCTGGAAGGGCGCCTGCTGCCACGATCTCAGCGTAAAGCGACTCATACGCAGCCACCATCTGAGTCGCCGTAAATCCCTCGTCGATGCGCACGGGCCCCTCCCGACCCAGCGCATGGCGGAGGTGTTCGTCTTCCAGCAAGCGCATCAGCCCTTTCGCCAGGGCGTCAACATCGTCCGGCGGCACCAACACACCCGTGCGTTCATCCACCACGGCCTCGCCAAGACCACCGACACGACACCCGAGCACCGGCAAGCCGACAGCCATTGCCTCCAAGGCCGCGATGCCCAGCCCCTCGGCACGAGACGGCATCATCAACAGATCAGCAACTGCCAGCAGATCAGACATATCCTCGCGACGCCCAAGGAATCGAACATGTGATCCAAGTTTGAGTTCGACCGCAAGCTTCTCGAGCGCCGGCCGTTCGGGGCCATCGCCTGCAATCCACAACACGACTTCAGGCGCATCACTTTGCTGCTCAGCAAGGCAATGCGACAGGGCTCGCAAGGCAAGATCGATTCCCTTGCGCTGTGTGAGATGAGCCGCCGCGAGCAAGACTTTGCAATCATTCGAGAGCCCTAATGATTCACGCAAGACTTCGCGTGAGGCACTCGGTTGCAGAGCCGAACGGTCCACCGCGCTCCAGATGGTGCTCACGATGGCCGGGTCGACTCCACCTTCGCGAAGTCGATCTGAGACAGCCGGTGCAATTCCCACTGCTCGCTGTACAAACTTTCGATACACCAACCGGTTCATAGGATGTCGCCCCACAGAGCGGTCCATTCGCCGTGTGGTCAGTGCAGGCAACCCAGCCCATCGCGCAGCCAGCCCACCGAGCCAGTTCGCCCGCCCGGTATGCAGATGCACCAGGTCGACCTCACATTCACGAAACCCGTACTTCATCCTGGTCGAAGCCGCAAGATGAAGGTCGTTACGCATGGCCACCGGGCGAACGTCGAGTTGAAGATCCCGAGCTCGCGCCTCCTGCCGACTCCCGGGAGGGCAAAACAAAACATTGCGATGGCCACGAGCACGCAAACCTTCCATGAGCAAAAAGACCTGCACCTGGCCACCGGACCAGCCCTTTTCGCTGTCGACATGCGCGATGGTGAGTGGAGAACTCATCCGACTGACTGCACCACGGCAGACATGGCACGGTCAAGGGCGTCGCCCCGTGCGCTCCTCATGCAGGCCCAGAAAATCGCTCGCATGGCGGGGGACCCTGAGAGCCTGCCTTCAGCCAGGAAGCTGTTCGTCTGAAAGATCTTCATCCGTCAAGAACCCTCCGTGTTCTCGGAGGAACACCACCAGCGGATCATTCTCGCTCACGCTCGACTTGAAGCTCAGCTCGCATGACGGGCAGGTCCAGGAGTCCACAACCTGCTCTTCGCATGCCGGGCAGGCCCCCTTGTATGGGCGCGCGGCAGTCGGGTCCTCAAGCTCAAAAAAGCGTCCCAACACGGCCGCTGCTGTTCGCACGTGAGATCCCTGAACTCTCACACGCCCAGCCCGCGGACTGCCCTCGACGCCCTCCTTCAAAGGAATGGACGCACTCTCATGCTCAACGCGCGCTCGATGCAACTCGTGACACAACTCGTCGAGCACGGCCTCGTCGTACAGGCCAGGAAGTTCGGTCCAAGACGACTCTTCCATCAATCCATTCCTTGTCGTTGCGTTGGTGCCGTGCGCTGCAAAGCTTTGCGCAGCATATCGCCGGTGGATCCGGACTCCAAAAGTACGCGGCAACTGATTCAGAACAGCCTTACAGCATAGACCGCGCACCCAGAGCGCCGGGCATCCCGGTGACCCCTCCCCCAGGATGGCTTCCGCTGCCGCACATCCACAAGCCCTTCAAAGGCGTGGCATAGCGCGCACACTCCGGATTGGGGCGTAAGTGAAGAAACTGATCAAGCGTATGCTCGCCGTGCTGGAGATGGCCACCACTCAGCCGGTAGCGCTGTTCGAGGTCATAAGGCGTCAGCACCTGAGCAGCGAGCACTCTCCCCGGCGCATCCGGTGCATAGCAGGCGAGTGTCTTCAGGACACACTCGCGCAACTCTTGGCGACGATCCTCATTCCATCCGCCAGCTAATCCGTAAGGCACAAAATGTGCCTGGATCGTCACGACGTGCTGACCCTTGGGTGCCATCGGTGCAATCCCCTGAGACGACACGCTGGGCACGGAGACCTCAAGGCACGGCCGATCGGGCAACTCGCCATACTTCACCGGATCAAACGCCCGCTCCAAGCTGTCAATATCGGTGCCCAGGATCGCTCGTTCCACAAGCCCGTCGGGCACAGCCTTCTCGCAACCCGTGAAGTGGAGAGGCCCGTCGAGTGCGAGATGCACCACAGCCGTCGTGCCTCGATTACGCCAGGCCAGGCCACGGCGCACAAGCACAGGCGGCAGGTCCCGCGGCGACACAAGATCGAGGAGCAACTGCTTGGGATCACAACTCGAAGCGACATGCCCTGCCTCGAGCTCCTCTCCATCTTGCAGGCGCACTCCCTTCACCACACCGTCTTCAATCAGCAAGCGTTGCACTTCACAATCCGTACGCAGTGTCACCCCGGCAGCGCGAGCGGCGGCGGTCAATGCGTCGACGAGTGCAGCAGGCCCACCCTGCACGCTCCGAGAGCGAGTCGCTTGCGCCACCAAGAGGGGCAATGCCGTGCCGGCCGACCAGGGCCCCGTCCATGCGGAAGTGATTGCAGAAACCGCCAGGAGAACTTTCAGGCGATCTGTCGCGAATCGTTCGTTCAGCCAGTCTGCAACGCACATAGGGCCGACGCGCAGCAGTTCGGCCATATCGCGCTGGCCCAATCGGCGCAAGGCCAACCCTTTCTTACCCAGTTCCCACAAGGCACCCAACGTACGTGAATCCACATCTGGTGGCGGCGCGTCGAGTACGCCTCGCAAGAAGCCTCCGAGACGCCCCACGTCCGAGCACCACGAACGATAAGCGCTGCCATCAGAGTCTGAATGAGTCTGGAGACCGCCCGCGGTTGCCTCGACGTCATCCGGGTACAACACGACCGGATCCCCACCCGCCAAGTCCGGCGCATAAACAGCGGCCTCCCGCTCTCTCCAACGCAAACCGTGGTGTTCAAGATCGAGTTCAGCCGCCAAGGCCGGCCGAAAGAAAGCGGTGTCAAGATGAACGCCCGCGGAACGAAAGCCGGGGTGAAACTCTTCACCCGCTGCCAGCCCTCCCAGGAAGCCACGGCGTTCCAATAATGTCACCTGCCGTCCCGCGCGAGCAAGAAGAGTGGCGCAAACGAGACCGTTGTGCCCACCTCCAATCACCACGACATTCGCAGAACCAGACGTACTCACACGTGCCTCCCCGTCAGCATCGCCCGTGCTGCAAGCGCACCGCACGCTCCCATGATGCCGCCACCTGGATGCGTGCCACTGCCGCACATCCAGAGCGCATTGAGAGGTGTCTTGTAATGCGCCCAGCCCGGCGCCGGCCTCTGAAATGCCAACTGCTCAAGACTCAGTTCGCCGTGGAAGATATTGCCTTCCGTGAGCCCGAACTCCTGCTCGAGATCCCAGGGCGTCAGAACTTGCCGATGCAGGATCGACTCCTTCAGATCTGGCACGTACTCAGCCAACGTGTCGACCACCGCATCCCCGAATGCTTCACGGTGCTCAGGCCAACTCTCGGGCCCCGTCTTCAGATTATAGGGGGCATATTGCACGAAACACGAGATCACATGTTGCCCCGGCGGGGCCACGCTAGGATCCACCACCGACGGCACGACCACGTTGAGATAAGGTCGGGAACTGAACTCGCCGTACTTCGCCTGGTCGTAGGCACGCTCCAGATACTCGACGCTGGGGCATATCGCAATGTCACCGCGCAGGTGCCCACCTAACCCGGGCCGACTCGAAAACGAGGGAAGCCGGTCCACGGCGAGATTGACCTTGCCTGAACTTCCACGCAGCTTGTAGCGACCGATCTGTGTCACGAAGTCATCAGGCAGGTGTTGTTTCCCCACCATCTTCAAGAAGGTGCGATTCGGATCGACACTTGAGACGACAGTTTTTGCCCTGAGTTCGGTGCCATCTTCAAGCACAACACCAGTCGCACGCCCACCGCTCACCATCACATGGTCGATGGCAGCCTCGGTGCGAATCTCGGCCCCATAGTGTCGAGCGGCCGCAGCAATCGCATTGCTGATCTGCCCTGTCCCACCCTTACTAAAGCCCCACGAGCGGAAGGCGCCGTCGATTTCACCCATGTAGTGGTGAAGCAGGACATACGCAGTCCCAGGGCTCCGCACGCCTTGAAAGGTCCCGATGATGCCACTGACCGACATGGGTGCTTTCAGCACATCGGACTCAAACCACTCGTCGAGGAAGTCCGCGGCGCTCATGGTCATCATCTTGCTGAGCAACAAGCGATGTTCGGCAGACACCCCACCTATGTGCTTGCCCAGCTTCAGGAGCTCTGCGAGATCTCGCGGGTGCAATGAGCCTGGCTTGGGCGCTGGCGCATCGATCAGCGGCTTGACGACTCGCGCCATCTGCGCCATGGCCTGACCAAATTCAGGGTAAACCTCACTGTCACGCTGGCTGAAGCCAGCAATCTCACGCCGGGTGCGCTCCGCGTCGTCCCAACGTGCAAGACTTCGCCCATCCGGAAGCGGCAAGAACGAACACTCCAGCGGAATCAGCTCGAGGCCAAATCGAGAGAGTTGGAGGTCGCGAATGATCCATGGCCGCAACAAGCTCACGACGTAGCTACACACGCTAAACGTGAAGCCCGGATGAACCTCTTCAGAGACGGCCGCTCCACCGAGAACGTGCCTGCGTTCAAGCACGAGAACCTTGCGTCCCGCCTTGGCGAGATAGGCCGCGCACACAAGGCCGTTGTGCCCGCCACCAACGATGATCGCGTCCCATGTTTGCGCCATGAATCAGGCCCTCTTCCGGTCAGGGTTGAAAAAGGGCGTCTCCGTAACCGTCGCGCTTACCTTCCGGCGCTGAAATTCGACGGTCACCTCGATCTGTAACCGCTTCCCCGGCACTGCGTGGGCGGCGTGCACACTGGCCAAGGCCAGATTCTTCTTCAGAATCGGCGACCAACCTCCAGAGGTTGCCTGCCCGACCTGACTTCCCTGGTCGTAAACAGGCACCGCAGTGCGCCAGGCGTGACTCGACAACTGCGGCGGCAATCCGAAGGAATTGTAGAGGCCCTCTAACTCATCCCAATCCACAACCAAGCCCACCAGTGCCCACACAGAGCCCGTGGATTTTTCGCGTCGCAAAGCGTCACGGCCCAGGAACGGGCCTCGTTTGGTGTGCACTGTCCAACCCAGGCCCAGTTCGTACGGCGTCGACTTCTGCACATCTGTCATGCAGCGCCGCGCGCTGAAATAATCGACGCCGAGCAGGATAAAACCTGCCTCAACACGACACACGTCCAGGGCGTCCAGTCCTAACGGGAGCATGGCATGGGGCTTCCCGGCTTCCATGACAGCGTCCCAGACTTTCAACGCCTCCTGAGCAGGCATCCAGAGTTCGTAACCCAGGTCGCCTGTGTATCCAGTACGCGTGACATCCACCCGAACGCCAGCGATTTTCGAATGCGTCCCGTAAAAGAAACGCAGGTCACCCACGTCACCACCATCACAAACATCTTCGAGAATTTGACGCGCACGAGGCCCCTGAAGTGCGAGAGCCGCCACATCGGAGCTGACATCTTTGACCTGAACATCAAAGCCGCGAGAGTGCCTCGAAAACCATGCGTACGAGGGGTCGGCCGAGGTCACCCGGTAAGCTTGCTCTCCCCAGCGCGTGACCGTGCCGTCATCCAGAACCTTTCCGTGCTCATCACACCAGCAACCGTAGCCCACCTGCCCCAGTTTCAGCTTGCCTACATTGCGAGCCGAAACGAACGCCAGAAACTCTGTGGCGTCGGGCCCGATGACATCAAACTTGTAGAGCGGCGAGACATCGAGCATGCCAGCAGACTGCCGGACTGCGTGATATTCGGGCTCGTGCGACATGCCGTAGCTGCACACGGCGTAATACCCGGCCCACTCCTTCCACAGCAGGCTCGTGCACAGCTCGGAGGTTCGTTGATGGAAAGGTGACGGCAGAGGCATCTTGAGTGGGGCCGGTGGTCGGGGCAGCACGTTACCAAGCGACCCTAGCCTCCCACCATGGAACGCAAGATCGCGACTCGGACTAGGGGCTAGATGCCGCCATAACGAGCTGCGGGACACGCACCTCGAGAGCCGCCTCGACCACCCCCCATCTCCCGCACATCGTGGAGCAACTGAGCCCTTCTGACAGCTCCTGCATGTAGGTCCGTCGAGACCTCAGCGTGGCCCCCAGGCTCTCCAGGTGGTCCGTGTGCATCTGGCAGTCGATGAGCTGAAAGCCCGTTGCTGCCAGCCGACGAGCAAGAGTCACAAAAGCGACTTTCGACGCATCTGACTCCCGGCTGAACATCGACTCACCAAAGAACACTCCACCCAGGCTGACACCGTAGAGACCGCCAACCAGGTCGCCGTCGAGCCACGTTTCTACCGAATGGGCATAGCCCAACTCGTGCAGGCGCGTGTAGGCAGCCACCATGGCGGAATCGATCCATGTCCCGTCCTGGCCCTCCCGCAGCGAGGTCGCGCAACCACGGATCACGCCATCGAAGTCCGTGTCAAAGCGCACTTCGAGCTTCTCTTCGCGCAAAGTGGCTCTCAAACTTCGAGACACGTGAACCTCACCCGGCTTGAGCGCCATGCGTTGCTCTGGCGCGAACCAAAGCAGGGGCAAGTCATCGTGAGGCCAGGGGAAGATGCCCTGCGAATACGCCGTGAGCAACCGCTCCGCAGACAAGTCGCCACCGACAGCCAGCAAGCCGTCTTCGGCCGCCAAATGAACGAGTGGAAAGCGAAGTGTGTGATTGAGGCGATAGATGGTCATGCGCAACCATCCATTGTATCAGTGGTAACCGCCCCGGGTTGAAGAGGTCAGACCGGATGGATCAAGGAGGCGCAGAAGACCTGCTAGACTCGCACAAGACCTTCTTAAGGAGCCCTTCCATGAACTCTTCCCGCCTCAGCTGTGTCGCCGTATTGCTGATCGCGCTGACCGCCCCAGGCTGCCTCTTCGCCGATGTCGTCACTCCTCTCGACGTAGACGTAAACGTCACAGGGCTCGGTGACAAAGAAGGTCGCGCCAACGCCTACAGCATCCTGTGGCTCTTCTCGTGGGGCGACCGAGGGACCAAAGCCGCGGCAGAAAACGGTGGCCTCACTGTCGTGAATCACATGGACATTCAAAACGTGGTGGTCCTCTTCGGTCTCTACGTCCGACAGACCACGATTGTCTACGGCGAATGATTCGACAGCGTCTGGCACGCTCGCTACTGCCTTTTCTGTTGGCGATCAGCCTCTCCGGCTGTGGGTTGATCTACACTCACGTCACGAAACCGCTCGGCACCAATTTCACGGCGCAGCAGATCGAGGCATTCGATGGCGTGAGCCTGCACGGCCGAAGCAGCAGCAAACACCTCTCGGGCGCAAGGTTGCAAGTGGAGTGGGGCAATCGAGGCATCGGCCAACTCGCGAAAGAGATGGGGCTCCACAAGATCTATTTCGCAGACATCGAAACGCTTTCTGTCCTGGGACTTTGGCGACAACGCTGGATTCACATTTACGGCGAATGATTGATTCCGCTCATGCCCCTCTCATGAAGGGTTGATAGGATTTCTCTTCATGTTCGGGACAACCATGCAGGACGAAGGCTGGACACTGGCAGACGCGCGACACCTGCTTGATCGCGCATGCTTTGGCGGCACACCCGCCATGATCCAACGCCTTCATATCCTGGGCCCTGAAGGGGCCGTCGATGAACTCCTGGGTCACTCTTCAGGATTCGGGAATGGAGCCACTTCCAGCCCGGAGTCCTACTCGGCCCTGGCCCATCGCCGACTCGCTCGCGCCGCAGAAGGCAACCTGCAAAGCGACGACGCTCGCAAGAGCTTGAAAAAGATGACCAGCAAGAACGATCGCAAGCAAGCCGACACCTATCGCGAGTTCTGGCTGAGTCAAATGGCGCAAGGCGTCCACCCAGTGGGTGAAAAAATGGCTTTGTTCTGGCATGGACACTTCACCTCGTCCATCCGGGATGTCAAAGACAGCTACGCCATGGTGCAGCAAATCGAGATGTACCGAGAAAAGGGGCTGGGCTCCTTCTCCAGCCTCTTGCACGACATCACACTCGACCCGGCCATGCTGGCGTACTTGAACAACGACAAGAACAAAAAGAAAGCACCCAACGAGAACTACGCCCGCGAAGTCATGGAGCTCTTCACGCTGGGGACAGGGAATTACACAGAACAAGACGTCGTTGAAGCTGCGCGTGCTTTCACGGGTTGGCGCACAAACAAAGAGACGGGCGTGGCGCGCTTCGCCAAGCGGCGCCACGACCCCAGCACAAAGACTGTCCTTGGCAGGACCGGCAATCTGGGAGCGAGCGATGTGCTGGACATCTTGCTTGAACAGCCAGCAACCGCCCCTTTCCTTGTGCGTAAATTTCTGAATTTCTACGCAACGCCGGAACCCGATGAGGCATGGGTTGCTGAGTTGTCAACGAGCTTCCGCGACAGTGGTTACGCCATCCGTCCCTTGTTGCGCAAGATCTTCCTGTCACCTGCCTTCTATGCTCGCAACACGCGAGCGGCACTCTTCAAGAGCCCCGTTGACTTCCTCGTCTCGACCCTTCGCAGATTGGAGATCCCCCCGCCACCCGGACGGTTCATGGCCTCTGCATGCGACCTCTTGGGACAAAAATTGCTCGAGCCTCCCAACGTCAAAGGATGGGAAGGCGGCGAAGCCTGGATCAGTTCATCCACCATCATGTTGCGCGCCAACGTCGCCTGGATGCTGATGGGCGGCATCGACAAGCAGTGGCTCCGATCAGATGAGGGGCGCGCCTTGCGCAAATTCATACCCCAGGACGCGCGTGAACTACGCCACTGGATTGCAGCACCAGATCCGGTGCTGCTCACTGAAGGGGCGCCCGACCCAGAAACAGCGATCGATGCTGTCTGCAACCGCCTGCTGCCCGTAGCGCCCTCGTCCACGACGAGGAATCGGCTCTGTGAATACATTGCGCCCTTCGGCCCGGATGCATATCGGATCACAGAGCCACAAACAGCCCGCCTCGTACTTGACGCTGTGCACATGACCCTCAGCCTTCCCGAATACCAACTCACCTGATAGAGGTGTGTCAATGACACACGAACACGACTCACATCGAATCGATACGACGCGTCGCACATTCCTCCGTGGAGCAAGCGCTCTCGTCGCAACCGGATGGCTCGCGCAACAGTCATTCGCAGCGCTGAATCAACAGGCACCCCAAGGCTTGACCGGACATCGCGAGCGCCCGCTCGTCCTGGTCATGCTTGAGTTGACAGGAGGCAATGATGGCCTCAACGCAATGCCGCCACAAAACAACGACATCTACCGTCGCGAACGTGGCGATCTGGCCATCACCGATGGTTTCCAACTCACAGAAACTGCAGGCCTCCATCCCGAACTCAAAGGCCTACACCGTCTCTACGGAGACGGCAAGCTTGCCATCATCGAAGGGGTGGGCTATCCGGACCCGCAGCGCTCTCACTTTGTCTCACGTGATATCTGGCACACTGCTGACCAAGGTGGCCGCACACGTGACACAGGCTGGCTAGGGCGACTCGCAGATGCCCACTTCGTCGAGTCAGGCAACCCAAACAGCGTCCTGAGCCTGGGCACCCGCGTCCCCTACTCATGCAAAGCAGATCACTGCCGCGCAGTCGCTGTAAGTCGTCCCGCCGCTTTCCGCGTGCTGGGCAATGACAAGCTCGTCGAGACACTCGACACGGCTATCGCCGCCGAAGCGGCCTCTGATCGTGCACGTGAGTTCCTCCGTCGATCCTATATGGATGCCCGACGCTCGTCAGAGGCCGTGCGCAACGCAGCCCAGAACCACAAACCCCAAGCCGATTATCCAAAAAGCGAACTTGCTGACGATTTACGCCTGATTGCGGGACTCATCTCTGGAGGCCTCGACACGCGTGTCTTCACCGTCAACATGAGCGGCTTCGACACACACAGCAAGCAAGCGGCACGTCAAGCCAAGCTTCTGAATGAGTTAGATGGCGCCTTGAGTGCGTTCCTCGCAGACATCGAAAAACAGAACTCTGAAAATGATGTCGTGGTGTTGGTTCATAGCGAGTTTGGTCGTCGCGTCACTCCAAACGGAAGTGGCGGAACCGACCATGGAACTGCGGGGCCTGTCTTTGTCGCGGGGCACGCGGTTCATGGCGGTCTCTACGGCGCGCAGCCTGACCTTGGCAACCTTGATGAGCGCGGCGACATCCGCTTCACAACAGACTTTCGAAGTGTGTATGCCACCATCCTGGAAAAAGGGTACGGCGTTGCGTCAGAACCTCTTCTCGGAGGCCCTTGGAACTCACTAGGGTTTCTCGACACTTGAAAGCCTCCCCCAAACATCCGAATCCATTTTCGGATTAACTGGGGAAACAACCGGCAGCGTCACTTCGCAAACTGCATGACGCCTACCGCACCGAGAGGTCCACGATCAACGACGTGTACATCTCAAGGTTCTGCTGCAATTGTTCGCGCGTGATGAACTCGTGTTCGGAATGGCCAGTGTAGAGTTCACCCGGCATCGCCGGCCCGAAGTTCACACCGAACGGCACCATGCTGGCATGAGTTCCACCGCCAATGGAAAGAGGCTCTGCATCGGTGATTCCCGTGTAATGCCGAAAAGTGCTGAGCAGCACCGGGACATGAGGAGCATCGTGAACTCGATGTGGATCGCTCACTGACATTTCAAGCTTGAGGCCTGGCATGCCATGCGATTCCGACCAGCTCCTGACTGCGTCACGGAGACTGGCTTCAACCTCCTGGGTGCTGCGCCCCTCTGGCCTTCGCACGTTGATTCCTGCGACGAGATCCCCCGATTCTTCGCGCAAAGTCCCAAGAGACAAGGTCAACGGGCCCATGAACTCATCGCTGTAAGCCAACTCACCGAACAGTTCGCCGTAAAAACCGGTCCCGATGCGTTCATTGATAAAGCGCACCATGAGTGCCTGTGTGTTGTCAGGCCAATCCCAGGAGCCCAGCACACGCGCAAGGTGCGTAATGCCATTGCGGCCTTTTTCAGGCAAAGACGAATGCGCTGAGGTTCCATGAGCACGGACAATCAGTTGCTCACCGTCCTGCTCAAAAGAAAACTTCACTTCGGAGTCCGCGGCAGCAGCACTGGCAAGTGCAGTTCTGACCTGCTCTGTCGCATGGTCGATGCGCGCGACGGCATCTTCTGGAACCTGACTTAGAAAAAACCCGCCCGTGAAGTGCGAGAGCCTTGGCTCAGGCGTCGCGCTGGCCGCAGGGGAATGCTCGGCCTGCAAAGGCATCCCCACCATCACGCTACACCAGCCTTTCTCCGCGATGACAACGGGATAGTCCGCATCAAAAGCAACGTTGAGCGGAGGCGGCGGATTGTTCTCCAGGAATTGTTGAAACGGCGCCCAATCGGACTCTTCTGTGAGCGAGATGATCAACTCGACGGTTCTCGCCAGAGGCCATCCGGTTGCACGCAACTCGCGCATCGCAATCAGTGCGCAAGCGAGCGGACCTTTATCATCTTCTGTCCCCCGCCCGATGAGGCGCCCAGGTTCGCTGACCGTGTCGAGGGAAAATGGGTTCTTCGCCCATTTCTCGGGGTCGGCAGGCTGAACATCACCATGTGCGATCACGCCAAGTCGGTCGGGGCCGCCCTCCAGGCTCACCACCAGGACGCTGCCATGGTCCGCGAAGTGCAATTGCGACCGTTCCGAGAAATTTTTGATCCAGCGAGCCATCTCCCGAAAGGCTGGCAACTCCGCGTTCACTGCCCCCTCCCGGTGGTACGTCTCGAAGGCAACAAGCTCCCCGAGCAACGCTTCAACATCCTCTGAGCAATTCGCCCGAGTTCGAGCAGCGAGCATGAGCGCGCGTTCAGATGGAACACTTCGCTCACTCGGCACTGCAGTTGGGACATGAGCGCCGGCAGAGTCTTGCTGGCTTACAGTTGGTCGCGCCAGACCAAAGAGAGCGATCGCCGTGGACACGGCAACTCTCCAAACAAGGCGGGATCTCACTTTCGATCGGCCTTGGGGACTCGGCCAAGCTTCCGGCGAATGGCGATCAATTCCACGAAAGATTGAAGGACGTCACGTGCGACACGAACCCGTGTGTCTTCTACGTGGTGCCAGATCACAGGTGTCTGCACGATCGTAAGCCCATCTCGCACGGCACGTGCAAGAACCTCGACATCAAAACACCAACGAGCCGTGTCTAGCTCTCCAAAGATCTTTCGGGCTGCATCACCGCGGAAAATTTTGAAGCCGCACGTGTAATCGTCAATAGAGAGCCCTGTCACGAGATTTGCAAGCCAGGTAAATCCCAACCCAAGCTGAACGCGGATCCAGGGTTGCTCAAGTTCTATGGTGGCCTCTCGGCTCTTCCGGTTACCCACAACGATGTCGACGTCAGAAGACATCTTCGACATGAAGACCTGCAGCGTGTTGACGGGAGTCGAAAGATCCGCGTCAGAGAAGAACACCAACTCTCCCGTGGTAAGAGCCACGCCTGTCCGAATGGCAGCCCCCTTGCCCTGATTCTCGACATGATGGGCACCGCGAATCCGTCCGTCATCAGCGGCCAACTGGTCGATGAGCCTGCCGGTTCCGTCAGCGCTCCCGTCATTGACCAGCACCAGTTCCCACTCGCCCGGGGCAAGCCCCTCGAGCATCTCGCCAACTTCTTGAACGCTGGCAGCCAGGCAGCCCTCTTCCTGGTAGACCGGGATGACGCCGCTGATCTTCACGGATTCATGGAGAGGGAAGTCGAAAAGTGCAAGGCCAATCGACCAATCAACTGGCCGCCGAGGAAGGCAGACATCTTACCCTAGAGATGCTGCATGCGTGGCAGGCGGTACGAGGAGAAGGACCTCTGGAGAGCACTCATGGAGACACGACACATGGACTGCCGCAAAGCTGAGGTTGAAGGGCGTCAGCATCCGGCGAAGATGCGGCCAAACTCCATGACGCACTCCAACTGGACGGCGAAGAGACACTTTGAGCCCAGAACCCAAAAACATGACATCGCCTCGGCCAAGACGACATGACTGAGCGGGAAGCCTCTCCCGACACGGCTTCAGCGGCAACCTCGCCTTGGTTACTGGCAACCTTGTGCCTGGCGCTCGCCCTGGCCGCAGCCCTGCCTTATGGAGAGGTCGGCTCTTTCGAGTTCATCACTTTTGATGACCCGGGCTATGTACTCAACAACCGCATCGTGAACGGCGGATTCCACGTCACGGCGATCCGAGAGGCCTTCACCGAATCGGCCATGGCGAACTGGCACCCGCTGACATGGATCTCGCACATGCTGGATTACGAGATCTTCGGACGGGATCCAGGCGGGCATCACGCAATGAACGTCGTTCTTCATGCTTTGAACGCCGTGTTGTTGCTCCTCGCATTAAAAGCGCTCACGGGCAGCCTTTGGCGCTCTCTTCTTGTTGCCGCTTTCTTCGCACTTCACCCCCTGAGAGTGGAGTCCGTTGCCTGGGTCTCAGAACGCAAAGATGTGCTTTCGGGCACGTTCTGGATGCTGACCCTCCTGGCCTATGCGGCCCATGCGCGACGGCCAACGCGAACGGCGTACTGCACGCTGTTGATCACATTCACACTCGGGCTCCTGGCCAAGCCCATGCTGGTCACGTTGCCGTGCGTGCTGCTGCTGCTTGATTACTGGCCACTGCGCCGAACAACGAGTTTGACAGGCTTAAATTCTTTTCCACGCACACCCCTTCGCACCCGGTTGTACGAAAAGTCGTGGATGTTTCTTCTCGGTGGCCTTGTGGCAGTGGCAACTCTTGTTGCGCAGCAAAGTGGCGAGGCCATCAAGACCACTCAAGTCACTGAGTGGGGCGCGCGATTCCTCAATGCTTTTAGTGCAGCCACCGGCTACATCGCCAACAGTCTCTGGCCTGCAGACCTGGCCTTTTTCTACCCACACCCAGCCCAGATAGGCCAGCCCTACGAGAGCCAGGGATTCATCTCGCTCGGAGTCCTGCTCATTATCACGTACTTGGCTAGCCGATTGCGCTCTGGCCACCCCTGGCTACTTGTGGGCTGGCTCTGGTTCCTGGGCACTTTGGTACCGGTGATCGGCATCCTCCAGGTCGGCGAGCAATCCATGGCTGATCGCTACACGTATTTGCCCTCGATCGGACTCGGAATCATGTTCGCCTGGGAGCTTGGCGATCTAGTCAAGCGCCAAGTCGCCCCGAAGGCACTCATGGTCGGAGCGTGTGCCGTTGCACTTGTCGCACTGGGCTTGGCGACGTGCAAGCAAGTTGCCACATGGAAGAACAGCGAAACGCTCTACCTCCATGCCTTGGAAGTCACTGACAACAACTACAACGCACACTCCCTGCTCGGTTCGCTGTACCTAGATCAAGACAAGCTTGATCTGGCCGAGGAGCATCTCCTGGCTGCACTCAACATCGAAAACCGCCTTGATCGTGCTCACTACAACCTCGGAAACGTGGAGGCAAAGCGCGGGAATACAGATCGCGCTGAGGATCGATTTCGGACGGCTCTCTTACTTCGGCCTGCCAATTCAGAAGCGCACAACAACCTGGGCATCTTGCTGGCGAACGCAGGGCAATTCGCCGAGGCGCTTGAGCACTTACAGCGCGCGGTTGAGCTTGACGCCTCCAACGAGTCTGCTCAAAGAAATCTGAGCAGCGTGCGATCCATGCGCGATCGGCGTCGCCGAGCAAAATCGGGCGCCCGTGAGCGCTAGAAAAAGTACCCACGGCTTGCCAGAGAAGGCCGTGCGGGGCCACCTCAAACGCGTCCGAAAAATCTCACCGGTGAAATACGCTTCTCACCGGTGAAAATTTACTTCGAGCGCTCGTGGAGACTTATCCACTTTGGGTGTCATGGATGAGTTGCGGGGCCCTCGATTCGCAAGAACCATCAACAACTAGGATCTAGGGTCGTATTCCCGGTAGTCCACATGAGAAGCCCCCGGACTCGGACGGCTTTATTCCTCATGTTATCCACAGCCTCAGCCGCCTCGGCGACGGCGGCGTGCCTCGCGGAGCATCTCGCGACTCGGAGCATGGTCTGGACGACGCTCAACGACGATTTTGAGCAATGCGACGCCCTCGTTCAGGTCCCCGTGTTCCACCTCAAGCCACCCCAACAACGCCAGGCATTCCAACGAAGAGGGTCGCAGCTCCGAAGCCTGCCTCATCACAGCCAAGCTCCGTGCGAATTGCCCTTCCTCGGACAGCAGCCTGGCCATCTCAAACCGAGCATCAAAAGACTCGTCATCGATACGGCTCGCGAGTTCGAGTAGATGCTTTGCTTCGTTCCACTTCGCAGACTCAAAAGTCTCCGTCGAACGATCGCCCTCAAAGCTTGAGACCAGCACGTCCGCAAGAGTGATATGAGTCGCCACAAAGGTTGGGTTGATGCGCAAAGCTTCGCGCAAGTTGCTCTCTGCAGCTTGAAGATCACCTCGCTTGGCCAGAACCGCACCGAAGCTCTGGTGTGCAAAGTAATTGTCTTCTGTCACGGAAACGGCCTGTTCAAAGAGTCGGTAGCTGTTCCGCCATGTCTGCACTTGGTCAATCGTCACCAAAGAAAAGCCTGCGCTAGCTGCCAGGACAAGACATGGCCCAACGACCCGATTGATTCGGAAACGATCGAGCAAATCAGCGAGCCCCCACACGACGGCGATCAGCAACCCGATTTGCGGCAAATAGCTAAATCGATCAGCAAAGAGTTGGCTGCCGACTTGCATGAAGCCAATGACAGGGACGAGCATGCCAAGAAACCAGAACCAACCCGTCGCCAAGTACAGCTTTCGGCGAAAAGCAAAGGCGCCCACGAGAACTGCCGTCGTCACGAGGGCAAGGATTCCGTAAAGCAAGAAGCCGCGTTGAATCCAGTCGTCAAGATTTCCGTCAGCGAAGCCAAGCGGTAACGGATAAAAACACGCGAGATCGGTTGGCCAAAATGTCTTACCCAGGTATTCGGTGTACCCGATCGCCGGGGTGGCCAACTTATTCGCCAGAGGCATCGCCGCAGAACTCGCACCGCGGTCTCCGGCCGCCCACAACGTCATGAAAGCGGAGCCCAGCGACAGCCCCAGCAACGGGAGCTTCTCAAGCAGCACCGCTCCGACTGAACGCCGAGGGCAAGCTGGCATGCCCGTTTGATCTTCAGGATTTGGGCGAAACCACCTTCCCTCAACTCGACGCAGTGGCCACACGTCAAGCAACAGCAACAAAGCTGGCAATGTAATCACGGTTGACTTGCACAGAAGTGCCGTCAGGAACGACAGCATCACCCAGCCGTAGCGCGCCCCACTCGGACTCCTGGCGTAGCGCAACCAGGCCAACAACGTCCACAGGAAGAAACTGCCTGCAAGCAGGTCTTTGCGTTCCGTCACCCAGGCAACAGACTCAACCCGCATGGGATGAACTGCAAACAAGAGTGCAACAGCTGCAGAACGCCACAAAGATCCTGTAAACGCACGTAACACCCAGAGCAAGAGAACGACGTTCAATGCCTGGAGAAATGCATTTGTCAGGTGGTGACCGCCCGCGTCATCGCCATACAATTCGACATCGACCATGTGCGAGATCCACGACAACGGATGCCAGTTATGCATCCGTGCACGTGTAAATGCCCAGCCGACGTTGTCCCAGGTCAAGCCTCCTTGCACATAGGGGTTCTGCTGGACGTAGTACGGGTCATCAAGGCTCACAAAGCCGAAATCTCGTACTGGCGCGTAGAGAAACGCAACCACCCCCACGAGCACCAGGCTGACGAGAATGCCCATCCGCACAGAACTCTGTTGAGTGGGCTCGTCGCGAATCACAGGCTCATCTCCTGGCCCTCGCCGGGCATCGGCATTCTCGATCTTCGGAAAAAAGGGGGAGGCAGAGACTCGACTTGGATCAAGTCAAACCCGGCATCACCGGTCGAACCGCCAAGTTCGAACGATCAAATGCTTGGCACTAGCGTAGGTCGTCCTACGCAGCGGGCTGGAATGAAAAGTCAAAAGTCTCGTGCGCGGCCAGCATGCGCACCGCAGACCACAGCCCGATTTTCAACGGCATCGTAGAATTCTGCGCACTGGCGACTGATTGAGGGCGAGACAAACCAACCCTTCACGAGTCATGGAGAACGGCAAACCGTTCCGAGGCGAGGGCTGCCGCCCGAAAAGCATTGGGGGCACTCTCAAAGACTCCCACAAGAGTCCAGTCCTCAACCCAACGCACGCTCACGATCCAGCGCTCAGATGCCACAGACCATTCCGTCACCGCCAGAGGCGCGCATCGGAATGAAGAGCCGGGTTCAGGAATGTGCATCGCGGCGGTGTCTCTGCAGATTAGAAAAGTTTCGGGTCACAACAAGCCCCTCATCGTGCCCCCCAGCAGCAAAAAAATCCACACAACGTAAGAAGACTTCTCGGCACTGACTCTCGAAACGGAACCGATCAAGCGAGGCTCAACGCATGGGCTGGGAATGGCCCGCGAGCCAGGCGGACAGTGTCGACAAAAACTCTTCGTCCACAGCACGCTTGGTGTAGTAGTCCGGCAATCGCGAGACTTCACCCGCAACAGGTTTGAACAAGTGGTCGAGTTCCGGAAACACCACAACCTCAAATTCCGTTTGGCCCGATTCCTCCAAAGCCGCAACCAAGGCTTGTGCATCTCGATCCGCGGATACCTGAAAGTCCTTGGCGCCCTGCAAGATGAGTACGGGGCACCTCACTCTCTTGATGACTGCAAGAGGGTCTTGGCGAGCATGACTGGCCAACCAAGGGCGCATGCTCGATGAAAGATTCGCGATCAACCCTTCTGGCACGTCAGAGGGCGCCTCCACCTCATCACTCGCAGCCCACGCGAGAGCACGGCGAACCTGCTCTAACGTCACCTCCTGCTCTTCTGGTGAGACACCCTGGTCTTCGAGCACCGTGGCATTCTGCTCGAGCATGATCTCCAGCAGATTGCGCCCAGGAGCCGCCATCAGAACGATGCAGGCGACTTCCGGCTTCTCGACGGCAAGCAACGGCACCGTCTGACCACCTTCGCTGTGGCCAATGAGAGCAACACGCGAGGGATCAACGTCTTCGCGTTCGAACAGATAGTTCATGCAAGCCCGCGCATCGGCCACGAGGTCATCAAACGTCATCCCATCCAGAGGCCCGGTGCTTGCTCCGGCGCCACGGTCATCGACTCTCAACACGAGAAAGCCGTCCGAGGTCAGGCGGTCGAGGATTTCGCGCGTGCCGACCTCGAGACCAGAAGAACGGCCGTCACGGTCTTGCATCCCACTGCCAGACACAAAGAAAACGGCTGGGAACGGCGGTTCACCCTGAAGCGGGCGTGTGATCGTCCCCGCAAGAGAGACCTCGCCGTGCTCGATCAGCACCTCTTCGGAATCGAACTCAGAGGTCTCTTCCACCACGCGAGGCTCATCGAATTCGAAATGCTCTAAAGGCTCATCCGTTCGTCGGATCACGATCCCCTGTGGCTTCACAAGGAGGCGTCGCAGCTTGCGACGTTCTTCATCCATCACGATGGTCTCACCGAGGGAATCCTCGATGACAAAACCGTGCTGTTCCGCGTCCGGGTCGTGATGAACTTCGTAAGGGAACGCGGTCAGCACATTGGTGGAAAAGAGTGTGTACGAATCGCTGCCCGAAGCAGACGGGGGGTGAAGCCCCAGCAGCAATTCGAAATAGCCGATGGCGTTATTTTGTTGGATGAAAATGTCCTCAGGCACGGTGACATCAAAGTCGCGCGGCACGCCGCCTTGCACCAGGTGTGCAACACATGTTGTGCCCGAGAAGCTCAGGTCGAGCACCGAGTCAACGTCACCCTGACGTGCATGAAGAAGGTGTCGAACCGGATGTCCCTTCTCATCGACCCAGAGATCCATCAGAAACCGGCTCTCTGGCATGAGGTTCTCCATGGCACTCAATCGAATGCCAGCCGTGAAATGATGCGCCTTCTGACCGCCCATCTCGGCAGCGCCCTCATACCGAAACCAATTCTCTCCGACCCATTTTCCGTTCTGCTCGATGACCCAGCCGGCCTCTTCACCAACCTCATACAAATCAGCAGGGGTGAGATCGGCCGAAGGTTCTGCAGGCAGTTGGCCTTGCCCGGCCACCGCCACGGCCGCTCCGTCTTGAGCAGCGAGCGGAGGACACGGAACGAGCAGTAAGAAAAGGCCAAGATATCGAGAGAGCATGGGATCACTCCAATGGATGAATCCTATGGATTGAATGACTGGGGAGAGCGCCGCCTCCTGATCATAGCTTGGAGGGCAGGCCAGCATGCACGCAAGCGGCATCCAACAGACAGGTCATGCCGCGTCAGCTTGTCCTTTATCATGCGGGCTCATGGATCTCTTGATCTCATTCACGCACGTCCCGCGTCACTGACCCGCCCGGCCACTCCATGCATCCTCCCCCACTGTTGCTCTGCCTAGGCGCCCTGGCCGCCATCGCCTGCACAGGTGACAAGGACGCCACGCCGCCCAACATGGTGTCGATCCCAGCAGGCTCTTTCATGATGGGGTCCAATGATTCGGTCTGGTCACGCCCAGACGAAAGGCCGCCGCATCTCGTGCACGTCTCAAAATTTTTCATGGACCGCACCGAAGTCACCAATGCGCAGTTCCGAGTGTTTGTTGAAGCGACTGGCTACGTCACCACAGCCGAAATCCCACCAGACTGGGAAGAGTTAAAGAAGCAAGTTCCGCCGGACACGCCCAAGCCTGCGGACTCTGTGCTGGTGCCAGCCTCTCTTGTGTTCATGCCCCCGGCGAATCCAGTGCCCATGAATAATCCCGGGCAATGGTGGAGTTGGGTGCCTCAAGCCGACTGGAAACATCCCGAGGGCCCAGACAGTGACCTCGAGGGTCGAGAGAACCATCCGGTTGTGCATGTGTCCTGGGACGATGCGACCGCCTACGCTGCATGGGCTGGTAAGCGCTTACCCACGGAAGCTGAGTGGGAGTGGGCAGCTCGTGGTGGCCGAGCGGACTCACTCTACCCGTGGGGAGACAGCCCCCTTGAGGAAGGTGAAAGCAAAGCCAACACCTTCGATGGCAGCTTTCCTGACAACAACACCATGACCGATGGCTTCAGCCGCACTGCCCCTGTCGGAAGCTTCCCGCCGAACCCTTATGGGCTCCTCGATATGGGCGGCAATGCCTGGGAATGGTGCTCAGATCGCTACAGACATGACACCTACACCCAGAACAACGACGTGCCGGGTGGAGTCAAAGATCCTCAAGGGCCTGCCGACAGCTTGGACCCCGCCGAGCCGCTGGTTCCGAAGCGTGTCCAGCGAGGCGGGTCTTACCTGTGCAACAACAGCTACTGCGCAGGCTTTCGGGTGACTGCACGCATGAAGTCGAGCCCCGACACAAGCCTCGGGCACACCGGCTTCCGGTGCGTTCGCAGTGCCGAGTGACACAAGGTGATTACTTCAGCGCGTCACGACGCGCTGTGAATGCTGCGGCCGCATCGGAGTCACCCAGTTCGACTGCCAAGGCGACTGCAGCATCTGCGCAAGCAAGCGCTCGCTCTTGTCGACCCAGCTCTTCAAGAGCCGTCAGCATCGTTTGAATAGCATTCAATTCCGAAGCTGTGAGCCCGAGTTGCTGGTAGAGCAGGCGAGCGCGACTGGCGGGGGCAATCGCAGCCACCGCCTTCCCCTGGCCGAGAGAGGCGCGCGCTTCGGCAGACAAGCCCATCGCGACGCCCCACCAATCGCCGAGTTGCAACGCGAGTTGTGTGCATTGCTGCCCGGCTTCCAGCGCCGCATCCCACTCACCGGCAGCCATGTCTTTGCGTGCCTGCGCAAAGAAAGCTTGGCCCGCACGGAAGGAGCGCTTCTCTTCATCAGACCAACCGACAAATGAACTCGTGTAGTCGATGAAAATCGCATCCCCCGTCACCTCGGATGCAATGGCGGCCCCCCACAGGGCGCGCTCCTGCTGCTCATGGATAACTGCCATATCAGAGACACTGAGTTCGCCCCCTTTGGCCGCCTCCCAGATGGCAAGACTCCCCTCGAGATCCTCGTCGATAGAGCCCAGCACCCGCCCAGGATAAGCCTCCCACAGCGCGCGCAGAGCTTCCGTACCTTCGGCTGCGTGAATCCGCACGAACTCCGCGCGCACGTCGACATCCTGTAGGAGAGGACTCGAGGGGGCATTCAAGGTGGTCAGGGCGAATGAAAGTAGCAACGGGGCAAGCATGCGAGGATCCTCAAGGCTAGGAGACAGGGCGCGCAGTCTATCTAGAGTCAGCGCCAGTGCGAGTTGTGGAAAGCAGCAGCGAAAAGGGCCTTCGCTCTTGAATACGACCCCCGCGACACGACACCTTGTCGTAAGCCGGGGAGAGGGCCCTCCTCTACGCCGGACAAGTACGGACAATGGTGCAGAAGGCCTGTATCCTGCGTAATTCTCTTCCGGGACCTTTTTTGACCACTCACGCCCCATCTCAACTCGCTGTGCAGAAGCCCATAAGTCCTCCGCTCTGCTGGCGGCGCTTCCTTTTGGCGCTCGGCGCAGGCTGGGTCTTGCTGATGGGTACGTCTGGCTGCACGACGCCAGCAGAGGCCCGCGCCGAGGCAGATCAGCAGGTCTACGCGATCATCGAGAAACGCCGAGAGGAATTGTCCGAATTTGACCCGTTCACCATCGACCCCGCCACGGAAACACTTCGACAAGAACTCATCGACGGTGCGGAGTTGGAGCCAGTCGACCTGGAAGACCTGCTCGTCATCGCTGCCGAGAACAGCCGAGAATATCGAGACGAGCGAGAAGATCTTTTTCTCGTCGCCCTGACGCTCACTCTGCAGCAATGGAATTTTGGCGTCCAAGAAAGCGCGGGAGCGGATGCCTCCACCTCAGGGACTGACAACGAAACGGTTGATCAAGAAGCAGGAGCCATCTGGGGCTGGTCAAAAGTGTTCGGCTCGGGCCTTCAGGTCTTGGGGTCTCTCGCCCTGCGCACCGTCCGCCTGACCAGTTCCGCCAGCATGGATCGTTCATGGGACAGCTTCACGCGAGCGACGCTCTCCATCACACAGCCGCTGCTACGTGGATTCGGAGCCGAGATTGTTCTCGAGCCTCTCATCCAGGCCGAGCGCAACGTCCTTTATGCAGCACGCCAGTTTGAAAGGTTTCGCTCCACCTTTGCATTCACCGTGACCCAGCAGTACTTCGATGTTTTGAAGCAAGTGAACAAGGTGGAGAACGAGGAAGAAAACTACAGAGGTCTCCGGGCACTCCGCCTTCGCAATGAATCCTTTGCAGAAGCGGGCCGACTCGACCAGATCCAGGTCGGTGAAGCTCAGCAAGACGAGTTGCGTGCTCGCAACAGCCTGCTCGTTGAACGCGCGGCGCTTGCGACCGACTACGACGACTTTAAGTTCTTGCTAGGCCTCCCCATCACATCCAACCTTCCACTCGACCCCGCCAAATACCTCTCCATCAACACCTGGGAGTGGCTTGACCTCGATCCTCCAGAAGAATTCGTGATTCAGACAGCCCTGAGTCGACGCTACGACTACATGACGGCGAAAGATCTGATTCAGGATGCAGAAAGAGATGTGCACGTTGCCGCTGACGCGCTGCGCAACGGACTCGGCCTCGAGGCAGGCGCAGTGCTGCAAACTCGGAACGACTCACCTACGACATTCGACAGTTCTGATGTCACTTGGGAGGCTGGACTGAACTTCGACCTGGCAATCGACAAGCTTCCGGAACGGAATGCTTACAGAGCAAGCCTGATAAACGAAGCTCGAGCAAAACGCGCAACGACCAAGCTTCATGATGAAATCGTTGCCGACCTCCGCCAAGAATTGCGAACCCTGATCTCGGCACGTGAATCCTATGAGATCCAGAAGAGCGCAGTTGCTCTAGCCGAAGAACGGGTCCAGAGCACCCTGCTGAGTCTTGAGGCCGGGCGCACCGACACCCGAGAAGTGCTGCAATCCCAAGAAGCCCTTCTCACGTCAAGAAACGCACTCACGGCTGCATTCACGGCCTACATTCTCTCGGGCTTGGCGTTGTATCGCGACATGGAGTTGCTGCGAGTCACTCCCGAAGGCCTCCTCGTCGATACAGGGCCGATTATCGCTTACATGGAAAGTCTCAAGTCATGACCAAGACACGCCGTACCGGAGCTTTCACGATTGTCGCGGCGGCCCTCCTGGTTCTCGCTGCTGCATGGGGGCTGGGAGCGCTCTCCGGCGAAGAAGGGTCGGCCAGTGACGACTTTGGTGCTGCACCTGTCATGCGCGGTCCACTGCGGATCAATGTGGTAGAGCGAGGCAACCTCGAAGCGGCTGACAGCGTGACGCTCAAAAGCGAGATCGAGGGTCAAACCACGGTTCTGTGGCTGATCGAAGAAGGCACGCAGGTCCAGCCAGGAGAACTCCTGGCCGAACTGGACACGGCCAACCTGGTGGATCGCCGCGTTCAGCAAGAAATCCAGGTTCAGAATTCCGAAGCGAGCTTCATCAAGGCAGAGCAGAGTCACGCCATTCAGTTGAGTCAGAATGAAAGCGACATCGCCAACTCAGTCCGTGAACTCGAATTTTCGCACATAGACTTGAAGAAGTATCTCGAAGGCGATCTCCCCCAAGACCTGCAAAAAACAGAGGAAGACATTCTGCTCGCCGATGAAGATCTCATCCTCGCCCAACAGAACTACAGTTGGTCAGAGAAGTTGCATGAGATGGGCTTTCTTGAACAAACCCAGCTCGATGCAGATCGCATTGCAGAAACGCGTGCAACCGTGAAACTCAGACAAGCTGAGCGCGCGAAAGCCCTCTTCGTTGACTACGAGATCCCCCGGCGCACCAAAGAGCTGGAAGCGGGTGTCGAAGAAAAGGTGCGTGAGCTGGATCGTGTGAAGCTACAGGCCACGGCCCGTGTCGCGGATTTCGAGGCCAATGTCCGCACGGCGCAGGCCAGGTTCGATCTTGAGAAAAATGAACTAGAAAAGATTATCTCGCAAATCGGCAAGGCGCGCATCTTCGCGCCTGTGGCAGGAATGGTGGTGTACGCCATCGATGATCGGAGTCGTTGGGGCGATGGAGAACCCATGCAAGAGGGTGCCGACGTCCGCGAGCGACAAGACATCATCACAATCCCTCGCTCTGATGGTTTTGTCGCGGAGGCAAGCCTGCATGAGTCTGTCCTTGAGAAAGTTAAGACTGGGATGCCATGCATCATTTCCATCGATGCACTACGCGAAGAGACCTTCGCAGGGATTGTCACCTACAAGGCTCTGCTGCCTGATCAGCAATCGCGCTGGATGAATCCCGACCTGCGCGTTTACCGCACCACGGTCCAGCTTTTGGAAGCAGACGCGCGCATGCGACCAGGAATG
Source organism: Planctomycetota bacterium (assembly GCA_029245865.1). GTDB lineage: Bacteria > Planctomycetota > B15-G4 > B15-G4 > B15-G4 > JAUIEF01. The sequence goes on from JAQWOM010000009.1 coordinate 290,550, forward strand.
TCATGCAGTATCGAGATCCTTGTGAAAGAGCTCGAGGATGTCATCTACGTCCCTGTTCAGGCCGTCTTCCTCAATGCCGGCGAAACCATTTGTTTGGTGGCAGAGAGACAAGGCAAATCGGAAAAACGCCAGGTGGCGATCGGGCAAAGTAATGGCAAGTGGGTAGAGATCCAATCGGGTGTGTCGGAAGGAGAAATGGTGTTGCTCGCCCTGCCGCCGGGAATGGAACTCGAGGCCGCTCCGGAAAAGTCAGGCTCGAAAACTCAGGGCCCACCTTCCCAAAGTCACCCCAAATCTGATTCAGGTCGCCACAGCCAAAGCTCTCTCAGCGCCTCACCAGCCAGCAGCGACGCGAGCAAGGTCATCGAGAAAGACGAGAAGGCTATGCACTCGCGACGTCCTGGAGATCATGCGGCCTCCGCGGACTCCAACGCGACGACTTCCTCGTCACCGAGTGGAAACGACTGACGTGACCTCGGAAGCCGTGGCCGAGTTCGACAAGGTCGAGCGTGTCTACCGCATGGGATCGCAACAGGTCTATGCACTGAATGGTGTGACCTTTGACATAAAGCGCGGCCAGTACTGGTCCATCATGGGAGCCTCCGGCAGCGGGAAATCGACTCTGCTCAACCTTCTAGGCTGCCTCGACCGCCCTACATCCGGCACCTACAAACTGGCCGGGCGCGACGTGAACACTCTGGACGACGACGAACTCAGTGCGACGCGTTCAAAAAAACTGGGATTCATCTTCCAGTCCTACAACCTCATCCCGCAGTTAAATGTGCTGGACAACATCATGGTCCCGCTCTTCTACCAGGACGACTGGGGCGATGCAGACCTTGCGCGCGCACACATGCTCGCAAGTCGGATGGGACTCAGTGACCGCATAGATCACCGACCAACCGAACTGTCCGGAGGACAGCAGCAACGCGTCGCAATCGCACGAGCGCTCGTCAACGACCCTGAGTTGATCCTCGCAGACGAAGCGACAGGAAACCTGGACAGCCAGACAGCAAAAGAGATCCTCGATCTCTTCGATGAGCTCTCCTCCGAGGGAAAAACCTTGGTCTTCGTCACCCATGAGGCTCATGTCGCAGAACGTGCCAGCCATGTCCTGCGAATGAAAGACGGCCGCATTGAGGACATGCGCCAACAAAGCCGAGTTGGAGAGAGGGCGTGATTCGCAGCCCTCTCTTGCGGACGATCCGTACAGGTATTCACAGCCTGATGCTGCACAAACTCCGCAGCATGCTCACCACCCTGGGCGTCCTCTTCGGCACAAGTAGCGTCATCTCCATGCTCGCCATCGGCGAGGGGGCCAGTTACGAGGCGCAAGAACAGATCAAGCTGCTCGGAAGCCAGAACGTCATCCTTCGCAGCGTCAAACCTCCGGACAATCCGAACTCGTCCAGCAATTCGAGAGTCATCACGTACGGCATCACGGATGCAGACTTTCAGCGGATTGAACAAACCTTTCCGGGCGTAGGCCATGTCGTGCCTGTTCGCATGCTTCAGCAAGAGATTCGAGTGGCAGATCGAGCCCTCAATCCCAGGCTGATGGCGACAACTCCGCTCTACCAAGAAGTCACCGGGCGACTACTCTGGGAAGGGCGATTTATTTCGAAAGAAGACGAGCGCAATCTCTCAAACGTCTGTGTGCTTGGAACTGAAGTCGCACGCTACCTTTTCCCGTTCGAGTCCGCCCTGGGCCAGCGCGTGAAGATCGGCAGTGACTACTTCACGGTGGTTGGAACACTCGCCCCTCGCATTTCCCAAAGCGGGACTCCGGCTGCGCCTGGCACCGAAGTGACCGGCGAAATATTCATCCCATTCCAAACCGCACGCCAGTGGTTCGGGAAATTGCAGGTGAAGCGCCGTGCAGGAAGCCGAACCATGGAACAGGTCGACCTACATGAGGTCGTCATTGAAGTCACCGATCCCAAGAGTGTTCCTTACGTGGCCGCTGCCACCCGAGAGATGCTCCAGCGCTTTCACAAAACACCCGACTACGAGGTTGTTGTCCCCCTGGAACTTCTGGCACGCGCCGAAGAGACGAAACGCATCTTCAGTATCGTGCTGGGATCCATCGCAGGAATCAGTCTCCTGGTAGGTGGAATTGGCATCATGAATGTCATGCTTGCAACGGTCACCGAGAGAACCCGAGAGATCGGCATCCGACGTGCGCTGGGTGCCAAGCGCCGCGACATCGTGACGCAGTTCCTTGTTGAAACAGTGTGTCTGTCTGTCGGTGGCGGTTTGATGGGTGTGGCGCTTGGACTCGCGATTCCACTGGTGGTGGAGCATTTCGCCGACATGCGAACCATTGTCACGCTGAGTGCCCCTGTACTTGCCTTCACAATCTCAGCGGGGACAGGTGTCCTCTTCGGCATTTACCCTGCCTGGAGAGCAGCTGCCATGGATCCTGTGGAAGCGCTCCGCCACGAGTAACAAGCCGACGACCCACTGACTCGCAGAAGGGGCCGGCTCGAGGTTCAGAGAACCTTCGATTTGACCGGAGCGGTGCCGGGCTCGAATTGAAGATCGCCCGTCACCCGGGACACAACCACAGGAAAAATGAATGAGAGCGGCGGCAACACCCACCAGTAGACAGTCGTGTCTGTCTCCACGATGCGAATGCCCGCAGCCTTGTTCGCCAGGGCAGCCTCCTGAAAGTGCTTCAGGCTGTTGTGCACCGTGCCGTCACCAAACAACGGAAACAAGTCAAACAAGAAGTGAACCCCACCTGCTGTCGTCACCTGAAAATCTATGGGGTCACCCTTTTGGTTGGTGAGGCCTCTGTCGACATCCCAGAGCGTCGATGAAACACACCCAGGGAGCACAAAGAGCAGGCCGAGAAGCGGGGCGGCGACCCACCATCCTTGGCGAGAATCAGGGTTTGGCTGCGTCGTCCTCATCTTCATCCATGGGCTCGCGTGTCAGTGGATCGAGCATGGGAAGATGCTCGACATCTCCATCGAAGAAATCCTGCATGGACGCACGCCCTTCGAGATCTCCGACCTCGATTGCATCCCAGTCACCCACCACAAGAAGAGCCATCTGGTCAGGGTGCAGATGCTCTTGAGCCACCCGCTGCACGGCAGCCGCATCGACAGCTCGCACCTTGTCGCGCCAATTCGCCCAGTACTCGGGGTCACGGTCAGTCATTTCGTCATTGACGAAGACTCCCAACATGGCCCCTTTACTCGCAAAACGCTGCGGGAAGCTTTGAATGAGAGCCTCCTTGGCCACGCGCAGTTCTTCTTCGGTGACCTCTTCTGCCTTGATGCGTTCGATCTCCTCAATCATCAGCTTCGCAGCCAGCGCCACGGTGCTGTTCTTCGACTGAAAGAAGCCGAAGAAAAGACCGTCGTACCAGAACTGCGGCTGCATCTGGGTGACCGCCGTGTAGGCCAAGCCTTCGTCGCTCCGGATCCGATTGGTGACGCGACTGGTAAAACCACCCCCACCAAGAATGTCGTTCATGATGCGGAGGGCAATCGCGTCTGGGTCGTCCCTCTGGATGCCTTTGCCAATGAGCAAAGTCGTTCCCTGTGGGAGGTCGGCCTGCGTCGTCCGTGAGTGGTACATGCCCGGGCTCAAATCATGCGCCGGTTTTGGCGGATCAGGATTCGCCTCGAGTGCTGACCACCCTTCGAACGCAGTCTCCAACTTGGCAAGAATCTCGGCCGGTTCGACATCCCCCGTGACAGAGATGATCAGATTGCCCGGATGAAAAATGCGCCCATGCAGTTCGCGAAGGGCTTCAGGAGTGATCGCCTCGATCGAGTCCTTGGTCGCTTCCCAGGATGAATAGTGGTCCTCACCGAAAGCCAGTCGTGACACCGTCGGCATGGCCACGCCCATCGGATTGTCATTCCGCGTCTCAAAGCCCTCGATGACCTGGTCCTGGAAGAGGCGCAACTTCTCCTGATCGAAGCCAGGATTGCGCACGATGTCCATGAACAGAGCGAAGGCTTCGTCAAAGTTTGCTTTCAAGCAGTCGATGCTCGCCCCCGACACCTCACCCCCCACGGAGGTGCTGACATTCGCTGCCAGAAAATCGAGTTGCTCATCGAGATCATCCGGCTTGACGGAGGTGGTCCCACCTCGGCGCATCTGGCCACCTAGCGCACCGTTCAATCCAACCTGATCTTGATCGAGTAGGTATTCCCCCCCCTTGAAGGTGAAGGACAGGCTGATCAACGGGAACTCGTGGCTGGGCACCACGTAAACCGGCACGCCATTGGAGAGCACGTGTCGATATTCGGCGCCAACTGGAGGCGTAAAGTCCAAATCCGGGAAGGCGAGATCGCCCGGATGGGCCGGAATCGCGGCGGCGTCCTGGGGCGGCATGGGAGCGAGGGCCGCCACCGTAGCGGAAACGCCACAAAGCAAGAGAGCGGTCAGCATGGTGCAAGAGGCTTTCATCGTGAGTGTCATCCTTCTTCTCGTTTCTCGGGTCAGCCTTCGGATTCGGATTCGGATTCGGATTCGTCGGTGGACTTCGCACCACCGGCTTCGGCGATCATGGTTTCGATCTCGCCGAGAACGTATTCGATCATCGGCCGGTACTCTTCAGGAGCACTGGTCAACTGACCGCGCATCATCTCGGCCATGCCGGGCAGCTGTTCCTCATTGCCGGCGAACTGAGCCTTGATCTGATCGAGCATCATCTTGGCCTGGCCTTGCATCTCCGGAGACAGTGCGGCGAACAGCGGGTTCTCCGGCTCACTTCCTTCGATGCGGGTGTAGACGGCCACTGACCGATTGGTCTCCTCGAAATAGGTGTTGGCAACTCGCTGGATATCCTCTGCCGTCACTTCCTGCAGCAGCTTGCTTCCCTCGTTGATGTAGCGCCAACTCCGCGTCGCCTCAAAAAATCCAAGTTGCAAGCGCAAGAAGTCGTTGCTCTGCAACTGCCGATAGCTGTCCGCAGCAATCTGATTCTTGACCTTCTGCAACTCGTATTCGTTGACCGGCTCGGTCTTGAGCATCTCGACCTGTGCGTACCACGCCTGTTCGAGATCATCAGGCGTCGCATCGCCTTTGGTCTGAGCGCTAAAAGAGAATGCTCCGGCGTACTTACGACTGTCTTGCGACACGCGTGCACTCTGCGCAATCTCCTGGCCCTCGACGAGATCCTTGTAGAGGCGGCCCGTGCGTCCGTTGAGAATCTCGGCCAGTACGTCAAGCGGATAGCTGTCGCGGTGCATGAAAGGCGCCGTGTGGTAGCGCACTTCGATCTGGTCCTGACACTCACACTCGCCAATCATTCGCTTTTCGGCAATCTGCGGCATTTCCAGCGTCACCACCGGCGGAGGCTCCACCTCGCCTCGCGGAATGGGGCCGAAATACTGGCTGATCAACTCCTCGGCATTTGCCGGATCAAAGTCACCCACAATGATTCCCACCAGATTGTTTGGCCGGTAGTAGACATTGAAGTAACTGTCGAAATCTTGGCGTGTGTAGCTATTGAGATCCGTCGGCCAACCGATCACGGACCAGCTGTACGGAGAGCTCTGCCAGAACATTGCGTCAAACTGCTCGTCAAGGCGCCCGGTAGGCGACGACTCAAGGCGCATGCGACGCTCTTCGTGGACCACATCCCGTTCGCTGTAGAACTCACGAAAGACCGAGTCTTTCAGGCGGTCCGATTCCATCCACGCCCACAACTCGAGTTTATTGCTCGGGACATCGATGAAGTAGAACGTCATGTCATGCGACGTGAAGGCATTCATGCCGCGAGCACCCTCTGCCGAGTAGAGGCTGTCGAACTCGTTTTTGACGATGGCTTCCTTGTGAGTGTCCATCGCCTCTTTTAGCTCCGCGCGCAAGGTGCGCAAGGCTTCCGTGTCGTTCTCCGGATTCCACGGGTCATCGATCTCGCCGGCCAGAAAGCGGTCATACTGTTCCGTCCAGACGATCTGATTGATCTTTGTCTTGATGTCCTTCTGTTCGTCCATGAACCGCTGGTCCTGGGCGGCGTTCCGGGTACCCACCGTGGTGGTGCCCTTGAACATCATGTGCTCGAAGAAGTGACTGATGCCGGTGATCCCCGGCCGTTCGTTCACAGATCCGACCTTGGCGACCCAACCAGCTGAAATGGTGTTGGGCTCCTCGTATCGGGGCAACAGCAGAAACTTCATGCCGTTGTCGAGAATGAGCTCCTCAACATCCACGTTCTGCGCAGAGGCGAGGGGTGACAGAAGGGCAAGGGCCAGCAAGGCCCGGGTGAAACGCGCCATGAAACAAGACCTCGGGGTGGAAGCGTGAGAGGCCGCGAGGCCGGACCCGACTCGTGAGCCACGGCAAAGCGGGCTGCGAAGTCTACATATCCGACGCAGCTCTGCCGAGAGGTGTGGTCATGATCTCCCAGCCGAATCCCGTGTGATTCTGCAAACAAGGTCCAAGAACGGACCATAAGGCCACAAGATCTACCGCAACGCGCGCTTCGCTCTCCCCCGAGACCCTCCGGGGATGGGCAGGCAGAGCATTCCAAGGCACCTCAGTCGTCTTTTCGGCGCTCGCCGTACCACAAGTCCAGTCGATCGCGCTTCTTCAGCCCTCGCTTGCCACGCAACACGATGCCCAGAGTGCGGGCCAGGAGTTCGCGAGTCCCATAAGTACGCAGCTTCCGGCCCGAGGTCACCACGGGCTGTTTGACCCAGCCAAAGCGCCCCTGCTTGCGCAACAAACGCGAAAGCTCCAGTTCCTCACCTGCAAAGAACCGCTCATCAAAGCCTCCGACCGCCTCGAATGCTTCCCGCCTCACGAACAAGAACGCTCCATAGGCCAGACCAGCCCATCGAAAGTAAGTGCTCATCATCCAGAGCGGTGGTCGGAACCAGAGTGGAACTCGCTCATCCCACCGCACTTCGCCACAGCCATAGACGGCACCCCTCTCCAAGGCCTCTGCGATGCCACTCACCGTGCCTGCCCCGACAAGCGTATCTGCATCAACGAAGACCAACATTTGCCCCGAAGCCGCGCGTGCTCCCGTGTTTCGGGTGGCAGCGATCTGGCGGTGCTCACATCCCACGACTTTGGCCCCATGTTCTTTGGCAACAAGCGCCGTGCGGTCCGTGGACGCATCATCTGCAACGATGATCTCGTACTCGACACCTGCAGTTCTTGCCGAAGCGTGCAGCGCTTCAAGGGATGCAGGCAGAGAGGCCTGCTCGTTCCAGGCAGGGACGACGAATGACCAGAGCACGCGCGATCTTCCAAGGGGAGCGTGCCTGACAGGATACCGGGCCCCTCAACGCCTTGGCGAGATGCAACCATCCTTTGAGAAGGCGCTCGGTACACCAGGCGTCGGAGCCCACCGTTGTGCCGCCCCACCACTGCATTCACCCTCTGAGACCACCCTCACGACTCTCGAGCAGGCAGCAGGGCCTTGAGAGACAGGGTTCCTACGATGGCGCAGAGAGTGGAAATCGCCAGGATGCCCACCTTGGAGGCGTCGAGAAGCTCTCCATCGAGGGCCATGCCAGCGATGAACAGGGCCATCGTGAAGCCGATCCCCGTCAAAACTCCGCCAGCTGTCAGGGCCCCCCAGCCGATGCCCTCGGGCAATCGGGCCAGGCCCAACCGCACTCCAACCCAGCTGAAAAGCACCACGCCCGCGGGTTTCCCCACACCAAGTCCAAAGACGATGGCCAAGGCCACAGGATCACTGAGGTCGGACAACTCGAAGGCGACGCCCGCATTGGCGAGGGCGAAGAGCGGCATGATCACGAAGGCAACCCAGGGGTGCAGTGCGTGCTCGAGTCGCTCCAGTGGTGAAACGCTCTCTTTCACGGCAGTCTCCACGTGCCGAAGAGCGCCGCCCGACTTGTCTCTTCCTTCCCAGCCTTCCCCATGAAAGACCTGTGAAGCCTTCTGGACAATCTCGGATGTCATGCCGGGCTTGACCCAACGCTGCGCTGGCGTCATGAGCCCAAGGACGACTCCTGCAAGAGTGGCATGCACCCCCGATTCGTGGAATCCGAACCACGCCCCCGCACCCGCCACCATGTACACAGCAAAACTGCGCACTCCCAGTCGTGACAAAACAGCCACAAGGGCAAGGCCAGCCAGACCGAACACCAACGCAGCAGCATGAACCTGATCGGTGTAGCCCACGGCAATGACGAGGATGGCCCCAATATCGTCAGCGATTGCGAGAGACAACAAGAGGATCCGAAGACTGCTGGGAACCCTTGGCCCAAGCAACGCGAGACATCCCACGACGAACGCGATGTCCGTGGCCATGGGAATCCCCCAGCCTTGCGCTCCAGGCTCGCCTGCCTGAAGGAGTAAATAGGCCCCAGCCGGAACGACCATCCCGCCGAGAGCTGCAATCACTGGTAGAGCCGCACGACTCGGGTCACGCAATTCGCCCAGCACGATCTCGCGCTTCACTTCGAGGCCAATCACAAAGAAGAAAACCGCCATCAGCCCGTCATTGATCCAGTGCTTGAGCGAATGGCTCATCTCGAAGCCACCGATCTTGAAGCCGACGGAGGTTTCCCAGAAACCGAGAAAGCCTTCCGCCATCGACGAGTTGGCAAGGATCACGGCCGCCACAGCGGCCACGACCAAGACAATCCCGCTGGCTGCCTCCACGTGCATGAAGGTCGCGATCGGCCCAACAAGCCGGTCGACGGGGGCACGCGGGAGGGCTGCAAAATCTTGACCTGAATCCTGTGCGGTCATGCGTCGGTACGCCCTTTTCGTTAGATGGGGTTCTCGGCAGTTCCTAGCTGCCTGACCTCGTACTCAAAACTCATGATAAGGATGCAGGGCCGTGCTGTCGTGCCGTCACAGGCACTCACCCCCCGATTCCGCGGCTAGAATGGCTAGTCCACCCACCAATTGCTGTGGACCTGCGAGAGAGAGAGCGCAAGTCGTTATCATCTGCGCCCGATCACAAGTCGATAGCCTGTACCCCGGAGCTCCGAACATGCCTGCCTTTGTCTGCCGCCTCGCCAATTCAGCCTTCACGATCTTCGTTACGACCATGCTGGCAATGGGCCTCACGGCAGACGCCGTAGCCCAGACAGGCGTTCTTTACGGCCTCAATCACAACGGACAGGTCACGGTGAACGCGAGCATCCTCGACTCGTTGAAGGGCTCCTCATGGGTAGATCTGGTTGTCGATGGCAGTGATCGCTACGTCTTGCGTGATGACGGTCGCGTCGACAAAAACGGACTTGAGGAATACAAGATCAAGTGCAAAGACGGCGAGGGAGATGACCTCGACGCGGGACTCTGGGTGGGCCTCGTAGAAAAGGAAGGAGACATCTGGGCCTTGAGCGCCAAAGGCTATCTGGCGAAGAACGGCGTGTGCAATTTCAAGCTCAACCAAGGCGATTTCTTCTTCACAAAACTCTTCGTCGGCGAAACAAGCGGCACCGTCAACACGTGGGCCCTGCGCTCTGACGGCGCCCTGTTCGAGAACGGAACCGCCGGCCAGAAGTTCCAACTCGTGGGTGGTCCCGGCCTTATCCCCCCAGGCTCCCCAAAGGGCACATCGGCGCCCGTCGACGGCCAAGCTTCCGACACCATGTGGATGTCCGGCGCAGTGAGCAGCGACGGTCGCGTCTACGCCATGCGGCGAGATGGCAAAGTCTTCGACTGCCAATTTCTTGCAACTCCCACGCCCTGGCCAGGAGAGCTCATTGCCGATCTCCCCTTCGGGAGTTCATCAAACTCGGCCACGCTCTACGCCGACTTCGCATTCACAGCGGACGACAAATGGTGGGCTCTTCGCGGCTCGGGCAAGGTCTACAACCAAGACAACACCTTGAACGCCTCCATTGAGTTCAACGGAAACAGTTCTGGCAAACAGATTTTCGTCGAATTGCTTCCTCTCCCGGTCATTCCAGGCACAAGCACCGACACGTCGTTTTTCGCGCTACGAAAAGACGGCAAGCTGTTTCGCGAGACCCAGGTCTCCGCGGTCGTTGAACTCCCCAAGTCTGGCTATGGGGCACTCGCCCTCTCCTCAGAAGCTCCCGACCTCACAAACCACAAAAACGCCTTGCCTGTGGTCACCAAATACGATGTGCAGGCAGTGACTGGGACAGCCTTCTCGGTCCCGATCCTGGCCACCGACACGGACAAGCCGTTGAGTGAATTGACATTCACTGTCGACGAAAGCTTGCCGCCCTTTACCGAAGGCGCAACCTACAACTCTATGACTCGCACGATCAGTTGGGATTTACCGATCAAAGGCAAGTACAAGATCAAGATCGAGGTCGATGACGGGGTCGGCAAAATCGTGAAGAAGACATTCAAAATCGTTGTCCGAGACCCACCTGTCAACCCGGCCAAACAAGTCAAGCCACGTGCCGCCAAGATCAAGGGCACTCAGGCACTTGTCGGGGTTGAGCTTGTTCTTCCTCTGCAGATCAGCGATCAGAACGGTGATGCTCTCACGGTCACAGTGGACGACACTGTGCCACCTTTTACTTACGGGGCGACTTTTGATTCCGGGACAAACACCTTCACCTGGACAGATTCCGAACTGAGTCATATCGGCTCTTACACCATTCAGTTCAACATCAGCGACGGAATCGCAACCGTGAAGCGCAAGGTCAAGATCAAGCTGGTGAGTAGCTTGTACATCTTCTAGACGAAGACTTTCACCAGAAGCGAACGCTCCACGCGCTACTTGTTCAGTGCCGGCTTTCCGCTACGGACAGCAATGAGGCCCAGCGCGACCACCGCCCATTGGATGCCGTAATACGTCCAAAGTGCAGAGTGGATTCCGCTGGTGAAACCGTAGCTGTGCAGTCCGATTCCCAGCAGATTGACACCCCACCACGAGAAGGCGATCACCGTCCCTCCAAAAGCGGCCGCGAGAGCAAAGCCTTTATCGCGCAGCAAGCCAGCCATGCGCCCGTGCAGCATCGCGACCTGCCAGATGACGATCATGAGCGCGCCATTTTCCTTGGGGTCCCAGCCCCAGAAACGGCCCCAACTGTCATTCGCCCAGATCCCGCCCAGGATGGTACCCACGATGGAGAGCGTTGCGGCAAAGCAGATGACACCGTAGGTCATCCGCGAGAGGCCTTTGAAGAAACTCGGGTCGTGGCGCTTCAAGCGGAAGGCCTTGCACACCACCCAGATGCTGCCGAGTAGCGCTGCAAGCATCCCTGCGGCGTACCCCATGGTGATCGTGGTGACGTGCGTCGCAAGCCAGAAGTTGGTGTCAAGCACGGCCACAAGACTTGGCATCGTGTCGCGCTTGTCGAGCATTTCGTACCCGTTCGCGATAAAGAGCAAGCCCATGCCCATGATGGTGGCAGCCGACAAGGCGATACGCCGCTTGTTGACCCACTCCACGAACAATGCCGAAAGGCCGCCAGTCGCCGCGACAAAAAGAACGGTCTCGTAAAGCGTGCTCACAGGTGGTCGCGAACGAATCACACAGCGCATCACAATAGCCGCGACCAAAAGCGCATACGCCGACCCTGCAAAGGCCCAGGTGATGCGATAAACAACTCGACTCTTGGGTCTCATCCAGAGGATGGCGCAGGTGATAAACGCCAACACAAACAACGACAAGCTCCACGTCAACAGGTCCAGCTTGTAATAACGGAGCTCTAAGCCCAGTGAATCACCCTCGCCACGCGCATCCGCGAGCCAATTCACTTCACGCACGACATTAGAAAGTGCGTGAGCAACGACCACGTCGTCATCCGGAGCTGCGGCTGCGGCCTCCCATCCTGCGAGGGCGTCGATGTAAACCTCAGCGACGGGCATACCTTGCAAGGCATTCGAAAAAAGAGCGGCAGCGGTCATCCACTCCGCTTCGGAATCTACAGACGCCACAGGCGGCAAAAACGCAAGCGAGTTCGAATATCGAACGGCCTCCACAGCCTGACTCAGCATCTCCAAAATGCCGAGACTCTGCTCCATGGAAGCCGCATCTCCGAGATCATCCAGCTCTTGTCGCAACGTCAACATCGGGACAGCGTTTTTGACAATGTCGTGAAAAGCGACGCTCTTCCGCCCCTCAAAGAGGGCCGAAATCCGATCTCCAGCGGGCACTTCGAAGTCAACTTGCGCCCAACTCATTTCCGACAGGAGTCGGTCATAGCTACTCACGTTGCTCGCAAGCAAAACCACCTGACTCTGAACCGGACTTCGCTCCTTCTCATCGATGCGTACGTATTCGCTTGCGAGGTCAAACAACTTGTTATTGACCAGAGCCGGCCAAAGAGACTCATAGGAGTACTTGGCCCTGCCCTTGGCAGCGCCAAGCGGAAGCCCAATGGCCTCGATCACTTCACCGTTCTGAACGAGGAACAACTCGTCTCTCGTCGTCGAGCCAGGCCTCAAGAGAACGTCGAGCAGCCACTCAACAGGTGAAAGCGACTGCCCCTCGGGCGAACTCAACCGTCGCGATCCGTGCAGGCGGAGCAAGGTAAAGTTGGCAAACGTGTGGAAGGGCTTAACGCGCCCACCCTCTTGTACGGGCAACCGTTCGATCTGCTCGATCACCGGAGCAGACCAACCACGCGGCGCCTCGCTGTCACCAGCCTCTAGATCGAGGGAACTTTGCGCATCTTGCGGAGCAAGAGCCAGCGACATGAGGCACGCTGAAATAAGCCACAAGCTCTTCACGACCGCGACTCCGCTCGAATGTAGCCCGAAAGCCGCCTCATGAAGTGCAGCAAGAGGCCTATCGCAATCAAGATACAGGCATACAGCGGGTACTGGTCAGAGGGGTTGCGCACAACAGCAAGTGTCGAGAACAAGGGTGTGCCGGGTGCTGCGTTCGCCGGCCCCCAACTCGCCTGATACATCACCAACCCGTTGTTACGCAGAGGCTCATTCATCGAGATTCTCAGACTTCGGGGACTGCCTTCCTCAACCACAGTGACATCACTTGAAAACCATTTGGGCATCATCGTGCCTGGATGTTCCTCTTTGATGAAGTCATCAAGAGCGATTGTAAAAGGCATCGGATAGCGCTCTCGTCGTAATTGCACACCCCACCGCACGCCATCGACATCGACTTGATACGGCTCGACATCGCGGCCCCAGAGCATCGCATCGACCTGAGTATCGCCTGCCGTTTCTTGCAGAGAGACATACACGCCCGCCGTGTTTCGCTCCGAGTCAGGAAGGCGTGGCTCTTCTTTAAGGAACTGGCCATCAATCACCGGAACATCAACTTCGAACATCGGTCCTTTGCGAAGAGGGCGAGAGTTGCTCATCACATGACTTAGCACCACATCGAAGGGCAAATCATCCGACCGAAAGACCTGACTCTCGTCGCCATGAGCCCCCAGAAACTGCTGCCCAGGGATCAGCCACTCTTTCACCGTCCTGTCGGGGAGCATGCGTGAAACGGCGACCTCCCACTTGTGATAGCTCTGATAAGTATTGGAGGCATCACCCTCGTACAGCGTGACGTGCCCTTCTTCAGAATAGTTCAGTTTGATGAAGCCTGCTGCAAACAGAAGCAACATGCCGACGTGCACGATGAGCACACCCAGCTGATTCGAAGTCTTGCGCAACCGCACAATGCCACCCACAACTATGTTGAAGAACAGCAAGGTCATCACAAGGTTTGCGCCGGGCAACGGCACAGAAATGGGGCCCGCATCAAAAAACAGGATGTACGACTCAAAATACTTGCGCTGCACTTCGTAAAGACCGTGCTCTGCCTGTTCAAGGGTGCCTAGCCATGTCAGCAATCCGAGAAGTATCAAAAGGGTGCAACTCAGGCGCAGCGACGACAGCGCCTGCATGACTCGCCCCCCTAGTACAGTCACACTTGTCTCCTTATTCACCTGATTCATCCGTCAGACACGACATCGAGTGACTCACAAAATTCCAGGAACGGCTGGCGCTGCTGCACCACGAGTTCAGACGGCCCTATCATCTTGACGAACACTGAGCGGCCTGGGATCTGAATGAGTGCACCAATCATCAGGGCGTCATCCAGCACGCTCCCTGACATGGACTGAAAGCTTCCCGCAATCTCAATCAGAATTCCGCTACCGCCGAGCATCGACACACGCGCGAGATCGTCGAAATCTGTCGGAGTCAGCGGAGGCTGACCCATTTGCGCACGCCACCGGTTTACATTCGCAATCGTCCCCCCTGCATCACCGGGCAGAACGGTTACGTAAGCCTCGACATCTTCGCTGCCTGCAAAGTAGTTCGCATTCCGAAAAGCTCGCTCTGGGGCCACCACCCAATCCTCAGGGGATCTCCAGGCCAAACCAGAGGAAACGCTCCGAGGTGGCGCTGGAACTTCACCACCTTGACCATCTGCCGCTTCGGACCGGACGGGCTCTGGGGCAGGAGCGCTCGCTGTGGGAGTGTCGCCGTGGGCATGCCCGCTTCCGTCGTGCATGGATGCAGCCAGTTCAAGAAAGTGATCCTTCTCGGCAGCCACAACTTTCTCAGGCCCCACCATCTTCAGGAAGCTGCTCCCTCCCGCACTCACGGCGAGCAGCCCTAGCATGCGCCACCCTGCCTCACTCGCTCCACCGCCCATGCCCGACCATGTTCCGACAAGGTCTAACTGGGCTGCCCGGCGTCCCAGCAAGTTGAATGTTTCCATGCTTGCCACCTCGTCGGGAGCAAGGGGGGCAAGTCCCATCTGCCCCCGCCATCGATTCACATTCGCAGTAAGACCGCCGGCCTCTCCGCCGAGCAACGTGAGGTAGCACTCCACTCGCTCATCGGAAGATAGAGTGAAGTTTGCAATCCGCATCGAGCTAGCGGGTAGTTCAAGCCACCCATCCGGGAGTGTGAAATGCACCCGAGGAGAAGAAGGCGACACGTTTCCCGTATTTTTCGCAAGTTCGCGGAGTTCCTGAAAACCACGGCCCATCGCCGGTTCCCTGCCACCTGCACGATCAATTCCAGCAAGGTCTTTTGGCTGCACAATGCGAGTCTTCTCGATTGTTCGAGGCCCGGACCCTGAGTCACAAGCCGCAAGCGCGAGAACAGAAAACAAACTCAGTTGAATGGTCTTTCGGGACACGATCACGAGCTCACCCATTGAACAGACTCAAGCCGATTCGGTCGCGTTGGCGCCAGCAGGCGGACGACCTCTGAATACGTCATGTCTCGGAACCGGCTTGCCCAAGATCCTTCTCCATGAAGTCACTTGTCCAACATGCGTCAGAGCATCTGACAATGGCCCGTTGAGCAAGTACCAGACGGGAAAGTTGGTGGGCTCTCGGCCGCCAACAAGCATCACCTTCGAAAGACCGCTTTCGCCGAGTTCGAGCACGTAGTCCCGAAGGTCAACGAGTGCGGTCATCGTCTGGTGAATGAGTGCTTCGGGATCTCCCTCGGGATCTTGGAGTCCCACACAACAATCCGGATACGCCACGGGGTCGAGACCGAGATGTGCAGCACGTGCATTGATGTGCATCCACCGCGCCAGGTAGCGCAAGTGATCCAGCAGCTGGCCAAGAGTCATTGCGTCATCGCAGGGACGAAACTCGAGATCTTTCCGTTCAAGTCCGTCGACTGCCCAGCGGTATCGGAAGGCCAATCCATCCACGAGCCGCACGAGAACGGTGGCTCCGCATGGGCTCTCAGCCGGTGGCACGGGCAATGAATTGTATTTGCTTAAGGGGGGCATAAATCTCGACTCACTGAGGGAGACACCAAGTCTGCGACATACAGCACGTCATGACTAGCCCATCACAACGTTTCCCGCTTCGAAGAGCGCCACAGCCTACCCGCCAAGAGAGAGAAACTCATTACAAGCTGGCCAATCTGCGACCGCATGCGGGCGCTGAATGAGAAATCACGATTCCAGCAAAACCTCAATGCTCCCCGCTACGGTCAGCGCGAGGGCGATACTCACGTACAAAGCGAATCAGATCGTCCCAGATTGTGTGATAGCCAAAAGCGTGCAACTCTTCCTCGGCTTCTTGATGAGACCAACCGTGCTGTTCGATTCGATAAAGCGCACACATCGTCCCGGTACGATCTTTCCCGGTCATGCAGTGGAAAAAAACGGGGCCCTGCCCAGGGTCCTCAACGATCTCGAAGAAGCGGTCGAGCTGTGCTTGGCTGGGAGGTTCGGACCCTAGAATGCTGGCCTGAATAGGCAAGCTCACGTACTGGAGGCCAGAATTTTCGGCTTCTTCTCGCGAGTCGTGAAACTGACGCAGGTTGATCACCGTGCGTATTCCCATCTCTTTCAACGCTCTGTATCCCTCAGCCCCCTCTGGCTGAGCCCCGCGATATACACCCTGGTCAATGCGCGCAGCATGATCGACATGAGGGATATAAATGAGTTGGGCGAACGTGCGCTCGCTCATGAGTCTTCCTGCCTTCAAGTCAAAACCTGGTGCTCATGAACACCGGCAGCATGCCGTGATGGGACAGACAATCCCTACGTGCCCCAATCGAGGACGAAGTGAGAGTCGACCTGCCCCCACCTAAATCTTAAGGAGTCGTTCCTTTAACTCCGTTGGAAAGAGTCACTCCTTCGACCACCGAAGCGTCCTGCACAAAGAACTGCAGGAAGAGATCCAGGCCAGGCGCAATGCCAGCCGGCCAGGTGCTGTTCAGATTAACCACACCGAACAAGCTCGCGAAGAAAAAGAGCTGTTGCGACGGGGGAAATGGATGCACCACGCCATTGAAAGCGGGAACCGGTGTCGAGGCAAACGAGAGCCAGACCATCGTCAATGTCGTAGGCGGAACCCCAACAAGCTGGATCGAAAAGCTTTCCCCGGCGAGCAAAGAGCTTGTCACAGACAATTCTGACACGCCAAAGAGTGCCCCAGGCGAACCACCACCAAGGTCCGCGAAGTCTGCCAGGGGCGGCGACACATTCACGAGATTGGGCTTCGTGATTGTGTCGGAACCCGAGGGGCCCGTCACTGTCAGCGAGACATCGTAGACGCCAGCTGTGGTGTAAGTATGGGACGGGCTCACCAGCGTTGACGCTCCACCATCTCCAAAATTCCAATTCCAGGAGGTGATCGCACCACCGGAAAAGTCGGTGAAATTCACGGTCAGCGGAGCAGGGCCAGACGTTCCGAACTCATTGAAGTTTGCCAGTGGCGGCCCATCAGGTGTCAGGCAGCCAGCCGTGGACTTCGTCCCTGTAATTGCGGCGATTGAACCCGATGTGAATTGGTTCGCACAGGTGATGGACGGGTTCATGGTGAAGTTGTTGCAACTGCAGTGCCCTGCACCCCAGTTGTGCCCCAGTTCGTGCGCAGAGAGATCTGTGAGACACCCGAAGTTGTTGGTGAAATTCTCAACAACCGAGTAGCGCTGGCTGGTGCAAACGGAACCGAGGTACGCCAAACCAATCGTGCCTCCGCTAATGTTGCGGCCGGTGAACAACTGGGCCACATCATGCGGCGTGCCGGACATGGGCCCAAGCCACTGACTTCGAAGCTGAGTCAGCAAGTTGCCGATATCGCTGCTGCTGTACGGATCGGGCTCTGACGTACGGACCACGATGGCTGTGATCGCATGACGCACATCCGCTTGGCTCTCATACTGAAGATTCATCGCGTTGACGATCGAGTTGATGCGATTTTCAACGGTCGTCACGCTGCTTCCATAGTCGTTGTAGTACTCGACATCGGAATCACAGGCGAGTTCAGCCAGGCACAGGCCTATCGGGCACCCTCCGCCCAGTGCGAAGTGACCACTCTCTTCACTTGGCAGAGAGTTCACACCACATTTTGAATCGTCTCCAACAATGTCTGACCCGCGATAGGAGACGTGAACATCTGTCGAGGCGCCAGGAAGGCTCATGGCGACTTGCTCCACCCAATAGCTCGACGCCTCTCCTTCAATGTTGATCCGGGCATAGAGCCCTCCGGACTCGTCATAGCTAGCGGCCACCAAGCTCCCCGGAATCTCTTCGACAACACCCCGCAACGTGCGGACTTCTGTCGGAGGCGTGTCGACCATGACTCCATCGGCACCTTGCACAAGAACCTTGTAGTGCAACGCAGACCGGTTGGAGTGTGGCGCGAGGTCCAAAGTGAACTCACGGCCTTCGAGCATGATCGTGGCCTTTACCGGCTCACCTGGATCGCCAACAACGTTGAGTGAGAACATGTTGCTCGCCGCAAGCCCCAGCGCATCGTTCACCGCATCTTTTTCAAGCTCGGGGTACGAAACACTGGGAAGTGTCTGCGCCTCAAGCGGGGAAGAGAAGCAAGCAACGAGAGCGAGCAAGCAGAATGATGAGCGAAGCGTTCCATTAATTCTTTGGAACATGTCGAGATTCCAGTTCGGGGAAAAGCGGTTACCGAGAAAATGTGTCAATCAAGGAACGGTCGTGGTGATGCCATTGGAGAAGGAAATGCCGCCCGTTGCTTCACTTGATTGGCAGAGGAACTGAATGTAGACGTCGACTCCGGAGGCCAGACCAGCTGGCCAATCAGTCGATAGCGAAAGGCCACCCAGGAAAGTCGTCATGAAAAACAGCTGGAATGCTGGCGGGTTCGACCAGACTGTGCCACCCAAAACGTTGAGCGGCGTGGAAGCAAACGAGACCCAGGCCAGTGCGGCTGCACTCGGGGGGGCACTCTGCATGAAGAGATCAAAGGGGCCTCCGGCTTCTAATGTGCTCGACGCCTCCAAATGAGGAACGATCGCGCCCAGAGTCCAGGGAGTGCCGCCGCCAAGATCCGCGAATTCCACCACCGTGTTCGTCACCACAATGAAGTCTGACTTCGTCATCGTGTCCGAACCGGCTGGCCCGGAAACCGTCAGACTCACGTCGTAGTCGCCCAAACTTCCGTAGGTGTGGGACGGCTCGGCATCGGTGGACGTCCCACCATCGCCAAAAGTCCAGAGCCAGTCAGTGTAAGCACCATCAGACGCATCTGAGAAACGCACGGCAAGTGGAGCTCCACCCGTAACCTTGTCGGCCGTGAAATCTGCCGCGGGCGGCCCGCCACCGTTCAGGCAGCCCACATTGTCACGATGATTCGTGATGGACGAAATCGACCCGCTGCTGAATTTGTTCGCGCACGTGATCGAGGGGTTCATTGTAAATCCGCTGCAGGTGCAGTGTCCCGCACCCCAGTTGTGGCCCAGTTCATGCGCTGACAGATCTGTCGTGCACGCAAAATTTGTGGAGAAATTTTCGACAACTGAGTAACGCAAGTTGCCACAGACGCCGCTGAGCCAGGCGACACCGATTACGCTGCCACTCAAGTTCGTCCCTGTAAACAATTGCGCCGTGTCATGCGGAATGCTCGACAAGGGCCCCTGCCACTGTGAGCGCACCAGGCTGAGCAGGCCACTGATCGACGAACTATTGTAAGGGTCTGAACCCGATGACGTCCGCACCACGATGGATGTGATGACGTGTTCGATATCGACGTCCGCCTCGTACTGCAGGTTCATGGCATTGATGACGCTGTTGATCTTATTCTCAACGTTCGCAACGCTGGACCCGTTGTCCTGGTAATACTCAAAGTCAGCATCACAACCGAGCTGCGCGAGGCACAGTCCCACGCCGCATGCTGGCGCACTGCCGAGTTCCTTGCCCCCATGGCCATGATCAAGGTCAAGGTCTACGGCCGGCAATCCCGTTGTCCCGCACTGACCTTCTGACGAGTTCACCGCATCGCCGCTATAGGCCACGTGCATTTGAGGTGCGACACCGTCCATCTTGTCGGAAAGCTGTTCGATCCAGAACTCTTCGCCCGTGTCTCCCAGGCGAATGCGTGCATAAAGTCCTCGATCATCATCGAAAGTCGCTGCCACCAAACTCTCGGGGAATCCCTCCACCGTCCCACGCAACGTACGCACAGGAGAAGACGCGACGTCTACAAACCGGCCGTCGTTGTCCTGGACATGTACCCGGTAGTCTGTTGTCGACCGCACCGAATGCGGCGCCAGATCAAGCGTGAACTGAATGCCATGCAACGGCACGGTCGCCCGAATGGGTTCTCCCGGGTTTCCGGAAACATTCAGACTGAAAACCGTACTGCTCTCGAGATCGAGAACACGGTTCACTCGGTCGCCTAGCGATTCTTGGCTCACACCCATCCCGCCCTGAGCGAACAGAGCGGTGGGAGCCAAGAGCGCAAAGCCCACGAGAAGGGCAAGCGGACGAGCGGCCACGAAGAGAAGACGGATGCCCATAGGATGCATTCCTGGATCGGGGAGAGAGATGCAGACAATTCGGAACAGAACGCCATGGAGGAGCGTCCCCGGGAAGAGATGCGGACCGGCGATTCGGGCGTCGGGCGCAAAGGGACAAGCGTCGCGTCCCACCTTATAGGTGTTTGGGGAATCCCTCAACCTCGGTCTAGGCCTCGAGAGCGGCCTTTTGTCACGGTTTCTGGCCTAATTCGGCGAGAGATCTCGCCCGCCAAACACGACAGGCGACCTCTTACCCTTCCTAGACACGTCAAAGCACGGTCAACGCTCTCTTGGGCGCCCAGGCATCGAATGGAGTGCCAGAGGCCTCTTTCGCAGTTCGAGACGGTGCTGAGAATCTTCCCCCCGACCGGGCCGCCTCGCACTGGGAGCGCGAGGGAAGCACCGTTACGGTGTCCGATGCGATCGGGCGCTGCACACGTCCCTGATTCAACCCGCAAGCCACGTGACGAAATTTTTATGCCTCGCATCGACACCCTCGACCTTGCCGATTACGCGCTTCCCGCAGACGTCTGCGCACGACTTCTGTCACCCGCGCTGGTGATCTACCTCGACAGAGTGCGAGACAACTTACGCACCGTGCTGATTCACACAGGCGGGCCAGAACGCTGGCGCCCACACATCAAAACGACGAAGTTGCCGGAAATCTTCGCTGAACTCGCGCGTGCAGGAATACGTCATTTCAAATGTGCAACAACTCGCGAGCTCGACCAACTCCTAACGTCTCTTGAAGCAGAAGGAATTGCAGATAGCGATGTGCTCTTGGCCTACCCGGTCGTAGGCCCGGCGATTAACGACCTCGAAAGCATCGCAGCTCACCACCCCGAGGCGCACATCTCTGTTCTCTGCGAAGACCTGGAAACTGTTGGCGCGCTCTCCGAGCGGATTGGTGTCTTTGTCGACGTCAACCCTGGAATGCATCGAACAGGGATCCCACTCACAGAACGTGACACCATTCTCAAGGTTGCCAAAGCGGCTGGCCCCCACTTCCGGGGGGTTCACTTCTATGATGGGCACCTCCATGAAGACCTGTCCCAGCGTCGTGCAGAGGCCTTTGCTTGTTACGACGAACTCTTAACGCTTCTCGACGAACTTGTCGCATCAGGACTTTCTGTCCTCGAGGTCATCACCAGCGGCACCCCCACTTTTCGAATCGCCCTTGATCATCCGGGGCTCTCGAACCTCGAAGCAACGCAACACCGAGTCTCACCAGGGACCGTGGTTTTCCACGACCAGCGATCTGAATCAGAGAATGCGGACCTCGATCTTTATCCCGCAGCCTTGCTGTTTACTCGTGTCGTGAGTCGGCCTTCCGAGGGGCTCGTCACCTGCGATGCAGGTGCAAAGTCGCTCTCTGCGGATGCAGGTGATCCAGCCGCCGTCGTGCTGGGACGCCCTGGACTGGTGGCACGGCCCCCCAGCGAAGAGCACCTTCCGCTTCAGGTCCTCCACGGGGCAATCCCTCAACGCGGGGATGAGTTGCTACTCGTCCCGCGCCACGTCTGCACAACAGTGAACCTCGCAGAAGAGGTTTTGCTTGTCGAAAATGGCAGATCTCTGGGCACAGCTCGTGTCACAGCACGCTCTCACCCCCTCCTCGCCTCCTGGAAGGAGAGAGAGATTTCGACGGCTTCCCAGGGCCAGAGACTCACCCCAAACGGATCCACGCCTCGCGCTGGGGCCTCCGGCAGAGGCCCCGTATGATGCGACACATGACGCCCTCCCCCCTTCAACAGCGACACCCCTTGACCACCCATCTTAAAAATCGGACGAACCCGGGGCCCGGCCTGCTGGTTGCGGCTTTGATCCTCATCGGCACACTCTGCCCCGCCTGCAACGACCCAAAATCTTCGGATTCTGACGCTCTCTATTCCGTGGTCGAACGCGGGCTGCCCTGGCAACCGCTGCACACATCAGATGCCGAGCAGCTCACCATGAGTTGGACCTTCGACGAGCCCGCAGAGAAGGGAATTCATCCAGGCTGGACAGCTGTTGGCAAGACGACTTCCGTACATGCCGACGGGACTGTGGCACTCACTGGCAATGGTCTGGTTTCCATTCAAGGCCCAGGGCTGAATCCGGAGATTCACCACACGATCACCATGCGACTACGAACTCGCAACGTGAATGAAGTCCGCGTGGGCTGGCGTGGCGAGGGCGAGGCCTTTCATCCAGCACGCACTTACAAACTTCCCATAGAAACACAGACCGGGAACGAGTATCAGACCATCGCAATCCCTGTGTCGAGTCTGCGAGGAACCCGCCACCTCTTGCCGAAGAAACCAGGCGATCCGTCGACTCGTCAACGATGGTCTAAAGCTCGCGATGCTGCCGAAGGCGTTGCAGAACTACGCGTTGGCTTTGCCGGTTCCGGCCCTCTGAAGGTTCAACTAGACGAGTTGCATGTCTTGTCAAACTTCGACAACCCGGAGATTGGCAAGCAGCGGCTCGGCCGTGACGGCATCTACATGGTCGGATCAGCGGTGCGGGCCCCTGATTCACTTGTGGCAGACATCGTGCCGCGGCCTGCAGAGCGATTGCGCATGTGGCTCGCCGTGGCGGGCGCCGTATCTCCCACCATGGTCCGACTTCGAGGCCTCGAAAGCACACTTCCCGAACAGACCTGGGAGCTCCAACCAAGCGACAACTGGGTCGAGGTGACCATGGATCTCTCTGACCGAGCAGGAGAATCGACCCAGATCGAGCTCCTCACCGAGGGTGGCGGTGACACCGCCATCGTCATGGTGGGCAGTGTACTTCGTATGGCCCCAGCCGAAATCGAGCGCCCCAGTATCCTCCTCTACCTTGTCGACACGTTGCGAGCGGACCGCCTGGGCACCTTTGGTTACGAAAGGCAGACAGATCCGCATTTGCAGTCGTTGGCAAGCCAGGGCGTGATCTTTGAGAACACTTTCGCCGCGAGCAATTGGACGCGACCGGCAACGAGCTCTCTCCACACCTCACTCGACAGCATCACTCACGGCAACAACTCACATCTCAGCCGTGTTTCACCACACTTCGAAACACTTGCCGAGCAACTTGCCAAGAACGGCTACCTCACCATTTCATTCGTAACCAACTTCAATGCGAGTGAGTGGGCCGGGCTCGAACAGGGCATGGACATCTGGTGTGACCCGCCCGCATATGGGGCAGTGCACGCAGCCGACTCGCTAACGTCTCGGTTGATCGGACCTCCTATAAGGGAGTTTCTTGAGAAGCACGGCGACGAGCAATTTTTCCTCTATGCACACTCAGGAGATCCGCACGTTCCATACGAGCCGCCAGCCGACATGATGAAGCAGTTGGCACAAGGACCCGACGGGCCATCCCTTCAGCATTTCGGTCCTGAAGTCGACGGCAATTCAAAGCGCTATGACGCAGAGATTCTGTTCAATGACAATGAAATCCGACTCATTGACAACACATTGACTGCAACAGGTCGACACGATGACACGGTGTTTGCATTTGTCTCTGATCATGGCGAAGGCTTTGGCGAACACGGCGCCTTCGAACACCGAGAGTTGCTCTACCAAGAAGAGCTTCATGTGCCACTCGTGCTTCGGTGGCCTGGCGCCATCCCGCCCGGGCAGCGTCGATCGGAGCCCGTCGGCCAGATCGACCTGGCGCCGACCTTACTTGGCCTTGTCGGCGGTGACATTCCGCAAGCATGGCAAGGTCGCGATCTGAGCAGTTCTTTGCGCAACGGGATCTCCGATCCTATAGAGCAGGTCCCGATACTGGCTCACGTTGTTCACAGCTCCCCTCGCGAGGGCTTGCACGACGAGATTGCCGTGATCTGGGGAAGCTACAAGCTCATCGCTGGCGTCACACCCGAAGGAGAACTCGTCCCGCGCTCGCTCCACGACCTTGCGTCTGATCCGGGCGAAGTACGAGATCTGCTCGGAACACCTGACGCGTCATCCGTGCAAAAAGCTGCCCTGGATTGGGGGACGCGGAGAGTCGAGCAGAGTCGCGCGGCCTCGTTGCCATCTGATGCTGACAAGATGGACCCGGCCAAACGCCAGTGGATGATCGAGATGGGCTATCTCTGAGAATCCTGGGGCCACAGGTCGCAGCCACGCGTGCAAATTGGCAAGACCTGACGGCACCTGAACGCTGCCGAAACTAGGAGAGCGGCGGACCCGCCACTTGAACGGGCTCCGGGCACGGCGACTCGTACATCCAGGGCGGCTGAGGGAAATGCGTCTTCATGAACCGGTCGTTCTCTTCGCGTGTCTTCGGTGAGAGGCACTGGTGCAGAGCCTCTTCGCAACTCGTACACATATGACTCACCGCCAACATTTGGTCAGATCGACAATGGGCATGAACTGCCATGCCCCGAACGGCCTCTAGATCAGCGCCGCAGGTCTGGCAGCCATCACAGCCCTCAAACTGAATTCGCGTTTCGCGAAACGCTCGCGCAGCCTTACGTGATGCCGTTGACCACTTCTCCATCTCAGCCCCTGAGCAGCGAGCACAAATCGCCATCTCGAAGACGCATTCTTCACCACGATAAGATTTCATGATTGTGAACAGCCCCCGGGTCGCCAATCGGCCATCGCAAACCGTGCAGAACAAAAAGGGCATGTCGTGCTGCACGGAATGGAGCCAGCTTGGAATCGGCATCCGACCTCTTAGCTTGTCACGAAAACTCATACTGGCTTGCTCCGGGATTGGCACGCCCCAAGCCGGCGCCACTCTGACACGGCTTTCCCCGGTGTAGCACGTACCCGGGCATGTCGAAAGTCATGAACAGGCATCTTACGGAGCGGTGCCATTCGCGCGGCGAAGGTCTTCGGCCAAGCCATGCCGACCAGGCTGAAGCCGCAGCGCCTCTTGCAACGCCTTACGTGCATCATCAGGCCGCCCCATCGCGAGGAATCCCTGCCCCAGCATCTGCCATGCCGCAGGATCTGCAGGCCACAACCAGGTGGATTCGATCAGAGCAGCCACCAGCGCAGGAGCGTCCTGGGCACGCCCGGCAGCCAGAGCGCGAAGATTCCAAGGCTTCTCTGCCCTCGGATAGCGGCGCTGCAGTTCAGCGGCATCTGAAAGTGCGGCTTCCAGGTTTCCCGCAGACAATTCGATGTTCGCACGATTGAGACGCGCCTGTGGGTGTGATGGGTCCAACCGCAAAGCATCTGTGTACGCAGCCTGCGCAGCCGCGAGATCACCCGTTGCTTCGAACATGAGTCCTCGAAGGTGGTGAATGACAGCAGATTGGCGAAGTGAAGGAAGTCGCCAGCCCTCCTGCTGCTCTGTGAACCAGGGTTCCGGTCGCGTGGCAATCACGCTGCCCGCAGGTGGCAGCGCCTTGGTCATCTCAAAGGCATCTTCGATGCGACCGAAGCCTGAGAGGCGCAATCCGACGAGGGTGTCCACCCACGAGCGACCTTCCGGCGTCGCCAGAAGCTCTGCAAAGCGCCCATCATCAAAAACAGTCATCTCTCCCGAGGCGTCTTCCACATCACGCATGGGAAGTGTTTCGGGAGGGGTAATCTCACGTCGCACAAAGTGATCTGCCGTACGCACGTGCGGCAAATCAAAAGGCTGACTACGCCTCATATGGCAGTCCACACAACCATTTGATGTGCGCGGCCTGTCGCCCGTCACATCCTGCACTTGCAGCGTCTTGGGCCTCTTGCAGATGTGCTCTTCTGTGTGGCAGGTCATGCAGCGCGCATCAAAAGATGCTGTGCCCTGTGCTGCCACGGAAGAGTGCGGTTCATGACAAGTTGTGCATGTCATGCCGCCGGGGGCGTCGAAGCACGCCGACAGCGACAACCGCTGCACCTGGCTGACAAAGTGAAAATCGTCTCCGGGATCGGCAGACACCAGCACCGGCCGTCTCAAGAGAAAGTCGGGCGGTTGCGGGCCGCCCCGCGCAATCTCTTCCAACTCCATGTGCCCGTCGCCTTGAAGGTGGCACTTCGCGCACACGTCGCGTTGCCGACCAGCAGGAAGTTCGCCAAGACGCTGGAACCCCAGCTCAGGCGATTTCTCGCCCGACTCAAAAGCGGCCAGCATCAGTTCCACATGTCGATCGACTGGGCCATGACAAGCATCGCAGCCCAACGAGTTCAGATGGTCAAAAGCATTGGCACCCAAGTCATTTCCTGGCCACACACGCTCGCCATCCGTATCACGAGCTGCCCCGGGGAGGCGAGAAACATCTTGCGTCGTGTGACACGAGAGACATTCGGTGGCAAACGGCATGTCGAAACCGGTTCCCGGCGTCTCAATTTCAAAGGGAGACAACCCCAAACCGTGCCCACGCAATTGCTCAAGAGGCAGAAAGCTCATACGGCTTACTGGCTTCCCATCCCGGTCCAACTCACTCCCGATAAACGACATGTCCAACACGCCGGCACCGTATCGCCCCATCACTTGCTGCGTGCGAACCCCTCCATCGGGCTTCACGTGACGCATCAAGTTCTTCTGATCATCCTCGAGATAGACATACTCATCGCCGCTCTCTGGATTGACGACGCGCCCCTCTGGGAGAGTCTCGACAACGCCCAGTGAATGGGCCATGCCATGCCCTAAATAGGCATCAACAATCTTTTCATGACATTGCGCACAAACGGCAAGGCGCTCACTGACACGCGCCATGGCAACCGCACCGATCTCGGGCTTGCGCTGTGACACGTCATGCGCATCGCCACAACTCGTAAACAGCACAAGAAACACGAGCAAGCTAGCTGCGCGAAAGCTGTGCCGAACCCATAGAAGAAACATACGTGGCGCCGACATTACGGGAAACTCTTACTCCAAGCGTCGCAACTTGGAGATGCGGCCGTGTCGATTCCAGTCCATGACGTAGAGATTTCCGGACGAATCCCAGAGAGCCGAATGCGGAGCGAGAAATTCACCGTCTACCCATTCAGCTCGGTCAACACCGTTGTTTGCGCGCCTGGAAACATCGGGGTTGTCACCCAGATGGGTAACCAGGCTGTTGCTTCCATCAAGAATCGTGACGCGCCCGGCCAGATCGGGAATGACGAGATATTCACCTTGTTGCTGGACCTTGCAGGGCCGTCGCAACATGCCCTCGACGATTCCAAGTAGCTGGCCGTCCATGTCGAATTGCTGCAATCGGTGGTTCTCGCGATCGGCCACGATCAATTGCGGCTCTTCACCACGCGTGTCGACCCAGACGCCGTGGGGCGTGTTGAATTGCCCTGGATTGCTTCCATGGCCACCGATCGACCGCACCCACTTTCGATCCGCATCGTACTGATGAACCCAGTGCATGCCGTATCCATCAGCAACAAAGAAACTTCCGTCCGGAGCCACCGCAAGACTCGTCGGACGAAACTGCGTCTCGTTCTCGTACTTCCCCGACTCTTCAGGGAAGCCCATGCGCCAAACGATGTCACCTGCCAGAGTCGCCTTGACGAATTCGTGCTTCCCGAAGTGCACGAAGTAGAGGTACTCGCCATCCTCTTCTTTCACGTACTGCATACCGTGCAACCCTGACGCAAACTCTTCGCCCCAGGAATTCAGATAGCGTCCATCCGAATCAAACGCCATCACGGCCTGCTCGGTGTCCGTGTTGAAATAAATGTTTCCTTCTCGGTCAATCACGATCTCGCCATGTGTGTTGCCAAGCTCATCCCTTCCTTCCGGAAGCTGCAGCCAGTCAGACACCCATTGATACGTATGCGGACCGCGCCCCATGACCAGGTCTTGCTTCGGTCGTTCCCGCATGACCGGCTCCGGCTCTGTTTCCAGCGCCTCGACAAGCAAGCCTTCACCATCAATCACCTCCAGATCCGGGCGCTCTGATCTCAGTCGGGCAACCCCCGCTCCAGTCACGTTCGTCCCCCAGACAAAGACGCGTTGGAGTGATGGCATGGACACCAACACGTCCACGACACTGTCATCGACCTGGCTCCCCGTGACATCGAGAACAGCCAACTGTTCGCAAGGTTGTAATCCTGCAACGCCATTCGAAGTCAATGCGGTGCCCGAGAGGTCCAGGTCGCGTAAAGCCGACAAGCCGCCAAGCGACACTCCCGACGCGTCACCAACCGAAGTCCCCGCGAGAGACAGCGTTTCCACAGATCCCTGAAACGATGCGACGAGATTTGAAATGTCGTCATCATTGGTCTGAGGCCGTGCGCTGAAATCTATCCAGAGCAAACCTGTGTCGGGTTCCGACTCTTCAATATGCACTTGCTCAGAACGCAGCACACCCACGGCGACACGAGTTGCACTCTCCGGCACGACGCGTGAAGCGCTTGAATCTTTCGACTTCACGGGATCCTGTTGAGGTGCTGGATCTGGGTCCGCAGACGCACCGCCTCCCCCGGCAACCGGAAGCCCAGCCGCAATCCAGGCGCCAACAGCTTCCACTTGCGCAGCAGTCGGCTGAGCCTTGGAACTGGGCGGCATATGATCGTCGTCTTCGAGGGGCAGTCGCATCCGCTCCATGATGAGGCTTGCTGCTGGCTGACCAGGAACAGCCGCGGGCCCACTCGACCCACCCGCAAGAATGGCCGCGCGGTTTTGCAGCGCCAGCCCACCCTTTTGCCGACCCTCTCCGTGACACTTGCCGCAGTACTGGGTGAGAAGAGGCAGCGCATCGGGGACGTGACTGGCTGCGTCACTGTCCGCGGAAGCGGTGACGGCAACGCCGTCGAGCGTTGGCGCCGAAAAAGCCTGCCCTTCTGCCGCTGACGCAGTCTGTGCCGTTTCACTGACTGCCGGACCGCTCTGCGACTTTGCTGAATCAGCGCCGCTCTTGCCCTGGGCCGATTCAACTTCCTCCGTCTTTCTCTCCGCCTTGTGTAGTGGCTCGAGAAGGAACCCCTCCCCATGTGTCATCGATCCGCCGTAATGGCCAGCGATCAGCAAAAGGATGAAAGTGAGGCACAAAGTCACGGCGTACATCTGACGCATCCCTCGCCAAGCAGAAGCCGCCATGAACATGCTTGCCACGGCCACTCCAATGCCAAGCTTCCGATGAATTTCGAGCGTCTCACCGCCGTAATCGGGCTGCTCACCGAGAAACCAGCCGCTCCCCGCCGCGAGCACTGCAGAAATCATCGCCAGGCCGACAAGCAACGAGCGGAGTTGAGACTCCAGAGGTCGGCGGCGCACGAAACACCAGAGTTCCAGCAGGAACAGTGACGCCAGCACGCCAAAGGGAAGGTGCAAGAGAATCGGGTGCGCCCGGCCAAAAACCTCTAACCAGGTCTCAGTCGAAATGGAGTCCCAGGATTGGGGCATCAGGCAAGAAGCTCCGAATTTACGCGTCCAAACACGTCGGTGAGGCGGTGGTCACGCCCCTCGTGCCTGATCGTCATGCGTTGGTGGTCGAGACCTAATAGGTGAAGTAGCGTTGCATGCAGATCGTGAACATCCACCGGGTCTTCTGTGATGTTGTACGAATAGTCATCGGTAGACCCGTACACAATCCCAGGACGAACACCTCCTCCCGCAAGCCACAAGCTAAAGCAGCGCGGATGATGATCGCGACCGTAGTTGTCTTCTGTGAGGGTCCCCTGGCTGTAGACAGTTCTGCCGAATTCACCGGCCCAGATCACGAGTGTGTCATCGAGCAGTCCACGTCTCTTGAGGTCTAAGAGAAGTGCTGCTTGCGGCTGATCGACCGCAGCACACTGATCGCGAATCTCCTTGGGGAGGTTGTTGTGCGCGTCCCAACCGCGCATGTAAAGCTGAATGAAACGCACGCCTCGCTCTGCCAATCGGCGCGCGAGCAGGCAATTGGCGGCAAAGCTGCCAGAAACATTCACCTGATCCCCGTAGAGTTCCAATGTCTCGGCGCTCTCATCGCTGAAATCTACGAGGTCGGGTACCGACATCTGCATGCGATAGGCCATCTCGGCCTGCGCAATCCGAGCTTGCACTTCCGGATCGAGGCTGCGCCGCATTTCACGCTCATTCATCTCACCCACCAGGTCGAGCATGCGCCGCCGATCCGACCGACTCACTCCAGGGGGGTTGTCCAGATAGAGCACAGGGTCACCTGTGCTACGCAAGCGACAACCTTGGTGCTCTCCCGGAAGAAACCCGCTCCCCCAGAAGCGCGACGACAGAGCCTGCATATTCCCGAAGCCCTGACTGATCAACACCACGAAGGCCGGCAAATTGGCACAACTGCTTCCCAGGCCATAACTCATCCAACTACCGAACGACGGACGCCCTGGTTGCTGCGACCCTGTTTGAAAAAAAGTAATGCCAGGCTCGTGGTTGATCGCCTCGGTGTGCATCGAGCGAATGATGCACAACTCACGACTCAGCTTTGCGGTGTGCGGCATCAGTTCGCTGATCCATGCACCGTCCTGAGAGTTGGGGTAGCGACTGAAACGAAAGAGCGACGGCGCAACAGGGAAACGACTCTGCCCACTGGTCATTCCCGTCAGGCGCTGACCCTGCCTGATCGAGTCAGGCAGTTCTTCATTGAACCGGTCGCGCAACCCAGGTTTGTAGTCAAAGAGGTCTAGCTGACTAGGAGCCCCTTCCATGTGCATGTAGATAACCCGACGTGCGCGCGGGCGATGGTGAGTGCCTGTCGAGATTCCACGATTTTTGCCGGACACCGTGTCACCAGCATCCCCGATGAGCCGGGGGGCGAAGGGTGCGGCCGCCCCAAGCAACGAACTGAGCGCGACACCGCCCAGCGCACCGGACAGTCCAGCCGCCGCCTGTCTAAAAAAGCGACGACGTGTCAGATCAAGGCATCGTTCTTCGCGTGGATCCAAAACCTCAATCCTGGGTCAGGGTTTCGTGCAGGTTCATCACTGCGCTGCTCAGCATGGTCCAAGCAGCAAGCTCAGAACCAGGAACTTCCATAGCATTCGAAGTTTCACCCACAGCAAGCAATGCCTCAACATCGACTTCTTCTGAAGCGAATCGCGCTCGGAATTCATCCAAGGCGATCTGCAAAATTTCGACTTCATCAGCATCTGGGTGACGCCCGCTGCAGGTACGCATCAACCACACAAGTCGTTCGGAATCAGATTCGCCACCCAGCAGCCAGGTGCGCTCCGCAAGAGATCGAGCGGCTTCAACAAACTGCTCATCATTCCACAGTAACAAGGCTTGCAGCGGAGTGTTCGTGGCCTGCCTGCTGATGACACATGATTCACGAGTTGGCGCATCCAAGGTCAACATCGCCGGAGGCGGCACGGCACGTTTCCAGTAGGTATAGAGACTGCGCCGGCGCAGGTCTTCACCAGCCCCGCGCTCAAAGTTTGCCGTGTTGGATTGCGGCATGGAGACTTCTTTCCAGAGGCCTTCTGGTTGATAGGGCTTCACGGAAGGCCCTCCGAACCGTTCGACAAGCAGCCCCGACGACGCCAACGCCATATCACGAATCTGCTCGGCGTCCAGGCGACGCCTGGGGTAGCGAGCAAGCAGCCTGTTTTCTGGATCGCGCACTGCAAGATCATCACGGATCACGGACGACTGCCGATAGGTCGCACTGGTCACCATGTGCCGCAACAACTCGCGCACATTCCAACCGTCTGTTCGAAACTGAACGGCCAGCCAGTCCAGCAAATCAGGGTGTGTGGGCCATGCACCCTGCATGCCAAAGTCTTGGCTTGTACCGACAAGCCCTTCACCAAAAAGAAGTTCCCAGAAACGGTTCACCGCAACGCGTGCGAAGAGCGGTTGTTCTGGCGTGACAAGCCATTGAGCAAAACCATGGCGGTTCGCCTCAGCACCTTCTGGCATCGGCGGGAGAAAATCCGGTACTCCGCGCTGCACGGGACGCTCCTTGTCCGGGTGGTCGTACTGACCACGCATCATGACGAAGGTCTCGCGTGGCTTCTTCAGCTCTGACATGACCATCGTTTGCGGCACATCTTGCTCGACCGAAACACGCTGCTCTCGTGCGGCGATCCGGGCATCATCCAGCGTGCGATAGCCGTCGAAGTAGAGCCTTCGCCACGCGAGGCTGAAGTCTTCCGATTGCTCTGAAGTGACCGCATTCTCGGGCAACAACGCCGAGCCCAACTCGTCGATCAAAACACCTTCAGGGTGCTGTGACTCCCAGGCGAAGCTTGTCGGCCCACCCGTGTTCACAATCTTCAACACGATTGTGTTGCGCCCTGGGTGTAAATCTAACGCCACCCGATCTTGATCGAGATCTGGTCCACGATTGACACGGTTTTCAAACACGCGCCGCCCATCGTGAAAAACAGCGACCCCGTCATCACTTCCCAGTGCGACTTCCAACTCTCGCGCATCCGGAGACCAGATCTCGCGGGAAACAAAAGACACTCCGACAGTGCTCCCAAGCGATGAGATCTCCGCATCAAGAAGTGACCCATCAAAACTCCACTTGCGTTTCTCTTCGCCAAAGAGCGCTCCTCGATCCACAAACTCTCCGGTCTCTGGACCAAAGGACGTCTCGTAGAGTTGCGCATTCGCAGCTCCCTCCGGTCGAGCGAAGGGGCCCGCCCGCCACCAGCGCCCGTGCGACGGTTCGAAGGCACTGGTATCAGAAAGTGGCGAAACGCGCATACGAATGCGCCCGAGTGAATGCTGCGTGTACGGCGAACGAAACGCCATCCGAACGCGCAACTCACTTCCGCCAGCCTCACCAAACGGTTCGGCGCTCAGCAACAGCAAGTTGCGAGGCCCTGCAGCGTCATTGCCGTCCAGCGCCCAGCCCAGGTCATGCCCTGGATCCAGAAGTCGGGTCGGCTCGTGGTCGTAATTGGTCTGCGTGTGATCTGACCAGGCCCAGATCAACGGCACGGACTGCCACGAACTCTCGTCATTCTCCTCTCTTGAGGTCGGCCGTACGTCCCGTACGTCCCGTACGTCAAGGGTGAGCGATGTCAGCACAGCGTTTCCATGGCCTGCTCGCCCTGCCCCCGCTTGCCCTGGGATCGCCAGCGCCTCGAGCAGGAGCACGCGCAAGTCGGTCTCTTCCGTGGCGAGAACCAACTCATAGTCCTCTTCCATGGGCAGCGGTCCCTCGGCAAGGACCGCACCATCTTCCTGAAGCACCAAGGACACCTCGGCGTCGGACGAATCCGCTGAAACAACTTGCGGTGCCGTCCAGTCCAGGCCGGCCTTGTGACGAACCCCTGCAAGGAAATCGGCTCGTTTCGCTTTCTCCCCAGGAATCGGCGCCTCGAGTTGCGTCGTAAGCTCCGTAATCGTGGCATCTAACTCTGCAAGTCGCTCTTCCTGCTCAGCTGTCGGAACTCGAAGAGAAGGCTCATAGGCCCGGTTGCTGTCTGGAGTTTGTGAATACAGACCAGGCTCATCGTTGCTGTTGAAAAACGCGAGCAACCCGTAGTAATCCTCCTGGGTAACTGGATCAAACTTATGGTCGTGACAACGCGCACAGCCCACCGTCAATCCCAAAAACACAGCACTCGTGGTATTCACCCGATCCACCGCATACTCGAGCAAATACTCCTCGTCTATGGCCCCGCCTTCATCAGTTATGACGTGATTGCGATTGAATCCACTGGCGGTGCGCTGCTGCACCGAGGCCTCTGGCAACAAGTCGCCGGCGAGTTGTTCGATCACAAAGCGGTCATAGGGCAAATTGTCACGTAATGCAGAAAGGACCCAATCACGCCAAAGCCACATCTGGCGACCAGCATCCGTGTGAATGCCAATCGTGTCTGCGTAGCGCGCTGCATCCATCCAAGGCGTTGCCAAGCGCTCAGCAACTCGTGATCGCCAAGGCTCTTGCGTCAGCAACCGGTCAACAAGTGCGACATAGGCCGCATCATCAACAGCAACATCGGTCTGATTGCCCTCACCTCCACACTCTTCAAGAAAGATGTCGAGTTCTTCCACAGAAGGCGGCAATCCGGTGAGGTCCAAGAAAAGGCGCCGCGCCATCGTCGCCGCATCGGCTCGCGGGGAAGGCTGCACACCTGCAGCTTCAAGGCGTGCGAGCACGAAGGTGTCGAGTGGGTCACGAACCCAGGACGACTCGATCACTGCGGGCAGTTCTGGCATCACCGGCGCGACAAAGGACCAGTGCGCTTCATAGGCGGCACCCTCTTTGATCCAGCGGGCGAAGTGAGCCCGATCTTCATTGGAGAGAGCGCGCCGCTTGGCCTGCGGCGGTGGCATCACGACATCTGGATCATCGCTCGTGATTCGTCGCCAGAGTTCACTCGCCTCAAGGTCACCGGGCACAACTGCCGCGTAACCGCCAAGGTCCGCCAGCGCATGCTCGCGCATGTCGAGCCGCAAGCCGGCCTGCCTGGACGAAGCATCGGCTCCGTGGCACTGAAAACACCGGTCTGACAGCAAAGGTCGAATGTCACGACCGTAGCGGACGCCCACAACATCTTCGCCAGCCACCGGCCCGGGCGCCTCTTCCCCCTCCACCTCCACATCGCCCACGCTCGCGGCCGTGGAGCCGGCAAAACAGCCGAGCATCAACACAACACGTGCGGCATGAACACAATCCAGCAAGAGGGCAACCTCGAGAAAGAGTGGAGTCCGACAACATCCCTTGTGACGGATTTCAGCAGCTAGACAGGATACCGAGGTCAGGGAATCTGCGGCCAGTCGGCTCAACTTCGGCCTGGAGCCCCAGGACAAGAGCCCAAGAGTGCCCCCGCGGGCTCCTTGCTGGTGCCTGACTCATTCCTTCACCTGCATCTCGAATCGGACACATCCGGCTAGAATCCCGAGATGCCTCTCGAAGTGACTCCTTCCTCTCTGCAATCAGCCCCTCTGCCCTGCACCAGCCCCTGGCTGATTGCCGCTCTTCGAAAACTCGTCACCAGAAGAGAGGGGCTCTGCCGACAACGTTTCACGCAGGCTTTCGCCACAATCTTGGTCACGCTCTGGGGCCTCACGGCCTGCGCACCGGAGCCCAAAACGCCGCCCCATGTGATCATCTGGATGGTCGACACTCTGAGAGCTGACCACCTCCATTGCTATGGATATGACCGAGACACCTCGCCGACCATCGACTCCCTTGCGGAAGGTGGCGTTCTCTTCGAGAACTTTCACGTACACAGCAACTGGACACAGCCCTCGGTCGCATCGTTACTCAGCGGGTGCTATCCACCAACCTTCGCACAAGACTTCACGTCTACAGTTCCCGATGGACTCACCATGGCCGCCGAGTGGTTCCGAGAAAACGGATACGCCACGGCCGGGATGACAGTCACGATGGCCACTGCAGCGCGTTACGGATTTGATCAAGGTTTTCGTGTCTACGAGCAGTTAGACATGCGCGAGGATGTTCGGAATCGCAAGCATCGCGAAGGCCCTGCCTTCGACGCAAAGCGTGTTGTTGACGCAGCAGTTGCATGGCTTGATCACCGCTGGCCTGGCGACCGCCCTTATTTCCTCTACCTACATACAGTCGACCCACACGCCCCCTACGACAGCCACGAAGACACACCTTCTTTTTCTGAGCCTCACGACGGCCCCGTCACGGGAAGCACCGAATCGCTGGCCGAGGCCCGGAGAACCGGATATGCGTACACGGAGGAAGATCGCCGACACCTCATCGACCTGTACGACGACGAAGTCCGCTACAACGACCACGAACTCGGGCGGTTGATGGAGGCACTCAAGGAACGCGCACTCGCCGACAACACCCTGATGGTCGTGGTCTCAGATCATGGCGAAGAATTCTGGGACCGCGGCGACCAGGGCCATGGGCACGACAACTTGCATGGGGAATTGACCCATGTGCCGCTGGTGATGAACTGGCCGGCGGGTCTGCCTTCCGACCGCAGGGTCACAGGGCTCATGCGTGGGATCGACATGCTGCCGACGCTGCTCGATCTCTGCGGCCTACCTCCGTTACCCGATGCAGATGGATCTTCCGTCGCGCTCGCTGTTCGCAATGGCCATGGTTTGAAAGACACCAGATCGATCGTCTTTGCAGACCGCGCCAAAGAACCCTCGGACATTCGCGCGTTGCGAACACCGACACGGCTTTATCACACCCAGCGCACGGAGGAACCCCAGCTCTTCGATCTCGAGATTGATTCTGCATCTCGCGTCGAGCGCCAGCAGCCTCACGCAACCGAAAGTCAGGCGCTGGGCAAGCGTCTCGATGCCTGGGAGCAACTGCGGAGCCGGCGCAGTGACGAGTGGCGTGACCGCGCCACCGCAATCCCCGACGACGACACTCGTCGTGCACTCGAGGCTCTCGGCTACCTCGGCACAAACGACAACTAACGCCCCCCAACACATCGAACATCACCCCATGCTTCTCATC
The DNA here is from genome assembly GCA_029245865.1 of Planctomycetota bacterium. Classification (GTDB taxonomy): domain Bacteria; phylum Planctomycetota; class B15-G4; order B15-G4; family B15-G4; genus JAUIEF01. The sequence goes on from JAQWOM010000009.1 coordinate 326,869, forward strand.
CTCACAACCTTCATCACAGCGCTCTCGGCTTTCTCTCAGGAGGCCGACTTGCCAACCTCACAGCCAGCACAACCTGGCCTGAAAGAAGATATGCAGTGGGAAGCCAGTCTGCTTGAGGCTGAGAAGTTCATCGAAGATGGAGACACCGGCAGTGCCGAGCGCCTTCTGCTCGCGATGCTCGATCGCGCCACCGTGCAGAGCCTTCAGGCCATGGCGGCTCTCGGCCAGCTTCGATTGTCGGCCGGAGATGCCGAGGGCGCACTTCCTTTGCTGGCAAATGCAGCAGGATCCTTTGAGGCATTAGGCCAGGGGAAAACGCGCCGCACAGCACACGTCATTAGCAATCTCGCCGTGGCCTTTGACCGACTCGAACGCTACGAAGAAGCAGAAATCGCAGCACGCCATGCACTCGACATTTTCGTAGAGATCCATGGTGAGAATCACCGTGAAGTGGCCATCTCGCTCAACAATCTGGCTGGCATTGTCCACGCACAGGGACGCCGAGACGACGAACTCGCCCTACGTAGACGCGAGTCCGCTGTCTGGCAAGCCGTCGCGCCCAAAGAAGACAGCATGCGCATGCAGTCTCAATCCGCATTCGCATGGAATTTGACGGCGTCCGGATTACCCCTCGAGGCGAAACCGCTCTACGAGGAATTGATCCCCGTGCAAATCGCCGTCTGGGGAAAAGACGACATCGCCGTTGCGGACACACGCATCAATTTCGGCTGGTGCCTGCAGCAGATCGGCGAATTCGAGCAAGCACGCACCGAATACGAAGTCAGCCTGACAGCTCTTGAAAAGGTCCTCGGACCGGATCATTTAGGACTCGTGGAGCCGCTGCGCTTCCAGGCCACCCTTCTCCTGGGGATGAACCTCCCAGACGAAGCCGCCGCCTCATTCTCACGAGCTGCCGCGATCGTGAGCGCCTTCCCGGAAGAAGACGATTCCGGCAAGAAACTCGAAGAGTTGGCCTGGCTCGTCGGAGGACAGGCCACAGCCCTGAAGCAAGCCGGCCGCACCGGGGAGGCGGCAGCTGTCGAAATGCGCTTGAACCAGTTGCTTGCCGAGACGGAACGACGTGCAGCAGGAGAGAACTAGAACAGTTCCTGACCCTTGGCTCGACAGACACCGGCCTCCACAAGTCCCTCAAACTCAGGCTTGACCCGCACCTTGGAGTCGCGCAAAGTGCCCGACATCCCCCCCCACAGGGGGCCGAGAACCGAGTGACAGAGACCAGCGCCAACAAGCTCCTCATGCATACGACCCGAGATGCCTAGCGCACCCGTCACTGGTCTGAACATGCCGCCCCCAAGAGTCCCCGCCTGGGCGCGCATCATCCTTCTGTTTGGCCTGCTGTACGGATTTCTCGTGGCCATCGGGCTCATGTCCTCGGCCTTCAAGATTCTGGGTGCAGGTCATGCCGACGGTCTCTTCTCAGGAGTCGCCAGCCCGTTTGCCGCCCTTGCCGTGGGCATCCTCGGGACGGTGCTCGTGCAGTCCTCGTCCGTCACCACGGCCACCATCGTCGCCCTCTGCGGTTCGGGACAACTCGACATCGCCACCGCCGTCCCCATGATCATGGGTGCCAACATAGGCACCACCGTGACGAACACGCTCGTGAGTATCGGGAGCGTACGACGCTCAGCAGAATTCCGTCGCGCCTTCGCCTGTGCCACGGTCCATGACATCTTCAACTACTGTGCGGTTGCCATTCTCTTACCGCTCGAGATCTACACGGGATACATGCGGCGTGGAGCCACGGAGCTCACCGAGCTCTTTGCGATGGGCGGTGGCATCAAATACGAGAGCCCGATCAAGCACGTGGTGAAGGCAGGGACCAAGGCCATCAAATCTGGCCTTGAAAGCCTGAATCTGGAAGGCGGCTTCCTGGCGACAGCCTTGCTGCTGATCGCCCTTGCGATGATCTTCCTCTGCCTGAACTACATCACCAAAAACATGCGGGCATTGCTCGCAAGCCGGATCGAAGCAGGCCTGAACAGCGTGCTCAATCGATCGGGATTGATCGGCATGCTCGCCGGCGTTGCCATCACCGTGTCGGTCCAATCCTCATCGATCACGACTTCCCTGCTCGTTCCGTTGTGTGCTGCCGGCATCCTCACGCTGCAGAATGCCTATCCGATCACTCTGGGCGCTAATATAGGCACGACGGTCACGGCCCTCTTGGCCTCCATGGCCACCGACACCTCGCTCGGGCTGACCATCGCCCTGGTTCATCTCATCTTCAACCTGTCCGGAACGCTGCTCTTCTACCCCATCCGCGCTCTGCGGCAGATTCCCATTCGCGGCGCTCGACGACTTGCGATTCTTGCCACTCAAAACAAGTTGTGGCTACTGATCTATGTTTTCATCGCCTTTATCCTTATGCCTGGCCTAGGCATCCTCTTATTCGACTGAGGGTCCACCATGTTTCACTGGTTACTCGGAGACAAACAGGGCCTCGCCCGCATCTTCCAGCACTTTGGGCAGATGCTCGAAGACGGCCGGCACATCTTCGATGCGGCTTCAAACGCACTTCTTGGGGGCACAGACCCCGAGACCATTCGCGATGATCTGTATGCGACCGACCGTCGCATCAACGGGGTCGAGCAAAAAATTCGCCGAGAGCTCGTTGTTCATCTTGCGGTGAGCGAGCGCACAGAGTTTTCGGTCTGCCTCAAGCTCATGAGTCTCGTCAAAGACGCCGAACGCATTGGCGACTACGCAAAAAACATCTTTGACCTGGGAGTCGCCGTACCAGGCTTCAATGCAGATCCAGCCCGAGAAGATCTCATCCAGGTTAAAGATCAGGTGAGCCGCCTTCTGGCCAAGATGCGCAACCTGCACGAGAGTCAGGACGAAGAACTCGCGCGCGCCTTCTGCGAGCAAGGCGAGTCTGTCCTGCGCCACTGCGATGAAAAAGTCGACTCGCTCCTGAGATCAACCGACAATGATTCTCATGCCGTGACATCTGCTTTGATGTATCGCTACATCAAACGCGTCATGGCCCATTCCATGAACATTGTTTCGAGCATCTTCATGTCGGTCGACAAGCTCGACTATTTCGACGAGAGCCAAGAGACACGCTAAAGGCCTCTCAAGAGCCGTGCCGCCATGGGCACCGATGCCAAACGAAAGATTCTGATCACCGGGGCCACTCGAGGCCTTGGCAAGGCACTGGTCCCTCTGCTCGCTGAGCGTGGGCACGTGGTGGCGGGATGCGGCCGCACAGCGGCCACCATCACGGAACTCGCCAAAACCCATCCGGCGCCTCATCACTTCTCCGTGGTCGACATCGCCGAGAACAAAGCCGTAGAGCGCTGGGCAACCACCTTGCGCTCCAAGGGCTTCGTGCCGGATCTGGTGCTCAACAATGCAGCTCTCATGAACGATCTGGCCCGCCTCTGGGAAACTTCGGCCGAAGAATTCGATCGGCTACTGGCGGTCAATGTCGGGGGCATCGCGAACATCGCGCGCGCATTTCTTCCAGGCATGATCAACCACGGAAGTGGCGTTGTCGTCAACGTCAGTTCAGGCTGGGGACGCTCGACCTCCCCAGAAGTGGGACCCTATTGCACAACGAAATACGCGGTTGAAGGCTACAGCGGAAGCCTTGCTCAAGAACTCCCGGACGGGCTCGCTTGCGTGTTGCTGAATCCCGGCGTGATTGACACCGAGATGTTGCGCAAGTGCATGCCAGACGTCGCTCGTGAATGCGAGGGGCCCGATTCATGGGCTGCACGAAACGTCGAAGCCTTGCTCGCACTCGGACCACAAGACAACGGGCGAAGACTGAGTCTCTCGTAACCCCAGATTCAACGATCGGGCTGACTGGGGTCGACACGCTTCCAGAGCACCACGACCTGGAACAGCATGAAGAGTTGGGCCAACACGGGAATCAGATCGGAAAGGTGAATCTCTAGCCTTCCAGGCAAGCCGGGCACTCGACGGATGTATCCCAGGTCTGCCCAGTCGGGCCCCACAACAATGAAACGCCGCATCAACCGCCCCTTGGTGGACAATTCCAGTGAGGCGTTCTTCACAACCGTCGTGAAGCGGTCAGGGACCATCGTCGGCTTGTGCGCTTCGAAAACCACGCCATCGTCATCCTTCAGGCACCACGGCCCCTTCATGAACTCGGCGCGCTCGATCCGGTAGCTCTTTCCATCATGGTGAAGGACCGCCCCCTCCTTCAACATGCCAATCGCTAACTCACCCACGGTGTTTCCGTCTTCGTCGCACACGGAGTAACTCCGCGAGAAGAGACCCTGTGGGCGAGCAATCAGCATGTCAGCAACATTCGGCATCCGGGATCAAAGCAATCGCCCTGGTAGACGAGAGGGCCTACCGTACCAGCCGTGCAGATCTCACGCTCACTTATGAGGAAGGTGCGCCAAGCGAGGGGCCGTGCGCAACAGCTCATGGGCCACCGCCACGGCTTCTCCCAGCCGCAGTGCCGAACGCCCCGGCAGAGGCACAGGCTCTACGACCAAGCCTCTCTCTTCAACAAGGTCGGCCAATCCGCCGGGACGCGCGTGAGTGATGTTGCTCCAGAGTGCGCGTAACAACAGCGTCCTGGCAGGGGCAGGATCTATCCAGTTGAGCATTTTCAGCATGGCTGGGTGCCATGCGGCCAACAGGTCATCCGCGCACCGAAAGGCTCTCCACCCCTCGCACACCAGGGGCATGGGTTGTGCCGCAGAAAACTGCTCCGGGTCTAGCCCCATATGTTCGAGATGACCTCGCAGAGGAGGAGTTCCCTCGGGTTGAATCAACCGATCAAACACTTCTCCTGTTGCAGGCCGCAGGGCACTCCAACGCACGAGCTGTCGGCGCTTACACCTGGCGTCCCCCCGTTCGCCAACGGGCGCCGACTCGCCATAAACAACCACCAACCGTTCAAAAGATTCGACAAGGTCGGGCGGCAGAGCTCGTGACTCACGAGGCTCTCGCCTTTGCCAACGCGGCGTGCTGGAGGGGTTCTCCATGAAAGCCTGCTGCTCGTCGATCATGGAATCAAAGCTGGCCAGCAAACCGTCAAGACCAGCCGTCTCAGGCTCCAAGATTCCCAGCGCAGCCACCAACGACTCCAAAGTCGAGACACAATGTTCAGCAGGCTGCTTCCGAATGCGGTATCGGCTAGGTTCCGTCGGCGTCAATCGAACGTGAGGAATCTCAGACAACCAAGGGTTGTCGAGAAAGAGTCGGCGTGCATGCCGCCAGGTCCCATCCAGGACCACGAGTTGGCTCGGCCTCTCCCGCGGTGAGAGTTCGTTCAGATCTTGAGCTCCAGCGCTTGGATACAGCAGCGCTGCATCCGGAGCGAGCTCTGGTCGCGGGAGACTTCCCACGGCTTCACGTACCTCCACTTTCTGGAGGCCCAATCGGGCGATGCGTGCGGTGCCCACCGCATGGGCTCGTTCACGCCGATGCTGCAAGACAAAGACCCGCGTACGATTGGGCACCCTCGGCGTCCGCTCACACACGCACATCGGGGACGGCTTCAAACAGCGCCAGCACGTGGCTCGCGGCTTCGGCTCACTCTCGCTTCCGTGAGGGCTCATTCCCTTCATGCGGGTCCATGTCTTTCGCGAGATGTCATTCGGCCTGAAACGCACGGCGAAAGCCGTTCAGATCCTTGGATCGGAGGGCCTCGACAAGCCCCCCAGGATGCTCGCATGATGACTGTCTTCCCACGGCACCGCGAGAGAATCCTGGGCGGGTGCAAGCTCTGTGGACGTCTGGCTGGCTCGTGGGTAGGGTTCCCATCAGATCGCGCCTCCACAGCGCGTTCGGAGAGCACTTGCTCGATGCCATCCACCGAGTGAAAAAGCGAAATCGTTCGAAGCGGGAGTCACGCCATGTTCCAGACCAAGACACACCCATCCAGGCGCACGACACAGCTGCTGTGGATGGCGGCATTGTGCAGCCTGCTGACCATTTCCTGCTTGTCACTGAGTGACAATATGCCGCTGAACCCGCCCGCGGCCTTCGTCACCGTCAACTCGACAGAGCAGTCAAAGGGCGTCTCTGAGATTGACGTCGAAATGACCTACTGGAAGTCACCCGCACCTTTTTTCGTCTTTGGATTCGCTCGCAGCGAACTGAGCAATCGGGAAGCGAGGCCCTCTGACTTCACCAACATGTGGGATCGGGATTGGACGCGCCTTGAGCCAGTGAACAACGGACGCCCCAAAGCGAAGCTCAAGCACAACAGCGACAGCTCAAAGACCTATCTGAACTTTTATGTGATCGGCTGGGAATCCACGACAACCGACGATCTGGCACAGTACCGCTTCTACGGATCAGCGCCCGCCAACTCGAATATTGATCGGCTCAAACTGAATCGCTTCGACTAGCCGAAAGCGTCATCGCGCCTCTGGGGTGGGCGCACTCATCGACGCGCCATTCACGACGAAGTTCTTGAAGGTGAGCGTCGAAGCCTGCCCCATGGCCTCCCCATCGATCTTGGTCACGAGGTAAAAGTCGCCAACTTTTTCATGGACGAAGTTTGACGACTGCACCACACCGGCACTCGTTTCCGTCGTGCTGCTGAGAACCAGACTCGCGTCCGTATCACTCAGCGCCTTCCACTTCATCATGCCAGTCGCCTCGACCTCTCCCATCGGGCCTGCGACCTTCTGAATCGTCTTGGCCAGCAGGCCGTCTTCGAACAACAGCGTGCGAGAGGGCTCAGTGCTTGCGCCTCGAGCCTTGGCAACGATCTTGACGTATCCGTCTTCCACTCCTTCGAGCTTCACGGTCATGTTGTCGAGAATGTCACTCACCACGCCGTTGGTCTGAATGAGCGCGATCTGTTCGCTCACCATGCTCATCTGCTCCTGAACCTGTCCCAGCATGGCTTCAGGGATCATCGCCTTCATGGCGTCTGCCAATTCGAACGAACCCGTAGCACCCATCGAGGCATCCCAGTCCACGCTGAGTGTTCCCGCGGACACACCGCCCGGACCGGGCATGTCGAGATCGAACGAAAGCGTCTTCAGACCGGCCTTTTCGGGGCTGTAGAGCTGGTTGCCAAACTCCTCAAGAAGTCCCACGGCCTTGGGGTCCTGCGGGACAGCTTGGCTGTCAGGAGCAGCCGGAGCGGCATCCTGGAGGAGTGAACCAAGAATCAGTGCAGTGGTCATGAAGGTGAACATGGCAGGTCCGTGTTGGAGTCGTGGTCTGGTTTGAAAGTGAGTTCGATCGAGAGCGCGACAGGATAGTCGATCTGGGGGGGGGTCTGCCTAGTCGGGCAGCCCTCTCCCTCTCGGGGAATGTCCTGTCAAAGGAGAGAAAACCCTCTTTCTACGCGAAAAAGAGCACGGCACCTGGAGGACCAAGGGTCAGAGCCCGGGATCAGAGGCCAGGGATCAGGCCGCGCGAATCACGCCCTCTGGCAAACCCAGTTGGCGGCGCAACTGCCCACACCAGTGACGGATACGGGAGGCCGTGAGTTTGGACTGATTCTCATCATCGAGCGCGAGACCAACAAACCGGCCATCCCGGACAGCAAGCGAACTCTGAAAGCTGTAGCCGTCCGTCGGCCAAGTTCCCAGATCGAGGCATGCACCCAGTGCGTCCAGTTTGTCGTAGAGCAATCCCATGCCGTCCACGAAGGTCTTGGGGTAGTTCCGCTGGTCACCCAGACCGAAGAGGGCAATCCGCTTACCTTCCAAATTCAATCCTTCCAGATGCGGAACCAGCCGATCCCAATCCTGTTGCAACTCACCGACGCTCCAGGTCGAGGCGCCGATAATGAGCAGATCGCGCGCCGCAAAGGCACTCTGGCCGCAAGCCCGGACGTCGTGGCAGCTGCGCACGCACTCAGGACCCAGTTCCTCCCGGATCTGCCTGGCGGCAGCCCGGGTGCAACCGGTGGATGAACCGTAGATCAGGCCAATGTCCATGGATCTGCCGGGGAAAGCCCCGAACTCCTGAGTAGTATTGAGACTCAATATCAAGAGAGTAGCCGAGAAGGCGCCCCGTGGCAAATTCCCTTTGGGCAGCCCAGGCCCCCCTCGCTCGGGAACGAGGGTTCGGGCTCAGTGCTCGGTGCCACCCTGGACTTCGGAGGCCTCGCCCACACCCCCCACACGCTTCGTGGATTTCACAATGCCGCCGAAGTAGAGCGCGTTCGCATAAAGCTTCGAAGTGCCATACCAGACGCCGCGAAAGAGCGGGTCATCGGCGAAACGCACCACGGTGCCGCGTCCGAGACGCTGCGCCGTGGCCGCCACAGAGCCCGCAATCTTCTTCTCGTTCTCAGGGCTGGCATATCCACTCAACAAGGGCGTGTCTGTGTAAACGAGTGCATCCGCATACGGATTCTTGCTGCGAGCAAGAGTCTTCGTCCCTTTCCGAAAAACGGGGAGGCGATCGCGCACATAGCCGTAAGCAAGAGGGTGGGTGAGGTCAACGCGCGTTTCGAAAATGCTACCGCCCACAAGTGTCTTGGCGCGGTCCGCCTCATAGTCGGCGTAAGACTTCTCGGCCTCTTGCTCCGATTCGGGTTTCTTGGCGACGTCATCTCCATCATTGCTTCCCGCACTCACGGCATCCTGGGTGCTGCTTTCGCCCAGCAAGGTGCGTGTCGCCCAAGACGAAGCCGACCCACTGGCAACAAGCACCCCCCCCTTTCGAATCCAAGCGCGCAAGGAGTCCACCTGAGCAGTCGTCAACTGATCTCCACCGCCAACCATGAGAACGTGAGTCACGTCACCCAGGTCGATTCGATCAAAGCTTGCAAGATCGGCCAACGCCACCGGCTGCTCCCAGCGCAGGTCCAGTTGATGCCAGACCTCGCCCGCTTCATAGCTCGAGACACCCGAGCCCGTCAGCAAGACAGGCCGAGGTGGCTCCAGCGGCAAGACACTGGGGCTCCCGAGATCAGGGCCCTCGGGCGTCCAGCCCGTGGTGAGCGAGTGCACATCCAAGCCATCCTCAAGCGCAATGGTCTGCATGAGCGCATCCAGAGTTGCACGCTCCACAGCCTGGACGCCGATCGGCACAAGAATCGCGCCGTAATCAAAAGCGCGGGGACCGTCTGCAGTCGTCCCACGAAACGGGCGCGTTGCCACCTGCGGCACAACACCCATCGCATGTAAACGGGCCAGTGCGCGAGGAGCGTGAAGACCGCTCCATTCGAAAACATAAGCAACCGGCATCTCACCCGCGGAGCTTCGAGCCAGGGATCCCTGCTTCACGGGGGCCTGCTCCAGACGCACACCCAGTCGAGAGACATCCATAGCCCCGCGAGGGACCTCGGCGTAATCCAACCCGAAAGCCATGGGCAAAACCCATGTCGAGACATCGTAAAACGTGTCGTCTTCAAACTCCGTGCGTGTTTCAAAGAGAGATTTGATCAGCCTGTACTGGAGTTGGTCGGTTGGCACGACAAATGCGGAACCGACCTCGTACGACACGCCATCGGCCGAAAGGTCCTCTGCCAACGGATAAACTGCGATGTCGTGCTGACGAAGAAGATCTGCCATGAGGGCAACGCGAACAGCATCCTTCGGGTGCCCGAATACGTAAGCGGCCACAGCATCTGAAGCGGCCTCATCACGTGCCGAGTTCACTGCGTCTGCTTGAAGTTGCAACAACTCGTCATGCAATGCGTGTGCGGCGCGCAGGCTCGACAACGACACCGTCACCTGGTTGGTGATCGTCTGCTGGAATTCCAAGGGGCCCCACGCATTTTCCTGAAGATGTCCGCGCGAACTGGCCTGTTCGAACAAGATCCCGACCCCGCCCTGCACATCCGGATAGGTACTGCCCTTCCCGTAGTAAAAATCGTCGAAACTCTCTTCGCTGTAATAGATGCGCCCGTCTTCATCGAGTGCGTCGGCATGGAAATTCGCGATGCTTCGAGTCAACTCGAGGTTCGCTGGCGGAGTTCGTGGGTTCTGGCGACTCGGCACTCCGGGCTGGAAGAAAAACGTGCTGTCGGTCCCCATCTCATGATGATCCGTGAGCAGATTCGGCTTCCAGGCCTGAAACTTTGCAATGCGCCCCTGAGACTCCGGGTGAGTCAGCAGCAACCAGTCGCGGTTGAGGTCGGACCAGTAGTGATTGGTCCGTCCGCTGGGCCAAGCCTCTCGGTGTTCCTGACTCCAACCTTCCGCCACAAGCTGGCGCCCCTTGTGCATGTTCACCCAGTGGGCAAAGCGCCCCAGCCCATCTGGATTGATGCACGGGTCCAGCAACACAACGGTCGTGGACAACAGAGTCTCAATCTCTGGGCCCTGCGCTGCCGCCAGATAGTAGGCGACCAAGAGCGAAGCATTCGCACCGCTGGGCTCATTGCCATGCACGCTGTAACCCATCCACACGATCACAGGACGATCTGCGGTGGGGCTTGCACCTGCACGTACAGCCGCAACATGTTCACTCTGAATGTCATCGATACGCGCTAAATTGCCTGGTGCGCTGATCGTCGCGAGCAGCAACGGCCGCTGTTCATGTGTGAAACCGTAAGTTTCGATCTGAACGCGGTCACTGGCCGCAGCCAGCGCTTCCATATAGATCACGATCTGGTCAGGCCTCACATGCCAGGTGCCCACATCCCAGCCCAGCACCGAGGCAGGTGTGGGAATAGAGGGGTCATAGGTCACATCAGACGGCAGGCCGAGCAGACCCTGGTCTTGCGCCTGCGAGTCCTGAGCGAGCACAAGTGCTGCGCACAGCACCATGCCGAGCCACGCAAGGAGTGAATGTTCGTGAAGCGTTGAATGACGGCACAGCATGGGCGACTCCGGCCAGCGGGAGCTGCAAAGGTTATCTCACAGGCCCCCAGGCAGCGAGTCTCTCCGGGAAAGCACTACTCCTCTCGCACACGAGAGGTCTCAGGTCACAGGCACGGACTTCACTCAGCGTTCGAGCTTGGGAATCTCAACCGTTCGCGGCCAACCCGGAAATTGCTGTGCATCGGAAAGAGTGACATCGACATCGCGTGGCCAGCACTCAAAGGTCACGCGGTGATTCAGCTTGTCAAAACGCACAAGCCCGTAGCCCGCGCCTCGCGAATGCGACTCGGGATTCGCATAGGCCTCGACCGTGACTCGATTACCAAACCCATCAAGATAATCACCGGTCCACGGCAGAGGGCTTTCGAGATCGCGCTGCCCCCCGCCCACACCATCTTCAGGCCACCACCAGCGACCGTAGTAATCATTGACGATCGCTGGAACGACAAAGGCCCAGGGACCGTCGCGGTAATCCTCGATTCCATGTTGGATCAGCGTCGCCAGATGTTGGTCACCCGCCACATGAACTGCATGGGCATCACGAATTGCACGCAAGGCCAATCGCCGGCCTTGCTGCGGCCAACCATTGCTATCGAGATCTGCATGAAGGCGATTCTCAAGACGGCCGTGCAAATGAGCACCGCCGCAGAATCCGGTTTGAGACAGGACTGCCTTCATGGAGATGTCATCCCAGCTCTGCCCCCAGTCCTCCAGAAAATCGAGTTGTCGCTCACCCAGCAACGTCATGCCTTCAAGGTCGATGGATTCCGGGTCGTAGTCAGGATTCACGATGTGATCAGGGCGCGGGCCTTGCTGAGGAATCTTGCCTGCAGGCCCGCTCTTGAACTTGCGGTCTTCCAGAATCGCGAAATCCACGCCACCCACGACGAGGTTCGTGAAATAGACACCGAGGCCCTGATCGATGGGCCGCGGATCGTAAGGGTCCGGCAAGTGCGCAGTCTGACACCGCTCCACCATCCGCACGTAATCCGGGTGGTGCACATACCCACCATCCGCCCCGCCCTTGAGCGAGGCGACCTTTCCGCCTTCACCCCACAGATTGCTTTGCCCAACATCATGATCGTCGGGAATCGTCACACATGGCCGGTCACGAAAGAGATCGCGGAACTGCAGGCCAAACTTCAACCAGGCGGCGGTGTGCTCTTTGTGGTCATAACTCTGATCTCCTGCGAAAAAAACCAGGTCCGGATTCTGATGCCTCAAATTGCGCACATAGTTTGGCCGAAGTCCCCTATCGCGATTCGAGTTGCAAGAGAGGGCTGCAAGAACGATCTCTTGTTTGTCCACGGGGTCGCGACGGATCATTCCTTCGAAAAGCGCGGTGTCTCCATGTCGCAGCCTGTACGGAACATCACGCCCAGCATCCCAGCCCTCAACTCGAAAGGTTGTCGACCAACCGGTTTCGTTGACTTCCTGTCGAGCGATCTCTTCCCAGCCACCGTCACGCTGAATCTCTAATCGAACAACCCGAGTCTCCTTTGGGTAGAGCGGATAGAGTTGCGCAGACAACTTGAGGACATGGCCTTGAACGGTGTAAAGCCCGAATGCAAGAACGTCATCTCGAGGCACACGCAACTCAATGATCTGCGAAGAATCTCGCTCCCACCAAGCACCGACGCACAGTGTGTCGAGCCCCTCGAAAGGCACCGCGACTTGCGCACCCGCCAGGTCGGAGGGCAGCGAGCCCTTCGCTTCTTGGTGCGCCTTGGCAGGATTATCTTGAGCCAGCAGGGGCAGCATGCTGACGCAGCAAAACAGAGCAAATCGAGTGAGCGGTCGAAAGTCAGTCATGACGCTCTGAGGCTAGCACGGCAGCACAAAGGACACAGACCCCGACTCTTGAGAGAGCTCGAAGGTCATGCAGATCCTTCGAAGCCAGTTGGTAGAATCGCCCTCCATGTCCAACGCACGCAAGAAAGTGAAGGCAGAAAAGAAGGCCAAGGCCCGCCGCGAGAAAGCGAAGCGCACGAAAATCCAGCGCATCGAAGAGAAAAAATCTGAGCCTGGCGACAAGAAGAGCAAGCTCAAAGAGAAGTCGAGCTTCCGAGGGCTTGGACAACAGGCCAGCAGCAAGCCTTCCGATCGAACAAATGCCGCTGGCAGGCGAACGCAAGGGAAGTAACTGCTCTCTCGAAGGCTTGCTCAGTATTCCAAGCAAGCCTTCGACGACTTTGCGCCGCCCTCTCTTAACTTAGCTCTCCGTTCACAACGTATCGGAGAATGCCCAGTACTTGTTCAGGTTCGCGGGCAACCGCACATGCACCGGCGTCGACTTCCTTGAGCGCATGGTCCAGCGACTCGTCATGCACCGTGATGTAAGGCTTGCCCAGAGCTGCGGCGAAACCTGCGTCAAAGGCAGCATTCCACTGGCGATACTTTTCGCCAAACCGAACCACGACGACATCAGCGCGTCCCAGCAGAGTGCGTGTGCGAATGGCATTGACTCCAGCGCCTTTGCGATCTTTCCAGAAAGCGCTGCCCTCATCACCCAGAAGCACGACGCCGCAATCGTCGCTACGCGAATGATCCGTCACCGGCGCATCAAAGCGCAGCGGCAAGCCCGCATCACAGGCACCTCGCATGATTCGGTCGCGCCAGTCGCTATGAATCTCGCCAGACAGGTAGATGGTGAACTCTCGGTCAGTCGTCATGGGAGTTTCCAGGGAATGCGAACAAAGAGAGTGTAACGGGCTCTCATCAAGGCATGCACCTCATGCCGCTCTGAAGGATGCTTGACACCCACTCTGGCGATCCTCAGCACAAGAGACCAAGATGCGCCGTTCCCAACACGTGCCATGAACGCCAGCCAACTCCCCAGCTTCCGCATGCCCGTCTCTCGCGTCATACGCCTCTGGGCGCCTCTGGCCGCGAGTTGGGTCCTCATGGCCGTCGAACTGCCCATGTTGACGGCAGTCGTCGCACGGCTTCCAGACCCCACGGTGCACCTGGCTGCCTATGGGTCGATTGTCTTCCCCATCTCATTGGTGGTCGAAGGCCCGATCATCATGCTGCTCGCTGCGAGCACAGCACTCTGCACCTACGAACGCGCTTACAGGCAATTGCACCGGTTCATGATGGTAACCAGCTTTTCGCTGACGTTGCTGCACATGGCCATCGCGTTCACTCCGCTCTATGAGTTCGTCGCGGTAACCATCATGGGCGCACCCGAAGAGATCCTTGAATCGGGTCGCCTGGGGCTGCAGATCATGACTCCGTGGACATGGTCGATTGCCTACCGTCGCTTTCATCAGGGCGTGCTGATCCGACATGAACGCAGCCGTGAAGTCACCTTTGGAACGCTTGTCCGACTGTTTGCCAATGCGGCGACTTTGTTCATCGGCTACAAGCTTGGGCTATCAGGCATTGTCGTGGGAGCAACTGCGATTGCTGCGGGAGTCGTCATCGAAGCCATCTACATCGGCTGGCGAGTTCAACCTGTGTTGCGCGAACGTGTGTTCACTGCCCCTGCCACCGGCACACCACTCACCCTGCGCAGCTTTCTACATTTCTACATACCCCTGGCTTTGACTCCGGTCATCACGCTGATGATTCAACCCATCGGCGCCGCTGCGATGAGCCGCATGCCCCTGGCTCTCGACTCCCTTGCAGCCTGGCCTGCCGTGCACGGCCTCGTGTTCATCACGCGCAGCATGGGCATGGCCTACAACGAAGTCGTTGTCTCACTTGCTGGTGAACCGGGGAGCACTGCGGCCCTCAAGCGATTTCAAACATGGCTGATCATCGGCACGATGTTGCTCCTGGCTGCGCTTGCCCTCACACCCCTTGCTGGCTTCTGGTTCTCGACTCTTTCTCACTTACCGGCTGAGTTGGTGATTTTGAGCACCCTGGCCATTGCACTTGCGATTCCCATGCCAGGCTATGCAGTGCTGCAAAGCTGGTATCAAGGCGCGCTTGTGAAAGCTCGAAAGACAAAGCCGATCACCGAAGCCGTCTTGCTCTATTTCGCATTGAGCTCGGGACTCCTCGCAATCGGCATCGCCTGGCAGAAGACGGCCGGTATCTACTGGGCGCTGGGAAGTTTCGTCATCGCTGGATGCGCTCAGACGACCTGGCTGTGGTGGCGAAGTCGCAAGGTGCTCCGAGATATGAAAGCACTCAGTCAAGGAACCACTTCCTGACTTCACCAAGCCGCGCGAAACAGCTGTCGACGTTCAAGCCATGTCGAGAAGTTCGTGTTCCGGGTTGTTCTTTGCCGCAGCCTGCTTGTCCCAATCCGTGCGAAAGAGCACCACCGTCCGCTCATGTATGTCTTTTGTCATCAGACATGTCGTCGTCGGCTGAAAGCTCTCCCGCTGACCCTTGAGCCATGCGCTGCAGGTGTACGGCATGGGCTGCATCGTCGTGGCCACGTCGTACTCGTCTTCTAGGCGATACTGAAGTACTTCAAACTGCAGCCGGCCGACAGCTCCGCTCAAGGCATTTCTTGGGTTGTCCTCCGGGTGAAACATCTGCACAGCACCTTCGGCTATGAGGTTCTTCATGCCTTTGTCGAAACGCTTCCGCATGCTGACCGCTTTTGGCTCAATGCGCGCAAACAACTCCGGTTGAAACTGCGGCAGCGGTTTGTGCTCGAAGCCTCCATCGA
The DNA here is from genome assembly GCA_029245865.1 of Planctomycetota bacterium. Classification (GTDB taxonomy): domain Bacteria; phylum Planctomycetota; class B15-G4; order B15-G4; family B15-G4; genus JAUIEF01. The sequence goes on from JAQWOM010000009.1 coordinate 342,244, forward strand.
GAGACAGGGTGTCACCGATGCGAAAATTGTCACGACTGACGAGGCCGATGACATCTCCGGGGAAGGCTTCGTCCAAAGTGTTTCGCTCCTGGGCAACGATGCTGTGTGGGCGCGTCAGACGCACCGCCTTACCCAGACGATGATGCTTGACCATCGCGTCTGGTTCGTATCGGCCTGAACAAATTCGGAGGAAGGCGATGCAGTCGCGGTGACGACGGTCCATGTTGGCCTGAATCTTGAACACGAATGCACTAAAGGGCTCGTCAGTCCTGCGACGACTCTCGGTTCCATCTGGAAGATCGACAAGTCGCGCACCGGGCGACGGTGCCAGTTCTACAAAAGCGTCAAAAAATGGCTCGAGACCGAAGTTGGTGAGAGCAGACCCGAAAAACGTTGGTGTGACACGCCCTTCAAGAAAAGCTTCATCGGTGTATTCGTTGCCGGCGACTTCTAGAAGCTCCAGTTCGCCCCGGACACGCCCTGCAACCTCTGCGCCGAGACGGTCATCCACGCGAGAATCTTCGAAAGGAAGCCGCTCAAGTGCAGACTCCTGCGCTCCGCCCGCAGCGGCCTTCTCAAACAATTGAAACTCACGTGTACGCCGGTCGACAACACCCGCAAATTCCTTCCCTGAACCGACAGGCCAGTTGAAGGCGCACGCCTGAATACCCAGAGCGTCCTCAACCTCCGTGAGTAGATCCAGTGGGTCACGCCCCGGCAAGTCGAGCTTGTTGATAAATGTCAGCACGGGGATACCGCGCAACTTGCAAACCTCGAAAAGCTTCCTGGTCTGGCGCTCGACACCCTTTCCGGCATCGAGCACCATGATGGCCGAGTCTGCTGCCGTAAGCGTTCGGTAGGTGTCCTCGCTGAAGTCTTCGTGCCCAGGCGTGTCCAGCACGTTGATGACAGTGCCCTTGTAGGGAAACTGCATGGCACTTGAGGTCACCGAAATACCTCGCTCGCGCTCCATGCCCATCCAGTCACTGGTGGCAGCGCGCCCCTTGCGATTCTTGACCATGCCTGCCGTGCGGATCAAACCCGAGTACAGCAACAGCTTCTCGGTCAGCGTGGTCTTGCCCGCATCGGGATGCGAGATGATCGCGAAGGTCCGCCGACGAGTTGTCTGCTCGGCGAGACTAGAGGAGGTTGCGGCCATGTCTTCGCGACTTGGGAGAATAGGGGCAAACGCGAAATGGTAGCAATCGCAAGAGCCGGGCATCCATCGATTGCAGAGAAACAGACGGGCATGCTGCCCCCTCAATGCACAGAGGGCGAAGCACGCGAGCCGCGCACCCCGCCCTCATCCGAGCAGCAACCAGAAAGCTATCTATTCAGGACTGGCTGCGTGCAATCTCCACGGTTTCCTCAACCTGGGCATTCGACAACCCTAGCGAGTTGAAGTAGTCGGTCATGTTGTCGTCGAGTTGGAATGCAGCACCTTCCGAGCGCATCACGGGAATGACCCGGATCAGCCCGCGCAACACACCGAGAACCTGCTCCTTCTTGAGGCCGAGTGCCGCGAGCCTCTTGGAAAGTGCCGCGTATCTTTCGGCGTCGATGTTGAGCCGCGCAAAATAACCTTGCAGAGCATCTGCGCCGCCTCTGGTCTCTGCCTGCTCCTGCGGAGCGCCTGACACCTTCACCATCTTTTTCGAGAGCCTCCTGGCGAAGCCCTTCAGCCACCTGACCTGTTCCTCCGTCACGTTGAGAGAGGCCAGGTACTGACTCATCCTTGGATCGGTGACGTAGGCAGGGCCGCTTTCTTTCATACCCATGCCGAGCCTCAGCAGAGCGCCCATCAACTGATCGTTGAGCTGAGGATCGAATCCTTGCTCCCCGAGATGGGCCAGCATCTCTTCGTAGTCCGCATCACCGAAACCCATCCGAGCGTAGTAGCCCTTGATGCCGTCCACCTCGCTGGGCTCGGGCGCGCTCGCAGCGCTGAGTCGTGCCGCCGCACGCGTGGACAGTCCCAGAACCAGCTGGATCTGCTCGTTCGTAAGATCCAACGATGTCAGGTAAGCGTGCATCCTCGGGTCAAGTTGGAAGTCCGCGCCTTTCAACTTCATCATCGGCATGACTTTCTTGACGGCACCCATGACCTCCGCGAGCCTTTCGCGCGGGATGCCTGCGTTAGCCATGTGTTCATACATCCAGTCGAGCGACGCCGCATCGCGACCTCTAGAAGCGACCTTGCTTTTGCGCAGCGAGTTGCCCGCCTCGGCAGCGATCTTCTTCTGCGCCTCGCCGGCACTCAGCCCAAACACTTCCATATAGAAAGCGGTCCCCTGCAACGTGGCGGCCAGGGCGTCTTTTCTTTCCAGTCCAGCTTCAGCAGTCGCTCGGCCCGCCTCGACAGCCGCATCGATTTCTGCGACGCCAGCTGCATACCGCTGTTGCACCCAGTCGACGGGATCTAGCGCATCGAACAGCAGGCGCGCCTCCTCCACGCTCACCTCACCGGACTCCACAAGCTCACGAAGCTCTTGGGAAGAGGCATTGTCCTGTGTTGCTTGCTGCGAATGAGCGACACCAAGCGGCAGAAGGACAACAGCACAAACCAGAATCAAACCTCGAACCAACACAGAGGTCTGACTGGGCAGGTTTCCAGCGACGATCATTTTGAATCTCCTTTGAAGTGTTCCGGCACCATTGAGATTGCTCGCAAGCGGCGGAGAATGGGTGGGGGCAGACTTGAGGAACTCGGCGACCACAAGAAGTGAGCCGGCGTAAGGTAATGGTTTGAAATCAAGTCGAGAGAGAGCCAATGCATCACAGCAGATCTCCTCCGACACACGCAGTTTTCGGCTGGCATACCAGGCGAGAGGGTTCCACCAGCAACACACGCACGCGAGCCACTCGACCCAGCGAACCACATGGTCGTTTCGCCTGACATGAGCAAGCTCATGCGCCAGCACATGGTCGAGTTGATCGGCTGTGAGGTTTTCGAGCAACGCATCGGAAAGGATCACTTTGACCCGCCCACCAGACCACCATGTCATGGGCGACAGATGCGCGCGAGTCGTCAAGACCTGTGGTGCGCTGGCAAGCCCTAGGCTCTTCGCAATTCGTTGAGCGGCCCCCTGGAGTTCCGTCGAACCCTCTTCACTGGCTCTGTTCATCAGTCTGTGAAATTGAACGATGCGCATCAGCGACCAAGCGGCGAGCAACCCACTGCCGACGAGCCAGACAAATCCGACGACTCGGATGAAGCCATTCGAATGCACGCTGAACATGGAGAGCAAGGCTGTAGGAAATATTGCCGTCGACTGCCGCTCGCTCGCCTCCTCAGACTGGGCGCCCGAAAAGCTCTGCATGCTCTCAGCCGAAGCAGGCAACTCCAGTGACACCGCGGGGGAAGTCACCAGAAGATCTGGCATGACCACAACAGGCGCCGACACAATCGGAGGCGTGACAAGCTTGGCAATCACCAGCAACCAGAGAAGGTGAGTGATGTTCTGGTGCTTACCCGTGGCCTGCACGACACAGGCGATCAGCGCCAGTGCGCTCGCCACGATCAAATTGCTGAAACCGAACTCGAACAGGGCATCCATCATGAGGGGTGCCCCGAACGGAGAGCCTCATTCAGAATGGATCTCAAGCTCATGATCTCTGCATCTGAGATCTTTTGGTCTTGCAGCAACTGCGTGATCAGTGGCGAAAGAGAACCGCCGGTCAGTTTGCTGGCCAGCGATTCAAGCTGGCTTGCGGCATAAGCCTCACGACCAACCAGTGCCTTGAAGAGATGCGCGGACCCTGAGCGGTCGCGCCCGACACAACCTTTGCTCTCGAGCCGTTGCAGCAGTCGCTGAACGGTGCCGTGCTGCGCCTTGGCCGAACCTGGGTACAGCTGCTCACGAAGATCTCGAGCTGTGAGGCCTTTAACCTCCCAGAGGAGTTCCATGACGGCGAGTTCGGCGTTGGCCAGAGAGGGAATGCTCACGAAGGAAAACTCCGCAGGAAAAGAGCCGAGGTGCGGCTAAGTGCCACCGTCATACGACAAGCAGTCGTACGAGTCAACCGAAGGCACGACAGAAAGTCGTATGACTCACCCCGACGAGGCCTCACGTAATCCGCCGGGCCGATCGGTAACCTCCGCTTGCCCGTGCCGCATCGCGGGCCCACAAGCCCCTCAGCAGCCCAAAGCGACCAGTAATTGCGGCCCTTGGCGAGATGACTCACACCAAGACACCCCTCACGCATCAGCAGATTCTGGGCATGTTCGCCATGTCTCTGGCGGTCCTGGTCGTGGCCAATGATTTCACGGCCTTCTCCGTGGCTTTGCCTGCCATGCAAAAGGTCTTCTCTGCGGACGTCTCCACGATTCAGTGGGTGATCAACGGCTACTCGCTCGTGTTCGGCGTGTCCATTGTCTCCGGTGGGCGCATGGCCGACATGTACGGGCGCCGTCGGATCTTCATTCTCGGAGCGACCATCTTTGCGGGGTTCTCCTTGATGGCTGGCCTGGCCACCGACATCTGGGTCCTCCTGCTAACACGCGCACTCATGGGTGTCGGAGGCGCGATGATGTGGCCAGCCACGTTGGGAATGACCTACGCACTCATTCCGGAAGAGCGCGCCGGCCTCGCTGGCGGCCTCATTCTCGGCTCTGCCGGAATCGGCAACGCGGTCGGCCCATTGCTCGGCGGCATCTTGACCGACACCTTGGGCTGGCGTTGGATCTTCTTGATCAATCTGCCCGTCGCCTTGATCGGAGTTCTCGTCGTTCTCCGGGTCATCGAGAAGGACAAACCTGCTCAAGACAAAAGCGGGTTCGACTATGGAGGTGTCGCTCTTCTCACCGCGGGGCTTCTCGCACTGCTGCTCGCCTTGGACCTGGGAACAGATGCTGGCTGGGCGAGCCCACACATTCTTGGACTCTTTGCCACGTGCTTCGCAAGCATGACTTGCTTCGGATTGTTTGAACGAAAAATGGGCCCCAAGGCACTGGTCCCCTCAGACGTACTCCGCAATCCTTCGTTTCTTGCTGCCGGCATGGTCACACTTTTGATGTCTGCAATCTTCTTTGCTGCCATCCTCTACCTTCCCCAGTTCATGCAAACCGACCTGGGCTTCTCTGCACTGAATGCCGGGATTGGCTTCCTGCCGCTCATGGCTGTTTTCGGACTCACCTCGTTCGTTGCGGGCTCGCTGTACGAAAAACTCGGAGCGAAGCTCAGCATCTGTGGCGGGGCGGCTGCTCTCGCCGCAGGCATGTTCCTTCTCTCAGACCTACAAGACGACACCACTTACCCCGGCCTGGTCACCGGCATGACTGTGCTCGGAATGGGTGTGGGCCTGTTTTACTCGTCGATCACCACAGCTGGCATCACCGCACTCGACCCTTCACGAGCCAGTCTCGGCGGTGCCATCCTCTACATGTTTCAGATCGCCGGGGGCTCCATTGGCCTGGGCATGAACACGGCCATCGTTGTCTCGGCGCCAGATCTCGCCGAAGGCATCAATCGAGCCTTCATGCTCAATGGTGTTCTCGCCGTTCTCGGCCTGGTGATCGCCCTCTTCTTCGTAGGTGGCCGGCTCCACAAGATCAACAACAAGAGGTGAAGTGCACTCCGGGCTTTCCGGTGACTACACTCTTGAACTCTCAGCCCCCTCCCGCTCATGGAACGGCCTGCATGCTCTCCCCCACGACCTTCACATTCGCCCTCGCAGGTGCACTTCTTTCATTGACTTCCTGCACATCCGAAGGCGTCGCAACAGCCAAGCCTCTCTTTGTCCAAGCGCGATCCGATACTTCGATTGTCCACGAGTTGCAAGCTCAAGTGAACTCGCAGTTGCTTCAAGTCTCTGGTGCCATGAGCGCCAAGATCTCACCCTAACCACTCAATGTGGGCGTCGCAGCACATCGTGTGATTGCCGCACGGCGTCCAAAAATTGTTGCCTGCATGGAGTTC
>JAQWOM010000010.1 GCA_029245865.1 Planctomycetota bacterium
GGTTTGCGGGCCGCTTGATTCAGGAGGGCGCGACGGGTGTCCGGTTTCCGGTCGTGAAGCCAGAGGACGTGTGGTCGAGCTCGATCACCGCGCGGATGGCCGCTAACGGAATGCCCGGCGCGTAGAGATGCGGGAAGACCGTCCCGCCTCGCTGTTCGACAGCCTCCCACTTCAGGGCGTCGCCCAGGGCGAGCGAGTCGATCTCAAGCACCACGGGAGCCTGGCTCACTTCGAAGTAGAGGTTTGCCGTTTCCAGAACACTCTCGGCCGTGGAGAGATGCACGAACCCATCGCTTTCGTCAGGCCCACTGCGCGGCACCTGCCCTTCTCGACGGGTGATGTGCCAGTCGTCTTGTCCCACGATGCGATAGACGGGGTCGCCCATGGGCACGAGCTTACTGAATGGAACAGACCAACAGGCCAGGGGGCTCTGGGTCAGGGCGCGCTTGAGCGCGGGCTTTCCGCAAGGAGTGCGTCGAGGTGTTTGATCGTCTTGAGCAGATTCGTGTAACTCAGCAGCCAGATCAGGGTGAAGACGAGAGCGGCCACGCATTCAAAGCTCGTGCTCCACGGCCTGCTGGAGGCGCTGGTGTACACGCTTCTGCCCGCACTGGTCAGGAACAACAGGCAGAGCGGCGTGCCCAGGATCAGCATGAAACGCTGACGCTTCTTGAACAGACGGACGAGTTCCCCGAGATCGCCGTTCTTGAGAGCCGTCTTTTCCGAGAAGAGCATGCTGACGTTCTTGAGCTTGCTTTTGACCTCGGCGATTGCGTCTCCGGGCAATGCGGAGTTCTGGAGATCGCTCGGGTCTTTCGGATCCGATTCCTTGGCAAGGGGAGTGTCGGCGCTGGGAGCAGTCTCGGACATGGAATCCATTGTACGGGGTTCGCACGAGGCCAGAAAATGCGACTTAAATGCAGTTGCTGGAGCTCAATAGAGCGGGGAGGGCGATCTGGGCCTTGAGGGCTGATCCCATTGAAAGCCTTCTGGAGCCCCGTTGCTGGCGGGTCTTTCAGCTCGCCAGTGGCGGTAAGACCGGAGACCGGCGGCTGTCGGGTCGCGTGAAGAGCATCTGGGACACGCCCAGGAAGCGCTCTGCGAATCCCCCTTCGCAGTACGCCAGGTAGTACTCCCAGAGTCGGAGAAACTCTTCGCCGTAGTTCAGTTGCCGTGCTGCGTTCCAGCTGGCGCGCAAGTTATGGCGCCAGCAGGCGAGGGTTCGCGCGTAGTGAGGCCCCATGTCTTCCAGGTGAACCAGTCGCAGATCTTCACTCTTGGTGGTGGAGTTCAAAATGGCCGTCACCGAAGGAATGAAGCTACCCGGAAAGATGTGCCGCTTGATGAAGTCCACCGAGTCGCGTGCTTCTTCGTAGTGCTGATCTGCAATGGTGATGGCCTGAAGTGCGAAGAGCCCGTCGCGTTTCAGAAGCTGATTGCAGGTGCGGGTGTACTCATCCAGGTGTGGAGCTCCGACAGCTTCGATCATCTCGACGGAGACGAGCTTGTCCCAGCGGCCGCGCAGATCTCGGTAATCTTCCATCACGATTTGCACACGGTCCGCGAGGCCAGCCTCTCGAACGCGTTCTGAAGCAAGGTCGAACTGCTCTTGCGAGATGGTGGTGCTCGTCACATGACACCCGTAATGCGTGGCTGCGTGAAGCGCCATGCTTCCCCATCCGCAACCGATCTCCAGAAGCCTGTCGTTCGATTGCAGATCGAGTTTGCGGCAAAGCCGATCGAGCTTGGCCGTCGAGGCCTCCGCGAGTGTGGACGCGTCGTTTTCGAAGAAACCGCTGGAGTACGTCAGCGTTTCGTCGAGCCACAACTCGAAGAAATCGTTTCCAAGGTCGTAGTGGGCGGCGATGTTCTTGCGACTGCCTTTGCGCGAGTTGGGGCGCATGGTGTGAAACAGCTTTTGTACCGGCGCTGAGAGTCGTGCGAGCCCACCTTCAAGGCTTGCAAGCACGTCGCGGTTGCGAACAAGCAGAGACACCAACTCGGGAAGCTGGGCGCAGTCCCACAATCCCTCGGCATAGGCTTCGGCGGCGCCGATGGAGCCGCGTTTTGCGAGGACTCCGTAGAAACCCGGATCGCGCATGGCGATGGTCGCCACCAGCGCTCCATGGCCAAGCTTCACAGATCGCCCACTCCAGGTCTCGAGCACTTCAACGGACCCATGCTCGAGAGTTGCCATGCGAGACTCGAAAGCAGAACGCAGCTTGCGTGTCAGCCAAGGGGCCGTGCTGTTTGCGACAGGCGGGGAGGGCAGAGTGCTCACGGGACGTTCTGTCTCACTTTGGGTGGATGTGCATGAAAGGGCGTGCGCTTCAGCCAGAGACGAAACGCTTGCCAGTAAATGCCGAGGAGGGCCTTGCTCGTCATACACGGATGGGCCACGAGACAGCGGCGCAGCGACGGGCCATCGAGCGGGTGACGTTGCATCGTCAACGTAGCGTCAAAGAACAATTGACCGTCTTCCCGATTCTCCATGTGCACGAACAAACGGTCGCCTGGGTCGAAGAACTGCCAGGTGTAGTCCTGGTTCATGCCCATGAACGGCGAGACATGAAACTGCTTGGGGAATGACCATCGATGGGTGCGGTTTTTCCCCTCGTCTAGGCTCCGGTCGAGCACATAGGCGTGTCGTTCACCCCAGGGCGTGTTGGTGATCTCTGCAACGATGGCAGCGAGTTCGCCGCTCTCTTCGAAGCAGTAATAGAAAGTCACCGGGTTGAAGCAAAAGCCGAAGTAGCGCAGGTGAGTGAGCATGCGCACGGAGCCCTTGGGGCGTCGCCCGGCGCTTTGCTCGACACGATCGAGAACTGCCGATTTGAGCGGGCGATCAGGGGGACCCAGGTAATCGCTTCTCCGAAAACTGGCCAGGTTCGGGCGCTCGTACGACCACAGCCAGCGTCCGTCGAAAGCCGTCTCGACCTCGTCGAGGTCGAGGTAGAGCATGTGCAGGTCGTAATCGAAGGCATGCGCCCCGGGCTGAAACCGGCGGTGTCGCACACGCCCTCTGTACACGGAGCTCTTCATGCGACGGCGAACTCGCGTGCAGGTGCTGGTCCGACCTGGGCCGCCTCTTCGATGGAGTCGATACCGAAGCGGCGTGCCACGTGCAACGCGCTCAGCACGCCATCCTCATGAAAACCGTATCGCCAGTAAGCACCGCAATAGTGAGTGTGTCGTTGTCCGTCGATCTCGTCTCTGCGTGATTGGGCGGCGACACCCTCTGTTGTGAAGACCGGGTGGTGATAAGTCATGCGTTCGAGAACTCGGGACTCATCGATGTCCTGACACGGGTTCAAGGTGAGGCAGAACCGGAAGGGGGCGTCGAGTCCCTGCAACGTGTTCATGTCGTAGGTGACCGAGACGGTGTTTCGAGAGTCACGGGGGACAACGTAGTTCCAGGCTGCCCATGCTCTGCGGCGACGCGGGAGCAAGCGCTCGTCGGTGTGCAACACCGCTTCATTCTTCTGGTAGGGAAGCGCTCCGAGGATCTCTGTCTCGGCGTCGGAGGGGTCGGCGAGCATGGCCAGCGCTTGGTCACTGTGGACCGCGAGCACGACCTCGTCGAACGCATGGACGGTGTCGCCGACGGTGAGTTCGACGCCCTCGCTTGTCCGGCGCACAGAACTCACAGGCGAGTTGAGCTGGATGGTGTCCCGGAAAGGCTGAACGAGTGTGTCGATGTAAGTCCAAGAGCCGCCTCGTACGACGCGCCATGAAGGGCGGTCGTTGACCTGGAGCATGCCGTGGTTGTGGAAGAAGCGCATGAAGGTGTGCGCAGGAAACTCGCGCATGCGTTGAGGTGCGGCCGACCAGATGGCTGCGCCCATGGGGACGATGTAGTGGTCAACGAAAGGCCGTGAATAGCGGGCACGATCGAGGAATTGGCCGAGAGTCAGTTGCGGGTCCGGATTCTCAAGAAAGCGCGGCGCCTCTCGGTTGAAGCGCATCACATCTCGAATCATGCGCCAGAAGCTCGGCTTGAACAGGTTGCGGCGCTGCGCAAAGAGCCGGTTCAGATCGGTGCCGCACCACTCAAGGCCACTCGTCTCATCTCTGACCGAAAAACTCATCTCACTCAGCTGGGTCTCGACACCCAGTAGGTCCATCAATCGACTGAAGTTCGGATAAGTGCGCTCGTTGAAAACGATGAAGCCGCTGTCCACGGCCCAGCTTCGATCGTTCTTGACCACGTCCCGGGTGTGGGTGTGTCCGCCGAGACGAGGAGCCGCTTCGAAAACAGTCAGTTCGTGCCGGGCATGCAGAAGGCGGGCTGCGAGAAGTCCAGAGATGCCCGTTCCGACAACTGCCAGGCGCATCTCAGCGCCTTCCTTCGTCGAGGACATGGTCAGGAATTGGCCGGAGGTTCCAGATCAGTCCCAATCGTTCCATGCACTTCAGGACGGCGTAGCTGGGGTCAAACTCGCCGGGAAAGAAACCCTGTCGAACAGAGTGAGGGTAGTGGTGGTGGTTGTTGTGCCAGCCCTCGCCCAGTGTGATCAGGGCGAGCCACACGTTGTTCCGACTGCTGTCGGACGTTGCGTAGCGACGCGTTCCAAATCGATGGGAAAGACTGTTGATGGTGAACGTGGCGTGGAACAAAAGAGTCGTGGAGATACAGAAGCCCCAGACGAACAGCTGCGCCCCGCTGGTGCCGAGGCTCGGCGCCACCGTTGCGAGCCAACTGCCAAGACCGTAGAGAAAAGCTCCGAACAGCACGGGCACGAGCCAATCGTGGCGATTCAGCAGCCGCAGTTCCGGGAATCGCGTCAGGTCAGGAATCGAGCTCAGGTCGGTTTCAAAGTTTTCCCGGGTCGTGAACCAGCCGGAGTGGCTCCAGAGCAGGCCGTGTTGCACAGGCGAGTGGCGATCTTCGGGCATGTCGGACTGACGGTGATGGTGGCGATGGTGTGCTGCCCACCAGAGGGCGTCTCGCTGGGCCGAGGCGTTCCCCAGAACGGCGAAGAAAAACTGCACGGCGCGGGAGGTGCTGAATGCCCGGTGCGAGAAATAGCGGTGATAAAAAGCCGTGATGGCAAACATGCGGACCAGATAGAGGCCGAGGCATACAGCGACTGCTACGGGGCTCCAGCCGACGAAGAGAACCCCCAGGCAACCCGCCTGGAGGGCAAGGTAGGGCGTGATCCGCAGCCACTGGACCTGCCCCCGAGCGCGGGTTGAGGGGGGCGAATGCTGAAGAGGAGGGGGCAAAAGCACCATGGAAGTGTCTTCGGAAGGTTCGGCCGAATGGATTCGGCGCATCCGCGGGAATAAAGGAAGCGAAGTCACCGTATGAGTGACTCCGGAATGCTCTTCTCGGCCTGGCTTGCGGCCGCCCTGCTCATGCAAGCGCTCTGGTTCTTGGCGCGCAGGCATCAGGACGCCGGCATCGTGGATGTGGGTTGGGCCCTCTCCTTGGGGGGAATGGCGGTCTTTTACGCCCTCGCCGGCGAAGGATCGCCGATTCAAAGACTTGCAGCGGGTTCCGTGGGCGGGCTCTGGGGCCTGCGCCTGGGCGTGCACTTGCTGCTAGATCGGGTTGTCGGAAAACCAGAAGACGGACGCTATCGATTCCTCCGAGAACACTGGGGAGATCGTGCCGACTTCCAGTTCCTCTGGTTTTTTCAGCTCCAGGCGTTGGTGGCAGCCGTGCTGTCCGTGCCTTTCTTGCTTGCGGCCGGGAACCCTGCGAACGAACTGGTCGTCGTGCAATGGGTGGGTCTTGGTCTCTTCGTGTTGGCGAAGTTCGGTGAGATCGTTGCCGATCGGCAGCTCGCATCTTTTCGAGCGCGCCCCGAGAACCGCGGCCAGACCTGCCGGCTTGGTTTGTGGCGCTACTCGCGCCACCCCAACTACTTCTTCGAATGGCTCGTCTGGTTCGCTTTTGCGGCCGTGGCATGGCCAGCACCCGGTGGTGGCTGGGCCCTGATCATGCCTGGACTCATGTACGTACTCATCACGCGTGTCTCGGGTATCCCTTACACAGAGGCCCAGGCCATTCGGTCGCGGGGCGACGACTACCGTCGTTACCAGCGCAGCACGAGTCCTCTCATCCCATGGTTTCCCAAGGAAGATCTGACATGACCATCGACGCACTCCTCGACCGCGGCGTGCTGCCCGACTCCGTCGTCCGTTTCGGCATTCGGCGATTGCTCCGTCGCCGACTTTCCGACGAAGATCAGGGTGACGTGGAGCAGAACCTTCAGGTTCTCATGGGCTGGGTGGATGAACTGCGGAAGAGTCCCATCGCTATCCAGACGCAGGACGCCAACGATCAGCATTACGAGGTGCCTGCGGCTCTCTATGAACATGTACTCGGCCCTCGCCTCAAGTACAGCAGCGGGCTCTGGGATGAAGGGGTCAGCGATCTGGCCCAGGCCGAGGAGGCCATGCTCGAACTCACCACGGAGCGTGGGCAACTCGAAGACGGCATGGACGTGCTCGACCTGGGCTGCGGTTGGGGTTCGCTCAGCCTTTGGATTGCCGAGCGGTATCCAAACTGTCGTGTCCTTTCCGTTTCCAATTCTTCGACCCAGCGAGAGTTCATCGAGTCACGAGCAGCCGAGCGAGGTTTTAAAAACGTAGAGGTCGTGACCCGCGACGTGAACGACTTCGAGACCGAGCGTCGATTCGATCGTGTGTTTTCGGTCGAGATGTTTGAGCACATGCGCAACTACGAGCTGCTCATGAGTCGCATCGCAGGCATGTTGAAATCGGACGGGAAGTTGTTCGTGCACATCTTCACTCACCGACAGTTCGCCTATGCTTTTCAGACAGAGGGCGAAGACGACTGGATGGGGCGCAACTTTTTCACGGGCGGACAGATGCCGTCCGACGATCTTCTTCTGTACTTCCAAAAAGACCTTCTGATCGAAAAGCATTGGCGTGTACGCGGCGATCATTACGCGCGCACTGCAGAAGCCTGGCTCACGAACCTGGACGGCAACCGAAGCGCAGTCGAAGCGGCACTTGAATCATCTCATGGCCTCGAGTCTGCGCGCATGGCGAATGCTTGGCGCGTCTTCCTCATGGCGTGCGCAGAACTCTGGGGTTACCGAAAAGGGCAGGAGTGGTTTGTCTCGCATTACCGTTTCGGAAAGCGTTGATTCGTGAGATCTTTCTTTCGCTCCCGGCGCGGGTTCGTGTTGCTTGTGATTGTCATGATGGCGCCACTCGCGCTCACCGTCAGTTCCTGTAAAGGACCTCCCATGAAAGCCGTCAACGGACGCCTTCCGCCTTGCCCGTCGTCACCGAACTGCGTGGGAAGCCAGGAAACAGAGGCCTCTCATCACGTCGACCCACTTCCATTTGCCGGAGATCCGGCGCAGGCCTGGGCCAGGTTGCAGGAGATCGTTCTGGCCATGCCACGCACGCAACTGGTGGAAGATGACGGCGACTATTTGCACGTCGAATTTCGTTCGAAGCTCTTTCGTTTTGTGGACGACGTTCAATTCGTCATGGACCGGAAGCAGAGTGTGATTGAAGTGCGTTCGGCTTCGCGGCTCGGACACTCAGACCTTGGCGTGAATCGTCGCAGGATGGAGCAATTGCAAACAGCCTGGCGTGCGGCAGTCGGTCCGTGAAACGTTTCGCGTACCTCGGTGTGTTTGTGGTGGGGCTGGCGCTCGTTTTGGTTGCAGGCTGTTCGTCGCTGGACAAGCAGTCGGTGTCCGAGCAACTGCTTGCTTTGCCAGGCAATGAATCCTTGGCGCCGCACCTGGAGACACACGCCTTGCCGCTGAATTTTCCAGGTGTCGATGAAGTCGTGGAGTTGAAGGTCCTGAGAATGCCGCGCCCGGGGGCTCCGCGTTTGCTTCTGATTCACGGCACGCCCGGCACACTTCTCAACTGGTCTGAGTCATTGCGAGGAAGTGAAGACTTCGAGGGCCTTGAAGCGTTTTTCGATGTGACGGCGCTGGAACTCGCCGGGCATGGCATGAGCCGTGATGATCTGCAGCCGGAAACGTTTCAGGAGTGCGCTGATTTTCTGAGCGCTGCCGCCGATGCGCTCGACATTGAACCGTCGATTGTCGTGGGTCACAGCTACGGAGGTGAGGTCGCATGGCGCTTCGCGTTAGACCGCCCGGAACTCGTCGAGGCTCTCGTGCTCATCAGCTCCTCGGGCTACACGCGAGCAGATGACGAATGGCTGCCTGAAGAGCAGGCCATGCGCGACCTCCCAGGAGCCGGCCTGGGGTGGTTGCTGAATGCTCGCGACAGAGTTGACCATGCGCTCGCACCGCACTTTCGAGGCAAGCCGCCCGCAGACTTTTCTGAAGAAACGTTCCTGGTGTGCGAGAACTCGGTGAACTGGCGCACGATGGTGAACCTGGCCCGAGACGAGAACGGCTTGCGTTCCGGCGAACTCAAAAATCTGACGATGCCGACTCTGTTGCTCTGGGGTGAGGACGATGTGGCTTACCCGATCGAGCGCTTTGCACAACGCTTCGCGACCGACATACCGGACTCCGAGCTGATCGTTGTGGAAGCGTGCGGTCACTACCTTCCACAAGAGCGCCCTGACGAGTTCGTGCGCCTCTTGCGTGAGTTTTCTCTCGCGCCCTAGTCCACGGCTCAGGGTTTGAGCAGCTTGCGGCCCTTCACGTTCAGGTGCCAGGTCTGGGTGGCCGATGCGCGGTGCAAGGTTCCAGAGGCCGACTTCAGCTGGTAGAGCCCCGAGGGGGCCACCTTGCCGGAGAGCATCAGATCAATGGAACTGGGCGAAGCCACGCTCAGTTCCCTTGCGGCCTCGGTGCCCTGGGCCCGTCGCTTCTTGGCAGTGGAACTCACGGCTGCAAAGCCATGGAAGACCATCCAGGGGGAGCCGATGGACGCGGCGAATTCGTCGCTGCCTGCAGCGATCATGATGGTGCCCGAACCCGGCGAGATGGAGAGCAGAGCGCTCTTGTCGGCGAGCTTGGTGGGCTTGGTGGTGTTCTCGATGAAGGTGTCGCCCTTCAACTTGGCCTTGAACACGTAGGGAGCGACGGCCACATAAGCTGGATAGGCCAGGTCTTCGTGTGTGAAGGCATTTTCTAGTGCAAGGTCACTTCCGAGCACCACGACACTGTCGGTGCCGTAGTCCGCCACGTAGATCCGGCCGTCAGGACCGAGGGCCAGTCCGTATGGCCCACCCATGCTTCCGTTGGAGATGGTTCCAATGAAGCTCCCGTCTGGGCCGAAGACAGCGATGTTTCCGCTGCCGTAGTTGCCCACGTAGATATTGCCTCCGGGGCCCCACACGGGGTTGCCACAGTAGCTAGTAAGCTGCGCGTCACCGATCAACCCCACCTCCAGGTTCTGGTTGTTGTAGAGCACCACGCGCCCCAGATCCTGATCGGTCAGCATGAGTGTTCCGTCAGGGGCAAATCCGATGGCGTTGGGTTTTCCAGGATCGAGCCAATCCACCGCGTTGCCGTTCGGGTCGATCACGACCACTTCGCCGTTGTCACGGCCGGCGGCATAGAGGTTTCCCTTCGGGCCGAAGGTCAGGCCATCGACATCGCTCAGACCGCCCTCGCCGTCGACAAAGACCTCGGCACTCCCGTCGGGGCTGACAGCGAAGATCTTGTCACTGCTATTGTCACCCACGTAGAGCCGTCCGTCTGGCCCAAAGGCGAGGCCGTAGGCGCGCCCCTCCACTCCAGGCTCCATGGTGATGGTCCGAACATGTTCTCCCTCGGGGGTGAATTCCATGACGAGGGCTTCCCAGGGCTCCTCGGTATGGGAGCCGCTGACGAATATGTTGTCGGGCGTGAAGGCGTTCTGGGCCGTGGCAGGTTGCAGGGACGTGATGCTCAACAGGCCGAGCGTCAGGGCGGTGATGAGGGTCTTCATGGCGACCTCCTTTGGGTGTGGTCGTGCGAACTACGGGCGATGTTATCCATGAACGAACGGCGTGGGAGGGTGGTCACGGATGCGTCACGGTTTGACAAACCGGCGCTGTACTTTTGTCACCGAACCGCCATGCCCTGGCGAGTTCGCGC
>JAQWOM010000011.1 GCA_029245865.1 Planctomycetota bacterium
GTGGTCTGCTCTCAAGGCATCAAGCACGATCCAGACAATGTTTGGGCTGTCGCAGGGTGGCTGCGTCGCGACCATGCTCCGGGCGATCTCCACCACCGGAAAAACCACCAGCACGAAGCTTCCAAGGAAGGTCGTGAGTCGTCCCCCCAGAGCCAGTCGCCCACCCGAGAGAGCGCCGAGCATCGCGCCTCCCAGGCAAAAGAATGTCAGAGCGCGGAACGAGGGTCCCCACTCGAGAGCCACCAGGCGGAACATGCGCTGGTCCCACCAGGCCTGTTGCTGGCACATGCTGAATGCCGCACTCAGATCGCTCCAAAGAAAGAAGAGACCCACGAGGAGGCCTGCGAGTGCGCCAACAACCACGGATTCGAGAGACCTGTTCATGAGGCGTGGTGCCAGAGGGGGGACTCGAACCCCCAATCCCTTTCGGGAAGCGGATTTTGAATCCGCCGCGTATACCGATTCCGCCACTCTGGCCGATGTACTCCGGCAAGGGCGCGGATCATACCAGCCCCTCACGGGCCCGGGCGAGGCTGCTATCCAGGGCCACCTCCAGGCCAACCTGGAGCTCGGCGAGGTGCCTCACCGAGCGCAGCGCCAAGAGCACGCCGGGCATGTAGGCAGCACGGTCTCGAACCTCGTGATCCAGAACGATTCGCTCGCCCCCTGACTCAAAAGTCACCACCTGCCTCGCAAGCACGCCCTCTGTACGCTCACTCGTGATCTCAGGCCGTGCGGCAGCAGGATCTCGTTGAAGAGCTGCGCGGTGCATGCGCTCTGCCGTATTCAGGGCCGTGCCAGAAGGCATGTCTTGCTTCGCGGGGTGATGAATCTCGTGGATCGTGCTGCCATCCAGAATGGCTGCCAGTTCCTCGGCAGCCCGCATCTGCTGCACAGCACCCAGCGAGAAGTTTGGGACCACCAGCCCCCCCACGCGCCCCTCACGGCACGCCTCTCGAAGGCAGGCCAGGTCATCTGCATTCCACCCGCTCACACCCACGACAGGTGCGATGCCTCGGCGAGCCGCGAGAGGTGCGATCGTTCGACTGGTTGCTGCCAGACTCAGGTCCAGCAAGACATCCACCTCCTCTCGATCGAGAGCATCTGCCGGAACACTCTGCCGCGTCAGTTCGAGCACCAGCTTCAGATCCGACTCTGCATTGATCGTCTCTACGGCCATCGACCCCATACGGCCTCGGGAGCCGGCGACAGCCACTCGCAGTGGGTTCGAGGCAGACAGGCCGGTCATGGAAGTGCCTGCCTGTTGGTCAGAATCGATTCGAGCACCTGCAGCGAACTCCACCCTGCGGCGTGCGCCGCCATGGGCACAAGGCTGTGCGATGTAAAGCCAGGCAGTGTGTTCAACTCGAGAAAGACCGGCTGTCCATCTTCCTCGCGCACGATGAAATCCATCCGAACGACGCCATCTAGTTGCAAAAGGCCATACAAGGTGCGCGAGACGAGCTCGATCTCTGCCTGTGTTTCTCTGCGCACTTCCGCCGGACAGATGTACTGGGTGTCCTTCGAGTTGTACTTGGCGTGATAGTCATAAAACGCGTCTGCGGGCTGCACGGAAACGAGAGGGAAAGTCAGCAGCTCCTCGCCGTGTCGAAGGACGGTGCATGTCACTTCATTTCCGGTGATCAGCGACTCGACCATGCAGCGACCGCGCGTGTCTTCTGCCTGCGCCAGAGGAATGGCTGCGCGCAGGGCGGCTTCGTCTTCGGCGCGGGCCACGCCCACACTTGACCCCGCATCCACCGGCTTGACGAAACATGGGTAGCCAACCCCTTTCTGGATTCCCCAGGCAGGGAATCGCGCGCCTTCGAGGACCTCGTGGCTTGCCGTGCGCGCGCCGGCTTTGCCTGCCGCCAGTTTGCTCAGTTCCTTGTCCATGCCGACAGCAGAGGCGACAGGCCCACTGCCTGTGTACGGAATACCTGCAGACTCCAGAAGTCGCTGCACCGTCCCGTCTTCTCCATAGGGTCCGTGCAGACCCAGGCAGGCGACCTCGCCATGTGACTTCAGTTGCTTCAGAGCTTGTTCACACGAGGTCGGCTCGCCTGAAAGGTCGAAAGAATCCTCGAGGCTACCGACAGACCAGCGATTCTCGCGATCGATAAGAACCGGTCGCACCTCATGTCCCCCGGAGCGGAGGATACTCAGCATTTCAGCGCTTGTGGCGAGAGAGACCTCGTGTTCCGACGAGGGTCCACCGGCCAGGATCGCGACATGAAACACGGGCAGTGTCTTCCGCAGGCAGCAGGGCAGGACGCCCTGGCTCAGGCAGGGCGGTCGAACATGGGTCCAAAATCACCACGTGTCAGGTTAGCGCGGAATTCCTCCTGATCCAGAGCGAAGAGCGGGCCGATCTCAGCCACTCCGTCAGGCACTGCGAGCCCCGCAGAGGCCATCCACCGCTTGGCCTGCTCGGACAGCGCAGCTGTGCAGGTTGCTGGACTGTCGCTGCCCTCCGCATTCTTGACCGGCGAGAACTCATCTTCTCGCAACACAACCTGGGTCACCGAGCGTTGAGCGAGGGGCAAGGCGTCAAAGACAAACATCTCCATTTTCACGGCGTTGGGTTCGTCGGGCACGACGCGGTCACCCTTCTCGTCGAGGCAGGGCACCTTTTTGCTCGCCCGATGAACGGGTAATTCGTCACGCGTTGCAATCTGACGCAGGAAATCCACGGTGAGCATATGTATGGCGATGTTGCCGGCTCGAAAACGCAGTCGCCCGTCGGCATCCCGCGCTTCCGCGAGTTGGTCTGGCAAGTCGCTGTATTCGAGTAGGCAGGTCTTGCCTTCTCGCAAGGCGAGCACCCCCACTTTTTCCGCAGGGTCGGTTTTGTCGACAACCTTGGTCGACATCTCGGCGCGCTCCATGGCGTGATGCCCGACGAACAGCGGGTCCAGGACCTGAGCCAGCGGGTTGTCGACCTGGAAATAGAACAGCTGCTCCAGGCCGCGCGATTCCATATCTTCCAGCGCGCCGCTTTCACGCAACGCCCGGAAGCATCCTCCATGGCCATCCGGGCTCAGGGAGAGCGACGAGCGCGTGGAGAGCAGGAGCTTGCCATCCGAGGTGATCGCAGGAAGCATGCCTTGCTGAAGAAAGAAAACCTGCGCGGGATCGAGCCCAAACCAGTGCGCTTCTTCGAAGGCGTTCCTGGTGTCCTCATGATTCACGCGACTGGTCATGATGTAGAACGGAAGTTTCGCGCCGTAGCGTCGCGAGGTGGCCAGAACACGCTGAGCGTGGAATGCAAAGAGCGTTCGGTTGGTCAATGGACCGACGGGAAAGCGCCCTTTTGGACCGTCATATCCCAGCCGTGTCCCCTGCCCCCCGGCGACCAGAAAAGCGCCGACCTTTCCAGCGCTCAGCAGTTCGGCCCCTGCCTGTCGGGCGAGGGTGTCACGGTCTTCGTCGATACCCCAGTCCAGCACGCGAGGCGGTTGCAAGGAGTCCGCACCCACGTCTTCACTCGTGGCATCGTCCGGGCCCTTGAGCGCTGTTTTGATCAAGGCCGAAAGGCGTGCGAAATCGAGAGACTCGAGCTGCGATGCGAGCTGCGACGACTGCTCTTCATCGAGTTCCTCGGCGAAGCGCAAGACATGGGCTTGGCCGTGCGCTTCTAGCGTTTCACGCAGGGCATCGAGACGCTCGTGCATCCGGGGCGCTTAGTCTCGGGCCTTGCTAAAGGCAAGGCTGACGTTATGACCACCAAAGCCGAGCGAGTTGCTGAGTGCATTGCGTGTCTGCATCGCACGGGTTTCGCCGGGCACATAGTCGAGATCACAGCCCTCCCCGGGAGTGACATGATTCAGGGTCTGATGAATCAGCCCCTCGGAGATTGACCGCGCGGTGACGGCGGCTTCAATGGCTGCCGAGCCACCGAGCAGGTGGCCGACCATCGACTTGGTGCTGGAGATGGCCAGGCGCTTGGCGTGATCACCGAAGACGCGGTGTACGGCCTTGGACTCGACCAGGTCATTGAAGTAGGTCGAAGTTCCATGGGCATTGATGTAGTCGATCGCCTCGACGTCCGTACCGGCGTCTTGCAGGGCGAGTTCCATGGCGCGGGTGGGACCGGTGGCATCTTCCTTGGGCTGCGTGATGTGAAAGGCATCCGCCGTCGAACCGTAGCCCGTGAACTCGGCGTAAATGTGCGCGCCGCGATCGAGCGCGTGCTGCCGTTCTTCAAGCATGAGGACGGATGCACCTTCGCCCATCACAAAGCCATCCCGGTCTTTATCGAAGGGGCGCGAGGCCTCTTCGGGTGAATCATTCCGTGTGGACAGCGCCTTCATGGCGCCAAAAGCTGCGACAGCCTGCGTCGAGATGGGAGCCTCAGAGCCACCGGAGAGGACAACATCTGCCTCTCCGTACTGGATCGTGCGAAGTGCCATGCCCAGGGCATGGCCGGCAGAGGCGCATGCTGAACTCGTGGCAAAGCTCGTGCCCCTGAGTCCGTATTCAATGCTGACCTGACCACTCACAGCATTGGGCATCATCTTTGGGATGAAGTGCGGCGAAGCGCGGCGCGGACCTCGATCGAGCATCATGACGTGATGCTCTTCGATCGAAGTGATGCCGCCGATCCCCGTGCCCATGATGCAACCCACTCGATCCAGGTCGACCTGCTCCAGGTCCATCTTGGAGTTGACGACACAATCCTTGGCTGCCAGTAGCGCGTACTGCGTGAACGGGTCGAGTTTACGCGCCTCTTTGACGCCAAACTGTTCCCCCGCGTCATAGGGCGGAACCTCAGCCGCGAAGTGAGTCCGAAAGTCCGTAGAGTCGAAGTGAGTGATCTGGCGAACGCCGCTGCGCCCTAGAATTAGCTTCTTCCAGATCTCGTCAAAACTCAGACCGAGTCCGCAAACCGCACCTAGTCCCGTGACAACGACCGAACGCCGCTGTGCTCGCATCGAAGGATTGACCACGAGCGAGTCAGCTGGCGGCGGAGTGATTCGAGATGTAGCTCACCGCATCACCCACGGTTTGAATCTTCTCTGCTTCTTCATCAGGGATGCTGATGTTGAAGTGATCCTCGAACTCCATGACGAGTTCGACGGTGTCCAGGGAGTCTGCGCCGAGGTCCTGGATGAAGGACGTGCTCGTGCTGACCTTCTCCTTACTCGCGCCCATCTGCTCACAGACGATGGCAACCACCTTTTCCTCGATCTCCTGCGTCGAAGGCACCTGTTTTTCTCCGTCTTGGGGGGCTGTTATGCCCTGCTTTGTATGTCTGGGAAGGCGTTAGATCCACCCCAGGGAAATGATCAGTGTGCCGAGGCACCGGCCCAAGTCAAGAAGGCCTGGAAACACGGCTGTGTAAGTTGACTACGGCCTCAGAGAGACATCCCCCCATCGATCACGAGCGTGGTGCCCGTCACGTAGGAAGCGGCGTCAGATGCCAAAAACAGCACTCCATTGGCAATATCGACCGGGTCTCCAAAACGCCTCATCGGTATGGCCTTCATGCTCTCAGCCTTGACCTCCTCGGGCAACTCCGACGTCATATCTGTCTGGATATATCCGGGGGCGATGGCATTGACCCGGACACCTCGCGCCCCGAACTCGGAGGCCAGCGAGCGTGTGAGTCCGAGCAGGCCTGCTTTGGCAGCCGCATAGTTGCTTTGCCCGGCACTGCCCATCAAGCCGACAATCGAGGACACATTGATAATCGAGCCACCACGGGCCTTCATCATCGGGCGGGAGACGGCACGCGTGTAGAACATCGACGCTTTCAGGTTGATGTCGATCACGCTGTCGACATCTTCATCGGACATCTTCATTAGGAGGCCATCTCGCGTGATGCCGGCATTGTTCACCAGGACGTCGATTTGGCCCCACTCGGCGAGGGTCGCCTCCACGATTTCTGTGGCGCGGGCACTCTCGCGAACGTCGGCCGCGAAAGCGAGCGCCTCCGAGCCAGCCTCTCGCACGGCCGCCGCCCCCCGCTCGGCGGACGAGTCGGACGTCGCCACGCAGGCCACGCGACATCCGCTCTTGGCGAGCGATTCGGCAATTCCGAGGCCGATGCCGCGCGACGCACCTGTCACGAGCGCCACCTTGCCTGAGAGATCCGTCATGATGCTTCTCCGGTTGTTGCCGCGGACGCAGGCCAGGGAGAGAGGCCGTCCAGTTGTGTGAGGTCTCCACAAACCGTCACGGCGAGATCGCCGTCCTGCGGAGATTCATACCGACGTAGCATGTTCGTAAGCTGCTTACCTGGCGCAGGTTCGAAATATTGCCGCACGCCCGACTGAATGAGAGTCTCCATCGATCGCTGCCAGAGCACCGGCGAAGTGATCTGCTTCTGAAGCAGTTCGCGCATGATGTCGGGGTCATCGGTCGGCTCGCCCGTCACGTTCATGACCACGGGCATGCGTGGCGCACGAAACGGCGTTGAATCGAGCGCTTCTTGCAGTGCCGAGGCCGCCGACTCCATGCAGGGCGAATGAAAGGCACCTGCCACGGGCAGTCTGACACCTTTACGAATCTTGTGATCGCGGAGCATTGTCTCGGCCCGGTCCAGAGCGGGCAGCGAGCCGGCAATGGCAACCTGGCCGGGTGCAAGCAGGTTGGCGACGACCAGAACGTCCTCTTCGCGCGCCGCCTCAACGACTGCCGAGGCTGATTCTTCCGTTGCTCCCACCAGCGACATCATGCCGCTCTCGTTTTCATCCGAGGCGCGCTGCATGGCTCGGCCGCGCGCCTGCACGAGACGCAGAGCGTCTTCCAGTTGCAAGGCCCCTGACCAGGCAAGAGCTGTGTACTCACCAAGGCTCAGGCCAGCGCACGCGCGCACGCGCGTGGGATCGATCAGTCCTCGCACCTCCGCAGCGGCCAGCGTGGCCAGCGACGTCATGAGGATGGCGGGCTGGCAGACGTCGGTGCGGTCCAAGGCGGACTGATCGTCGCCTCCGATGACCTCGCGAAGGTCTGTGCCAAGCACATCGGCAGCCACATCGAAGACAGCGCGTGCCGAGGCCTCGCCTTCAGCGATGTCGAGCCCCATGCCCAATGACTGGGCGCCCTGGCCTGGAAAAAGAATGGCTGCTGCAGGCGTCGCCATGGACATCACCAACGGAAACCCAGAGAACCCCAGGTCAAGCCTGCGCCAAAGGCACACATAACGACGAGCTTTCCTTCCATGCCGTCAAAGAAACCTGAGCGCCGTGCCTCGTCCAGTGCAATCGGAACAGAGGCTGCCGACGTGTTGCCGTAGCGATCGATGTTGACGAAGATTCGGTCTTCGGGCAGGTCAAGCTTTTCTCGAGCTGATTCAAGAATGCGCATGTTGACCTGGTGTGGGATCACGCCGCCCAGTTCGAGGTCGGGGTTGGCGGCCATCTCGTTACGAACGAGTTCCACCATCTTCCCCACGGCGAACTTGTAAACCTCGCGCCCCTTGATCACGAGCTTGTGCTGCTTCGCATCAAGCAGTTCCTGAGTCAGCGGGAGTTCGGCTCCACCGGCGAGGGTGTACATGACTTCATAGCCATCACCACTGGCCGAGAAACCGTTCGTCCGCATTTCCCCGTAGCTGTACCCGGTGCCGTAGACAACAGCGCCGGCGCCATCGCCAAAGAGAATGCAAGAGCTGCGGTCGTCGTAGTTCGTAATGCGCGAGAGCGCCTCAGCTCCGATCACGAGGACGTTGTCGTGCGTGCCAGATGCAACAAAGCGACTCGCGACGGTGCTGGCGTAGATGAATCCGCTGCAGCCGGCCGCCATGTCAAAGGCAGGGATTTCGCGGCATCCCAGCAGGGCCTGAACCTTGCAAGCTGTCGCAGCCACCTGCCGATCCGGAGTCACCGTGGCAAGAATGACCATGTCGATGTCTTTTGCTGTCAGTCCCGCGTCGGCAATGGCCTTCCTGGCCGCTTCGACGCAGAGATCTGAAGTCGTTTCGCCCTCTCGGAGAATACGGCGACTTTTGATCCCCGTGCGCTGAGTGATCCAGTCGTCCGAGGTGTCCACCATCTTGGACAGATCGGCGTTGGTCAGTGTGCCCTCGGGCACTGCACTGCCCGTGCCCAGGATTCCGAACCGAATGTCGGTCATGAGACAGGCTTCTCCGCGCCGCCAGGATTCAGGCGATCTGTGATGTTGCGCGTGATGTCGTACTCGATCGACTTCAGGGCTGCCCTCATCATGTTCATGATCGCGTGCGGACTCGAGCGGCCATGGCCGATAAGAACGGGCGCGGCGACACCGAGCAAGGGGGCCCCCCCGTATTCGGCGTAATCGAGATCCTGGAAAGCCTTCGCCACGGCGTGTTTGACCTCGACAGTCGGCGGCGCTTCCTTGAAGGCTGCGTGCACCTGGCTGCTCAAGAAAGCGCTGAGGCCCTCAGCAACCTTGAGAATCACGTTCCCAACAAAGCCCTCGCAGATGACGACATCCACAGCACCACTCGTGATGTCTTGTCCTTCAACGAAGCCTTCATAAGAGACGTCTGCTGTTCGGAGAAGTTCGTGCGCTTCCTGGATCAGAGGGTTGCCCTTGCCTTCTTCGGCTCCAATATTGAGCAACCCGATTCGTGGGCTCGAGTTTCCGAAGTTCGCCTTGCTGTATTCGTCGGCCATCACTGCGTACTGCAGCATGTGAAGGGGCTTGCAGTAGATGTTGGCCCCCACATCCAGAACGATGCAAGGGTGCCCCGCGTTCGTCGGAATGGGCACCGCAATCCCGGGCCGCAAAACACCAGTAAGCCGCCCAAGAATCAACTGAGCGCTCGCAACAACAGCCCCTGTATTGCCCGCGGACACGAAGCCCTGCGCGCGTCCTTCTCGGACAGCCTTCATACCGACAACAATGGAAGACCTGGGCTTGGCGCGTATCGCCGTGGCCGCACTCGCATCCATTTCAATGATTTCAGGGGCATCGAGAATCTCAATGCCGGGGTGACCAGCCGCCTCAAGCGCCGCGCGCAGTGAGTCTTCGGGGCCAACCGCGAGGATGTGATCTGACGCCACGACGCCCTGCTCGACAGCCTCGGCGAGGCCTTCGACCACAACCTGGGGCGCATGATCGCCCCCCATGGCATCGATAGCGATCTTCACGAAGCGAGGCGCCTCGAAGGTCAGGCGTCGAGTGCTAGCACGTCGCGGCCGCGGTAGAAACCACAGCTCTCGCAGACCGCGTGAGGGACCTTGTTCGATCCGCAGCGATCGCAAACCGAGGTGGCGGGCGTGGCGAGTGCCAGATGAGCTCTCCTCTTGCGCTTACGCGCCTTGGAGGTCTTTCTCTTCGGAACAGCCATGAGCTCGTCGTCTCCTGCGCCAGGATCGAGGTTGCTTACCACGATCATCGGGGTGGTGGTTCGGATTCTTGCGGCCGGGACTAACTGGCCAATCCGGCTACTCTAACGGCTGCCGGGTTGCCGTAAAAGCCTCTGTCGGGACCTCTCGCAAATCCGAGCAGAATGGATGCCTGTTCAGGAGATCGCGCCCAAGGCACTGTTCAGTGCCTCTTCAAGCAAGGTTTGGACTTTCTCGTGAGCCTTGCCACGACCCTGGGCAAAGGAGGCATTTCCACCGCCCTTGCCGTCCAGAGCCGAGCAGAGCCGTTCTACGATCTCGCGCGCGGGGAGCCCGGCTGCCTGGGCAGCCTTGCCCGAGGCCACCAGAAAGCTGGTCCCCCCCCCTTCCGAGGTCCCGAGCAGGGCCAGGTCGCAGCTCGACTTCACAGCGTCTCCGGCGATTTCACGGAGATTTTTCACGGGGACGCCCGAGACAACCGTGGCGAGCACTCGCAAGCCATGGCGCTCCTGGATCGAGTCTGCCAGGTGGGCCTTCACCATGGACGCTCTGGACTCGTCGAGCTCTTTGCGCGCGCTCTTGAGTTCGACCTGCAGAGAGCTGATGCGTTCTTCGAGAGCTTCCGGATTGCTCTTGAAGAGAGCCGCAGCGCGAGCGAGACGGCTCGAATCTTCTCGGAGGAGCTTCAACACCCCCGCAGCGGTTCGGGCTTCAATTCGACGAATGCCCGAGGCGATGGAAGTCTCTGACGTGATGCGCAACATGCCGATGTCACCCGAGCGAGCGATGTGTGTGCCGCCGCACAATTCGAGACTGTCGCGTCCATGCTGCCCAGGCACCTGCACCACGCGAACGACATCGCCGTACTTTTCGCCGAAGAGAGCCATGGCGCCGAGGTCGCGTGCTGCATCGCGTGTCATCTCTTCGCCCGACACCTTGGCGTTGGAAAGGATCCACGCATTGACCAGAGACTCCACCTCCTCCACTTCAAGGTCTGTCAGACCTCTCGGAAACCGGAAGTCAAAGCGGAGGCGGTCAGGAGCGACCAGCGATCCAGCCTGGGTGACATCATCACCGAGCACCGAATGAAGAGCCGCGTGTAGAAGGTGCGTGGCTGTGTGATTCCGAGAGGTCGCCAGGCGCGCCGCTTCGTCGACCTGGGCAGAGCAATTCCCCGGGAGAGCCTCGCCGTCCACAACAGCGCCGCGATGCAAGGAGATGCCACGCAGACTCACCACATCGTCGATGTCGATTCGGAAGTCCTGCCCGACAAGCGCTCCGCGGTCGCCCACCTGCCCGCCTCCTTCTGCATAGAAAGGAGTCCGGTCAAGAACGACAACAACGCGGCGCTCCGCATTGGAATCCGCGCCTTCGTCACCGCTGTCATCCACGACAGCCAAGATATTGGCTCCCTCGATCGTCAGCGCGCCTCTTACAAATTGCGTCGGCGGCAGGTTTCCCGACACGGAGGCCAGCGGACCCTCGTCAAAAATCGAGTCCGAGATTTTTGACGATTCCCGCGAGCGACGTCGCTGTTCAGCCATGGCCTCTCGAAAGCCCTCTTCGTCGACCTGCATGCCATCGCTTTCAAGCAGTTGCTTCTGCATGTCGAGCGGGAGGCCGAACGTGTCGTACAGCAAGAAGGCCTGTTCGCCGGAGAGCTGTTCTGAACCGCCCTCCCGTGACTGCTTGGCCAGAGTGCCCAGGCGCTGGGTGCCCGAAAGAAAGGCGCCCGCAAAGCGCTCCTCTTCCGCAGCGATGACCGAGGAAACGAGAGATTGCGCCTCGCGCAATTCGGGCCACGCGCCCCCCATGCCATGAATCACGACCTGAGAAAGTTCTGCGAGCCAGGGTGACCGCAGGTCGCCTCCAAGCAAGTGGCGGTCGAGCATGGCGCGGCGAAGGATCTTTCGAACAACGTAACCTTGCTTTTCATTGCTCGGCTGGACGCCATCTGCAATGCAAAACGCTGCCGCGCGCACGTGGTCGGCAATACGCCGGGTTCTTTCGCCATCAGGCGTCCCGAACTCGGTTTGACGCCCGATGTGCTGGTGGACCTCAGCCATGATGGGAGCAAAGAGCTGCGTTTCGAAGTTACTCGGAAGCACTTCACCCTGCTCAAGAGACTCCAGGACGCGCACGGTTCGCTCGAACCCCATCCCGGTGTCGATATTCCGGTGAGGCAGCGGTTCGAGCGCCCCCCCGTCCCTGCGCTCGAACTGAGTGAAGA
Organism: Planctomycetota bacterium; assembly: GCA_029245865.1. Lineage (GTDB taxonomy): Bacteria > Planctomycetota > B15-G4 > B15-G4 > B15-G4 > JAUIEF01. The sequence continues at coordinate 11,509 of JAQWOM010000011.1, forward strand.
CCAGGTTCCAGATCTCTACGAGACGCGCACCGTCCTCTCCGGGACCAGCCGGTGGCAGAGGGCCGCGTTCCGGGAAGAAGTCGAAGTAGATCTCTGAGCATGGTCCGCAGATACCGTTCGGCCCCTTGCTCGGCGCGGAGGCAGGCCAGAAGTTTTCGTCCTCGTCACACCGAAAGATGCGTTCGCGGGGGACGCCCACGCCATCAGCCCAGAGGGCCTCGGCTTCGTCGTCGTCCTTGTAGACCGTCACGGCGAGACGGTCTGCGGGCACCCCCAGGGTGTCGACCAGAAAGCCCCAGGCCCAGCGAATCGCTTCTTCTTTGAAGTAGTCCCCGAAGGAGAAGTTTCCCAGCATCTCGAAGAAGGTGTGGTGCGACGCCGTGCGCCCGACGTTCTCAAGGTCGGGCATACGCAGGCATTTCTGCGACGTCGTCGCCCGGGTGAACGGCAGCGTGCCCTTGCCCATGAACTCAGCCTTGAACTGGTTCATCCCCGCGCCCGTGAACAAGAGCGTCGGGTCGTTCTCTGGCACCAGCCCATCTGAGGGATGGCGTGTGTGCCCATGCCCCTCGAAGAAGCTCAGGTACTGCTCGCGAATCTGGTCAGGCGTCATCGGATTGATCTGGCTCAGGTCTTACTGCAATACGGAGAGTCGCTCGTCGAAGACAGGCTCTCTCCCGCAGGTCGCCCCGAGTCAGACCCGGCCCCAGCGGCTGACACGCAGCAAGCTACGGTTCGGGCTTCGTCGGAGGTTCAACGGAAGGTGCCATGGCAGCGCGCACCTTGCCTTCGATTTCCCGCAGAATATCCACGTTTTCGATGAGGAAGTCGCGGGCTTTTTCTCGGCCCTGCCCGATGCGCGTGGTTCCGTATGACAGCCAGGAACCCGACTTCTTCACAATGTCCCTGTCCACCGCAAGATCCAGGACGTCGCCTTCGTAGGAGATGCCCTTGTTGAAAACGATGTCGAACTCGGCCTTCCGGAACGGAGGGGCCATCTTGTTCTTGACGACGGTCACCCTGGCTCGATTGCCTGTGACGACGTCTCCGATCTTGATGGATCCGATACGGCGGATATCGAGGCGCACCGAGGCGTAGAATTTGAGGGCACGGCCGCCCGTCGTTGTCTCGGGGCTGCCGAAGAAGACGCCGATCTTTTCGCGAATCTGATTGATGAAAATCACGCAGGTTCCCCCACGAGAGATTGCCCCGGTGAGCTTGCGCATGGCCTGCGACATGAGGCGGGCCTGGAGGCCAACGTGTGTATCACCCATCTCGCCGTCCAGCTCTGCTCGCGGCACAAGCGCGGCCACGGAGTCGACAACAACGCATGAGAAGGCGTTGCTGCGCACGAGCATCTCGCAGATCTCCAGCGCCTGTTCGCCACTGTCAGGCTGCGAAACGATGAGGTTCTCTACATCAACGCCAAGCTTGCTGGCGTAGCTAGGGTCGAGAGCATGCTCGGCGTCGATGAAGGCGCATGTGCCCCCATCCTTCTGCGCGTTCGCAATGAGGTGAAGCGTCAGCGTGGTCTTGCCTGAAGATTCAGGCCCGTACACCTCAACGATGCGGCCCTTGGGTAGCCCGCTTCCGCCCAACGCGACGTCGAGCGACAAAGAGCCGGTCGAGATCCCCTCGATGGGTTCTGCCACATGGTCACCGAGACGCATGATCGACCCGCCGCCAAACTGCTTTTCGATCTGAGCCAGGGTCATGTCGACAGCAGACTCTCCACCACCGTTCGCCGAGGCACCGTTCGCCGAAGCGGCAGATGCCGATTTGCTCCTGGCGGAAGAACCGTTGGACTTCGCGTTACGGGTCAAGGTCTTGCCGCCGCTCTTGCTCTTGCTCTTGCTGGTGCCCTTGCTGGCGAATGCCATGCTGTCTGTCTCCAAATTTGGCTGAATCGTGAGGATATGCCGCTGATTTGAGGTGCAGAGCGCGAAGGCCTCGAACCGCTCAAGGCTCTCCCTGCCCTGCACCTAACACCTACTTAACATGGTGCGGTCTGGGTCCGAACTGGAAAACCCAAGGAAATACCGATTGCGGGGCTGCCCCCCCTCAGACGCAGGCCAAAAGGGCCTGTTACGACTCCGGGCTTCCAGATCCAGAATCGCCCTCCTGGCCGGAGGTCGCTTCGAGCACCCGCCTGCGGTCCAGAATCAGCATGAGCCCACCAATCAACGACACCAGCAAGACCGTGATGCGATAGGTGAAGGACAGGGCCACCGCCAGGGACTCCTGCACATTCACCGTCTTGAAGAAGTGCGCGAAGAGCACCTCGCCGACACCCCATCCGGCGGGCGCCACGGGAACAGCTGAGCCGATCATGATGATCGGGACGATGGAGCAGTACGCCGTCAGGCTGACAGACTGCAAGTTCCGGAGCGCCTCGGCCTGCTGCTCGAGAGCCGCGGGCTCCGCCCCGAGGGTCACGGCTGCGGGAGCCTCTTCCAGCTTGGCGAGCCCCCCGCTGGCAATGGCATGCGCAAAGAGATACAGCGCAAAAATAATCAGCAAATGCACCGCAAAAGACATCACCAAGGCCACGAAGACAGAGCCGAGACGGTCGCGGTACATGGACACTGCTTGATCGCACTTCCGTAAGGTGCCAATCACCTTTCCGTCCGGGCTGTCATCACCCCCGCGCCGGTTAATCAAAGCGCCTATCGCAGTCTTGGCGCGTCGCGACAGAGCAATCACCGCGCCCAGGCCAGCCACGGCAAGGAATCCGTAAATCCCGATGGCCGCTTCGCCATAACGGTCAAAATTCAGGGGGATTACCACGGCGGCGATGATCGCCAGAGCCACGATTCCAATGATCCGATCGACAGCAACTGAAATGGCGGCAGAGGCCCGCTGGTTCGGATTCTCCCGTGCCACATAGATGGCGCGCACCAGATCGCCGCCCGTGAGTCCGGGGACGAGGTTGTTGAAGAAAACTCCGATAAATCCGAGTCTCAGGGCAGTGCCCGTCGTCGTGTTCAGGCCCACCGAGTGCATGAGCAGGTGCCACCTCACCATGGCGAGGCAGTTCGCCGTGAGCACGAGCCCGCTGCCGATCACCCAGCCGGTCAGGTCGATATCCGAGAGGGCAGCGGCAATCTTGTCCACGCCTGCCTTGTGGATGACAAAGGCCGTCAGCCCCGCTGCAAAGAGCAGCTTGAGCAGTTTGATGACGCGCTGTCGCTTCATCGAACGGGCCTCACCTTTCCAACCGCGTGGTCTATCGAATGTGTTTCAGATTCATAGGCACGCGCGACACCCCGCAGAAACTCTTCGGGTGCGACACGCAGGTCTCTTAATCCCGCCGCTTTGACGGGAGCTCCCTGGGTGTCAACATTCACACCCAGATGAATCAGCACTCCACGTGGCGAGGTTGTCGCGATAGACACGGACAGCTTGCCGCCGAGCACAAACAGGTCATCTCCCCGAATCTCGATCGCCGCTCCCGAGCGGGCGGCCGCCCATTCCGCGGCGATTCTGACAAGCAGCCTTTGTGCCCTCACGCCTTCGCGCAAGGACATACCGTGATGCTCAACGACCATGTGCGCCATCAACGGGCTGTAGATGGAGAACCCTGCCTCGACATCTTCGAGGTCCACCATGTGCTCCGTCGGAACGTCGGCCTCTCCGAGAAAGGCCACGAGAGCATCCCCCCCGCCGGGGACGTGCTGACCCACAAAATCCGTGGAAAGTTGGAGGCCGTCATAGGCCAGTTCACCCTCGACCAAGACGACATTCACGCCTGGAATTCCTCGAGGATTCTGACCGCACGGCGCCGTACAGCCCCATCGGCGGATTGCGAAGCGAAGTCCAGGATTTCTGCCAGAGGCTCGACCCCGTAGCGATGCGCCAGGAACTCCGCTGTTCCAAGCATGGCGAGCAAAACCGACTGATCAGATTCTGAGGTAAGCGTTGCCACCATGCGATGCAGGGCGGTTTCAAGGTCCAGGTAGCGAGTGGCAATGAGCGCCTCTTCGCGAACGTAGGCCGTGTCGTCATCTCCCGCAAGCAAAGTCACCAGGCAGAGAGCATGTCGGCAAGCCTCCGGAGCCAACCCCTCGAAAACCTGCTGCACGGGACCTGGCTCGCGATCCATGCCGCGGTGGGCAATGACCCCCGCGAGTTGAATCGCATAGCGAGTCTTGTCGGGAGGGAATCGGTAGCTGGCTATCAACTCGGCGAGCCTCCGAACTTCTTCTCCGGGCGGAGCCTCTGTCTGGGTGTCAAGTTCTTCGAAGCCGTACATCCACTCGTTGAACACGGAGGCCGGCTCCTGCGAGATCATCAGCGGCAGCACGGGGATCTCATCGGCCAGCTTCCAGGCGGCACGCAACGACTCGGCACGCACCCAGGCCGACTCGTTGCGATAGGCCTGTTGAGCCAGCAATGGAATCGAGAGCACCGCCTCGGCGCCACCTGGCTGCAGCTTGCTGAGATCACGGATGTACTTGGTCATCTCGTTGAGTGAGCCCTCGGGAACTTGAGTGACCCACGTGATGTCGATGTCTTCGATTCCGATGCGCGCCTCGCGAGGCGAGGTGCAGCCCACAGAAACGACGGTCAGGAGTCCGGCAACGGCCCACTTCAGGCGACGAGACTGACGCCGCATCCCTCGAAATCCGTGAGGCGATGGTGGAACCCGCTGCATGCTGTTCTGGATCCTGAGGAGGGGCCGGAGGCCATCAGGCATGGGAGGATGGCCCCCACCTCCCCCGCCTCCCGAGCCTGCCGTGGTGATGACGACACGTAGGGGGCAATCGTACCCAAACTGACAAGTGGGTGTGGAGGGCTTCTGGTCACCGATTCAGGAAGCCAGAGCCTTCCCCACTCCCCAGAAATTTGCCGATTCCGCGCCCATGGTGAGCGGTGCTGTGGAATTCCACGCAGAGAGGTCGAGAATCCAAGCCGCGCCTCTGCCGGGTGGGCTAGGGCGTGAGAATCGTTTCGACCTTCTTGAACTTGGTCTTGCCGAAGCTGTTGCCTCCTTCACTCAGGTCAAGCGTGTCCTCGCCCTTGCCGCCGCGGACACTGAGCAGGTTCGCCGAGACACCTTCTAGCTCGGCGATTTGCCCCCCCCTCTTGGTGAGCGTGATGCTGAGCTTGTTGCCGATGGTGTAGGTATAGCCTCCACCCAAGCTCATCTCCCCCTCGCCGAAAGCGCTTCCCGCCTCCGGGGTTCCCGCATGGAGGGACATGCTCTTCCCGACGGTGATGTGCTGATCCCAGTCGAGGTAGTCCTCGCCTTCGCCGCCTTTCACGGAGTAGCTGCCGCCAACAACGAGAAAATTACCATCTTCATAATGAGAGTCGTCACCATCGCCCAGGCTGACCTTGACGTTCTTGGCGTAGATCCCGGAAACGAAGATCTCGTCGTCTCCAGCTCCGCTCTTGATGGTGAGGTTGCCTGCGATTTCGACGGTGTCATCTATGTAGAGGCTGTCCTCCAGCGGGCTCCCCTTGACGGAGATGTTGCGGACGTTGCTGAACTGCGACACCGTCGCAGGTGTCTCAGACCACATCGTGACCGACACCTCTCCCAGGCCGGTGCCTGCGACAGAGATTTCCTCTGAAGCATCCTTATCGAATTGGATCTTGAGGTGCGTGCCCTTTTGCTGGACCTCGCCTGCCGAAACGTCAAAGGCCAGCACAGTGAGGCAAAGAACGCTCAGGACTGTTGAGAGAAAGAGCTTCGGGGTGGACATGAGAATCTCCTGTTCGGGCTGTGGAGGAAAATAATCGAGATCAAACGCTCTCGCCTGGAGACAACGTGCTCATGCTACCTCGCATCGTTTCGTTTGTTGTGACGCCGAGATGGCGTTCAGACTGCCCTCATTTCCCTGGATGGGGTGACGGCGTGAAGGGAAGCTTCGACTCGGCGACACTCTTGCCGGAAATCTTTCCTCCGGCAACGACGATCTGATTGTCGGCAAGGCCTCCAGGCATGAGCGCCCCAAGGCTTGTGAAACTGGCCTTGGACACCACGCCCTCTCCCTTGATTTTGATCTTCGTGCGCGCCGTGAAGAGCAACCGCACGGAGTCGCTGCCACCCCCGTCTCCCTCCTCGTCGTCGTTGGTGAGCGGTATCTCGAGAGAGATCCCGTCATCTGCGAAACCAGCTGTCGGGCCCATCATGACGGCCTCGTCGGTCCCGATTGTCATAAACTCCGTCGAAGAGACCTGGTCCCAAGAACCGGATCCTGTCTCCATGTAGAGCGAGCCCGTATACGAATAGGCAGGCCCGCCGCCCCCAGCCTCCTCAGCATCGTCCTCCACCACCGTGGTACCACGGCTGGAGATGTAGAGGTCGAGGTCGTTGTCCATGTCGAAGTCAGCGAACTCGAGGTCACGGTGGGTCTCTCCTTCAACATAGAGATACCCAACCAGCTTGCCTTTCAGCGAAGAGACCTCGCCTGCTTCGCTTATTCCCCGCCCTTGGATCTTGGTCGTCACCTTGAACCAGAGGCCGTCCAGATCCTGAGAGCTTCCCTCTGGCGACAAGAGGGCCATGAACGTGATGACGAGTAACGACAAGCAAGTGCGGCGGAACATAGCAGCCTCCTCAGGCGA
>JAQWOM010000012.1 GCA_029245865.1 Planctomycetota bacterium
ATGCCGCTGGAGTTCTTGCACATCCTTTCGCCGGCGCTCGAGCATGACTTCGAGTTCGACATCATCGATTCGATGGTGGAGCCCGACCCCATGGGCAAGCTGTGGGAGAAACTCGAAGGGGCCTTTGCTTTCGCGTCGACGTGCATTGTTGGTTATCAGGTTGCAGACGGCGCGTCCGTGGCTGAGCAGGTGCGCAGCAAGTACCCCGATTTGCCGATGATCTGGGGTGGATGGTTTCCCTCGGTTGCGCCCGAACTGTATCTCTCGCGTGACCTCGCCAACGCGGTCTGCCTGGGGCAGGGTGAGGTGACGTTCACCGAATGGCTTCTTGCGATCCGCAATGGCACACCCGTGGACGAGGTCGCAGGATTGGCTCTCTGGCGAGACGGCAAGCTGTTCCACACGCCCAAGCGAGATCTGGTTGCACTCGATGATCTGCCGCCGCCGGCTTTTGATCTGATCGACGTCGAGAAGTATCTCGACGTTCAAGAGAGTCAGGCGAGTACGGCGAAGGTGCGGTACAGGTTTCCTGACCCGCCTGGCTACAGCATGCAGAAACCCTATCGAGCTGTGTCGTATTTCAGCTCATATGGTTGCCCAGAGCCGTGCACGTTCTGCTGTTCGCCGTTGGTCACAGACCGTCGCTGGAAAGCTCTGGATGCGGAAGTGCTCGTCGATCGCATCGTCGAACTGAAGAAGATCTATCCGTTCGATGTGGTGCGCTTTCAGGATGCCAACTTCGGTGTGCATGAGAAGCGCGTCAAGCGCTTCTGTGAACTGCTCATTGAGCGTGACCTCAACATTCACTGGAACGCGACGATCGAGGTCGAAACGATCGTTCGGTATTCCGATGAGACCCTGGATCTGATGCGAGATTCGGGTTGTCACATGATGTGGGTCGGCGCGGAGGCTGCTGCTGCAGAGACTCAGGAATACATTCGCAAGGGCATTCAGCAGGGCAATGTCGACATTGCCATGCGGCGCATGTGGGAGCGCAACATCAAGATCGGCCTGTTCTGGATCATTGGTTATCCAGATGAGACGCCCGCGTCGATGCGCGAAACGCTCACACTCGCGGCCGAGATGAAAACCCTCTATCCGACGTGCACGAGCGAGGTGCTCTTGTACCGACCGCTTCCAGGCACCGTGTCGGGTGAGCATGCGGAGCGCAATGGATATGAGATGCCGTTGAGCTTTGATACGTGGGGGGGCATGGTCGAGTACAAGTTCGAGAACAAGACCTATGAATCGCTGCCTGATGACATCAAGCGGGATTACCATCGCTACACCTATCTGGTGCCTTGGTTCGACGGGCTCGTGAAGGGCCGAAGCCCGTATCACCGCTTCTTGAAGTGGATGGCGGGATACCGGTTGCGCAATCACAGGTACGCCTGGACGGTGGAGTTCAAGCTGTACGACCTGGGTAAGCGCTTTATGCAATCGCTGGGATTGAAGAGGCGTCCCCAACTGGCCGCACGGGCTGCGGGAGTCGCTGTAGAAGGCACCTCTCACAACGTTCGCGAGGCCTGATGCTCTCGTCGATGTCGATGCAAGGGCAAGGTGAACTCTTGTCGCTCGCCTCTACGGGCTGCGCGGCTTGGCGTGTAGACGTTCAGTTCAAGAAAGGGGCGCCATGACGCCGGTGCCGCCTCCTGTTGCGAAATGCGTCAGCATGCTGGGTTTTCCCATGGACCTTGGTGCAGGGCGCCGAGGTGTGGACATGGGGCCTGAAGCCGTCCGCTACGCGGGGCTGGAAGAGTCCGTCAAAAGTGAGCTAAATCTGGAGTTTGAAGATCTTGGCGATGTGGATGTCCCTGCGCCTGCGGCGATTGAACGGGGGCCTGGGCCGAAGTATGTGAAAGAGATCGTGTCGGCCTGCGAAAACCTTGCGCCGCGCGTCGAGTCGATCCTGGACGAAGGGAAGTTCCCGGTCGTGGTCGGTGGAGATCACTCCATGGCCATGGGGACAGTGACCGGAGTTGCCTCGCATTTTCGAAAGAAGAACGAAAAGATCGGCATGGTCTGGATTGACGCCCATGCCGACTTCAACACGGACAAGACCTCTCCGAGCGGCAATGTGCACGGGATGCCTTTGGCTTCGCTCATGGGGTACGGCCCCGAGGAACTGGTCGGCATCGGCGGCTTCTCACCAAAGGTCGACCCCGAGAACACCGTTCTGATCGGTATCCGCTCGGTGGATGACGGTGAGCGTGAACTGGTCATGGCAAGCGGCATCCATTACTACGAGATGATGAAAATTGACGCCCGTGGCATGGCTGCGGTTATCGAAGAAGCCATCGCTCTCGCAACACGTGGAACCGCGGGAGTGCACGTCTCGTTGGATATGGATGGCATCGACCCAGCCTGCGCGCCAGGCGTTGGGACTCCCGTGGCGGGCGGGATTTCCATGCGAGAGTCGTATCTCCTGATGGAGATGCTGGCTGACTCCGGGCGACTGGTTTCCATGGAGGTCGCCGAACTCAATCCCATTCTTGATTCGGGCAATGCGACTGCCGAACTCGCCTGCGAAATGATCACCTCGGCGCTGGGCAAGAAGGTCATGGGGCCTCTGGCGGGGCGCGGCCACAGGCGGACCGGCCGCCTGCGGAGCTAGTCCACCGAAGGCTCGTCTGGTGGCAGGTCTGGCTCAGTTGAAGCAGGCCGATTTGAGCCATTTCGCAAGTGTCCTCGTGTGCGTTGTGGGATCCCGATGCGCCGGCCTGTATCCTGATCCGTCGTGAAGCTCCACTGGCGCATCCTTATCGCACTCCTCGCGGGTGTGGCGGTCGGTGGAGTGTTCCAGACTGCGTTGGACGCACCGCCCTGGATTGGCTTGAGCGTGCAGGCCGGCGATGGCGGCGACGTCGTCGTCGCGGTCGAAGCTGATAGCCCCGCAGCCACAGCTGGTCTCCGGGTCGGCGATGTGATCCGCGGAGCATCGCTTGGTCAGGCGGGTGCTCTGTCGGACCGTGATGTCGTTGATGCCAATCGTTTCCGGCAAGAAATCGCAGGCGCTGAACTCGGTCAAGTGCTGTGGTTAGGGTTTACGGACGAACGTCCTCCCGTGCCCGTTACGGTTCGAATGGAGCCCGGATGTCAGCGAGCCGAATGGCTCCGACCTTTTGCGTTCCTCGCCGACATCTTCCTGGCACTGCTGAAGATGCTCATCGTTCCGATCATCCTGACCTCCATCATCACGGGTGTGGCGGGGGTGGGCGCGGGCAAAGCCTTGCGGCGCATGGGACTGAAGACCTTTGCGTACTACATCGGTACGAGCCTGCTCGCCGTGCTCGTCGGTCAAGTTCTCGTGAATCTCGTGCGCCCGGGTGAAGGGGCTGCGCTGGGGCTGGCTCCCTCCGACGAGTTCAAGACAGTCGCTGGCCAAAGTTTCTGGGATGTGATCAAGCGGATGATCCCCACCAACGTGTTTGATGCGTTTGGTGACAATCGCGCGATGTTGCAGGTGATTTTCTTCGCGCTGCTGTTCGGGTATTTCGTCACGCAGGTTGCCGAGCCTCACCGAAGCAGGATGAAGGGGCTTTTCGAGGCTGCCTTCGAGGTGATGATGAAGATGGCGGGATGGGTGCTGAGCCTCATTCCGTACGGCGTGTTCGTGCTGCTCGTGAAGGTGGTGGGCGAAACCGGTTTTGGCCTCTTCAAGCCCTTGGGCCTGTACATGGCCGTGGTCGCGGGTGGGCTTCTTTTTCACGCAGTCATTACGTTGCCCGCGTTGCTGAAGCTAGGAGGGGTGAGCCCACTGGGTTGGTTCAAGGCCATGGGGCCCGCCTTGATGACGGCTTTCTCGACATCTTCTTCGTCCATGACGCTCCCGGTGAGCCTCGACACCGTCGAGAGGCGTGGGCGGGTCAGTAACAAGACGACCTCTTTCGTTTTGCCGCTCGGGGCCACCATCAATATGGATGGCACCGCTCTTTACGAATGCGTTGGGGTGATTTTCCTGGCGCAGTACTACCAGGGCGTGAGTGATTTCCCGCTGACACTCGGCGTGCAAGTGCAGGTGGTCCTCATGGCACTGCTCGCTTCGGTGGGAGCCGCCGGCATCCCCTCTGCCGGGCTCGTGATGATGCTCACCATCCTCGGAACACTCGGCTTGCCTGTGGAAGGTGCCGCCTTGCTACTGGCCGTGGACCGTCCGCTGGACATGCTGCGCACGGTGGTCAATGTGTGGAGCGATTCCTGCGGTGCGGCACTGGTCGCACGCTCGGAAGGAGAGACGCCCTTGCTGGAAGCAGGGGCTGCGGCGAATACGAGCTAGGCCTGGCCCCATCGGAAGAGAATGGGCTTCTCGGTACGCTCGCTGAGGCTCGCATGAACGGGGCACGCGTGGGCTGCTCGCTCAAGCGCTTTTTTCACGTCGGCGTCCGGATCCAGTGGAATGTGAAGGATCGTGTTGAGCTTGGAGATGTGTCGAACCGGCTCGGCACTCATGGATTTGACGACGGTCACGCGCATGCCGCTCAGGTCGAGGTCGTGGCGGTTTGCGACGAGGCCCATGATCGTGGCGATGCAACTCCCGAGAGCCGTGGCGACGAGATCGGTCGGAGAAAACGACTCGCCCTTGCCGTGATTGTCGAGTGGGGCATCTGTCAGCAGTGTCTGGCCTGAAGGTTCATGACTCGCTTCGCAGCGCAGATCTCCTTGGTAGACGATGTCGATACGAACCATGAGCTCTCTCCGGGGCGGGGCGTCGGGGTGTCGGACGGGGGGACTGCGAAGAATCCTACCCGCTCACGCCTCAGCAACGACAGGGCACAGAGCGCGGCTTCACGGCCCAAGTCGGTAAGCTATTCGGCTCCCAGATAGGTTCCACCATGCCTGCTCGTCCAGACAGCGATCTCTTTTCCGATGCCGGCCAGAAGCGCGCGGCCGCGCATGCACCTCTGGCCGAGCGCATGCGTCCGACCTGTCTCGATGAGGTCGTCGGGCAAGACCACCTGCTGGCAGAGGACAGTTTGTTGCGCCGTGAGTCAGGCAGCGGGCAGCTGTCATCGCTTGTGCTGTGGGGGCCGCCGGGCTGTGGGAAAACAACTCTGGCTCGGTTGCTTGCGACAGAGTCGGGTTTCGAACTGGTCAGGCTCTCGGCGGTGTCTGCGGGTGTTGCAGACATCCGGCGCTGCCTGAGCGAGGCTTCCAGCCGACTGGGTGTGACAGCACGCAGGAAGCTTCTCTTTGTGGATGAAATCCATCGGTTCCACAAAGGACAGCAGGATGCGCTGCTGCACGAAGTGGAGGACGGGCGCGTGGTTCTTGTCGGGGCCACCACGGAGAACCCGGCTTTTCATCTGAACGGAGCTTTGCTCTCGCGATGCCGGCTCTTGCAGCTTGCCGCTCTGACGGACGAGGCCGCCAAGCAGTTGCTCGGGAGAGCACTTTCCGAGGAGCGCGGCCTGGGTGGCGAGAAGACGCTTGGGCCCAAGGCGCGCCGTGAGTTGATCGGAGCGGCTGGAGGCGACGGGCGTCGTTTGCTGAATCACCTGGAGCGTGCCGGACATATGGCGCGTGTCGAGGGGAAGAAGTCCATTTCGGCTGAACACGTGCGGCAGTCGCTTGGAGCCCCCGTGCTCGCGCATGACCGCGCGGGGGACCGTCACTTTGATGTGCTCAGCGCACTGCATAAATCGTTGCGTGGGAGCGACCCGGACGCTGCCGTCTTCTGGGTGCAGCGGCTTCTGGTGACGGGAGAGTCTCCATCTGTTGTGGCCCGCCGTCTGGTGCGTATGGCCAGCGAAGATGTCGGCCTCGCAGACCCGCGAGCTCTTGGCGTGGCGCTGGACGCTCTGCAAGCCGTGCAGTTCTTGGGGATGCCCGAAGGCGATGCGGCCTTGTGTCAGGCTGCGATCTACCTGGCGCTCGCTCCCAAGTCCGATTCGGTCTATCGGGCGGCATCTGCTGCGAAGCAGGCGGCCGAGCGCGGAGGGCCTGTGAATGTGCCGCCAGAGTTGGCGGGCTCAAAGCGAGAAGGTGCTCGCCCCTATCAAAATCCTCACGAAGTGGAGGGAGCACTGACGTCTCAGCAGCATCTTCCGGATGCATGGGCAGGCGCTGAATTTTATCAGCCAGGTGAGCGGGGCTTCGAAGCCCATCTTCATGAACGCCTGGCGGCCTTCAGGAGTCGCCGTCGCGAGGGTCGGGCTAGGCGCGTGGACGAGTCGGAACGTTCTGCGGAAGGTGATTCAGCAGCGCCCTGAGAGACTCGAGGAGTGTGGCGTGCGAGAGGCTCGGTTCGGCGAGAGCACGGCGCTCGGCCTGCTCGGGTAGCAAGGGCACGTGCACGAAAGCGCAGGGCGTCTGGGGATGGTGGCGGAGCGTGGTGTACAGCACGTGGTTGCAGAGATAACGGCCCGCGTCATCAGACTGTCGCACCGGATGGCCCGCGTCTGCGAGCAGGCGTTCGAGCTCTACGAGGGGAAGAGTTGACTCGAGTTGTCGAGGGCCTTGTGGATCGATCAATGCGTCCTCGATTCGGGACCCTCCATTGTCGACCGACTCGCCATATGAGATCTGATTGTAAGCCGTTGTTTCGAGGCAGATCTCCGCTCGGCCGGCAGCTTGGCCAACCAGAACAATGGCGTCGGGTCGAGCGAGCGCGATGGCGGTGTCCAGAGTCGATGTCACGATGAGGACGTCGACGGGGAGGACAGCAATGTTCAGGGTGAACTCTTCGCTGCTCTCGGAGGCCAGATCTTGCACGAGGAGCTGCGATGGATTGACCGGTTCGCCGCCGAAGGGCTCGAAGCCGGTGAGCAGAATGCGAAGAGGAGCGCCCGTCATGTTTGCTGTGGTTCGTCTTGGTAGTGGTACTCGCCGCGCTGTCCTGAGGTTTCTTCGACCGCCACGGTCATATGCTGTATCCGCAGGTGGGGGAAAGATTTGATCAGCCGTCCGCGCAGTTCACGGCCCAGCCAGGTCGAGAGGTTTTCTGCGCTTACATTGTTCATCGGCATGATGATGACATCGTCCGCGGGGGACGCGTAGTAACGCTCGAGGTATCGAATCTCGACGACACCGTCGGCTCGCGTTTCGGTCTTGAGTACGGGGTGTTCTCCCGGCAGAAGCCAGTGCTCGTCGAGTTCATCGACAATGGCTCGGATGACCGGCTTGACGGACTTGAAGTCGAGGACTAACCCAAACTCATCGAGTGCTGCCTCGATGGTGACGAAGACCCGATAGTTGTGCCCGTGCAGTCGCTCGGCGGTGCCGTCAGGGAAGATGAGGAAGTGTGCTGCGGAAAACTTGAATGTTTCCTTCTGCAGATGAATGGACCAGCGTTCCATGGAATCGGCCGTCGAGGGGGGCTTTGAGCAAGGCGATCATCATAAGGAAATGGGCCACAGGCGACCGATAAGCAGGCCTGGGCCTCGGAAAGCGGAATCGGTCGAGGGAGGGCCCAAGTCGAGAGGCCAAGCTGCCGAAGTAAAGAGTGTCCAGAAGACCTGCTGAGGAGAATCGCCCCGTGACAATGTCGACCGATGGCCCTGAACGCCGAGATGGTGTCACCGATCAGCCGTGGGAAGCCGGAGCCTCTGCAGCGCCCCTTCAGTACTCGCCACCTGCCACGGTGATCGAGGAGCCCACGGCCGAGCCTTCTCATGAGCGGCGCGTGGGCAGCCTTCCCCAGGGGGAAGATGTCGATCACAGGGTTTATGAAGTGAGCGGTCGGCTCGTTTCGATCTTCGATCTGTTGCGTCGCTTCAGCGATGGAGACACGCAGCCCGGAGGGCTGTCGCGATTGGCCGACTTGCACCTCAAGGTTGGAGGTCCAGCCCGCTTTCGGCATGACGGGCAACTTGTTCCCATCGAAGGCGCAAGCGACCTGACTCCCGAAGTGGTCGAGAAACTGGTGTATCCGCTCTTGAGGGCGGACCACACCCGGAAGCTCGAGCAGGAACCGCCCGAGGATGTGGATGCGGGCTACCACTTTGATGACGAAGAGATGGATTTCCGTATCAACGCGTTCCATGACCGCGATGGGCTCGCCATGGTGGTGCGCGCTTTGCCGCGCAATGTTCCCGACACGAAAGGTCTCGGTTTCCCCGATCCCAAAGTTATCGAAGAGATCCTGACCTTGAGGCAGGGGCTTGTGGTGGTGACAGGCATCACGGGGTCAGGTAAGTCGACGACGATTGCTTCGATGTTGGCCGAACTGAACCGCCGCTCTCGTCTGCGCGTTATCACGCTCGAAGATCCCGTTGAGTACGTGATGAAGCCAGATCGGTGTCTGGTGTCTCAGCGCGAAATCGGAAAGAACACGCGCACTTTCGCGGGAGGGCTTCGTAGCGCCTTGCGCGAAGATCCCGACGTGATTTTCCTCGGCGAAATCCGTGATTCTGAAACGGCCAACCTGGCGCTTTCGGCTGCGGAGACGGGGCACCTTGTTTTCACGACTTTGCATACCCGGGATGCGAAGGGCGTTGTGACGCGCATCGTGGATCTCTTTCCGCCGGAGCGTTCAAAAGAAGTCATGTCGCAGTTGTCGTTCAGTCTGGCTTATGTGGTGGCGCAGAAGCTGCTGCCCCGCAAGGATGGCCGGGGGCGGGTTGCCACCTTCGAGATCATGAAGAACACGACTCCGGTCAGTAACTTGATTCGCACCGGGGCATGGCACCAGATCTACGCCACGATGCAGCTGTCTGCCAAGGACCGCATGGTCACATTGGAGAAGCATCTGGCCTGGTTGGTGTCCAAGGGCTTGATCACCCAGGACATCGCACTTCAGTACGCCAACGACCCGAGTCAGTTCGCGGGGCCGGGCACGACGGGCTAGCTGTCAGCGACTTTGGTCAGGGGATGCTTTCTTCGGTGACAATCTCACCGATGTCCCAGTTGTCGAGCCCCGGGGCACGGCGTTTGGCACGGCCGAACACGAGGATCCAGAGCAGCATGGCGTAGAAGAGCGCGACTCCGCTGATGATGACCCAGCCAGGGAGAGTGCCGAGCTGGCAGCGGTCGTAGAGTTCGCTGAAGTTCGTGGTTGGAGCAGGGTGGATGTCGAGCTTGATGAGCCACGCGGCGAGAACCACGCCAAAGATGGGGAGATAGTTTCGAACGAGCCGGCTGCGCATGGCCTGGATGCGGGTGAGGTGGAAGTGTGGCTCGTCGAGATCGCGTGCGACCTGACCTGCCCATGCCTCCTCTGGCGAGGAGAGATCTCGGCGCAAGATCGGTGCGAAGAAATTGGACTCGATCTTTCTGATCCGAGCGCGCCAGACGTCAAAAAAGCGAAACCGTCGCGCCTCAAATGTGAGCAGAAAGAAAAGCAGGACGTTGGCGAATTGAAGGCTGAAGTGTGAGGCCTCTGTTGTCCCGAAGGCGAAGCCAAGTGCACTCGCGGTGACGAAGATGGCCCAGTTGGTGGTCTGATCGAGCCGCATGCGCCATGCATTGGCGCGGGCGACCTCGCCGCGGTAAAGGTGCACCACGGCCATGATGTAGGTGCCGCGTTCGAGCGACTGGGTCTCGTAGTCCACGAGAGTCTCTCGTGGGGCCCCAAGCTCGGGCGGTAGGTCATCGGCCATCGAGTTCGATCTCTCTAGATCTTCAGGGGCGGCGTCTGATCCTGCGGAATCTCCGGGCCGAAGTCACGTTGCCAATAGACATGCGAAAAAGGCTGGATGGGCAAGAGGCCGCCTCATTGATGGGTTGGCGAGCGCCCTGGCCGTGCTGAAAATGCCCTTTCAATGCTTCGAAGCTCACGTTCCGAGGTCCGATGCCCTATTCTCGTGGAGCCGCCTTTTCGAGTCCGAAGGGAATCATCCGAATGCTTCTGCTGCCGTCCCGGAACGACGTTGAATCCTTGGCACAAGAACTCGAGGTTTGCTGGCAGCGCACGGACTCGATTTTCAACACGTTGCGGCCGGAGGCGTTTCTCGCCCAGCCCATTTTGCAGCGAGAGCCCTTTCTCTACTACCTGGGGCACCTGCCAGCTTTTTCATGGAATGAAGTTTGTCGCCGCGGGCTAGATCGCGGCGCTTCTTCACGACCCGAACTGGACGATCTCTTCTCGCGACGACCCGAGTCCAGCGTGACGGGCCTGGGTGGCGGTCAGGGCGACAGTGCACGGTGGCCTCGCCTGCAGGAGGTCACGCAGTATCGAGATGAGGTCCGGAACGCGATTCGCACGGCGTTGCCCGGAATCGAACAGAGTGAGCATGCTCGAGCGCTGCATGTCGTGATTGAGCACGAAGCCCTTCATCAAGAGACCTTGGTTCAGATGGCCATGCACCTGGCCGCTGAACTCAAGAACCCGCCTTCCGAACAGCCTGCGCCCTCTTTTCGCCCGGGAGCGCATCCGCGCGAGGTGCCGATTCCAGCCGGGCATGCTCTTCTCGGAACCACGGGCGACCGGATCCCTTTTGCCTGGGATCACGAAAGGCCCGACAAGCGGGTGGAGGTGCCGGCTTTTTACATCGACCGCACGCCGGTGATGAACGGTGAATTTCTGGAGTTCGTGAGAGCGGGGGGCTACGAGAACCCGGAGTTCTGGAGCACGTCGGATTGGCGATGGCGCGAGGCGTCGAAGCTCAGTCACCCGACGTCCTGGCGGAAAGAGGGCCACGACTGGAGCTACCGCGGTTTGTTCGAAGACCTTCCGCTCACGCGTGTTTTTGATTGGCCTGTGTACGTCGGCTGGTCTGAGGCCCAGGCCTATTTGTCATGGCAGGGCAAGCGCTTACCCACTGAAGCGGAGTTCGTCCGAGCCGCTTATGCAGCCCCCGGAGAGGCGACAAGGCGTTACCCATGGGGTGATGAAGCGCCCGAGTCGCGCCACGGCAATTTCAACTGGAATGGGTGGTCAGCGGTGCCCGTCGGCAGCCATCCCGATGGGGCGAGTGCTTATGGCGTGCTCGAACTCGTGGGGAATGGATGGGAATGGACCTCTTCACGCGTCGATTCCCGTGGAGAGAACTGCGAGACCCTGCCCGAAGTCCCGCAGGACGCGTGCGTACGCATGGGAGCGTCGTGGGCGACGCCGGTTCGCCAGCTCCGGTCGAGCTATCGGCGCTGGTCGCAGTCGCACGATCCGTTCGTCTTCGGTAAGTTCCGCGGGGTCCGTCAGGGCTGATCCAATCATTCAGTTCGACCGACTCGAGAGGAGCTTCTTGGCATGACGCAGACTTTGGAACTGGCTCAGCGTGTTGCTGTGGTGACAGGCGCTTCGTCGGGGATCGGCCAGGATGTCGCCAGGCGGCTCGCGGTGCAGGGTATGCATCTCGTTCTGGGTGCACGTCGATGCGACCGCCTCGAGGCTCTGAGCGCAGAATTGTCAGATCAACATGGTGTGCGATGCCTCGCGCACCCGCTGGATGTGACGGACTCGGCCTCTGTGGCTTCTTTTGGGGAAGCGGCTGACGCGTTTGCCGGTGAGTCGGGCGTGCATCTCCTGGTGAACAACGCCGGGGCTGCCTTCGGTGTGGCGCGCCTTCCCACGGCCACGCTCGAGGACGAAGCCGACTGGCAAGCGATGCTGGACGTCAACGTGATGGGCTTGCTTCGAGTGACGCGTCGGTTTGTCTCGGGCATGGTGGCGCGAGGATCCGGACATGTGATCCATATGGGATCTCTGGCGGGCCTCGAGACCTACGAGGGCGGCAGTGTCTACTGCGCGACCAAAGCCGCCGTGCGGGTGATCAGCAAGGCCTTGCGCCTCGAGTTGCTCGGCTCGGGGGTCCGCGTGTGTTGCGTGAACCCTGGGCTGGTCGAGACCGAGTTCAGCCAGGTCCGTCTCGGCTCCGAGGAGGCCGCCACGAAGGTGTACGAGGGGATGACGCCCCTGACCGGCAACGAGGTGGCCGAAACGGTGGAATGGGTCGCCCGCTTGCCCGAATTTGTCAACATCGAGGAAGTCACCCTGCAGCCAGTTGATCAGGCTTCTGCCCAGAAGGTTCACCGGACCTGAACCATGGTCTGAGGGCCTCAGACGCCATTTCGCTGAAAAGCGGACCCTGTTTGTCACTCTCCAGGGAGAAAGCGTTAACACCTCTGGATGGGGCGCGTCTGCTGATTTGAAAGGTGTCCCCGAATGGCGGGCATGACGACGAAACGTCACGACGACAAGACCGTGTGGGATCGAAGCGCTTTTCAGCGCGAATTCGGCCCACACCACGCCGTGGCGCTGGCGTTTGCCACCCGCCTGATGGGGAACCGCGAGGATGCGGAGGATGTCGTGCAGGACGCGCTCATGAAAATCTGGAAGACCCGAGACGGCCTCGAGCAGGTGGCTGATCTGCGGGCCTGGTTCTTGCGCGTCGTGTTCAACCGGTGCATGGATAGCCGGCGGCAGCAAGCAACTCGACGGGGGCACGAGGGGCGTATGACGCCTCCCCGGACCGCTTCTGAAGACGGAGACCAGCGCTCGGTGGGCCGTGATCTTTTGCGCAAGGTGCGCGAGGTGATGACCGAGTTGCCTCCCAAGCAGCAGGGTGTTCTCCATCTTCGCGTCTTCGAAGAGATGTCGTATGAAGACATCGGCGCCGCACTCGATCTCACGCCACGGTCTGCACGGGTCTATCTCGTGAAGGCGCGTGCCTATTTGCGAAGCCGCCTCGGAACGGAGATGCAAGACGGATGACGCATCCCGGTCTCGCCAAACTCCAGCATTACGCCCTGGGCGAACTGGCCGCTGCCGAGCGTCTCGTTGTTGACCAGCATCTGGAGTCCTGCGCACGTTGCCGCCGGCTGGTGAAAGAAGAGCAGCGACTCGATGAGATGATCGTCGGCTCGCTGGGGGGCACGCCCTCTCATGGAGACGAGCAGGCGGCCTTCAGCCGTCTCTGGGCCGCGGTGGACGCGGAGTCGGACCTGCAGACATCTGAACTCACGGAACGAGAGAAGGTTCCTGCCGGCCAGCCGAGGCTTGTCGAGACACCCGAATCTGTGGATCGACGGGCGGCTTCTTTCTGGCCATTGGCCGTGGCGGCCGCTGCCTTGTTCGCGATTTTGTGGGGGGCAAAAGAACAGAGAGGTGGTTCCGGGGCTGTCACGAACGTGGTGGCCGAGGGATCGGCAACTTCCGAGACTGCGCCCCTCGAAGACGGTGGCGGCTGGGATCCTGTGGATCCGGCTCGCCTTGAACTGGCGCGTTTGACGGCGGGAGCTGTTCTGCAAGGTGCGGATGAGCAGTTCCCCTTCGAGATGCAGGCCTTCCGCATGGCCTGCGAGGAGGGGCTCGCTCCGTTGAGGTTGCAGGGGTGGTCTGTCTCGGCCCTCGTGCGCGGACTCGCTCTGGGGAATGATGCGGGAGCTTCAGGAGGTGCCATGCGGTATGCCGCTCTGGACAGCTCGACTTATCTCGTTCTTGCCCGAGCACTGGACTCTGAGGCGCGTGTCGACGATGCGTTGGCTGTCCTGGAGACCTCGGGTGTCGATGCGGAAGCGTCGGCCGCTTTGGTCAAGGCGCTTGAACGCGTGGCAGGCGCGGCCCTCGAGGAGGAAGGCCTGAGCGCGACACGGGGTCGCCAGGCGCTCGAGATTCTGGCGGTGGGGGAGGGCCCTCGGCTGGATCGTGCCTGGGGAAGGCTCTCGGACCAGTTTCGTTCGAAGCTCTCACGTTCTCGTGACTCTGAGCAAACCATCCAATGGATCGAAGACGTGGCCAGGATCTGGCCTGCCGAAGAGGCTGTCGCGGTGCTGGAGAATGCTGCTGAACAGACAGGTCTCCGCGAAGCCGCAGCTTCTGCGTTCGTGCGGAACGCGGACCGCCTGGGCAAAGGCGCGGCTCGCCGGTTAGACGCGTTGCTGGCTCGCGAGCAGGAGATGCCTGAATTGCTGTCATGGTGTGTGACGGCCTCTGTGGATGACGTGACGCCCGTGCTGGTGCGTGCACTTGAAGACGGTCGTCTGCCAGGAGACATCTTGCCAGCCCTGTTGAGCCTAGGCGGGACGGAAGTCGTTGTGGGCTTGCAAGGTCTGTGGCGCGACACACCTCTCGTGTCGCGGCGCACTCGCTATCTGGACGCGCTGACGCAACTCTTCCGGGCAGACGCCGCTTTGGTAAGCAGCTATGCAGAGATGGTGCCGCTGGAGAGCGCTGCGCAACTCGCGGAATTGGCGGCCGCCCTTCCCGGGGACGCCCGGCACGGTCTGTTGACGACGGCGCTCAAGGCCACTCAGGGTTCCATGGATCTTGGTGGTCATCGCGCGAATCTGCTCGTGGCTCTCGGGCGCCTGGGCACTGAGGACGACGGCCGTGAATTGATCGACTGGGTTGGAGCACTCTCTCCCGGAGACAGTGTGCTGCCCCTGGCCTGGGCGGCTGCTGGACGGCTCGCCCCGGAGGCCGCTGCCGAAGCCTGGGATGCGCGGGTGGGTGATCCGCGTTTGCTCAGCAAGGTGGTGGGTGCTGCGTCGCGGCGCATGGACTCCGAACAGCAGCCTTCCGCACGCATCTTGGCGCCCTTGTCGGCCGCGCTCGCGCGAGCCGCATCGCGTGGTCCCACAGAACTGAATGCACTCCCGATGTCCCAAAGTCCCACTATGGAGGATCTCCCATGACAACTCTCTCTCTGCTGTGTGCTGTCTTGCTCGGGCTCATGCCGACCGACCCCGCGGCGACTAGCATTTCCACGACAGGTGAGCTTGTCTCGGCCAGCGACGCCTCTGTCATGAAGGTCTATGACATCACGGGATTGACGCAGGGTCCGGTTGCGGGCCAGGTCGCTCTCGACCTCTTTCCCTTCAAAAGCTCAGAGGCCGAGCGAGATGGCAAGAAGGAAAGCATCGAGCTTGCTGAGACCATCGAGTCGCTGGTGTACGAAGTCGTGGCGCCGGGGGCGTTCGAGTATGAGGGGCGCAGCTTCACGAGGCTTGGCAACGACAAGTTTGTCGTGGTGGCGCCGCCGGGCTTGCAGGAACGTATCGGGGCGTTGATCGATGGGCTGCGTGCTGCCTTCGGTCGTACGGCAACGGTCGGGCTTGATATCTACGAAGTGACGTCACGAGATGCTCTTCCTGATGTGATCGATCCCGGGAATATCGAGGCACTCGTTAAGTCAGGTGCGTTGCATCTTGTCCATGCCCAGCAAGAGCAGGTGCGCATGGGCTACACCGAGCGTCTCGAGGCCTTGAACTCGACAAGGATCCTCGGGAACTGGGAGGCCGAGATTGCTCAGCACGCGACCATCAAAGCACCCGAAATCAGTGAGTTGTTCACGGGGGTCGACCTGCTTCTTCGTGTGGAAGATGTACCGGGGAGCTCTTTGGTCCGCCTGCGCCACGCGTTGTCGGTGTCCGAACTTCGCGACCTGGGGTCACGCTCGAGCGCTGACTACAGCAGCGTCGCGGCCGGGGACACTCGCCACATCACCAAGGACACTCTCTCGCAGGATTACCCGGTCGTGAGTACGACGCTGAGCTCTGGTTCGTCCGTGCTCGATGTCGGCGACGGAATCGTTTCAGTGGGGCAGTGCGAGACGCTTGAAGGCGCTGCGGGCTGGTTGTCTCACTTGCGAGTGCTTCACGTTGATCCGATGCCCGCGCCGATGGCGTTCCATGAGATGTCCGTGGCCGTCGTAGACGTCTCGGCGCCGACATGGTCTGCATTGGAATTGCCCGTCGTGTCGTCGTCGGACCTGGCGGGAATGAAGCGTCGCGATCCTGATGAGTTGTTCAACCTTCTTGCCTCCAGCCCAGACGGGAAACGCCCGCTCTTTCCCTCAGAGAACATGAATGACTGGGGCGACGCTTTTTCTGAGTCTGCAAGTGGACTGTCGATGCCCGAGCTTCCCTGGGAATGGAAGGACTCCTCGTGGGTGATCTGGGCGGCGCCCAGCGAAGACCTCGAACAGAACCTGGCCTTGTTGTCCGCATTGTCCGGGGTTCGGAAGAACCTGGTTGTTGAACTGAGCGTTTCCTCGGACGACGAGGGAGCCGAGGTGGCGGAGATGGCTCGCGGTCGGCTGACCCTGGAGTCTGGTGGTACCGGCTGCCTTCTGTTCGGGGAACTCTTGGTCGTGCAGAACGGCTACGACGTGGAAGTGGCCACGGGGGCCTCCACGCTTTACGGAGGCCAGAACTCGGTGTTCGACGGGCTCTACGTGCAAGCCGCCGCAGACGGAACGGGGGACAGCATCCAGTTGTCGGTCGCTTCAGCGCGTCTTCAAGATCTGGAGGATGTGCCCGCCTCTTCGGTGTCCTCGAATGTCTTCACTCGTCCTACGTTTTCGCTGGCCGATGTCCTGGCGAAGGTGCCGGCAGACGGGAAACGCCGGGCGGTTGCCGAACTGAATGGCCCGCTGGATGGCGAGGGGGCGCACACGCTCTGGGTCGCCGTACACGCTCGCTGAGAGATCGACGCGGCCTCCCAGTTCCGTACACTGCGGAGATGAGAGACCGCTTGAAGTGCGTTGGACTGCTCGCTGCTTTGCTGGTCGTCGTCATGGGCTGTGGCTCGGGCGAGGACGAGCAGGGTGGCGAGTCGAATTCCTCGAAGGCAGCCCGGCAGGGGGAGGGCTTCTCCGCCACCGAGCCGCGTGATAACGAGGACCCACCCTTTGCGCGCTGGGACGTCGTGGAGGGCTTGCGCGCCGGGCAAGAGGCTCCGGTGCATCGAGCCGATGGTGGAGGGCGGGTCTGGCTAGACAGTGCGCTCTCGCTCGAGGATCCCGTGCCGGGCGCCCCCGTCGTGGCGGGAACCGCGGGACGCTGGACGTTTGGCTTCGAGGCCGGCGAACTGGGGATTGCCGAGGGCGGATTGATCTTGTTCCGTGTCTCGCCTTACTGGCGCTGGAGTCAGCCCTGGTGTCTTCCGTCCGGTGCCGAAGCGGGAACCGTGGTCGATCCCATGGCGTTGGCCATGCAACCCGGTCTGACCGAGGTGACCTGGGATGCCGAGGGCCTGGAGTTCGAGATCTATGCCGTGAAGCAGGGCGTGGTGATGCGTGTTGGCGGTCGGGCCATGCAAGCCGGCGAACAGGTGCAAGTGGTGTACGGCGCCGGGGGTGCGGGCGCCAAGGCGGACGATTTCGCCGAGCGAGGCGCTCCGTTCTGGTTTGCCGTGGATGGGGATGGCGACGGTTTTCCCCACCTGCTACCCGAGCCTGCTCGCACCGATGTGATCGCCGGTCCGCCTGCGCAACTGGTCGCTCTTGTCACGTCTTGTCTCTCTC
Organism: Planctomycetota bacterium; assembly: GCA_029245865.1. Lineage (GTDB taxonomy): Bacteria > Planctomycetota > B15-G4 > B15-G4 > B15-G4 > JAUIEF01. Next base: position 17,124 of record JAQWOM010000012.1, read on the forward strand.
CCGGGGAGCCGGGGCGTCTGACGGTTGCCGTGCTGGACTCGGTGGGGAGTGTGGTCCGCTCGTTTGAAGGGCGAGCCCGGCTGGTCGACAGTCACCCTTCGCTGGGCCTTCCCGACGAACTGGTGTTCACACCAGAGGATGAGGGCTCGCTCACGATTGAACTGCGTCCGCAGGACGAGGGCGTCTTTCGTTTGATTGTCGAAGGTCCCGAGGGGCTCTCGGCGCTGAGCAATCCGCTGGTGGTTCTCGAGGGGCTCGAGGGCATCCTCTGGGCCGATTTTCACGGGCACAGCCAGATCTCCGACGGCACGGGCACTCCGGCCGACTATTACGCCTACGCTCGGGATGTGGCCGCGCTCGACGTCGTGGCGCTCACAGACCACGACCACTGGGGTGAGCGCAAGCTGGACACGGATCCCGAAACCTGGGAACTGATTCGTGACACGGTGCGCGAGTTTCACGACCCGGGACGCTTCGTCGCATTGCTCGGCTACGAGTGGACGAGTTGGATTCACGGCCACCGACACGTGCTGGGCTTCGATGAAGAGCTGTCGCTGAACGTTCTGAGTTCCATGGATCCGGCCTACGAGACGCCGCGTCAACTCTGGGATGCACTCGAGGGGCAGCCGGCGCTCACCTTTGCTCACCATTCGGCCGGCGGGCCCATCGCCACCAACTGGACCTACCGCCCGGATCCGATCCTGGAGCCCGTCACCGAGATCGTGTCGGTGCATGGTGTCAGCGAGGCGCTCGATGCAGAGCACGCCATCTACAGTCCGCGGCCGGGTAACTTTGTGCGCGATGTGCTCGACGAAGGCATGCGCTTCGGGTTCATCGGCAGCGGTGACAGCCATGACGGGCACCCTGGTCTTCCGCAGCTCTCGAATCCCAGTGGGATTGGAGGTCTCGCAGCGATCTTGACCGAGGATGCCACGCGTGAGGGCGTGCTGACTGCCATGCGGCAGCGGCGGGTCTATGCCACATCGGGGGCGCGCATCGTGTTGCGTTGCTCGCTCGACGGCCATCGCATGGGCTCGACCCTCTCGGCGGACGAGGCGAAGGGAGAACTCGCGCTTCTCGTCTATGGGACGGCACCGGTGCGGGCTGTCGATTTGATTCGCAGCGGAGAGGTGGTCGAGACGGTTCTCCCGGAGGGCGAACTCGCGTTTGATTTCGCCATGAGCTGGGATCTCACGGATCTTCAGCCGGGTGAGTACGTCTACGTGCGTGTACTGCAGGTGGATGGCGAGCAGGTCTGGAGCAGTCCGTTCTACGTGGAGTGACGGGCCGTCAGATCACAGGGGCCTCAGCGGCCTTCGTCGGCGACCCGCCACAAAGTCCATGCGGCGACGCTCCGAAGAGGGGCCCAGCACTCGGAGCGTGCGAGCACCTCTTTGGGAGTGGGGCGTTCGTCGAGACTTTCTAGTCGGCGCAGACCTTCTTGAATGCCCAGGTCACCGGTAGGCATCACATCCAGTCGGCCCAGCCGAAACATCAGGAACATCTGAGCACTCCAGACGCCGATGCCTCGTACGGTCACAAGGCGGTCGATGATCTCCTGGTCGCTGCAACGTCCGATGGAGCGGAGTTTGAGTCGGCCGTCTTCGGCGCGTTCTGAGAGGTCGCGCAGGGCCAGCCGCTTGGGGCCAGAGACTCCGGCCTTTGCGAGTTGTTTGTCGCTGAGCGCGAGAAGCTGGGGGGCTGTTGGAAAGCGTCCTGCTTGGCCAAGCGCACAGACGCGGCCGTGGATGGTCCGAGCCGCGGCGGTGGCCAGTTGCTGGTAGAGGATGGAGCGGCCGAGTGCGGCAAAGTGAGTCATGCCCCTTTTGTCGGCAGGGCTGGGAAACCCCGGGTAAGGCCCGTGTTGCCGAAGCGCGGCCCCGAGTGGGGGGTCGGCTCGGTTCAGGCGGGCGAGGGCCTGACGGGTGGGGCGCAGCGGGGGGCGCGTCATGGAAGCGCTTGGCGCACCATGTTCGCCATGCCTTCGATCCACTCGCGTCTGTCGTTGATGCAGGGCGCGAGCACGAGCGCTTCTCCACCTGCTTTGAGAAAGCTGTGGCGCAGTTCGACACCGATCTCGTCAATGGTTTCCAGGCAGTCCGCGGTGAAACCGGGACAGCAGACCAGCAGCTTGCGATGCGTGGTGGCCATCGAGGGAACCGCTTCGATGGCATAGGGGCGTAGCCAGGCTTCTGGTCCGAATCGTGACTGGTAAACGAGAGTCCACTGGTCGTCTACGAGTTCCAGTTGTTGGGCGAGTGCATGAGCCGTCGCTTCGCATTGTTCTTGGTACGGATCTCCGGCCGTCACCAGGCGGGCTGGGATGCCGTGGAAGCTGAACACCATGTGGTCGATGTCGGGATGGGCTTCGCGCGTCTCTCGGATCGTCGCGGCGAAGGCTTTCACGTAGCCTGCGTCGGTGGCATAGCCGGGGATCACCGTGATGCCTGAGCCGTCTTGCATGGTCTCGCAAACGGCTTCGAGTTCGGTGATGACCGAGCCCGTGGTGGCCTGACACTCCTGCGGAAACATGGGCAGCACGACAATCTTGTCGCATCCCGCGTCGCGCAATGTGTTGAGCCCGTGTGCGACCGAAGGGTTGCCGTAGCGCATGGCGCATTCCACACGCCAGCTCTCGCCGAGGGTGCGTTGCAAGGCCTGGGCCTGACGCTGTGAGATGTCGATGAGTGGCGAGCCGTTGTCGGTCCAGACCCGTTCGTACAGCGCAGCTGATCTGGCAGGTCGCGTGCGAAGAATGATGCCGTGCAAGATGGGTAGCCAGAGCCAGCGCGGCCAGTCGACGACGGCGGGGTCAGACAGGAACTGCTTGAGGTAGCGGCGTACGGCTTCCGGGGTGGGTGCGTCTGGTGACCCGAGATTGATCAAGAGCACGCCGGTGGGGCGGGCAGCTTGATTCAGCGGTGTCGTGGAAAGGGCGGGGTCGGGCACGAACAAGTCCGAAATGTTGAGGAAAGTCTCCGCGGGCGTGACGCGTCGGAAGTGTAGAACATCAGCTGGTGAAAACCGCTGTTTCGCGAAGAGCTGGTGGGTCGACCGGCCTCGCTCGTGCCCTGGCTGGCAGATTGGCTGAGCAGATTGGCTGAAAAGATGAACATGGAACGATGCGTGAGCCTCGTGGACGAGGCGTGGGATGACTCCATTGTTCCGGAGCTTGTGGAATACATCCGGATCCCCAACCAGTCTCCGGATTTCGATCCGGACTGGGAGGCGGCCGGGCACATGGACCGTGCCGTGGAGCTGATCGCGAACTGGTGTCGCCGGCAAGACATTCCGGGCCTCGAACTGGAAGTGGTGCGATTGCCCGGGAAGACGCCGGTGATCCTGATGGAAGTCCCCGGCACGGTGGACGACACCGTGTTGCTGTATGGCCATCTGGACAAGCAGCCGCCCATGGAGGGCTGGGACGAGGGGCTGGGGCCTTGGACGCCTGTGCTGCGCGAGGGCCGTCTCTATGGTCGTGGGGGTGCGGACGATGGTTACTCGGCCTTTGCTTCCCTGACGGCGATTCGAGCGGTGATCGATCAGGGGCTGCCGCATGCACGCCTGGTTGTGCTGATCGAAGGCTGCGAAGAAAGCGGCAGTGCAGATTTACCGGAGTACATCGAGTTGCTCGGCGATCGCATTGGCACGCCAAGTCTCGTGGTGTGTCTCGATTCTGGTTGTGGGAACTACGACCAACTCTGGTGCACGACCTCGTTGCGTGGCATGGCGATGGGAACTCTTTCGGTTGATGTGCTCACCGAGGGTGTTCACTCGGGCGATGCCAGTGGGATTGTTCCGGATTCTTTCCGCGTCATGCGTCACTTGTTGTCGCGACTTGAAGACTCGGCGACGGGTAAGATCACACAGGCTGCGTTGCATGTTGATGTGCCCGATCAGCGTCGTGAGCAGGCTGCGATTGCAGCCGCCGAGCTCGGTGGGGCGGTCGAATCGAAGTACCCCTTTGTTGCCGGTGTGCGTCCGGTGCCTTCAGACCCGGTTGACATGGTGCTGCAGCGGACCTGGTCGCCAACTCTGGTGGTGACGGGGCAGGAGGGATTGCCTTCGCTGGTTCATGCCGGAAGTGTGTTGCGCGCACGAACAGAAACGAAGCTGTCGTTTCGATTGCCACCGACGTGTGACAGTCACCGGGCGGCGGCTTGTATCAAGTCGGTTCTGGAGTCCGACCCGCCGCATGGCGCGCAGGTGCACTACCATTCCGAAGAGCCTTACAACGGATGGGATGCGCCTCCGCTCGCCGACTGGCTACGAGACGAAATCGAGGCCGCGTCGCAAGCGACCTTTGGAAAGCCGGCCTGCTACATGGGGGAAGGCGGCACGATTCCCTTCATGGGCATGCTGGGCGAGCGCTTCCCGGATTCTCAGTTCATGATCACGGGGGTGCTCGGTCCCAAGAGCAATGCGCATGGGCCGAATGAATTTCTTCACATTGCCACGGGCAAACGACTGACGGCGTGCGTGGCTCGCGTGATTGCCGGCCACGCTGCTCGCTAGGTGAGCCAGACGTCGTAGCGCGTGGTGCGACCACCTTGAATTGTGTGGTCGGGTGGGCGAACGGCGGTTGTGGCTGGCGCTTCGGTGGGGCGCTTCAGAACGACGCGTTTGTTGGCCGCTTGCAGGGCTGTGGAGAGCAACTCGGCAAGCTCGGATTCGGATGTCGCCCCTCCGGTGAGTTCGGCCAGGATGCGCATCTCTTTCTTGACCAGTGAAGACTTGCGGCGAGGTGGAAACATGGGGTCCAGGTAGATCGCATCGGGGCGCTCGTCGGCTGCGAGCTGTTCGAGAACGGTGCGCGCCTCGCCGATCTGAATCTTCAGGTGCGTCAGGGGATGGTCAGGAGCCTGGAACTGGGTGGCTCGCTGGATGGCATCGCTGACCAGCGCGCCCACCACCGGATTTCGCTCGACGGCGCAGACCTCGACACCCAGGGAGCTCAGAAGAAAGGCGTCTCGGCAGAGCCCGGCTGTTGCGTCCAGGACGCTCTGCGGGGTGCGTGCCTGGAGACCCAGGGCACGGCTCAGGGGTTCTTTGAACCCTGTGCTCCGAGCCAGTCGTTGGGCCTGGGGCCCGAGCAGATAATCAATCCGCAGGGTCCCCATGTCGCTGCGCAGTTCGAGTCCGTCGGACATCACGGCGAGCAGCATGTCGCGGGGCGAGGTCGCGGCAGCCGCCGTGTCGCGAGACAGGAGCGGCAGGTCGAGGTCGGCAGACAGACTCTGGGCTCGCGCGAGACTCAGGTCGTCTTCCAGAACGATGCCGGTGACGGAGCGAGAGGTGGAATCAGGTGGGCAGGCGCTCATCCCGCGGATTATGCCGTTTCCAGGGCTTTTGCCCGATCGGGGCTACTTTCCGCCCCAAACAGCCAATTGTCCATAATACTGATTATCAGACGTTGGGTCGGGAGGATGGCCAGGCGGGGTTTCGGCCCGAGTTGCCCTATCTGAACGGATACTCAGGCTCTGATGGCTGCTAGGATTCGCGGTCGCCCCACCCGGGGTGTTCGTGGTTCGCGTTGCGGAGTCGTCTACGGATGGCCGAATCTCTCTCTCGTGCAGAAGCTGACGCCAAGCCCGGCGTGCCGCCATCGTCGAGCCTGCCGTCGTTGCTGTTTCTGCTTCTGGCGCTCGCTGTCGGTCTGGTCTTGCGGGTCGGTTATGCAGAGTCTCCCGAGGTCGGCGTCGGGGAATGGGAAGCCGATGGTTTCGTGGCCACCTGGGAAGGTCGTTCCTGGGGAGCTTTGAACCGGCTTCGACCCCCGGGATTGCCCTTGGTACTGAGCCAGGTTGGCAAGGTGCTTCCCGTTGAGGGTTTGACGGATGTTCGCTTGCTGTCGGTGGGCTTTTCGGTGTTGGGTCTCATGGCGGCGTGGTTGTGTGCTGGCGCGCTGGCGTCCATCTCGGGCCTGAAGCGTCGGTCGATGGTGAGGGCTGCGGGATGGATGACGGCACTTTGGGCCGTGCAACCGACACTCTTGATGGCCTCGGTCAGTCCAACGCCCGAACTCTTGACGGGCATCACGGCCTGCCTCCTGGTGGCGTCTCTGGCTTACGCCCGCCGTTCTGCGGGGTGGTTGTCCTGGTTGTTTGCCAGTTCGTCCGCCGCAGCTTTTCTCGTGTGCGGCGGCATTCTGGCTGCCGTGGCACTCGCGGTCGGTGTGGTCGTTTATCTCATGCCTGTGCCGCCCGTTGGTCGCGCTCTCGCGGTGTTGTGCGGACTCGCGCTGGCGTTGGGAGCGGGCTGGTTCGTGCAACGGGGGCCCGATGTCGAGCGTCCCTGGTCTCCGGACGGCGCCTGGACCTACTCGGGGCTCGCGATGCTCGGGACGTCCGGCCCCCATCCGAATGACATTCCGACGCATGCCGATCTGCGTGCTCGACAGACCTTTCAAACCGTTGCCGAGGCGGCACAGAACACGGAGGCAGGCACGATCGCCCGCCTCTGGGGTGGCCGTTTGATTGGCCAACTGCTGGGAGCGCGTCGACTCGAGCCACTCGCCTTGGCTGCGGGAGCCGAACTCGAGCTTGCAGGCGACACACGGGCTTCGATCGAAGCGACCTCTTCGCCTGCTGTGCTTGGCCTGGGTGCTTTCGATCTGTTCCTCCGGGGCGGCTTGTTGCTGTTCGCCTTGACGGTCATCGGGTTGCTCGGGCGTGGCAGTTCGACGTCGTCGTGGCCTCGCGCAGGCGTTGTTGTCGGCACGCTGGTCTGGCTGTTGATGCTGGCTGTCGGTGGAATCGGTCCGGTGGCCGTGGCTCCTTTCGATCTGTTGTTGCTGGGTGTCGCCGGCGCGGGTGTTGTGGGTGCGGATCCCACCAAGGTCTGGACGAGGCGGCTTGCGTTCGCCGTGGGCGGTGTTCTTCTGGGCACGTTCCTCTGGACCGCGGGATGGCGTGACGCCCCCCTGGATCGATGGACAACTGAAGTGGGTCACGGCAATGGCGAGGGGCGCTATCTCGTGAGTGTCTTGCAAGACGGCGGGCCCACGGCCACGGACGGCCCGGGGCAGTTCAGCGCGGCGCATTTCCTGTCACTCTGGAACACCCCCCTCCTCCGCATGCCGGAGGCTGCGAACCGCCATGCTGCGGAGGCATGGAAGCAACTGATCTCTACAGAGCGTGGGGATGCCGCCCTGGAGTTGCTGGTTCGGACGCTGGTGGAGTGCCATCAGTACGCCGATGCCGCCCGACTGGCCGCAGATTTCCACAGTTCGATGGGACTCGATGACACCCGCTCTTCGTTGCTGCTGCACTGGGTTCAGGACGAGCAGCGCAAATCCGAGAACCTCCCCATCCGCCGCCTCTGAAGAGGACCTTCGGCTTTTCGCTGGAACCGGCGTGTCTCACGTGGAGAATTCCCCCCGAGAGCACACAGGTTGGGAGACTTGTTCGACATGTCTGTGGAAGGTGCAGGGGAAATGGAGCCTGAGCCGGAACGTACGGCGACGCCTCGGATTCCAGATCGATTGATGGTTCGCAATGACGCCGGTGCGCCTCGAATGGCGCCCTCGGATGTCTTGGAGGCCGCTCATGAGGCGCGGCTTATCCAGGCCGGTCAGATGTTGGCTGGCATTGTCCACGAGATCAGGAACCCGCTGGCTGTCATTCAGGGCTATGCGCAGCTCTTGCAGGAGAGCCTTGCGGATGCAGATGCCACCGAAGATGTGGGCCGCATTATCCAGGAGACGAAGCGTCTCGGCGCCTTGGTCGATGACATGTTGTCACTCGTCCGGCGTGACGGTGGACAGCGCGAAAGCAGCATCGATCTGGCACGCTCTGTTCAGGCTGCCTTGAACCTCACGACGCACGCCATGCGCCAGGCCGCTGTCACGGTTGTCTCTGACGTGCCTGACAATGGTTGTTATGTGAAAGGCCAGCAGGGCGCCTGCATGCAGGTACTGTTGAATCTTCTCGACAACGCGCGGGAGAGTCTCGAGGAGAGCGGCAAGAAAGACCGAGAGATTTCGATTCACATCGAAGAGGGACGCTGGGAAGCCGAGCGCGGTGAATACTGGCGCGTGGATGTTTCGAACAACGGCCCCCCCATCCCCTCGAAGGTTGCTGACACGATTTTTGATTCGTTCTTCACCACAAAGCAGGCGCGAGCCGGCACCGGGCTCGGGCTCGCGCTGTGCCGCGAAATCCTGGAACGATTTGGTGGGTCGATCTGTTTACTTGACCCGGGGCATGGAGACCGTGGGGTTGTGTTTCGTCTCGAGTTGCCCAAGGCTTAGCGCCTGACGCGGATGGATGCTCGCCTTCATGACGAGCCTGGAGGGTTGGCTGCATGTCTTTTTCTTTTCTCGATGGCATCTCCTGGGTCGACGCGACAGTCGTCTTGATGGTGGTCATCTTTGGGGTCATCGGGCTCTTCAAAGGCGCCATCCGATTCATCGTGAGCCTTGCGACCGTCGTGGTTGGCATCGCCCTGGCCGGGGCATTCGGCGAGAGCCTTGGAGCCCAGAATTGGCCGCTAATTTCCGACACGGACAATCACGAAGAGATCGGGGTGCTCGTGGGATGCGCCCTTGTCTTTGCCGGCACTCTGCTGCTTGGCGCGTTGGTGTCCAAGGTCTTGCGGGCGGCGGCCGAGGAAACAGATCTCGGCGGGATGGACAGGTTGCTTGGGCTGCTCTTTGGTGTGGTGCGGGGCCTGCTCTGGTCGGCGTTGCTTGTGACCCTTCTCATGTTTATCGAAGGGCAGTTTTCAAGCCTGACGTCTTTGCACGGCGCACTTGAAGACAGTTGGGCACTGGAGATGACACGCAAGCTGGCGGGTGTCTGCGGAGGCTGGTTCCCCACCCCCATGGGTGACTGGCTGTCGCACACGCTCGACATGTCTTCGAGCGAGGTGCTTTCGCCGGAGATTCCGCGCTAGCGGTCAGCTTTTCAAAAGGCCGTGTTTGCGCAGGGATGCGTTCAGTTCTTCGTTCTTATTGAAGATGCCTTTGAGTCTCTGAAGCAACTCGAAGGCTTCGGTGCCACGACCTCGATCGACAAGTATGTCGACCTGCATGAGGTAGGCAGGCATCAAGATTTCTGTGAGTTCTGGTGCGTCGGGAGGTGCGATGAGTTGCGCATGGCTCAAAGCGTGGTCCTCATCGCGAACGCTGTCGTCATCGCTTTTGAGTAGAAGCTGGATGTACGCGATGTTCATTCCCATGTCGCCTGGTTGCCCGGCCAGGTAGTCGCGGAACAGGGCCAGGCTTCCGGGGGCGTCGTGGTGCTTCTCGAGGTACTTCGAGGTGTAGTAGGTCAGTTCTGGCCAGTCAGTCCTGCCATTCATGTAGGACTTGATCATGGGGAGCCCCTCGCCGGGTCGCCCCATACCGACCAGGGCGCGGCCTTCCAGGTAGTCTTCCCATTCGGTTGCTTTGCCGCGTGCGCGCATGCGTTGAATGGCCTTTTGCGAGTCGGACCAGGCCACGAGGAGCGCAGGGTCATCGACGCGCATGGGTGGGCACGCAATGGAATCGAGGGCCGCAGTGCGATCGAACAGTGGGTCGCGATCTTCGTTGTGGCAGGTTTTACAGTCCATTGCCTTGGCGTTGGCGGTCACGTAGAGCGGGTCGACCACCAGTCGCGTGTTGAAGGCATGAGGACCTTGGACCTCGTGGCAATGCAGGCAGGTGACCGCCCCGAAGGGAGCTTCATGCCGTGGGTCGCGGTAGCCCCCCATCAGGCCAAACCCGGCGGTGTGGCAGATGAGACACGAACTGTCATTTTGCCGACCCATCTCGGCGAGTCGGTCATAGCTGTTGGCGTGAGATGTGGCGGCCCAGTACTCAAACTGTTCTGAGTGGCAGCTGCGGCAGTCTTCTGGGCGAGGGATGGTCGCTTCTGTTGGAAGCGACCCGAGAGGTTTCTTGACCTCGGCGACGCCAGCCTGAATGGCAGGTCCGTAGTCATTGAACACAGCGGCGACGACGTCATTCTCTGCGGTTGGCTCGAGCGTCGCACTTTGATGATCAAGAAAAGATCCTGGCCAGTTTCGAACTTCTTCCACCCAGGCCGTGTTTTCTTCCATGAGTTCGCACTTCAGGATGAAGTTTTCGGGATGCAGTGGCAGCACGAGCGGAGCGAGTTCTTGGACATTGTCGGTGCCAAACATGGCGACATACTCGGCGAACTTCTTGCGCTCCTGGGCGATTTTCGCCGGGAGTATGTGGCGCTGGGAGATGTCCGAAAGCCCCCAGTCGCCGTTCACCACGCGAATGGTGGTGAGCCCAACCGAGCGCCCTGCGATCGGTTGCAGGAACATCGAGGTGCCGTTGAGATTGACCACCTCTTGCTGATCGATCTTGGCTTCAGAAGATCCGATCAAGAAGTGCAGAGTCGGGATTTTGCAGAGGTTCTGATTCGACTCCACGGTGAGTGAGCTGAAGCACACGATGGCGTTGGCTTCACCTCGCTTGAGAATGTCGCGGGACAGTTCTCGGACGGCTCTTCCGGGGCTTGTGAAGGTCACTCCGGATTGATCGGACAGCGCTTCCTGGTCGGTGCGCATGCTTTCCTTCGGGATCACGCCGAGGAGTGCAAAGCGCATGCCGCCATGTTCGACAATGATGTAGGGCTTGATGTCGTCGCGCCCCTCGACCTTGACGTTGGTGAGCACGATTGGCACGCCGCGCTCGGTGGCGCGATCGGCGAGGTCTTTGAGCCCCCGGATCATGTCGCTGTGTCCGGGAACATAGATGTCGACACCGGCGGCGGCCATGGCGTCGAGATCGACGTTGCTTCGAGCGACTGTTGCGGCCACGGCTGCAGGTGCGCTCATGATACTGGCGGGTTGAATGAGCGCATCCCCGACGCAGGCGAGAACGGCCAGGTCGCCTTGTGCCTCAAGATCTCGCGTGACCGCTGCGGCAGCAGGCAAGGCTGGAATATCGGTCGTGTCGCAGGGAATGCCTGCGCCAAAGCCCTGAAGGCGCGAGAGCCAGACAAAGTGCGCGGTGCCATCGGCAGGTGGCGCCGTGCCTTCTGCTGGTGCGGGAGCGGGGTCCCCACAGTTCGTGGTGAGCAGCAAGGTCATCACGAGCAACAGAAGGGCTGAGCGTATGGACACGGAGGATGGCTCTCGGGGATAGGTCATGAATCGCATGTGCAGGCTTTTCGTCACCATTTAATCAAATCGCGACGACATCTTGGATTGACGGGATGGCCTGTTTGAGCCGAGCCTCGACGGCATGGGTCATGGTGATGAGAGAGGATGCACAGTGCTTGCAGGCCCCTTTCAAGCGGACCTCGACTCGGCCGCTTTCTTCGTCGACGCTGACAAACTCGATGTCGCCACCATCGGCACGGAGCATGGGCCGGACATCATCGAGGACAGCGCAGATTCTGGCTGTCAGGTCGTTGGTGTCGTCGGTCATGATCTCGAGCAGGCGGGTGAGGGGGAGGCAAGTCAGGCTGAATTGCCTTCATGTCTCAGCGACAATACGCAATCATCCCGCCAAGCATTTGAGTCCTTCTGCCAGTTCCTTCCCCGAGCCCACAGAAAGCCCCTTTCTATGCCCACTGGCTCGCTCCCCCTCCTGGAAGCTCAGGGCCTCGGAAAGACCTACAAGGGCCGTCGGGGCGACGCCACGGTGGCTGTCCAGGGCCTCTCGATGCAGTGCTTCGAAGGCGAGGTCTTCGGGCTTCTGGGTCCCAATGGGGCCGGGAAGACCACGACCCTGCGCATGCTGTCGACGGTGCTCTCCCCCACCGAGGGCTCGGCACGCATCGCCGGGCACGATGTGGTCGAGCAGCCGCACGAGGTGCGTGCTTCGATCGGCTTTTTGTCCGGGAATACGGGGCTTTATCCGCGCCTCACGCCGCGCGAGGTGCTGACCTACTTCGGACGACTGCACGGGATGGACGACTCACGGATCACTCGTCGCATCGATGAGTTCGCCGAGATGTTCGACATGGGCGAGTTTCTCGACAAGCGTTGCGATGCTCTGTCGAGTGGGATGCGCCAGAAAGTGAACGTGGCGAGAACGGCGTTGCATGATCCGCGCGTGTTGATTCTCGACGAGCCCACCGTGGGGCTTGATGTCTTGGCTTCGCGCACCATCGTCGAGTTCGTGCGGCGTTGCCGCGACGAGGGTCGCTGTGTGATTTTCAGCACGCACATCATGGGAGAGGTGGCCCGGCTTTGTGACCGACTGGCCATCATTCATCAGGGGCGCTTGCAGTTTCTGGGCACGCTTGACGAGTTGCGTGAGCAGTCGGGTCAGGACATCGAAGAGGCCTTTGTGCACGTGCTGGAGCAGTCGACATGAAGCTGCGTATGGTGTCTGTCATTGCTCGCAAAGAGTTGCGTGATGTGCTTCGTGATCGTCGCACTTTGTTCTTCATGATGTTGTTGCCGATTGTCGTGATGCCGCTGTTGATGCTGGGCATCAGCAAGTTCGCCATGAAGCAGAGTGCCGACAAGCAGGCGCGGGTGCTGAAGGTGGCTGCTGACCCCGCCGTGGTGACGACCTTGAAGGCCCTGTCGATGCAGTGGTTCAAGGCCAACGCCACCTCGTTGGCTGTGGCACAGGGCAAGGTGGCTCTCGATTCGGTGGGTGGCCTGGACGGCATGCGTCGTCTGATGTCCCTGGGCGAGGGAGAGGGCGCCATGGACGCTCTCGACCTGGCGAAGGTGTTCAAGGTTCAGGCAGACATGCCTGATGAGCAGAAGGCGTTGCTCGGCGATGCCTTCGCCATCGGTCGGTTGAGCTTGCAGACGGAGTTTGTGGACCCGGCCGACATCGATCTCTCGGGGGCTCTCGCGCAGGGTGTTGAGATTCCTTCGGACTTGCCGGCTTACCTGGCCGACGAAAAGCTGACGCTGGCCATTCAATCCAAGGCCATTGCGGCCGCTGTCTATGTCCCACCGGACACGCTGGTCGATCTGGAGGAGGCGGGGCCTTCGGTGCCGTTCAGTGTTCTGTATGACTCCAGCCAGAGCTTGTCTGGTGAAGCCTTCGACCGACTGGATGCCGTGCAAGAGGTGTTCAGTCGCTTTCAACTCGGCCTGCGTTTGCGAGAGGCGGACCTGTCGGCCGACTTCGTAGAGCCTGTGAAGCTCGAGCGCGCCAATGTGGCGACCGCATCGCGCAAGGTTCAGGCCTTCCTTGGAGGCTTGTTGCCTTACCTTCTCTTTGGGTTCTGCTTCTTCGGTGCGCTTTACCCGGCGTTGGATCTGACGGCGGGAGAGAAAGAGCGCTTCACGATGGAGACGCTCTTGCTGGGTCCGGTGTCCCGGCTCGAGATTGCCACGGGCAAATTCGTCGTGGTCTTTCTGGCAGCGATTGTGGCTGCCGTGCTGACGACGACTTCGATGGTGCTTAGCTTTGCCTACGGCATTTTGCCGCCGGAGCTGGCCAGCACCTTCAACATCGAGTTCCAGCCGCTGGCGTTGGTGCTGACGGGGTCGTTGGTGCTGCCTGTGGCGGCGCTCTATTCAGCCATGTTGCTGACGGTGGGTCTTTACGCCCGGTCTTTCAAGGAGGCGCAGAGCTACACGGTGCCCCTGCAGTTCGTGCTGATTCTTCCGATGATGGTGTCGTTGCTGCCTGACTTGCAGGCCGAGTCCCACCTGGCGTGGATTCCCTTCGTGAACATCTCGATGCTCATGAAAGAGCTACTGAAGGGCAACTACATGTGGGACTTCTACGCGATCACGCTGGCGAGCACGTTGTTGCTCACGGCCTTGTCGTTGTTGACGGCTGCGTGGATGTTCCGACGCGAGTCGGTGATGTTGCGTTCCTGAGTTAGCCGCGACCTGATCCGCGTTGTTTGTTTTTGCGGGCGGGCTTGCTGGCTTTGCGTCCGGAGCGGGGCGCGGCTTTCTTTGCGGCCGGTTTGCGAGTTGTCGCCGTGCGGGGTTGTTTGTTTGCCGCGGGGCGTCGGGTTGTGCTCGGGGCCTTGGCCTTGGTTTTGCCCTTGGACGCAAAAGGCGTGTGACTGAGTCCGGCATTCATGCGCGCTATCCGGCGCAGCACGCCGGCGCTCGGCTTTTTCTTCTGCGTTTTGACTGAGCTTTGAGCGGCTGCCGTGCGCCGTTTTCGCACGCTGCTTTTCTTGAGTTGCTCGGACCACTGATCGCGCAGTTGACTGGTTTTCCAGGCAGGGGTCGTGGAGGTGCGGAGGGGTGTGGTGAGTTGGAGACTTGGCGTGGCCGCGCGACGGGTGCTGCTCGTGTCGGTCTCCTGGGCGTGGAGAGCCGGGCTGGCGAGGCATGCGAGCAGGGCGGACGAGAGGACGAGGCTGGACATGCGCATGGCGGGGCTGGCTCCGACAACTGGGGGCGTGTGGGTGTGGCTGCAAGGGCAGTCTGAAGACCTCATCGGACGATGGCGCTGACGACTTCAGTGCCTCTGAAAATCGGGCTCAGGGCACGGCGAGAGACAGCGTACGAGCTTGAAAAGAGCCACGTTGACTTGGTTGCCTCTCCCCCATCAGATCGGGATAGTGGCGGTCTGTTTCTGTTCGATGGCTATGGGCGAGTGGCGCAGTTGGTAGCGCACCTGGATCACAACCAGGGGGTCAGGGGTTCGAGTCCCTTCTCGCCCACCATCAACAAACTGGGCTGAACGCAAGACTTAGGCGTACCTGACGGGTTGTCAGCGCGGCCCTGGGAGCACCGGGTTTCTCCGTAACTACGGAATCCCACTCTCAGGAGAGCCGTTCGATGACATACAGAGACCGCCGAAGCACACGCCGGATTCCTCGGCTAACACTCCACAAAGCCTCCGGGCGAGCCGTCGTCCGACTCTGTGGCAAGGACCACTATTGCGGGCCCTGGGGCTCCCCCACAGCCGTTCGCGAATACGACCGTCTTATCGCCATGTTCCTGGCGAATGACCGGCGCCTGCCAAACGTCAATGGTCAGGTAAATACAGACCTATCGATAGCTGAACTGGTCGTGGCCTATATGAAGTTCGCCAAGCTGTATTACCGGAAAAAACAACACACAGAATCGCCAGCGCCGGATGCAAACAAAGCAGCACTGTTGGTGAAGCAGGAAGAGGCAAACGAAGCGAAACAATGCCTCTCGGCGCAACATGGCAAAAGACCTTCTATTGTTCACATGGAGGAGACAAGTGAGGTCCAATTACTCGCCTCTGCCTTCTCACCGCTCCTGACACTTTTCGGTGTTGAACGGGTGACGCAATTCACCTGCTCTAAATTGAAAATAGTGCGCAGCATATTTGTTGAGCGGGGCAATTCGCTCAAGACCTGCAATGAGCAAACCCGCCGCATTAAGCGCCTCTTTCGATGGGCGGTGGAAAACGAAATGGCCGCCCCGGATATTTACCAAGCCCTGCAAGCCGTGCGAGGATTGCGAAAAGGACGCGGGGAGGCGCGTGAGCCCGAGCCGGTGCGCCCGGTGCCCGAGGAACATATCCGGAAAACGCTCCCCCACTTGAGCGGGCACGTGGCGGCCCTCGTCGAGCTCCTGTTGCACACCGGGGCACGTGTCGGTGAGGTGCTCACCATGCGCGTTGGAGACATCGCCATCACGGACGATGTGTGGGAGTACCGCCCGCTGTCGCACAAAACGGCGCACCATGGCCATGGCCGGGTCATTCTGCTGGGAAGGCGAGCCCAGGAGGCGCTGAGGCCGTTCTTGAAGGCAGATCCCAGTGCCTTTGTCTTCAGTCCGAAAGAAGCTGCGCGCCTGGCATCCAGGGAAGCGCGACAACAGAGAAAGACGCCTTTGACGCCTAGCCAACGAGCTCGACGGCCCAAGGAAAGCCCGAAGCGCTCGCCAGGCGATGCCTACACCCCCGCCAGTGTTCGACGTGCCATTGCACGCGCTTGCGAAAAGGCGGGCATTGAGTCGTGGCACCCCCACCAACTGCGCCACAACGCAGCCACTCGGTTGCGGGAGATGGCGGGTCTCGATGTCGCACAGACCGTCCTTGGCCACAGGCGTGCAGATGTCACACAGGTCTATGCCGAGACCAGTCTCGAAAAGGCCAGGAATGTCGTCCGAAAGTACGGGTAAGAGTGGAGAAATCAGCAAGAAGCGAGGGGTGTTAAACTCGC
>JAQWOM010000013.1 GCA_029245865.1 Planctomycetota bacterium
CCGCCCTTGGATCTTGGTCGTCACCTTGAACCAGAGGCCGTCCAGATCCTGAGAGCTTCCCTCTGGCGACAAGAGGGCCATGAACGTGATGACGAGTAACGACAAGCAAGTGCGGCGGAACATAGCAGCCTCCTCAGGCGAGAAACGGCAGACACGATATCTCTGTGTTCTTATACCGCGTTGCTGAGATCAGGTGCATTTTCAAGCTAATGGTGGAGGCGGCGGGAATCGAACCCGCGTCCCAAAGCGCCCTTCACCGAGCATCTACGTGCGTAGTCGACCTACTGTGTTGTCGCCTCGTGGCTCTCCGATCGACGGGATCATCCACTCGGCCAGTCCGCTGAATCTCGCCGAGAACCCCGCAGACGGGAGGGTCCTCAGCCAGCCTGCATGTGACGTTCCCGAAACGCGGCAGGCGCGCACCCCGGGAACGGGATACCTACTTCTAGGCAGCCAGTGCGTAGCTGTTGTTGCCAGCTATGTTTTCCCAGGTGTTTTACGAGGCCGCCTGGGCACCTCGGCACGCCACCCGATGAAGTCAGCCACTCGGTCGAAACCAGGTCGCCCCCACGGTGAAGCACCTCTACGGTAGCAAAGCGACCAGGATTCACGGACGCCGGCGCAAAGCCCGGTCAATATCCCGCTTCGCTTCCTGGCTTTTCAGCTTTTCGCGCTTGTCGGCTTTGCGGCGGCCGCGGCAGACCCCGACCTCCACCTTCGCCCAGGCTCCGTGGAAATAAATCTCCAGGGGAACCAGCGTGAGGCCCTTCTCACGGAGAGTCTGAACGAGCTTGCGGATCTCGGCCGCCTTCATCAGCAATCCGAGACTGCGCTTGGTCTCCCCATCGCGCGGCCCGGTGTCATGGCTGTACGGGGAGATCTCGAGGTTGTGCAGAACGGGTTTGCCGTCGCGCAGGCTGACGTAGGCATCCACGAGGTTGCCCTTCCCCTCTCGCAAGGCCTTGACCTCTGCTCCACGCAAAATCAGCCCCGCCTCCATTTTCTGGAGGACGTCGTAGTTGTGCCGGGCGCGCCGGTTGACGCACACCGACCGCCTCTGAAGGTTCGATTTACGGGGGCCCTTGGGAGACATGGGTTCCATTCTCCGGTCCCTCGGAGCCTGGGCAAGAGCGCATGCTTGCAAGGCAGCACGTCGCATGGACAATCTCCCGCCCCCTCTTCGTGCCGAAGTGGCGGAATTGGTAGACGCGCTAGATTCAGGGTCTAGTTGGGGTTAACCCAGTGGGGGTTCGAGTCCCCCCTTCGGCACCATTTCTCTGCAAGGGTCTGCAGAGCCCGGCCCTCAGCGGCCGGCCCCGCGGCCCTCCTGAGCCTCCAGGCGCTGAAGGAGGGCTTCCAGTCGCTCTGCCGTTTCCGGGTGAGGCCTGTCCGTCTGCAGCTCCCGGTCCAGAAGCTCGGCGGCCGTCTCCAGCCGACCTTCGGCCTCATGCCATGCCGCGACGTTATGAAGCACGAATGGATCCGCCGGCCAGCGGGACAGAAGCACCGTGGCCTGCCCCATGGCCTCGGGCCCCCGCTCGCTCAAAACCAACGTGATAAATCGGTTCACCGCGGCGCGCGTGTGGAGCGAGTCGAGAGCGAGAGCCCGGTCGTAAGCCTCCAGCGCCGCCGCGGACTCTTGCGGCTCCCCGCTCATGCGATAGTTTTCCAGATAAGCGGTGCCGAGATGAGCCCAGAGATTCGCCGAGGCCGGCGCCGTCCTGAGGCCCGCCTGCGCGAAGTGAATGTCCGAGGACCAGGCAAGAGTTCTGGAAGCCGTCACAGGCCCAATGCAGAGAATGGCCAGCACGATGACCAGGGGCACTCGCCAGGAGGCCGCGCCGATCTGCCGGGCAATCACCCACCCAAGCAACAGTGCCGGAGCCGCAGCAGCCACGTAGAGGTAACGCTCGTAAAGCGGGCCAGCCACCTCAGAAAAGCCGGTCGGGAATCGCACCCAGGGGGCCAGTAAATAGGTCGTCCCCAGTGCAAGAAGCATGACGTAGGCAGCCGCGGCAGAACGCCGCCACACGATCCAGAAGCCGAGCGCGCTCAGCGCAAGCAACAACGCCAGTCCCGCCGAGACACCTGGCGCACTGAAGTTCGCAGCCGCATTCACCGGGTGAATCGGTGATGTGGGACCCGGCCAGATGGCGAAGCGCAGCAGGTCTGGTTGTATGGAAAGCCATGTCGCCCACCGAGACGTCAGCGACTCGGGTCCCGTGAAGGCCTCCGCGGGCAGTTCGTGAACCAGCCCGAACGAGAAGGCGCGCAGGACAACCGTGGTCACCAAGGCCAGGGCGGGGATCAAGAGCGACCTCCCCCAGCTCATGCCCATCTTGCGACCCGCAACGGGTGCCAACACGAGAAGAAGTGCGGCGGTCTCCTTGCACAACGGGGCAAGCAAGAGACAGGCAAAGCCCGCAGCTGCTTGAAAGCCGCGGCCACGCCCCCGCAACCAGAGGGCGGTGCCCGCCCAGCCCCAGGCTGCCGAGAGACTGTCCACGCGACCGGAAGTCCAGCTCACGTTCTCGACGTGGATGGGGTGCAGTCCGAACAGAGCACTTGCCAGAACAGCCACCTGCCAGGTGCAGCCCAACGCCAACAACAAGCGCCACAGGGCCAGGGTCGCCGCCAGGTGGCACAGCACCGTGATCACGTGCCCGAGCCACAGATATCCCTGAGTCGAGCCTCCAGCGAGGATCACCTCGAGCCGAGACCCAAGGGTCACCAGTGGTCGCCAATATCCAGACTGCCCCCGTGGCTCGTCATAGGTTCCGAAGAAGTCAGCGCTCCAGAGATCTTCCAGATTGGCCCGCCCGTCTGTGACCAGGCTCGAAGCGCCACGCAGGACGTGGTCGTCGTGCACATGCCCAAAGTGGCGCGTGTCGGCGAAGGGAAGCACGGCAGCAGCCACGAGGAGCCAGCCGGCCCAGAGAGCTGCCCGAGAGCTTCCCCCGACACCGTTGCTGCCGGGTCGCTCTACCTCTACTGTGTCGAGAACGATGAACAGCCTCCTCGCAACTCTGATCCTGCTGTCTGCCCAGTTCGGGGCTCACTCTAGCGCTGTGCCGCACCGAGTGACACTCCCTCAGGATTCGACACCTGCCGTCCCAGCGCAAGAAGCCGCGTCGCCAGCGCCATCTGCCGCCCGGGACTTGCTCGAGAAGGCGGCGCGATTTCAGCGCGGAGACACCCCCCGCCCGGCCCCTCCTGGCCTGCACGGCGTCTTTCAGGTTCATGTTCGCAATCCAGAGGATGACTCTGCTATCGACGCCCGCGTCGAGCGCACCTACCTCCGCCACCCCGTGCGCATGCGAACGACACGTCAGGACAACCTCGTCGATTCGAACTCCACGGTGGGCTACGACGGAGAGCGCAGCTGGTTCCGAGACAATGCCTCGGGCAAGGTGGTCGTCTACAGCGACGACCCCCTGACATTCGATGTCGATCTCGAGCAACTTCAGGCTCAACTGCGCTTGATGCCCGTGATGCTCGACGCCTTTGTGCTCGACGCTCTGATGCCTCGCATGAGCGAGATACGCCTCGACGGCGATCGCGTTGACCTCCCCGTGGGCAGCCGTGGCAAGCAAACGGCTTCCGTGCAGTGGGTCGTCGGGCATGTCGAAGACACTCTCTTTGGAGTGACTCCTGACGCGCCGCCGCCCACGGACGCCACTCTTGAATCATCTCCCCAGTTGCAGGTTGCTCTCGCCATAGAGCCCGAGACAGGCAAGCTGTGGAACTTCCGGGTGCGCACTCTGGGCGGCGACGAGCCTCGGGAAATCGAACTGCGCTTCTTCTTTCATGTCGCCTCTGATTCAGAACTCGTGGTTCCTGCCTACACCGCTGTCTATCGGGACGGAGATGCAGAGCCCTTCATCACGCTAGGGATGATCGTAGATCCCGACACCGGGAAACCCATCCTGAGCCTGGACCCGATCGTGGACGACAAGCTCTTCGAGGTTCCGGACTGACGCGTACCCCGCGGAGCGGGTGTGTCAGAAACCCGAGCGCTTGAAGAGCCGCTCCAGCTCCGTACTGCCGATGAGCAAACGCGTAGGGCGGCCATGTGGACACGTGGAGTCGTGCTCGAGCTGTTCGCCCTGCTCGATCAACTCGGCAATCTCTTCTTCCTTGAGCTTGTCGCCAGCCTTCACCGCAGCATGGCAGGCCATCGTGAAGAGTCGGCGATCGAGACCGTGTGGCACGCCGCCGTGCACATCCGGAGGCGCCACCAGCGCTTCCACCAGATCGTCCACGGACTCTTGCCGCAAAACAGCAGGCACCGAGCGAACAACGACCGTGTCAGAGCCGAAATCCTCGATCTCCAGCCCCAGGCGCTGAAGCTCCTCTGACTTTTCGAGAGCGAGAGCGTGCAGTTCCGGCGTCAATCGAACTGGGTGCGGAACCAACAGCCCCTGGCGCTCAATCCGCCCCGCCGCAAGATCGTCCTGAAGGCGTGCATACAAGATGCGTTCATGAAGAGCGTGCTGATCCACAAGCACTAACCCCTCGGGCGAGTCGTGAATCAGATAGGTGTCGAGCACCTGCAAAAAGCGCGCGGCCGCCTTCACGCGGCCGACGCCAGTCAGAGTGGGCGCCGCAGGGGGCGGCTCGGGGGAAACGGGCCGGTCTTCGGGAGAACTCGTCGAAGTCGCTTCAGGCCTCCGAGCGCGCCACTCTCGACGGTCCATCGTCGAAGGCGAACTTTCAGGCGCCGAAGGCGCGGTGCGCTGGGGGCTCACATGCCCCGCACGAATGCGTGGAGCCAGATCCGACCTGAGCAAAGCCTCTCTGGAGGCTCGGCGCACCAATCGAAAGATTGTGTCCCGATCCTGAAAACGCACCTCGGCCTTCGTCGGGTGCACATTCACATCGAGCCGCTCAGGGTCAATCGTCAGAAACAACACCCACGACACATGCAGGTTCGGAGGAACGAAATCTCGACAGGCCACACGCACGGCCGCCAGAACCCCGCGGTCTTTGACGAGACGTCCGTTTACGAAAAGAAGCTGCGCGCGAGCACGTGGACGCGCGAAGGCTGGCAGACCGAGAAGCCCCTCGATGTGCACACCAGGTTCCTGAGAGGCCACCGAAGTCATGCCGTCCGCAAAATCTCGCCCGTACACGGCGCTGACTCGCTCACGCGCGTCAGAAGAGCCTTCTGATGAAAAGCGGCGCGCGCCGTCAATGGTGTAAGACAGTCGCACCCCTGGGTTCACAAGCGAAAGCGCTGTACAGACCTCTCGGCAACGAGCCGCTTCTGTGCGAGCGGCACCCAGGAATTGCCGTCGCGCGGGTGTGTTGTGAAATAAGTCACGGACTTCGACGATGGTTCCCTGCGCACTCGGGACAGGCTCCAGGCTACCCACCTCTCCCGCCACGCAATCAAGCCGGTATCCGCCACCGTCACCATCCGTCGAAGAAATGATCCGCGCCCGTGAAACGGCGGCGATCGAGCTCAGAGCCTCGCCACGAAAGCCGAAGCTGACGACATGAAACAGGTCGTCGACATCCACAAGCTTCGAAGTTGCATGGGAAGCGAACGCGGTGGGCATGTCGCTTTCGGAGATGCCGCAACCATTGTCGGCAACTCGGATCAGCCCCAGGCCTGCATTTTCGATGGTCACATCGATCGTCGTCGCACGAGCGTCGAGTGCATTTTCGACGAGTTCTTTCACCACCGCCGCGGGGCGCTCCACGACCTCTCCGGCAGCAATCCGATCGACAACATCCTTGGGCAAGCGACGGATCATGAGAGAGCTCTCGGCGCGCAGTAAGCCCGGCTGAGACGAACCGTGATGGCGTGTAGCGACAAGCCCCGGCCATCCCGCAGCCGCCGCAGCCCATCCAGGGCGATACGGAAAGCACCGCGAACGGCCGGCAAGGTCACCCGCTTCAGGTCTCGTTCCAGGAAAACGCGACGTCCGCCTCGCCCCAGCGCCTGATCAAGAGAGGCCGTGTCGGCCTTGGATCGCTGCCAGGGCTTGGAGGACAGCGCGTTGACGAGCCCCGGCCCCAGCAGTTCGTGTGCTTCATAGACCCTCGCAAGACCTGCCGTGAGACCTCGCAACACTGTCTCCGCCACCGCCGGGCCAGAAACGAGCCTCATGAACGGGTCATACACACCTTCGCGGACCATGCGATCTACGAGTTGCAACGCAACTCGAGTGTCTCCACTTACGAGGGCATCCTCGTAGAGACTGAGCAGGCGCACCGAGGAGAAAGAGACGAACTCCGTGACATCCTTCATCTTGACGTCCGTGCGCTTGCCGAGAAGCACCTTGAGTTGCACAAGCTTCTGGGCAATACGGCCCGGCTCGTTGCCGATGCGGCGCGACATCTCGGCGGCCACTTTCAAGGACACCGAGAGCCCCTGTTGAGCAGCTTCAGCAACCAGCCACTGGTTCAAGTCCGTCTCAAGATAGGGCCCTCCGTCGTGCCAGGGCGGCGGTGCGTCGCGTAACACGGGAAGGCTGACGAGGCTGTCTGCTCCTTTGAGCGCTTTGGCGAGCTTGCTTCTTCCATCAAGCGCGCTCGTCGTCATCAAAAGCTGATTGGGAGGTGGCGACTCTGCCTCGCTGTACAGGGCCTGCAACTGCTTGACCCCCTGCCCCTTGATCAAGCTCTCTGCATCCCGAACCAGGATCAGTTGCCCCGTGCTGAACAGCGACCGCGTCCCCCAAAGGTCTGTAAGACGCCGGAGCGCCGCCTGGGGCTGCTCTCCAGGCCGCACCGAAAACACTTCGACATCACCGCCCGCGTGTTTGATTGCCCGATCCAGCAAGCGCTCTTTCACGAAAGCGTTTTCACCGACGAGAATCGTCAGCGAAGAGAGCGGCTTG
>JAQWOM010000014.1 GCA_029245865.1 Planctomycetota bacterium
GCCTGGGATCCGGTCGATCTTCTGGGTGACGTCGGTGGAGAAAAAAACGCTCCTCGAGGTGGCAGCAAGAAACGACGTCGGCGACGCGGAGGGCGACGTTGAAGGGCTCGATGCGCATCACGGCTGTTGTCTTCATTGTGCTGGCCAACCTGCTGGGTGGACTCACCTACTTGGCCCAGGACCAGGCGCTGGCAGGCCTGCCGTTTGCAACGATTACGTTCGGACGCAATCTCGTCGCGCTGTTGCTCATGGCCGCCTTGATGCAACGCACGGGAGGTATCACCTGGCGTTACCCGCGCGCCGACTTCTTGCGACTGACCTTGCTCGGCATCGTGGCCTACGCCCTCCCACTGCTCCTCGGAACGCTTGGCACCGAATGGTCGACGCCAGCCAACGGATCCATTCTTATTCTGCTCGAGCCATGTGCGATTCTGGTCTTCGCACGCATTCTTCTCGGAGAACATGTACGTCGACTGCAGATGCTGGGCATCTCTTTCGGTTTCGCAGGCGGGCTGTTCATCGTGCTCAACGATGCGCCCGTGGACTCTCTGCTCGAAGGCCAGCACCTCCGCGGCAATCTGCTGCTCGCACTGCACGCCGTTTTGTGGGGGCTTTACTCCCCCCTGATGAAGCCGCTCGCCATGCGCTACCGCGCCATGGACGTCACCTTCATGTCCATGGTCTTGGCTCAGGTGTTGCTGATTCCGGCCATGCTGGCCGAATCGGACTCATGGGGAAACAGTCCGCAACTGATGCCCGCGCTCTGGTGGACACTCGCCCTGGGACTCGGCGGCTCGTTCGCAGCCACTCTCTTGTGGACAGCCTCGCTCAAGCACCTCAAGGCGTCGACGGTGGCCCCCTTCGTGTTCCTGCAGCCGGTAGCTGGCGTGCTCGGCGCTGCCCTCTGGCTCGACAAGCCTGTGACAAGCGCCGCCCTCCTCGGCGGCGCGCTGATCGCCGGGGGAGTCGTGTGCGTCATTCTCAAGCCTCGCACCAGAAGCGCGACCTGAGAACGCTGGACTAGTTCCCGCCGGCCACAACCAGCGCTGGGCTTCCGCCGAGTTGGCCGAGTGCTTCGGCCGCCGAATACGCCAGAGCGGCATTCCCACTGGCCAGTGCATTCTCCAGGGCTGCCGTCAGAGCATTCCTGTCTCCAGCAGGCCCCGTCACGGACCAGAGCCGAGCGCAGGCATCCAGAGCAGCAATCATCAACTCGTCAGAGCCACCGTTCAGTACCACGCCCTCGGCGGCTGGCAGGCATGTCGTGAGACCTGCCCCTCCCGCCAGATTCAGAAGTGCAATCTTGGTTGCCTCATCTGCGCCAGAGT
The DNA here is from genome assembly GCA_029245865.1 of Planctomycetota bacterium. GTDB lineage: Bacteria > Planctomycetota > B15-G4 > B15-G4 > B15-G4 > JAUIEF01. The sequence goes on from JAQWOM010000014.1 coordinate 1,329, forward strand.
TGAGTGCCTCTGCAGTGCTTTGAGCAGCTGCTTGTACGCGCGCGGCGGGCAATGAAGACAGCACGGCGGCCGCCAGCTGAGCAGTTGCCATGGCACGAGCCATCGCTTCAGTTGGCTCTCCTGCGACACCCTTCACCGAGTCCCAGCTTGCGCTGCCAACAATGGCCGCGGCCTGGTCTCCGTAGAGACTCTCCACGTTGCCCACGTTGTCCGTCACGATGATCAACGGCGTGTCCTGGGTGCGCGGATCGTTCTTCAGACCAAAGACCAGCGTATCGAGAGTCACGCCCTGCAGACCATCTTGCACAACGATGACGTCCTTGGGCGGGTAGGCCTTGGCGGTCGCCATTCCACCGGGCACATCCTGCGCGCCCAGCAATTGCCACCCAGCCGCTTGTCCCGAAAGTCCTGTGTCACCCATCGACATCACCAGCCGGTCGGGCACAGTCGAGAGAGCCGTGCTCAGACGCGCCACGACAGTGGCACTCGCGTCGCCCAGACCGCCGAGTTCCACCGCAGCCGCGGTGGCCACTCCTGGGTCGGTGTGAGCAAGCGCCCGGCGCATGGCCTGCACTTCAGGACGACTCCGCCCCATGGCATCCATGAGGACGATCGCGGCAGCCGTCTGCCGCGAAGCCAGAAGCAAGCCCAGAGCATCTGCACGATGCTGGCCAGCCAGCGCCAGGTTGAGATCGAGCGTTGCAAGATCTGCCGCAACTCTCTGGATAAGTTCGTTGTCAGCGAGTCTCGGATTGCTCAGAGCAGCCATGATTTCGGCCTTCTGAGCCGCGTGGACAGCCGCCAGATGACCGCGCACGCCGTCGCCTGCACCTGCTGCCAGAGCACCGCGCAGTGCGGATTCTGCCATGTCGAGACTTACGAGGCCGGCCGGCACGGTCCGCCCTTGGAGAGCTCCGTCGGACCACATCCAGGCGACAGAGCCGCTGGCGTAAGGCCGCTCGAGTTCGGCATCTCCGCGCAACCAACCTTCGGACAAGTCCAGGGTCAGAGCGGTGGCATCCAGTGTGTTGATGTGCATCGCCTGGAGATCAGAAACGAGCTTGTTGAGAGCCGCGGCTGCCGTGTTGCGAGCTGTCTCGGAGGCATCCGTCTGCGCCATCCAGGCCAGCGCAGCGGCGGCGCGTGTGTCGCCAAGCGACCCGAGCACCGAGGCAGCGTTGCTTCGCGTCAACTCATCTTCTGCTTGCGTGGTCGCCATGAGCGCCGGAACTGCCGTGTCACCCAGACGGATCAATGCTTGGATGGCCATGACGCGATTGTCGGGCTGAGCGCGATCACCCAGTGGTCCCACCAACGCGGGCACAGCCCACGCTCCATACGTTGCCTGCAGATCAAGCAACGCAGCGCGACTTTCGTTTGCATCACCTTCAAGGTAAAGGGCCACAACCTCTTCGGCGTTGCCCGGGTCGGAGACCACAACGAGCTGTCCGACCTTCGCGAGCGTAAGGAAGCGCTCGGTGAGTGCACCCAGTTCGCCACTCTCGATGAGCATCTCGAGAAGCACTTGCTGTTCGGCACGCTGCCACAGCGCGAAGGCTGCGTCGTTGCCAGGGTTGGTCGCCAGAGCAGACTTGAGTTGCTCGATCGCAGCGGTGTTGTCACCACGACGATAGGCATCCACACCGGACTCAAAGAGGCTCTCGGTATCCTGCGCTGTCACGGAGGAAGAGAGGAACACGAGAAGGGCTAGGGCAGGCGTGATGCCGCGCGACGCGAGGCGGAGCATGGGCGGTCTCAAGATGGGGTTTCGGAGTCCGAACCCGCTTTCAGACGGCGATTTGCCGCTTGAATCGGGGCCCGCAGTGTAGGCGGGTCCCTAGATTTATCAAGGCCGATCGGAGGCGTGACGCGACAAGACGGAAGGCTGCACCGCCAGGCCCAGCAAGCCCACCACCCCCACACCAATCCAGAGTCCCGTGTGCTTACCCCCTTCGAGCAGGAGATCGCCAGGAAGAAGGATGCAGGCCACCACGAAGGCGGTCGCCCCGATCCAGGCAATGATCACCCTCAGGCCCGCAAAACGCCCATGAGACTCCCCTGGGGTCCGCAGCGGCCCCCAGGCCCCCAGAGGCCGAATACGGTCATAAAATTCCTTCAGGGTGGCTCGGTCCACGGACGGAGTGAGCAAGGTCACCAGAATGGTCAACGGCAGGGCCACGGCGATCACGATCAGGAGCGCCCCGGGAAAAACGGGCTGGCCCGCCTCGGTGAGCGGCTCGGGCAGCAGCGCCACGGCCCAATCAGGCCGCAATTCCATGGTCCACGTCACCGCGGCTCCCACCACCAAAGCCGTGATCTCTGACCAGGCATTGATGCGCCACCAGAGCCAGCGCAACAGATACACCACGCCGACACCGCTGAAGAGCGCGGAGAAGACGTCGAACATCCCCCGCACGCTTTCTGCATTCAGTCCGAAGCCCAGGGCGATGAGCAGGACCGCAGGCCCCATGAAGCGAGCCACGCGAACGTAGTGAGCAGGCGGGGCGTCCGGTTTCACGAAACGCTTGTAGGCATCGTTGACCAGATAAGAGGACGCCAGATTCACATGCGTGTCGATGGTCGACATGAAGGCCGCCAAGAAACTGGCAATCATCAAGCCCAAGAGGCCCGCGGGTAGGTAGCGCCGCATCATCTCGGGATACGCCTCCTCGTCATCGGTGGAGGCCACGACCTGCCCAGCTACCACCTGTGCACCCGAGGTCACCCGAGGCGAAGCAGCCCAGCCCTCAACACCTGTAGAAGGCACCGAAAGATTGACGGCTGTGCCGTCGGAAGCCTGGACAAGAATTTCCTGGGCACTCACGGCCGTCACAACGCCATCGGTTGGAGTCGCCACCGACACCGGAGGCAAGACCAAAAGCGACGCCAACGCCACGATGATCCAAGGCCAAGGTCGCAAGGCGTTGTGCGCCAACGAATACCAGAGCGCGGCTCCCATGGCATGCTTCTCGTTCTTGCTGGCCAGCAACCTCTGCACCATGACACCGCTTCCATCGGTGTTCTTGGTGGCAAACCAGATCACGCCGATAAACACGGCAAATTGCCAGAATTCCCGATTCCAGGTACTTGGATCTGACAACACAACGCCTGTCGTGTCAGGCGCGGCCGAGAGCTTCCCGGCGGCCACGGGAGCGGCCTTCAATGCGTCGACAAGCGGTCCGATGCCACCGAAATCGTCCACCACCATCCAGGCCAGAACGAGGGCGCCCGCAAGAGCCAGAAGGAACTGAACGAAGTCCGTAATCACCACGCCCCACAGACCTGTGATCTCCGAGTAGACCAGGGCCAAGACGCAGCATCCCAACATGATCGCCACTGCAGGTGTGACCTCGAACAACCCGAGCGAAATCGTAGAACCGGTTTCTAACTGGAACACGACCTCCATGACTTTCGTCATGCCGAGCATTACCCAGCCCATGACGAAGCAGTGCATGAAGATCACTTGGTAGATGCTCTTGAAGCCACGGAGCGCCCGCGCAGGTCGCCCCGAGTAGCGCAACTCCATGAACTCGATGTCTGTGAGCACACGAGATCGCTTCCAGAAACGCGAGAACAGCACGACGACGAGCAAAACGCTCACCACGTACCCCCACCAACGCCAGTTTCCGGCAACCCCTGCATCACGCGTCCAGCCCGTGATGACCAGGGGCGTATCACTCGCGAACGACGTGGCCACCATCGAGGTGCCAGCCAACCACCAGGGGAGGTTGCGTCCGGAGAGAAAGAAGTTCTCCATGGAACCGCGGCTGCGCTCGCGGAACCACAGGCCCGCACCCAACGCGAGAGCCAAGTACACACCGATCACGAGCCAGTCGAGTCCGGCGAGTGTGCCGATCACAGGCCGAGTGGGTTCCGCAGGGTCTCACTCGGAATCTTGATGACCGGAGTGACCATCATGAGAATCTCTGTGTTCTTCTTCCTGGTGCTGCGGCTTTTGAACAACCAGCCAATGATCGGAATGTCGCCGAACAGCGGAACTTTCGTGATGGTCTCGATCTGCGTGGACTGGCGAAGCCCTCCCACCACGAGCACCTGACCGCTGTAAACATGCACCGTGGTGCCCGCTGCGCGCTGACTGATGATAGGTGACTCGACTTCGACGCCGCTGATGACAAAAGGGACCGAGCCCGTCTGAGCCGAGACATCAATCGAGACATCGAGTCGCACCAGGTTTTCGCTCAGAATGAACGGAACCATATCGATGGTCACACCTGTCGGCTCGAAGCTTGTCGAGACATTGGGTTGATTGGCATTGCCGCTCGCAGTGAACACCGGCACTTTGTCGCCGGTCGTGAGTGCAGCCCTATGCCCATTCAAAACAGTCACGGTGGGCGAGCTGATCAACTCTCCTGCACCGATTGTTTGCAGCAAGCTGATGACACCGTCCACGCGAAGATTGTTGTGCACACCCTGCAAACTGAGCAAAAACCCGTTAAGGGTGACCGAGCTCGCAAAGCTGTTGAAGCCGGCTCCGATTCCGGAGGGTTCCGTGGGATCCAAAATCGGAACGCCAGCGCCGAAATTTCCTGAAGGCGGATTTGTGACCGCGTTGTACGGGAGGTCCGGGTCGGTGAGGGAGCGCCCAACCACCTTGGCATCCCAATCAACCAGGTCATCAAGGTTCACTTCGACAACACGCACCTGAAGTTCGACCTGTGGCAGGTCAGCAAGGAGCTTGTGCAGCAGTTCCGTGATAAAGAGCAACGTGTCCGGCGGCGCAGTGATATGCAGCACGTCTGCAATACTCGGCTCTCCCAGAGGCTTACGAAGCCCGAAGCTTTCTTGAACCTCATCCTGAATAAAACCGGCATGAAGCACATAGCGGATGGACTGCGTCGGCGGAAGCAGAGGGTCGTTCGGAACTCCAGGCTCTGTGGGGAAATCGGGCACATAGGCCCTCAGGAGTTCGATCACTTGCTCCCCACGTCCTGCATGGAGCATGAACATCTTGGTCCAACTGCCATCCACGCCGCGGATGACATTCGGCCCCAGTCGATGGAAAGGAGAGGGCGGCTGATCCGCGAGGAAGTCGGGATCGAGATCCGCCGGGCTCGCCGGAACCGTCAGCAGCCCCAGCAAATCATCCGGATTGTCCACGGCAATGGGGTCAGGGACATCCTGAAGGCCTGCGAGAGGTGCATTCGAACCGAGAGTGACCGGAATGGGATCCCCGACCAGTTCCCACCGATCCGGCTGCGACTTCAATTCCTCGGTTACGCAGGCTGGAAGGGTCAGCGACATGACAGCCGCGAAGCAGACACAACAACCGCGCACGAGCCTTAAAGCTGGGGCCATTCCGAGTTCGCGTGCTGCCCCAGCCATATCTGTCATCCCGAAAGAGCCTGAATCACAGCACGTGTGACATCCGGGACGGTTCCAAGCCGCGACGTGACATTCCCTTTCTCTGCGATCCCATCCAATCCCTGATCGCGAGCGACCTTCTTGACAGCCTTGCCAAACTGGTCGAGATAGCTCTTCTGAAGCAGATGGTATTGCGCGTCGTTCTCGCTCAGCGCTTTCCACTCAAGGTAGGCGGGGATTGATTCGAGTACGGCTTGCGAATCGAGTTCACCGACGCTTTGCATCCCACGCAGATTTTTCCCGTGGATCAGGTCCCCCTCCATGGAGAACAGCGGCAACTGATCGATGACTTCTCGTGTGTGGTCGGACACCTCGCCGTCGGAGGAGACGCCACCTGGAACTGTGATCACGTCAATTCCATGCCGACGAGCAATGGCCGCGAGCGCCTTGTTCGTGCTGGCGCGAGCTTCTTCGAACAGACCTTTGCCGCGCCCCCTCGTCTCTGACAAACCAAGCTGCTTGAGACGCACGTAGGCCGGGTTGTTGCTGTAGACCTCGACAATATCGACCGTCGCCGCCGTCTTGGCAGCGTTCGCAGTGCCGTAAAGCACCTGTCCGGTGACTTCGAGATCTTGCGCAACGGCAGACGCAGGATAGGGATCGGGTGACTGGTACGGAGCCGGCGCCGAAAAGGGAGCGGCATCCGCACTGGCGAACAGAAGTCCGACCAGTCCCACGGATCGAATGAATAGAAACTGTGCCCTGAACCGATTCATGTTCTTCATTAGGTCCCTCCTCGGAAACGGCTGGATCCGAACCGGGAGGCGCTGCGACCTGAAGAGTACACACCTGAAAGGCCCTAAAGCAGTAAAACCTGACAACACATGACACGCGACCTCGCCCTGAGCGAGGTCGGCATGTGCTCACGTTTCTTTAGTGAAATCCCGTCGGCCAGCAATTCGCCGACGAACTTCAGGAAACGGAGCGAGATCAGAGCCCCGGCACGTCGGGCAAACCCGCGCACCGGGGCTCCAGGTGTCGATCAGCTACCGACTGTCTCGGTGTCTTCAGTCTTCGCAGCCCGCATCGACAACTTGATGCGGCCCTGGTCATCGATCTGCAGCACTTTGACGGTGACCTTGTCGCCCATGGCATAGGTGTCGAAGGGCTCCTTGATGTCGTTGGGGAGCATCTCCGAGATGTGGCACAGACCGTCTCGACCGGGCTGAACCTCGACGAAAACGCCGTAGGACTTCATGCCGGTGATCGAGCCTTCGTACACAGCATCGACATCGACCTGTGCTTCGGGCTTTTTCTCACGACGTCCGCCGCCGCTGCGGCCACCGCGATCTCCGCCACGGTCTCCGCCGCGACCACCGCCGCCTCCGCCGCCGCCTTCCTGAACCTCGGCATCCTTATGGCCCAGGCGCACGCGACCGAAATCGTCGATGTTGGTGCACTTCACTTCGATCTCTTGGCCGACGCTCAGAACGTCGTTCACGTTCTTCACGAACTGGTCGCCTTCGCCCATCTCGCTGATGTGCAGCAGGCCTTCCTTGCCGGGAAAAATCTCGATGAAGGCGCCGAAGTCTCGAATCGAGACCACCTTGCCCTTGTAGACGGTGCCAACCTCAGCATCGCCCGTGATGGCTTCGACGGCTGCGACGGCGCCGTCCATGTCACCCTCAGGCCCCGCTGCGATGTTCACAACGCCATCGTCGTTCACCTCGATCTTGACGCAGTAGTCCGCCTGCAGAGCGCGAATGATCTTGCCGCCAGGACCGATGAGAGCACCGATCTTCTCGGGGTCGATAGAACGCGTGGTGATCTGCGGAGCCCAACTGCTGATCTTCTCGCGAGCCGAACTGATCGCCTCGTTCATCTTCCCGAGGATATGCAGTCGGCCTTCCTTTGCCTGCGCAAGAGCGCGACGCAACAGGTCAGCTGACAGACCCTGAATCTTCACATCCATCTGCAACGCGGTCACTCCCTCGGCGGTTCCGGTGACCTTGAAGTCCATGTCGCCGAAATGATCTTCGCTGCCGAGGATGTCACTGAGGATGTAGTGGTCATTCCCGTCCTCGATGAGCCCCATGGCAATTCCTGCCACCGGCGTCCGAAGCGGACAGCCGGCGTCATAGAGCGCCAGAGAACCACCGCAAACGGAGGCCATCGACGAGCTGCCGTTGGACTCGAGAATCTCGGAAACCACCCGCACGCTGTACGGGAAATCTTCCGGAGCAGGCATGACCATCTGAACCGAACGCTCGGCCAGGTTGCCGTGGCCCACCTCGCGGCGAGACGTGCCCGACATGCGGCGCACTTCACCCACGCAGAACGGCGGGAAATTGTAGTGCAGCATGAATCGCTTGCTGTACTCGTCCATCAACCCGTCGACGATTTGCTCGTCACGACCGGTTCCCAAGGTCACGCTCACGAGTGCCTGCGTCTCTCCACGTGTGAAGAGCACAGAGCCGTGCGTACGTGCAAGGACACCGAGTTCGATCTCAATCTGTCGAATCTCATCGAGCGAGCGTCCGTCCGAACGCTTGCCATCTTCGATGATCTTCTTCCGAGCGATGCTGCCTTCCAGATCGTGAAAAGCCTCTCCGATCTGCTTCTTCGCGGACATCTGATCGTTTTCAGCAAGCCCTGCGAGCAACGCGTCGGTTCCATCGTTCGCAACCGCCTTCATCGCCAACTTCTGTTCGAACTTGCCGGGCGTGGCCATGGCCGCCGCATAGGCGTCACGGTGAGCTTCAACCTTTTCAGTCCAAGGGTTCGCAACGATCTCGGGAACGACCTGCTTCGTCTTGCCAACTTTGGCCATGAGCTCTTCGCTCATCTCGCAGATCTGCTGAACACCCTCATGCCCGAAGAGGATGGCGCCGGCCATGACCTCCTCGTCAAGTTCGAGTGATCCCGCCTCCACCATCGTGACGGCTTCCTTGGTGCCGCTCACGACGAGATCCAGGGTGCTCTCCGCAAGCTGCTCCTGGGTGGGGTTGAGGACGTATTCGTTGTTAATCCATCCCACCTTCACGGTGGCACCAGGCCCCTGATACGGGATGGTGGAGATGCTCAGCGCTGCCATGGCGGCGCAACCGGCCAGGGTGCCCGGCTCGTTCACACGGTCATAGCTGAGAACCTGACAGACGATCTGCAACTCGTTGCGGTAGTTCGCGGGGAACATGGGGCGCACGGGACGATCGATGGAACGCGCGATCAGAATCTCAGGATCCCGTGGGCGCATCTCTCGCTTGAAGAAGCCGCCAGGCACCTTGCCGGCTGCATAAGTCTTCTCGCGATACTCGACTGTGAGTGGGAAAAAGTCGAGATCGGCGCGACCCTTCGCGCTCTGTGTGGTGGCCAGCAAAGCTGTCTCGCCGTAAGTGGCGTAGATGGCTCCATCGGCCTGCTTGGCCATGCGGCCTGTTTCAAAAGTAAGAGTCCGGCCGCCAATCTCACGGCTCACGGATACTGGGTTGTTCAACTTGGTCATAATCTGCCTATCGCAGGAAAGCTGCGGGCTGGGTCACACCCCGAGTGGGCGTGACATCCGCAGCGGGATAAAGAGGCCTGGCCGTCGAACGTCGACGGACCTTGGGCCGAAATACAGAACTCGGGCGTCGCCCGAAAACGGGACGCGACATGTCACGGAAAAAGCCGTCTGGCCCAAAGGCTCAGACGTTTGTCCGGACACCGCGAATCTCCAGGCTCTGGAGGATCTTCGCGTAGCCAGTCGCATCTTTGCTGCGGAGATACCGCAGGAGCCGGTTGCGACGCCCCACGAGCGTCAACAGCCCGCGTCGTGTGTGATTGTCCTTCTTGTGAATCTTCAGGTGCTCTGTGAGCCCCCGGATCCGAGAGGTGAGGACGGCAATCTGGACCTCTGTGGAGCCACAGTCCCGTTCGTGGGTCTGGTACTCCTGGATCACATCGGCCTTTCCGGCCATTTTCGTGGTCATGCTGATTTGCTCTTCGCTTCTACGCTTTTCTGGAGACCGCCGAGAAACAGTGTTCCACCAACGAAGGTTGGTCACCGTCGACAGCCTGAATTTTTCTTACGTCTGACAATTCGTGGCAGATCCTATCAGCAGCCCCGGACAGGGCGCAACGGGGCATTCCCCTCAGGACTCAAACTTCGCCAGAAAGGGCCTTTTCAGCGCGTTCTCGGCGACAGCAAGATTCACAGCGGCCGCACGGGCTCTCTCCGCCACGATAGCAGGACCAGGCCAGGTCCACGGGAGCCCCCACGGCCCGACCGGCCTGAAGAAGCTCTCGTTTGGTCATGTGCAGCGTGGGCGCCACGACAGACACCGCCCCCCGGGTCGAGAGTTCCAGGGCTCGGTTGACCCGCTCCACGAAAACCGCTCCGTTGTCGGGAAAAGCCTGCGCCTCCTCGGCATTGAAGCCCACGAGGACATGCTCGTGCCCCTCTGCTTCGGCCAGAGCTGCGGCCAAATTGAGCAGAAGTCCGTTCCGGTTGGGCACCCAGACCGCATCTGCCGTGGCGAGAGCCGTCTCATCGAGTGTCGCTTCGTCGGGCTCCGGGAGCTCCAGATCGTCCGAAACGAGGGCCGTGCGGGTGATCGCCGCAAGAATCGGCAAATCGACGCGCTCGACAAGGATCCCGAGCGCCTCACCCACCGCACGCGCGGCCCGCTCCTCGGATTCCGCTGCTTTTTGACCGTAATGGACGAACAGCGCTCGGCTGAGAATCCCCCCATCGGCAAGGTACAACGAGCTCGCAACGGTGGAATCCAGTCCTCCGGAGAGCAGGGCAAGAGCAGACATGATGAGGGCCGGCGGGGCAGTCTCGAGAAAATCTGAGACGTCCTTGTAGCCCCTCGAGGGCGGCCATGGAAACGACGAGTTGCCCACCCCTCGGTTGCCGACCTGGGCGGACACGGCTACAAAGGCCCCCCACCCGAAGACCCCCTCGGAGGGCTGCTGTGCGCTCGCCTTTCTCCCTTCTGTGCTCCTTGCTGCCTTTTCTGGCTCTGGGAGCAGTCCTCGCTCTCACTCCCTCGACCACCGGCCAGGCGCTCCCCCAGGAGCCGGCGACCGCGGAGGCCTCCGGCCCAGAAAGCGGCTGGGCTCTGGTCGATCAGGCCCTCCAAGGTCTCGACCAGGCCTGCTTGTTGCAGCTTGACCCTCAGCTCTGGGTGGACGTTCGAAGCACCGCTCTCGTGGCACAAGAACAGGTGCTCGCAGCGCGAACCGCTGGAGCCCCCGCCGAGATTTGCCTCGCCATCGAACGCACGCTCTCGGCTCTCCTCGACCGGCAGGCGATCCTCGCCCCCCAGGCAAGTCCCGAAGGACGCGAGTCCACCCGTGACTTGCCCGGCATCGCAAACGATCTGCTTCTCATCGAAGGTCGCCTCCCGCAGACTTCGCTGCTGCTCATCGAGACGCTCTTCGAACTCGAGCGCGACGAAGAAGGGCAGAACGCTCTCTCGCGGAGCCTGATGCTCTGGCCTCGCGATGCGCGAGTTCATGACACGGCGCGTGCGTGGCGCGATGTCTTGCCGCGCCCAGAAGATTTGATCAACCAGCTGAACGCCCGCGTGCTTGCCCTCGACAGTTCAGATCCTCAGGCATCGGGCCTGGCACTCGAAACCATCGGCATGCTTTTCGTGACCATGGGCAGAACCGCGTACGAGAACCGCAAATTTAGCGTGGCCGGTCTTTGCTTCGACCAAGCAGCGAAAGCTCTTAACCGAAGTGCGAGCATGCCGCGCGCCTTCTCTGACGACATCATTGCGGCACAGCGCGCTGACGCGGCTGTCAATGCCTCGATGGCCTATCTCGGCCATGCTCAGGAGCTTTGGTTCGCCGACCGTTCAGACAAAGAAGTGGCCGTCGCCTCTCTCATGGCTGCCGAAGATTCGATTGTCACCGCAATGCAGTTGCGGCCCGACCACGATCCGACGCTGAATGCCGTTCTCTTCATCGGTGAGGCATGGAAAGACAAGGCCGACGTCAATCAGGTCAACACCGACGACCTTGCCGACGCACGAGAGTTCTTCCGGCGCATGGCGGAGCGTTTCGACGTGGCTGCATGGTGGAACAACTACGCTTTCTGGTCTCGCGAGACCGCACTTGCAGCGGCTGTGGATGGAAAGATGCAGCAAGCCACCGAGCTCTTTCAGAAATCCTACGCCGCCTACGAAAAAACGATCGAACTCGAGCCAGACAACGCTCGCTACGTCAATGACGCGGGCCTGATTCAGCTTTACTACCTGCAAGAGGATCTCGACCGAGCCGAGGAGCTCTTCTACCGCGCCTGGAAACTCGGCAAGGAAGTCTGCGACAACCCCTTTGTCGACGAAAACGTCGCAGCAGAAAACCTCTCAGCCTACGGTGACGCCATGCTGAATCTTGCGGAACTCAATCATCAACGTGGAGACCTGGAAACGGCCCAGGAGATCAACGACCAACTGCTGGCAATTTCGCCTGAGAGATTCGACGCCCAACAACTGCGCATCCAGATCGAAAAAGCGAAGTAATCAGCGGCCTGACCGGCCACCATTCGTCGGGAGATTCGGTAGCTGGCTCCGAGAACCTCCTCGCCCATCCTTACTGGAAGGCGCGTACTCGGAAGACACCCACTCAGCCCATCCGATCTCAAAGCCGATGGTGCTGATACCCCAGCACTCTTTCAAAATGTCGCGCGTTGAAGCCTCCATCTTGGTCATCTTGAGTGCCTTCCCCATGGCCGAGGCATCGCGAGCCATCAGGTAATCGACCCACGACCAGACGAACTGGTGTTCGCGTGCGCTGAGCGCCGGTGTCGGTTTGGAGATCACCTCGGGGAAAGAAGCCGCCTCTTCCGCCATCACCGCCTTCCAGATGTTCTTGCGCCAGTCCCCGCCCCGCCAGCGAGCTTTCGCGTCGTGCTCGCGAATGCAAAAGGTGCTGCACTGCTGGTCAAAGTCCATTTCGAACCAATGCGCAAGGCCAGCATCCAGCCATCCGTACTTGTCATTGAGCCACGGCGGAGAGAGCCCCTTCTGTCCCGTCTTGAACCAGTTGATGTCGTAGAACACAGACGTGAACTGATGGACAGCGCTGTGAATCCAATGACGGTGAAAATCATCGTCACCAGGGTGCTCGGATTTGTCGCGCCACATGACCGCAACAGATTCCTGGCTTGCGCCCCCCGCTCTCTTGACGGTTCCGCTGCCTTGCAATCCAGCAAAGACGGGTCCGGCCTCCAGGGCCTGGCGCTCTTTCTCAAGGACATAGAACCAGTGCTTATTACGCATATTCTGGCGGTCTTCGATGCCGAACAAAGCTTGAAACTTTGCGTAGAGCTCTTCCATGCGGCGTGCATACAGATGCGCCGCATCGTGCATCTTGACTGACTTTCGGTTAACCGAGATCTTCGGAACGTTCCAACTCACAACGAAGTGCGTCGTCTCGACGTGAGAGAACTTCGAGTCGAGCATCTCGTCTACCGAACGCCGTGCTCCAAGCCACGTTTGATTGGCGGCTTCAATCGCATCCCATTCCTGCTGGGCCTTCTCTTTCACCGAAGGCGTCTTGCACCGAGCGCATGGCTTCCAATCCATCGCCATGTCATCGGCTTCGATGGCGTCTGAACAGTGCAACACTTGCCACGTCTCTCCGTGAGCGTGGTCAGCCGCAAATTTTTTCGAAACCGGTACAACCACCTTGCCACTTGTCTTGCAGGTTCCACACAGACGTTCGCCCACTTCCTGCCCCGCAACACTTACGCACAAGGCGAGCAGGACTCCCAAGCGGACAATCAACCGATACGGAAACAAAGTGCGTCTCCCTGGGTGCGAAATCTTCTCGTGAGTTGCAGCAAGTGAGGGCAAGCTGAAAACTATAGCAGCGTGGGTCGGTTGTCGTGACGCTGCCACACCAGGGCACCAGACTTGACCACCGCCGTCACGGCGTGCCAACCCATCTGATAACCAAGAAACAAGTGATTGGGCACGTCGAGAAGAACCAGGTCAGCAACCGCTCCGACTTCGATTCGACCGCGCACACCCGGCAAACCCAGGGTCTCCGCGGCGTTTCGAGTCGCAGCCACAATGGACTCGGCAACTGTCATGCCGAGCAACCCACAGGCAAGCGCAATGATCTCCACCATCGAAGGAATGTAAGACGTCCCCGGATTGAAGTCGGTGGCCAAGGCAACAGGCAGCCCGGCCTCGATCATTCGACGGGCGGGCGCAACATCCTTCAGGCGCAACGAAAAGCACGTACCGGGCAAAAGCACAGGCGTCGTCTCGGCACCAAGCATCGCCTCAATGCCCGCATCAGAAATGCGCACCAAGTGGTCCGCCGTCTGCGCGCCCATCTCGGCAGCCAATTCTGCTGCGCCAACTGGCGCAAGTTCGTCAGCATGCACGCGAAGAGCCATTCCTAATGACCGAGCAGACTCCAGAACGGTGCGTGCTTCATCGACAGTGAATGCGCCCTCATCACAAAACACATCAGCAGATCGCGCCAGCTTTCGACTCGCAACCTCTGGAAGGATCTTCTCGGCGACCAATGCCACGTAGGCTTCACGGTGCTCGGCAAACTCTGGTGGCACCTGATGTGCAGCCAAACACGTCGCGTCGATATCGATGGGGTGGTTGGCACCGCAGTCAGCAAGAAGCTCCAACGCCAGCAGTTCAGATTCCAGGTCGAGGCCGTAGCCACTCTTTGCCTCGACGGATGTCGTACCGCACATCACGAATCGGTCGAGACGCTCCCTGAGCTGTTTTTCCAGAGACTCACGGGACGCACTTCGAAAGGCCCGTACGGAGGAGAAGATTCCGCCCCCCGACCGTGTGATGTCCTGATAGGAGCCACCCCGCGCCCGGAGGTCGAACTCGCCTTCGCGCGTTGCCGCGAAGACAGGATGGGTGTGCGCATCGCAAAACCCGGGCAACACAATCCCACCTCGCGCGGACACCTCTCGCTCACCTTCGTAGGTCGCGTGAATGGCGCTGCTTGCATCCACCGCCACGATCAAGCCATCGCGCACGGCCACCGCACCCTCTCGAACGATTTGCAACTCGTCCATGGCATCGCCACGGAGGGAGCCACGGCCCCCTCCCACGGTGACGACCTCCTGGGCCTCATCGACGATGAGATCGACCTGCTCCTTCATAGATCCACTCTTCCAAGCTCAGCGGGAAGCCATTTTGCGTGAGCCTATCGTACCGGGAACCCGCAAACGCCCCCTCGTGGCGCCCACCCCATCCACCCGAAGCGCGGCAAGCGTTATACTTAAACGTGCGGCGCGGGGTGCTTCCGGGCCGCCGCCTGGGGCGGGCGACGCTCGGCCCCGACCCCCCGCGGACACCCTGGCTCTCTTCCCACCTCCCTTCTCGGTTCTTGGCAGCTTGGCCCCCGGTTCTTCCCTTCTGTGGTGGGCGGTGGGCGTAGGAGCGCTGACCCTGGTGCTTGCAGCCGTGGAACATGGCTGGACCCGCCTGTCTCGTACGCGCCTGGCAGACACGGCCGCGGGCCCCGAATCGCGCACGCGCCTCGAAAGAATGCTTGCGCAGGGTGATCGTGTAGAGGACGCCCTGATCGTCATGCGTGTCGGCTCTCAGGTCACCCTCGTTGCGCTTCTGGTCGCCCTCGCCTTTGGAATGCTCGCCGAGGGCGAAACTCCCCCCTCGCTAACCACCGCCATCACCACGGCAGGAGTGGTTGCTTTCATCTGGATTACCTTGTTCTGTCGCGTGCTGCCGGCAGAAATGAGCGCGCACCGCCTCGAAGGCTTTGTCCGCACGACCATGCCCGTCCTGGTGGCCTGTTCGTATGTGCTCGGGCCGCCCATCGATCTCTGCCGACAACTCGCACGACGCATGACCGGCCACACACCGGAAATTGATGCCGAGCTCTATCAAGATGAGATTCGTAGCCAACTCGAAGAAGGTGAGCGCGAGGGACACCTCGGTGGCGAGCAAGCAGACATGATCGAGGCGGTCCTGGAGTTACGGACCACAGAAGTTCACCACCTCATGACACCTCGAACCGAGATCGACGTGGTGGACATTGACTGCACTGTTGAGAAAGCCCGCCTTCTCACGCAAAAAAGCGGGCGCTCCCGCTATCCATTGGTCGAGGGTGCCGTCGACAAGGTGGTTGGCATCCTGCATGTCAAAGACCTGCTCTGCAAAGAGGGAAGTGAGCCCCTCACGGCCCTCGCACGCGAGCCCTGGTTCGTCCCAGAGAGCAAATACTGCACAGAGTTGCTCAGCGAATTCCGCCTCAAGCATCAGCACCTTGCCGTGGTTCTCGACGAGTACGGCGGCACCGCCGGCATCATCACGATTGAGGACGTCCTCGAGGAAATCGTGGGCGAAATCGACGACGAGTTTGATGAAGAAGAAGAGGTGCCCGAATTGGAGATCCTCGACCCACGAAATGCCGTCGCGCAAGGAGCCATGCACGTCGACGAGCTCAACGAGAAACTTTCTATCAACCTCCCTGAGAACGACGACTGGTCGACACTCGGAGGCCTGATCTTTCACACGTTGGGCCGCCTTCCCAGCGAGGGCGAAGAACTTCGCCAGGGCAACGTACTCCTGCGCATCGACCTGGTGATCGACCGACGCATAGACAGGGTCGCCATCAAGATTCTTGAAGAAGCCGTCTGACGTCGACTGCAGGAACGACTAAAGGAAGCGGTCCAGCCCCCGTGCCTCGAGCTCTTTAACCAACGCTTTCACGCCTTGGTCATCGTCACGCCGGCACACCAAAGTTGCATCTGCGGTGTGCACAACGATCAATCCGTCGACACCCTTCACGGCAACAACGCAGCCTTCGTCTGAAGCCAATAAGTTGTTTTGCGCGTCCAGGACGACAGCTCGCCCGTCCACGACATTGCCGGCCTTGTCCGCCTCGCGCAATCGCTCCAAGGCCGACCAGGAACCCACATCATCCCAGTCCAGGGGAAGTGGCAGCATGAGCGTGCCCCGTAGTTTCTCCATGACGCCCTTGTCGATGGAGATCTTCGGCAGGCGCGGAAACTCGCGGGCCAACTCCGCAGCAAAATCCGGCGTATTCCAATCTGCTGTGATGCGCTTCAAGCCAGCCCAAACATCTGGCAAATGTTCCTGGAAAGCCGCGCGCATGGCTTGCAGGCGAAAAGCGAACATGCCGGCATTCCATGCGTAGCCACCCGCCTTCAGCATCTTTTCCGCGTCAGCCGCTCCGGGCTTTTCTACAAAAGCGTCCAGTTCGAAGACGGGCCTATCTCTGTAATCTCCGAGTTGCGCTCCCCTGCGCAACCATCCGTAGCCCTGTTCGGCTCGCGTGGGCTCTACCCCAAAGACCAACACACGTTCGGGATGAGCTGCGAGCGCTTCCTCTGCGGCGAGAAGATGCTCGCGGAAAGAATCTTCAGGTGTGATGAGCTGATCGGCGGGCATCGCGATCACCGTCGCTTCGGGGTCGATCTGCTCGACAAGGCACGTCGCCAACCCAACACATGCGGACGTGTCACGTGCTTCGGGCTCACCGACGATCTGCTCTGGAGGCACGTCTTTCAGAAGAGCACGGGTGGCCTCCACGGTGTGCGCTGCAGTGATGACCAGTTGTCGCTGCGGTGGAATCGTCTCACCCAGCCGAGCACTCGTGCGTTGAAGGAGCGCCGTCTCGCCACCAATCGGCAAGAATTGCTTGGGCCGACTCTTGCGACTCGCAGGCCAGAAACGCGTTCCCGAACCACCGGCCATGAGCACTGCGAAGAGCGTGCTCACGAGTTGGTCACATCCACGGAGGGCGGGTCAGCGCGGTCGAATCGAGTGTGCGCCATATCGCCAGCCTTGCCTTCGGCTTCAGGCCGCGTGTAAACACGCCGTACCCGCTTGCCGACTGCGCATGCCACCTCGTACGGAATGGTCCCAATCAAGCTCGCAAGTTCAGGGATATCAATCCGCTGTGCACCATCTTCGCCAATAAGCGTGACGACATCGCCCACACAAACGCCTGGTATGTGGCCGACATCCAACATCGTGTAGTCCATTGAGATCGCCCCTACGATGGGCGCCAAGGCGCCCCGCACGAGCGCACGCCCTTTGTTGCTCAATCGATAAGCCAGTCCGTCGTTGTAGCCCACAGGCAACGTGGCAATACGTGTCTGCTGACTGGTGACGTGTGTTCCGTTGTAGCCCACAGGCGTTCCTGGAGGGACGTCCTTCAGATAGACCACTTGCGTTCGCAACGACATCACCGGTTCCATCCCGGCTGCGAGAGGTGCCATTTCTGCTGCCATCACGCCATACAACGAAATGCCCGGCCGCACGAGTTCCAACCCGGTGCCGACTTTTCCCAGGATGGCCGCCGTGTTGGCAAAGTGGACCAGCGGCGGCCGAATACCTTCCGCCTCCAACTCGTTGAGTAAGCCCTCAAGCTTCTGATGCTGCAACTCAGAAAACGGATGCCCCGGGCGCGTCGAAGACACATGACTCGCCAAGCCTTCCAGGATCAGCGAATCGTTTCCCGCGATCACATGAGCAAGTTCGGAGGCGCGCGGCGGCTGAGCCCCCAGGCGCCCCATGCCCGTATCAACCATCAGGTGCACGTGCAGGCGCTTGCTTTGACGGCGCGCCTCATCCGCCAGGCTCTGAATACGATCCATCGAATGGATACAGACCCGCAAATCGTGACGGACAACTTGCGGCACCTCATCTTCGATGATGGTTCCAAGGATGAGGACCGGAGCCTCGATCCCCGCCGCACGCAATTCGAGCGCCTCGGCTGAATCTCCGACTCCGAACCCCCACAGGCCCGGCTCCGCCTCCAGCGCGCGCGCCACCGGCACCGCGCCGTGCCCGTAGGCATCCGCCTTCACGACAGCCAAGATAGACGAACCTTCAGCTACGCGAGCGCCCACCCGGCGAAAGTTACGGCACAGAGCGGCAAGGTCGATCTCTGCCCAAACTCTGTGACGCTGTGACATCATCGTCGGCGTGTTCTTTCCTCGAGCGCGATTTCAGCATGTGAGCGCTTGAGGTAGAGCGGCAGCACCGCGGCAGGGGCATCACCCCCGGCCATGAGCCGTCGCCTCCCCAAGGCCCCCACATCGTAGCCGTCCGGGTCCGGCTCCCGAACGATGATCTGTGAAGCTGTTGAATCACCGAGCGCATCGACCTCAGAGGAGGGAACCAGCCGGGGCGCCCCCGTTTCCTCGAACCAGGCACCCTTTCGGCGATAGTCCGCTCGATAGCACTCATCGCGACGAGCATCGAGAACTACTGTGACGGCCTCAACTGCCGGATCCGTGCGCAAGATGCCCCATGCTGCAGCTTCCACCGAAGCAACGCCGGCCAGCGGGAGCTTACTTGGCCGGGTGAGGCCGACCGCGAACGCAATGGCCGCGCGCAATCCCGTATAGGAGCCAGGGCCGATCCCCACAGCCACGCCTCCCAGATCCCCCACGGCCAGTTCCCGAGCCTGAAGCAGCTCGCTGGCTCGCACCGCCAACTCACGGGTGCCCCGTAGACCAGCCTTCTGAACCCAGTGCCCCCAGGCCTCGTCAGCTGGCCCCAGCAGAGCCACTGTCGGCTGAACACTCGAGGCGTCCATGGCGAGAATCGGACCGGAGCCCTTCACGCCGAGAAGCCTTGCGGACCGTAGAGTGCCACCTGCTCCTCCCACAGTTGCGCCAGTTCCTCGCTCAAACTCTTCACGAGTTCGGCATCAAGGCCCTCAACCATGACACGAGCCAAATTCTCGGTGCCGGAATAACGCAGCACGATCCGGATGTCAGATCCGTAAGCCGACTCGGCTTCGCTAACCCGTGCCGTCAGCAAGGGCAAGCGTTCGATGGGCGGACGCGCCTCAAGTGGCACGTTCAAGAGCACCTGAGGAATCGAAGGGACCGCATCCACAACATCTTCCAGAGTCTTCTCTGTGGTCACCAATCCCTCGAGAACTCGCAAGGCCGTGTAAAGCCCGTCTCCCGTGAAATCATTTTCCGCGCCAAAGAGCAGGTGGCCTGAAGCTTCGCCTCCTAATCCATAACCTTCTTCACGCATGCGGGCGTGCACATAACGATCACCTACGGCGGTGCGTATCAACCGGATGTCTCGTTCCGAGAGCATGCGCTCTAAACCAAGGTTGCTCATCACGGTCGCCACCACAGCATCACCAATCAGGCTTCCTTGCTCGTGAAACCAGCTCCCGAGAAAGCCCAGCATGTGGTCACCGGTGCAGGTGCGGCCTCGACTGTCCACCATGAGCACTCGGTCTGCATCTCCATCGAAGGCCAGTCCCAGGTGATGAGGGCTTTCAGCCGTTGTTTTTGAGATCAAGCCCAGATGCGTCGAGCCACACTCGTCGTTGATGTTGCGGCCGTTTGGATGGCAACACAAGACGGTCAGGTCCGCGCCAAGCTCCTTGAGCACGAAAGGGGCTGTGGCACTCGCCGCACCATGGGCGCAGTCCACGGCAATCTTGAGCCCACCGAGGTCGACGTGAGCGAAACGCTCGGCCATGGCACCCACATATCCAAGCGAACCATCTTCCACTTGAGGTGCAGGAGCAACTCGACCCAGTTCCAACTCGGCAGGGACTTCGCTCTCCCCCTCGCCGCCCAGCGCCGCGACGCGCGCCTCCAGAGCCTGCTCCTGTGCGTCGGTGAGCTTATGCCCGCCAGCGCCGAACACTTTCAGTCCGTTGTCGCGCCAAGGGTTGTGCGATGCAGAGACCACAACACCGCGCGCGGCACCGCGCTCCCGCATCGCCATCGGCAGGCCGGGAGTGGGGAGAACACCCAGATCCACGACCTCCAAGCCTCCCAGGGCCAAGCCTTCGCCCAAGGAAGTGACAATCGCCGGCCCGGACTCCCGAGTGTCTCGCCCCAGCAAAACCTGAACGGGATCAGGCCCTTCGTGCTCTTCGAGGGCTTGTTCCGCCACAGCTCGCCCGAGCCGCACCAGAAAGGGCGCCGTCAGTGGACCTTCTGCTGCACGACCGCGGATGCCGTCAGTCCCAAACCACTGACGAGTCAAGGAGCCTCCCCATCGGAGGGCATTCTCAAATCAGAGTCGGCACTCTCGAGGCTGTAGTGGATTTCAGCGGGGCGGCCATCCCCATCGGTCACGCGTACCGAATCGGGCAGATTGTCTCTGTAGATGCGCACGGGTTCATCCCCCAGAGTCAACGTCACCTGCCCCCAGTCGAAAACAGGGCGAATGCGCTCTGCAAGTTGCTCACTCGTGAGGCTCTCCAGCACAGACCTTGGCCCGGTCACGAGCAAATCAATGGTCTCGGTGGCTGAAACCACACGCCGCTTGTCCATGCGCAAGGCATCTTCGTTTTCGTAGCTCACACGAATCGAGAGCAGTTCCTTCGTGATTTCTTTTGGTCGAACGGGAATGGACACTTCCACGAGACCGCCAGTGGTCAAGAGCGTCACGCTACGATCGACCTTCTCGACATCAATGCCCACCTGCTGACTCACTTCCAAGATGCGGCCGTCGACATCGATAGGGACCAACTTCAGTTGGTTTGAGTTGCGGCCCAATGCTTCTACCTGGGAAATCGGGCCGCTGATGCGGACGCGATTGGGTACCACGCGAATACTGTTTTCATCGAAGGCATATCCTTCTCGCGGCCGCCCTACGACAACAACATTCTCTGGCCCGAGGATTATCTCGGCCTCACGTCGACGCGCCAGCCTGATGTCAAGGGCAGATGGTTTGACATCGAAGTCTGTCAAACCGAATTCACCTCCTTGCACCTTGAAGAGACTCTGCACCAAGGGCACTTGAATGACCGCCTCGTCCTGACTCCCCAAGGCGTCTGGCTCGATCTCGAGGACTGCAGAAAGTTCCAGATTTCGGACCTCGTCCTTATGGCCTCGGACATCAACTCGAATCGTCTTGCGAGACACATGACTCACAATCAACTCAGGCGGCACAACGAGATACATCGCTGGCGCTGTGCTGCGGAGTTGGTCTGCCTCGACGCGCGAAGCGACTTCACGCACCTGGAGCTGAATGCGTCGATCGAGTGTCAGCCGGTTAGCCAACGAATACCAGAGCGCCACCGCCACGATCAGGGCCATTAACTTGCGACCAATGTCGTGGCGAAAGAGCATCCAGACGCGCATCCAGAAGGAACGGCTTCGCTCCTTATTTTTTTCGACCCGGGTGCTCATGTGGACTGCGCCTCAGCGTCATAGCCCTCGAGGTGGTCCGTGAGTCGGTCGCTCAGACTCTCCGCGCTCGCCAGCGGCATGAGCATGCCTCGATGCGCGACGCTCACGCGCCCCGTTTCTTCGGAAACCACCACTGCGATCGCATCTGACTCCTCGGTCACGCCAAGTGCCGCACGGTGACGTGTTCCCATCTCGCGCGTCACTGCCAGGGAGTCACTGAGGGGAAGCATGCACGACGCGGCCACGATGCGACCAGATCGAACAACCACAGCCCCGTCATGCAGAGGGCTCTTCGGGAAGAAGATGGCCTGAATGAGTGGCCCAGAGAGTTCGGAGTCGAGGGGTACACCCGTCGCTTCAATCGTTTTCAGGCCCGTACGCTGTTCGAAAACGACGAGCGCCCCCGTCTGCTGTTCCGCAAGTGCTTGGATAGCTGCCGTGAACTCTGCAAGTTGCGCAGGGACTTCTCCCCGGAGCAGGCGAGCTCGCTCACTGAGACGCGTGAAACCCGTGCGCAGTTCTGGCTGGAAGAGGATGACAAGCACCACGCCGATGATGGGCAGCAAGACGCCCCCCGCGGCTTCAAGCCGAGGAAACCTCAAGCCAAAGAACTCCACCATCAAAGTCAGCGCAAAGAACACACCCAAGATGATGATGGCCACGCCCTTCATGACCGCAAGGCCACGAGTGCCGTGCAAAAACTTCAACACCACATAAAACAGCCAAGTCAGCAGAGCGATCTCGATGACAGCCGAGACCAGATCCTTGGCCTGGAGTGGTTCAAGATGTGGAATAAAAGGGATGTCCACGAGAGCCAACGGCAGAAAGTCTACGCCGATCACGAGCCGACGACCGTGCCCATGGGGAGATCTGCGGCGTCAAGAACAGCTCGCACCGTATCGCCCAGCAAGGTGTCTGGCGTGGAAGCACCCGCGGTAAAGCCCACGGTAAATGGGCGCGCAGGCAACCAGCCCTCGGTGAGGACGATCTCTCCCGTCTCAGGCGATCGATGCCTGATGGTGCCACCCTCGATGGCGTCAGGGCCCAACACGTGATAGCTGGGAAACTGGCCTCCTCCAACACGCGTCAAATTCTTCGTGTTGCTTGAGTCATAACCGCCCACCACCACCAACAGGTCCAGGGGACCTCGCTCGGCCATCTCGGCCACGGAATCCTGGTTCTCTTGCGTTGCCCTGCAGATGGTGTTGAGCTCGCGGAAACGTTCCTGAGCTTCATCCGCTCCATAACGACCCTGGAGAGCGTCGCGAACCATCGCCTCGATCTCCCGAGTCTCTGAGGCCAGCATCGTCGTCTGGTTGATCGTGCCGACTCGTTCAAGATGTTGGTCCGGATCGAAGCCATCCGAATACGCATTCTGCGGCAATCCGGAGAGGAACTCCGTCCGACTCATCCCACCGCTGATGACATCGCAGAGGCGTTGAGCTTCTAGCTGGTCAGCCACCACCAGATAGTGCCCACCCTGGGAAGCGATCAAGCTGCATGATGCCCGCGTCTCTTCATGCTGAACCAAACCGTGAATCACGGTTGTGAACTGATCCTCGACATACTTGAGCGTGCGGCGATGGGGTCGAATCACCCATGGACACGTCGTGTCGATGACGGTGCACCCCAACTCATTGAGCATGTTGATGTCTTCCACCGTCGCTGAGAAAGCCGGAATGACGACCACGCTTTCTTCATCAGGCGACTCATTCTTCTCGGACTCGGAAAAGGGGCCTCGCAAGAAACGCACCCCCATCTCTTTGAAGTCCGCATTCACCTGAGGGTTGTGAATGATCTGATCGAGCAACCAGATGGCGCGGCCCGGATGCTCTTCCAACGCATCACGAACCATGGCCACGGCGCGATCCACCCCCCAGCAAAACCCGAAGGTCCGCGCAGTCAACACGCGCACATGCCCCACATTCAGCTCGCCACCGCCAGAACGAAGCTGCTCGATGAGTGTACTGCGATACGAATACCGCTGATGGGGATCCTCGTAGCGGTCGACGGGCGTCTCGGTCATAGAAGGCCTTCCGATGGTCCGCACCACTTTATCGACGGCTGCTTTCCGAAGCCACCGAGACCGCTTCCACGATCTTCAGCGAATCTGCTGCAGCACGGCAATCATGGACCCGGACGAAGTCCACCCCCGCCAGGGACGCCATCACGGTCGTGGCGGTCGTGGCGTGCTCTCGATGCTCTACGGACTGCCCTGTAAGGCTCCCCAGCATGGCTTTCCTCGAACAACCCAGCACCGTGCGGAAGCCAGAACCCGTGAAATGGCCCAACGCCCCCAGCAAAGCGACATTGTCTTCCAGCCGCTTGCCAAATCCGATGCCTGGGTCCAGCAAGAGGCGCTCCGCTGGAATGCCGGCCTCGATCGCACGTCTTGCGGATGCCATCAACTCTCCGAGCACCTCACGCGGCGCATCCTTGTAGTGAGGTGCAACCTGCATGTCTTCCGGTGTCCCGCGACGATGCATCAGGACAACCGGAAGTTCTGCGTCCCTGGCGACCTCAGCAAGCCCGGGATCTTCCCCGAGCGCAGAAACATCGTTGAGCAGATCCACTCCGATCCCGAGAGCGCGCTCCAAAACAACCGAACTGGTTGTATCGAGAGACAGGGGCACCTCGACCGCTTCACGCAATGCGCGAAGTGCAGGCTCGAGGCGAGCCCACTCTTCATCAGACGAAACAGATGGTGCGCCCGGGCGAGTGGAGACCGCCCCCACATCCAGAACTTCAGCCCCATCTCCCACCATGTCGACGGCCGCGGCCACTGCTTCAGAGGTCGAGCTGAAGCGCCCACCATCGCTGAAGCTGTCCGGGGTGAGATTGAGGATGCCCATGACGCACGTGCGTCCGGGCGAGGGTAGTGGACGCAGAGTCACGCCGGTCCGGGCACGGGCACCGACGTTCCATCGAAGCCCTCATTCTCATCGGTATCGGGCTGTGAAGAATCCTGACCGCTGACTTCGGGAGTGCCCTCATCGGTATCGATGGGTGGCGGGTCAGGTTCCGGAGGCCTCAACTCTTCCACTGTTGCGCCCTCGAGGATGCGGTTGACGTCATCTCCCGAGATTGTCTCGTAGCGCATAAGGGCGTCAGCCATGCGCTCAACTTCGTCACGACTCGCCTCCAGGAGATCGACAGCCGTCTTGTGGGACACCTCAAGGATCTGGCGCACTTCCTCATCAATCGCACGCGAAGTGTGTTCGGAATAGTTGCGGTTCCGGATCATTTCATCGCCAAGGAAGACCTCGTTGCGCTGATCTCCGTAGGACACAGGCCCGAGGGCATCACTCATGCCCCAGGAGCAGACCATATTGCGCGCAATCTCTGTCGCCCGTTCGATGTCGTTGGACGCCCCCCCTGAGATGTCGTCGCAGAAGAGTTCCTCTGCAACTCGGCCTCCATAGAGCATGGCCAACATGCCCATGAGTTCACGGCGGCGATGGTGGTATTTGTCGCGTTCAGGTAGCTGCATGGTCGCGCCCAGCGCCATGCCACGAGGAATAATCGTGACCTTGTGCACCGGCTCGACGACACCCTTCAGGCGGGCCGCAACCAACGCGTGGCCCGACTCGTGGTAAGCGGTGAGCTTGCGATCCTCTTCGATAAGAACTCGGCTCTTCTTCTGTCGACCAAAGCGGACCTTGTCGCGAGCTTCTTCGAGATCGGCCTGCTCGACGGACTCCTTCTGTTGAAGGGTCGCAATCAGTGCCGCCTCGTTGATCAGTGCCTCCAACTCTGCTCCGGAAAACATCGGCGTCCCGCGCGCGACTTCGGCCAGGTCGACTGAAGGGTCCAACACCACCCTCTGAGAATGCACGACGAGAATCGCTTCTCGGCCGCGAATGTCGGGCAGGTCCAGAGCAACTTGCCGGTCAAAGCGCCCCGGACGTAGTAGTGCAGCATCTAGAACGTCAGGCCGGTTCGTCGCGGCGATCAGAATCACCCCAGAATCCGTCTCGAAACCATCCATCTCGACAAGGATGGCGTTCAATGTCTGTTCGCGCTCATCGTGCCCACCACCAAGGCCCGCGCCACGCTTACGACCCACAGCATCGATTTCGTCCAGAAAAATGACGCAAGGTGCGTTTTCACGAGCCTGCTTGAACAAGTCACGCACTCGAGAGGCTCCGACGCCAACAAACATCTCCACAAAGTCGCTGCCACTGATCGCAAAGAAAGGGACGCTGGCTTCACCGGCGATGGCTTTCGCGAGGAGCGTTTTGCCGGTTCCAGGCGGCCCCAGCAACAGCACGCCGCGTGGGACACGACCGCCCAACCTGCTGAATGACTTGGGGTCTTTCAGGAACGAGATGATCTCCTGAACTTCCTCTTTGGCTTCCTCTGCACCGGCGACCTGGTCGAAGGTCACTTTGGTCTGGTCAGGCGGAATCATTTTCACGCGGCTGCGGCCGAAGGACATCACCCCGCCCTGGCCCCCGCCTCCACGCATCTGGCGAGTGAAAAGGAAAAGGAAGAAGCCGATGAAAAGGAGCCACGGCACCATCGTCAGCAACAGGCCTCCCCAGAGGTCGCTGTCCGGCTCGTAACTGACCTTCAGTTCGTCACCCACCGGCGCGGCGCTGATCTCAACGCCCGTCGCGCCGACCTCGCTGATGAAGTCGCCCACTTTCCCTGAGCTAGGCTCTCCTTTGAGATGCGCCCAGTGCGAACGACCGTTCATCATGTAGTTGATGAAGAGCCCGGTGTAGCCATCACGAATAGCCGCGTTAACCGTGTAACCGCCCAGCACGCGCCAAGCGCCATCAGCAACGCGCTTCGATGCCATATCCAAGCTCACGCCATACTCGACGTAGCGGTTCGTGAGAGTTTCGATTTCTTCGAGCTTGTCCGTCGCGTACTCGGGGACCTGCACGCCTTCCCAGCGCTGCGTCTTGCCGTCCCAGATCACGTCGGCATCGATCAACCTCTCTCCTCGGATCACGAGGCGTTCGACATCCCCCATGTACACCAAGGTGCGAAGGTTCTGGAAGGTGCGGTGGTCACCATCCGCAGCGGAGCTGTTCACGCTCTTCCAGATAAGGAACATCATCGTGAGCACGAGGATGAGCGTCATCGCGCTCCCCATGCGACCGGGTTCGCGGCGCGGCGGCTTGGGCGTTGGCGTCGTCATGCGATTAAAACTCCTTCTCCAATTCCCGGACGATGTCTCTCGCGAGATAGCTGAACGCTTGGCTGCGAGCAGCGTCCAAGTCTACAGCGTTCAGCACAGCCGAGTCAGTGCTGACAAACTCGCCTCTCTGAGAGAGCCTCTTCTTCTTGATCAGATCCCCTGTCCGGGCATCCCGGATTTCAATGACTGCCGTCACGCTTGTCGAACGTGAGGTGACGGTCTGTTGAGGATCTTCGGACAATACAGTCTGCCTTACGCTGACGACACGCCCCGTCAGGAACACCTCGGCGCCCTCTTTGCTCGAAAGGTAGAGACCAGGCGTCGACAAGATTTCCTGCGTGATCTGCTCCGTGAGTTCGAATTCCACATCCCTGTAAAAAGTCTCGTTGCTGAAGTACGAGAGGAAGATCTGGTTGCGGTCCTCGGCGAAGATCCCGCCTCGGCTGAGCTGGACGCAACTCAGCGCACTCATCAAGAGCAAGGCAGCCGCAACGATTCGAAATCCTGCGATTTGCTTCATGGATCAGGGTCCAGCGGGACCTCAAACGTATCGAGGGATGAAAGCCGAGGCTCGGCAGCAATGTCCTCGAGATCGATACCCAGACCTTCCAGGCGAGCGAGTGCTGCTTCACCAGCAGCGGTCGTCGGAAACAGGATGGCCGCGTTGGCGAGGCGAAGGCGCTCACCAGTCATGTTGCCTCGAGCACGATAAAAGTTAGCCACCAGCACCTCACCCTCAGCCAGCAAATCCTTGACCTTCACGAGATCCTCAGCCGACTCGCGAGCCTTTGCCCCGAAAGGGAATGTCTCCAACGAGAGCTCGAGGAGCTCCTCTGCTCTCAGCATTTCGTCTCGATTGTACTCGGGGCCATAGACCAGCATGAGGCGGTAGTGTCCGGCGAGCCAAAGACTCCTCTCGGCCCACTCGCTTTCGGGGTACTCCAAGAAGAGTTTCTCGTTGGTAATCGCCGCTTCGAGCCATTCCCGAACATCTTCTCGACCGAAGTAGTCCGCAACCAGCCGCAAGGCATCGTCGGCGAGTTCGCTCCGACGGTAATGAGCCTGCAGGGTTTCGAGAGCCTCCACGCCGCGACCGCGCGAGTCGAACCAGCCCCCAAATTGGGGCAGCGTCAGGAAAGCCACACCGATCTCATACAGCCGGAATTCGATATTCGCGACATGGGGTGACCAGGGCGCCTGCTCCAGCACTTTGCGGTAGAGCCGCAAAGCCTTCAGGTAGCGGCCAAGCGCGAGAGCTGAATCCGCCGCGAGGTTGTTTGCATCCGCTTCCTGCTCTGGGCTCAAATCTCCCTGAGAGACGGCTTTCTCGGCCAGCTCAAGGGCGTCTTCATACTGGCCCCACTCGGCATAGGTTTCCGCCGACTCAAAGTCGTCCATCCCTTCCAGGCGACGAGCCGAGCTGCAGCTGGCCATGCCGGCGCACAGCAAGAGACAGGTCAAAAGGCGAAAGCTCATTTTGGAGAAAAACCCAGGGGCAAGGCAGGATCAGACAGATCCGGGTAACACATGACAGCGGACGGGGCGCTCCATGACGTGCAGCAAGGCCCGATCGTAGTAGCGCTTCATCTGATGTGCGATTTCAGAGGGAATGGAGATCTCTTCCGCCCTTCGGGGGTCGAGAGACCGGAACGAAAGAATAGCCTCGGCTGCGGACGTCGTCAGCCCAATGGAGTGGTCTTCGCCGGTTCGGCATGCCATGCAAACCACCCCACCGCGTTCCGGGTCGCAACGCAGCGTCCGGCGTCCCGAAGGGCGCTGGTCACAGGACACGCAGCGGTCCAGTACGAGCTCGAATCCCGTGAGTCTAAGCATCCCTCCCTGCAGCGCAAACACCACGCAGGGCAGGCTCTCAGGGGATGGATTGGCCTCCAAGGCTTCCAGATAAGCCTGAGCATGGTGATAGATCCCCAGCACCCTCTGGCCCTCTGGAGCCAGGGCGCGGAGAAGCTCCACGAGATACTCTCCAGCAAGCAGCAAGTCCGTCCGACGGCGCATGACCGGGTGATGAGAGAGAACTCGGCGCTCGGCAAGCTGGGCCAGTGAACGGCTTCCCCGGCGGCTGAAGTAGGTGATGACCGAGTGATCGAGAAGGTCCACGGCCCCGCCTTTGCGCGCTTTGGGCCTGTGAACGCCCTTCAATATGATCGACACGCGCCCCCGATCCTTGGTCAGAAACTCCACGATCTGGCTCGTATCGCCAAATGGCGTTCGCCGGAGTGCAAGAGCCTCTGTGGTTGCTCGACCCATCGGTTGCTAGCCTACCGTCCTTGTCGGTCAAACCGGGGTCGAACCGGGACCGAGTTGTCCGGGAGAGCCGAAATCGAGGTTCCCACGAAGACTCCAGACCAGCCGCCTCTTCCTCGCTCGGCAGACCCTCCCAAGGGTGATGGTGGCGATCCAGAGACCGTGAACCCCAAGAAGAGGCCTTCTGCTCGACGCTCTTCGAATCCAAACGTGATTCTGGAAGACCTCGACCAGCTTGAAGACCGGCGCCACGGCCGCAAGGCCGACAAAGTGCCGGAGGGCGACCGTGGCACGATTCGTGATCCGAAGATCACACGCCAACTCACGTCCTACGTGAAGCCGCACCTGCCTGCGATGAGCGTGGCCTTGCTGATGTCGCTCTTCTCGGCGTTCGCAAAGGTCAGCTACCTCTACCTGATGATGGGCATCCTCAAGCCCTTGTTCGAAGGTCGCGCGGCGGCGCTGGCCGAGACCTACCAGCGGGTTGCCCTCGACCTTCTCCCAGCCATACGGCCCGAGCCCACACAGCTGCAAATGCTCGAGTCAATTCGCTCGATGGTCGCCGGCCTCTTTCATCTTGGCTGGAACACTCTGGAGCCGCTCTCGCAGCTCAAGACGGCGGCCTTCCTGGTTGTCGTCTTGGTCATTCTTGAACAAGGCAACAAATACGGGCAACGGCTGCTGATGCGCGCCGTGGCATTGAATGTCGTACGCGACATGCGCATCGATCTGTTCAGCAAGGTGATGAACTTATCGATGCGGTTTTTTCATGCGAACAACTCCAGCAAGCTGCTTTCGCGCATCACGAGCGACCTGAACAAGCTCGGCAATCTACTCGTGGACATCATGGTTCACTGGTTCACCGACTTGTTCACAGTCACCGCATCCATGCTCTTCATCTGGACCGAAGGCGGCCCCGCCGTTCTACTCGGCATGCTGTTAGCGGCTGTTTCATTTGCGCCCGTCCAACAACTCGGGCGGCGCATCCGAAGTCGTGAGCAGAAGAACAACCGCAAGATGGCGGAGCTGTTTCATTCCGTTTCCGAGTCCTTCGGTGCCCAGAAGATTGTGAAAGCCTTTGGCGCGCAAGGTCACGAGAAGACTCGCTTCGTTGAAGTGAACAGGCAGTACACCGTGGGGCGCATGAAATCGGCTGAACTCTCGGCACGAACCGAGCCCATGGTCGAGATCTTGGGCGCCATTGGCATCGCAGCCTTCCTCTTTCTCGGTGGACGCAGCGTCCTCGACGGCAGTTGGAGCGGCCCTGCCTTTTTCACCGTGGTCCTTGCCCTCTCCCAAAGCGTCGCCTCTATCCGCCGACTCGGTGACACAAGCACCAAGTTCCAAAGAGGCATGTCCTCTGCGGACCGCGTGGCAACACTGCTCTACTGCTCGCCCGAGATTGTGGATGCGCCAGAGGCTCGCGTCTTAGATCGATTCGAGCAGTCCATCAACTTCAAAAACGTCACCTATTCGCACGATCCGGGACGGCCCGTGCTGCGCAACATCGACATCCACCTCCCGAAAGGGCAGACACTCGCTCTGGTCGGACACACGGGATCTGGAAAATCGACTGTCGGCGACTTGCTGATGCGCTTCTACGACGTCGACGAAGGCGCAGTTCAAATCGATGGCACCGATGTGCGCCAGCTCTCTGTAGCGTCCATGCGCAACCAAATGGCGATGGTCACTCAGGAGACCGTGCTTTTCGAAGGCACGATCGCATCCAACATTGCCTACGCCATGCCCGATGCGACACCTGAAGATATCGAGCGCGTTGCCATCGCCGCTCACGCGCATGACTTCATTGTCACGCAATCGGATGGCTACAACACGCGAGTCGGTGAAAGAGGGGCAACCTTGTCCGGCGGCGAGCGCCAGCGCATTGCAATCGCACGTGCGCTACTCCGTGACAAACCCATCCTGATTCTTGACGAGGCGACATCTGCACTGGACACCAAGTCCGAGCAAATCGTTCAAGAAGCCATCGAGTTGCTCAAGAAAGGCCGCACAACTCTGATTATCGCGCACCGCCTTTCGACCATCCGAGAGGCAGATCAGATCCTTGTTCTTAATCAGGGCAAAATCGTTGAGCGCGGCACTCACCGGGAACTCATGGCCCTCGACAACGTTTACGCAGGCATGGTGCAGATTCAGAGCAGCGAACACTGAGAAAAGCTCAGTGCAGAGACCCCAGTTCCTGCAGCCGCTTCCGCACCTCATCGTCGATTTGAACGTCCGACGGTTTGATCTCTGAGGCCAACTCGGCGTTGTGTTTTTCTGCCCGGCTGAGCCACTTCTGGAGACGCTCCACGATCTCGGGACGGGTCTCACTCAGATCGCGACGCGAGGTCTCCGAAAGCCAGCGAGATCAGCACCAGATTGGGCGGCCGTTTGGGGTCTTCGGAGCGACACCCGAACGAGCCGAAGCTCACCAGGGCGAGCAAGAGCAAAGCCGCCTGCACGTGCGGAGCTCCAAACACACCGCGATTCATTCGAGCGAGCACTCGCTACGGCTTCGTCGCCTTGAAGATCTGAACGTCTCCCTTGACGTTGCGCAGCAAGCTGCGCAACCCGGGGAGGTTGAGCACGACGTCGCGCGCGGGCACTGCAATGTAGGGGTAAGTATCGAATGCCGTGATCTGAAACCCGACGCTCGACAGCAAACGACCTAGCTCGCGGACCGTGTAGATTTTGATGTGCAGCGTAGGTGCCGTGTAGGTCTGCTTAATTTTTGCGAGCGCCTTTCGCTGCACGGAACCTCGTTCAAGCCATTCGTTCAGACGCTTGAACCCCTTGCGCTGCATGAGGAATGCATCGTTGTCGGTATCAACGATGAGTTGTCCGCCAGGTCGCAGGACGCGAAAGATCTCCTGAATCATTCGCCGTCCGGGAACTTCTGCGAGATGCTCGATGATGTCGTTGAGAAGAACTCTGTCAAAGCATCCGTCGGGAAAGGGGACGCATGTCGCATCGCCTCGAATCAACGGCATGCCAATCTGCTCCTTGCGCGCGATGCGCAGCGCAGCTTCTGAAAAATCGAGGCCGACCACTCGAGCGCCGCGCTTGGCTGCCAGGCCCCCGAAGAAACCCACACCACAGCCTAGATCGAGAACATCCAGGCCGGTGACATCGCCCATGAATCGCTCAACATTGGCGATGCGCTGGCTGTAAACGGGGCTGTTGTAACGGGCCAAGTGCCCTTCAAAGTAATGAGAGTCGTAATGACTCTCATCGAAGAGGTCCTTGTCTTGCTCTAGTATGGTCATGGGGCTGTGAAGAGGAGTGAAGCGACAGGGAAGATTACCCCAGCGAGCGGCACGTGCGCGAGTTAACCGGAGAGCCGGCCGAGCAGGCGCCGAACGGCTTCGATGTCCGGGGCCTCGCCAGGCGGCTCGACAGGACAGAGCCCGGCCGCAGAGGCCAAGGCATGGGCCACCAGAGCTGCCTGCCGCCGTTCCTTTCGACTTGCATGCGGCGAAATCCAGCTCTCCAGCAATGAGAGGTCGCGCTGAACAGCGGAGGCCACGCTGCGATCGCCGAGCCTCAGCAGCATGGCAGCCGCCAGCAACCGGGTCGCACCGTCCTCACTGAAGAGTTCGGCTCGGTAGCGCGCCTCGAGACCATCGAGGACGTCCATGTCGTCGAAGGTGAGGTTGCGTGGAGACTCCAGCCTCCAGGTGGGATCGCCATACAGCAGATGATCCGCCCAGAACAATCGATCTTCTCCATACTTGCCTGCAATGGCATGCCGCGCACGCTCCATGGCGACGCCTACCGTCTCACTGGCACCCAAACTTCTGTAGAAGCTTCGGGCAAAGTGTCGCGCCACTTCGTCGCGCACCTCCCAAAGAGTTCCCACCACGTGTCTCACACCTGCTAGCAACAGTGAGGACGCCACGCCTGCGGGGCCCAACGCATGACTACCCGCGGGCCCGGCTCCCATCTCGTCGGCTGAGCGACAGGCATTCAGAAAGACCAACCCCGGAAAATCTACACGTCCCGAAACCTGGTCGATCAACTTGGTAGAAAGCGCACCATCTGACAAGCGCAGTTGAGCCTCACCTGAACGGTCATCGAAATCTGCGTGACCTGCGTAATGCAAGATGTCGTGCTTGGGCAACTCATCGCGAAGCGTACGCAAGGCAACCCGCCCCGTGAGAGTGGTCACAGAACCGATAACCGGCGAATCCTCCAGAAGGCTCTCGACTTCATGCGCCTCATGTTGCGCAGCCGGCAGATCCCCCGACGGATCTGCCACGATGAGCACGGAGAGGGGCGGCGCCATACGCCGTTGCATGGGCGGCGCACTCTCCTCATCGACTGTCACCAGGCGCCCCAGGCGGAACCGTCTCCCCAGGAAGTCATCTCCATCGTGGAGCAATTCCCATGGAATACCCACCAGAGGCTTGTCCAGATGCAGCACAAGGTTGGGAGCGCGTGCCTCTTGCAGCTTCTCCTTGAGGAAACTGGGCAGCAGATCGACATAGATCGCACGACCTGCCTCGACCAGTTCCTTCATGAGCCCGTCTTGCCCCGCGTTGGCACGCGTCAGAATGGCCAAGATCTCCCTCGCACGCTCTGCAACAAGCTCCGAATGGAACGAGCAAGTTCGTGATGTTTTGAGCGTGCTTTCAAGCGCGGTCCCTTCTTTGAAGGGAGTGACACGGATGCTGTCCTCGGACTGCCACAGCACTTGCAACGTGAACTTCGGCTCGGCGGAGGCCATCAGCTGGCGACGATCGACCGCCGCGGATCTTGACTCAAGGAATCACGGCGAAGAGCGGCAGTCCAGAGGTTGTCACGCCCTCGAGTTGTTCGATCGTGCCCGTCTCAACAGACAGCCGATGAACCGCTCCGTTGCTCGCGCCCAAGAGCAACACGGCGTCCGGGCCCGCGGCGATGAGTCGCGACGCCTGGGGAACAACCGGCAACCAGGCACTCAAACCGTATCCCGCATCCCAGGATTCAAGGCGGTAGCTGTCTTCGGAACGTACCAGGACCAAAGCTCCACCTGGGACCGGCGCGACGTCCAAGATTCGTCCGGGGCGAGTCAGACTGTCGGAGACAGTCGGAATGCCCTCCTCGACGAGGACTAAAGAGTTCGCAACCTCCGCGGCATCGACTGCGGGGACAACCAACAGCCGCCCATCGCCGAGCGCCACGAGCCGTTGAGGGTCGATGGTCAGTTCAAAGGGGCTCAGCCAACCCGTATCAAGATGCAGGACCGACAGCGAGCCAGCTCGCCCGTCCGCACGCCGCGACGCGATATACAGTCGCCGCCCTTCAAGCATCAGGTCGGCAATCACCTGATCACCGGGCAAGCCCGCCGTGAACATGCTGCGCGCCGTCCCCGTGAGCACATCGATCTCACGAACCAACAGTTCGTCCTCGGCCACGAAGGCCGTCGTGCCATCTTCTGCAATGGCCCAGCGCCGACCACTCATCTCCCGCGCCATGGGATCCAGCACGAGATCTTCGCGCCCGTCAAGGAAGCTCAAGCGGCCGGGAGGCGTGAAAGGTGCGCCCTGAGGCCTCGTCACCGTGAAGGCGGGCCCCGTCAAGCCGGTGTGCGCCAAATCATCACTGGCTGGATCAATGTAAGTCACCAAGGAGGGCTGGCCATCCCAGTGACGCGTCGGCCATGTCTCCAGGCGCCCACCCGAACGCAGCAAGTACCTGAAGAAACCGTCGGTCGAATAGGCGGCGGCCAACAAACCGCCCGCACCCGGAATGGGTGGATGCATCACAGAGCCATCACGCAGATCGATCCGCACAACATGGTCGCGAGCCGGCAGCAACAGAGTGGGAGGCTGAACCATGAGCCGCGTCGGCGGAGAACGCCGGCCTTCGGCATCCTGGAAAACCAAGTCAAAGGACCGCTCGACATCTTCAGGGTCATCAAGCGCGATGGCCAGCGTCACCCTGCCGTAGCTATCTGCCACAGTTCCACGGTGCAACATCTCCACGGTTTCATCCGGGAAGTGGAAGAAAGTGCCCGGGTCATCAAGTGCTTTCAGAACGGAGGGCGGTGCTGTCGCAGGCGAACTCAGCAACACCTCGACCGGCGACTCGGGCCAGAAGCCTTCCACGACGAGACGCAACACACCACCGGCCTCCGGAAAGGAGTGGTGAACCGTCAGCATGGGGCCAAGCGCAGGCTCTGCTCGTGCCACTCCCCGCTGAGCCGTCATGTCTCCGGCGAGTCCGCACACCAAGCCCAACACCAGTCCAAGGACGGGTGCCTTCATCGAGCTCGGTCTCGGGGAATCAGCATGGGGCCGGTTCAACATGCCTGAAGGATAACCTCCTCGGGAGTCTGCTGTGAGATCGGGGACGAGGTCATCAAGATGTCACCTAACCTGCCCTCAAACGGCCTCATCGGCTCTCAGAGCCCTCTGACTTGGAGAATCTCGTGGGACGCTCCGAATCCCGGGAAACCGCCTGAGCCAGCAGGGCCACCAGATTGGAGACCCTCAGGACCTTTTGCGCATCAATCTTCTCTACGGTGTCCGTGGGCTTGTGATAGTCCTCGTGCTCCCCGGCAAAGAAGAAAACCACGGGAATCCCGGCCTTCGAGAAATTCACGTGGTCTGAGCGGTAGTAGTACTCGTCCACGCGGCGCTTGAACTCACCTTCTCCCGCAGTCCACTCGACCTCGAGCCCGGCCGCCGGCCCCAACAGCAGGGACTTCGAGACAAGCGTGTTGTGCTCCGAATGTTCG
Organism: Planctomycetota bacterium; assembly: GCA_029245865.1. GTDB lineage: Bacteria > Planctomycetota > B15-G4 > B15-G4 > B15-G4 > JAUIEF01. The sequence goes on from JAQWOM010000014.1 coordinate 36,936, forward strand.
GGGGATGGCGTCACGCCAATCGAGTCCGGCTGATTGCGCCCAATCATGTCGATGTTGATGTTCGCCACGACCTTGTCGATATCGACCGTGGGATTCGCGACCCACCACTCCGAGCCCAACAGCCCCTTCTCTTCTCCGCTGACTGCGAGAATCACAACGCTGCGTCCGAGACTCGAACGGTTTTTGGCCAGCGCCTGCGCCACCATCAGCAAGCCCGTCGTTCCCGTCGCATTGTCGTCGGCCCCGTTAAAGATCGAACCGTCATCACCGACACCGACGTGATCCATGTGCGCAGAGATCACGATCATTTCATCGGCAAGCTCTGCATCTGAACCTCGGAGCAACGCCACGGTGTTCTCACTGGTCAACTCCTGTGTGTAGACAGGTACGTCGAGAGCGAGGCGAATACCTTCGAGAAGAAAACTGCTGGCGCCCGGGTCAGGGCTCCACTGACCGGCCGCTTCGGTCAAATCGCGACCCGCGGCTTTGAAAATCTTTTCCGCGGCAGCGTGCTGCACGTAAACCCTCGGAAACGGCTGCGTCTCGTCCTCCCCACTGGGCAAGCCCATCGACTCGCCGCCCATCCGAGCCTTCGAGTAACGAAACGAGGTGTTCGCCCGAACATCATCGGGCAAAACGATCGTGATCAACCCCGCGGCACCACGTGCGTTCGCTTGCCGCCTCTTCGCTCGCCCTCTGGAGGCAGAGGAAAGTCCCGGAATGTTCTCGTCGCCCTGGGGGGTCCCGCTCAAGACCATCACGAACTTGCCCTCCACGTCGAGTCCGGCGTAGTCATCGACTCCGCTGGCCTCGTGAACGAGCCCATGGCCAGCAAACACAACCGGTGCATCCACTTCGCAACCCGCGCCTCCAAAGCCGCTGACCGCGTAGTCGTCCTCCGGCACGAAAGACTCACGCCGTTCTTCATCTGCCAGGACATCAAAACGAAGGCCGCTCATGTCGAGACCGGAAACCACGAGCGGATACGTCTGCTGAAAGCTTCCGTCATCACCAGCTGGCTCAAGCCCAAGTGCGTACAGCTGCGAGGCCATGTACTGCGCGGTGATAGCACCTTGCACAGTGGCAGTGTCCCGCCCTCCCATGGCATCCGACGCAAGGAACGCCAGGTGTCCCTCAACCTGCCTCAGTGCTGCCTGCTCATCGGTGGCGACCTGCGAATCACCCGAGGACTCGGACAAAGAGTCTCGATCATCTAACTGCGCCGAGAGCTGCAAAGGCGTGACAAGACAAGAGATGAAGAAGGCCAGAGTGATGGCGCGCACGGTTTGCTCCAAGTTGGACATATCAGTCGTCGGCAAGTTTGACCTCTTTCACTCGCCCCCCAGCAATGTAGACGAGTGCATGGCCATCGCCCACGAAGACGGGGCCCTGCCCTGGACGCCCCCCTCGACGACTGGCCAGGTGCATTGCACCGCGCTGAGGCGCCGCAAGGTTCATGAGGTAGATGTCTTCAAAGGGCGCATCGGAACTGCTGTCATCAAAGTCCGCCTGGACATAAGACAGCAGGCTTCCATCCACGGAAAAGGCTGGCGCGTAGTGGTGCACAGCCCCCCCGCCAAGACTCCACCGTCCTCCTCCCGAAAGGTGTGTCTGAAAAATCTGGAGGTAGCCGTGCAAATCACGCTGAGGGGCGGCCATGACGACGCTGGATTCCTTCCCGGGCTCCAACTCTCGGAACGCCACGCTGAATGGAATCCTGTCGTGGTGCCCAAGGTTTCCCTCGGCCATGAATCGCAGCGTCTCTTCCTCCAGTTCGAGCCTCCAAAGGCCCTTCACCTTCCCATCGACGATGAGTGCGTCTCCCGTGGGAGAGAAAGCAGCTTGCAACCCACGGCATTCCTCGGCGACGCGACGCGTCACCGTCCCCGAGCCATACACCCACGCCTCCCAACCGTCGCTTCCTGGAAAGGCCACGGCACGCCGTCCGGGCGCCAGCAACAGTTGGTCACGCTTGAGACCTGGAGCCGGCTGCGCTTCGTCATCACCCACGGCAAGCAGTTGCCAGGTTTCCTTCTCGACGTCGCGCACAAACAAACGCGGGCCCTCGGGAGATAACCACATGAGAACGGGTTGGTCAGCCGCATCCACCCCGGCCAACTTCATGTCTTCGGCGTCGATAGACCACAGCCTGCCCGAGCCCTCCTCTTTCGATTTCTTCGGAAGCTCGACGCTCTTCAAGAAGGCGCCATCCCTCAGGCAGATAATTTTCTCTTCATGAAGTGCGTAGATATCGCCCTTGGAATCGAGAGCTGGCCACCCGCGCAATCCAGGGGGAAGTGCGAAGCCGTCGGCTCCGGAATCACCTTCCCGGGACACAACACGCCACTCACCTGCAGCGTTCCCGACAAGCACGAACTCAAGATTCGGTCGAGTCACCAGGTGCGTACCAGGCCCAAGGTCAGCGACCACGAACGGAGCGCGAGCGAGCCACCAGACAACGGCCACCAGAATGCCGAGGGCGAGACACGTCAGAAACCGGCGCATGGCATTCTTTCCGGGTTGATTGTCGTGCACCTCCATCGACTCATGATCGCCAACCCCACAACCTAGCGTTTGCTAGCCTCTGGTGGATGTCTCTCCGGATCGTGCTCTTCTTTGTCTTCGCTCACGTGCTTGTGGGCTATGCCTTCCTGAAGGACGTGGGACCTGGATTCCCGCTCGACGACACCTGGCTCCACATGGTCTACGCCCGGTCTTTCGGAACGGGCCAAGGGTTCGCCTTCAATGAGGGCCAGCTCGAAACCGGCGTCACGGCCCCCCTCTGGACGGCAATTCTCGCGGTACCCGTGACCATCTCGGACCTCCTGGGCAACAACCCTGGCTGGATCCGCATCCTACCGGGCCTGACCGACGTCACTTTCGAAGGTCGCCCCGATCTCGCCGTCCGCCTGCTCGAAGGCCTGATTGGACTCTTACTCGCTCTGGCGGGGTTCAAGCTGGCTTCTCGTGCGGGACGTTGGCCAGCTTACTTCACGGGCCTGCTGCTGACCTGTGACACCACATTGATGTTCGACCGCTTCTCGGGCATGGAAACCCCTCTCTTCGGCCTGGGAACGATCCTCCTTGTCGACGCGCTGCTGGACGAAAAGATAGGCCGCTCCGGCATACTCACGGGATTGCTGGCCCTGATCCGCCCCGAGGGTCTCGTGCTTGGACTTCTCGGGTTCTGTTGGTTCAAGGCCCACAAGAAGGGCCTCTACCGATACCTCGGCACCGTCTTCCTCTGCATTCTTCCCTGGATGGCGTACTGCTTCGTCCTCTCAGGCCGCCCCTGGCCGGCGACCTTTGACGTGAAAGCCGCCATGGTGCTGGAACCACGCGCACTCTACGAATCCGTGACCGCCATGCTGAGCGGAACCGGCTGGGGTTGGGCGCTGCCTCTCCTCTGCCTCGTCGGTGTCTTCTCTCTGGAGGGCGGTCGACACTCGCTCGGGCTACTCACCGCCAGTGCCACAGCCCTTCTCTTCGGCAGCGTGTTCCTCACGCGCCCCCTCGAAACCGCCGGGGACCCTCTCTACCTCCCTTACTACTGGGCACGCTACGCACACATTGCCTGGCCGCTCATGCTGCTGATCGGAGCAACGGGCCTCTCGGCACTTATACGCACCGCCTATGCAGGTGTGCGCTGCCGACCTCACTACGCCATTCTCCTCATCTCACCGATGCTGCTCGTCGGTTGGCTCGGGCGCGACCTGTTTGCTCGCAGCGTCGATCTGCAACACCGCTTCGCAGCGGAATGTCAGCACGTCGAAGCGCTCAACGTTGAAGCTGGCCTCTGGATTGCAGAAAACACCGAGCGGGGCGCCACGGTCGCCGCCCACGACACCGGTGCCATCCGGTATTTCGGCGACCGCAAGGTCATCGACATCTACGGACACCAGAACTTCGCCTTTCTGCAGGCAGAGCGACTGGGGGAAGAAGCAGCCATGCAGTGGCTCGCAGACACCCAACCTGATGTCTTGGCCGTGTTCCCTGCCCTCTGGGGAGGCCCGGAGACGGACGAGTTCAAAAAAATCTGGGCCCAGTTGCCACCTCAGCAGGGCGCCGCGTTGCTCGAAGCCTCGCAACCCTATGCTGAGTTCTTTGGGCTCACGAAACGTGTCCAGACCTTCCACGTGGACCAACCCGCGACTGTCCCCGACCCGACTCACGCGGACCTGGCAATCTTCGTCGCCCCATGAGCCAACCCAGCGAGCATGCGCAACACATGACGCCGCCTGCTGACCAAGACGAGAGTCGACTCAAACCCATCCAGGTACTGGTCATCTTGCTGTTGGGGCTGTTGGCACGCGCGGGCTACGAGGTGGCCGTGCGCACCGACGAAGGCCCTGTCGGGGCGCTGACCCATCATCTTCTCGGAGATGAACGCGCCTACGATGAGTTCGCGCGAGCGAGTGCGGAGGGGGCCCTGGATCGCGAACGCGCGTTCTACCAGGAGCCCATGTACCCCTGGCTGCTTGGGGTGGTGTATCGACTATGGCCCCCCATGCCTGTCGCGGCAGACGCCGCGAGCATTCCCCGAGAAGGTGTTCGTGACGCCGTACTCTGGGTGCAGCATCTTCTCGGCTTGCTGGTCGCATGGGGCACGGCACGCCTGGGCGCTCGAGCACTCGGGAACCACGTCGGCTTTCTGGCCGGTGTGTTCATGGCCGTCTCGGGCCCTGCTGTCTTTCACGAGAGCATGCTGCTCAAGGCGACGCTCTCACTTCTTCTCGTCGTGATCAGTCTCAACTTATGGCTCGATCTCCTCGAGAGCGCAGGCAAAAAACGCGCCGTCGTCTTAGGCCTGTGCCTGGGAATTGGCGTCCTCTTGCGCGGCAACCTGTACCTGCTGCTGGCTCTCGTCACAGCCTCGCTTGTGCTCCGGCGAGCCTCGCGACGACCTGCTGAAGCCCTTCTCGTTCTGGGCACCGCGCTGCTCGTCATGGCGCCGGCCACCCTGCACAACATCCAGCGCGGTGACTTTGTTCTGACCACCTACCAGGCGGGCTCCAACGCCGCCATCGGGCAGCCAATCGGCGCAGACCCCAATGCGGGCATCATGTACACCCCACTACGCGCAGGGCGTGGCGATGCGCGCTTCGAAGAGAAAGATGCGGTGCGCCTTGCAGAGGCCGGCGCTGGCCGACGACTCACCGGACGCGAGATCTCAGCTTGGTGGTGGACACAGGTGGGAGAGCAGCTGAAAAGTCACCCGCTCGTTGCTCTGCAACGCACAGGCTGGAAACTGCTTCATCTCTTCCACGGGCTTGAGGTTGTGGACGTCAAAGACTGGACCTTCATCTCCCGACGGGTCCCCTGGCTGAACACGCCCCTCTCCAACCTCTGGCTGCTCGGGCCATGGGCCCTGCTGGGCTTCCTCTTTCTACCCTGGCGAAAACACCCTGGATTGCTCGTGGTGCGAGGTGGACTGGTCGTCTTCGCGATGTCACTCGCGCTGTTCTATGTCATGGGCCGCTACCGACTGACAGCCCTCCCCATGTTGTTCATCCTGGCGGCGGGCGCCGCCTCGGCCGGCTGGCACACACTTCGCTCCAATGCACCCTTGGCCCGAAAAGGGCTCGTGCTGCTCGGAGCTCTCGGCCTGCCACTGGCCCTCGCGGCCCTTCCGATGCCCACGGAATCTCATGGGCACCATGTGTCCTGGGCCAATGCATCCAGCGTCGAGCGAAGGATGGCAGAAGAGGCAGAAGAGCCCGGCGAAGCCCTGCTCAGACGAGAGCGGGCCCGGCTCTGGGCCAGCAAGGCCATCGAGATCGCCCCCCTTTTCCCCTCGGCTCGCACGGCTCTGCTCTTCGCGTGCTCTTCCCGTGGACCAGCTCTCGAGCCACTTCCCTCCGAAGCCCGAGACGCTGCGTGGCGGCTCGCCCTTTTGATGGAGGGGCTGCGGACGGGACGCCCCGTACGCAATCAACTCGATGCGGATGAACCCGAGGTCGCGAGGACTGTCATCGAACTCCTGGACTGGCCGTCACTTCCAGGTCAGAAAGAGTTCACAGATCCGCTGAGAGCCACCGCGATGCGGAGCCTGAATCCCTGGTTCAAGCCAGGGCAGATGCCGTACATCGAGAGTTCCGAGCTCTTTCCACTGGCCCTTCGCCTGGCGAATCTGTCGCTGGACCTCGATCCCGGCGACCCCATGGGCTACGCCCAGCGGGGATTGGTTCTCCGGCGTATGCATCGCCTGCCTGAAGCTGAAAAAGATTACCGCACGGCAATCCAGGAGGGGGCGGTGAGCGCCACTCTGCACAACAACCTGGGGACCCTTCTGCTCGATACGGGCAGGCCGGCAGAAGCACAGGAGAGCTTCCTCCGAGCCCTCGAACTGTCTCCCGACAACCCGATCATCCAACTCAATCTGGGCCGATCGCAAGCCGCTCTCAAATCGTCAAGGGACCCTTGAGTTCCCCTATGTCCAACGGGGACACTTGATCCGGACTCACTGACTTGGGACACAAGCAACATGACCACCCTCGCTGAATCACCCATGACCAACCCATTCGCCAACACCAAGTGCGGCGGCTGCACAGCCCTGTGCTGCAGCTACTTCGCGTTGGAGATTGACACTCCAGATGAGCCAGAAGACTTCGAAAATCTGCGCTGGTACATCATTCACGAAGATGTGCAGATCTTCGTGGACGACGGCGATTGGTACCTCCAGATCAATCGGAAATGCAGTTGGCTAGACGGCAACAAGTGCGGCAACTACGAAAACCGTCCGCAGATCTGCCGCGACTATTCCGACACACTTTGCGATCTCGATGGGCCTCAGTCAGACCACACCTTCCGCAACATCGAAGAGCTCGAAGCCTACCGCGACACCTGGGTGGCCGAGTTTGAAGAGAAGAAACGGAAGAAAGCCAAAAAGGCGCGCAAGAAAAACGGGAAGCGCAGGAAGCACGGCCGGTAAGCGGCCGCTCTCTGACCTGCGTACAGACGCAAGGTTAACCCTCCTGATCGTCGATCACCGCCAGGGCTTGACGCTCTAACTTACGCAGTTCGGTGAGCGCTTGATCGATGTTTGCTTCCAGAATGCGGCGCGGCTCACTGCTCTGAAACCCCGGCTCGAAGTGCTCAATCGAGAGAACCGCTTCGCGATACCAGTGACTCCAGGCCACGATGATTGTTCTCTCTCGGTCACTGACCAAGGCGAGTTGCACCGGATCATCCTTCACCGCCTGCACGGACAGCCGGGTACGCGCCGTCTTCGCCTCCGTTCCCAGCCGCACACGAGCCGCCTCCATCACGAGCCTCAACACTTCATCGGCTCGCTCCAAACCGGCTGAACCAAAATGGTTCACCAGGGCCAATGTCCCCATGGCCATATTCTCCATCTCGTCCAGGCTCACCTTGTCGAGCCGATCCAAGTTGGTGTGATAGTAGGGGTCCGTGAAGTGCCAGAGGAGTACGGCAGGGATACCCCGCTCCAGAAAGGACTCGTGGTCCGAACCGCCTTCATAAGGGTTGCTGCGGACCGGCCAATCGACTCTCTTTTGCCGCTCATGCATGGCGGCCATGACGTAGTCATTCAGGAAATTGCCCGAGAGTTGGCCCACCCGCACGTCGCCACGCCCCCACTCCGAATGAACGTCCAGCGGGGGGCGATCCCAGATCGCTCCGGGATCGGGCATGCGCTCGACAAGCGGCAAAGCTCCATTCTCTTCCGGATCCTCTCCGACCATGTCGATCACAATGGCGAGATCCACCTTGTCGGAGTTCGCGCGCAACCACTCCCGCGAGCACTCAAACTCGGTCCCGATCAAGAACACGATATTTCGCCGTGGTCGCGGCAAGCGACCTTCGCGAATGGCTTTGAGATACCCCGTAGCCATTCCAACCGTTGCAGCGACACCGGATCCATTGTCGTTGGTCCCCGGTTCATCGAGATGAGCCACAAGAACCACGGTTCCTGCGTGCGAATCGGATCCATCGATTTTCGCAATCAGCGTTCGGCTGCGGGCCTCGGTGAAGCGCGCGCCGATGATGACCCGCACGTAGACCATGCCCCCGCTCAGCAAGCGCTCAAGAACACGGCGCTTGGCAGGTGACACGTTGAGCCCGAAACCTTCACGCTCGGCGTCGTAGGGCACCTTCGAAAAGTGGATCGCGTCGGTGTAAGTGGAGGGTTCGTTGTATTCCGGCAAGTACGAGGAAATCACACCCAGCGCACCGCCCTGAACCACGGCTTGCTCAAAGAGCGCTGCCGAGGGCAACGTGCCGTAAACGATCGTTCCGGCATAGCTCTCCGGTGGCTTGCTGTGATCGAAACGCACAAGAGGCGCGACAACGCCATCGGGCGCAGTTGGAAAAGAGTTCGCACAGACAAAGGTCCGGTCCAGTCCAGACTCGTCCTCGAAGGAATGCAGCAGGCCGACGTCTGGTGAAATCACGGAAAGGCTCGCCGAGGACGGTGTCCAGGCAGGCTTCACGGGGCCGAAGTCACGGAAGCGCACCGTGTCGCCATGACTGTCCGGCGAAGAAGGGTCGGAGAACCCTCCCTTCTCGAGGGCTTCCATGGCCAGTTCCAGGCTGCGCAGATACCCATGGTTCCCGCGAAGTCGGTAGAACGGGTCCATCCCTTCCAGGAGTTTGCCCGCGACATCCTTCTCGAAGGCCGACTGCACGGCCTCCATCGAGGCTGAAAGACTCGTACCGTCCGCCTGACCCACTGCCGAGGCAGGGACCACGCCGCCGAGAACCAGAATGGCACCCAGAAAAAAACTTCTGGCTGTCCTCGAGGGCACAGCGCGCCCAGTTCGCATTCGACAACACACGCTCACGACAGATCTCCAGGGGTTCCTGCTGGGCCCTGACATCGACTCAGGCCACAGAAGATACCTGGGTTTGCTGCGGAGGTCGAAACACGCCATTCTGGCCAGCTCAAATCCTTCGGAGATGCCTTATCCATCAGCGCATTCTTGCCATCGATTATGGACGTGTCCGGCATGGACTGGCCGTGAGCGATGGATTGGGCCTGGCGGCTCACCCCCTGCCCGTTCTGGTGAGAGGCGCGGCCGAGGCCGACCTCGCGACGCTCCGCACCGTCATCGAGGAGCGGGATATCCATCGAATCGTCCTCGGCCTTCCCCTCGACATGACCGGAGACGAGGGGGCCATGGCCAAGGAGGTCCGCCTCTACGGGACCGCACTCCAGGCCCAGATCGGACTTCCTGTGGCCTATGAGGATGAGCGACTGACCACCGATGAGGCGGAGGCAAGGCTGAAAGAACAGGGCCTCCGGCCCAGCGATCGAAAGCGACGACGAGATTCGTTGGCTGCCGCGATCATTCTCGAGGGCGTTCTCGCCCGACAACAGGGCTCAGACGGCACTTGATCGAGCTTTGCACACGTTGTCGTGTGCGACTTCGCTTTCCGGCGCCCGCATGCCGAGAACCGCCCCTGACTTTCTGCCAGTTCGCTGTCAGCGCTGGATCTGGGCAGCCACTCTCTGAGCCGCGCTCTTGCGGTTCCGGCGCGTCACGGCGCCAGCAACCATGAGCAATCCCAGCGCGACAAGCACGACAGGAGGCGGCGCCTGAAGGACAGGGCCTGCCAATTGCTGGCTGTTCTCCGGGCTAAACATGGCAGCACCTGCCGTGAACGCCAGAGCAGGGACGGCGAGCGTCCCCATCACGATGAACGTGAGAAAAGAAATACGAGACTTCTGTGGTGCCGTCACGATGTGCTGTCCCGATACAACAAATGCGGTGAATGACTCAGAAGGTGTGCAGGCGACGACCTCGCAAAAGAGCAGAGCCCGAATCACTCCGCTCGCCTACGTACGAATGCCCGATCTAGGTCGAACGCTCAACTGAAGCTGACCCTATACCGGGTTTCTCTGGCCGTCAAGTTGACCCACCCCCTCAGCCAATCGCTTGGACTTCCACGCTGGAGGCCCTTTCCATGGCTCAATCGGCAATCGGAGAACAAAATCTGAAGGCCTCTTTGAGGCCAAAAGAAGACAAAAGAGGGATCTCGAGCCGCCCGTAAGCCGGATTCTGTGCCTCGCCGCCGAAACGGCGAGGTGACGACCATGACTCTAGGACCGCCGTTGCCGACGGCCTCGAACGCCCTACCCGGAGGTCCAAACGACGCGGGCCGCGTCTTCCCTCCCTATTCGGGCTTTCTCCCGGTGAGGTTTACCAAGCCGAGACGATCTCCCGCCCCGCTGGTGCGCTCTTACCGCACCGTTTCACCCTTACCCCGATGCTGCCCGAAAGCGGCAAAGGGGCGGTCTACTCTCTGTTGCACTAGCTCTGGCCTTGCAGCCGGTGGGCGTTACCCACCACCGTGCCCTATGGAGTCCGGACTTTCCTCTCCTCGCCCCACCCCGAAGGATGAGCCGAGCAGCGGCCGTCTGTGCGACTCGAGATCCCAAGCTGTCTGTCAATGAGCGGTTGGGCCGCATGGCATCCGAGGACCCCGAGCCCGAGCGGCGTATGATACGCCCTAACCCCGGAGGACGTCTCCCCGGCGCCCCATATCCACATCTTCGACGGCTCTTTGCCCATCATGGAATTCGTCTACGTCACGAAACGTTACGACCTCTTTGACCTCTCCTTCCCTCACGGCTTTCTGGCCGCCAAACAGGATGATCGGGTCGCCCTCTGGACCCAGCGCATCCGCGACAAGGGCTTCTTCGTGGAACGCCGCTGGGCCGAGCAAGATTCTTCGCTCAAACAGGTCATTCCGTACACGCTGGTCGTCCACAACCAGAAAGTCTTGCTGCTGAAGCGCCTGAATGCAGGCGGCGAATCGCGGCTGCACGGAAAACTCTCCATCGGCGTGGGCGGCCACATCAATCCAATCGATGAAGTCACCGAAGCCGATGGAGTGCTCGAGGCAGGCTGTCGGCGAGAACTGGACGAAGAGCTGGTGATCGAATCCCCCTACACCCTTGAGCCCGTTGGGGTCATCAACGACGAATCGGGAGACGTGGGCTCGGTGCACTTCGGTCTTGTTCAGATCGCACGCTGTGAGACGCCGGATGTCCGCGTACGGGAGACGGATATTCTGGAAGGCTCCTTCACCAGCCTGGAGACACTCCGGGAGCTTGCGGGCCCCGAGAGGGACCGACTGGAAACCTGGTCTGCGCTGATCATTGATCAACTCGAGGCCGCACTGGGTTCGTAAGCAACCCCGACTTCTATCGGAGCGACCACACTGACCTTGCGTGAGCCACCCTTCCTGCAGTTGACACCACGCGCTGTGCTACGCCCCTGGGGCGGCAGCCGGGTGGCTCGGCGCTTTGGTTGGGATGCTGGCAGTGCGGTCGGCGAGTGGTGGCTCGCCAGCTGTTACCCCGGAATGGAAACGGCCCTGCACGAGACCGCGGGCAACCTTGCCACCTGGCTGGAGACAGAGGGCCGGGCCCTCAACTGTCCAGAAGCGATCGACTTCCCCATCCTGCTGAAGTTTCTAGATGCGGAAGAGACCCTCTCACTTCAAGTCCATCCGAACGATGACGTGGCCGCCCGGCACGGGCTGCCCGGGGGCAAGACAGAGGCATGGCACATTCTGGATGCCGATGCGAACGCTTGTGTCTACCTCGGCACGGCCCCGGGCACCACGTGTGCGGAGATCATGAGCCGCATCGAAGCGGGCGCCTCCAACGAAGACGTGCTCTCCATGATGAACCGACTTGCGGTTCGCGCCGGTGACACCTTGTTCGTAAAAGCCGGCACTCTGCATGCCATTGCCGGAGGCGTGTCTCTCTTCGAGGTTCAGCAGAACTCGGACGCCACCTACCGGATGCACGACTGGGGTCGAGGCCGCGCCTTGCACCTTGAGCAGGCCCGTGACGCCATGATCGATGGACCACCCAGCCAAATCATCCGTCCGGAAGTGGGTCAAGACTGGACGACCTTGGTGGATTGCTCAGCATTTCAGCTCTCTCGAGCGAAACCTAACGCACCCATCAAGATCGCGCCCACCGACGGATACGCCCTGCTCACCCTGCTCGCAGGAACTGGCGAACTTCAGGGTAAGCAGGGAACGCAAGCAACACTCTCAGCAGGTGACACGCTGCTCGTTCTTGACGAAGTCGAACTCGCCGGGGCGGACCTTGACCTGCTGCTGGTTCAACCGGGTCTTTGACCGCCCGTCACTCCTGCTGCAAGGCGCTGACCAAGATCAGCTCTTCAGCAAGCGCTCATACTCTGCGGCAAGCTGCCGTGCGACAAGCCGCGCGTCATGCCGGGTTTCGGCGAGTTGCCGCCCGGCTGCACTCATCTGCTCACGACAGTTCGCGTCTAACAGGAGCGGTTTGAAGCCCTCCGAGAGAGCGACCCCATCCGAGGAGGCCAGGAGAATGCCGGCATCGCCGAGAACCTCCGAAACGGGAGCGCTCTCTGTTGCCAGCACCGGCAAGCCCGTAGCCAAGACCTCGGGCAGCACATAGGGAGAACTCTCTCCCCAGCTTGACTGCACCGCACCGGTCCACGCAAAGACATCGGCCGCACGGTAGACGAGAGCACGATCTTCTTCTTCGAAGTTTGTCACCGTCAGCGCCCCCTGAATGCCAGCGCGCTGCGCGCTCCGCTTCAGGGCCTTTCGCATGGAGCGGGGACTTATAAGCACGAGGCGGACGCGTTGGCTGGAACATGCTGGATCCTTCGACAGGCGAGCCACCGCGCGCACCAGATCCTGCGCATCTTGGCGCCGGCGCGGATCCGCCACACCAAGAATCACAAACTCGTCGTCGGCGATCCCCAGGCGAGCACGAACTCCCCCATCTCCGCCGGAAGGTGTGAAGCGACCCACATCCACTCCCGTTGGAATCACCTTCACCTGAGCGGGCTTCGCGCCCTCACAGAGCAACTGCTGGCGACGAGATTCCGTCAGAGTGATGTGAAGATCGGCCTCCTTCAACACAGCAGAACTCATGTCCCGCATGGTCTTGAATCGTTTGCTCGCAGAGGAGTGCCTCTCGCGCACTGTCGTGACAAGCTTGCAACCAGAAGCCCGCTTGGCTTGCAGCGCTTGCCAGGAGAAAGGGCGAAAGGTCTCGGATGTATGAACGATGTCAAACTCGCGAAGTTCGCTCAGCAGTCCCGTGTTAAGGGGCCCCCACCCGCATGCTGCCTGAAAGAAGAGGTTCACGTAGAAACCGATCTTCCCACTCGCCCGCGACATGGCATGGGCAAACGAATCCGCGATGAGGTCTGCCTGGAATGGATGATCGAGGAGGTCGAAGTTCACCAGATCGACCCACTCGCGAAGATTGGCATCCATTGCCTTCTCGAACTGGGCAAAGGGCCTGCTGCGCAGCACAGCAACATGGGGACGTGCACAGCCCTCTGCCTCTCGAACCCATACGTCGGCGCTGCGCTCGAAAAGAGAGCCGCGCCGGCGATCAGATCGATCGACAACGAAAGAGATCGGAGAACTTGAACGTTTCATCTTCATGAATCTGATTCAGGTCATGCTTGACCGTTACGCCCTCTGAGAACACTTGAAGGCCGGGTAGAAGCAGAGCTTCGTGAGACTCATCGACTGTCTGCACACCTCTCCTTTGCAAGAAATGGCGTGAAAGACCGGCACTTTGTGTCATGTCTGCCGAGGAGCGTGCCGATGCAAGGCATCCATGCCTTCGACAACTCAGATCCAACCCGCATCCGATCACCGCCTACCCACGGTGGTCCTTGGCGGTGTGCCCGTAGCCCGCCTCGGCCTCAGGCCCACCCTCGATGTCTTCATCGAGTGGCTTCAGGATGGCAGCGGCCCCCGCCGTGCAGCCACGGCAAACCTCTCCTGCCTTGAACTGGCCGGCCAGGACGACGAACTCCGTCGCTGCCTCTCAACAGCCGACATTGTCACAGCTGATGATGAACCCGTCGTCTGGCTGTCAAAACTTCGTGGCCAACCCATTGCCGAACGTGTTGCTGGCGCAGATTTTGTCTCACTGCTCGTGGGCGAGGCATCTCGCCTCGGGAAACGAATCTATTTCATTGGCAGCAAGGAAAGCACAACTCTGGAGGCCATCAACGTTCTCCGCGAGCGCTACCCCAAGCTCATTGTGGTCGGCCATGCGTCCTCAACAGGAGACATCCAGGAAGCTCGTGCTGGCCATGCCATGGCCGAGGCTGTCGCCAAGACGCAGGCAGACCTGGTCCTCGTGGACGTGAGTTGCCCTGAGCAAAACCTCTTCATCGAACAGAACCTGCACACGCTGAACTGCCAACTCGCCATTGGCGTCAGTGAAGCCTTTCACTTCATCGCTGGTCACAACCCTTCCACACCTGCCTTCATGCGACGCCTCTGGGACCGGTCTGTGCGTCACGGCATGTGCTTCATGCGGCTGCTCATCACCATCATTCTCAGCCGAAGTTTCAGCGCCTCATTCTGACTGAAACCAAATGATGGTTTGCTGAACGGCCCTGGAGCGAATGCTCAGTAAGCCGTTTTCTGCTGATGCCCGAAGCAGTCTTCTCGACCATCGACTCGAACGCCTCGGCCGAAGAACAGCTCTCTCTTCGTGAGGTCGTCACCATAAACATGCAGTGAGATGGCACGCTCAGTGCCGACGTTCCGAACGCGATGCACCTCGCTGTCTGCGCCCAGATTGTCGCCAGTGAGACCGGCCGACAGGATCTCACGGCGCACTTCGTTGACGACGAAGGGAGAGCTGCCGTCATCTTCGGCGACCGCATAATCTGTCACTTCGAGTCCACCTTCCAGGATTCCGAAGACACACCAGGTGTCATGATCGTGAATGGGCGTCACTGCCCCCGGCTCCCAGAGCAACACAACGACCGTGAACCCGAGAGCTTCGTCGGAAACAACTTGATGACGACGGTAGCCGCCGGGCAAACGCTTCTCCGGATCCGACTCACGCCACATGGCGTCAAGGTCGCAACCCATGACCACGGCTTCTGAAATGGCGTGACGGCCCGCCACAATCAATTCGGAGAACTGCTTCGCCGAAGGGCAAGTTTCACGCAATGATTCGGCGACGGCCGTCGTCAGGCTGGGGCTTTGCTGTTCGGGCATAAGTGACCAGTCTAGCATCGAATCCAGATGTGAACAGTCGACGCGCTAACTCCGCGCTCCGACATGTCTTCGCAGGAAATGAGACACATCAAGGCCTGCCACAACAAGCGCCTTGAGATGCTCGAAGCTGCGTACTTTCTTCAGAGACTTCCACGCAAAGCTCGGTCGCAGGTAGAACGCTTGCAGAAAGCGCTTCTGTGTATCGACCATCTGCTGGCTTGTGAAATG
The DNA here is from genome assembly GCA_029245865.1 of Planctomycetota bacterium. GTDB lineage: Bacteria > Planctomycetota > B15-G4 > B15-G4 > B15-G4 > JAUIEF01. The sequence continues at coordinate 52,176 of JAQWOM010000014.1, forward strand.
CGTGAAGCGCCAGGGTGGAACACGTGGGTAGTAGCCATACTGCGCCCAGTCAGGCCGGCCGCTCGGGAGCAAGTCCAGAAAGCCGCGCTCTTTGCACTCATTCCATAGCTCTGTACCTGGGTACGGACAGGCAATGGTGAATGTCAGGAAGTCTGGCTCGATTTCTTTCGCAAGCTGGCGAGTGAGTTGCACTTCCTCCGGGGTCTCGTCGACATGGCTACCGAGCATGAGATAGGCCGTGCGCAAGATCCCGGCACGCTTTGCTTCTTCAAAGACAGTCACCACGCGGCTTCGCGTCACGAGCTTTTGATTCAGTTCAAGAATCCGCTCAGATCCGCTCTCGACGCCAAAGTCGATCTTCTTGCAACCAGAGGCAGCCATCAGCTCGAAATGCTCACGCTGCAATCCATCGACACGTGCGTTGCAGCTCCAGGTGATCTCACGCCGAATGAGCTCTTCGGCCAACTCTTCTAAAAATCGAAGTGTTGGCGGAAAAATGTCGTCCTCAAAGTTGAGGTGATTGACACCACGACCCACGAGCTCGTCGATCTCTTCCAGAACCCGTTCAACCGAACGTCGACGAATGCCGGGCCGTGCACGTTCTCCCCACACCAGATTGGTACTGCAGAAAACACAACGTGCGTAACAGCCACGAGAGAGGTGAACCTGCGCAGCGCGTATTCCTTTGCGCACAATTCCTGGGCTGGCCACGCCTTTGGAACCCGCCATGCGTTCGTAAGCACTCCAATCCAAGAGGCTTCGGTCGAGTGGTGCGAGGCTATCGAGATCTTCCAGCGGATCACGCCACCCGGTAAACCCTCCCTGGCGTAAATGCAGTCCGGAAATAGACGTCAGATCGGAACGCCCCCGAGCGGTCTCAAGCGCATCGCAGAGTTCAACGATCGAAACATCACCCTCGCCAATACAGATGGCGTCAAGTTCAGGAATCTCATCCAACAGATCTTCGGGAAGCGCCGTCGCGTGCGGACCGCCAGCGATCGTGAAAACATCGGGCAACTGGGCGCGAACCTTCGACAACAACACGCCCGCCCCTGGGACGTGGGGCGTGACCACCGAGACTCCCACCACCGCGGGCTGTTGGCTTGCCAGCGCCTCGTGAAGTGAATCGAGCCCTCCGGATGCGACTTCGAGATCCAGCACCGAGGCGTGGTGCCCACATCGATTTAACTCACTCGCAAGCCCGATCAAGTTCGTGGGGTGCTGCAGATTCTGACGACTCATACGCCCCAAAATTGACGGCGGTCGAACGAGCAGGACATTCACGTCAGTTTGTTCCGGCAGCGGGCACGATGAACCTATCAATCGGGGAGAAAGCGCTGTCCCCACAGAGAGGGTAGCAAGCCGCCGAGTTGGCAGCGCCCGCCCCTTCTCTCTACAAGCCTCTCTTCAGACGCCCAGGATCTGGCGGACTGACATCGTGAATACGGCGGAATCTCTCTGAGCACGACCCAAGACAGTGCCCGGCTTCCCCGGTAAACTCGCTGCCCATGAGCCTTCCTCCGCCACGACACGACCGCCTGGTCTCTCACCTCCTCCGGGATCAGGCTGCTGAACGCCCGGACAAGGAAGCGCTGGCCTACCCGGCCTTCACGCAAAACGGAACGGCTGTTCGTCTCAACTTCTCCCAGCTAGACGCCGAGGTCGACCGTCTCGCACGCGGGCTCATTGCGCTCGGTATTCGGAAGGGCGAACACGTCGCTGTCTGGGCCGGCAATGTCTCAAGCTGGATCCCCCTGGAGTTTGCACTGGCCCGCGTCGGAGCCGTGCTGGTCACAGTGAACACCTCGCTGCAACCAGATGAAGTGGCTTACATTTTAAGTCAGAGCCACGCTGTCGCTGTCATCCACACGACGTGCAATGGAAGCACGCAGGCCAGCGCCACACTGGACAACTTGTTGGCCGCGGAAACCACAGGCCAACCTTCTTCAACTTCTGATCATCCGGTCTTGCCCGATCGCTTGCGCCTTCGCATCTGGCTGCCTTCACTTGCAGACGAAGCGCCCCCAAGCATGCGAGCACCAAGAACGGGCGAGGCCGTCACGGTGCAACAGTTGTACGAACGTGGCAACAAGGTCTCTCTAGACGAGGTTCGCTTGCGCGAAAACTCGTTGGACTCTGGCGACGTCATCAACATTCAATACACCTCGGGGACAACGGGCTTTCCAAAGGGCGTCATGCTGAGTCACGTCAACATGATGACCAGTGCCTACGCCCTCGGCGATGAGCTCGAACTGACTCCGGAAGACCGTGTCGTTCTCATGGTGCCGCTCTTCCATTGCTTCGGTTGCGTCGTGGCCGTCCTGGGCACCTTTACCTACGGCGCCAGCCTGCACGCCCTACCCGCATTTGAGCCCGGAGATGCCTTAAGGCTCATCCACGAAGAACGCTGTACGGTCATTCATGGCGTACCCACCATGTACAGCGCGATGATCGCTCACGACGATCTCAAGAAATACGACACGAGCTCACTACGTACGGGCTTGGCAGCTGGAGCTCCCTGCCCTGTGCCGCTCATGGCAGCCATCCGAGACGAGCTGAAATGTGAGGGGATTCTCGTCGCATTCGGCCTCACCGAAGCCGCGCCTGGCGTTTCGGGGTGTCGACCTGGCGACACGTTCGAAGCGCGCAGTGAAACCATCGGTCGACCTATTTATGCCGTGGAAATGCGCATCGCAGATCCCGCCACGCTCGAACCGGTCCCGGATGGCACCGAAGGAGAGATCCAGGTCCGCGGCCCGAACGTGATGGTGGGTTATCACAACGACCCACAAGCCACTGCCGCAAGCATGACTCCAGACGGCTGGTTGAAAACGGGTGATCTCGGAACCTGCGGGCCCGACGGACTTTTCCGAGTCGTTGGCCGCATCAAGAACATCATCATTCGCGGTGGCGAAAACATTGCCCCCGCCGAAATCGAGAATCTTCTCCGTGCACACCCAGACATCCTCGATGCAGCCGTTGTCGGCATCCGAGATGAAAAGTTTGGCGAAGAAGTGGCGGCTGCCTTGCGGCTCTCTCCAGGTAAATCCGTCGACATCGACAGCTACAAGGCGGCTCTCGAGGGTCGCATTGGAAGCTTCAAGCAGCCCAAAACTTTTCACGTCTTCGAGGCCTTCCCGTTAACAGGCTCCGGCAAAGTGAAGAAGTTCTTGCTCTCAAAGTGGATTGAAGGCGAACTCGGCATCCACTCAGAAGAACCCGCGCAGAGATAACGCGGTTCCTCCGAGGGGCGTGCTGAAGGGCCCGGACACCCCACAGAGGCAAAATCGCCTCTTTGCTCTGCAGGCCCCTCAGTGCATCGATCCCACGTCTCTCGAAAGGCACCCTCTGACTGGCCTTGCTGGCTTGAAGGGGCCAATCTGGTAAACCGTGCATTGTTAACAACGACCGGGCTACCGCTGGGGTTCACGGAGGGCGTCAAGCGACACGATGATTGGCTCATTCTGAATCTGGGTCTGCCGACACATCGCCGCCTCAAAAACGTTTCGAACCATGAGCCACCCCTTCACGCCAGAGCCTGAGAACTCAAGACGCGACGAGACCGCGCCTTTCCAATCTGCTGCACTGGATGCGGAAGGTCTTGCGCCTGCGGCACACTCGTCACCGGGTCAACCACACCCGCTCCCTGGAGCTCCTACTCTCGTCATTCGCGAAGGCGCCTACCTGATTCGCTTCGCACAAAACGAGAAGGATCTTTCCGCGGCCTTGCGACTCCGTTACGAGGTCTTCAACCTCGAGCTAGGTGAAGGTCTCGAACAAAGCCACGCGAGTGGGCGCGATGAAGACACCTTCGACGCCGGTTGCCACCATCTGATTGTCGAGCATGAACCGACGGGCCAGATCATTGGCACCTACCGCATGCAGACCCAAGAGATGGCCGAAGCAAACGGGGGCTTCTATTCAGATGGGGAGTTCGACCTCTCAGGGTTTCCTCACGCGGTACTGAAACAGTCAGTCGAGCTCGGCCGTGCCTGCGTCGCACAGGAACACCGTCGACAGCGAGTCTTGTTCGGGCTGTGGAAAGGCCTCGCGGCCTACGTCACGTTCATGAACAAGCGGTACCTCTTTGGCTGCTGCTCGCTGACCAGCCAGGACCCTCAGCAGGGGCGTATGGTGCTTGAGAAGCTCCGGCTCGACGGGCTCATTCACCCTGACTACATCGTGAAGCCACGCCCCGACATGCTGTGCGAAGACTCGAACTCGCCAATCGCTGACCCAAGCTCCGTCAAACTGCCAACTTTGTTCGGCACTTACCTGCGCTTCGGCGCCTTGGTCTGCAGCCCGCCTGCCATCGACCGAGAGTTCAAGACCATCGACTATCTGGTTCTCATGGACTCGGCCACACTGCCCGCCCGAACTCGGGCGACTTTTTTCGGCGATTGAGGTCGATCGCCGACTCGGAGACCTCGTGAATCAGTTGCGAGCCACTCTGCGCCTCGGCGCCTTCTTTATCTGGTGCGGCGGTGCATTCGCCGCCTCATTGCTCGCTCAGTTGATGATCGTGCTCATGCCTTCCGTCGGCGTGTCGGCGAAACGCATCACAGCAAAGGTCTGGGCACGTGGAGTTTGCCTGATCATTGGCTTGCAAGTCGACGTGCAGGGCTCGCCACCAGAACCTCCGTTCATCCTGGTTTCAAATCACCTGAGCTACATCGACATCGTCACGCTCATGTCCGTGATCCCTGGTGTGTTCGTCGCCAAGTCCGAAGTGGCCAATTGGCCTCTTCTTGGTCCGCTGTCCCGCGTGGCCAGCACCATTTTTGTCGACAGACAGAGCAAAAAAGACGTGGTTCGAGTCAATGCCGAGATTGATCGCATCCTGGCACGCGGTGAAGGCTTGATCATGTTCCCTGAAGGAACGTCCTCGCAGGGAAGGAGCGTGTTGCCCTTCCGTTCATCGCTCTTGCAGCCAGCATGTAGCGCCGGGCATCCCGTGAACTACGCAAGTCTCAGCTATCACACCCCCTCCGGAGCCCCCCCTGCAGAGATGTCGGTGTGCTGGTGGGGAGACATGACATTCGGAGATCACTTCTGGGGGCTCCTCCAACTTCCGAGCATCGAGGGCTCGATCTCTTTCGGCGATCAATCTGTCGCCGCAGGCTCGCGCCATGAACTCGCACATGCGTTGCAAATCGCTGTCATCGAGAATTTCAGGCCGGTTTCTGACACCCCGGAGGGCGAACCAGAAACCAAGTGCATGGATCTCAACTAAACGTGTGGCGCCGAGTCGGGTGGATTCTTCTCACGCTGTATCTTGCCGCTCTGACTGCGTCGAGCCTGGCATGGGCTCTCCGCACGACCGAGAAGCCTCAAGCACGAGAAGGTGTTTTATCTGTCACGCTGCCGGCGGCAGACAATGCCCTGCCGGTGCGCATCGCCTACCAACTCTTTGAACCGGCAGGCACCGAGAATCGCGCCGATCTGCCTGTCGTCGTGCTCATCCACGGCAGCCCCGGGCGCGGAGAGAACTTCACGTCTGCCAGCCGCGACCCTGGCATGGCACGTGCCCTGGCCCAACGCCACCTGGTGATTGTCCCGGACCTCCCAGGCTTCGGCGACTCGACGATCGACGCCCCCGAACTCTCCATCGCAGCACATGCCACCCACTTGCGCGGATTGCTCGATGCACTGGATATCCAGCGGGCACATCTCGTTGGCTACAGCATGGGTGGAGGTCCAGGCCTGCTTCTCTGGGATCAAGATCCTGGTCGCGTCGCCTCCCTCACCCTTCTTTCTTCGATCGGCGTCCAGGAGATGGAACTTCTGGGCGACTACACGCTCAATCACGCCATCCATGGTCTTCAGCTGAGTGCTTTTCAATCCGCTCGCATGCTCGTGCCCCACTTTGGAAACACCGAGTTCTTCGATTCGGCCATTGCCTATGCGCGAAACTTCTACGAGACAGACCAGCGCCCTTTGCGCGAGATTCTCCAGCGATTCGAACCTCCGTTACTGATTCTTCACGGCGAGCGCGACTTCCTCGTGCCCGTGCAGGCCGCCTACGAACACCATCGCATTGCTCCTCACAGTGAATTGTGGGTGAACAATCAGAGCCATTTCATGGTGTTCGAGGATCGACCGGCACTTCTTGACCCTCTGATGAACTTCATCGATCGAGTTGAATCCGGAAAAGCGAAGCACCTCGGTGAAGCGACCCCCGAACGCATCGCGCAAGCTGCTGAGAGCTTTGACCCTTCAACCATCCCACCTGCCACAGGCGTGTTCCTTGCGGTGCTCATGGCACTGCTCGCGCTTTCGACTTTGGTCAGTGAAGATCTCACGTGCATCGGAGCTGGCCTCATGGTGGCCAGCGGCCGGCTGAGTTTCCTCTCTGCTTCCGCCGCTTGCTTGGCGGGCATCTTCGTAGGCGACATCATGTTGTTTCTTGCGGGACGCATTCTGGGTCGACCCGCCGTGCAACGCGCACCGCTCAAGTGGTTCGTGTCCTCTGCAGCTCTTGAACGCAGCCGTCGGTGGTTTGACGCACGTGGCCCCGTGGTCATCCTCATGAGCCGCTTCATGCCCGGCATGCGTCTCCCGACCTACGTCGCTGCCGGCGTGTTGGGAACGAGCTTGCTGAAGTTCTGCCTTTGGTTTCTGCTGGCCGGAGTGCTCTGGACGCCTGCACTGGTAGGCCTCTCGATGGTGGCCGGTGAAGAGATCATGAACAGCTTTGGATGGCTTCAGGAGCATCCCATGCTGGGCATTGGCCTGGTGTTCGCCAGCTTGCTCGCTCTCCTGAAAATCTGCATCCCGATGTTCAGCCACCGCGGCCGTCGATTGCTGTATGGCCGCTGGCTACGGCTGACACGCTGGGAGTACTGGCCCACGTGGCTTCTGTATCCGCCCATCGTGCTCTACATCTTGTGGCTGGGCCTGAAGCACAGAAGCCTGACGGTGGTCACTGCGGTGAACCCGTGTATGCCAGCCGGTGGAATCATTGGTGAGTCGAAAACGGAAATCCTCGAACATATTCGTGCGTGCCTCGAAGAGCGCTCAGGAGAAGGGGCGGCACATCGTGTGTTACCTGCCAGCTGCTCAATCCCTGGCGACCTTTCGAGCGCCGCGCGTCTTGAGCGCGTGCACTCTTTCATGAAGGAGCATGCACTCGAATACCCCCTCGTACTCAAACCTGACGCAGGACAGCGCGGTTCAGGCGTTGAGATCGTGCGCGTGGCAGGCGAAGTGCCCGAGGCCCTGAACCGGCTCCCTGTCGATGTCACCGCACAGGAGTTCGTGGACGGACTCGAGTTCGGCATCTTCTACGCGCGAGATCCCGATGACATGGCGAGCGGGGATGTTTTCTCCATCACCGCAAAGAAATTCCCCACGGTCACCGGCGATGGCTCGCGAACTCTCGAAGAACTGCTTCTCGACGACACGCGTGCCCCGGCCATGGTCCAGGCTTACACGGCCAATCTCGGCGAACGCATCAACGATGTCCCGAAGGTCGGAGAAACCGTCAAGCTCACCGAGGTAGGCGCGCACGCTCGCGGAGCTATTTTTCTCGATGCCCGCGATCTACTCACCCCTCAACTCCAGGAGGCCGTGGACTCCATCAGTCGCCGCATTTCTGGTTTCTACTTCGGCCGATACGACATCATCGTGCCTACGGTTGAAGACTTGCAACTCGGCAAGAACTTGCGCGTCATCGAATTGAACGGCCTCACTTCCGAAGCCACCCACATTTACGATGCTCGCACACCACTTTTCAGAGCGCTGGGCACTCTGGCCAGCCAGTGGAGACGCGCATTTCGCATTGGCGTGGCCAATCGGGCACGCGGTGTCAAAACCACATCGGCCTGGGCATTGGTGCGTCTCTCGATTGGCTTTTTGAAAACAGCAGCCAAACGCACGCGGTCTCGAAGTCAGCCTTGCTCGGCACCAGGCTCGAAGAAATCGACAAGTCCAGACTCCACATCGTAGGTCGCACCCACGATCCGCAGGCCCGAACCTCGCGCGCATTCGGACAGGACGCTCGAGTCATTTCGAAGACTTGTCACCGAATTGATCACGTTCGAGCGCACGGCCGCATCCATCCAGAGGTCAGTTGCCATGGGCTCACTTGCATCGGCAGCCAACTGCACCGAGGGTGCAATGTGATCCAGGATCGATTGCAGTTCTGGCGACGGCCTTCCGCTTGGCTTCCTGAGCTCTTCATAACTTGCCCAGACTGCAGCACACATCGAATGACCCAATACGACAACGAGTTGCGTGCCAAAAGCTTCCGCGGCCAATTCAACGCTGCCCACGACGTGCTGAGACGCGATGTTTCCGGCCACACGCAACACCAGAAGATCGCCCAATCCCTGTCCAAAAATGATCTCGGGCGGCACGCGTGAATCGAGACATCCCAACACAATGGCGAAAGGCTTCTGTACGGCCGCCACTTCACGTCGCCTCTCCGTACCGCAATCCTGCGCGGCAAGGCCTTCGCCGGCCGCAAAGCGCCGGTTGCCCTCGCGCAAGCGATCGAGAGCCTCCTCTGCTGTGACCTCGGACTTGTTCTCTTTCATTTGGATCTGCCGTGCATGTCGGTTCGCTTCAGCCCAACGATTGATTCACTCGACGTTCTTTGGGGTTCATTCGGAATTCGGATTGCCGCCGGGTAGCCATGCGGGATCAAGTGCACCGCTCACGACCGGGACAAGTGCTTGGTAAGACACTTCTGCACAGATCTCCATGTGAGGCCAGTTCAAAGTGTCGGTTTCATCCGTGACCTCATGATAATGCTCCACCATCCCACCCGTGCTGATGGAGTGCCCGGGAATACCTTGCCTCACGAAAGCCAGGTTGTCCGAGCGAAAGAAAAGCTGTAGCTGCGGATAAGGGTCCGCCTGAATGGGGAGCTCCATCGCCGCCCAACTCGGTCCCAGATTGCTGCGCTCGAAGCCCGTCAGGAACATTTTCCCGAAACCACCGGCCCCTTCGTCTGGCTGACCGAGCATCTCGAAGTTGACGTTGCAAACGATGTCTTCCAGCGGCACTGGTGGGTTTTGAACGAAGTACGTGCTCCCCAGAAGGCCTTGCTCTTCGGCCGTCACAAGAGCGAACACCAGCGTACGCGCGGGGGCCTCGCCCTCACCGAAGAGCCGTGCAAGTTCGAGGACTACGGCCACTCCACTCGCATCGTCATTCGCACCGTTAAAAATGCGGTCTTCAGCAGACTTGTCAGGGCTCACACCTACGTGATCGTAATGCGCTGTGAGGACAACGACCTCGTCAGCCAGGTCAGGGCGGTCAGGCGTCCCGACCCCAGGGATCTTGCCGACAACATTGAGGGCTGCGACCGGCTCTTCGCCCGCAAGTTCAAAGCTGACACGGTCCAGCTCTCCTGAGCGCACACGCTCCAGCGCAGGCCCGTTCAGCATGATCGAAGCGGGCGCCTCGGGCCGTCCGACGAGATGCTCAGGCAGCGGCCGCGTCTTTCCCACTCCGGGTCGACCCGCAAACAACACGATGTCAGCAATCGCCGCCAGTTCGTCTCTTCGATCCCGAGCAAGTCGGAAACCTGCAGCAGGATCATCCAGATCGATGAACAACGCGACCGGGCCAGAGCCATGGACCTCAGGCAGCACGCTCGGATCGTTCATCGTGACGAGAGTCGCGTTCTGCACGCCGCCAATGCCGGACATGAGTCGGTAATCAGCGCCGTGAACACACTCCAAAGACTCGGCCGCTTCTCCCGCAAGTGTCAGCTTCGGTGGGCGCGTCAGGTCGACACCCTGCAAATCCATGACCTGATACCAGCCACCGCCATCGCCCGCCGGCTCGGCTCCTGCTTTCCGCAAGACTTCCGCGAGATAGCCCGCAGCGCGTAGAGACTCCTGAGTTCCCGTGTCACGGCCGCGCAGTGCGTCTGAAGCCAAAAAGCGCACGTGGGACTCGAGATTCTCCGAGAGGCTCCCGGCGGGTGGGCTCGGCGTGCCTTGGGGAGCGAGTCGCGTCGACTGGCATGCAACAGAAACCATGAGCAGGCCGCTCGCAAGCAGCCAGGTCGTACACCGAGAAACCGAATCAAGGCGATCTTGGTGGAACATACGGCGCAGGTTAGCAGTCCAGCTCGAAACGTCGAAAGCCAGCTGCATGCCTATCGGCGAAATCACCGAAAACTGAGGGATGAATGCAGGCGGCCAAGATCTCCAGTGACTCCACGATGCGTGGCCCAGGGCGATTGAAATAAGCATTCCCATCGGCCACCCAGACAGCCCCCTTGGCGACAGCTGGCCACGGCATATCGCGCAGCAAGGCGCGTAATTCATCGCCCTCATCGATTGTCTGTCGAAGTGGGAAACCGCAGGGTTTCACGAGCACAACGTCTGGAGCTGGATCCAGTGCGGCGAGGGCAGCCGAGTCCAAAGTCGGTGCGTACTCGCCTGCCTGTGTCACCAAAGGCTCACCGCCCGCCCGTGTCACAAGTTCAGGCATCCACATGCCACCCACCATCACCGGATCAATCCACTCGATGGTGAGCACGCGCGGTCGATGACCGAGCCCCCCACTCTTGTCCGGCGCCCGTGCGTCTTTCGCACGAGCTTCAACAGCGTTGATCCGCGCGTCCATGTCAGCAACGACCGCTTGAGCTTCTGCCTCGCGACCGAGTGCCTGCCCCACACGCAGCATGTCTTGCCTGATATCGCTCAGAACCTTCGGGTGAAGGTTGACGAGCTGAACTTCAGGATTCGTAAGACTTTGTGCTGCCGCGACAACGTCGTCGTAAGCCACGGCACAAACTTCGCACAGGTCCTGCGTGACAATGACATCCGGACGAACCTGTTCGAGTTCGTCAGCATCGACTTGGTAGACCGCCATGGCATCTTGAAGTACCGATCGCAGATCGCGATCGATGACCCCCGAACTCTTGCTCGTTGTCAGCCTGCTTGCGGTCATGACTGGCCTGCCGACCACGGACGCTGGGAAATCACACTCATGAGAGACGCCAACGAGATGAGCCTCCATGCCGAGTGCGCACACCATTTCAGTGGCAGATGGCAGCAAGCTCACGATTCGAGGGAACTCAACGTGCGTTGTAGAAACTGTTTCAGAGGGCATGGCGGCGCAGTTTAATCACAAGGGGTCACCACGGCGAATCGAGCAACCCATCATGCCTGACGCTGCAGCGCGCCGCGTCAGGAACCCGCCGCCTCTGCCGTGCGCGCCTCGGCAATCTCCCTCGCGACCTGATCCCAGAGAAGCGCGCGGGCTCGCAGCGCTTTTTCTGCGGTCTCCTTGGCTTCAGACCAAAGCTTTTCGTCATTGCCGCAAAGCCTCTTGACCAGCAACTCGGCTTGGGGGCCATGTTCTTCGGAATCCTTCTGGATGTGTCGGTCCAGGTAGTGCCGCAAGAGACTCCATGAGTCCGGAGAAGTCGCGGAGAGCTGTTCAACAAAACGGCGGAACATGGCGGGAATGACATTTTCGCGGCCATAAGTGAAAGCTGCGGCAACACGATGCGCTTGGCCTGACAGCGCGATCTTCATGGTTTCCCTCACGAAAGGGCGGGCACCAGCAGGAAGCGCCGGCACGTCCATCGCTTCTTCGACCGAAAAGCCCCGTCGCAAACCTTCGACAAATGCTTCGATCGGCTGCGTGTTCGCACCGCACTGCTTCATGGCAGAGAAATACATCTCGAAGTGTGAAAGGTGCCCTCCTCCTGGAACTTCATCGCTCTCTTCGTCGAGAACGATTTCGTTAATCAAGCGCCGCGCCTCAGGATCCGCAGTCGGGATCCACGGCACCTCGACACAGGTCACCAACCGCTGCAAAGCAGTTAAGAGTGATTGGAAATCCCAGACCGCAAAGACATGCGTCTCCATGAAGATCCGAACGCTCCGGTCATCATGAAGGCAGCCGTAAAGTGGATGCCTCATCAAACCTTCACGCAACGGGCTCAAAACGACCTCAAGAACTGTCTGAGGGGAAGTGCCCAGCGGGTGATTTGTCTTCGCGTTCATGGAGAGCCTTGCGCTGGAGAGGCAGGCAGGATCATACGGCCCAACGAGTCGCATAGTCACAAGATCCCCACTCCAGGGGCTCTTGAGCAAGAACGAACTGAGCGCAAATGCTACGCATGCGGGGGCATCACTGATGGACAGATCAACATGTCACGCCACAGTTGGAGCGGCCTGGATAGCCTGAATAGCACCGGGAATCGAGGCGCAGCCTCAATCCGCAGAGAAACGCCGGTGCGTTCCTGGGCTCTCCTCTGCCGAAAGCCCGGCGGCCTCGCGCAACTCGGACCGCTTCTCGCGCCAACTCTCGTAATTCCCAGGATGGAAATGCACCCCCAGGTCCTGGTCAAAGGCGAGGATGTGCGTCGCGATGCGATCGAGGAACCAACGGTCGTGCGTCACCACAATGCAGCAGCCGGGGAAACGCAACAGGGCCTCTTCAAGATGTCGAAGAGTAGGTAAGTCGAGGTCGTTGGTGGGCTCGTCAAGCAACACCAGGTTGCCCCCTTTGGCAAGCATCTTGGCCATCTGCACCCGGTTGCGCTCACCGCCAGAGAGCGTGCCCATCAGCTTGCTTTGCTCGGCACCTCGGAAGTTGAAACGCGAAACGTAGGCTCGCCCGTTGATCTCCATGTCACCGACTCGAATCACCTCGGTGCCACCCGTCACCTCGTCGTAAACATCGTTCTTCGGATTCAACTCGTCGCGGCTCTGGTCCAGGTAGCAAAGATCGACCGTCTCACCCAATTCAATAGAACCCGCATCGGGTGTCTCCTGGCCGACAATCATCTTCATGAGTGTTGTCTTGCCGGTCCCATTCGGGCCCACCACGCCCAAGATGCAACCCGGAGGCATTTCAAAGGACAGGCCATCGAAAAGAAGGCGGTCGCCAAAACCTTTCTTCAAGTCCTTCACGACCATGACCTTGTCGCCCAATCGCTTGGTGAATGGAATGTTTAGACGCACTTCGTCCTTGGAAGTCTTTCGCGCCTCAGCAACCAGGTCGTCGTAACGCTGCACACGAGCCTTGCTCTTGGTCGTACGCCCTTTGGGGTTCTTTCGGATCCAGTCCAACTCACGGGTGATGAGCTTCGCACGCTCGTCGTCCTGCTTGTTCCGCGTCCGGTAGAACTCCTCACGCTGCTCCAGGTAGCTGCTGTAGTTGCCCTCGTACGGGCGCGCAGTGCCTCGGTCAATCTCGAGCATCCAGTTCACGACGTTGTCCAGAAAGTAGCGATCGTGGGTGATCAGGATGACAGTCCCGTTGTAATTCTGCAGGTGGCGCTCAAGCCAGGTCACCGTCGAAGCATCAAGATGGTTGGTGGGCTCATCCAACAACAGAAGATCCGGGTGTTCCATGAGCGTGCGACACAAGGCGACGCGACGTTTCTCGCCACCCGACAGGTTCGTCACGGGATCGTCTGCTGGGGGTAAGCGCAACGCCATCATGGCTTGCTCGACATGCCGGTCGAGTTCCCAGGCGTCCTTGTCCTCGATCTCCTCTTGCAACTTGGACATCTTCTCGAGCAACTCGTTCATCTCGGCTTCCGGCATTTCCTCGCCAAGACGCTCGCTGATCTGCTCGTACTCCTTCACCATGGCGCGAATGGGCGCAATGGCTTTCTCCACGTTCTCGATCACCGTCAGTTCAGGATCGAGCTGTGGCTCCTGGTGCACGTACCCGATCGTGACGCCGGGCGTCGCTTGCGCCGTACCCTCGTACTCGTTGTCTTCACCGGCGATGATGCGCAAAAGTGTCGACTTGCCCATGCCATTGGGTCCAATGACACCAATGCGCGCGCCCTTGATGAAAGAGAGGGTGAATCCCTCGAACAGGACGCGCGAGCCAAAGGACTTGCCGACCTCGTGGAGGGTGAAAGAGATGTCTGAGGTACTGACGCCCATGGCAGGCCATCTTCCAACAGCGTGGGAAACACGAGATTGTAACGGACCGGACATGTTTTGGCCCAGACCGAGCGAAAGGCAATGAAACTCGAGCGTCTCAAGTTGGCGCGCCTTCAGCTCATCGTGGCGGCCATCCTGTTCTCCACCGGCGGTGCGGCGATCAAGGCCACGGACCTCTCTAGCTGGCAGGTGGCCAGCTTTCGATCCGGCATCGCAGCGCTGACCTTGCTGCTGCTTCCCGCCGCACGGCGCGGGTATTCACTGCCGGCCTTCGGTGTCGGACTCAGCTACGCGGCCACCATGATCCTCTACGTCTTGGCCAACAAGCTCACCACGGCCGCCAACGCCACATTCCTGCAGGCCACCGCCCCCCTCTACCTCCTGTTGCTTGCTCCACTCCTGCTGCATGAAGCCAACCGGCGCCGCGACATCGGCTTCATGGCGCTGATTGCCGTCGGCCTCTCCCTGTTCTTCATCGGCGGAGAAGCCTCCAGTTCAAGCGCCCCCGACCCCGAACTCGGCAACCTACTTGGCGCAGCCTGTGGTCTCTTCTGGGGCCTCACAATGCTCGGCCTCCGTGGCCTTTCCAGAAAGCAGGACGCTCCGAACCTTGCTCCGGTCGTGATTGGAAACCTGGTCGCCTTCGCGGTCTGCCTCCCCATGGCGCTTCCGGTCGAAGGAGCAACGGGCGCCGACATCACCTGGTTGATTTATCTGGGCGC
>JAQWOM010000015.1 GCA_029245865.1 Planctomycetota bacterium
CTGCCAAGGACATAAGCTTTCGCGAAAACGCCGCGAAGGACATTCTCAAGGGCGTCACCACCCTCGCCGCTGCGGTGAAAGTCACGCTCGGCCCCAAGGGCCGCAACGTCGTCATCAACAAGAGCTTCGGCGCTCCCGTGATCACCAAGGACGGCGTCACCGTCGCGAAGGAGATCGAGCTCGAGAATAAGTTCGCCAACATGGGCGCGCAGATGGTGAAGGAGGTCGCTTCGAAGACGTCAGATGTCGCGGGTGACGGAACCACGACAGCGACCGTTCTCGCCGAAGCCATCTTCGAGCAGGGTTTGAAGGTTGTGACGGCTGGTGCCAGCCCACTGCAACTGAAGCGTGGTGCCGAGATGGCGGTTAAGTCGATCACCGAAAAGCTGAGCAAGATGTCCAAGCCGGTGAAAACGCGTAAGGACATCGAGCAGGTCGCAACAATCGCAGCCAACAACGACCCCGAGATCGGTCAGCGCATCGCAGATGCGATGGAGCGTGTCGGCAAGGATGGCGTGATCACGGTCGAAGAGGGCAAGAGCCTGGCGACCGAGATCGAATGGGTCGAAGGCATGCAGTTCGACAAGGGTTACCTGTCACCGCACTTTGTCTCGAACCTCGAGAAGATGGAATGCGAGCTCGAAAACCCGTTCATTCTCTGCCATGAAAAGAAGATTTCGAGCATCAAGGACATCCTTCCTTTGCTCGAAAAGGTGGCGAAGGCTGGACGCCCGATGTTGCTCCTTGCTGAAGACATTGACGGCGAGGCTCTTGCCACGCTGGTCGTCAACAAGTTGCGGGGCGTGTTCACGGCCTGTGCCGTGAAAGCTCCCGGCTTCGGTGACCGCCGCAAGGCCATGCTCGAAGATATCGCCGTTCTGACAGGCGGGACTGCGGTCATGGAAGATCTTGGCATCAACCTGGAAACCGCGGACTCAGGCATTCTTGGTCAGGCCAAGAGAGTGATCATCACCAAGGACGCGACCACGATCATTGAAGGCGCAGGCAAGAAGTCTGATATCCAAGGGCGTGTCGCGCAGATTCGCAATGAGCTCGAGCGTACTTCTTCTGATTACGACAAAGAGAAGCTGCAAGAGCGTCTCGCGAAGTTGTCCGGCGGCGTTGCGCAGATCAACGTCGGCGCGGCGACCGAAGTCGAGATGAAGGAAAAGAAAGCTCGTGTTGAAGACGCTTTGCATGCCACGCGTGCCGCAGTCGAAGAGGGCATCCTTCCGGGAGGAGGGACGGCTTTGATCAAGGCTCTTGGCGCACTCGACAGCCTGAAGGTGAAGGGTGATGAGAGGCTCGGTGTCGACATCATTCGCAAGGCTGTGCACTTGCCTTGTCGCCACATTGCCGAGAATGCGGGCTTCGACGCTTCCATCATTGTGAGCCAGGTCGCGGAGGCCAAGGGCAGCATGGGGTTCGATGCAGCCCACGGTGAAATGGTCGACATGGTTCAGGCCGGTATCATCGACCCGGCAAAGGTCACGCGTTCTGCACTTCAGAATGCGGCGTCCGTCGCCACTCTGCTGCTCACCACAGATGCTCTTGTCGCAGAGATCCCGGAGAAGAAGCCCGTGGTGGCCCCGGCCGGCATGGACGACATGTACTAATTCGGTCTCATTCTCGGCCGAATCAAGTCATGTGACTCGATCCGCGAGACTCGAAGCTCCTTGGAATCAGTCTCCCCATGGGGCTTCGAGTTCTTCCGAAAACCCGCTCGAATTGCCTATGCTCGGGCGCTATCTGTGTCTCGGCTTGCAACAAACTGGGCATCAGACAGCCGGACGGCTCGCGTCATGGAGCGCAGGCTGGTTCGGACGCTTTGCCCCAACCGAAAAAGGAGGCTTAAATGCTTCGCAACACCACACTGGTTTTTTCCTTCGTGACGGCGCTTGCTTGCGGCGACAGCTTGGCTGCTGAAGGACTGTTCTCGTCTTCGGAGTCCAATGTCCCGGTTGTGGCTGTTGCGGCTGCCGTTGTTGCTAACGCATCTGAGACTGCTCCCACGGCGGGTGCCGTGACGGGCGAGATCAAGCTCAAAGGCGAGATCCCTGCCGCGCCTCCCGTCGATATTTCGAGCGACCCCATTTGCGCGGGGCTGCACGCCGATGGAATGGAGATGCCGACAGTTCGTGGCGCCGATGGCGGGTTGGCCGATGTTTTCATTCAGCTGACGGGAGTGCCAGACGAGCGTTACAAGGCTCCTGATGAAGCTGTCGTTCTGGACCAGGTGGGCTGCAGCTACGTGCCACACGTTTTCGGGATCGTGAAGAAGCAGGACATCCTGATTCGGAATAGTGATGACACGTTGCACAACATTCACCCGACCCCCAAGGTGAACCGTGAGTTCAATGTCGGAATGCCGACCAAGGGCATGGAGATCACCAAGACTTTCAAGAAGCCCGAAGAGGCAATCGTCTTCAAGTGCGATGTTCACATCTGGATGAAGGCTTTCTGCTTTGTCATGGAGCACCCATATTTTGCCGTGACTGATGGGTCCGGTGACTTCTCGATTTCCACGGCGGATCTCCCAGACGGCGAATACGGAGTGACGACCTGGCACGAGACTCTCGGGTCAAAGGAAGGCAAAGTGACGGTGAAGGACGGGAAGGGCACCTTTGACCTGACCTACGAACTCTGAGCCCACCTGCTTTTGCAGGCCTCAAGGAACCGTGACACCTCTTCGTGATCGAGCACCCGCCCCGGCATTGCCCGGGGTGGTTGCGTCTCCAGCGCGAAGGAAATTTGGCTTCGTTCTGTTCGGGGCCACGTTGTTTCTCATCTTTGTCGGCGCAGAGGTGAAAAGCCGCCACGCGGGTTTGTCCGTCCCCGACTGGCCACTCAGCTATGGGCAGGTGTGGCCCAAGATGGTGGGCGATGTGTTTTACGAACACGGTCATCGAACCGTGGCGTCTGCTGTCGGCCTGCTGACACTCATTCTTGCGATCTGGACGGCACGTACAGACAGTCGCATGTGGGTGCGCAACTTAGGGTGGGTCGCGCTTTTGGCTGTCATCCTTCAAGGGGTCCTCGGTGGCTTGACGGTGCTGAATCTCTTGCCAACCCCCGTAAGTGCGACACATGCGACGCTCGCACAGGTTTTTTTGTGCCTTGTCGGTTGGCTCGCGTATACGGGGACAAAGGAATGGAATTCCCCGGCGTCCACCGATCCTGTTTCAGCGCGAGTGGCTTTTCGTGCTTGTGCGTTCGCGCTGATCGCCGTCTTCATTCAACTCTTGTTCGGTGCTTGGATGCGTCACAGTGAGGCTGGCCTTGCGGTGCCCTTCTTTCCGACGTCCGAGTCAGGGTCGTTGCTGCCTCAGACTGTGGACGAGTTAGTTGTCATTCACATGCTGCACCGAGGTTTTGCAGTGATCGTCCTCGTGCTCGTTTTAAGAGCTGTTGCATCTGTGGCTCGACGGCTTCCAGAATTCGGTTTGCATGCGACATTGATTGCGAGCCTCGTGCTGATCCAGGTGATGCTCGGCGCGCTGGTCATCTGGGAAGAAAAATCGCCGATCATCACTTCAATCCACGTCATGAATGGCGCGGCTGTGCTCGCTTTTACATGGCTTCTGACCTTGCGAACTTGGCGGTGTCTTGCACCTTCGCCCACATCACGCGTGATCGGTGTCGATGCGAATCGCCATGCGATGGAGCAGGCCTGAAATGGTGGCTCGTTTCGACAGAGCCAGCTTGGCTGCCTTGATCCGACCACGGATCGCCTTGTTGGTGCTGGTGGTGACCGCTGTCGGCTACTTGCTCGAGCGTCCCGCGTCGTATGCCGCGCTTCCGTGGGTTGTTCTCGGAACATTGTTTGTGGCAGCCGCAGGTTGCGCGTTGAATCACTTTCTCGAGCGAGATGCAGATGCGCTCATGAAACGGACGCGCACTCGCCCTCTGGTGACGGGCGCTCTCACGGAACGCCAGGTTGTCATCGGGAGCCTTCTCTCATTGGCTGCAGGCCTTCTGATGATCGGATTGGGGGCGGGGATCGGTGCGCTCGCTTATCAGGCAGCAGCCATCACGATCTATCTCGCTATTTACACTCCACTCA
This sequence comes from Planctomycetota bacterium, assembly GCA_029245865.1. Taxonomy (GTDB): domain Bacteria; phylum Planctomycetota; class B15-G4; order B15-G4; family B15-G4; genus JAUIEF01. Next base: position 4,064 of record JAQWOM010000015.1, read on the forward strand.
AGCAGCACACGGTGAGCAATACGTGGATTGGCGCCATTCCTGGAGCGCTTCCGCTCCTGGTGGGTGCTGCAGCTGCCGGCGGGCCGACGCCTGTCGCCTGGGCCGCCTTCGGCCTTGTTTTTTTGTGGCAGTTGCCACATTTCTTTGCCATCGCATCGATGTATCGGGAAGAGTACGCCTCGGGTGGGATGCGCATGCTGTCTGGAGACGATCCCGATGACTCTCTTCTTCGCTGGCAAATGCCTCTTTTGGTGATGTGTGTGATGCTTGTTTCGCTCTTGCCTGTCATTCTGGGTTCAGCTCGCCCTCTTTACGGATTAGCAGCTCTCGGACTTGGGGCACTGTTCCTGCTCGCGGCCTTTGCGTTTTACGCACGCCCCGATCGCGTGCGTGCGCGCCAGGTGGTGGTCGCTTCCGTGATTTATCTGCCGCTCGTTTTGCTTGCGCTCACGCTGGATGTGGCTTGCGCAACTCATGTCGAGCCCGAGGCGTGTGAAGATTGCGTCTCTATTGGAGATGACCACCTCGAAGGAGCGAGCCATGGCGCCATGGCGGTGAACGCTCCTCAAGTGGCGGAGTTGATTGATGGCACGGGGCTCCCAGATCACGGCCAGGTCCCCGAGTTTTCACTTGTGGGTGATGATGGACAAGCCTTCACGCGTAGCGATCTCGGGGGCGATGTTTGGGTTGTCGATTTTATTTTTACGCGTTGTGCCGTCACTTGCGGGCAAATGAGCGATGCCTATGCCTTGCTCATGCAGGAAGGGCTTGAGACACGCTTTCTGTCTGTCACGGTTGACCCGCGCAATGACGGTCCTCAAGAGCTCACGGCTTATCGCAGCAAATGGAACGGAGATGCTGAGGAGTGGCGCTTACTCACGGGGACGAGCCGCGACATCCAGCATCTCGCCGAGGTGGGATTCAGCCTCCCCGTGAATGCAGGAACAGAGCCGGTCGCTGGAATGCCGCCGCTCTTTCACAGCGGCAAGTTTGCGCTGGTGGGGAAAAATGCTCATGTCCGCGGTTATTACGACTACCGCGATGAACTCGACCTCAAGCGTCTTCGAGAGGACATTGCGAAGCTGGCCGCGGTGCCCTCCCCAGACCCTCAGGGATGACCCGGTTGAGCTTCCTGGAAAACTTGTGAGTCGCCCGGCAATACACGCCCTGCTCAACGGCACAGCCGCCTTGATGCTCACGCTTGGCTGGCTCGCAATCCGGGGGAAGGGCCCCTTCGCAAGGCGCGGCCGTGACGAAGGGCTGCACAAGCGGTTCATGGTTGCGGCGTTGTTTTTCTCGACATGCTTCCTCGCTTCCTATCTGGAGTATCACGCGTCGGTAGGGTCGGTTCCGTTCTGGGGTACGGGATGGATCAGAACGATTTACCTGGCGGTTCTTATTCCACACATCGTGCTTGCAACCGTGATGGTGCCGCCCATCGTCATTCTGGTTGTTCATGCGGCACGTGGACGTCTCGATCGGCACAAACGGCTCGCTCGTTGGACACTCCCCGTCTGGCTCTATGTCTCGGTGACAGGAGTCCTTGTGTACCTGATGCTCTATCGACTCGGACCCGCGTGAGGGCTGTTGCGCAGATGGCATCATGACGACCCCACCCAATTCGGCAGATCGACCGTTTGTCCCGATCGATGCGTACTGAGCTCGACATCTCTTTGCGTTGAACAGGCATGATGGGGCTCTGCTTGTTACCCACTGGAGGTTTCATCGTGTCGACGTGTTTGTCTTTGCTGGCGAGCAGCCTGTTCTTCGTGATGACCGCTGTGCTGGGAGCCGCAGCGCCTCTCGAGGACCCAGTTCGGGATGTTCTTGTCCCCAAGGGGTGGTGGACAATGGCTGCTGTCGACTCTCGCGGCCGGCGCCCTTTTCGACCGGACGCTGTGTTCGCGCGGTACCTTCTTGACCCAGACTCACCTCCACCTTCAACGGGACAGCAGTTGATGGGGGAGCGGGGAAAGCCGGCGAGTTGGTCGTTTCGGGAAGCGAACGAAGACGGCAGGGTGGAAGCAGGCGCTGCCTGGGCCTACGCATCCCTCGAAGTTCCTGAGGCGCGAGTGATGCTGGCGCGCCTTCAAAGTGCATCGACATTGTTTGTCAATGGAGATGGCTTTGTCGGAGACGTCTACCGATACGGTTGGCAGGGTGTTCCGGTCGTATTAAAACCTGGCCGCAATGACATCTACGTGACGGGTATCCGAGGGGCCTTTCAGTTTGAGCTGATCGAACCAGAGGCAGAACTGATCATGGATGCCTACGACCGGACCAGTCCGCACCTGGTTGCCGGATCAGATAAGGCGGGGCCACTTGGACTGTTGCTGATGAATGCAACGGACCGACCGTTGAAGCCGCTGATCAAGCTTGCGGGCGATGGCTTGTTCTTGGATGTCGACGTGCCCCTCGGCGCACTTCAGCCGCTGGAAGTGACGAAGGTTTCGCTTCCGCAGCCTCTTGTCGAGGGCGCTCGGGTCAGCGCTGACGTTGACGAGGTTGTACGAGTGGTGGAGACCGTCACCGCCGGAGCAGAAGAGGCAAGAGCGCACGTTCCTCTCGGTGTTGTTGAGGATGGGCCAGGGCGACGTGAGACTTTTGTTTCTCGCATCGATGGCTCTGTGCAATTCTTCGGCCTTCTCCCTCCTGCGGACCTGGAAGGAGAGGTGCTCAAGGGCGAACCCTCCTTGGTGCTCTCGTTGCACGGAGCGGGGGTCGATGCTCTGGGTCAGGTCAAGAGCTACTCCAGGCGACCTGGCGTCTGGATTGCCGCACCAACGAATCGCCGCCCGTTCGGTTTCGATTGGCAGGACTGGGGGCGCCAGGACGCCTATGAAGTTCGGGATCACGTTCTGGCTGATCGCGGCGTGGACAGTCGCCGCGTGCAGGTCACGGGCCATTCGATGGGAGGTCACGGAGCCTGGCATCTGGCTGCCAATGACACCGACGGCTTTTCAGCGGTGGCACCAAGTGCAGGTTGGTGCAGTTTTGACACCTACGGTGGGCGCCCAGCAGGCGCTCTGTCGAGTCTCTGGCAAGCTGCGGATGCTCCGAGTCGCACACTGGATTTTGTAGACGGTCTTGTTCAGGTGCCGGCTTTCGTGCTGCATGGCACAAAAGATGACAACGTCCCTCCCTCGGAGGCCGAAGCGATGATTGCCGCGCTGACATCGGCCGGGAATGCCCCACGCATGCACATGCAGCAGGGTGCGGGGCACTGGTGGGATGGAGACGCTGCACCAGGTGCAGATTGCGTCGATTGGCCCGGCATCTTCGAGTTGTTTCGTGATCACCCTCAAGTCGAAATGTCTCCCGAGCTGAACTGGGTCGCTGCGGGGCCGGGCGTAGACAGCCGGCACCATGAACTCGAGGTTCAGCAGGTTCTCACGCCAGAGGAACCCTTCCGAATGCAAGCGCGTTTGGAGTCGCCGATGTTTCGTGTCAAGACGGACAACGTGCAACTCATGGCGGTGCATGCCTCCGACCGCTTGGCCGGATTCACTTTGGAAGTGGATGGGCAACGGCTTGCCGAGATCCCCTCCAGGGAAGGCGCCCCTCTTTGGTTCGTGCGTGACGCGCAGGGGGGATGGAAAGCGAGTGACCCTCCGGTAAGCGGAGAGAAACACGCGCACCGGATGGGACCGTTCAAAAAAGCATTCGACCGCGGTTTTATTTTCGTGATCGGAACGGCTGGCTCTGAGAAAGAAAACGCACAACTTCTCGCACGTGCTCGGTACGACGGACAGGTGTGGTGGTACAGGGGAAACGGCCGCGCTCCGTTGATAACAGACGAGGAGTATCTCGCGGGCGAACGCGCTCCGGGGAACGTCATCCTCTACGGAAATGCAGAGACAAATGCTGCATGGTCCTCCTTGCTTGAAGAGGACTTCCCTCTCCAAGTTGTTCGGGGTCAGGTCAAGCTGGGTGACCACGTGTGGGAGGGCGATGAACTCGCTGCCGTTTTTGTATCGCCACGCCGGGATGACCCGGAGGGATTGGTGGGCGTGTTTGCGGATACCGGAGCGGGCGGGACGCGCCTGGGTTATATGCTCGCACCGTTTGTTTCGGGAGTTGGTTACCCGGACTACGCAGTCTTTGGTCCGGACGTCCTAACTCAAGGCGATGAAGGCGTTTTTGCCGCCGGATGGTGGAACAACCATTGGGGGCTTTCTTCGCCCCCCAGACATCTCAAAGCGGGTCGCTAATTGGCCACTCGAGCAGGCCCGAGAGGTCATCGCGATCGATGCTGCTGAGTGTGGCGTACTGAGCGACAAACTGGCCGGGTTCATCTCCTTGGCTCAGGAAAAGAACAGCGGAAACAGAAGGGGTGGTCTGACGCATCCAGGTTTCAAGCTGTTCGTGCACGTTCTTGTTCCATGCGGTGCTTGAACCGAGAAGAAGTCGAGCTTCACCCAGCAGCGCGGTCTCCGTGCTCAGGGAGATCGCGGGGTTCCTTCCGAGGCCAACGATCTCGAAGTGGGCCAACTCCAGTGTCTCGTATAAATGTTCAAGATTTGCTGACTGTTCGCTTCTAAGGGATGGTCCGAGGTCATCGATGACAAGGAGCTTGTTCGGTTCAACTCGATGCTTTCCGAGCGCGGTGGCCTTTCGGTTCTGTGCCGTAAGCCTTGCAGTCTTTGCAAGCTCGTGCCGCGATTCTCCGGACGCATGACCGGAAGCAGCCATGACTGCGTTCGAAGTCAACGAGTCGGTGCTGTTTTCGACTCTGTAGGTGAAGAATAAGGTGGTCGACACCAAGAAGAAGCCAGCGATGGCCAAGCCAAGCATAGTGCCTTTGAGAATTTTACCTTGGCGAGTGGACGCGGCGACGGCATCGAGATTCCGTTGGCGCGGAGGGGATGTGTGAGACGTTCTTGGAAGAGGGGGGAAGACGGCTGCGTTCGACTCCTCGGATGCCAAGATCTCAAGCATTGAAGGGTCGCCTGAGAGTGAGGGCAGATCAGCAGGAGCCACCTGGAACGGGTCTGAAGAAGACATGACCGTGCGGATGTCTGCCATCATCTCGGTCGCGGAGCCGTACCGATTGTTCATGTCTGCCATGGCACGGCGCACGATCCAGCGAAGCGCTTCCGGGCAGCGTTTGCGAATCTGCGAAAGGCTTCCGTGCGCAGGAAAGCTGTTCTCAAGCACGGAGAAGAGGACGGCACCTGCGCCGTAGATATCGAACTTGACCCCGTCGACCTCTTGAACTTTCACGCCACGCAGCGCGAGGCGCACGAGTTCGGGATCGCGAAAGTATTCGGTCCCGTGTGTCGTGAGGGTCATGGCAGAGCGGAGTGGCGTGATGAGGCCTAGATCGACCAGATGCACGCGCCCGTCCGAGACGATGATGTTGCTGGGCTTGATGTCTTTGTGCCACAAGCCGGCTGCGTGGAACCTTTGCATCGTCTGCAGAAGATCGGTGATATAGCTCATGGTGAGCGCAACTTCACGTGGCCCAAGCCCTTCAGAGCCGGCCTTGTCGTGGAGTCGTTGGGTGACCAGCGTCAGATCTTCGCCTGGTACATAAGGCATCACGTAGTGGAAGCGGGTGGCTGCTAGGTCGTGCTCCAGGACCAAGCCTAGATTGCGCGCAGCTTCAAGAGCCCGGCTCTCGCGCACGATCTGTGGCATTGTCGAGCCGTCGGAGAGTGAGAAAGACTTGATGACGACCTTGCCGGGTATTGTGTGTCCCGTGCTCTCAAGTTGTGTTCGTTTTTCAGGCAGCGGTTCGGCCAGAAAGAGCCGTGCGCCGGAGCCTCCGGAAGGGAGTGATCCGACAACGCGGTATCCTTCGAACGCATCGCGCCCCCCTCGCGGTAGATCAGGAGCCGGAGCGCGGGCGATGGCTTCTGGAATGCGGTGTTCGATGCCATGCGTGAGGCTGGTCAGGCCCAGAAGGCGCCCGGCGTGTCCAATGGTGAGGCGATAGAGCTCCTGGCCGATGGCAATGAATTCCTGCTCCAAGGTTTTTCCGTAGTGATTGGCTCGTGACCAGCGCCCCAGAACGATGTTCGTCACGATGAACGGTGTAAGAAAAACGGCTGTGATCAAATTGCCGACAACACGTAGCGTGTCGCCGACCATGCCGCCCACGAAGGTGGCAATCCGGCCCAGGACGGCTCCCACGAATCGAAACAGCTGCCCCACAACCCAACCGAGCCCCGAGAGCGCTTTGAAGAGCACCCAGAGGCCGACAACAGCACCTGCAATCAGGAGTAGAAGTTGGATGGAGAAGGTGATGGTGATGTCTCCCTTGTGCGGTTCCCAAACCAGCCGTTCGCAATGACTCGAGGACTGGATGCGGCTAGACCTTTCCGCCTAGTCGACTGGGCTGACCTCATCTTCCTGGCGTAAGGCGATTTGCCGGTGATAGATGTCGGACATGGCCTCGTCGAACAGTGCGTCGGAAGCCTTTGTGGGATTGGGATCCACTCCGTTTCTTGACGCTTCGCCCAACTCCTCTTCGGTGAAGCTGAACTTGGCCATGACATCGGCCAGGCGTAGCCTGAGCACGTCGCGCACTTTGCTGAGGCGCCTGCTGATGGTGGGTTCGCTGACTCCGAGGCTAGCAGCGACGTCTTTACCGCTTTTCCCGTCAAAAACGCGCATGCGGTAGACGGAGAAGTCCATGAAGTCGATTTCTCTCTCGACCATGCGGATGGCCGCCTCGACCTTGGCGTCAAAGACCGCCTGCTCGTAACGTCCACCAGGTGAAGGTCCGTCGTGGGTTGTGGCCCAAGCTTCGTCAAGTTCGACGGGCTTCTGGCCAGCTCCCCTCTTGAGGGCCATACGGCGATCGATCTCTCCATAGAGGGTGTGCTTGGCAATGGCGAGGAGCCAAGTCGAGAAGCGGGCACCTTTGTTGGGGTCGTGTCGGTCGATGGAGTGAGAGAGGGCTGCAAGAGTCTCCTGGGAGACATCTTCAACGGTTTCGAATCCGATGCGCCCGCCGCCCCACTTGTGCAGTTGGGTTCGCAGAATGGGGCCAAAGGTCTCCCAGAGCTCGAACCAGGCTGCTGGGTCCCGAGCACGGAGCCGGCCAATAAATCCAGTGGTGAGATTGCTCAGCATGATCGGCTGATTGTAGGGCATCTGGTGAGGGCTATGGGGGGGCGCCGTCATTTCGCCATGAAGCATTTTCATAGAGATGAAAGTGCGCGGAGGACTTACCCAAGAACATCACGAATGGGGCCCAAATAGGGCCTGACATCAACAATCCCTAGGGAAAGGAACAATCTCATGGCCGGTATCTTCAAGACTTTGATCCGCGTTGGCGTCATTACGGCCGCCAGCGCCGGTGTTGCCGTGCTGATCGCCGGCCCACACCGAGCAGCAGCGCTCGCAAACCAGGCTCGCGAGCACATCATGACGCAAATCGACGAGAGCATCGAAGACCCTGTCGCGCTTCGATCGCAGCTCAGAGACCTTGAGCGCGAGTATCCGGGAAAGATTGCCCAGGTGCGCGGTGACCTTGCCGAACTACGGTCCCAATCAAAGCAGTTAGAGCGTGACCGCGCAGTTTCTGAGCGTGTCGTAGCACTTGCCGATCGCGACCTGAGTGTCATCCGGCCGATGCTTGAAGAAGCAGATGTGTCGCAAGTGCAAAAGGTCGCTTATGGAAGCCCCAGCAACACAGTCAGTGTGCGCTTTGACAACCATGTCTATACGCTCGACCAGGCGCGGAGCAAGGCCGACAAGATTGCACACACAAGAGTGGCTTATGCAAACCGTGCGGCAGATGCTGCACACGATTTGGTCTACCTGGCACAGCAGGAGCAGCGACTGGCTGATTTGCTCACGCAGCTCGAATCTGAACGGACCCAGTTCCAGTCGCAGCTGTGGCAACTGGACCGTCAGGTCGATGCGATCGCGCGTAACGAGAAGTTGATCGAGATGCTCGAGAAGCGGAAGAAGACAATCGAGGAATGCAGCCGGTATGAGGTCGCGAGTCTCGACCATATTGTCACCAAGCTGGATGCCGTGAGAGCTCGCCAGCAAGCCGAGCTTGACGTTCTCACGGGGCAAGATGGAGCGGTCAACTACGAAGAAGTCGCTCGGATGCAACTGGGCACAGAGCAAGGGGTTATCCGTTCTGCTCCCATGGCCGAGGGATTCTCTACGCAAGATCTCGTTTACATGACCGACGAGGCTCCCACGCCGCTGATGCGCTGAAGGGCCCTTTCGAGATTCTTGGCGAGGGCTCCGCCGTGCACAGATTGTTTGTGCGCGGCGGAGTCATCAATTCAGGACTCTGGCGGCGACTCGAAGTCTTCCAGTTCTCCCTTGAGGCCGGATTCTGCTCCGCCAGCTTGGCGTGCATGAAGACTTTGCGTACAACCGTCGTCAGGTCGTTTCGCAGCGACCGCTCTGCCGACGATGTCTCTTGAGACGAAAGTGCCGTGAACGTTACTGCCACCAAATTGGACGGAGTTGTGTTCATCGAGCCAAAGGTCTTTCGAGATCCGCGCGGTTTTTTTCTGCAGACCTACAGCATGGACCAGTATCGGGAGGCAGGTATCAGCCTTCCATTTGTTCAAGACAACCACAGTCGCTCGGTGCGCGGAACATTGCGAGGCCTGCACGCCCAATGGCGCAAACCCCAGGGCAAGTTGGTGCGCTGCCTTCAGGGTGAAATTTACGACGTCGCCGTAGACATGCGCCGCGGGTCGCCTACTCACGGAGAGTGGGTCGGCATTTCACTCTCTGCCGAAAACTTCATGCAGATCTATGTACCTCCGGGTTATTTACATGGCTTTGTCGTGGTAAGTGAAACAGCCGAGGTCGAGTACAAAGTCACCGATCTTTATGACCCGGGCTATGAAATCGGCGTGCGTTGGAATGACCCTGCCATTGGGGTCGAGTGGCCCGTGACCGACTGCATTCTCTCTGACAAGGATGCAGAAGCGCCTATGCTTGCCGATCTGCCGGACGAGTTTACGCCTGAGTACACCGCTGACTGAGGGGCGGGCTCGGCGAACTGACGGTGCCCTTTGAAGGAAAGGTCCTGATATGGAGTTCAAGCAGTTCTATCTGGATTGCCTCGCGCACGCGTCCTATTTGGTGGGTGATGAAGGGGTGTGTGCCATCATCGACCCTCAGCGTGACGTCGAGCAGTACCTGGAAGAGGCCCGGTCACGTGGACTTGAGATTCGCCACATCATCGAGACCCATTTGCATGCGGACTTTGTTTCGGGCCACGTCGAGTTGGCGCGGCGCACGGGGGCGAGCATTCACATCGGTTGTCATGCCGCGGTGGATTATCCGCACCGCGCGATGGTTGATGGTGAAGAGCTCCGGCTCGGTGGGGTGAAGCTTCGCTTTCTCGAAACTCCAGGGCATACGCCTGAGAGCATGTGCGTACTCGTGTTTGAGGATGCTCAAAGTGACTCGGCTTCGCTCATTTTGACCGGGGATACCTTGTTCATAGGCGACGTAGGTCGTCCCGACCTTGCAGGCAGCCAAGGGCGATCATCTGAAGAGATGGCCGGGATGATGTATGACAGCCTGCGCGAGAAGATTTTGCCGCTCGCGGACGACGTGGAGGTCTTTCCCGGGCACGGCGCGGGCTCTGCATGCGGAAAGAACATTTCCAGTGCACTCTCGTGCACCGTGGGCCATCAGCGTGCGACCAACTATGCGCTGCAGGATATGGACAAGGCGTCCTTCATCTCACTGCTGACAGAGGGACTGGCATCCGCGCCGGGGTACTTTGCAAATAGCTCTGAGATGAATCGCCAGGGCGCGCCCCCCTTGTCGGAATTGGCAAAGCCTGAGGCTCTGTCACCCGATGCGCTGGAGGCGCTTGTCACAAGCGGAGCTTGGATTCTTGACGTGCGGGATGCCTCCGTATTTGGCGCAGGGCATGTTCGAGGTGCAGTGAATATTGGCCTCGGAGGGCGGTTTGCTTCATGGGTCGGCGCCCTGGTGCCAGCCAGAACACGTCTCGTTCTTATCGCGGATCAAGACAATGCGATCGACGAGGCTGTGATGCGCTTGGCTCGCGTGGGTTACGACGATGTGGTGGGATTCCTTGCAGGCGGATTCAAATCTTGGCGTGATTCGGGGCGTGAAGTCTCCAACCTTTCCCAACTGAGTACGACAGAGTTGAGTGCGCGCTTGCGAGGCGGTCTTGCGGTTCTCGATGTGCGGCGACTTCCGGAATTCGAGAATGGGCATGTCCCCGGAGCCTCCAGAATTCAAGTGGAAGAACTCCAGAATCGACTGACAGAACTCGACCCGGACTCTGAACTTGCTGTGATCTGTCAGACGGGTTACCGCTCCAGCGCGGCTGCCAGCCTTCTGGAGCGGGCGGGTTTTCGCACCTTGCACAACGTGGTCGGTGGAACGGCCGATTGGATCGAGAAAGGGCATCCCACAGAGTCCGAAGCGGTGTCCTCGTGACATGCGCTGGCCGTCATCTAGCTGGGTGATTCACGATGTGTACGGTGAGCTTTCTTCCTCTGGTTGGTGGCGCCTATTTACTGGGGACCAATCGGGATGAAAGCCCAGTGCGAGGGCATGCTCGGCCACCGGCTGTGTTTCAAGGACCGGAAGGTCGCTCGATCATGCCGCTCGACCCCGATGCAGGCGGGACCTGGATTCGTGTGGACGAGTACGGGCGTAGCCTCTGTATTTTGAACGGTGATCAGCCCGTTGTGCCTCCACCTTCGGAGGCGCCGAGTCGCGGCACACTTGTGCTTGAGTTGAGCGAATGCGCGACGTTGACCGAAATGCATCACCTTCTCAAGGGACGTCACGCGGACGGCTTACTCGCCCAGAGAGCATTCAAGCTGTTAATCGCTGAACTCGGAGCAAATGGCCTGTCGGCAACGGCGGCACTGATCGAGTGGAATGGGCGTGACGTGCCGCGCTTATGGCCCTTGGAGGGGCCGTGCGTTCTCGTGTCGAGCGCATTCGATCCGGCAGGAGTCTCTGCATATCGTCAGAGCACGTTTTCTTGCCTGTCGTCCATGCCGACCACAGATCCGGACGCACTCGCCGCTGCGCAATCACTCTGGCACGCATCTCATGCAGAGGACGAGCCGGGAGGGGGCACTCTTTCGGTTTGTATGCATCGGGAGGAAGCTTCCACGGTCAGTTTCACAGCTGTGCGTGTTGACGCACATCGCGTGCAGATGACTTACCAGGCAGGCGCTCCATGCGAAGGTGCGAGACCAGTCAGTGTCTTCTTGGACACGAGGGGTTCTCGACGCCGCTGAGTCAGCACAGGTCATGGGCGCGCAACGAGCAGCCATGCGCTGTGGTTGGAGTCCGATGTTTTTCCGGTCAGAGTGATGTCGCTGAGTCCGTTGCCGTCGACATCGAGAACGCGGAGACTCGTTAGCTCGACGCAATCTAGGTCTGCCTGGAAGACGGGTTGTTTACCGACCGTTGCCGCGCGAAGAGCCTCTCCCGAAGAGAAGTCAGTCGCCACCAAAGTTTCCAGTGAGATCGTGCGCGTCGCCCCGTCCTGCATGGTGTCCATGTCGCGGAGAAGGAATGTTTCCAGAAGGTCATCCGGCCGAGTGGACACGATTCGGTCCTCGATGGACGGCGGGAGGTCGTCTGGCACAGCTTCGGCGAATACAGAGAGCCTGGGCGATTCAGGGCCGTCATCAATCAAGTCGACGATGCCTGTCGCCTCGCCTGTCGCAGTCAGTCGGAGGCGTTTCGCAGGAGCCGGGTCCTTTTTCTCAGATTCTTCTCGGACATCTGCTGCAAACGACAAGAGGCCGGGGATCTCAAGCCTTAAGCGAGATCGCCGAGAGGGTGACTTGCTGAATGTTCCGCCGGAGTTGTCATACGAGTAGATGTCGAAGTCGAGCACTCCCGGTATGACGAGTCGCCGCAGAACCTGTCCCATCGTAATTTTTGGCCCACGGATCACCTGAAGTTCAGGCCTTTCGTCACCTGCCACGTCGCGCAGCAAGAAATGCATGACGTTTCCACTGACCTTGAGTAACTGATCTGGCGTTCGATCCATGTCGCCTTCAGAGCCATTGAGAAAGACTCGAAAGACGCCGTCTGTATGCAGGACAAGGTCATGCGGTGGGACCCCGTCGAGATTTTCGACGCGCCATGTCAGGCCGTCGTCGAGAGTTCCCAGCAGGTTGTCGAAGTCAATTCCAAACGTATCCGCTACCGAGCCAGGCTCTTGGGATTCCAACGCAATCTTCCAGGTCGCTTCGGATAAAAATTCCGGCTGCGCGAGGTAGAACTGCACGACATTGTCGGATTCGGCGACGAGGTCTTGCATACCGTCACCATTGATGTCGCGCAGCTTGAACCAGGGAATCCGAACCAATTGTTGGAATTGGCCGTCGACCCGACCTGGATTTCCAAAGCGTTGGTCTACATCCACTTCGCAAGCTAACTGTATGGGGGCCTCGAGTTTGTCGCGACTGGGCATTCGATAGATGCGATAGCCACCGGCTCCGGGAATCACGATGTCGGCGAGCCCATCTTCGTCGATGTCTTGGGCAAATGGCACCCGATGCACTCCACGCGGGAGTGCTGCTTTTGCATTTTCCAGCAAGGTCACTCCTTCGGTGAAGGAGCCCTCGGACAGCCGGTGCACCGTGAGTTTTTGTGCGTCTGTGAGCAGTAGCAACTCGTGCTTTTTATCTGAGTCGATGTCGGCAACTTGCCACCCGATACGTGGAGAACTCCATTCGATCGTGGCGTCAGGCTCCGGCGGGTAAGTGCCGGTCGGCTTCATGAGGTGTATTGAAAGTCCGGAACGACCGACTCGCACGAAGTCGAGCGCTCCGTCTCCATTCATGTCGAGCATTTGAAGGTGCTCTTCGCCGTCGAGTTTCACCTCGCTGAGAACGAAGTCCACCTTGCCTGAATGTACGGCTTCAGTCTGAGCGCTTGGTGCGAGCGCGATCATGGTGAGCACGATGAACAGTGTTGTCATCGCGAGTCTCCCGCGCGTCTTGACAGCAGCAGCGTGACGCCGTTGTCGCGGAAGGACACGACGTCGCCGAGGTCATCGCCGTTCACGTCGCTTGCGTGCAGATCTCGGATGTCGCCACGTACTTCGAAGCGTTGCCAGGGGGTTTCGTCGAGTTCCCAACTCTCGCCGGAGAAGAACCCACTTTCCTTGAAAACGCGGTAGATGGCGATCTGCCCGGTGAGGTCGACGTCCACGAGATCTGCAATGCCATCCCCGTTGAAGTCTTCGGAAAGCAGTCGGCGACTGATGGCATCCTCGACAGAGTCTTCGTCGAAACTGATCGGTGGTGGGTCCAGATTGGGTGTGCGAGAAAACCGGGCGTCGCCTTCGCCAAAGAAAGCCATCGTGTTACGGGTGAAGTTGAGGCCGTCGGCGATTGTGACGAGGTCACCGAGTCCGGGGGCTGCGACTTTTGAAATCACGAGATCCTGAAGGCCATCTCCGTTGATATCTGCAACAGAAGCGCGAACGCTCATGCCGCTGAATGTCAGCACTTGATTCGGTGTTTCCGAAAGCAGTTGGCCGCCGTCGTTTTTCATGACGAGAAAGCGAATCGTGATATCGCCTATGGAGAAGCCGTCACGCGCCTCCCGGAGCCGTACAAGTGCGTCAAGGTCGCCGTCTGCATCTAAGTCATGGAACTCGATGTCGCGTCGCACGTTGTTATGGACCATCAGACCCGGGTACTTCTCTGTGCGCACGGGTTCGTGTGGGATGCCTTGGTCTGTTGCAAGGTGAATCCTGAGTGCATTTCCCCCTTTTGTCACCAGATCGATGTGACCATCGTTGTTCAGGTCAACAAGTGCAGGGGAGCGAATCTCATGTTCGGCTGACAAGAATGGTGCCCAGGGCAATCGCCCGAATTGACTCGGGAAAGTGCCGGGGGCCTCTCCCATGGCATCTGCTTTGACGGTCAACCGTCTCGAGCCAACTCGCATTGCGCCATGCGCCCCACTCTTCGAGAGCAGGCCGCTCATCTGTTCTTCAAGGAGGTCGCATTCGATGGTGTACCCGTCTTCCCCGGGACCCCAGATGGCATATCCCGTAGGCCCGGGAAGCAGGAGAGCATCGCCGTCGGCGCGCGGTAGAACATAGATCCACTCTTCAAGTTGATCGTTTTCGACGAGATCGAAAAAAAGTGAGGTCTTGATGAGTCGCGCGATGTTGTTCGCGTAGCCCGCATGCTCGAATGCGTAGGAATAGGCACCACTGCGAGTGATGAAAATAAGTTCGCGACCCGACTCGGGCCGGACATCGGCGAGTGCCCAACTGACCACGTCGTTTTTCAGAACCACTACTTTGTCGGGAACAGGGTCGATGAGCCCGTCGGATCGCCAGCGGTGTATGCGAAGTTCACGCCGTCCGTCCTGCCCCAGGACCGCCAAGATGAGTTCATGGACTCCGTCTCCCTCGATGTCCGTGAAGCGGCCGTTCAAGAGCTTGCCGTCCACCGCGAAGCTGGAATCGACGTGAGAGATCTCGTCTCGTGGAGGCGCGGTCATGGCGTAGAGATCTGTGGGCCAGGACAGCAGGAGGAGAAGCCAGGAGATTGCGAACACGGACCTGTCGGTCACTCGAGTTCTCCTTGCCCGGTGCCGAAGCTGATCAGGTCGAAGCCAAAGAGCTCGAACATCACCCAGGTTTTCTCCGAACCGTCTCGTTGATAGTGGATGAGTTGGAAGATCCAGAGATCCAGCAGGGAGAAGGATTGCTCGCGTCCATCGAGGCTCGACGTGTAGTTGAAAAGAATCGGTACGCCCGCCTTCGTAATGCGACTTGGGGCGCTGAGCAGCGCGATCGTGACGGTGCGTTCTTGCCCATCCGCGCTTTGGACAGTCAATGTCACGGATTGGCCCGCGTCATAGGCCCCGAGGCGCCGGATGAGTTGGCGGTCGGAAAGCAGAGCTTTCCCATCGAGTGATGTGATCAGTGTTCCAGGCTCGATGCCTGCGCGACGCAGCGGAGAGTTGTTTGCGACAGAGACGAGGCGCACGCCGCCTTTGCCGGTCATGAAGCCGGCGCGGAGGCGTCGGTTCTCGAGAAGATACTGCGGCTCTGGAGCAGGTGAGGAGCTACGGGATTCAACCAGAGTCACGGTGCTGACGAGGACAGCATCGCCGCGTCGAAACTCGAGTTGAACCTGAGTGCCTGGAGTTCCGGTGCGCACGAGAGCATCAAGAGATCGAGGATCTTCAAGGACCTCGTTTTCGAAGCGGAGCAACACATCGCCTGGCCGAATGCCGGCCTCCGCAGCCGGCGAGTTCTCAATCACGGTGTCCACACGAACGCCGGGATCTGAGAAGAAATCATCGAGGGAGCCACTGTCATTTTCGCTGCCGTGGATGCCCAGAAAAGCGCCCGAATTGAGTGCATTCGGCGCCTGAGAACGCTCCACGAGATACTCGGGTAGCGGTGGCGGTACGGGGGCGGAGGGGACGCTGGTGCAACCGGCACAGGCCAAGAAGAAAAAAACTCCTGCCCAGGACGCAGCAAGCGGTGGAATGGGCGCAAGGCAGACACGAGCGCGGTGGTTCATAGAGACCTCCGGGACAGGATCCAGCCGGCGAGTGTGATGAGGACAAGTGCTTCAGGGATGGGAAGCATCAAATTCATGCGGTACAGATTTTCTGAGAAACCTGCGTCGGACATGCCGCGTGCAACCCCAGCCATTTCTGCGATGCAAGAGTCATCGACCAGGCTTGGGCAGAAGGAGGCAAAGCAGTAGTAGCGAGCATCTCCCAGCAGGTCCTTGAAAAGATCGAAGCCAAGAAAGATTCCGAGCGCCAGGAACAGAGCCCCCGAGCCGGACCGAGACATGGATGCCACGAGAAGTCCCAGGCTCCAGAGCGCGATCAGGGGCGGGAGCGTGGCGAGGACAGATTTCACCAACTCGTCAACCAACTCCGTGTGTGACATGAGCTGGTAGCCATCTTCGACGAGCGGGCCAAATGTGAACCAAGCGCCAGCCGCGACCGTTGCTCCGAGTCCTGTCAGGAGAATGACAGCAAGAGAGACGGGGAGACCGAGAAGTGCACGTCCCCAGACGAGGGCAGAGCGTGATGCACTGCGTGTTGTTGCGAGGCGCGCGAGGCCCGTGGCGCGGTCGGAAGCGAGCGAGCGAGCGGAGTAGGCGAGGAGCATGAGTGCGCCTAGTACCAGCCCGGCACTCCAGCCATCAACGAGTGGGCCGTAGGCATTGCCGAGGGGAGGCAACTCGGGAATGGCACGCCCCTTTGAGAGCGCCGAGTGCACGGCAGCAGCATGTTCTGCAGAAGCTGCCGCGTGTGCTGCAAAGACTCGCAGTGCAGGGACCATGACAAGGAAGATCGCGCTGGCTGCCGCAGAACGACTGGCCATCAAGCGCATGCACTCAGCCCGGAAAACGCGCCACATGCCGTGCATCTCAGTGGCTTCCTTGTCCGAGTTGTTTGTCCAGAAGCTCTTCGAAGACTGATTGGAGAGATCGTCGGTCTGCGGCCAGCGTGGAGACCTCGCATCCCGCCTCGAGCAAACGGCGATTCACCACTGCGGCCGGGACTGTGCCCGCGTCGAGCCGGAACTCCACACAGCCGAGCGTGTCGATGGCGCTCTCTCGAAGAGTTGTGCCGGGACGAAGATCCTCGAAGACTTTTCTTGCGGCGTCCGGACGTGTTGTGCGAATCAGAAGCCCGGGCGTTTGGCTCCCAAGTAAGTTCTCGATGGAGGAGTCCTCGACCAGGCGTCCTCCCATCAAGATGCCTACATGCGTGATCAGCCGCTCCAACTCATGCAGCCGATGGCTCGAGACGAGCAGAGTGAGGCCTTCGTCGCGGAGTCGGGCCAGTAGGTTCAGAATCTGACGAACCCCTTGCGTGTCGAGACCCGAAAGGGGCTCGTCGAGCACCAAGAACTCCGGGCGCCCGAGCAGCGAGCGCGCGATGGCGAGGCGGCGTTTCTGACCCAGGGAGAGACTGCCCGCGCGTTGACGGGCCCGATCGCCCAGGCCCACAAGCTCCAGGGCCTGTTCGGGTGAGCGGCCGCCTCCGTGTCCCAGGAGTTTTTGGGTGTAGGTGAGATTCTGGAGGACGCGCAGGTTGGGAACCAAGGTTGGATCGTCGAGCACAATGCCCACGCGCCCGAGGGTCCGATGCAACTTTTTCGGGGGCTGCCCCAGGACCTCGATTCTTCCGTGATCCGGCCGTTGAAAGCCCAGAGCGCAGGCAAGGGTGGTGGTTTTTCCCGAACCGTTGGGGCCCAGGAGGCCGTAGATCTGGCCGAACTCCACCCGAAGACTGAGATCTTCGACACCCACGGTCGGGCCGTAGTGCCTCGTCAGAGAGTCGATGCGCAGGGCTGTCATCGGCCGCAGAGGGTATCAGTCGGAGAGGGCGGGAGGGGAGTCCTCGCCATCTGGTCGCCGGTACCTGAGAAGGGAGAGCTCGATGGCTTCACACATGTGATCCAGATTGTCTACGATTGGCCACGATTCTAGGTATTCCCCGATAATTCGAAGCCTCGTGGCCGACTCGAAACCAGCTTTTTCCGACGAGCAGGCGTTGCCTCCGAAGCTCCCCGACGATCTCCTTGACGAGGAGCCGCGGCAGGAGCCTCCGGGGTCGTTTCTCTCGTCTTTGCCGCAGTTTTTCGTCTTTCCAGCCATCTTGGTGGCGACGCTGACGGCGGTCTATCTGTTGCTTCGAGTGCTCGCAGGAAGTGCCCCGGTGGACGCCTCCGAGCTCTTCCGGGATCTTGAAGCCGCGGGGCCTCACGGCCGCTGGCAGGTGCTGCACTCCTTGGCCACAGGCTTGGGCCGGGGAACCATGGATCTCTCGGAGGTCTCCGGAGAAGAGCTGGAACGCCTCTACGTGAACTTGCAGGCCGAAGGCGAAACGCCTGCCGAACAGGTGCTCATGCAGCAGTATTTGTTGCTGGTGGTGGCCCACAAGGGGGACCCACGCTTCACGGGAAGGGCTCTCGCTGCTCTGGACTCTTCGGACCGCGATCTGCGTCTTACGGCCTTGCAGGCCCTCGGAATCATGGCCGATGCGGCGGCTCTCCCAGCTCTGGAGGTCCGTTTGCAGGCCGAGGACCCTGATGAGCGGGTGCTGGCCCTCGGTGCTGTCGCGAACATGACAGGCCCTGAAGCAGGCGCCATCCTCAGGGAGAGCCTGAACTCCTCGGATTCGATCATTGCTCGAAATGCGGCCTTATTGCTCGCTTCTGAGCCCTATCGCGAAGAGGCGGTCAAGCCGTTCCTGCTCCACATGCTGGATCGAGAGGCATATTCCGACGATCCCACGCTCGACGGTTCGCTGCGGGCGGTCATGGATGTAACCTCCCGGTCAGCTGCTCGAGAGGATGCCGTGGAGCAGTTTTTAGTCCTCGCCTGCCGTGCCGCTTCCGAGTTGGGCGACCCCGACGCAGTTCCTCGGCTTGAGAACTTGCGTGAGGCTGACCCCTCATTGAAAGTAAGATCCGCCGCCATCGATGCCTTGCACCAACTGGGCTCGTCCTGAGAGAGACCCCATGGCTACTTCAGAAGCTTCCCAGCGCGCTATCACCGCCCAGAATCCTTCGCGGGATCAACAACGTGGTCCGACTCGTCGAGCGGCTGTGGCTCAGCTTCTCGCTGGCTGGTCTCTGTTCAGCTTGGCGGCTGGTGTTGGCCTTCTCGGATGCGTGCGCTTTTTGTTCCCCAACGTGCTCTACGAACCGCCCGCAACATTCAATGCAGGTATGCCTTCAAACTACGGCGTGGGTGTCGACGAGACTTTCAAGAACACCAACTCCACGTGGTTGGTACGCACCGAGTCAGATCCGCTGTCGGGTCGCGACGGCATTCCAGGCATCTTTGCTTTGAATACGGTTTGCACGCATCTCGGTTGCATCCCGAACTGGCAGGCTGCGGACAACAGGTTCAAGTGCCCGTGTCACGGGAGCGGCTTCCGCCCCAGCGGCATGAACTTTGAAGGTCCAGCGCCGCGGCCTCTCGAGCGTTGGCGAGTCGTACTCTCAGAAGGCGAACTGATGGTGGATATGAATCAGAAGTACCAATGGGAGAAGGGCCAGTGGGTGAGTCCCGAGTCCTACGTGGTCGTCTGATGCTGCTCACGTCCCGGAACATCGAATACGGTCCCGAACACGGAGGTCAGAGTTGACCCTCTTGAAGAAGATCGCGGAGACGCAGGTCTGGAGGTCGATCTTCAGACATGGCTATCCCAGCACTCCGCGCAATCGAGCGTTGGCCGCGCTGTCGAACGTTTTTCTCCACCTGCACCCGGTGAAGGCTCGGAAGAGTGGCATCCGCCTCTCTTTCACGTGGTGCATGGGCGGGATCACGTTCTTCCTGTTCTTGCTCGAAACGATTACAGGCGTGTTGTTGATGTTCTACTACCGCCCGACGATCGAGTACGCCTACAACGACATCATCGCGCTGCGCGAGCACGTCCCTCTGGGCATCATGCGGGAATTGCACAGGTGGGGTGCCCACATGATGGTTCTTGCCGTGTGGCTGCACATGCTGCGTGTTTTCCTTACGGGCAGCTACAAGCCACCGCGTGAGTTCAACTGGAACATCGGTGTGATCTTGCTGTTGCTCACGTTGCTGCTGTCGTTCACGGGCTATTTGTTGCCCTGGGATCAGTTGGCGATCTGGGCAATCACAGTCGGAAGCAACATGGCTCGCGCCCACCCGGTTATTGGTCACGAGGGTCCTGGAGCCAGCTTGCTGGCTGTTGGCGATGTGAGCCTGGTGACTCCCGCAAGCGACATTCGATTCGGCCTGCTGGCTGGACGCTTTGTTGGTGCTGCGGCTCTGTTGCGTTTTTACGTGCTCCACTGCGTAGCCCTGCCGCTTGCAGCCGGGTTGCTCATGGCGATTCACTTCTGGCGCGTCCGCAAGGACGGCGGCATCTCGGGCCCGATGTAAGGAACCGCTCACTTGGCAGCTTTCGAATCTTTCTTCAACTCTTTCGCGTCGCCGTCACTGGTCATCATCATTTCGATCGGCGTCTTCCTGCTGTATTTCTTCCGCATGCGGATGATGATGCAGCCGAGAGTCTCGTTCGCGATCATGGCCTTGACGGCTTTGTTCCTCGTCGTCGGTTCACAGAACCACGACTTCTTCAAGATCATCACGAAGGGCGACAACATGCCCATCGTGATCATGATCTTCGCGATCTTGTTCTTCCTGTGGTTGGCATTCCGACAGGCCACATTGAACGACATGCGGCTTGAGCAAGGGTTGCCGCCCAACGAAGCCGAGAGCAGCAACAAGAAGGTGCTCGTCTGGCCGGACCTCGTTTATCCAGAGTTTGTGATGACCGTGGCGCTGTCCGCGGCCTTCATCATCTGGGGGGTGATGGTCGAAGCTCCTATCGAGGAGCCAGCAAGCGGCACACGTGCACCGAATCCGGCCAAGGCGCCGTGGTACTTCCTGGGCTTACAGGAAATGCTCGTTTACTTCGATCCGTGGCTGGCAGGCGTGGTCTTGCCCGGCATGATCGTCGTGGGTTTGATGGCCATTCCCTACATCGACACGAACCCGAAGGGCAACGGTTACTACACGCTTAAAGAGCGGCCCTTTGCCATCTTCATGTTCATGTTCGGGTTTTTGATCCTCTGGGTGGTGCTCGTGATCATGGGCACCTTCTTGCGTGGTCCGAACTGGAACTTCTTCGGACCATTCGAGTACTGGGATCCACACAAGGTCGAAGCTCTGGTGAACGTGAATTTGTCGGAGTACTTCTGGGTGAGTTGGCTCGATATGCGCCTCCCGGATAATCCGCTCCAACGTGAGCTGCCCGGCATCGTGCTAATTCTTATTTATCTGTTAATCGTGCCCGCGATCCTCGCGCGCACGGTGCTTAAAAAGTTCTTCCACCAACTGGGTTTCGCGCGCTTCAGCATTCTGGTGGTGCTACTGCTCATGATGGCATCACTGCCCATCAAGATGTTCCTGCGGTGGACGATCAACCTGAAGTATCTCGTGGGTATCCCGGAGTGGTTCTTCAATATCTGAAGCCCGTTCCAAGCTAGCGGTTCTGTCCGACCTCAGACTCCTCCGTAGTGACTGATCAGAAGCCGATATGAGTGACAAAGACGACATCAGCCCGGAGATGGCGGCGAAAATCGCCGCGATCAAGGCGCGTATGAAGGCAGGCCAAGGGGGCGGTGACGCGGAAGCGCCCAAGCCCAAGGATGAAGAAGCTCCAACTGCTGAGCCAGCTGCCGAGAGTGATGCGCCCAAGGACGACAAAGCGGCGCAACTCGCAGCCATCAAGGCGCGTCTCGCCGGCGGGAAGGCGGCTTCTACAAAGGCTGCTCCAGATGCTGCTGCAGCCTCTGCAGCGGAGGGCGGCTCTTCGGCCGGCGAAGGGGGCGGCGAGGACATGCAGGCCCGCATTGCCGCGCTCAAAGCGAAGGTGGACTCGGGTAAAGGGAAGGAAGCACCCGCAGCGGCAGCTGGTGCCAAGAAGGCTCCCGCCAAGAAGAAAGGCGGTAAGAACGTCTTCCCTGTCCAGCCCATCAACAAGAAGGGCTTCGGAGATGAGCGGCTTTACGGTGATGTCAGCGTCAGCCGTTGGTTCATTCTGAGCAGCATCGTGTTGATCGCGTCTGTTCTCATGATGTGGGGGCGCGATCACTTCCGAGAGTGGAAGCCGATTCAGGAGGTCTACCGCGAACGGCAGATTGAGCGCTACAAGGCCGACATTCAGAGGGCTGACGCAGCGATCGACCCCAAGGGCTTGGGCGACGTTGAGGCGCGTCTTGAGGCGGCTCGTGCCACGCTTGTGCAGGACGGGCAGAAGCTAGAGGGCCTTCGGGCAGAAGTCGATCAGCTGGAAGGTGCCTACTACGGAGCCAACCAGAAGTTCCAGATCGCGAAGTCTGAGTTTGATGCCCTCCGGTACCAGTTCGAAGAATTCCGTCTGCTGCACGGACATGATTCCGAACTGCTCAAGGCAAGCCGAGAAGAGATCCAGAAGACGGGGCAGGTTGTCGATGACCTGCGCCTTGCTGCAGACAACGCGAACAACATTCTCAACAAAACGAAGAGCCGTCTCGCTGGATTCAGTGCCGAGGTGACGCAGTTCGGCCGAGATCGTGACGCACTTGTTGAAGAGAAGGTGCGACTGGAGTCGTCGCTCAAGAAGATCGACCACAGCATCTTCAACGACTTCATTCGAAATGCACCCGTCGCGGACATGTTGGCCCCGACCGTAAAAGTCGAGAAGGTCGTCCTGGACAAGCTGCAAGACAATTACAACTTCATGTATGTCGACAAGATCGACATGTGCATGACTTGCCACATCTCCATCGGAGATCCCTACTACACTGACTGGGACCCGGACAACTCGAAGGAAAACAGCCGTTTCGCTGGAGAGCGAGTTCTGAACGCACACCCACGGCTCGATCTTTTTGTTGATGAGAAGAGCCCGCACCCGGTGAGCCAGTTTGGTTGCACGGTGTGTCACCAGGGCCGTGGTCAAGCCGTCGAGTTTGAACGCACGTTCCATACTCCGGCTGCTGATGCTTACGAGACCGCTGAGCAAAAGGAAGAGCGTTGGATCAAGGACTTCGGTTACGACCCTGAGCGGCATTACTGGGACTGGCCGATGACCCCGAAGGGCATGTACTACTCGTCCTGCTTCCAGTGCCACACCTCAACGGACCGCATCCCTGGCGTGCCGAAATACAACGAGTCTCGTGAGCTGGTGGAAGAAGTCGGCTGCTATGGCTGCCACAAGATCAAAGGATTTGAGCACCTCCGTAAACGAGGGCCCGATCTGACCAACATCGCCGGCAAGACGACAGAGGAGTGGTCGCAGAAGTGGGCCATGGCCCCGAAGGCCTTCCAACCTGAAACCCGTATGCCGCAGTTCTGGGATCTGTCCAACGTCGGTGGCCCAGGCGATCCGCGGCAGACAAAGGGTCGTCGGCTCGACAACAACGCCGATGATTTCGTGGATGACTGGAACGCGCGGAACGCAGTCGAGGCGCGCGCAGTCATCGCCTACATTTTTGATCAATCCAAGCAGGCGATGGTCAAGGATGAGTGGCAGCCCATGACGCCACCGAGCGGGGCGGCTGACCCAGAAAAGGGCCGGGCCTACTTCGAAGAGCGTGGTTGCTTGGGTTGTCACAGCGTGTCAGCCGAAGGCTGGATGGCGAATCAGCACGCACCGGACTTGTCGCACATCGGTAGTAAGGTGGATCCCGAATGGCTTTACAGCTGGATCATGGATCCGAAGTCTTATTACCCCACGACGGTCATGCCAGACCTGCGCCTCTCGCCGGAGGAGGGCTGGGATATCACGGCTTGGCTCATGACGCTGACCGATCCCGAGTGGGTTGCCGAGCCTGGTCCAAAGGCCGACCCGACCATTCTTGACGGGATCGCTGTGGAGCAACTGACTGCAGTGGCCGGCGACGATTGGGCCAAGCAGCGAGTGGCTGACATGCGCTCCGAAGGCGGTGATCCGGCCGTTGAACTGTTCGTCGGCCAGAAGCTGTTTGGTCGATTCGGATGTGCGGGCTGTCACTTGGTGCCCGGTCACTACGACGACGTTGGGATCGGCACCGAGCTCACCGGCGAAAGCCTCAAAGAGTTGTCGAAGTTCGACTTCGGCCACGAAGCTGCTCACGGCAATCCCGAAGCAGTCGGCCACTCACGTCGTGAGTTCTACAAGCACAAGCTGATTGATCCTCGCGTCTACGACCGCATGCCAGTTGTTGCGAAAGACGGTGACGGCAACTCGACCATCAGCTACTACGAGCAGAAGGTGAAGCGGCCAAGTGAAAAGCTGAAGATGCCCGACTTTGGGCTTGAGGATTTTGAAGTCGACCTGCTCACTCAATTCCTCCTGGGACTGCGTGCCGACGGCATCAGTCCGTCCATGATGTACACGCTTGATGCCGATCAGCAGCTGGTCGAAGACGGTTCTCGTCTGATTACGAAGTTCAACTGCATTGGGTGTCACCGAATGGGGCAGACGCCGGTGCCACTGGAACTCGTCGCACATGACTTCGACGGGCGCTTGGCCAATCTCGAGGAAGCCATCGAGGAAGGAATCGATCACGGACTCTGGCTTGCCGACTCGGTGGTTGTCGACGGGACGACTTTGTTCCACAAGGATGATTGGCTGCTTGACGAGTATTACGACGTAGCTTTCGAGGAAGATGCAGATGTCCTCGAGTTCTTCGAAGACGATCCGGAGAACCGCCCAATCCCCGACCTGTTTATGGTTTACGGGCTGGGTGAAGGTGGCATGGGGACTTACATCGAAGATGCCGCCCTCCGACCGCCTGTCTTCAGGGGCCAAGGAGCCAAGGTCAATCCAGGATGGCTCTTCGAGTTTCTCATCGCGCCTTACATCGTGCGTACGCATGTCGAGGTGCGGATGCCAACCTTTGGGCTTACGGAAAAGGAGTCCCTGGCGCTCGTGCGGTGGTTCTCTCACCAGGAAGACGAGCCGTGGCCGTTTGTCGTGGACACCGACGCTGTCTTGGACCAAGAGCTCTTCGACACGGGCTCTGCAGTCTTTACGGAATTCCAGTGCAATCAGTGCCACCCATCAGGCGATGCGTTGCCAAGCAATCCGGATAAGTCCAACTGGGGACCTGATCTTGCGCTGGCCTCCGAACGACTCAAGCCAGAGTGGATCTATGATTGGTTGCAGGACCCTCAACAGGTTGCGCCAGGAACACGGATGCCTAACTTCTTCGGCGAGTTCGGAGATGACGAATACCAGTCTTATTACGACGATTGGAACGATCGGATTCGTGCCGTCCAGCACTACCTGAAGCACATCGGGACCGGTAATCCCTAAGGCGGCTCTGGGTCGGTGAAGGTCCCCGAAGAGGGGGGCCTCTCGCCCGAGAACTCAGTCGTCGTTCTCTAGCTCTCCGAGAATGCGCAGGTAGCCTTCGTACCGCTCAGGATCCAAGCGTTCCTGGTCCAAGGCTTCCAGGACTGCGCAGCCGGGCTCAATCGTGTGCATACAGTTGTTGAAGCGGCAGTCGTGAGGCAGTGTGCCGAAGCCGGGGTAAAGACGCGCCAACTCTCCTTGCGGAATGTCTTCAATACCGAACTCGCGGATGCCTGGGGTGTCGACGACCCAGCCGCCGGCGTCGAGCTGCTTGAGAGAGACGCGAGTCGTTGTGTGGCGGCCTCGGCCGTGGTGCTCGGTCACGCGGCCGACTCCAAGTCGCAGCCCGGGGCTGACCGCGTTGAGGAGACTCGATTTGCCGACTCCTGAGTGACCAACGAGCAGGCTGATCCCCCGACTCATCTCCTCTCGGAGGCCTTCAATGCCGGTTCCGCCGAGAGCACTGGTGATATGCATGGGAACCCGCTCTCTGGCGTAGGGCTGCAAGCACTCGGCTGCCAGTTCAATCCCGTCGGTTTCGAGATCCACTTTGTTGACCACGATCACCGGGTCGATGCCTTCCATGTCTGCTGCAACGAGAAAACGATCGATAAGCCCCGCACGGAATGGTGGCTCCGAGAGGGCAGAAACGATGATCAAGCGGTCGAGGTTTGCGGCGATGACCTGCATTTTGGAGGTGCGCCCGCCGCGACCCTTGGAGCGAGAGCCATCTCGACCTGCTGGCTGAGGGCGGGCGAAGCGATTGCGCCGCTCGCGGACTTCCTCAACAACTCCATCTTCAACACCGGCGACACGCACGACGACGCGGTCACCGACTGCAACAGGGCGGCTTTCATTGCGGGTCTCCGCCCAGAGATTGCCGCGAAGAGTGCAGCGGAGTGAAGTATTGCTGGCACTTGGTGAACTGTCTTTGCCTTCAATCCAAACGCGCACCGAGCGAGAGCCCAATTCGGTGACGATGCCGTCTTGCATCTCTCCCGAAATGCTCAATTGCGATCCATGCTCACCGTTTACGGGGCCGGATATATCCATTGAGCGTGCGCTTGTAAGCAGGGGCGCTCGGCTTCTTGGACTGATCGCTTGTTGTTGTCGTTGTGAGAGTGCTCTGGAAGCCGTCGTAGCTTGCAGACGGAATGATCTGATTGATCAATTTTTCGATGCCCGTCAAAAACTGACCGTCTTCGGGAGTCACGAAGGTGACTGCACGTCCCCGCTTGCCCATGCGCGCTGTGCGCCCGATGCGGTGGACGTAGTCTTCTGAGTGCTCGGGGATGTCGAAGTTGATGACGTGGCTCACGTCGGAGATGTCAATGCCACGTGCGGCGACATCGGTGGCGATAAGGTAGGGGAACTTCCCATCCCGAAAGTCGGCGAGGATGCGCTCACGTTTCTTTTGCGGAAGCCCACTGTGAATCTCCCGGGCACCCAGATCGCGCTTTTGGAGGCGCTCGGCAAGGCGATCTGCACCTATCTTTGTTCGGGTGAAGATGATCGACTTCTCTGGCTTTTCACGCTTGAGGACTTCAATCAAGAGCTTCGTCTTGAGCGTCCGGTCTACCGAGAAGAGGCTTTGATCGACTTCCTCTACGGTCATCTTGTCCGGGGCGAGGAAGACCTGCTCCGGATTTTTCATGTACCGCGCGGCGAGTCCGAGCACCTCTTCAGAAAGGGTTGCGCTGAACAGCATCGTCTGGCGGCGTGAAGGTGCTTGCCGCATGATCTTGTCGATGTCTTCTCGAAAGCCGAGGTCAAACATTCGGTCCGCCTCGTCCAAGATCAGCATGTCCAGGTCAACGAGCTTGATGGTTCCTCGTTGCATGTGATCCATCAGGCGCCCCGGCGTAGCTGCAAGGACCTTGGGGTTTTTCTTCAACTCATCGAGCTGGTTCTTCATGGGGTCGCCGCCATAAATGGCCAAGCAACGCACGTCCATGAATTGACCGAGGCGTTGACCCTCTCCGGCAACTTGCATGGCAAGTTCGCGGGTCGGGACCACGACCAGAACGCGTGGCCCTGATTTTTCAGAAAGCATCTGGAGTGACGGCACCATGAACGCGGCGGTCTTGCCGGTTCCGGTGCGGGCTTGTCCGATGACATCACGGCCTTCAAGGGCGTAGGGTAAAGACCGCGCTTGGATTGGTGAAGGCGTGTGATAGCCCGCACGAGCGAGTCCACGCACGAGTTCGGGTTTCAAATTGAACTCTGCGAATGCGCAGTCTTCGACCGGGATGCCGACGATCTCCTCGGTTTCGGCCTGCTCCGGCTCCTCAGACTGCTTTGCCGGCTGCTCAGAAGGTCGGGACGTACGGCGACGCCTACGGCGTTTGCGGTTCGGCTTGTCGGCGGAATCCTCGGGCATGTCCAGCTCATTCGGGGGCAGGCGGCGCGGCTCGGGGAGGAGCGCGCGTCTTCTCGACCTCACACGATGCCGTCCTTGTACGTCTGTTCACAAGAGCGGACACGTACGGAGTCCTGGTCGGCGCGTTCGTTATCCTAGTCCTGTCCCCATCCAGGAGCAGTCTGTGGCCGCCCCGAAGTGCCGATCTGAGTCCTCTCGCCGCCTTGGCTACTGCACCAACGTTCATCCGTATTCGGATCTGGATGGGATGCTGGAGGCCCTTGAGGCCCACGCAGCCCCGGTCCGAAAGCGACTTGTGGGCTCTGGGCGGCTTGCTCCAGACGCCTGTCTGGGCGTGGGGCTCTGGCTTCCCTCCCCGGTTGCAGCGGAACTCGCCCGAGATGCCTCTCGTCTGGTCGAGGAGTTGGAGCGACTTTCCTTGGATGCGTTCACGGTGAACGCTTTCCCGCACGGTGTCTTCCACGGAGACATCGTGAAGGATGACGTGTTCCGCCCGTCGTGGAGTGACCCTGAGCGGTTGCGCTACACGCTCGATGCCGCTCGAGCCCTGGCAGCCCTGCTCCCTGAGGGAGGGGTTGGTTCTCTGTCGACTCACTCTGGGGCGTACAAGGGTTGGGGGCCAGCAGAGTTGGCACCGGAACCCATTGCTCGTGGTCTCTTGGCGGCGGCCGAAGGGTTGAGGAAACTCGAAGATGAAACAGGCCGTTGCATCTTGCTCGGACTCGAGCCGGAGCCGCTGTCTTTTCTTGAGACCACAGATGAAGTCATCGAATTTTTTGCACGATATATTCAGCCAGAAGGTGAGGCTGCGCAGCGCTATCTCGGGCTGTGTTACGACGCATGTCATCAAGCTGTAGAGTTTGAGGACATGGCTGCATCTGTTTGCGCATTGCGCGCGGCACAGATTCCCATCACGAAGGTGCAGATGTCCTCTGCCATTCGTGTTCTAGATCCTTCTGCTGCGCACGACTTGCTCCAAGCTATGGCCAAGGATCGCTGGTTTCACCAGGTCGTGGCACGTCAGGCTGATGGCGAACTCATGCGCATTCCGGATCTCCCACAGGCCCTTTCCGATCGGCACGCGCTGACAGCTGTCGAGTGGCGTGTGCACTACCACGTCCCAATTTTTGCAGAGCGGCTGGATGAGGCGGGACAACTGCTCACGACGCGGCCGCAACTTGAGGAGTTGATGGCACTGGTCTCTGAAGGAAACGAGGCGTTACACGCTGAGATCGAGACCTATACTTGGGACGCCATTCCGCAGGCTCGGCGAGAGGAACTGGAACTCAGTTCTCTCACGGACTGCCTTGAGCGAGAGTTCTGTTGGGCTATGGACCAGTTAGAGGGAAGCTCATGAGCGGCTCAAGGCGTGGTGACAGAGGTCAGCGCGACCATCGCTGTCGGGGTAAGTCGAACTGCCTCATGACCATGATCATGAGCTTCCTTACCGCTGCCATTCTCTGCGGGGCCGGTCATTATGCGGCCGATGCAGATGATCCAGAGCGCCGAAGCGCACTTCAAAAGCTGCTTGAGGATGCATCGGCTCGGGGTGCGAAAGTGACGCCCGAAGTTTTCTCCAGCGGTTCACGGGAAGCCTTTCTTGAGGTGCTCTCGTCGGACCTTTTTCTCCATGAAGATGTAGGGCCCTTCGATGTCTTCGTGATGCAGGCTGACGGATTCAAAAATAAGGCCACTGCGGAAAAAACACTGGCTGCTGCGGTGCGTGGTCTCGAGCCAGTGGTGCCTGTGATCAAAGATTTCTTCGGTGGAAGTCCAGGCCTTGTCTCGGGCCGTCGGTTTCCCATTGTGTTGGCATCATCTGAGACTTCGCGCGGTGAACACTCTTTCGATCAGTTGATCGCCTTGCTGGACTGGGCTGAAGAGGATTACACGAATTGGAAGAGTTCTGGAAACCCTGTCTGGGGGCCTGAGTCTCGCGCTGCGGAGACTGTGCGCACCTGGGAGGCCCAACTGTTCAATCTCGCGCAAAAAAAAGCCGCAACGCATGGTGCAGATTTTCTCGAACATGCCGTGGGCTACTACACGCTTGCGCACATTGCTGCGCGCGCTCTGCGTCAAGGTTCGTGGGGGCTGGTGCCGCCCTGGTTGGCACAAGGTCTGATCGACGAACTCGACATTGCTGCGTACGGGGAAGCATGGGTTGGAGGAGACACCTGGACCAAGCAGATTGCCGGGTGGTCTCGACCGGGGTGGTCCGGATTCGTTCCGCAGGGAATGTCGCCCCCGCCGCCCGTGACAGGGCCACCAGCCAATCTCGCGGTCACGATCACAAGTACGGGTAATTCGTGGCAGCAGCGATCGACGAGTGGCCTTCGACATTGGAATGACCTGGCTGCGGATCGAGAGAGCGAGGCACCGGCAAGCTTCCAGTTCATGGCTGAGAATGAGAGCTTTCTCCCCAGGGATCGAGCTTATGCCCGCTGTCTGATGCACATGCTGCTCGAGATCGCTCCCAATGGGAGGGCGCCCCTTACCGAAATGCTCGATCGTGTGCCGTTGACGTCTTTGAGCGGCATGCCCGATGCAGAGCCCATCACGGTGGTCATGAGCCGAGTCTTGGGCGGAGTGCCTGCTGTCACTGAACTCGAGTCTCTTCCTCTTGGGCGCATGCTGGAAGTGATTGGTCAGCCTGCACTAGGTGCGCAGATCAAAGCGTTGGGAGGTGAGGGCATGCTGGACTTCACGGACCATCGCGAGCAGGCGG
Organism: Planctomycetota bacterium; assembly: GCA_029245865.1. GTDB lineage: Bacteria > Planctomycetota > B15-G4 > B15-G4 > B15-G4 > JAUIEF01. The sequence continues at coordinate 33,985 of JAQWOM010000015.1, forward strand.
CGTGGCTTTATCGGCAACCCTCCGATGAGATCAATCAAGAAGCTCGAGCGGAACTCTGGCGGCTTCTGCTTGAAGCCGAGTATTACCAGCAGTCCTATGAGTGGAAGGAACTCGGCGAAGCTTTCGATGTCGCCGCAGAGGCAGCGTTCTTGGTGAGTCCGGGGTATCCAGAAGAGGGCTCCGCTCGGGCCGAGGTTGCTCGGGCTTTCTGGACCGCTTCTGCAGAAAGCGCCGAACGCTAGCTTCCCGATGCCAGTCGAGTTCAGGGCGGACTTCGATGGCACGCAATGCGTAAAGTGAGAGGTTCTTCCCACCGTACGGAGTCTTCTTGTGCCCGATCTTCAGGCTCACTATCCGCTCGAACCGTCGGCCTCAGATATGCAGGCGATGGGGCAAGACATTCTGACTCGAATTGTGGAACACCTCGATCAACTGAGTCAGATGCCGTCTTGCGGCGATATCGAGGCACAGGCGCTTTGCAGTGAACTGGGAAAGGAACCCACGCCCGATGGAGAAACTCCATTAAAGGAAGTTCTCGACCCACTGTTCAGCGATTGGATTCCACGTTCTTTTACGACGCCGGGGCCAGGCTACCTGGGGTTTATTCCAGGGGGCGGAGTGTTCACTTCGGCACTCGCGGATTTCATTGCCACGGCTACAAATCGCTACACAGGCGTGTGGAAGGCCGCTCCTGTCCTCTTGCAGTTGGAATCCAATGTGTTGCGTTGGTTCGCCGAGTGGATGGGTATGCCTTCGACGACACGTGGTTTGTTAACGACGGGCGGGAGCCAGGCAAACTTCGGAGCCATTGTGAGCGCCCGAGAGAGCTTGCTGGGCGAGGCTCTTCGAGATGGCGTGCTTTACACCTCGTCACAGACACACCTGTGTGTTCGTAAGTCGGCTCGACTGGCGGGCATCTTGCCGGACCGTGTGAGAGTTGTAGGTGTTGATGCCAAGTACCGCATGCGCGTGGATGAATTGGCTGAAACAATTCAGGCCGACCGCGCCGAGGGCTTGAAACCCTTCTTCGTCGCATCCTCTGCGGGCACGACGAACACCGGGTCAATCGATCCAATCAGTGATATTGCAGACCTCTGCACCAAAGAAGGACTGTGGCATCACGTCGACGGTGCATATGGGGCGTTCTTTTACCTTTGCCCTGACTTACAGCCGCGACTCGCGGGATTGCCGCGTGCTGATTCAATCGCTCTTGACCCACATAAAAGCTTGTTCCTTCCGTATGGGACAGGCGCTCTTCTTGTTCGTGATGGGAAAGTCTTGCGAGCTGCCCACGCGGCCACGGCGGAATATCTCCCGGAGCCTCAAGGGCATGAAGAGTTTTATGAGCCCAGCCAATACGGGCCGGAACTCTCGAGAGATTATCGCGGACTTCGCGCTTGGCTCCCGCTCAAGGTCCATGGAGTGAGCGCTTTTCGTGCCGCACTGATAGAAAAGCATGAGTTGGCAGTGTCTGCCGCAAAGAGAGTCGCGGCTTTGCCGGGCGTCGTCATGGACGCCGACCCACAACTTTCTTTGTTTGCTTTCCATCTCTCATGGACGGGTTCTGACCAGGCTGCAGAAAATGCGGCAACGCAACAGATGCTGGAAAGAGTTAACGCCCGTGGCCGTGTCATGATCACCGGTTGCTCAGTGGATGGGCAATTTATGGCTCGCGTCTGCGTGCTCTGCTTCCGCACTCACGCAGAGTCGATGGATCGCTGTGTGGAAGACATTGCAACTGAGGTTGCTGCTGCAATGGCGGAGAAGGTCGCCTGATCCGTGAATGCGATTTGCCACGATTCGTAACTCACGTGCTCACGGGAAGTGTCCGTCAAACTGAGAAATGGGTACGCTGTTCGACCGCCGCATTCCTTGGGAGTACCGACGTGCTTGTGACCCGTCTCTTTCGATCTTTTTGTCTCGCCATCCTGGCCGCTCTCTGCGCAGGTGCCTCTGAAGTACAGGCGCAGTCATCTCTTCCAGCTCTTCGAGCTAGCCCTGCGGCGAGCGTTACGCAGACGGTCGGCTTCACCGATGTAACAGTTGAGTTCCATCGGCCGGGAGTGAGAGGACGCGACATTTTTGGGTCGCTGGTGCCGTTTGGAAAAATGTGGCGAGTGGGTGCCAATCAGAACACCACGATTACGTTTCAAGCTCCCGTGAGCGTCAACGGACAGGAATTGCCTGCGGGTACGTACGGCTTCAAGCTGATCCCGTTTCGAGATCGTCCGTGGACAGTCGTCTTCAGTGGTCAGTCCAACCTCTGGGGGAATATGGGTTACGACAAATCTCGAGACGCGTTGCGTCTGGAGGTCGCTCCAGAAATGGGTGACGAGACCGAGCGTTTGAACTTTGAGTTCACACCTATTGACGATTCAAGTTGCACTCTGGCACTGCAGTGGGCAGATGTGAATCTTCCGCTCCTCCTTGAGGTTGATCTGAATGAGTCGAGATTCTTCGCCCTTGAAGATCTCATCGAGCAACAGGGTTCAGATGACCCCGCCCTCCTGCTCAGCGCAGCGCAGTGGGCAATTGAAACGAACCAAGGGCTCGATGTGGCCTTGGGGTGGGTTGAAATGGCGGTCGCTCAGAACAAGACCTTCACGAGCTTGGGTGTTCAGGCTCAGCTTCTCGACTTGCTTGGTCGTTCAGACGAAGCTTCTCCACTTAAAAAAGAAGCCTGGATAGTTGCCACCGAAGAAGACCTGAGTCGAGTGGGTGGGCAACTCATGTCGAACAGGCAGTACGCAGAGGCAATCCCGATCTTTCAACTGAACGTGCGCAAGAGCCCTGAGTCATGGAAATCTTACGACCAACTTGCAGAGGCTTATCTGAAGAGCGGTGATGAAGTTTCAGCCATGGATGCTTATGCGAAAGCACTGAAGTTCGCCAGTGATGAGGGGACGCGAGAGCGAATCGCGAAAACCTTGCAAGAATTGAAAGGCAACTGATTCGCAAGGACGTTTTTTATCGACTGCTTTCTGCTTCAGATGAAATCGCCGCTGGATTCGCATTTATTCTTCCGATCAGTGCGATCGCCGGTCTGGCCCGAGGGGCGGGTTGCTATAGGCGAATACAACCGGGCAATCGATGCGCGAATCGCCGTGATTCGCAAGAAGTGCGGGGTCCGCTAATCTCAGGCGGTTGGTCGGAGGGATGGAAGAGGCTCCCTCGAATCATATATCGTCCATTTGAGCGTGAGAGGGTGGTGCCCCGGATTCCGAGGTCTTCGCGGTCGCCACCGGACATTCGCGATTCGCCATCCGTTGTGAGTCAGGCAGGCTAACCCCGAACTCGGATGTTAGAGGCAGTCCCTTGGCAGAGTCCTTCTCCGACTCGGATCCCAATCGTCACGACGAAGGCGAAAGCTTTTCGTTCAAGGCGGGGGCCAAGATTGGGGACCTGACCCTCATTCGGGAACTGGGTCGAGGTGGGCAGGCGGTGGTCTTCGAAGCGCGCCAAGAGACTCTTGACCGCCGCGTGGCCGTAAAAATTCTCTCACGGGATTACGTCAACAGCGACTCACAGGCTGCTCGGTTCAGGCGCGAAGCGGAGGCGACAGGGCGGCTCAGTCATCCAGGGATCGTTGCGGTTTACGATTACCGAGAAGTCGAAGGCCACCCACTCATTGTTCAAGAGTTGCTTGAGGGCCAGAACCTGGCCGAGCAACTTGAAGATCGCTGGAGCAAGATCGAGTGGGTTGACACCGCTTACTGCGATTGGGCGGCGGATGTTGTCCGTCAACTTGCCCTCGCCCTTCAGCACGCGCACGACCATCAAGTGATTCACCGTGATGTCAAGCCGCAGAACGTGTTGATGGGACCGGACGGTGCTTACAAGGTCGCAGACTTCGGTTTGGCAAAAGTCGATGACAAAGTCGGGCTCTCCTTGTCCGGAACCATTCTCGGAACTCCGCATTACATGAGCCCTGAGCAGGTCGAAGGTGGGGTTGGGAATCCCGTCGATGGTCGGTCAGACGTATACAGCCTGGGAGCTGTTCTCTACCGCATGCTTACGGACCGTGTGCCAGTGAAAGCGCGCAGTTTAGAGGGAGTCTTTCTCGACATTCTCCATCGCATGCCGACGCCACCTCGGAACATTCAATCGGCGATCCATCGCGATCTTGAAGCGGTCTGCCTGAAGGCTCTCGAGAAGGCGCCTCGAAACCGCTATCAGTCTGCTCAGGAGATGGCCGAAGACCTTGAGAAATATCTCTCCAGGGAGCCGACCACTGCGAGACCGGTCGGAGCGTTTGTTCGGACTCTTCGTTCGTTGTCGCGCCTTGCCACTTCAACACTGGGTGTGTTGGCAATCCTTGTGCCGGCTCTTTGGTTCCTGGTCGATGTGTTTGTCATGTCTCCGCTGGGCACTGAGTCTCCCGTTGTAATCGGGATTCGACTGGGTGTCGTGGCGGTGGCTGCGGCATTGTTGTCGTGGCCACTTTCAGTAATCACGATTCGATGGAGCGGGGGACGGCCGTGGGCTGTCGCCCTGGCGATCCTCATTGCAGTTGGTCTGGGTGTCACGGCAGGCTGGCGAGTGCTTGAGCAGCGCCTCCACCGACTCCACCTCGAAGCCCGTGACGAGCTTGCTCTTGCAGTCGAGCTTGCAGATCGACGTGATGCTGATGACGTGCAGAATTTCATTGATCTCTGGGGCGACCGCTTCGAAGACGACGACCTGTTTCTCGTGGCGCGGGCTTACTTGTCGCGTGGGCGCGGTGGTCAAGCAGAACAATGGGTGCGGCGCGGTCAGCAAGAGACGACAGCGCCTGTATATGCTGCTCTGCTTGATGCCGTTGCGGTTTCTACGGGATCTGATGACACGCTGACCTCGGCTCGCGTCTTTGATGACGTTCCCGAAGACACAGCTTGGTCAGAGTGGAAGCGAATCGGGGACGTTTTGCGACTTATGAGGCGCTACAGCGAAGCACGCCGAGCGTATGAGCTTTCTGGTAGTGCTGACGGAGCCGATCGAGATCTGGTGAATTTGAGCCTCGCCCGAGTGCTTACAGATCTTTGCCGCTGGGAGGCAGCCGACGAGCGATTGCGCGATGTCCTGCACTGGCGACCCGACGATCCCGAAGCGAACCTTCTTGCACGCCGGATTGCATTTGCGCGGCTTGATCTCGATGCCGCGCAACATCACGTGAGAATCGCCGAGAAAAATCCGAAGACGCCTCTTCTGGTGCGGCTGCAAAGGCGCTACGAGCTACTCGATAGGTCGAACATGCGAGAAGATGCGACGAGCTTTCTCGATACGGTGCTCGAAGAATACGGCGACGAGCCACCGGTGCTTGAGTGGTGCGCGAACGAGACTTACCGGGCTACGATTTCCCAGGAGAAAACGCTGGCACAGGTGGCCGCTGCGGGAGACATGGATGCTTACGCTTCACTTGTGGAGCAACTTCAGTCGGGTTTCCTCGAGTCGGAACGCCTTTATGAACAGCTTCGAGCAGTTCGTCCGGACTGGGCCGGCGCCTCAAATGGTTTGTCGGCCGTGAACCTGAACCTCCATCGCTACCAAGGCAACGGCAATGATATTGCGGAGCGTCTTGATGCCTCTGTCGCTTTCGCAGAAGAGGCGATTGTTAAAGACCCCGCATTCTGGGAGTCGCACTACAACTTGGCGTTGGCTCGATGGTACCGGGCGATCACCGAGGCTGGCGGCATGGCAGACCTAGGTACAAATGCGATGCAAGATTTTGTCGATGGCATGCGAAGCGCGTTGTCGTTTAACAGCCTGATGCCACAACCGATGAATGACACGGCAGTCGTGCTCGGGATGCTGGCGGAACGTCAAGATGACACGGCCTTGTTAGGCGAGGCGCTCATGCTGGCGAAGAGGGCTGTGCGCATCCACCAGCCAGATCCGGGAACGTCCTGCTCGAGTGAATTGAATGAGCGCATTCTCGAGTCCGCACTGGAAGACACACTCGGGCAACTCTTGGAGCAAGCGGGTGAGATCAAGGAAGCTTTGGCGGCTGCCCAACGATCGCTTGCCGCCCTCGACAGCGTCGATCCTGGGCGCGACAAACGCCAGGCCACGGTCGATCGCCTGAACGCTCTGTTGTCAGGTGGTTAGAGACGCGAGGCGTTGGTTGGCTTGACGTACGGGGGTGCTCAAGGCACGACCATAAACGCCAATCCTTGAGTGATGCTCAAGCCAAAGGGTTCCGGCCCAAAGACAGCCAGGTCTTGAATGGCTGCTTGCATGGTGAACTCAATCCCTTGAAAAGACGGGTCATTCGGCATCCCCGCAGGAAGGCTAAACGAACCTGCGCCGGGAGTTCCTTTTTCCCCCGAGAGTGTGACGACGAGTTGAAGCATTGGGAGAGCCACGGCCGGGAAGAGTTCGGTGGTGCGTCCGATGCCCACGACGAGCAGGGCCGGTGCGCCGCCCAGGCCATTGTTGATCGTGAAGAGGGGCCTCGCACCCGCAGCTGAATACCCTTCTGCGGTCAAGGTCGGAACAATGTCCCCGCTTCCTGCTTTGGAGAGCCCAAAACTTTCGAATGTGTCGAGAGCGCTCGGTAAGACAGACACCGTGTTGGCCGGGCCATGAACAAGAATGATCTCTATGGTGGCGTCGCCATCAAGGTCGCCCAGGATCGGGCGAAGGGCATTTCCATCTACGTCTATAGATGCCATTCCCGAAACGGTTTGCGGTGCGCCGAGCGAGATGGCATTGCCGCGCGCAGTTCGTATGAAAGCTTGTCCTAGACCGCCGGAGTTTAGATTTGAACTTGCGACGAGATCCAAGAGGCCGTCGCCAGTGAACTCCATGAGCGTGAGGGCTCCTCCTCCGACAGACTGCAAATCCAATGGAACAAGCATGGGAGTGAAAGAACCGCCTGCTTGGCCTTTCGCAAGAAAGAGTCGGCTGTCTGATTCGCCGATGGCGATATCCGGGATGCCGTCGCCATCGAGATCACCCGTGTCGAATCCGATGATCTCACTCCATGTCGCGTTCATCGGGTAAGTTTTTCCGGGTTGGATGACGCCTTGGGCGTTCTCGAACACCAGCACGAAGCCAAGCTCGCCTTTGGTGTCGGCTCCGGTGGTCACGACGTCTGGCAAGGGTGACCCAACGACGTCGGCAAGGAACATACCGCCTGTGAATCGAATGTTTTCTGGTGCAGGAGTCACGCTGGGGATGGGGGAGACGGTTCCGAGTTCTGGACCGAGACCCGGATACACAAGCACTGCATCGCCAGCATGATCGGCCTGCAATGCGACAATGTCTGTCCAGCCGTCATCGGTCATGTCCCGTTGTTCGAACTCCTCGGCTGCAGGTAGCGTTAACTGCTGTACGCGGCCGAATGCGCCCTCGCCATTTTTCTGGAAGAGTGAGAGGCTCGCGATGGGATTCGGATTGGCGGGTACTCCGCGGTCCTCCCAAAAGTTGTAAACCACGAGTGGGAAGCCGAAGACCTCATTCGTCATCACCTCGTCACCGCCGAAGCGGACCGCTTTCGGACCTCCAACCCAGGTTTCTCCCGGCGGTACGGTGCCGTCGACATCGGTGACCGTGGGGCCCGGCTTGAAGGTGCCATCGCCCGCCCCCAGGAGAATCGTGAGTGTGTTGTCGGCGCGGTTGGGGATGATGAGGTCTAGAACTCCATCTTCGTCAGAATTAGAGCCTCCGAGATCGCCCAGACTCCCGTCGCCGGGCTCGTCACCCGTTGGGTACTGGTTGGGTGTCGAATCTTCGAAGAGGTCCTCTTCGCCGTTTCCGGTGAGAAGGGCTAGGTTCGTCTCGTTGTTTTCGGCGGGAGTGTTGGAGCCAGAGAGGGTGTCTTCAAACCAGACCAGCACGGCATCTTCGAGGTTATCTCCAGGAACAGTGAAGTCATCAAGCAGAGCACTGACACCTTTACCCGAATAGGCTGTGCCGATTTCCAGCGGATCCAAGTTGCCGGCGCCATCGTTTAGCAGGACCGTGATGACCAGAGGAGGTTCCTGATCCGCGAAAGCGTCAATGGGGTAGGCAATGTTCGGTGCGCTCGTGTAGACCGCATCGAGCAGCATGTCGCCATTGACGTCTCCAAGAGCTCCGTAAGTTGGGTGAATGCCCCCGGGGTCTGGTGTGGCATAGGGCACGAAGGTTCCGGAGAGAGCGAATCCGCCGGCATTGTTGCCCAAGTACAGACTGATGAGGCCCTGCGGTTCGCCCCCAGGGCCTGCATCAAATTGGTGTGGTGTCAAAAGCACATCAAGGCCACTTGCTTGGTCTAGATCGCCGACCAAGACGCTGGCGATGGCCTCTCCATCTGCAAAGATGCCCGCGTTGGCAAGAGTGCCGTCACCGTTGCCGAGAAGCACCGTTGCGAAGCCACTCTCAAGACCTGGTCCTGCGGCGAGGGCTCCAGAAGCAGACACAACATCCAGGAAGAGGTCGTTGTTTACGAACCCGAGCGAGAGGTCGGTGAGGTCTTCTACAGGCGAAAAGGTCTGCAGTGAAAATCCGCCGAGCCCATCTCCAAGAAGTACGGACACGCCAGCGGCTCCAGCAACTGCGAGGTCATCCAGGAGGTCATTGTTAAAGTCTCCGGTCTGCAGTGCGAGTGGGCGAACGTCATGGACCAAGAGGGTATCCGGCGTCAGCGCAAAAGTGCCGTCGGATTGGCCCAGGAGCACGGTGACCGAGTCACTGCCGAAGTTGGCCGTGGCGACATCAGAGAGCGCGGCCTCGCTTCCTCCAAGGAAAGTGGGGGCAAGTGAGTCAAAGTTTCCTGTGCTGGCTTGTGCAGGTGAGTCGCCGGTGGGGTAGGTGCCCTGGTCGCTAAATGAACTCTCTCCCTCTGAGTTTGCAGTGACTCTTTGCACTTGCACCAATTTGCCTTTGCTCTTGGGCACGATGATGACGGGTGTTCCGATGAAGTCGAACGGTGTCGGGAAATCTTCTTCGGAAGGGGGCAGCACAACAAGCGAGGCTCGCCCGGGGCGCCCGGGGAGAGTTGTCACAGCGCCTTCGTAAGGCAGGGTTTCATCATCACCACCACTCGAGGTGGCGAGTTCCATGTTGTAGGTGGCTCCGCCACCCGTGAAAAAAGGAACACCAGCAAGAAGCGACAAGATGCCGTTTCCGTCGAAATCTGAAACCATGAGCGACGTACCGAAAGCGTCGCTATCGCTCAGCGAAAGCGGAACACCTTCTTGAGAGTCGCTAATTTTTACGAAGCTTGATGTGTTGCCTGTCGACTCCATGAAGAGAACCCAGACGGCTCCCTTGTTGATGCTGGTTTGAGAGGCGGACGCGTCATCGTCTCCGGGAGCGCCTACGGCTAAGTCAAAGACTCCATTCTGATCGAGATCATCGAGGAGAGTGATTGCAGACCCGAACAGGTCGAAAGAGTCGAGTGCTCCCGTAAAACCGCCGGTCGAATCGCCGATTTTGTTCGAATTGAGCACGAACGGAGTGGAATCGAGACCCAGGTGGATGATCCAAACGGCACCTTGGTCGCCAGAGCCGTTGCGGCTGCTGCTGCTCCCGTCGGTGAGGAAGCCTAGGTCATCGCCAGTGGCGCCGACGGCGATGTCATTGACGCCATTGTTGTCAACGTCCCGTATGTTCGCGACGGCAGCGCCGAAGCGATCTCCAGGGGCGAGCCCGCCTTGCAATCCTGCGTTGCCGATGGAGTCGAAAAGAATGACCTGGCCGCTCGCGCTCAGGTAGAGGAAGTAGACCAAGCCTTCTGCCTGAGTGGAACTGGTTGCGGACGCCCTGTCTGCTCCTACTGCAACGTCAGTGATGCCGTCACCATTCATGTCGCCCATGTTGGCGATGGAGCAGCCGAATCCATCAGAGAACCCGAGGCCACTTGGTGTTGCATTGATGGCCGATTTGACTCTGCCGCTTGGGTCGAGAAGCAGTATCCAAACAGCTGAGCCCTGTTGGGTTGTGATGGCCATATCGAGACCAACCATGATGTCTTCGGCACCGTCCCCATCGAAGTCGCCGAGGCCTGCTACGGACCGTCCCAGTCGGTGACCGTCTTCTAACCCGATGGGCAAGGCACCCGTTGTGTCACTAATCTTGGTTGACGAGCCCACGGTCCCGTCATCTTCCATGAAGAGAATCCAGAGCGCCCCGCGTTGAAACCCACCGTCGCTTGTGCCGGGTGCTCCAACAACGATGTCCTGAATGCCGTCATCGTTCAGGTCACCGATCGCGGCCATGCTGGCGCCAAATTCGTCGCCTGAAGTGATCTGGTTGATGTCAAATCCACCAGAGCCAGAGGCAATCGTTGTCAGTGAAGCGACTTCACCGGTGTCGTCTTGAGCTCTCAGCGATGTGGTCAAAACCGCGATGCTTAGGAGCGCGCAGAGAAGGCTTTTGCAACGTGACTCAAGTCGAGTGTTCAGGTGAAGGCTCAACGCGTGCATGGTGTGTCTTTTCTTGCTCGGGATTATGGACCGCATCTCGGGTGACCGATCCATCAAAAGATGATGTAGGGAGGCCGCCTAGCCTTACTTAAAGGGAGAGGAAGGGGAGGGCTCGAGCGACTCGCTGAAGTTTATCAGCAAATGCTCGCTTCGGGGCGAAAGGCAGCGTTCGCCGTGGATGGCTTACTTCAGGTATCCAAGAGCCTTCAGGCGCTCCAGATGGGCCTTATCCATGGCCTTTGGCGTGGCGCGGCGTGTGGGTCGCGCGACACCTTTTTTCCATCTACGAAGCCAGCGTGCCATCGAACTCGTAACAGCTTCGTGATCGGAGGCGAGATTGTGTTGCTCTGCAGGGTCTGCTCGCAGGTCGTAGAGTTGCTCGTCTGCGATGTCGTCTTCAAGGGGTTGATCTCCCTCGGCGATCGAGACGATGTACTTGAAGTTTCCATCGCGCAATGACATTCGATGGGGGCCCGCCTGAGTTTGTCCACTGACGGCAAAGCGTGCGCCAGAATCATGTCCATTCATGAGCGGAACGAGACTGCTGCCGTTGGTGTCGCCGCGCGCTGGGACACCGAGTAAATCTGCGATTGTGGGAAGAACATCAAGTGTGCGCACCTGGTCGGTCACCACATGAACAGGCCAGGATCGAGTGGGGTCATTGATGATGAGCGGAACCAGTAGCAAATTGTCTTTCAGTGAGTGCCCATGATCAAAAGCAAAGCGCTCGGAGTGCTCTCCAAGCTCTTCGCCGTGATCGGATGTGAGAGCAACGACAACTTTGTCGCGAAGGCCCAATTCACTGAGAAATTCCAGGAAGCGTCCCACATGTCGGTCCGTGGCACGAATGCCTCCGTCATAGAGGTCGATGACGTGTGCGCGCTCTTGATCAGTGAGTTCGATCTCCCCGGTTTGCATGGGCTTCAGCATGCGAATGTCGAATGACTTTCCGATGCGCCCGCCGTCACCTTTGGCGAAGCGCGGCCTGGTGTAAGGCGTGTGCACCTCGTAAGTGTGAATCACGAGGAAGAAGGGCGCCTCGCTGTTTTGCTCTAACCATTGACGTGCGAGGTTGAAGGTATTCCCAATGCCTCCGGTGAGCGGCGCCTCGCTGTTGAGGCGCTCTCCAGCCATCGTTGCGTGAAAAGAACTTTCCTCTTCGACAAAAGTTTCAAAGCCGAGGTCCATGCCGAAGTGCCGTGAGACGAATGCACCCTCGGTGAATGCAGCTGTCTTGATGCCCGCCTCGCTGAAATCTTCGACAACCGAAGACAAAAGCTTCCAGTCCGTATCGAAGGCGAGCTCAGGCTCGTTGGCTGAAAGCAATGCGCCGACACTGGGCATCGTCCATGGGGCGGAACTCACGACGTGTTCGAAGAGGACTCCTGTTTCAGCAAGCGAGTCTATGGCAGGACTCGTGGGCCGCTCGTGGCCATAGCATCCGAGCCGGTCGGGGCGAAGTGTGTCTACGAGAATCAGCACGGCCCCCCGAGGAGTGGGCCGGGGCGTTTCGCCACAGGCCGTGCTCAAGGTCAGAGCCAGTATCGAGTAGACGATGGACCGGCATGTTTTCTGGTGATTGGGTGTTTGCATGAGATGGGTGGCGATCACGTCATAAGAAGTTCGTGTCGATGGGCGCTAGCTTCCTCGCTCTCCTGGCCGTTGACAAGTTGTTGAATGAGGCAATTTCGATGAGGGGGAGCCGCGCTGGCTCTTGGGAATGGGACTGGGCGAGGAGGTACTTGCTGAAGTGAGAGCAAAATCGATTCAAGAGACATGCATCTGCCGTGATTCTTCGATGCAGGGGCGAATAAATCGATCTTGCGGATTCGTTCTTCTGCGTATGACACGGACGTGACAATTCGGAGGTGTTTCTGTCCTAGAATGAGGCCCTCATGCAACGGATAGCGATTGCAGGACTGACGCTGCACGACACCGACGTCTCCGGTCTGGAGTCTGTCCGTCGTCCAGACCCCGGCCGAGAGAACGCTTTTTTGCGCGGCCTGAGCGACGAGTTGGGCGCTTCAGAGTTGGTGTACCTGGCGACCTGCAACCGGGTGGAAGTCATCTACGCCCGAGAAGAAGGAGAGTTGCCGGACGCATCTGACTTGGCTTTGCTCAGCGAGTTTCTCGTTGAGAGTGAGGCCGAGCCGGGATTCGTCCTGCGCACAGGCCGAGATGCCATCTCGCATCTTTTCCGCGTGGCGTGCTCGCTAGATTCTCTGGTGTTAGGTGAAGATCAGATTATTGCGCAGGTTCGCCAAGCGTACGGAAAGTCAGCCGACATTGGATTAACGGGAAATCTGCTCGGCCCTCTGTTCCACAATGCTTTGCAGATTGGCAAGAAAGTGCGAGCCGAAACAGAGCTTGCGCGCCGCCCGATCTCGGTGGTGAACTTAGCGGTTCAGCGTTTGGTTGACATGCCAGATGCGCAGTCACTTGTCATTGCACTGATCGGTGCAGGCGAGATGGGTAGCTTGCTCGCACGAACTCTGACATCGAGCTCTCTGCGACCCCACTTCGTGGTGAATCGCACCTTTGATTCGGCCAGGAAGTTGGCGAATGATATTGGGTCGCGAGCGGTGCCTTTCGAGTCTTTTTTGTCAGGAGAGTTCCCGGTCGACGTCTTGATCACTGCAACCGGATCTCCGTCGGTGCTTATTGAGCCTGACGTGCTCGAAGACATGGCGGGCTCTAGTCCTGGGGCGCACGGGCTTCTGGGAGTCGACCTCTCTGTCCCACGTAACCTTCCGTCCATGAAGGGTTCCTACGGAAATGCGGGCAGTGTAGAAGTCATGGACCTCGACGCCTTGCGCTCTATTGCTGATAGAAATCGATCGTTTCGAGCTGATGCTGCGCTGGAGGCAGAGGCACTTGTCGAAAGCAAGCTCGAGCGCTTCGTACGTCGTTATCGAGAGGATGCCGCGGCGCCCGTTGTTACGGAGTTGAAGCAAGCAGCAGACGAAATACTGACACGTGAACTGCGAGGTCTTCTGAGTGGTCGCCTGGCACATTTGGATGATGCTGAGCGCTCCGCCATCGAGCGCTGGGCGCGTGCAACATTTGGGCGACTTATGCATCCCTCTGTGAGTGCTCTGAAGCGCATGGCTGCAGAGAACGGAGGGAGTCCTCCGGATAACGGTCCGGAGGATGACGCGGCATGAAGATACGCATCGGAACACGAGGTTCTGACCTTGCCCTGTGGCAAGCGAATTACGTCAAAGCGTGTTTGGAGCCTGGCGCAGAGGTTGAAATTATTGTCATCGAGACGCGAGGCGATGCCATTGACGATGTGCCGCTTCAGAGCGTCGAGGGGAAAGCCTTTTTCACGGCAGAGATTGAAAAAGCTTTGCTCGATGGTGATATCGACTTGGCAGTACACAGTCATAAAGATCTCGCAACCAGTTCGCCTGGCGGGCTTGTGATCGGTGCGGTTCCCGAACGGGGGCCTGTGGAAGAAGTTTTGCTGATTCGGTCGGAATCACATGACCTCGGCGCCCCCATGATTCCGTTGAAGGCAGAGGCGCGAGTCGGGACCAGTGCTCCACGTCGCCGAGCGCAGTTGTTGACACTTCGGCCTGACCTGAATGTTGCAGACCTGCGTGGCAATGTACCGACGCGTGTTCGGCGTTGTCAGTCGGGTACTTATGATGCCGTGATTCTCGCAGCTGCGGGCGTGCAGCGGTTAGATCTCAATACGGACGGTCTCGTGCGAGTTTCTTTGCCAGTCGATATTTTTGTGCCTGCCCCTGCTCAAGGCGCACTGGCAATCCAGATTCGCGAAGAAGACCAAGAGCTTTCGAAGCTGTGTTCTTCGGCGCTTCACCATGAGCAGACCGCTTCTTCGGTGCGTGCGGAGCGTTTGCTGCTCGAACGCTTGGGCGGCGGTTGCTCTTTGCCCTTGGGTGTCCACGTGCACTCTCAAGCAGAAGGCTTTCGGGCTCGCGCCTTTTTGGGCTCTGGCTGTCCTTCCGAGGCGGATGGAGCACGATGGGGAGATGCAAGCGGCGCGACTCCGCTCGAGGCGGCAGATGCCGTCTGCACTCAGTTGCTTGAGGGGGAAGAAACCGAAGCCGGACCACTTGCTTCCGTGACGGTTGCTCTGGTGGGCTCCTCTACAGACGGGACGTCTCTTGGAGAACGGTTGCGAGAGTTGGGTGCACGCGTGAAACATGAATCCGTGCTGGGTTTCGAAGATGTGGGAGCGCCAGATCTTTCTGGCAAATTGGCAAGGCTCACGTCAGGCGATGCTCTCGCGGTGACAAGTCAAGAAGCTGCGCGAAGGCTCTCAGATGTTCGCGTCCCCGCGGGGGTCACGGTGGCCGCTGTGGGGCCAGCAACCGCTCGTGCTCTGTCTGCTGTTGGCCTTCGTGCTACCTATGTTGGCAAGGGCGGAGCAGCCGAGCTTGCGCGGAATCTTCCGGTAGGTGAGGGGGGGCGCGTTCTCTTCCCTTGCGCCGAGGCGAGCCGGAAAGAAATGGCCGAAGGCCTGGCTCAGCGAGGCGTGCCTCTAGAAAAGGTCGTTGTGTATCGAACCGTACAAAAAGCAGCTGGAGAGCATCACGAGGGGGCCGACGTGCGTGTGTACATGAGTCCTTCGGCCGTGACTTCATCTGTCGCACTCGGTCGAGAAAGCGAACAAGACCATTTAATCCGAGTTGGTCTTGGTGGAGCCACGTGCGACGCACTTCAAGACGAAAGTCTCGAACACCACCGTCCTTCTGGGTCTGGCCCTGAGGCTGCGTTGGCACTCATAGCGCATTTATCAGCGAAGCAGAGAAAGGGTGGTGCGTGACGGCTGCCATGGAAAAAATCAGGAGCATCAAAAGATGACCATTCGACTCAGGCGTTTACGTACGACAGCTCGTATGCGTGAAGCGGTCGCCGAAACACATGTGGCTCCGCAAAGCCTTGTGCAGCCGCATTTTGTCATGGACGGCGATGGTGCCGACGTTCCCATCGAGTCCATGCCGGGTGTGGCACGCATGAGCATTCCGAGTTTGGTCGACCGTGTGAAGTCAGACCATGCGAGTGGTGTGGCGAACGTGTTGTTGTTTGGCGTTACCGAGAAAAAAGACGAGCAAGCGAGTGCAGCCACGGATCCTGACGGCTTGATCCCTCGGGCTGTCCGTGCTTTGCGAGATGCGCTCGGAGACGATGTGCTTCTCATGACAGATGTCTGTCTTTGCGGTGCCACGAGTCACGGGCACTGCGGTGTTTTAAGCGACGGAGTCGTGCAGAATGACGAGACACTGGCGTTGCTTGCCGAGGCCTCGTACGCGCATGCACGTGCTGGAGCCGATGTCGTGGCCCCTTCTGACATGATGGACCTGCGTGTGTCTGCGATCAGAGATCGGTTGGATGAAGAGGGCTATATCAACACGGCCATCTTGTCCTACTCGACCAAGTTCGCTTCGGCGTTCTATGGCCCGTTCCGCGATGCCGCGTCGAGTTCTCCGCAGCACGGTGATCGCAAGAGTTATCAGATGGACCCGCGCAATCGTCGCGAAGCTCTTCGTGAGAGCCTTCTCGATGAGGAAGAGGGTGCCGACATGCTCATGGTGAAGCCGGCACTGAGTTACCTGGACGTCATCGCCGATATCGCAGAGGCCGCCTTGGCGCCAGTCGCCGCCTACAATGTGTCTGGGGAATACAGCATGGTGAAGGCTGCCGCAGAGCGTGGATGGGTAGACGAAGGCCGCCTTGTCTCCGAAATCCTTACGTCGATTACGCGTGCTGGTGCAGATCTCATCATCAGTTACCACACGCGTGATGCCGTGGAGAAGGGTTGGCTCGGATGATCGCGAGCAGTGAAGAACTGCTCGATCGCGCGAGGGCGTGCATGCCGGGTGGGGTTTCTAGCCCCGTGCGCGCATTCGGAGCTGTCGATGGAGAGCCACCATTTCTCGCGCGTGGGGTCGGTGCCAAAGTTTGGGACAGAGATGGCCGAGAATATGTAGATCTGGTCGGGAGCTGGGGGCCCATGATCCTCGGGCATGGACACCCAACTGTGCTTGAGGCCGTTGAGCGCGCCATGGTCGATGGGCTAACTTTTGGCGCGACTTGCGAAGCCGAAGTCGAACTTGCCGAGCGTATCTTGTGCCGCTTTCCATGCGCGGAGCGAGTGCGTTTCACAAGCAGTGGTACGGAAGCCACCATGAGCGCGGTTCGTTTGGCGCGTGGAGTGACGGGTCGCGCACGCATCGTCAAGTTTGACGGCTGTTATCACGGGCACCACGACTCTGTGCTCGTGAAAGGTGGCTCTGGCTTGGCGACCTTCGGGACGCCCTCGTCTGCAGGGGTTCCTGTGGAATGCACGTCACTGACTGAAGTGTTGCCGCTTGATGATGAGGAGGCTGCAAGCCAACTCTTTGCTGATAAAGGTGAAGAAATCGCGCTGGTGATCATTGAGCCGATGCCAGCCAACGCTGGTTTGCTGCTGCAGCGTCAGGCATTTCTCGAGCATCTTGCCAAGCTCTGCAAGGATCACGGCGCTTTGTTGATGTTTGACGAAGTCATTTCTGGCTTTCGTGTTGCGCCTGGTGGAATGACGGAACTTACGGGCATCGCTCCAGATCTTGTGGCCGTCGGCAAGATTGTCGGCGGCGGAATGCCAGTGGGTGCATTTCTCGGGCCGGCGAAGATCATGGATCAGCTCGCACCCTTGGGGCCTGTCTATCACGCAGGCACACTCTCGGGAAATCCGCTGGCGATGGCTGCCGGCTGCGCCACGCTCGATGAGTTGGAAAAGCCTGGCACGTACGAACGCTTAGATGCACTGGGTCATCGACTTGCCCTGGGCTGGGAAGGTGCGCTGAGGGCGGCAAATGTGCCGGGGAGCATTGCGCGTATGGGATCTGTGCTGTGGGTTTGCCTGCAAGACGGCCCGACCCCACGTGCATTTCACCTTGTCGGGGCCGAGGGAGCTGAGTTCTACGGTCACTTGCATGGGGAGGTCTTGGCGCGCGGGACCTGGATGGCGCCTTCCGGTTATGAAGTCGCGTTTGTGTCCACCGCTCATGACGAGACACTCATCGATTCTGCGGTCGAAAGTTTTGCCAGAGGTCTGCTGGCATCAAGGAGCCGGTCAGCGTGAGTGTGCGGCCGTCGATCTCTGAGCAGGTGAGCAAGCGGCCGCTGCGTTTGTATGTAGTAATCGTTGCGTTTTATGGGCTCTTGCTGGCTTGGTGGATCTACTTCTTTGCCTCTCTTGACGACAGGCTTGCAGAGCGGATGAGGCTGGCGGGAGCGCCGCTTGGCGAATCGCAACGTCAGGCTCTCGAAAAAGCAGGCGAAGAGACCATGCGCATGCTGATGTTTGAGGGCGGATTTTTAGGATTGCTCGTTCTCGTAAGCGTGTTTTTTGTGATGCGCTCAGTCGAGAGGGAAACCACGCTGGCACGGCGACAGAGGAATTTTGTGTCAGCGGTGACACATGAATTGCGCAGCCCGCTTGCGTCCGCACGACTCTATCTCGACAGCATCCTTATGGGGCGAACAGATGAAGCCAAGACGGGTCGTTATCTCAAGCATGCTCGAGAAGACCTCGACCGACTTGGCGATATGGTGGAAGACATCCTTCTTACTCGGCGTATGAGTGACCGGAAGGTTGAGGTTGAGACACAAGTCGTCGACCTTGCGCAACAAACTGAATCAGAGATGGAGCGGCTGCGTACATTGCATGCCACTCACGGCATCACGCTCGAGTTGAAAACGTCAGGCCCGACATTTGCGGCGCTAGATCTGATCGCCTTTTCTCAGATTCTCGATAACCTGGTGTCGAATGCCGTGAAGTACGGCGGCGAGAGTGGTCCAGTCGAGTTGGCGGTAGAATCTGCAAGTGGCCGTTCGGTGTTGACCGTTCGAGATCACGGTCCTGGGTTGGGCGGTGCTGACCCCAAGATGCTCGTGGAGCCCTTTGTGCGAGGCGGTGACGAGCAAGTTCGTACGAGTCCCGGGGTTGGCCTCGGTCTCTACATCGTGCGTGAGTTTGTGCAGGCGCACGGAGGGAAGTTGTCGTTGGAAGATGAACTTTCTGGCGGGGGAACTCGGGTGAGCGTGAGCTTTCCGGCGGTTTCTCAGCAAATGCGCGATGGCATGGGGTCGGAGGCCTCGGCATGACCGGTGAACGGCTGATGGTCGTTGAAGACGAGGCTCATCTGGCAGAAGTCATCGCGGACAACCTCAAGCTCGAAGGTTGGGCCGTAGATGTGATTGCTAATGGTGAGCAAGCGTTGAATGCAATTCGCGACTGCCCTCCGGACCTGGTCCTTCTAGACGTCATGCTTCCGGGAATGGACGGTTTTACGGTGTGCGAGACATTGCGGGCCGAGCAATGCCACGTACCCATCTTATTTCTTACCGCAAAGAGCGGTCGGGATGATCGCGTGCATGGACTTCAACTGGGTGGCGATGATTATCTGGGGAAGCCGTTTGACCTTGAAGAGCTCATACTGCGTGTTCGTGCAATCCTTCGCCGTGGTGAGTGGTACCGCGCGCCATCGAGTGCCGGAAATGCGCTTGTGCTAGGAGAGGTTTCTATCGATTTCTCTACCTTCATGGTGACGCGCACTGACGACTCCGTTGAATTGTCACAGAAAGAGACAATGATTCTCCGGTGTCTCGCAGAACAAGCGGGTGCTGTTGTTTCGCGAGCCGAGATCGTTAAGCACGTCTGGGGATATGACGCTTTTCCCACATTGCGCACGATCGACAATTTCATCGTGCGTCTACGCCGCCTTATTGAGCCGGATCCACGTAACCCTCGGTATATCCATACGGTGCGCGGTACCGGCTATCGGCTGACTCCATAACTCCTGAACTTCGACCCTTTCGCGAACCACCATGACGACTTCTGACACGCTCCTGCTCAAGGCATTGCGTCGCGAACCCGTTCCACGTCCTCCGGTATGGCTCATGCGCCAGGCTGGGCGATATCTGCCCGAGTACCAGGAAGTGCGCCGCAAGGCTGGAGGCTTTCTGGCGATGTGTCACGCGCCAGAGTTGGCTGCCGAGGTGACGCTGCAGCCCCTTCGACGGTTCGGCATGGATGCAGCCATTCTTTTCAGTGACATCCTGTTGCCGCTGGCTGCCATGGGCATGCCGCTGGAGTTTCAGGATGGTCGGGGGCCCGTCTTGCCCAAACCTTTGCGCAGCGCTGATGACGTCAACGGGCTGTTACCTGTGGTGCCCGAGGAGTCCTTGGGCTATGTGGGAGATGCATTGGAGTGCACGGCAGCGGGTCTGCCGAAGGGCGCCACACTGCTCGGATTCTGTGGAGCGCCGTACACGTTGGCTAGCTATGCCATAGAAGGCGGGACTTCCAAGAGTCATGCGCATGTGCGCCAGTTGATGTACTCCGACCCCGGACTTTTCGAAAATCTTATGAGCAAGCTGGCTGAGACATCTGGTCAGCATCTCGCTTTTCAGGCATCACGCGGCGCACAAGCCGTTGTTCTCTTTGATACCTGGGCGGGAACTCTGGGTCGCGAAGACTACTTGCGTTACGCCTTGCCCTGGTCGAAGCGTGCGCTTGAGATCGCCGGTGATGCAGTGCCTCGCATTCACTTTGTCCTCAACGGTAAGCATCTTCTCGAAGATGTGGTCGCTGCAGGAAGCGAGGCTGTCGCTGTAGATTGGCGTGTGTCGATTGCAGATTGCATGGAGACCTGGGGAGACCAAGTCGCTTTCCAGGGTAATCTCGACCCGTCTGTTTTACTGGGTCCGCCGGATTTGGTCGCACAACGCACGCGTGAAATCCTTGATGCAGTGGGCGGTCGGCCAGGGCATGTCATGGGGCTCGGCCACGGGGTTCATAAGGAGACAGATCCGGAGTGTGTTGCGGCCTTCGTAGACACGGTGAAGGCCTCAAGTGTGACCGGGAATAGAAAGGCACACGGTGCCTGAGACTCCACTGCATGTTGACGTGGAAGTGCTGGCAAAGCTGGCGGTTTCGGGTCCGCGATACACTTCGTATCCCACGGCGCCGGAGTGGTCTGATGACTTCGGCGAATCAGATGCGAAGGCAGCTTATGAACGCGCCTCTCAGCACCCGGATGAATCGCTGTCGATCTACGTGCATCTCCCTTTCTGCTCGCGGCTTTGCCTCTACTGTGGCTGCACGGTGGAGATCAACGGCAAGCAATCACGTGCCGATAGCTATCTGGATGCCGTCGAGAAAGAGATCGCTTTGGTGGCAGATAGCCTGGGTGGCCGTCGCAGGGTGGCTCAACTCCACTGGGGCGGGGGGACACCGACTTTTCTGACCACGACGCAGATTCGCCGTTTGTTCACGATGCTTTCGGGGCCTTTTGACCTGGAACCCGACGCGGAAGTTTCGATTGAAGTCGATCCTCACGTCACGACGCGCGATCAGGTCGAGTTGCTTGCCGAACTCGGTTTCAACCGGGTGAGCATGGGAGTTCAAGATCTCGACCCGGTTGTTCAGGAAGCAGTGCGGCGTGATCAAACGCTGGAAGAGACCACTTCACTTGTTGCGAGTTGTCGAGAACTTGGAATCGAAGGCATCAATGTAGACCTCATGTACGGCCTGCCCGAGCAGACTCTCGCCGGTTTTGACCGCACGCTCGATCTCGTTTCAGACTTGCGCCCGAACCGTCTGGCGGTTTTTGGTTACGCACACGTGCCATGGTTAAAGCCATCGCAGAAGGCGCTTGAGAAGTACGCGCTTCCAGACGCGACGCAGCGCACAAACTTGTTTTCTTCTGCTCTTCGAAAGCTAGGCGATGCGGGCTACGTGGTTGTCGGGCTTGATCATTTCGCTTTAGAGAGCGATCCGATGGTCACCGCGCTGCGTGCGGGGACGTTGCACCGTAATTTCATGGGCTATGCGACGCGTCCAGCTCCGGACATGGTTGGACTTGGTATGAGTGCGATTGGTGATGTTGCGGGGTCCTTCATCCAGAACCCACGCGACACAGCTAGCTACGAGTCGATGCTCGCAAAGAATCATCTGCCAGTTGCACGTGGACTACAGCGCAGCCCAGAAGATGAACTGCGTCGCTCAATGATTCTCTCGCTTATGTGTCGGATGCGATTAGATCTTGATGAGCTCGAGAGCGAGTTGGAACGCAGTGATCTGGCGAAGCACTTCGCGGTCGAATGGAGCGAACTACAATCTCTCGCGGATCAGGGTTTTTGCAAGCTGTCTGAACGTCGATTAGATGTCACTCCTACGGGGCGACTTTTCTTGCGCCACATGGCGATGGTCTTCGATGAGTCTCTGCGACGCCGCAGAGAGGGGAATGACGGCCCGCGGTTCAGCAAAACACTCTGATATGGAGACGAAACCGGACGCGCTTCCAGCCGGTCCGGAGGGTGGGATCCGTCGTGTCGAAACCCTGGTCTTGGGTGGCGGTATCGCCGGTCTTGCCTTCGCTCATGGCCTTGATCCGTCTGCCGATTTTGCGTTGATCGAAGCGTCTGACCGACTGGGCGGTTTGATACGGACGGGGAACTGGGAAGACGTCCACTACGAACACGGACCGGAGGCATTGCAAGACAATGCCGCCGAGACGGTCTCACTATTTGAAGAACTGGGACTGCAGCGCATTGATGCGCATGCCATCGCAAATCATCGGTACATCCATACCGAACGTGGTCTTTTGCCTGTTCCCATGGGGCCAGGCGCACTTCTTCGATCGCCGCTGTTGTCCGTGTCAGGGAAGCTGCGAGCTCTTACCGAGCCGTTACGTTCGGGCTCCAAGGGACTCGAGGGTTCGATTGCAGATTTTGTCCGGCACCGTCTGGGCAGTGAGGTTCTTGAACGTCTCGTGGATCCAGCCGTGGCAGGCATTTATGCGGGGGACCCCGAAAAACTGTCCTTGCGCGCAGCATTTCCTGCGGTCGCCGAATTGGTGTCAGAGCACGGTTCTTTGCTTTCCGGGATGTTGGCTCGTTTGCGTGCCAAGAAAGAAAAGCAGCGTGAATTGGAGAATCAGCGGAGTTTGCGCGGGGAACCTTCGCAGAAGCCGCCCAGTCGTCGTGCGCCTTCATTGATGTCCGTGAAGGGAGGCCTAGAGCGCCTGCCCGAAGCAATCGGTCGTGTGCTGGGTGAGCGAGTCTACCGAGGTCGCAGTGCGCGCCGTGTGTGGCGGCGCAAGGATGGCACCGAGAATCGCTGGGTGATTGAGTGCAATCTGACAGACCTCGGAGATTCGGACGCTTCCTCTCCTGCCGAGAAAACTCGGACAGAAGTGTGGGAGGCTCGACATCTCGTACTGGCAGTGCCAGCAGGGTGTGCTGAAAAATTGCTGCGGGAAGATCAGCCCGAGCTTTCCCAGGAAATGGGCTCGATGGTCAGCGAAGCAGTGCTCTCGGTCACGCATGTTTGGCCCCGAGAAGCAGTCACCCACCCTCTCGACGGTTTTGGTTACCTCGTTCCTTCACGGTCTGAAATGGCACATCTCGGCACTTTGTTCAGCAGTTCGATTCAGCCCGAACGCTGCCCTGGAGAGCGGGTTTTGCTACGAACGCTGATGGGTGGGGCCCGGCGCCCAGACCTAGTCCATGAGCCGGATGAGGCGGTTCTTGAGATCGTCAGCAGAGAAGTCGGCGGTGTTTTGGGTTTTGCGGGCGCCCCCCTCTACTCCAGCGTTGTGCGTTGGCCGACCGCACTTCCGCGCTACGACCTGAATCAGGTCGCCCGGCAAGCTACTATTGATCGCCTTCTGGGCGGACTAGCCGGGTTGTCGATCATCGGAAATCACAGGCGGGGAATTTCTGTGAACGCACTCATCGAATCGTCTCGCAGAGCAGCTCGGGAGCACCGTAACGCGAATGCGTGACACCGATGCGCAGGCGGTGTTGATGGTCCGGGCTCTTGAAGAGGCGGACACCGAAGGGCGGGTGTTGTCAGCGACTCAACGAGCGCGAGCAACTCAAGAAGCACGTGGCTTATTTGAGGGCACTGCCGACGGCTTGGCCAGGGATGAAGCGTTGCTCGTGCACCGTGCATGCACACTGCTTCCAAATGTTGAAGCAAAGGCACCCGGTCTTTCGCAGTTGTTGAAGACGGGGCGCCTGGGAACTGCCACCGGCCCCTTGGTGCTTGCGGGGGCCGTCCTGCTGGGCTTGGCCAGCAATGCACTCGGGTCCACACGGCAGATCAACATCCTCTTTGCGCCCATGCTCGGTTTGGTGGCCTGGAACTTAGCGGTTTATGGGGTGCTCTTGTTCTCGGCCTTGAGGCGTCGTGTAAAGAACATTTCGTCACCGAGAAACAAGGCGAGCGCGGCCTCAATCTTGGAAGTAGGTGGCACTCGTAGCTACCGAGCTGCATTCGGTGTGGGCGGCGGTTTTGTCCCAGGGTTGGCTCGACGGTTTGTCGAGCGAAGATTCCGACGGGCTACGGCAGATCGAGTTGAAGAAAAAGTTGTGGTCGCTGCCACTGCCGCAGGTTTTGCGCAGTCGTGGGGAGCGGTCTCCACAAGCCTCATGGCAAGCTTTATGACACGCCTCGCGCACATGGGCTCGTTGTTTCTCGTGATGGGCGCTGTGGCAGGCATGTATGTGCGTGGGGTCGGCTTGCTTTATCGAGCGAGTTGGCAGAGCACGTTTCTTGATGCTGATCAGGTTTCGCAATTGTTGAACGTGGTGCTTGGTCCGGCTGCTGCGTTGTTGGATGCTTCTATACCAGACGTCGGACCTTTGGAGTTTCCTGCCGACGGAGATGCGGCGCCTTGGATCCATTTGTGGGCTATGACGGGCTTGCTCTTTATAGGTTTGCCGCGCGGCTTCTTGTGGATAGTAGAACACCGACGAATTCATCGGCTTAGGACTTCCGTGCAACTGGATCTTGATCAGCCCTATTTCCGACAATTGTTGTCTCCCGTACGTGGTGACTCTGTCGCTGTAGATGTCTTGCCCTACGGTGTCCACTTGGCGCCACGCAGTCGGGATGGTCTGGTGGAACTGTTGCATGATGTGCTCGGCGCGCGCGCAGAAGTCCTCGTTGCAGAACCTCTTGCCTATGGCGAAGAAGAGGTACGTTCTTCCCCAGATGAGGACCGTTCAGTTCTGGTTCTCTTTGGCCTGGGGCAATCTCCGGAGTCGGAAGTCCATGGAGCCTTTGTCCGAGATTTGTCTCTGCGCCTGAGTGGCGAGGGTCGCCTGGCTGTGCTGATTGATGGCGCTCTGTACCGCGACCGGGTCACCAATGAGCGCCGTCTCGAAGAACGCCGGCGGGCCTGGAACCGTGTGCTGAAAGAATTTCACGTGGCTGCGGTGCACCTTGATCTGGATCGGCCGCCTTCTCCAGACGTGGTGCAGAGTCTTGGCTTCGCCTTGAGCCCTCAGATACAGCAGACTGCAGATTGATGGAAGACATTGCTCTAAGCCTCGTGAGTCATACCAACGTCGGCAAGACGACTCTTGCACGAACCTTGCTGCGAAAGGACGTCGGTACGGTGTTCGATCAGGCGCACGTGACAGAGGTAAGCGACGCCTGGCCACTCATCGAGTCATCAGAGGCCCGGCTGTTGCTCTGGGATACACCTGGCTTCGGTGATTCGGTGCGCTTGTTGCGCCGTCTGCGCCAGGAGAGAAACCCTGTTGGCTGGTTCCTTCATGCCGTCTGGGACAAAGTCACCGACCGGGCTTTGTGGTGTAGTCAGGAGGCGGTCCGCAACATTCGTGACGACGCAGATGTCGTGGTGTATCTCGTGAACGCGGCAGAAGATCCGGAGGATGCTGCGTACGTTCCGTTGGAACTAGAGATTCTGGATTGGCTCGATTGCCCTGTGCTCCTTCTGTTGAACCAGACCGGTACCGCGGAAGACGTTCCAATTCTCGAACAACGTTGGCGTGAAGCTGTCGCGCGGTTTCCACGTGTGCGCGATGTGATGTCCTTGGATGCTTTTACGCGCTGCTGGGTTCAGGAGTCTGCGCTACTTGAGCGGGTGAGTTCTCTTCTCACTGGTCGCGCTCAGCACCACATGCCTGCGCTTGTTGATCGTTGGAATGCACGCAACCTGGAGGTTTTTAATCGGGCTGTAGAAGCTGTGTCTTGCTTGCTTGCTGAAACGGCGACCGACCGGGAAGTCCTTCCTTCTACGCTTGCTTCCAAAGCTCAAAAGCAGCGGGCGATGACGGCACTCGCGCAGCGGCTTGAGGAGCGCTTAGGTGGCCTCATGGAGAGGCTGATTGAGTCGCATGGACTGGATGGGGAGGCTGCCAGTGAAGTGCGTGAACGCGTCGAAGATTTCGTCCTGCCGGCTGAAAGTCTTGTCAATGTACGTGGCGGTGCAATCTGGGGTGGGCTTCTTACGGGAGCAGCTACCGGAGTGACCGCTGAAGTGATGACTGGTGGTCTTGGTTTTGGCTCGGGCGTCGTTGTGGGTGCGGCGCTTGGCGCACTTGGAGGCGCGGGCCTGGCCAAGGGTTTTCAGATTGTTCTCGGCCTTGGCAAAGAGCCAGCGGTGCGATGGGGGGCGGACTTCTTGACGGGATGTACGCGGCAGTGCGCCTTGCGCTATCTAGCAGTTGCGCAATTTGGCCGCGGGCGCGGGGCTTTTCGCGATGACGCCTTAGATTCTGGTGAGAGCAATCCCTGGGTCATCGCATTGGATGCCGGTCTCGATCAGCGTTCCGAAGTTTTTTCCCGTATTTGGAAGCAAGTTGTAGGGCCCGGGGGCAAGAAGGTTGTTCGCTGGCCGTCTGCAGCAACTGGCGCCGCCGTGGCCGAGCGCCCCGTAGATTTAGATTTAGAAACGGGACCTGATGGGTCCGGTGCTTTTGCAGAGGACCCGAAGCAGATGTTCGATGAGGACTCGGCTTCGCAACGGCCTCGAGCTCCCAGGCAGGTCAGTGAGCAGGTGAGAGGATTGCTCGGAGATATCCTCACGTCCCGCTACCCAGAAGCACGAACGCTTCTCAGTGGTGAGAGCTGAACGTCAGCTGAAGCAAGATGGTTGATGATTGTTTGATGGTGCGTGATCTCGCTTCAAGGTGCGGAAAGGGTCCGCCAACATGCTTCGCTTGATGCTCTCCTTCAGGGGGCTTTTTATGTTTCGGATCTTGCTGCTCGTGATTTGTGCCGCATGCTCGGCTTCGTCACCGAAAGCACCTCAGGACACCCAGGGCTGGCTTCAGCTCTTCAATGGGCATGATCTGAGCGGTTGGACTCCCAAAATCGTGGGCCAGCCGGCGGGGCAGGATGAGCGCAAGATCTTTCGTGTCGAGGATGGCTTGTTGAAAGTCTCGTACGATGGATATGAGACGTTCGAAGGGACGTTCGGTCATCTCTTTTATGAGACGCCGTTTTCGCACTACCGTCTAAGAATCGTGTACCGCTTTACTGGAGAGCAGACCCCAGGTGGCCCTGGGTGGGCATGGCGCAACAGCGGTGTCATGTTGCACGGCCAGTCACCGGAGAGCATGCTTCGCGACCAGGAGTTTCCGGTGAGTCTTGAGTTACAGATGCTCGGTGGTGACGGCACTCATTCTCGACCGACGGCAAATCTCTGCACGCCAGGGACTGACGTCGATATGGCAGGACGCGCCGTGGACCGACATTGCATCAACTCGTCCTCTGCGACCTTCGCCGGAGATGTGTGGGTGACGGTGGAAGCCGAAGTGCATGGCGGTGAATGGGTGCGCCATCTTGTAGATGACCATGTCGTTCTAGAGTACACCCGCATGCGCTATGACCCTGATGATCCGGAGGCTCGCCGACTTGAACAGTTCCCTGAGAAGTGGCTCTCACGAGGTTACTTGTCACTGCAGGCCGAAAGTCATCCCGTAGAATTTCTCCGGGTGGAACTGCTTCCTCTGGAATCAGGCACGCCATGAAATTCTTGCTTAGTTGGCGTGCATATTTCGCTTCGCTCTTGGTGTTGACCTGGCTGGTTGCCCTGGCGTGCGGACAGCCGGCAGACAGCTCGATGCCTCCGGAGGAGGCGGCGAAAGCTCTGCCAGAAGAGTCCGTCGAGCCCCTCACTTTTGAAGCCGCGCGCGATGCGGCTTTTGAGTTGGAAGGCAAAGGTGGTGATGATGAGGAAATTCATGACGCTTTCTCGGCAGTTCATTCCATGCGGCCTGAGGCTTACGGAGTGAACGTCAAGCTCGGGCAAGTGTGCGTGCGGCTCGGTTTGCTCGAGGAGTCCGTGGCTGCGTTCGCACGGGCATGGGCTGTACGACCTGAAGATATGGAGACCCTGCGAGCGCTTGTCACCCAGCTTGTTGAGGTCGGAGATTTAGAGCGTGCGAGAGACCTTCTTCAAGAGTTGAAGGTTCACCCTCAACAGGTGGGTAACGCTTTATTTCTGGAAGCGCGGATGCTCGGCATGAGCGAGCGAGAAGAACAACACGCGCAGGCCGTTTTGCTCTTGGAAGAAGCTCTCGCCTTGCCGCCTGAAGAGGCGGTCGAAACATTGGTGGTTCTGGGGCGCTGGATGCTGGAGAGAGGGCTTTTCGAAGAATCTCGCCAAGCGCTCCTTGCGGCGCTTGTCGCGGAGCCCGGAGACACCGGTGTTCTCAAGGGCTTGGCTACAGCTTGCTGGCGGATGGGGCTGGATACTGAGGCGAGTCGCTGGCAAGAAATTCTCGAATTGATGCTCGGCCTTCGAGACAACGTTTTCACGCGCGAGCAGAAGACCGAGTCAGGTGCGGCGAATCAGCGCTTTGCAATCGAACGCAGCGAGTACATTCGGCGTGAAATCGAAGCCCATGAATCGCGATTGATCCGGTTGATCGAGATTCATCCCGCCTGGGGAGAGGGCTTCCTGGAGCTTGCGCAACTTCAGGCGGAGGGCGCAGAGCCGACAAAGGCATGCGCGACCATCGAGGCCTACTTGAAATATCATGCTGCTGAGCTTTCGTCCGAGGCAGGCGAGGCCTTGAAGAGCAGCTATTGTCGCTGAAGGTGGGTATAGGCTATCCATCGCTTATGAGGTGGAGTCCGTATGTTCAAATTCACGATGGCATTCTGTATTCATCGATTGCTGCACTTGCTCACCCATAAATAACGAATAACGACTTGCACACTACACGGAACTCTCAATCGCGCTGCCGATGTCCGCTTGCTCAGGCGCTGACCCTGTTCGTGGGCAGCTTGCTTGTTTTGGCTTGCGGCCCCGAGGTGTCACCGAGCAGGGCCCCTGCCGAGGCTTCGGAATCGAGGAGTTCTGACGAGGGGAGGCTCGTCGGCGGACTTGTCGACATGACCCATGCCGCCGGCATCGATTTCCGGCATACGCATGGAGGTCGAGGAAAAAAATACCTGTTTGAAACCATGGGCTCTGGAGTGGCCACCACAGATTTCAATGGCGACGGTCAGTCAGACATCCTCTTCCTTCAAAGTGGCACGTTGCCACCGGACGAGTTTCGCGAAAACCTTCTCAAGCGAGCGCGCCACGCAACGGGCTCGAGTTGCAAGCTGTACTTAAATGACGGTGACTGGAGTTTTCGCGACGCCACGTCGGGGAGTGGCTTGGAAGAGCCGTTCTACGGCATGGGACTTGCTGTAGGTGATGTTGACTCTGATGGTGATCGAGATGTGTACGTCGCGACATATGGCAATGACCGTTTCTACACCAATGACGGCGCCGCACGCTTCACAGATGCGACCCTCGCGTCTGGGATACGAGATCGTCGTTGGACAATCGGCGGTGCATTTTTCGACGCAGACAACGACGGTGACCTCGATTTGTATTCGCTTGCGTTTGTCGACATGCCCCTGAGCGACAACCGCTATTGCGGCACGCCCCCAGATCTTCGGCAATATTGCCACGTGGATGGCTGGGAAGGTCTGGACGACCGTCTCTGGATCAATGACGGGCGCGGAGTTTTCGAAAATGGCTCGCAGGCTGCAGGTATCACGGGAAAAAACAGGCGTGGCTTAGCAATCGTCGGAAGTGACTGGGATGACGACGGCGATATGGATCTCTTCGTCGCAAACGACAGTCAGGCAAACCTCGTGTGGCGCAATGAAGGTGACGCAACCTTCACGGATATCAGTGGCATGTCCGGAGCTGATCTCAACGAGCATGGGAAGAGCGAGGCGTGCATGGGCTCGGATATGGGCGATCTGGATGGGGACGGAGACCCTGATCTCTACGTGGCGAACTACGAAGCCGAGACCAACACCCTCTACAGAAACGATGGCAGCGGATTTTTCACCGATGTTTCAGGAAGCAGCGGGACAGGGCGCCCTTCACGCGACAGCTTGGGCTTCGGCACTGTGTTCGTGGATATCGAGAATGATGGCAACCTGGATATCTACGTGGCGAATGGACACGTCATGGACAACATTGAAGAAAGCGGAGATGGTCAATCAACATACGCTCAGCCTGACTTGCTTCTCATGAACGACGGTCATGGTCGATTCGTGCAGGCGGAAGGGGGCGTGTCAGAGGCGCTTCATGAACCGAGGGTTGGCCGCGGTTTGGCCCGCGCTGATCTCGATGGTGATGGAGACCACGATCTGGTTGTAAGCAACAGCAACCAGAAACCCTGGGTGCTGCGCAATGACCTGGGAGGTGGGAATAGTCTCGCCGTGCGCTTACTCGGGCCTGGCGGACGTGCTGATTGCGAGGGTGCCAAGGTCGTCGTGACGGCGGGCGACCGCACCTGGGTGCGCGAGGTGACAGCGGGCGGTAGCTATCAAAGCCATTCGGATAGCGAACTGATCTTCGGATTGGCCGATGTGACGGATGTCGATTCTTTGAGTATCCGTTGGCCAGGCGGAGAGACGTCTCGGCATGGCCCATTAAAGGCTGGTCGTCGCTACGTGTTTCAGTTCGGAGGCGAACTGATAAATGAGACACCGTTAGAGCGATAAGCTCACGGTGTCTGCTGAGCGGGCTCCTCAGGACTTTCTGAAGCAGTTGTCGTCTCTGCCTTTGCCCCACGCTCTTGTTCGCCGCGCCATATGAAGTAGGCCTCGAGCTCTTTTTTGCTAGCGGCTATTTCGGAGAGCGAGCGCATGAGTTGCCGTTCGCGTTCTGTCAGCTTGAGCCCGGTGGTGGATGCGAAATCGTCGTTAAGTGGATCGATCAGAAAAAATCCCACCACGAAATCGAAAACCTGAATCGGATGGATGTCCGCCTCGGCGCCAAAGAACAGGAGTGTGGCGCCGCCGCCGACAGCCCAATAGTCCTTGTAGTCGGCATAGATCGTTGATGTTGGATTGTGCAGGCCCGATTCGCTCCAGGTGCCAGCATCCAGGCCAGAGGTTCCTGCACGTAAAGCGCTGTACCCTTCCACGCCGAAGGGCAAGAGACTGAATCCGGCTTGCGCTTGAGTTTGCAGGCCCAGTGACCGGTTGTTGTGCCAACCGAAGCCTCCGACGCTGCGTGCTCCGGCGCTGATCTGTGCCGCGCGTGTCGCATGCGCATCGACCCAGAGGCCGAATCCTCCGTGCACATCAAATGAAAACACATCGAGCGCATCGAGAATGCGGTCGGGGATGTACCACAAGACATGTGCATACCAGGCAGCATCGATAGGCTGACGAATAGCGACATTGCTGCCCAGCAAATCACGGTCGAAGAGGTGTTCTAGATCGGACGGTATTCCGGCGAGCGCCTCTTGGACGCCGGGATAATCAGGATCGATCTCTGCGACGGCTCGAGCGAGGCGATAAGACTCAAGTGCATGCCCACCTGCTTCGCTTTCGACGCTCTCGCGCATGCCTTGTTCGAGCAAGATGTCGACTTCGGAGCCACTTCGGAGTGGCGTCGAACAGCCAGTCATCACCCCTAGAGCGACGGCGATCGTTAGATTTGTAGCAACAGCGTGTTTCATGAACACACAACCTCTCGTTAGATCGTTAGACCTCTGGAGTGCCCGTCGAGTGGCCAAGAAAGAGTTCCCCGACGGCTGGCCAACATCGATACTCGGCAAAATGAGTTGAAGAGTTAAGCCGAGAGCACAGGGCGAGCCGCTTTCTCACGGTATTTGCGACGGGAATTGTAGGCAAAGCCATCCTCTGATTGAAAGAGAGTCGTGTCGCGTAAGAATGACGGCCTGTTCAGGCCCCCGCGGGTGCAGCAAGGCCAATGCGTTGCAGGATCGTGTCGGTGACAGCGAGCACCTCGCGGACGCATTCAGGGCTGTGGTCGCCCATATGCCCGATACGCCAGTGGGTTTCCTTGGTCTTGCCATAGCCGCCCGTGATGAAGTAGCCCGCATCGCGATATCCCTTGACCAACTCACTCATGGCGAAGCGCCCGTCGCAGCCGATGCTGGTCACCGTGGGGCTTCGCCAGGCTTCACCTGCGAGCACGCTGAACTCATGATTCTCAAGCCACTCCCTCACGATGCGTTGCATCTCGAGGTGCTTTTCAAATCGTGCAGCCATCCCACCAGATTCGGCGATGTCGCCTAACTGCACACGCAAGGCTTGCATGACTGAAATCGAAGGCGTCGTGGATGTCATGCCCTTGTCATCCTGATACTGCAGGGCCGAGCGAAGGTCATTGGTGTAGCCACGGCCCGGTACCTCGTCCATGCGTGCTTTTGCACGGGGAGAGATGGCTGCGAGGGCCAGTGCTGCGGGCAGCGCCCACGCCTTCTGAACGCCACCTACAGCGACATCGATGTCGATGGTGTCGAAATCGATGGCCACACCACACGCACTTGAAGTGACATCTACGCAGACAAGTGCTTCGGCGCATTGTGACCGGACAGCCCGCGCGATGCCTGCGATGTCCGAGAGTGCGCCCGTGCTTGTTTCGCAGTGAGCGACGAAGACGGCATCCACGGGGCCGTGTTCTTTCAGCGCTTTTGTGACGGACGATTCGTCCCAGGCGTCACCCCACTCTTTCTCAACTTTGATGGCGTTGAGCCCGCATGCGATCGAGAGCTTGAACCATAGGTTTGAGAAGTTGCCGTTCACGAGATGCAGCAACTTTCCGCCCGGGCGAGTCACGCTACGGCTGACACCCTCCATGGCAGCTGTTGATGAGCAACTCAGCACGGCCACATCCCCTTGCGTGCCGAAGCATTCCCGAACGCCAGGAAGGATGTCGGCCAGGAGTTCTTTCATGAACTCACTTCGGTGCCCGATCATTGGGCTGCCCTGCGCCTCAAGCAACTTCTTGCGCACGTGGGTTGGGCCAGGAATGAAGAGCTTGAGATCAGTGGGGTCGGTCACGAGAGACTCCGGTGTTGAGTGCCATGGGGTTATGAGCGGGGTATTTGGTTGAGCAGTGCACTGTGCTTGGGGTGGCGCGCGAGGAAGGCCAACTCATCCTCACTAAGGGTCGCCGGCAGCAGCGCTCTGAGGTCAGCAGAGTCGACGACCGCATCTGCCAGAGCAGCCACCTCTTTACGGTAGATCACTCCGCCAAAGCAGACGAAGCCATCGACGACCTCTCGCGTCTCGGCGTCCGTAATGCCGTCGCCAATTAGGACAGTTCGCATGGGCGGCATGGCGGCGACCAACTCTTGTTTTCCGCCATTTCGCGCAAGTGGGCTTTGACGATCAAAATCTTGGTAGCGACCGTGCTTGTCAAAAGAGATCTGCACAGCGTCAATTCGTTCGTTCCGGATCCCAAGCCACAATCCAAATGTGACAACTGGCAGGCGCAGCCCACCCGACACAATGCGTACTTCTTTATCGAGTGCATGCAGAGCAGAGATCACTTCGCGAGCACCCGGGACAGCGGTTTCAATGTACCGCTGGCCGATGCGGTTGACGTCTCTTTGCCGGGGGGCCATGAGTTCGAGACGCCTGCCATAGATTTCGTCGAGAGGCACTTTTCCGGTCATGGCTTCGCAAGTGAGCGCTTCGATGCTTGCCCTCAACTCATCAGTGGTCGCCAGTTCTTCCACGCCTTCCACGGAGGAGAGTGTGGAGTCGCAATCGAAGACGAAGCGTTGAAAAGGAGGTCGGAGAGCCATGCGGGCGTGTCGGAGTCGAAATCCGTTTCGGGGATCTCGCGTGCTGCTTGAATTAATCGAGAAGAGTCATTCCCAGACGAACTTCGTCAGAGGGTGATCGTACGGGCCGCAACAATTTGTGGAAGGCCTGACAGCTCTTTCAACTCGTCGGTTGTGAGAGCGCGGTTGATGTCATAGAGGGCCATGGCGGCGTCGGTGTTTTCATGAGATGCCATCTGCAGGCCTGCAATGTTGACAGACTGTGAACCAAGCCAGGTGGCGACAGCTCCCAGGACACCAGGAGCATCCCGATGTCGTGTGAGCAAGAGGTGCCCTTTGAGCTCAAAGTCGACTCCGAAGTCTTCGAAGCGTACGAGGCGGGGGCGCTCGCGATACACCGTGCCAGCAAGAGTGTGCTCCGAGCCGCTCTTGGTGATCACATGTACCTTGAGAAGCGAAGTGAAGTCTGTCGGCTCGCTGCTGCATTCTTCCAAGATCTTCAGGCCACGTTCGGTGGCGACCATTTCAGCGTTGACGGCATTGACCGGAGTCTCAAGTGCTGGACTCAGGATGCCGGCGAGTACGGCAAGTTTGACCGGGTTCGTCTCGCGTCGGGCGAGGTCGCCGCGGTAGCTGACTTCGACCCGGATGATCGGATCTTCAGCGACCTGGGCGAGCAAGAGCCCCGAGCGGCGGCCGAGTGTCATGTAGGGACGTAATGTGGCCAGGTCCTCGGCCGAAACGCTGGGCGCGTTGACGGCACAGCGTGCTTCATCGTTCTGGAGGTAGTCAGCCATCTGCATGGCGATTTCTGTCGACACGCGTTTTTGCGCCTCACTCGAACTGGCGCCTAGGTGCGGCGTGAGCTGGAGATTGGGCACCTTGCGCAGGGGGCTGTCTTCGGAGAGCGGCTCGGAGGCAAACACATCGAGCGCTGCTCCGCCGAGTTCCCCGGCTTCAAGGGCTGCACAGAGGTCTTCTTCGACAATGATTCCACCGCGCGCGCAGTTGATGAGGCAGGCCGTGGGCTTCATGCGTTTCATGGCAGCGGCATCGATCAATCCGAGCGTCTCGGGACTCTTGGGCACATGAATACTCAGATAGTCCGCCAGCTCGAGAGCCTCATCCAACTCGACCAGGCGGACGCCGGGGACCGGCGACTCACCCGTGAGAAAGGGGTCGTAGGCAATCACATTCATCTTCAGGCCCAGTCCGCGCTCGGCCGCGATGCGCCCGATCTTGCCGAGACCAACGATCACGAGAGTTTTGCCCGTGATCTCATGGCCCACCAGGGATGACTTGTCCCAGCGGCCAGCTTTCATGCTCGCATCAGCCTGCGGGAGGTGTCGGGCAAGGCTCATCATGTGGGCCACCGCGAGCTCTGCCGTGGTGGTCGCGTTTGCCAGGGGGGTGTTCATGACCAGCACGCCATGGCGGCTGGCAGCTTGGAGATCAATGTTGTCCACGCCAATGCCCGCACGGCCCACGGCCTTGAGTTTGGGGGCAGCTTCAATCACCTCCTCGGTGATCCGTGAGGCGCTGCGGACAAGGATGCCGTCCACGTCTTGGGCTGCTGCCACGAGTTCCTCGGGGCTGAGACCAGGCTGGACTCGAACCTCAAGGCCGGCCTGTTCGAGGATCGTGACGCCGCCAGGATCCATCTTGTCGGCGACGAGCACGACCATTGTGCGGGTGTTGGGTTGTATGGGGCTCATGGTGGGGGGCATGAAAGATGCTCGATGCGACGTGAATTGGGGCAAATGACCGCTGAAGGAGATGACGCGACGCCCATGCCATAACCTTTTAGGAAGTGGCCCTACAAGCGCTTCACAGAGCTTTCCTTAAGGGTCATGGGTGGCTCTTACGAAAGAAGTGTCACGGGAACAGACGGGTCTTAGTCCGATAGCGGGATACCAAGCTCCAGGATAGACTGTAGGACCCCATGCGCGTACAGCTCATCCACCCCCCTGCCTACGTCAACCCGACTGCGTTGACGGCCCTTGCGCCCACTTTGCCACTGGGTCTCGCTTACGTGGCATCTTCGGCCCGGGCCGGTGGCCATGAAGTCAGCATCATCGATGCTGTGGGTGAGGCTCCGGACCGTCTCAGGCGGGATGGTCCTGTGGCCGTGCTGGGTCTCGATGTCGATGAGATCGTCGAGCGAATTGACCCGGCAACACAGGTGGTGGGGATCGGTGAGACCTTCACCTACCAGTGGTTCGTGGTGCAGCAGATTCTGGCAGCCGTCAAGAAGGCACGCCCTGACGTGCTGCTGGTGGCCGGCGGCGAGCATTTCACCGGCTTACCCGAGTATGCGCTGAATGAATCGGCAGCGGATCTTCTTGTGATTGGCGAGGGCGAGGAGACCTTCCTCGACATTCTACGCCGGTATGAAGGTTTCCTCGAAGGGCGTGATGGGGATCCGGGTGATACCGGCGCCCTGGCCCACACCTGGCTGAGTGGTTGCCCCGGAACGACCTATCGCGATTCCAGCGGGAAGCCTTTTCACGAAGAGCGCCGTTCACGCGTTCGCGATGTCGACAAGATCCCACCACCTGCCTGGGATCTTTTTGATGTCTTGACCTACGACGAGAATCGTTGGATCACGGGCATTCGCCGCGGCGTCACCATTCCTATTTTTGCGACACGCGGTTGTCCTTATCGGTGTACTTATTGCAGTTCGTCCAACATGTGGACGACCAAGTGGGTGGCACGCGACCCCAAGCTGGTCGCAGATGAGATGCAGCACTCGTATGACACTTACGGTGCACGCAACTTCCCCTTCCACGATCTGACAGCGATATTGAAGCGTCAGTGGATTCTCGATTTTTGCAATGAAATCCTCAGCCGAGGCCTCGATGTTTCCTGGCAACTGCCGCTGGGAACTCGTTGCGAGGTCGTCGACGACGAGGTCGCCGACCTGCTTCAGAGGAGTGGGGGCTGGTCGCTTAATTTTGCGCCGGAAAGCGGCAGTGAGCGTGTTCGTGAACGCGTTAAAAAGCAGATGTCCGAAGAGAGCTTGATGAGTGCCGTTCAGTCGGCCATCAAGCACAAGCTCAATGTGACGTCGTTCTTCATCCTGGGCTTTCCAGAGGATGAACCCTTCGACATGAAGGAAACAGTGAAGCTTGTGAAGAAGCTTGCTCGCGCTGGTGTCGATGATGTGGCAGTGGGTTTTTTCTTCCCCATCCCAGGGACGCCACTCTGGAGTCAGCTAGAGGATGTAGGGCGCGTCGGCATGACACAGGACACCATCTTGGCTCCGCTCTTTGTTCACGACAGGTGGATGACGAAGGAGCGAAACTTCTGCGACAACATGAGTGCGAGAAAGCTCACCTACTGGAAATACAGAGTGGTCTTCGCATTTTACCTGCGGGCGATTTTGCTCAATCCCAAGCGCTGGCTGCGCATCATCAGCAACTTCTTCAGCGAACGCGAAGACAGCAAATTTGACTCGTTCATGCGCATCTTGAAGCAGCGCTTCTTCACGAAGCGTGCGGCCAAGGCCTGAGGTAGGGTCTCGCGCGATGGGGGCTCGAGAACTCAAGAGAGTCGGGGAGCTGACGGCATCTTTCTCGGCTAGAACTGGTAGGGTCCGTGCAGCCGGGCGACTTGTGGGTGTCCGGGCACTGATTGATCCGTCAGGGTGATCCATGATGCCGCTCCACTTGCTTGAGCTCTTATGCGCGGGGCTGTTTGCCGCGTTTCCCAGCCCTCTTCAAGATGTCGTCGAGGCTGACCCCTTCGTGCCTGAGGTTGCAGCTCCAGCCGGGTTTGATCGAACGTGGGCGGCTGAGCAGACCCTGAGCCATCTGAAATCGTTGATCGAGATCAATACGACCAACGGAAATGATCCTGATCAGTTGGATCAGCGCGTGAATGGAAATGAGATGGAGACCGCGCGCTGGTTCGACGCCCAGTTGTCCGGGCTCGATGGCGTGGAGACGCACGTTCTTGACGCAGGAGATGGGCGCGCCAATTTCATTGCGCGCTTGAGAGCGGTCGAGCCCGTGAACCGCCCCGTGTTGCTCATGGGCCACATGGATGTCGTGGGCGCAGACGGTCTCCAGTGGGATACACCTCCATTCGAGCCCACCATTTTAGATGGCTACCTCTATGGCCGCGGAGCCATTGACTGCAAAGGTCCACTTGCGGCCGAGTTGACTGCATTTCTTGCGCTTGCAAAACGGCGTGCTCAACTCAAACGCGATGTGATCTTCTTGGCGACAGCAGCAGAAGAGGGCGGGCCGGACATCGGTATCGGCCGTGTACTGTCCGAGCACCGCGAATTGCTCGGAGACGCCGAGTTTGCGATGAACGAAGGTGGGCGTGTGCGGATGGAGAATGAAAAAATTCTCTCTGTAAACATTCAGACGACAGAGAAGGTGGCGTACAGCGTGCAGGTGACTTCGTCTGGACCGGGCGGACATGGTTCGGTGCCGCTTCCCGACAATGCACTTGCTGCCCTGGCTCGAGCGGTTTCTCGTGTTCACGATTGGCGTGCCCCTGCCGCCTTGAATGAGACGACAACGCTGTATTTCCAGCAGCAAGCTCTCATTGAAACCGACCCACTTTTGCGTGCTGCCATGGAGGCCCTGACGGCTGCAACTCCAGGCAGTCCTGAATTTTTACGCGCGGACCAATTGTTGTCCACTGAGCCTCACTATTCAGCGGTGCTTCGCAGTGCCTCGTCGCTCACGATGTTGAACGGCGGTTTTCGGAGCAATGTCATCCCCTCTTCTGGAACCGCTGTTTTTAATCTGCGTGTTCTGCCTGGAGGCGATGTCGACGAGATCGTTTCAGAAATGAATCGGGTGGGGGCTGAACCTTCCGTGAAGTTCGTGCTTGACGGCTCTCCACGAATCTCGCCTCCACCTTCGCCCGTCGACACCGAGCTGTTTCGTGCCATGGCGGAAACAGCAGAGGTGATGGTTCCAGATGTTGTGGTTGTGCCCTTCATGTCGACAGGCGGAACCGACGGAGCTGCGTTGCGCTCAATCGGGATCCCCACCTACGGGATTCTGCCGATCCCCATGCCTCTCGAAGATGAACTGCGGATGCACGGAGACAATGAACGTGCTCCGGTCAAGGGACTGGGCTGGGCTGCGGAGTACATCTATCGCACGCTCTTGGCCGTTGCGGGTTAACGCAAAGTGCAGGGGCTTCGAGCTAGTCTTTGACCTCTAGCTGAGCGCCCTCTTCGGCGAAAATCTGCTGTTCGGCATTGCCCTGAACTTCAGTTCCAAGCAACACAGCGTGTCCAGATGTTTTGACAAGCACGCCACTGCCTTTGTTCAGCGTGACCTCGCAGTCGTCAAGGACGGCATGTCCGTCAAAGTCGACCTGGACTCCATTGCCGTTGTTGCGGCTCAGAGAGCAGCTCTCCAGGCGCGGTGTCGCTGAGCGCCGTGTAAGCATCCCGCCTTTGGCATTCAACTCAAGTTGACAGTGCTTGAGTGGGGCGCTCGCCTCTTCTTCAAAGAGCGCTCCGAAACCTCCGTTCCCCGTAATCTCTAGATCTTGGTAATGGCCCTGGCCTCCACGTGTGATCCAGAGTCCAGTTCCACCGTTGTTACGCACCTTGGTGTGGTGAATTTTCGGGTTGCCGCCGGCAGAGACAGAGATGCCAGGCCCCGCATGATCGATGATTTCGCATCTCAGGAATTCGCCACGAGTTCCGAATCCACTGGCCACCACTCCAGCACCTCCCCCGCCTCGGACGATGCAGTCGAGAAATCGTGTTGTTGATGCGTCGGCAAGGACAACCTGGGCCCAGTTGTTCTTGTCGTCTCTATATTTTCCGTTGCCTTCTAGAAGGCACTTCTCAAACAAGCCGCCAGACCCTGTCCAGCTGAAAAGGCCATTCTCTCCTGCGTTTCGAATCGAGCAGTGGCGGAAGGTGGGTGCTGCACGATCCGTGAGGAAGATGTTGTAGAAAACACTGCCGACGATTCTTGTGCTCTCAAAGAGAGGCGAAGAATCACGAATCAGCAAGCCGTGGCCTAGTGAGTTTTCGATCAAGCAATCACGGAAGACAGGTGAGCTCTGGCTTTCTACGGTGAGCAGACCCGTAAGAATATGATGGTCAGTCCCGTCTCGTAACTCGGTCGCAATATGGTCTCGTGTCATGTTGCCTACGTGGTGATCGGCTTCCATGGGCGTCCCAGAAACAGTGCATTGGTCAAACTGACCGCGGCTGTTCCGGCTGATCGTTACGCCCGGAACTCCGCCCGGCGCACGTATTGTGACACCAAGAAACTTTGCCCTAGTGCTCTGATCGAGATGCAATCCGACAGTCGTGTTCGACCAGAGGAATCCGCCTTCGACTGTGCAATCACCCGGGCCAGAAACGAGCAAACCTGTTTCGTTGTAGGCAATGCGTGTTTCTTTGGATTGAAGCGTGCCGCCTGCGAGCGCGATCCCTGTTCCGTTGCGGGTGATTTCCGCTTCAACGAGTGAAGCGCTCGCCCCGGCCGCAACCCGAATGCCCACATCGTCAGAAGATGTGACGGTCGACTGGACAAGTCGGGCGTTGGACTTCGAACTCGTGACCTGGATGCCATCGCTGTTTCCCCCAACGACGACACAGCGGTCCATGTCGAGTTCGCCTCGCTCGACGACGACAGTGGGGCCAGTGCGTGGTGCATGAAGAATGAGGCCGCGAAGGGTTACGTGTTCGGTGCGCACGATAAGAGTCGGACCCTCGGTTCCCTCGAGAGAGGGGCGCGAGTCCTGCGCTTCCAAGATGACCGATTTTTCGAGGATCAAGCTGCCGCGGTAGTTGCCGCGGGCGATGATCACGCGTGCTCCAGAAGGGGCGGCAGCGAGTGCCTCGGGGAGCGAACTGTAGTCGCCGCTGCCATCCGGATTGACCCGGATGACTGCCGTGGGAGAGAGGTCGCTGAACGCCGATTGGCGACCTAGTTGCTGATCGGCATTTCCTGCTATCCAGGGCTCATGGGTACAAGCTGCTGTGAGGCTCAGGAGAACAAGGGAGGAGAGCCATGCCGACCGAGGCATGTCAGCGGTCCTTGCTCTGTGTCGGGGATTTCAGCGCACCAGAGCTTTGCTCTGGTTCGGTAGGGCTAGATTTTTTCTGAACCAAATCTTTGCCCCCGGGGAAAGCACGGACGGTGCCGGAAGTTGCCTTCGGGCCGCCTTGTTGCAGTGCACCAACTGCGACATCGGCATGGCCGTCGGCGTTGATGTCGCCAAGTCCGCAAACGGCATAGCCCAACAACATGCTGGGCTTCTCGCCACTCACCTTGAGCAGTCGTTGGCCATTCTCCCCGGAGAGCACTTCGGCTGCACCTGCTCCATAGCCTCCTTCGTCGGCTCCGTGGGATCCGATGATCACGTCGTCTTTTCCGTCACCGTCGACGTCTCCAGCTCCATCAATCGAGCAGCCAAAGCGGCCATGTGGCGTCCGCCCGAAAAATGCGTGGAGCAGGTCCCCGCTCTGTCCGGAAAGAACCCAAGCGCGGCCGCTTCGTATTCCAAGAACTGCAGCTGTTGGATCTGAGGTGATGATGTCGCCGAAGCCGTCTTGGTTGATGTCGCCGGCAGAGGCAACCAGCGTGCCGTAACGCCCTGTGGCATTGTTCAGGCTGTGGAATATGACTCTTCCGTCAGCGCCGGAGAGCACAACGACACTGCCCGTTGCGTCTTTACTGGAGGCGTTGGGAGGCCGAGCGCCGGGAGCGCCGACGACCAGGTCGTCGACCTCATCGCCATCGAGGTCGGGCAGTCTGCTCAACGAGAACCCGAACTCTTCATAAACAGAGCTTCCCTCTGCAAACCAGATGAGACCCCCTTCTTCGGCTCCGGAAAGGCACATGACATAGCCAGGCTCCTCTCCCCTCATGGGATCTCCTGGCTCACTGACGATGAAGTCTGGGATGCCATCACTGTCAACGTCATCAATTCCCACAACATCCTGGCCAAGTCGTCGCCAGGCGACTTCGCCGACGATGCGCAGTAACTCTTCAGCATTCGTTCCAGAGAAGATGCGCACGCAGCCACCGCGTGCGTTCCCCTGGGTGTCGTAGGGGGCGCCTACGATCAGGTCGATGGAGCCGTCGCCGTCGAGATCTCCTGCCGTGTCGGCAGCCAGGCCAAAGCCGTCGCCAGAGATGTCGGAAGCAACTTCGTATAGGGTCTCTCCGCTGCGGGCAGAGACAACTCGAACCGTCCCCGGTTGGTTGTCCGAGAGTCGTGGAGTGCCAAGTAGGAGATCTCGAACTCCGTCACCATCAACATCGTGAGACGCTCGTCGAATGAGGCTTCCAAAGCCGTCGTCCGGTTCATGCGCGTCAATCTTCCAGAGAGTTTCTTGGGCGGCTGTGAGATGGGTGAGCACCATCAACAAGAGAACGCCCATGCGAATCATTCCGTGCGCGAAAAACTGCGGGACGCCGCACAAGTGGATCTTCTGTGTCACGGCTTGGTGAGCTGCGGAGCAACCGACCATCATGAGCGACTCTGTGGGAGCACGGAGGGCGCCGGAGAACTGAAGGCCTGGCTGGCAGCTGTCATGTCGCTGACAATGCGTTGCGAGAGTCGCCGCGTCCAACTTCGAGAGAGAGTGCTTGGGAGCGCAAGCATCAGCAAGGTGAGGCTTGAGCGGCGTTTGCCCCAGGGAGCGTGCCCGATTCGGGCTGCAGTACCGCGGTAGTGCCTGTCTGTAAACAGCAGAAGGAGCAAAGTGCTGGCGCACAGCAAGCGGGAACGGTGCAAATCGATGAATCGCTCGTAATCGGATGCCCGTTCCAGCGCAAGCTGGAGAAATCGTGCGCGGGCGAGTCGCACGCGCTCGACAAGTTCCGGATCTGCGCCGTCGACGGAATCCACCTCATGCAGTGCGGCAGGTTGATCGCGGTTACCGCGTCCGAAGCTCGCCCTTGGCCTGGCGAGCTT
The DNA here is from genome assembly GCA_029245865.1 of Planctomycetota bacterium. Lineage (GTDB taxonomy): Bacteria > Planctomycetota > B15-G4 > B15-G4 > B15-G4 > JAUIEF01. The sequence continues at coordinate 76,131 of JAQWOM010000015.1, forward strand.
GCGCCCGAGGTCTTGAGCCAATGTCTCGCTGTAAGCGACCTCTCTTGCGAGATCTTTTTCTACGTCACGGGTTATGTTCGCGAGTTGCACGAACTCACCTGCTCGCATGGCCGTGTTGTGCTGTTCGAGGGTGAGATCGGGCGACTTCCCCTGGAGAATCATGGAAAGGCGCGCGACGTAGACGACTGGATTTCCAAGCACCTCTCGGCAGTAGCGCAGGAGCTGCTCTTCGCTTTGAAGCACACCATGTTGCTTCTCGAATACGTTGCTTCCCCAGACCATTCCGCGAGCCATGTCAGAGACAAGGTCCTGGATGATGGTGCGTACGGCTGGCTCGAGGCTTGAAAAAATGCGGTCTACAAGTTCGCAGCGTTCAACCAAGAGGACGTGAGCGCGGTCGGCCGAGTCGACGATGCGCGCCTCTAGCTTGGGGGGTGATTTCAGGAGACCGTCCGAGCCTGGGTGCCGGAATCGATCGGCAAATGCAGACAAAGCTGCCTCACGTGCTGCAACTTGCGGCACGAGATCTTCGTAGGTGTCCAGCATGCGGCAGTAGAGATAGGCGACCGCAGAAGCCTTTGCGCTGCGAGCCGGAAGCATGGCAATCGATGCAGAGAAGGTCCGTGCCGCATGGGGCAGGATGGCCCACAGGAAGCGTTCGGGATCCGTCAGGCGGCCCAGGGCCTCAAGGTCGGGATCTCCACGGTCGACTACCAGGTCGCGGACGAGTAGCCAAGGGCGGCGTAGTGCGAAGGGAAGGAAAGCCATCGTGGCAGGATAGCGTTGGCGAGGACGACGACCATGCTTTGATCGCAGAGACAGTTCGCTGAACTGATGGGGACCGTCCTGATCCATCGCTCCACCCTGCTGGAGGCCCGGATGGCGCACAAAGAGGGGGTGGGCCATAAGAGGGGCTGTTTCCCACCCCGTCTGCCACGGAATGCATAGTTCATGAAGCGGAAGGCGGGCTGTATCCTTCTGCTTCTGCTTCTGCTGGCTGAGAATTGCATCCGTTTGGGATGGTCACGAGTTTGGCCGTGATGCCAAGGCTCGCGTCGGCAACCGATTTGTTTCTGGGCTCTCGACATGCCGGACGACGCCTTCCAGCCGCTCCGCCCTGCTGTGCATGGGTACGCCATGGAGTGGGATTCTGAGCAAGATCGCTATCGGTTGGTTGCTGTTGATCAAGCAAAGGTGCTGATCACAGGAACTCTCGATGAGTGCCAGCACGAGCTGGTCCTGGCTCTGGAGAAAGATTGGGGCACAGGACATCCGAATCTCGCCATTCCGACTCCGGGAGGGCTCCAGTTCTGGGCCGACGTGTTCTGGTTCGCAGGTTGGCGTATTCAGGAAAATGCTTACACAGGGCACTGCCGACTTCTGGATGCAAACAATGTGCGTCGTGCATGGGGCAGCCGGGAAGCTTGCCGGGCGACATTTGAACGGTTGCGTAGAGCCGAAAAGCTCGTCATAGAGAATGAGCACCTCGTCATACTTCTGCATGGGCTCGGTCGCACGCGAGAGTCACTTTCGCGCATGAAGTGGGAGCTCAGAAATGCGGACTACATGACGGCGAGCATTACCTACCCGAGCACACGGCGCTCCCTCCACGAACATGCAGACCAACTCACGGACGTCTTGAATCGATTAGAAGGCATTTCAACGGTGTCTTTTGTGACCCATAGCCTGGGTGGCATGGTTGTCCGATTGGCGCTGGCGCAGCAGGCTGAGTGGAACGCGCGGCTCGATGTGGGCCGACTCGTCATGTTGGCTCCGCCCAGCCACGGGTCGGCGCTGGCAGAGGAGATCGAAGACTTCATGCCCGCGCAGTTAGTGCTTGGTCCAAGCGCTGCTGGACTGGCTGCGGAAGAGGTGAGGGCCATTCCTCCGCCCACGTGTTCATTCGGAATCATTGCTGCGGGTGGTCCAGGTGATGACGGGTGGAATCCACTCATCCCGGGGAACGATGACGGCATTGTGTCCGTCGAAGAAACACGCCTGGAAGGCGCGGAAGACTTTTACCTGGTTCGTGGTCTGCACACGTTCTTCATGAATGACCTAGATGTCGTTCACGCCACGGTGCGTTTCTTGAAGACCGGCCGGTTTCTCGAAGAATCCGACGGATGAAGCCGCGCTCATTTCCAGACGAGGTCTCGTATCAAGTTCACCATCTGAAGCATGACGCCTTCAGGCGCATCGTTTTCCGGGCGAATCTCAACGTGTGTTTTGTCCGGAGCGAGACTTGAAAGCTGTATGTGGACTCGTATGCCGGATGAAGTTCCTGCTTCCAGATTCACGGTGCCGTCCACAAATTGTCGCTTGTCGATCAGAAAGCCACAGCGCTCAAGAGCTGTGGGGACAACCTGATTTACCGAAGCCAGGGGTTTTCCAATCTCCGTGCTGACCCCGGGGTTGTTCGGCCCCTTGGCTCTTGAGTGAAGTGGAGTCGTTTCGCAGGCCGTGAGTGTGATTCCTGCGACAAGGAGAAAAATACACAGATGATGGCTCATGAAACTCCCTCAATACCGGCAATGTCCCGTAGATGATAACCACGCTGGCAGCGGCTTCGAATTGAGAATTCTGCACGGAGTTTGTTGGCAACCGTAGAATGTTGCGTCCTCTTGGAGATTCGCAGTGACTGCTTCTCGAAGTTGGCTTTTGGCGAGCCTTCTTGTTCTCGGACTTGTGGGCTTGAGTGCCAATTTGGAGAGCAAGCTTGCGTCCCCCCGGAAGGACGACGGCTCGCCTTCTGTGAAGACCCCAAGGTCTCTGGTGTTGATGATTGCAGACGGTTTTGGACTGTCGAGCCTGACTCTCGCTCGGGCGAGTCGAGCGACTCCCTTGCAGCTCGACCAAATGATGGTGGGCAGCGTCGGGACCGCCTCATCCAGCAGCCTTATCACGGATTCAGCAGCTTCGGCAACAGCGCTCGCAACAGGCTTTGACACGGACAACGGTGTGGTGGGGCTCGACTCCGCGGGGGAGCAGCTCACAAATCTGGTAGAGAAAGCTCGTGAAGCGGGCTTGCGCACGGGGGTTGTGACCACCACCAGCATGACACATGCAACGCCAGCCGCGTTCACAGCGCATGTGATGTCGCGTTCAGACGAAGAAGTTATCGCTCTGCAGCAACTTGAGAGTGGCGTCGACGTGTTGCTTGGTGGTGGGCGAGATTTTCTTACCGCTTCGCGTTCTGACGGGCGCAATCTTCTCGATGAGGCGCGAGCATCAGGGTGGTCTGTTGTTGAAACAACCGAGCAATTTTTGGCTGCAGGCCAGACCCCTCTTTTGGGAGTTTTTGCCGCGCGGCACTTTGCTTATTGCATCGACACGCAATCGGCTGGCGAAGATTCCGTGGATCAACCGACACTGGCAGAGATGACGTCGCGTGCGTTGGAACTTCTGAGCCAGGATGGCGCTGCATTTGTTCTGGTTGTTGAAGGTGGGCGCATCGATCACGCAGGTCATGACAATGACATCGCCACTCACTTGCAGGAGATTTTTGATTTCGACGCGGCTGTCGGGGTCGCTCGTGATTTTGCGGAGGTGGACGGAAAGACGCTGGTGGTCTCTGTGTCAGATCATGAGACAGGAGGCTTGGCCTTGGGGCGAAATCATGGTTCGCGAAGTGCCCAGGACTGGGATCCGTCGATCCTCAAGCTGCAGTCGGCTTCCTTGGATCGAATGATCGAGCGAATCAAAGCCGGCGAAAGTGTGTTGGATGTTTTTTCGGCCGTGGGCGGGGTGGCAGACCTCGAGATCTCAGAGGAAGAGCTTCTCGCGAGTGCTCAAGCGTTCGTGCCGGACCTCGAGACGGCGTCAACTCGACGCGAGGCAACTCGCAAGTTGTCGCGCGTGCTGATGGAGCCTCTGGCTCGTAGGGCGAGCATCGAATGGGCGACCCGAGGTCATTCCGCTGTCGATGTGCCGCTTTTTGCTTCAGGGGTCGGTTGGGAACAATTCGTAGGGAACCGGACTCACGCAGAACTCGGCCAGTTGCTGCAGGAGGTGCTTCAACTGGACGAAGAGTCGCTGGCTCAGCCAGCCGGCGCTGTGTCTCGCTGAATGAAATGAGACATAGGCCCTGAGGCTTGAGGGTGTGATCAGTCGCACCGCGAGTGAATCGCGGTGATTATTTTGCGCACTTCGTTTTCGTCAGCAATTCCATGTGGGCCGGACTCAAAGTCCGCTGAATCTAATCGAGCCCCAGAATCGTGTGAAGTTTTTCGAGCGGCTTTGAGGGTGCGTGCAGAGGCGTGGAGTTCACGAGCACCCGTGCTGTTGAGAATGCGAGCGACGTCTCCTGAGCGAATGCCTCCTCCTGGCATGACAATCAGCTGTTCGTTGGCGGTTGCAATCATTTGCGCGAGTGCTTGGAGACCTTCGGGAACAGAGGGACACCCACCAGAGGTGAGCAGGCGTCCGACACCCAGGGAGATCAGCGTATCGAGGGCTTGCATGGGCTCTGGAGTGAAATCGAAAGCCCTGTGAAACGTCACGTCGAGCGGGTGTGCGGCCTCGGCCAACCGGGCGGTTTGTTCACGGTCGATTTCTCTTTGCGCCCCAAGGGCGCCGAGCACGACACCTTGTGCTCCGGCATTTTGAGCCCACGCGATGTCACGCTCCATGACGTTCAGCTCTTCTTCGGAATACAGAAAGTTGCCACTCCGGGGGCGAATGAGGACATGCAAGGGCAGGTCAATGCATTCTCGAATTTCGGAGAGCAATCCGACCGAAGGAGTCAGGCCACCTACGGTTAACTCGGCGCAGACTTCGAGGCGGTGCGCGCCTCCATTTTCAGCGGCTTTGGCAGAAGTCAGCGAGTCAACGCAGATTTCTAGAAGTGCGTGTTGTTTGGTCACGAACTGGTGAGTCCGATTGTGTTGTTCAGGCGTTCAGAGAGTCGACCAAAGCGCGTACCCGAGTCCACTCGGCTGATGGCTGTTTGTAGTGCGCGTTGTTCGCCAAGCACCACGAGCACCTGCTTGGCGCGCGTGAAGGCTGTGTACACGAGGTTTCGCCTGAGCATCATGTACTGGCCAGAAAAGAGCGGTAGCAAGACAGCGGGGAACTCGCTGCCCTGGCTCTTATGGCAGGTGATGGCGTAGGCCGCTTCAAGTTGATCAATTTGATCGAGTCCGTATTCCACTTCACGTCCACCGAAGTCTACGAGTGCGGTGTGTGATCCTTCGTTTAGCCTTAGTATCCGCCCAATGTCGCCGTTGAAGACATCGAGGTCGTAGTTATTTCGAGTCTGCATGACTTTGTCGCCGTCGCGGAACAGCTTTCCAAATCGCGAGATCTGCGTTTTGTGCGATGTCGGTGGATTCAGAACTTCGCGCAAGGCTTCATTGAGTGCAATGGTGCCTATGGGGCCGCGATGCATCGGCGTAAGAACTTGGATGTCACGCAAGGGATCGAGACCAAATCGCTTGGGAATGCGATCCGTCATCATGGCTGTCAGAGATTCAATCGCACTGCGTGCGTCGCTACGTTCAATGAAGAATGCTTGGCCGTTTGCACTTTCATCAAACTCGGGGTTTTCGCCTTCATTGATTTGATGGGCAACGCGCACGATGCCAGAGTTCTGTTGTTGTCGAAAGACAGTGCCTAGCCGTGCAACTGGCACGGTGCCACTTTCAATAAATGCACGAAGTACATCGCCTGGTCCGACAGAAGGCAACTGATCGATATCGCCTACCATGATCAAAGTCGATTCGTCCGGAAGGACTTCCAGGGCGGTTGCCATGAGGGAGATATCTACCATCGACATTTCATCGACGATGAGTACATCGATTTCGAGCGGCTCTTGAGGGGTGGTGCGAAATTGAAAGCTCACCGGTGTAATGCCCAGCAAACGGTGCAGTGTGCTCGCATCAGCGCCGGTTGCTTCTGCAAGCCTGCGCGCGGCTCGGCCAGTTGGAGCAGCCAGCGATACGTCACGGCCTTGTGAGCGAAATAAGTCCACAAGGCAGCGCACAAGAGTTGTCTTGCCGACGCCGGGCCCCCCGGTAACGACCGACAGTTTGTGACCGAGGGCGATGTGAATCGCAGCCCTTTGGTCCTCGGAGAGCTCAACTCCGCTGTGGTTTTCAGCCCACCTGGACGCGGCCTCTGGATCAACGTTTGTTGCGATCGGTCCACCGTGAAGCAGGCGCCGTACATGGCGTGCAACATCGACCTCGGCTTCGTGAAGGTCGGGGCGGTAGACGAGCCCGTCTTCCACGAGTCGGCCATCTGTGAGACAGGCGCGAAGCTCTTCTTCGACGGGGAGTTGGTCCAATTCGAGAAAGGGAGCCGCTTTCTCAACGATCATCTCGCGGGGCAGGCCCACGTGGCCCTCCATGGCAGCGCGCCCCAGGAGGTGTGCTAATCCTGCAGCCACACGAAAGGGAGAGTCCAGTTCGTAGCCGAGGCTCCGTGCAACACCATCTGCCGTTCGGAAACCGATGCTGAACACTTCTTCTGCCAGCCTGTAGGGGTTGTTGCGGACGGTCTCAACCGTTTCGGAGCCAAACTGCTTGTAGACGCGGAGTGCATGGGCGGCCCCGAGGCCATGCTCCTGCAAGAACACCAAGGCCCCGGATGAATCCCGCATCTCTTGAAGTTGGGCAATGATCGCAGCAGCTTTCACGCGATTGATGCCAGGGACAGTGGCAAGCAGGGCGGGAGTGCGCTCCAGGCGTTGCAAGACGTCATTGCCAAGTGCGTCGACGATTTTCTCTGCCGTCTTGGGCCCAACGCCCTTGATGCGCCCCCCGCCGAGGAACTTCACGAGCCCCTTGCGCCCGGTTGGCATGCGCACTTCGCATGTGCTGACAGCAAGTTGTTTTCCGTACTGAGGGTGATCGGCCCAGGTGCCTCGCAAGCAGAGAGAGTCACCGATCTCGGCACCAGCCATGGGTCCTACGACCGTCACCGGGCTGTCATGCGTGTCAGATTCAAAGCGCGCGACTGTGTACCCGTTTTCTTCATTACGAAATGTAATACCGGACAGAGTTCCTGTCATGGACTCTTCGCCACTTTCATCTTGGCCGTCCGGTGGGAAGGGAAGTGGGTCGTTCATACGGATCCGCTTTGCCAATTCTGCTTACCGGCTGACGAAGAGTTCGTTACGCGGGGAAAGGGCTCGCGAGGTATGTCGACATCCAAGAATGCGCTGAGTTGTGGCCACCCGGCTCCGTCATCCCAGCAAACGTGAAGGAAAGACTCGGGGCGTCCCTCGAAGTGCGACAAGACAGCGTGATTGTGTTCATTGTAGATCTGGCAGTGTTCGACACGGTGCCCATGGGGCATTGCATATCCGTAGATGCGGCGCCTTTCGTCGGTGGGGCCTGTTCGTTCGGCGTGACTTTGCAGGCTGTCGAACCAGGTGTCCGCATCGCGGCGGGTGGTGAGAATGAAACGGCTGTCCGGAAAGGATTGTTCGACGCTTCTGTAGACAAGGGGCCATGGCCAGTCTTCGAAGCTATCCCAGTCTTCGGCAAAGCGAAGGATCTCTTTCATGCGGCCGGTTTCGGCATCTTCGATGAAGTGTCCTGCGAACGGAGAGTGCCGAAAGCCCAGAGTCCGTAGACAGATGCCGAGCCGTGTCGTACCTGTTTTATTCAGCCCAATGCCAAAGACCTTGCTGGCCATGAACAGGCGGCCTCAGAGGTGGCGAGGAGAGGGGCGCGTGCGCAGAGGGATGCGGGTGTCGGCAATGACGCGATCGAGCACCGCCAAGACTTCATCTTTCTGGCGCGGAAGAATGCCACCAATGGGCAGCGAATTGCTTGCGTGGTTTCCTCGATAGACAGTGCGCGTTACGTCCATGTGCTCGACCATGGTACGCAACTCTTGAAGTGTTTCGCGTTCGCCTGGCAACTCAACCCGGCCCGACTCGACATCCTCATGGAACTTCGTTCCCGGGACAGGAGTGATGGTGAGTGTGGACACGAATCTTGGGTCCATTGCAGAGACAATGCGTCCAGACTCCACGGCGTGTTCCCGGCTTAATTCTGTGCCACCTATTCCGAGGAGCATGATGACCGACAGCTTGGCTCCAGCTCCCGTGATGCGACTTGCTGCATCGACCATCTGGGCGGGCGTGACACCTTTTGCGATGCGCTCCATAACAGTTGGGTGCCCTGTTTCTGTTCCAAGGTAGTAGAGCGGGAGTCCGGCCTCTTTGAGTTCACGAATCTCCTGCACACTTTTAGAAAGAAGCGATTGGGGCGATGCGTAGACAGAAGCGCTCTGAAAATTGGGGAAGTGGTCACGCACATCTTCCAGAAGCTTGAGCAAGCGCGACGTCCGCATGATCAGAGCGTCGCCATCTGCGAGGAAGACGCGCCGAACAGACTGCGCGCCGAGGGTGTCCGACGCAATGGCCATATCTTCAAGGAGGTCTTCGCGACTGCGCTGCCGAAACCGTTTTTCGAGGTACATCGCGCAATAGGTGCAACGGTTGTACGAGCAACCAATAGTTGCCTGGAGAATGAGGCTGTTGGCCTCACTGGGGGGGCGATAGACGGTGCCTTCGTAGCGCATGGCTCTACATCCTACCTGGGGAGAGCGCCTTCGCTGGGAACCCCTTGCCTACAGAAGGCGGGACCGGGATGATCTCGTCTAAATCTCACGTTCCTTTCGCAGGATTCGTGTATGGGGAACCCCGGTTCGGCGGGCCTTTCAATCTTTCCGAGATCAGAGTTGAGGCGGATTTCACCATGACGACGTTCTTCTGTGCCATCGCGCTGTTGCTTTCGACCAGCTTTCAACCTCAGGAGGTGGAAACGGCGTTGTCCTGGGAGGAGGGCCACTACAGCCCACCGGCCTTGCCACTCACGAGTTACTCGGACTGGCTTTCCGGTCGCCTCGCAGCAGATGGAACTCTCGATACAGGTCTCGTTCGACTGAGATTCACCCAGGGGCCCGATGGTGTGCCCTTGGAGGTCAGAGACCTGAGCTATGGAAAGGGAGCCCAACTCTGGGCCGAGTACAGGGCGCAACTCGGGGATATCGAGTTCCGTGCCGTGTGCCAGGGGGCCTCGCAGGCCGTCGGAGACGACAAGCGCCTTGTGGTGTCTAGCCAGGTCAAGCTCACAAATCCGACGGACGTGGCGCGCAAGATCGTTTTAGCTGCTGAGTTGTTGCCCAGCCACGAATCACCCGTGCTTGTTTCTGCTCCTTTCGACGCTTCATCGGAATGGTCTCAAGACGGCAGTCTTATTGTGCGTGACGAGATGGTGGCGCTCGGGTGGGTCGGGCCAGAGCCTGATGTGGAAATTCTGGAAACGACAGACTCCCCAGCGACGCCCGTTGCCAGTCTTGTCTGGCGATTAGAGATACCAGCAGGTGAATCGAAGTATGTGGAGCTCAAGCTTGCCGGCCCGCCAGTTGATGCATCTGTCGAGAGGGCTGCGTGGCGTAAGCGATTTCGCAAGCTGAGCTACGCCGTACTCGAAGAAAGCTTGAAATGGGAAAGCCGGGACCGCGGAAGCACCGGTAATTTTAAGAGCAAGTCGAAGATGTTGAAGCGAGTCATCGTGAATGGACTTCACACGATTCGTCTCTTCGGGAAATCAGGCATGTCTTCCGTGAAGGGGTTTACGGACAACCCCTACGGTCACCCTGCATCAGATGCAGCCATCGAGCCAGAGATGGTTGGTTGCTTGGTTGAGTATTACATGGGTGACTTGGCCCGATCTTTCACAGAACAATTGATCGCTGACATTCCCGAGAAGTTTGCTGATCTGGGCAACGATCGAAAGCTCGCCTACTTACATGGCTTGGCGAGAGCTGTCCGGCTTTCACCGCACTACGGGGGCAAGCGAGCTCTGGCAGAGGCCATCGTCGAGTTCGGTGACCCGGATGTGGCGGTTGAGCCTTGGCATGACCCAGAGATCGTCCGCCAGGATCTAGTCAACATCGTGGAGTCTGAGGGCTTGCCGACTGATGGGCTCATGCGGCGACTGCGCTGGGCAGACGTTGAAGAGGGTTCAGCCGAGTCGCACATGCAGATCGCGCGAAGAGCACTCTCTAACAGGGAAGGAGCGCTCGCGTGGGAGCAGTTGCGCGAACTCTTCAAGTTGGCGGACGGTCTCGGGATGGGCAGCCTGACTGGTGGTGAGTTAGATGCGCAATATTCGGTGGCGATGTTGACCCTCGTCCGTGCAATGCTTGTTGATGACCACGGTGACGGCTTGAATCTTTTCCCGGGTATCTCGCAAGCGTTGGTGAGCAGTGGGAGCGAAACAGACACCAGTTGGTTTCCGACGCGTTTTGGAGATGTCAAATCGCGTGCTTATTACGTGGGATCAAAATCTTTTGGGAACTGGACGGTGATTCGGAGCGCCTCGCCAACCACTGAAATGACAGTGACCATTCCAGATGGACTTCACATGCGGAATGTAAAGGGTGGATCCAAAGGGGGGGTCGTTCGCGTCGTCCCGGGAGAAGAACGGCTCGTCTCGATTTCGATGGAGTCAACGCTTGCGCAAGAAGTTCGTTTTCAGGTCCGCGTGAATTAGCGAGAGGCGATCGGAACATGGTGAGTGCAGGTCGCCGAGAACGCATGGCGCGAGCCCGCCGAGGTGAAGATTTCGATGTCCGCCTCTTGGAAGGCGGTCAGGAGGTCTATCGCTACCGTGTTGCGGATGGAGAGGTGGGATTGCGACTGGATCAGTTTCTTGCAAAGCGACTGAGTTGGCGGTCACGAACGAGTGCCCGCAAGTTGCTGGATGAAGGCCTTGTCGAGATCGCTGGTCGCAGCCCGCGCCCATCACGAAAAGTAAAGCTCGGAGAAACCGTTTCTGTTCGACTGCCTCGTCCCTTGCGAGACGAGGCGTTGCTGGCAAAGACGGATTCCGAGCGCAAACTGTCACGTCTCTTCGAGGACGAGCACCTCATTGCGATCGACAAGCCACCTAATATTCCGGTGCATCCTTCGGGCCGACTCTTGCATCACACGGTCATCACCGAGTTGCACAAGCAGTATCGAGATTTTGAAGACGCCTCTCGGGATGTTGTGCCCAAGCTGTGCCATCGCTTAGATCTTGAAACGAGCGGCGTTCTCTTGGTTGGGAAACAACACCGCGCACTTGTTTTTGTTCAGAAACAGTTTGAGAAGCGGACTGTGCGCAAAGAGTATCTCGTGCTTGTTCACGGTGAACTCAAAGAGAATGAGGGGCTCATCGACCTGCCCATCGGGCCCAGCTACAACTCCGCGGTGCGTAATAGCCGGTCAATTCGTCATGACGTCGGGCAGCCGTCTCGTACCGAGTGGCGTGTGTTGAAAAGATATGTCGGATACACCCAGTGCCACATCATTCTTCATACGGGTCGCCACCACCAGATTCGAGTGCACATGTCGGCTCTTGGCTACCCGGTGGTCGGAGATAAAATCTATGGTCGTGATGAGATGATTTTTACACGACATGCAGAAGGCGCTCTCACAAAGGACGATCTCGAGGTCCTTGAGTTGCCGCGGCAAGCACTCCACAGCCACTCTTTGGAGTTTGAACACCCAACTCAAGGGGAGGTGCGCATCGAATCTCCATGGCCTGAGGATTTGGAGTCATTTTGCGCAGGGTTGGAGCCCTTTCCCGAGGCTCAGCCCATCCGATAAAGTGGTGGGATGAGAGTTGTCCGCCGTCCTTCTGCTTGGATCCGATTCCCGACCCAGCTTGCCGCTGTGGCTGCGGTCTTGTTTTCTCTGATCGCATCCACTGCTTTGCCAGCAGATGGCTACCAGAAGCTGCTTTCGGCTCAGACGAAGCGTGCGGCCTTGGCCATGCGGCAGGGCGATTACGCTGCGGCAGAAGATGCTTGGCGCACGCTGCTCGAGTTCGACCCCGTTTCCACGGCGGGGCTCAACGGCATGGTCGAAGCAGCCAGGGCGCGCGAGGACCGTGATGCTGAGGCGCTCGCATTGCACGAACTCATCACGGTTTGGCAATCGATGGTTCATGGGGGCGATTCTCACCTTGAGCGCGATCTGGTGAAAGCCAAGGCGCGTCGTGCAGAAATCGACCCACATGCGGGCGAAGCCGCAGAACTCCTAGAGGACTATCTCGAGGCCATCAAGGAACTGGGTGCCGCGTATTTGGCTGATGAGATGTACGCCAACGCGATGATCTGCTGGGGGCGAGTGGCGGCGCTGGTGGCTCCGGGAAGTCCCGATGAGCTCAAAGCTCTTGAGGTCATTGAAACGTGCTTGCGCGAAGGCGGTGATCACGTCGTGGCCATTGAGGTTCCGCGCCGCGAGATCGGCGGAAAAGATGCCGCTTGGATTTTGGCCCATGACAAGAAAACGCTGAAGTGGAACAAAGCTGCTTCACGTGACACGCCGCATTACCGAGTGAAGACCAATGCCGGGTGGCGCATGCTGAACGCCGCCGCGGAATCGATGGAGTCGGTCCACGCGTTTTACCGCGAGATCTGGGGAATTGTGCCAGACCCTCCGATAGGGCGCCCGGATCCAGATCTTCGTGACATCACGGTGCCGTCCATTGATCTCTATATCTACCGGGACCGAGAGGAATACCTGAAGCGTTCGGGCGCTCCCGAGTGGAGCGGAGGCGTGTTCAAAGGTTCCGAAGTGGCAACCTTTGATTACAGCGGCGGAGCCGATGGCGAGTCCTATCGCGACAGCATCAAAACGTTGTTCCATGAAGCCAGCCACCAGTTCATGAGCGTGGCCGTAGGAAACGTCCCCTCATTCGTCAATGAAGGAATCGCGTGCTTGTTCGAGGGCATCGACATTCTTCCGAATGGGACGATTCGCCGAGATCTGCCCGTGATGAACTACCTGAACGATCTGGATCAGCGCATTCGGAATGGTTCGTTTGATTCACTCGCGGATGTGATGGATCCGGTTAAAGGCAACGAACCAGATTTCTATTCACCGCGCTGGGGCTTGTTCTATTACCTGCGCATGTGTGTGGACGACCAGGGCGCGTACATCTACCGCGACCTGTTAGAGGACTACATCTATGAGTTCAAGAGAGGCACTCCCGGCAATACGGTCGAGCACTTTGAAAACTTCTTTTTGATCCCGACTGCTGGCAGTACAGGCGTCGAAAATTTTTCTGAGTTCGAATCGACCTGGCGAAAGTGGATCCTCGCCCTCAAGGCGAGCCTCGTCGAAAAAGATGCACGAGTTAAGGAGTTTCGCCGAGAGGCTCGACTCTCGGCCCTCAAGAAGCAGTATGACAGGGCCTTGCGGTTCAACGACCGTGTGCTTGATCTCGAGCCGGATGATGTGGATGCGCTACATGGCGCGGCGTCGATGTCGGACAAGCTCGAACTCATCGACCGTGCGGTTTACATGTATCGGCGGTTCCTGGAAGTCGCCGTAGAAGATGAAAAGAGGCGGCCAGATGTTTCCAAACGGATCGCTGTCTTGGATCCGCACTCCGTGAGTTGGGACGACGCTCGTCGCTCGCTCGTGGGAGGAATGGCGGCGCTCGCACAGCGGTATGACAAAGCAGAGATGCCGTTGATGGCTATGCGAGTCGGACACGATGTCTTGGAACTCGATGCCTTTGATGCGTCCTCACGTGCTCTGGTTGATCGACTCGAGCGTGAGACGGGAATGAGCATCATTCGGTGGGAGCGGCTTTTTAACGGATTCGATATGGATGGGTGGCGTTCGCCTGGCGGCAAGGGCCCCTTTTATGTGACGAAGGACGGCCGTCTCGAGTCGGATTATTCGAATGTTTTCGATGCGGACAGGGCGACGGGTGAAGCAGCAGGCGTTTCGCTTTACAGAAACTTATTTCTGGAGCGACCGGTTCAAGGAAACTGGAGCCTTGAGGCGCGGATTTCTGCAGATCGCGCCTGGGAGATTGCCGGTTTGTGCTTCGGAGTAAAAGACGCTGACCACTTTGAAGCCATCGTGCTGAGGAAAACAGGGGACGGTGCTATTCAGAATGTGGACTTCGGGTCGTTCGATGGCTCTTGGACGTTCCGCGGGGACGGCTCCTACAAGGCTGAATACGACATCTACGATGACGAAGGTGTTTTGCTGCGTGTCGATATCAAAGGCAAAGAAGTTTTCGTAACGATTGATGGAGAACCGCTGACCGTCATCGTTGACGGGAAAGAGAGAGCTTCTATTGAATATCCAGCCGGGGCGTTGCGTGGCGACGTAGGACTCTTGTCATCTCGAGGGGTGACGAGTTTCCGTGATCTGCGGTTGCTAGCTGGCAAAGTTCGCTAACAGGGGCTCATGTTGTATGGACATTTTCTCAACGAGTGATCATGTCGTTGTCTGTGGATACGGCAGCACGGGGACATTTGTCGCCCGTGATCTGAAGGCAGAGGGCGTGCCTCTTGTGATCGTTGACAAATCTTCTGAGCGCATCAGCATTGCGCATGAAGACGGACACCTGACTTTGCTGGGCGATGTCCTTGTTCCCGAGATTCTCAAGGAAGCCGGCATTGAACGTGCGCGAGGTGTGATCTTTGTGTTGCCCTCCGAGAGCGACAATCTTTTTGCCACGATGAGCGCACGCGAACTGAATCCAGATATCTTCATTATTGCGCGCCACAGTTCTCCGCATGCTGGCGACAAGTTGTTAAAGGCTGGCGCAGACCGGGCCGTGAACCCATTGGAAGAGACCGGCCGGCGAATTGGTGATGAGATCGTGCGCCCAGCAGTGATCGATCTCATGCGTATCTTCAAAGAAGAAGATAAGAGTGAAAGCGACGATGTTCGCGTTCGAGAAGTAAAAATCGAACCGGGCTGCTCGTTAGTGGGCAAATCACTTCAAGAAGCAAATATACGCGCGACCATGGACATCATGGTGATCGCGATGCGCAAAGCTGGCGCGAGCACGCGATTCAACCCGGACCCACAGCGTCCCATGACCTCTGGTGATGTTCTTGTTTGTATGGGTCGGCTCTCCATGTTGCGAGAGCTCCACGAAATGGCACAAGGAGAAGAAGAATAATGGAGGTTGTGACGCGGGTTGCTCCGTCCCCCACGGGAGAGCCTCATGTCGGCACGGCCTACGTGTCGTTGTTTAACTGGGCTTGGGCTCGACGCAACGGAGGACGGTTTATCTTGCGCATCGAGGACACTGACCAGGCTCGCAGCAAGCGAGAGCACGAGACGGCCATCTTGGAAGCGCTCGCATGGCTGGGCATCGTTCCTGATGAGAGTCCGCTAAGCGGGGGGGAGTATGGCCCGTACCGTCAGAGTGAGCGCAAGAGCATCTATTCGGAATACACCGACAGATTGATCGCATCCGGCCATGCCTACCGATGTTTCTGTACGCCGGAACGGTTGACCGAGTTGCGTGCGTTCCAGAGGGCTGCCAAGCGTCCCAGTGGTTATGACGGGGCATGTCGTGCGATTGCGCCGGAAGACTCGGCAAAGCGCGCCGAGGCCGAGGCTTTTGTTGTGCGCCTCGCCGTAGACAAGTCGGCCACGACTCGTTTCAACGACTTGCTACGTGGCGAAATTGTGATCGAAAACGAAAATATCGACGATCAAGTGCTGCTGAAGTCAGACGGCATGCCTACATATCACATGGCGAACATCGTGGATGACCACCTGATGGGAGTCACGATCGTGATGCGCGCCGAGGAGTGGATTCCGTCGTCTCCGAAGCACGTCATGCTTTATGAGGCTCTCGGGTGGGATCCTCCAGCCTTTGCACACGTGCCGCTGTTGCGCAACAAAGACAAGAGCAAGATCTCCAAGCGAAAGAACCCTACGTCGCTTGAGTGGTACCGAGAGCAGGGCTATCTCCCCGAAGCCATGGTGAACTTTTTGGCGCTTCAGGGGTGGAGCCTGAAAGAAGACAACGAAGAGTTCGACGTTGAGACTTTTGTCGATAAGTTCAATCCGAGTGACATCAGCGTGGGCGGCCCCGTCTTCGATATGCAGAAGTTGGACTGGTTGAACGGGGAGAAGATCCGCAAGCTCGATGTGGGCGCTCTCGCAGACCGAATCGTGAGCGAGGGGTTTGCAGGTGATTGGTCTCACGCAGATATTGTTCGCGTCTTGCCACTTTTCCAGGAGCGCATGAAGCGGCTTCCGGATTTTGCCGAGAGCGCGGGCTACTTGCTTGGACGGATTGAGCCGGACATGGAAGGACTCTCAAAGAAGGTCAAAAAGGCCGATCCAGAAGCTCTCCGTGCCGCGCTCGTCAAGGCCTCGGAAACCTTGAAGGAGATGGCCGGTCAGCCAGAAGAAGCGCGGGAATCAGCACTGCGGGCTATTGCAGAGGAGGCCGGCCTGAAAGTTGGCAACCTGTTCATGGGCTTGCGAGTTGCCGTGACAGGCGCGACGGCGAGCCCACCGCTCTTGCCATCGATCGATGAGTTGGGCGTTGAAGAAAGTGTCGCGAGAATCGCAAACCTGGTTGAGCGCTTGGTGCCAACGGCCTAAGTGCTTCGATCGACTCCTTCGAAGATTCGATGAACCTCGAATTGACCAACCCCCATAGTGTGCTAGCGGCACTCAAGCGCCGGCCTCAAGATGTGCTTGAAGTCAGGCTTTCAGGTGGAAAGCTGACAGAGGCTTGGCGCCAGGTCTCCGACATGGCCAAGGAGTGCGGCGTTGCAGTGACGGAGTCGGCTGCGTCGGGGTCCCGGACTGATCGTTCGAAATCCGGAGGTGGGCGGCAAGGGCGATTGATGGCGAGTGTTCGTTCCTTGGAAAGTATGGATCCGTCCGATTTGTTTGCGCAGGTGCGAGATCAGGAGGGGGTCCCCGGCTTGTGGCTCGCGCTTGATTGCGTGCAAGACCCACACAATCTCGGAGCGGTTTTTCGATCAGCAGCGTTTTTTGGTGTGCGCGGTGTGTTGTTGACTCGCGATCGGTCGGCGCCCTTGAGCGCTGTCGTCTACGATGTCGCCTCGGGCGGCATGGAATCAGTTCCTTTTTCGAGCCCACCCAATCTGGACCGTGCGCTGAAGGTTGCGCGAGATGCGGGGCTCTGGATCCTCGGCGCCGCAGAAGAGGCCTCGCGAGACGTTTCGGAGGTTCCACGCGATCGGCCGTGGCTGCTCGTGCTGGGAAACGAGGAAACGGGGCTACGGCGGCTGACTCGTGAGAATTGCGATGACGTTTGTCGAATCACGTCTCACGGGGCGGTCGGGTCGCTGAACATTTCTGCTGCGGGGGCCGTTCTCATGGCTCAGCTCTCAGCAACCAGTCAGGCTGCCCCGAGCGGTGAGTCCGCCGACTAAGAAAAGCTACGAGTTGTTCACTTGTGAGCTGACAGGAAGTGCCGCCCGTACCGCGTCATATTCGGGGTGATTCGAATCGAGGACTCCGTGACGCAATAGAAAATCGAGAAGCGCTAGGTTGCAGTTGAACTTGAAGTCGGGTGTCTCGGCGATGCGCTGCAGCACTTCCTCGATGGGCCAGAGTTCAAAAGAGTCCACTTCACCGTCCGTGTTGTGTGGAGCGAAGTCCTCGGAGAGTTCGAGTTCGTATAGAAAAAGTGTGTCGTTGCGGATGCCCTGATCAGTCTCCAGCCGATAACTGATTGATCCTGTTTGCCTGGCGCGCCTTGCGAGTTCCACCGGAATGTCTGCCTCTTCGGCGCACTCTTTGATCAAGTTCTCCTCCAGGGAGATCCCGATTGGTTGGCCGCCTGCGACGAGATTGTCGAGCATGCCCGGGAAGGTGACCTTGTGCGAGGAGCGACGAGCAATCCACATGTGTAGGCCTTCTGATTTGCGTACGAATCCATGCATGTGAACGCCGAAGGCTGGAGCCCCAAAGGCCGGCATGGCGGATCGTTCCAAGGCGAGATACGGCGGAGCGCCGAACCGGGTGACGACGGGATAGAGTTCATGCCCCATGCGCGGGACCAGCCCGATGTCCTGCAAAGCATGAACGACTTGGTTCATGGCCTCTGAACGTTCGGAGAAAGTTGTGTAGCGATGAGACAGAGCAACTCGTTTCTCTGTTTCATCGAAGATCAACGCACCCGTTTCATCACGGATTGTCCCCAGTGTTGCAAGCCAATCGCGTCGTACCCATCCGAGGTCTGTACTTGCTACGCGAAACGGGACGAATCGGTTGAGATCGTGTGCGGTGCATTCAGCGATACGATCCATGAGCGACATGGCTGCATGGTAACGATGCTGTTTCCATTTGAGATTGGAAATCAGTCGATTGGGACGGGGGACCCATTGAGTGTTACGTCGGTTGTTTCGGCGATCGTTCCGGAAGATCCAGTGCCTTGGAATCCGATGCTAAAAGACTCTCCCGGCTCGACGGCTTCGGACCACTCCGGAGCCAAGACAACAAAGTGTCCATTTGTTTGTGAGTACAACTCGCCTTGCCACAAATTGACAATGCCAAAGGTTGCGTCAAACTCGATGACCCAGTCGGCAGGAATGAGATCTTGGCCGCCGTTCGTAAAGGTCAGATCAGCGGTGAAGCCACTTCCCCAATCGTCTGTAATCTCGAAGGCACACTGAACCCCGCTCAGTTCGCAACTGTCGGGAACCCCGTTCCTGTCGGCGTCTTCGATTCCGGATGCGATATCACATGCGTCGGGAATGCCGTTGCCATTGCAGTCAGGAACAGTCCCGCCGGCAATAGCGCAGGCATCCGCGATACCGTCGCTATCACAGTCTGAAAATGGCTGACAGGCATCCGGGATGCCGTCAAAGTCGCAATCCTCTGCACCTTCGGCGATCTCGAACGCATCTGGAATGCCATCGCCGTTGCAGTCAGGGTCACATTCATCAGGGCGTCCGTTTCCGTCGAGATCGCTCGCGCCATTCGCGATGTCCTCGGCATCATCGATGCCGTTGTTGTTGCAGTCGACTGTGCCTTCCTCACCGAAAACGAAGACACCCGCGTCGTAGACGGAGATCATTTCTGTCTTTTCGAGAGCCGCCTGCCCGAAAGCGAGGCCGGCGATCGAAGGGTCGTTGCCGGGATTCCATGCGGCATCCGAAGCTGACCCCTCAAGGCCGATCGTGACCTGACATTCTCGACGATAATTGGTTCCGGTGCCTGGGCCAATGAGTTCACCGCTGTAGGAAATCTCGACGAACCAGATGTTGGAGGCAGCATTGGCCAGTTGCAGCGAGCCAAGTGTCCCGCCATCAAGGAAACCACTCTCGACGAAGACATCCTCGATGCCGTAGCCAGCTGCAAAGACTTCGCTGAGGTCGACATAGATCCGATAGGAGAGGGCGTCACTCATCCGTGCGGGCCATGCACTTCGATTGTTGAGCATGCAGCGGAGTTTGGTGAATGTCGCGCCGTCCTCGAGGATCGAGGCTTCTACGAACATTTCCTTCCCGTAGGACGGCTCGATGGGCGGGAACTCTGAATCTGGCAGAGGGCTTCCGCCGTACTCTTGTGCCAACCATCCAAGGCTGGCGACAAGGCCGGCGTTGTAGTCGCATGAAACTTCATTGGTGACGTAGTCGCTGCGGACATCCGCATAGTCGAAGTCATCTGCTGAAGCAGGTCCGCCCACAAGTGCGCCCCAAAGTGTGTGCCGGTTGGGGTCCGGGTCGTTGATCTGGTTGTTCCAGGAACCGTGTGCGGTGACATGGTGAGGGCGTATGGGGGGATTCACACCAAAGCCGCAGACATAGCTCGAGTCGCGTGGGTTGTCGCCCAGCATGTAGTTGATCTGGCTCTCGCCGAAGGATCGGTATCGCCCATCGGGATCTCCGACCATCTCGGCATAGGCAAATGCGATGAATGAAGTGTTCGCCGAATATCTGAGTGAACCCCAGGTGTCGAGCCATGCGAGGCCGCCACTCGTGTAGGAGATTCCACCACCGGGTTGCCAGTGGTCGAGGTGCTGTTCGACTGCATAGCGGTACTGTTCTTCGCCGGTGAGAGCAGCAAGCAAGCACGCCGTGCCGTTGATCTTGCCCCCCCAGGATTGCGACCAGTTGGGGTTGGGGCTTGAAGCCGCAAAGTGCACACGCGCAGCATCAAGATATTCAGATTCTCCGGTTGCGCGGTAAAGCCACGTTGCAGACCACGCGAGTTCGTCTGTGTAGCCGGAGTATGAGTTGTAGTACGAGGAAATATTTGGAATCGCGTTGTTGTAGGTGCCCTGGTACGTACTCGCGAATGAGTAGAGCTCGCGTGCATGCTGCAGCAGCGTCGCGGCATAGACGGCATCTTCTTGCTGGAAGAGTATCGAAGCTGCCGCAAGAAATGCTGCTGCTTCACCGACGGGCTCCGAACCGGGGTTGCTTGGCGTCAACCACCAGATCTTCGGTCGGTATCCGACGGCCTGAGTGTGTATTTCAGGTGCGCCCCAGAAACTGTGGGACTCTGCGCCCTGGCCGATTTGGCCGACGAAGACATTTGGCTCCGGATGTGCTGCCACGCACCAATCAGCATGCCAGCGGAGCGTATCCAAAAGTTGGTCCATCTGGTTCGAATCACGAAAGCCCTCTTCGAACTCGATGCCACTCCACGCCATGAGTGTCATGGCCGAAGTGATCGGCAAGGTGAACGTTACGGTGTCACCAGCATCCATGTACCGATTCAGGATTCCGGCGTCGACGTCGTACTGACCGTTCTCTTGTTCGAGCTCGAAGTTGAATGCATCACCACGCCAGTTGAGCGGGTACTTCTGGGGGAGATGGCCGGCTCGCTGCGCATAGTAGAAGGTGAGTGATTTTTGCAGCGCTTCGCCGTAATTAAACGGCCCATCCCCTGTCTGAATGTCGAGCTGCAACGCATCCGAGATGGCGACGCTCGGAGGGGAAAGAGATTCGATGACTCCGAACTGGAAGCACAGTTTGTCGCCCAGGGAATCTGGCACCTTGAAATAGATATGAACTTCTCCCTGGCTGTCCGTTTGAAGTTGCAGCGTGATCAGCGGCTGGACGTTCAAGGTGCAGCCTGGAGAAACGCCGGCGACGTTTGAGAGGCTGAGTTCGAGGGGGGTCCCATCCGGATGGGTGTTGGTGGTGCCTACAACCAGAACGCAGGTCGAGTTCGGAGTGGCGCCCATGAGGTGAAGGCCGGCATCTTCGCCAGACGTCAGGCTCCCCGTAGAGGTTATGGCCGGAGGTGGGTTGATGCCGGCACAGCCTGGCGCATAGATCGTCTGAGCCGACAGTGTCGACTTGATTGCGAACAATGCGACGAGGAGAAGAATCAGCCGGCCGAACGGGCGAACCATGGAGGTGGCTCGTGAAGCGAGGCGTGGATGTTGGAGACGGGGGCGAGTTCGCGCTCTCTCTGGATCGAGTGCTGGGCGATGAAGATCTCTGCTCTTCATGGTCTTGGGCTCCGTCTTGGGCTCCGGGGCAACAGAAAGTGCTCTGAACAGCTTGGCGCTTGATGTCGACTGCATCTGGAGCTGATAAAGGCGCGCCCCGGGGGGGGGCATGCTCCCACCCCGGGGCGACACACTGTCGTGATCAGCAGGGTGGGATTGGTTGGCTGTGGGGTTCCCGAAACGAAATCTCGCCTTTGGGGAATCCCACGGCTGGGGGAGCCATGAGACTTGCTGGTTGAGGCGTAGAGACTTCGGTCAAGGAACTGCGGGCAAGCAAAGCCAACGGCAAATCCCAAAAGAGAACCTGCACCGGGTCCAAACGGGCACGCAAGAACCCGGCTTTCCGTCATGCATCCAGAGCAAAGGTGTGGTGTCTCGACTGTGACCGCTGTCGCGACACGCCCTTCAGGGGATTCGCACACACATCACACGAAGAAAATCATCTTTCTCAAGATTGTGCGAGGGCGGTCTCGATAGCCGAGAGAAGCTCTGGATCTTGTGGTCCGACGCGACTTTCGAAGAAAGCGACGGGTTTGCCATCTCTCCCGACAAGGTATTTGCAGAAGTTCCAACTGGGTGTCTCACCCAGCTCGCTTTCCATATAGCTGTACACCGGGGACTGATTGTCGCCCGAGAGCGTCTGGCACTTTTCGAAGAGAGGAAAGGTCACTCCGTAATTGTCCGTGCAGAAAGACCGGATCTGAGCCGCATCTCCGGGTTCCTGTCCACGGAACTCGTTGCTCGGGAAGGCGAGCACAGCGAAGCCTCGGTCGGCTAGCTGGGTGTGCAAAGCTTGCAGCCCAGCGTATTGAGGCGTGTAGCCGCATTTGCTGGCGACATTGACCACCAGCGTCACTTGTCCCGAATAGTCACTGAGCTGCTTGCTCTCTCCCTCCAGGCTGAGGGCCTCGAATTCATACAGGCCCGTGGAGGGCTGTTCGCCACTCGGGGCTGGGTCAGTTGCGGGTGTCGCTGTGGAGTCGCAGCCGAGTCCAACCAGCAGCAAGAGAGGTGCGCAACGAAAGAAATTCAGGAGGTTCATAGGAAGCGATATTTTTACGTGTGGGAGACGAAGTGTCAGCGGGCTTTAGGAGGGCGTGGCTGACGTGGAGGTCGAAGGCTGTCGAAGTGTTTCGCGAGCTTTTCGCGTGGAAGCTGCATGAGGCCATTGAAGGCGCCATGACCTGCCAGGCGTGCTCCACCATCGAGTTCGATGACTTGGCCTGTCATGGATGCAGCTGAATCTGACATGAGGTAGACCGCCAAGTTGCCCAGCTCCTCTCGTGTCGCGAATCGCCCGATGGGGACCGAATCGCGCAGCTTTTCCTCAAAAGATTTGTCGGGAATCAATCGCTCCCAGGCTCCCTTGGTCGGGATCGGACCGGGCGCGATGGCGTTGAGCCGTATGCCGTACGGTCCCCACTCGACCGCGAGAGATCGCATCATGGCGGCAATGGCTGCTTTCGATGCGGCGCTGGGCATGACAAAGGCGCTGCCGGTCTCGATGTAGGTTGTGACAATCGAGAGGACACTCCCAGGCTCTTTTCGTTGGATCCAGAGCTGCGCGCAGGCCTGCGTGCAGTGAAATGTCCCCGAGACGTTGATCGACATCACGGCTTCGAATCCGCGAGGGTCGAGCTGCTCCGAAAGAGAAAGAAAGTTGCCGGCGGCGTTGTTCACTAACCCGGTGAGAGATCCTTGCCGACTCTCTGCCTCGGCAATCATCTCATCAACTTTTTCGCGATGCTGGATGTCGCATGGGATGCCCTCGGCCCGAGAACCTTTCGCACGGAGAGCAGCGACAGTGTCTTCGAGAGGCGAGCGCCGTCGTCCACAGATCGTGATGGCTGCACCAAGAGACGCAAATCGAGTGGCTATCGCGGAGCCCAGCCCGGTTCCGCCGCCTGTGATGAGGATGTGTTGGCCCTTCAAAAGATCTGGGCGGTAAGGACTCGTGGTCATAGTCAAAGCCTGAGGTTCTCAAAAATTCCGGCGGCGCCCATTCCAGAGCCGATGCACATCGTGACGATGCCGTACCGGACTCCCCTTCGTTGCATCTCTTGTAAGAGTGTTGCTGTCAGCTTGGTTCCGGTGCACCCCAAGGGGTGTCCCAGTGCAATCGCACCGCCGTTGACGTTGACAAGATTCTCATCCAGTCCAAGTTGTCGAATCACAGCGAGAGACTGAGAGGCGAATGCCTCATTGAGTTCGAAAAGGCCAATGTCACTGAGCTTCAGTCCGGCTCGCGCGAGTGCTTTGGGAACGGCCTCCACGGGGCCGATGCCCATGATGTCTGGAGAAACGCCAGCAACTGAAAAACTGACCAGTCGTGCAAGCGGAGTGGCACCAAGTTCGCGTGCGACGTCTTCACTCATGACAACGGCCGCCGCAGCGCCGTCTGACATCTGGGAGCAGTTGCCAGCCGTGACGGTTCCACCTTTCTTGAAGACGGGCCGCAACGCGGAAAGTGTCTCTATATTGGTCTCTGGGCGGGGCCCTTCATCCACACTGAACTCCACTTGCTCTACGTGGATCGCGCCATCACGCCGTGTCATCTGCTCGACTTTTAAGGCGACGATCTCGTCTTCAAAGCGTGCTGCATCTATGGCGTCGACTGCACGCTGATGACTGCGGGTCGCGAAGGCGTCCTGGTCATCACGACTGACTTTGAACTTCTCGGCAACACGTTCCGCTGTGAGGCCCATGGAGATGTATGCGTTCGGTTCTGAGCGAATGAGGGTTGGATCTGGGATGAACTGGAAGCCCTCCATCGGCACCATCGTCATGGATTCGGCACCACCGGCGATGACGATGTCTGACTGGCCGACTTCGATGGCCTGGCTCGCCATGGCAATGGTCTGAAGACCGGATGAACAGAAGCGATTGATTGTCGCACCAGGGACTGTGTCCGGGAGACCTGCTCGCTGGGCCACGAGGCGTCCCATATTGAGACCCTGGGGGCCTTCGGGCATGGCGCACCCCATGAGGACGTCGTCAACACGTTCGGCCTCGAGCCCCGGAACTCGCTGGATGGCTTCCCGGACAACTTTCGCACCCAGGGTGACGGGCATGGTTTGTGCGAGGGAGCCTCGCTTGGCACGGCCGACGGGTGTGCGCACGCAGCTTACGAGGACAGCTTCCTGTTGAGTCATGTCGATCCCAGAGCGTGGAGAAGAAGTCAGGGACGCGTGGAAGAGCGCTTCTTGCGAAAGACGTTGGTGAGGCTTACTAGACCTTTGGCCGCAAGTTTGGTTGCCATGGGCTGATTGCGGGTGAGTAACTCGGCGATCTGCTTTTGCGTGGCCTTCTCTCCGAGCAGCGAGAGAAAAATTTCTCGTTCAAGGTCAAGCAGTTGTTGTTCGTGTAGCCATGTCGCTCCGGGCAAGTCGCCGCCGGTGATCACCCAGGCGATGCGTCCGGCCACATAGGCGTCATGCTCTCGCACGAATCCTCCCTGTAGAAGATGTGCAACGCCGACGTCGAATGGCCCGCGACCGGGTGTTCCCAGAACGCGAATCGCGGTGCGTACCGCCGGAGCACGGTAGCCTTCCTCGGCCAGTCGAATCACTTCGCGTTTGGCGACCCAAAGCCGACGCTCTCCATTCATGACGATGGTGCCGGCGGGGGACATGAAGCCGAGGCTCTGAGCTTCTTCGGCACTTGTCGCCACCTGCGCTTTGGCAACGGTCTCGAATGCGCGCCGTAGGAAGGGGGCCAGGTGCTCTGGGGCAGGAGATGCGGCTTGCTCGGCAGCCCATGCAGCCATGCGCATGGTTCCACCACCAGCTGGAATGAGACCTGCTCCAATCTCGACGAGACCTATATACGATTCGGCCGCACAGACCGGGTGAGCGCAGGCCATCGTCATTTCACAGGCACCACCGAGCACGCGGCCTTGTGTGGCGACGAGCACGGGCTTGCTTGCATAGCGAATGCGTTGCCCCATTTGCTGGAACGAACTCACAGCTTGTTCCAACTCGGGCCAATGCCCCTGCATCACAGCCATCCCCATTTCGGCGAGGTTCGCTCCGACGCTGAAGTGCTCAGCGGCATTTCCGATGACCAGTCCAGCCCAGGGCCCGTTTTCTACGGTTTCGATGGCATGGAACAAGCCCTCAATGACGTGCTTGCCGATGCTGTTCATCTTGCTACGGAACTCAAACAGCGCGACTCCATCACCAAGGTCGAGCAGCGCAGATTCTTTGTTGCTCCAGAGTTCGCCGCGTATGTCGCGGACCGAATTCAGGTCAATCTCATCGCGTGGAACTTCGCGATCACGATAGTCAGATGTTGCGGGATTCCAGCTCCCTTGCGTGTTCGGGTTCACGCGGTAGAAGGATGTCGCTCCTGCGCGCTCCATCTCTTCGATCCACGTGGGAATCACGAGCCGCTGTTCTCGCATGTCGTCGAGGACGCGTTGAAAGCCGAGCGTTTCCCATGTCGCGAAGGGGCCCATCCTCCAACCAAAGCCGAGTTTGAGGGCGTCATCTACATCGCAGACTTCATCAGCGATTTCTGGTAGCCGGCGTGCGGTGTAGGCCAGTAGGTCCCATGTTGTGCGCCGAAAGAATTCGCCCACCCGCCCTTGGTCTTCGTAGAGCGCGCGGAGGCGTTGAGGAAGACTGCCCGCCTTCTTGATGCTCTCAATGTCGACGCGTTTCTTGCCGGGGGCGACGTACTCCATCGACTTGGGGTCGATGGAGAGAATCTTTCCTTCGTGCTTCTTGTAGAAGCCGTGTTTTGTCTTTGCGCCAAGCGCGCCGCGTTCCGTGAGCTTGAGGAGTAGCCATGGGGGTCGAAATGCTTCGCGGCTTTCGTCGTTTTCGACTCCTTCGTAGAGGTTGTTGGCGACGTGAGCCAACGTGTCAAGCCCGACAAGGTCTGCCGTCCGGAAAGTCGCTGAGCGGGGGTGTCCAACGACGGTCCCCGTGAGCAAGTCGACGTCTTCGATACTGAAGCCATGTTCCGTGACTTCACGCATCGCCTGCATCGCGGCATAGATGCCGATGCGATTGCCAATGAAGTTCGGGGTGTCCTTGGCAACAACGATTCCCTTGCCGAGGTGCATGCGCGCGAACCAACTCACACGTTCGAGTACGAAAGCATCCGTGTCTGGAGTCGGAATGACTTCGAAGAGTTTTAGGTACCGCGGCGGATTGAAAAAGTGTGTTCCGAGGAAGCGCTTGCGGAAAGATTCGCCGCGCCCTTCGGAAATCTTGTGAATGGGAAGCCCACTCGTGTTGGTGGAGACAATCGTGTCGTCTCGAACGATTGTCTCGAGTCGCTGCATGAGTTGCTGCTTGATGTCGAGCTGCTCGATAACCGCTTCAATCACCCAGTCAACATCTGCAAGCCGACCGAAGTCATCTTCAAAATTGCCGGGGGTGATGAGTTCCGCGCGGTTCGACGTGAAGAATGGATTGGGGCTGATCTTCTGGGCACTCGCCAAGGCTTGGCGCGCTGGAGCACTCCGGTCATTGCCCTCAGCCGCGATGTCCAGGAGGTGAACGGTGAGGCCAGCGTTCGCCAGGTGAGCTGCTATCTGCGCCCCCATGACGCCGGCGCCGAGTACAGCGGCGGAGCGGAAAGGAGCGGGCGTCATGCTGGGCTCCTCGGTTGACATGGGTGAAATGGGCCCCGCATTGGGTGTGATCGGGTGTGATCGGATTTCACGAATCGGCACGACCACCGTAGCAGCCCAGCCGGAGGTCTTCGACGGCCAGAGTCCCCGGCAGGCCTTGCAAGAAGGAGGTATCCTAGAGACTGCAATGAGCATGCTCTCGACGCGAACTCCAAACGGGGGCCCTCTGGGGCTTAAGCTCGGCCTGCTCGTGTTGAGCGCGCTGCTTGCGATACCGGTGCAGGGGTGGGGCTTTTCCAGCAGTTCGTCGGTGCTGTGTGCCGTAGGTCCTTCAGGCATTTCGCAGGCCTGGATCTCAGCTGAGAAAGGCTTGGTGCTCATTGACTGGCCGGGGGCGCCTACCAAGAGGCTTTCTCTGGGGCGTGCCGGGTTCCCACGCTTTCTCCCCGACGGTCGCTTTGTCTACGAGTCGAGTCTCGATGACGGTCATGATGTGTCAGAGCAGTTGACGTTTGTTCTCGACCCAGGATCCACGCAGCCACGTGCTTCTCATCCGGGCGAAGACGTCGGGCACTGGGTCCCTCCGCTTCAACCCGCGACGTCTGGTGCACCCATCCGGATTTGCATCGATGCGGGGCATGGTGGCGGCGATAGCGGGGCTCTTGGAAACGGATTGCAGGAAAAAGACGTCGCCTTGGATGTTGCTCTGCGATTGGCCGATTTATTTGAGACCGACAATGGCGATCTCACAGGTGGCGGTCGTTGGGATGTGTTGTTAACGCGAGTCGATGACAGCGACGTGAGCCTTGTCGAGCGAGTCACGATGGCTAACGCCTTCGGCGCAGAAAGCTTTTTGTCAATTCATGCCAATGCTTTTACTGACCCGGTTGCGAATGGAACCGAAACTTATGCCTGGGCAGAGGGGACTGTGGCGGCAGAGCAACGTGACCAGATTCACGAACGCATGCTTCAAGCATGGGGGTTGACGGACCGAGGTACGAAGACAGCAAGTTTTTTCGTGCTGCTGAATACCACGATGCCCGCTTCGCTCTCCGAGATGGGCTTTATCAGCAACCGAGGCGATGCCTTGCTTCTGGGTGATCCGGATGCACGCGAGTCGATGGCCTTGGCGCACTTGTTTGCCTTGCAGGAGCACCATGGTTTCGAAGCTCACGAACCTTCGCTCTTTACCATCCTCTCGGGTGGAACTTACGGGACCATGGGGAAACCAACGCTTCTTCCGAAGGGCCCGCTGACAGCAGGGTCGATTTTGTCGATGGACATCATCGATGCGTTGCCCAACGCTCCCATGGTTTTCTTCTTCGGATTTCAGTCGATTCCCGAACCGTTTTTCGGTGGCCAGCTTTACCCATTCCCGAATCCTCGGCTGCTCTTGCTGGTGTCCGACAGCGGGGGCGGTGCGCAAGGGCAAGGGGTCTGGCCTGCAGGCATTCCTCCTGGCACCCATGTCTGGTACCAGTTGGGCGTCGTGGATGATCTGGTGCCTCTTCATGGGGTCGCCTTGAGCGACGCACTTCTAAGCGTCTCTCCCTGAATAAGAAGGCCGCGTCTCGCGGTTCGGGAGATCTTGGTCTGGGCCCGGGAGGGTTTCAGGCCGCGGCGGAAGCCTGTATCGTTGCCGCCTGTCTTGAGCTAGCACTGCAACTCCACAGAGTCCTGCGAACCTATTATGAGCCAAAGATACGATGTGTACGGAGTGGGCAACGCCCTGGTTGACATCGAAGTGGAGACCACTCCAGAGCAGTTGAGCGAGTTGGGTGTTGAAAAGGGCGTCATGACGCTTGTAGATGCTGAACGTCAGGGGCTCTTGCTTGAAAAGCTCAGTGGCGTCCAGCACACACGCACGGGTGGAGGCTCTGCGGCAAACACCATCACAGCGCTCGCACAACTGGGTGCACGTTGCTACTACTCATGCCGTGTCGCAGACGATGACGCGGGCCGCTTCTTTGCAGATGACATGAAGCACTTGGGGATCGCCTCAAATGCTCACGACGACAAGGGAAGCCACGCTCCGACGGGCACTTGCCTCGTGATGGTGACGCCGGATGCTGACCGCACGATGAATACAAGCCTTGGCATCAGTTCGACGTTGACTGCGGATCAGTTGGTTGAAGACGAACTGGCGGCATCTGAGTATCTCTACATCGAGGGGTATCTCGTCAGCACGCCGAATTCTCTTCAGACAGCAGAGCGAGCGCGAGAGATGGCCCGCAAGCATGGAGTGAAGACTGCTTTCACGTTCTCAGATCCAGCCATGGTGAGATTTTGTGGTGAGGGCCTCGAGCAAGTTCTTGGTGACGGTGTCGATGTGCTGCTTTGCAATGAAGAAGAAGCTCTCGGGTTTACCGGGCAAGACTCAATTGATCAGGCTGGCGACATGCTCCGGGAGCGTGCTGGGATCGTGGGCCTCACGCTGGGTCCCAAGGGCTCACGGGTGTGGGATGGTTCGAACTGGCTCGATATCGCACCGCATTCAGTGAAAGCTGTGGACTCAAATGGAGCTGGCGACCTCTTTGCAGGTGCCTTTCTTTACGGAATCACTTCAGGCCTGAGCTGCGAGGAGGCCGGGAATTTGGCGAGCCTGGGCTCGGCCACACTGGTGACCCGATTTGGTGCGCGGCTCGATCGCGATGCCTTGCTCGAGGTGAAAGCAAGCGCCCTCAGTTAAGGCCTACGCTTTTCCACAAGGCGCCGAACCACTTCACGAAGAGTCTCGATTTTTCGAGCCCTCTGTGGCGTTCTGCAGTTTGGCGTCGTCGTAAAAAGCGATTTCATGCCCGACGCCTGCGCGTGCTTTGGCGATCCAGACAGCCTGCCCCGTATGCCACGAGAAGTGTTCCACAACATGGTAGATCGCTTCTCCGGCAGTCACGTTTTGCCCTTGGACATAGAGCTTGTTCCCGAGTTGATTGATATCCATTGACTCGAGAACTTCTGCGGCTTGTGAAACTGTCTGACTCAAAGCAGTAAAGAGAGATTCGCCATCCGATGCGCCTGCCAGACGGAACTCGCTATTGCGGTCTCGTCTGTCGAGTTCACTTCCCAAGGCACAAAGAATCCACTGTCGAACGTTTCCCTCGAGATGCTTCAGAATCGCTCCGAAACTGATGCACTCGGCATGTGGTTGCCACCAGAGATCCCGGGAGGGAAGTGCCTGAAGTGCCAGCGAGAGGCGGGGAAGGTAAACATCGCGAATGTAACGAGCTGATTCTTCGGCGAAGTCAGGTGCCATTTCGAGATCCACCGGAGAGTCGATTGGAGAGCCATGCCGCGACGAGAAGAAAGCCTTTGCCGTGGTTGTGAGATTACATCGCTAAGCTGACGTTATGGCGATTCAGCGAGAAATTGACTGCGAGTACAGTGACCCGCTGGACCTTATCTGGTTGGAGACGGCCAGAACTCTGGGCATGGAGGTTGAGCGATCGGCGGCCGTATATGCCGCGTGGGACGGGGAAGGTGTTCTGTACATCGCAGATTCTGAAAGCATGGACCCCGACGACTGTGTGGCGCAGATGGTGTTCCATGAGGTCTGCCATGCGCTTGTCGAAGGGCCTGGGTCGTGGGGTGTTTCAGACTGGGGGTTGGTGAACCGTGATGATCGGCATCTCGTTCGAGAGCATGCTTGTCACCGATTGCAAGCCGCACTTTCTGATCGGTATGGCTTGCGTCGCTTGTTGGGAGTGACGACCGATCACCGGGCTTACTACGATGCGTTACCACTCGATCCGCTGAGCGGAGATGACCCTGCAGTCGTGCCCGCATGCCGTGGCTGGGAGCGTGCGACAACAGGGCCGTGGGCAGAAGCTTTGGACCACGCGTTGTGCGCAACTGCGCAGATGGCACAGATCCTGAAGAGCTTTTCGAGCAACCACTCGCTCTGGTCACGAGTTGTCGACCCTCTTTAAGGTGACTGGGCCGCGCTCAGGCGGGAGTCGGAGACTCTGTGGGCTTGCCGCTTGCGCGCCCTCGCCTTAACCAATAAGAAATCATTTCGCGCAATTCATTCGCGTTGATTGGTTTGGCCAGATAGTCGTTCATGCCGGCAAGCAAGCAACGTTCTTTATCGCCCTTGAGGGCGTTTGCAGTCATGGCCACGATGGGTAGTGAGGCTTTGGATCCAGCCAGCGATCGAATCGCCGAGGCGGCTGCGTAGCCATCCATGATGGGCATCTGGCAGTCCATGAGAATGATGTCGTAGGTGTTGGAATTGAGAGCTTCGAGGGCCTCCTGCCCGTTGTTGGCGACGTCGACTTCATGCCCCAGCTTTTGCAGGAGCCTGCTCGCCACTGCTTGATTGACGGCGTTGTCTTCAACGACCAGGAGATTTGCTGCGGGAGGAAGCGGGGCGGTGTCTGCAGCGGATGTGCCCGTGGAAGTCTTGGGAAGAGAAGCCTCGGGGAGGCTTTTGGATGTTGGTGGGGTGAAGGCTCTGGCAGCAAGGCCGTTTTGCTTCTTGAGTGCAGCGGCCATGGCCTCTGAGAGGCGAGCGCGGCGTACAGGCTTTGGAACGCTTGCTACAAAGCCCATCTGCTTGATCAGAACAGAGTCGTCACGCATGCCATGCGGAGTGAGCAAGATAAGGCTTAGATCTGACATGCGTGGATCAGACCGCAACTCAAGCCCGAAGGCCATTCCGTCCATGCCATGGATCTCGGATTCCACGAGCATGATCTCGAAAGGCAAGCCACGCTCAGCAGCCTGAATGAGGATTTCGCGGGCCTTGTCGATGCTGGTCGCGCCGACTGGTGAGCCCCCCGCCACTTTGATGGGAGCCATGAGGGCTCTCAGGGTGGTTTCGTTGTCACCGACAACGAGGACACGGTGGTCCTCAAGAGGCGGCAGGCATGACGTTTCGTCACTGTGTTCTTGTTGACCGATTCCGAGCTTGGCAGTGAACGTGAAGGTCGATCCCTTGCCAATCTCACTGTTGACGCTGATGCGTCCGCCCATGAGTTCTGTCAACCGTCTCGAAATAGCGAGGCCAAGGCCTGTGCCGCCGAACTGGCGTGTCGTGGATGCGTCGACCTGGCTGAATGACTTGAAGAGCAAACTCGCGCGATCAGCGGGGATGCCGATGCCCGTGTCTGCAACATCGAACCGGATGAGCATGGAGTCATCTTGAGTTCGGAGTGCAACCGCCCTGACTGCTACCACGCCCTGATGGGTAAACTTCACGGCATTGTTTGCCAGGTTGAGCACAATCTGCCGCAGTCGCACGGGGTCGCCGTGGACGATGGCAGGCAGTGTTGGGTCGATTTCAAGAACCAGCTCCAAGCCCTTGGCTTGCGCTCCAAAGGCGAGCATGTCGACGGAGTCTTCAAGCAGTTGGTGGAGGTCGAACTCAGTGACTTCGAGATCTAGCTTGCCCGCTTCGATTTTTGAGAAATCGAGAATGTCATTAATCACTCCCACAAGTGATTCGGCGCAGCTGCGAGCAGTTCGTGCGTATTCAAGCTGGTTGTTCTCAAGCTTGGTGTCGAGCAGCAGCCCTGTCATGCCGATGACGCCGTTGAGGGGCGTGCGGATTTCATGGCTCATGTTGGCAAGGAATTCGCTTTTTGCCTGAGTCGCGGCTTCTGCCGAGTCGCGTGCGCTCTGAAGTGCAGAGAGCGCTTGCTTGCCTTCCATGACACGGCCGACCTGATCACCGACGCGTTTCATGAGCGCGAGAAGCTCACCGTCTTCCGGCTCGACCCGGCGTGAAAAGAATTCGAGTACGGCGACGGTCTTGGAGCGACTCTTGACGGGTAACGCCATGGCACCGCGAATCTCAACCCCGGGAGGGGCCTCAGCAATCTTGCCGTACTCGTGTTCATCGAGGTCTTCGACCCAGGCGGGCTCTCCTGTCATGAGGACGTGGCCCGGAAGACCTTCGCCTTTCTGGAACTCCACCAGGTCTGTGATGACCCGTGGCACGGCATTCATGTCGTCGCCAGCAATGTTTCGAATCGCTGTAGGCCGCAAGGTCTCGTCGTTGACGACGTAAGCGTGCCCAATAGGCCAGCCGATTCGATCGCAGATCATGTTGATACTGGCCTGAAGCGCCGCAGTCTCCGACTCAGCTTCTGTAGCGATGTCGCTGGCCGACTTGAGAAGCTCTGCAGTCAAACGCTGACGGTCCAAGCTGTTCATTGTGCTGCGGTGCTGTTCGATTTCGCGTGCAAGTGAGGATGCTTGTTGCCGAGACGTCCGGTACGAGCGGATGTAGTCGATGCAAAGCCCGATGAATGGCACCAGGTAAGCGAGTATTTTGAGGCCATGCGCGCTGTTGTAGTCGTGCCCATAGAGATTCGTGGACCCGAACACCATGTGCAGTTGCACAGCGATATGCGGAAGCATGCTCAGCAGCAGCGAATCGGTGAAGGCGCCCGGGTGTTTGTCGTAGAGCCGAGGCAGGAGCACTGCACCTGCAAAGAGATAAAACACCAACGGCATGACGTCCCATGGTCGCGAAAGAATGGCTTCGGGGAAGATCGTGCGCGGCAGTGTGGTCGATGTTGCGATGTGGTTGATCAGGACCCATGCAGAGAGCGAGAAGATCAACGAGACGGCAATGAGAAACATGCCTCCGCGACGTCCCGGCCCTGAGGTGCGGCGGAAAGCAAGCCAGGCGCCGATGGAGATGATCAGTGCATTGAATGTTCTGCAGAGCGCCCAGCTGAACGGGATGAGGTCACGTGATTCGGTCGATCCATCAACGAACCGCGCCGCTGCAAGAGCGTGATAGGCATCCATCGCGCCGGCTGTCAGTAGCGCCACCCCGAGAATGGGCGTGGCGACGTCACGCCGGATCGAGAAGGTCACCCATGAGAGGATGGCGATGAAGATGGCAACGCAAATCGCGCTCCACTCCATGAGCACATGAACGAATGCGCCTTCAACGGACTCGTGAAGTGCGTCGACAAGTTGGTGGCCCCAGAGTCCACGCAGGTACGTCGCGTCTTGTGTCGGCTCGGGTGACCCCAAGTCGACGCCAAGCAGCGACAAAACCGAAGGCAGCAGGCAAAGAGCCAGGACGGCTCCAGCGAGCGTGCGGGGGAGGCGCAGCGCCTCTTTGGATTCTTGCTGTGCGTAGTCCAAGGGCTTTCCATGGGCACATGAGTGTCATGCGTATGTTTCGACGCATCACCGCCTTTGCCTTGAACCTCTGCTGGCCCTTGTCGAAAAGGGCTGGAATTGGCCTCCAAAGGGCCTGTTTGCTGGACGATTGCCCTTGAGTTCGCCCCGAAAAGGCCTTTCAGGCGAGGGGGCCGGGGCGAGCCGCGCGTTACTGACCCGAAAAGGTGGGGCGCTCGTGAGGCTCGAAATAGCGGGTGGTCGTGCGCGAATAGCGGACGCGCCCGGATTCGAGTCTCTGCGCGTAGGAGACCCCGGACCGGAGAAAGTCGTAGTGCTGAACGATGGCGCTGAACCTCGGGAGTAAGCCGGAGGCGTATCGAACCATGGCCGCAGCGGAATTCTTTTCCCCAGCGGCATCGCGCTGTGTGAGGACTTGCCCAGCTGTGCTCAAGACCATGTTCATACTTGTCACCATGATTTGCACCGCGCCTTGCATCGAGGCGTATCGCTCCGCGTAGGGAGTCAGGGAGGCACTGACCATTGAGTCCCTTGGCAGACCACCGCTTGCTTTGATGGTGGCGTTCTCATCGATGCCATCGACTTCTTCCGCGGCCGCCTCCATGGAGAGTGCAAGGGTTTCCTGGGAGTTCGTAAAAATGAGTTTGTTGCCAACGATGCCATAGGTGAACTGCGGCATAGGAATCGCGAACCCGGGAGCTTGTATGGTCATGTTGACGTGTTTCATGCCCGGGAAAATTCCTTTCGCATCTCGAATCTCGAGATTCGGAAGTTCTCCACTGCCTCCGGAGTATTGGATGAGCAATGGGAGCCCCGCCTCGTACACGTTTTCGAGGCGGCGAATGAGCTTGCGTGCCCCCGCAGGATTCTTGAGTTCGATCATGTAGACATAGTCTTCTGGCTGCAGGGGTGTGGGGTACGCAGCTGGCATCGAAAAGACAACGGTATTGCTGTCCGCGATGGCGAGAAGATCTTCCTCGAAGCTGAGGTCAAGAACTGCCTGAATCGTTCTCCAGCCGGCGAGATTTGCTTCGACTTCGAGTTCAGGGTCTCCGTAAATCTGGATGCGTTCGATGACCCAGTGGTACATCGGCACCAGGTTGACACCGCTTGTCAGCGTAAAACCCGTGGCTTCTGCAGGAACGAAATCGAGAAGGCTGTTTTCATCGGACTCGAACATGGCGACATACAGTGGGTTGCGCGCGTCAACGGCTTCGTCTCGATATCGGATCCGTTGTTGCGTCACGACTTCGTAGTCTTTTGCATGTTCGACGAGGGCGACCGTGTCGACCACGTCGAGTAGGTCGATTACGTCCTCAAGAGGTTGGCGATCCTGTGAGCCGAGATACGGGAGAATGGCTTCTTTCGCGTCGCTGAGAGCTCCATGAACGTCGACGAATGTGGTGCGAGCCGCGTCTCGAGGCAAATCACCGAAAGCCGCCGTGTAACGCTCGGTCTCGGCCAGGGATACGCCTGATGTTCCTTCGAGGCGTGCGAGGGCGCCCTCCAGGAATCCGTGTCCGAAGACGAACATGAATTCATTCTCATGCACGGCCAGTTGAGCCAGCGCTTGGTCTGCGAATGGGCCCACGTGCAAGCTGTAGATTCTGGTGTCGTCGCGTGTTCTCTTTTTGAAAGAGAGCGAGTCAGGTGCGATCAAGGCCACTGTGGAGAACAAGTTCCTGAGAGCCTGCTCCAGCTTCGGGGCCGCTTCAAGGTCGGGATTGAACGCGAGGAGTGTGCCCATCGGGAGAACGGGGACCCAAGGGGAGAGGCCGCCCGTTTTCATCGCGAAGACGGTTTCGTTTTCCGAGAGTGCGGCCCAATCGACCCGATCAATGATCTCGTAGAGGACGTCGCGAAGAGCCCGCAATTGCGTGCTTGTCTCTGGCCCCATGCCACCAGCCTCTAGTGCCTCCAGGGCAAGGTTGTCGAACCTGGCATCAATGACGGCCCGGATGATTTCCAGGGAGTAGTCATCTGCGAAGTCAAAGCTGTCAGTCGCAGGGCTGTAGCTGATGAGAAACGCATCGTCTGGTACGACGCGTATGAGTTGGGCATTGCTGGGTGCTGCTGGCCACAGCATGGCGACTGCCAAGAAGATCGGCAGGGAGTGCCTGGATATGTTGCCCCGGTTCCAGATCATGAAAAGCGCCCTCGACAGTCTCGGTTTCAGCAGGAGAGAGCAGAGTTCGGGTCAGGCCCTGGGGTCCGCCCCGGGGGGTCTGGCTCTGCATGCGTATCCAATAGCGATTATCCCCCGATGTTGCCCGAAGAATGAAGCTCGGCGGCATGGGCCACAGTCCTGTCACAGGTAGCCACGTAGGGCCTCTCAGAGGCCTTCGAGCCCTTTTTGCGCAATTCTTGTGCTTCTGGGGTGTGAGAGATCATTTCGAGAGGATCGGTGTGAAGCGCCGGAGAGCGCCCTCTGCAATCAATTGAGGGCCTGGAGGGTGACATCGACGGCATAGATTTCCCCCTCACGGTCGAGAGTCAGGGACACCGTATCGCCGACATTGAAGTGCCGGATCGCATCCAAGACATCCAGGCGGCTTCTTGTCGGGGAGTCGTTGACTGCCAGGACGACATCGCCCCGTACAGGCGTTTCGGCAACGCGCCGTACTCCCAGCAATCCGGCTTGTTCGGCAGCTCCGTCTGGAGCTACGACGATGATGTGGGCACCTACCCGCCCCGAGGGGAGAAAGGCCGGGCGCTCATCGAACTGAACTCCCAGAACAGCTTGGGTGATGCCACCCTTCACGATGAGTTCCGGGACAACTTCGTTCACGACGTCCACCGGGACAGCGAATCCGATTCCCGCCGAGTTCCCTGAGTTGCTGTAGATCCTTGTGTTGACGCCGATCAGCCTTCCGGCGCTGTCGAGAAGCGGTCCGCCCGAGTTGCCTGGATTGATCGCTGCGTCTGTCTGAATGACATTTTCGATGAGGCGATCTGTCGGAGATCTCATGGTTCGATTGAGAGCGCTAATGAGGCCTTTTGTGAGGGTCCTTTGCAATCCAAATGGATTGCCGATGGCGAGGACCGATTGGCCGACTCGAAGGTCGCGAGACGATCCAATCACCAGAGGGTGAAGTCGATGGGGGGCGGCGTCAATTTTTAACACCGCCAAGTCGTGGTCGGTGGAGTAGCCAACGAGTTCCGCGTCATACATGGCTTCATCGTCAAGAATGACACGCAGGTTCTCATTGACAGAGATTGTGCGCAGCCCCATTGGTGATGTTTGGTGGCTCTGGTTCTGGATCACGTGGAAGTTGGTCACGATGTGACCCTGCTTGTCCCACACGATGCCCGTGCCGGCGTCGCTCGCATAACCTTCCACAGTGCGATTGGCGAAGTTGACGCGGGAGAGCACCTGGCTCACGTTGACCACGGACCCACCTGTCTCTTCGAAGACGGCGATCACGGCTTCTTCTTCGTCTGACAATGCGCCCCGGGGTGTGACGGTGCGCGGCTCAATGGTCGGCTGTCCGAATGTCAGGTCTCCCTGACTCCACATCACATAACCGAGAAGGAGCAACGAGAGAGTCAGCGCCAGACCAGAGAGAATCCCCGCGGATGTTGCTCCCGCGATGCGACGGCGATGGTCCGAAGGGCTCATGGGCAAAGTCGCGACACATTAGCACACACCGCGAGTGTCCTGAATGAAGGCGGTGTAACAGCAGGATGAGAAGGCCGACGAGATGTTCGGAGCCTCGGGGCCGGCCGCCCCCAGGCTAAACCTTACGCAGGGCGTCCATCCATAAGGCTTGAGGGGGGCGTCTACTCTCAGAGTTCAGAGAAGGATGTGATGATGAATGCAGGATGCTGGATCGCTTGGACGTTGATTCTCGTTTCTCTTTGCTGGGGGCCGATTGAAGAGGCTTCGCCCGGCACTCTTGGTGAATTCGCCATAGATACGATGGAGACGAGTGATGAAGAGGTTGTCCTGGAGCCTCTGGAATTACTGGAATTAGAGGCGGGGCAAAAGGCTCTTCACGCAGCGGCTGCCTTAAAGAAACGGGCCTATGATTTTGATGGAGAGGAGCGAGAGAGTGGCCTTGTCCGTGCAGCAGCGGCTTACGGTGTCGTGGCGGACTCGGGTCACTACGGAGTTCTCGAGCGAGTCGAGGGTGCCTTTCGAGCGGGAGAAATCTATCGAGCTCGAGAGCGGCTCGATGAGGCGCGTCAGCGATTCGAACAGGCTGTCCGGCTTGGAGAAGTGGTTGTTGAGCCGGCTGTCAGGGGGTACGCGGCGCGAGCACTGCTTGAGTTGGCCCATCAATTGCGGCGCGAGGGACGACTCGATGAGGCGTTGGATGAGTATGGCGCGGTCAGGAATCGATTCGGAGATTGTCCACGGCCCAGCACCCATGCGTTGACCTGGTCCGGCAAGATTCAACTGAAGCAAGGTCGAGTGGAGGAGGCGCGCGCAAGCTTCTTAGATTTTGAACCGTTCGTACCCGATTACCAGATGCAAGCGGTGCGCAACATAGACGATCTTACGGCAGCCTTGGTCCTCGAAGGGGAGGTCGAGCAAGCTCATGAAGTCGTGGCTTTGCTTGAGGCCGCGCTGTCCTCTACGGGCGGCCGGCTGGAAGACTCGGTTGCGTCAGCACTGCAATCACTTCGTGATAAGATGAAAGAGTTCGGTTACTGACGGCTGGCAAGCTGTTAGACCTCTGTGAGTACTGGCTCGGGAGAGGGCCATGCTCACGGCTCGGGGCGTCCTCTTCTGGGAGAGAGAAGAGGATGCCCCTTCTTTTTTGGGCGGACGGCTTGCTCCGGGCGGCCTTGAAAAAGGCCGCGCCGGATCTATGTCCCCGTATATCCCTGCAGAGCTGGCAGCAGCCAGGTGCTAGGTCGTCGAGGCTGAACGCCGTGCGTGCGTCGTCGGGGCTGAGCCGATCGGGTAGTACGCGAAGCCCATCTTCTCCATCTCCGACTTTGGAAAGATGTTTCGGCCATCGAAAATCACAGGACTCTTCAGCTTCTTGCGAATGAGTTCAAAGTCCGGGTTGCGGAACTCGCTCCACTCGGTGAGAAGAAGAAGTGCATCGGCGTTTTCTAGCGTCTCGTAGGGGTGCTCCAAGTACTGGAGTTTGTCCCCCTTGTCGCCAAGCCTCAGGCTGGCTTGCTCGATCGCTTCGGGGTCGGTCGCCTTCACAGTCGCGCCCGCTTCGATCAGGCTGTTGATGATGTAGATGGCCGGAGCCTCTCGCATGTCATCGGTGCGCGGTTTGAAGGCAAGGCCCCAGATGGCGAAGGTTCGCCCGGCGAGGTCGCCCTCAAAGTGTTCACGCACTTTTTCGAAGACCGTGAACTTCTGCTTGGCATTCACTTCCTCCACGGATTGGAGGATCTTGAAGTCGTAATTGAACTCGCGAGCAGTCCGGATGACGGCCTGAACGTCCTTCGGGAAGCAAGAGCCGCCGTAGCCACAGCCCGCGTAGAGA
Organism: Planctomycetota bacterium; assembly: GCA_029245865.1. Taxonomy (GTDB): domain Bacteria; phylum Planctomycetota; class B15-G4; order B15-G4; family B15-G4; genus JAUIEF01. Next base: position 115,484 of record JAQWOM010000015.1, read on the forward strand.
AAGGGCATGCCGATACGTGAGTCCGAGCCAATGCCCGTGCGTACGTTGGTTACATCTGCTCCGACCCGTTCGCAGATATTGGCGATCTCATTCATGAAGGAGATTCGGGTGGCGAGCATGGCGTTGGCTGCGTACTTCGTGAGTTCCGCGCTCTTCACGTCCATGTGAATGATCTTGTTCGGATTGTCGTGCACGAAGGGCTCGTAGAGGCGGTGCATCACATCGCGAGAAGATTCCGTGGCGCTTCCGATGACGACCCGGTCTGGCTTCATGAAGTCGTCGATGGCCGCCCCCTCTTTCAGGAACTCGGGGTTACTGACCACGGACATTTCATGACTGGTCTCGGTTTGGGCTGCGGCCTTGACCTTGTCGGCAGTCCCCACGGGAACCGTGCTCTTGTCGACAATGACCTTCGGCCCATTGGCATACTTTCCGATATCCCTCGCCACAGAGAGGACGTACTGGAGGTCGGCACTGCCGTCCTCGTCGGGAGGGGTGCCAACCGCAATGAACACCACGTCGCTGGATTCGACAGCATTTTGAGTGTTCGTCGTGAAAGAGAGCCTCTCTTCCTTGACGTTGTGCTTCACCATCTCTTCGAGGCCAGGCTCGTAGATCGGGATCTTGCCCTCTTTGAGATCGGCAACCTTTTTGTCATCGATGTCGACGCAGATGACATCGTTTCCGCTTTCAGCGAAACAAGTTCCGGCCACGAGGCCGACATAGCCGGTGCCGATGACTGCGATGCGCATGGTGTCTGTCCTTCGAGGATTTTGTGGTCAATCAGGCCCAGGGGGCGCGAGCGAAGCGCGTGGACGGGTGGCCTGAGGAGAGGTTTGAAAAGACCTAGATCGACCAAAGGGGGTCGCGAACAATACCCTGGAAACCGAAACCAGTCAACTTGACTGGCGAGCCACAAACCCGTGTGATTGAAGGACTTGTGGGTCTGGGGCGGCGACGTCTCATCCCGGGCGATTGGTTCAGTTGGCTAGAGCGCCTGCTTTACACGCAGGAGATCGGGGGTTCGAGTCCCTCATCGCCCACCACCTCGAGCGCGCTTTCGTACCCTCTGCGGTTCCCTTTTTAGGAGCGCAACTCATGTTGCCGTTATCGGCTGTCATCGCGTTGGCCTGTTTGGGCCAGGTGTCCCTACCGGTCACCGTGCTCGCTGAGGAGGCCGAGGTTCAGGTCGTCCAGCCCTCGAATTTGATTACCGAGAGAGTTGTCGAAGAGGCGGCAGAACTGGCGAATCGGGGCTCGCTTCTCGATGCCTGGACGCACCTTGTGGAGGGCTTGGCGGGCAAGCTTGCCCGTGCGAACTGGAACACTCCAGGCGCAGTGGTCGAGTGGGAGTTGGCGGGGCTGCTCCTCGAAGACCTGACCTCGCGTCTCGGGACTTGGCAGGAAACTTTTGAGGCTCTCTCGGGTGATCGGCCGTGGGCGGATGACATGCCCCCTTCGGTCGCATTCCGGCTCGATTACCTGCTGGCAGAATGTCTGCGGCACCTCGGAAATGCAGACCGTGCCCGCGGCATCATCGACCGACTCGGGTATTTCTCAGACTGGTACGTGGTGGGGCCCTTCGACAACGAGCGGGGAAGCGGGTTCGATGTGGCCTACGAACCAGAAAGTCGGTTCGACCGCCAAGCGCCCATGAATGGGAAAGAGCGCGAGGTGAGTTGGCGCTGGTGTCCGGCTCGACAGCATCCGCTTGGCCTTGTGGTTCTAGATGAAGTTATTGAGCCAGATGAGCAGTCCGTTGCGTACTTGGCGACGTCGCTTCGTCCCCGTGACCCGGGACCTGTCGAGATGCGCATCAGTTCTACCGGGCCCTACAAGCTGATTCTCAACGGAGAGGTGGTTGGTTCGCGAGAGGTTGAGCGTGCCTATGCGCCCGACCAGGACCGTCACGTGGTCCGGCTTCGAGATGGCTGGAACTCACTTCTTGTGAAGCTGGGCCATGAACGCGGTGACTGGATCTTCAGTGCCCGGCTGACCGATCTCAGCGGACGGCCGCTCCAGTCGGTTCAATGCGAGTCTGTGTTCACGGCTTGGCCCGGCCCAGCACCTTCCGAGGATGAGGCGGGTCTCATCTTCTACGGGGTGGAGCCTCAGCCATCCGAATTCACTGCGGCGCCGGCCGAAGTGAATTCCGAGCCACTGCCGGAGCTTCTCCCGGAGGCGCGAGATCTTCTCGAATCTGCGCCAGAGGAAGCCGCCGCGCTGCGTTATTTGGCGATTTATCATCTCCTGGTGCATCCCGAGGATCGGGTGGATGAAACTCTGGCTGAAGTCGCTCAACGCGGAGTGGAGGCCGACCCCGAGAGCGTGCTCGCCCAGTACCTCTTGGCGCGGGCGTATGAACCGCGTGGGAAAAGTCGCAATGAGATGGAGGTCAACAAGCGGCTTCACGCTTTGAGCAAGACACTCGAGTTGGACCCGGAATATGTTGCGGCCTTAATCGACCTCGCGGCGTTCTCTATGACAGAGAATCCGATTCCGACGCGCGCAGACGAATTCACACGGCGTGCTCTTGAGGTCGCTCCCCATTCATTAGACGTGCGTCTGATGCGGGCAAGATTTCTTGATTCACAAGGCCGGTCTGCCGAAGCTGACATGCAGCGGCGAGCGGCAGAAGCAACAGAAGAGGCTGCACTGAGCCCCTACGGTCAAATCGCTCGCGCTCGTCGACTGATAAGCCTCGGACTCCCAGACCTGGCGTTGATGACGTTGCGCCACGCAGCTGAGCGCGATGTGATGGAGCGCATACTTGTCGATGAACTCGTCGCTAGCCTCACGGATGTCGGAGAGCTTAATGAGGCTTTGCTCTATGCAGAAGGAGCGATGACTGCGAATCCGTTTGATTCGCAACTCATGCTCAAGACGGCAACGTGCCTCGAATTTGGTGACGAAGTGAGTCGCGCCCGCGCCCGTGAGTTGGTCGAGCGAGCCCTCTCTGTTTGTCCTGAGAATGTTGTGGCATGGAAGCACCTTGTTCGTCTCGATGAGCGAGCGCGCGATAGCGCAACGGCCGCTGAGAGCTTGGCTGAAATCGTGCGGCTAGATCCGTCTGACTCGCGCTCTCGACGTCATCTGGCAATGCTGACATCCGGGAGTCAGGAGCGTTTCGAAGAGGCCTATCGTTGGAATGCTGAAGACCTTCTAGATAGCCCTCTTCCCGAGGCCAGTGCGAATGATCCACTCGAAGTGCTCGCGCGCACAGTCGTGTGGCGAGTGCACCGAGACGGCACCGAGCATGAGTATCATCACATTGCCTTGCGCGTGCTCAACGAAGGTGGTGCCCGCATGCTGGACGTTTATCCGGTCTCTGGTCAGAACGGGGGGCAACTCTACCTCTACAATGCGCGGGTCATTCGGCCCGACGGCTCTGTCGACTATGCGCCGCGCCCACGAAGCAGCCGCCAGGATTATCGCGCGTACGACCTTCCTCCCCTTGCCGTGGGCGACATTGTAGATATTGAATTCCGAAGTGATCAGAGCACCGCAGATGTGTTCGGTGAGTACTTCGGGATTCGACATGATTTCTATCCCGACCGAGTTGATGGCTTTGCGCCTACACGACGCTCCGAACTGGTGGTCATCGCACCCGATGACTTGCCCTTGTCGATTGTCGAGAGGAATGCAGCTGAGCTGGAACGCGAGCTCACGAATGAGGGAGACCTCATCATTCGCCGCTGGTTAGCGAAAGATCTTCTGCGCCCGCGGATCGAGTCAGCAATGCCAGCCCTGAGTGAATCTACGCCGGCCGTAGATGTCACGACTTTCCGAGACTGGGACCATTTCTCTGAATGGTGGTGGCACTTCATTGAAAAAGAGTTTGTCACCACGGAGGCGATGAGGGCCAAGGTTCGCGAGCTCACTTCGGGACTAGAGACACAAGAAGAGCAGATAGAAGCCATCGTTCGATTTGTCGGCCAAGAAATTCGCTACAACGCCTGGGCTTTCGGCACTCACGGCTATGAGCCTTACAGCGCGCCAACGATTTTCGAGAGGCGTTTTGGTGACTGCAAAGACAAGTCGATCTTGCTGAGGCAATTGCTGGCCGAAATTGATGTTGAGGCCATTCCGGTTTTGATCAAAGCCGAGTCGCCGCGCGCCGAAGAATCACTCGAATCCGCGATGGTCGGGCATTTCAACCATTGCATCGCCTACGTGCCAGCGACGGACACGCTCGATGCCATGTATCTCGACGCAACGGCAGATCGCAATCCGATTGAGTATCTGCGAAGTGACGACCAAGGCGCACGTGTTCTCCATGTCGGTCCAGAGGGAGGGAGCCTGCATGAAATCCCCTTCGCTTTGCCGCAAGAGAATGCCTTGCTGCGGGAATACGACATTGAGTTGAACGGAGATGGCAGCGCGTCCGTCGTTCTGAACGATTCGAGCAATGGTGCTTATGGGGTGCGCACCAGGTATCGCTATGGCGGAGAAACAGGCGACCTCGCGTCGAATCTGTCGAGGGAGCTTTCTTCTGGATTTGGTCCGGTGAGCATCGTGGATGTTGAGACTTCTGTGCTCGAGGACATCGGGGTGCCGGCTCAACTCGAAGCACGATTCGAAGTTCCCTCGCTGTGGAGCGGAGCCGGTGATGTCAAATCGCTGCCGATTGGTTTTGATCCGATTGGCTTGGACCAGGTCGCGAAAGAATCTCCTGCGAATCGCAGCTCTGATGTCGTACTGCAGAGACCCTTTGCACATGACACGGTGACAACCTGGAAACTCCCCGCAGGTTCGTACGTGCCGGAGTTGCCCGGAGACATCCTTGTGGAAGCAGAAGGGGTTCTTGGCTACGAACAGCAGGTGCGACAAGTCGAATCCGGACTTGAGGTCAGGCGGCGGTTTCAGCTGCATTCACACCGCATCTCTTTGGATAATTACGCCGCATTTCGTGATGCACTGCAGCAAGTCCGACTCGCAGAGCAGAGGCAGATCCAGATCGTCGTGCCGAACGGTGACCGCCCATGACAAGGTCAGCGATTCGTTACACGTTTGTTGCCAGCCTTTTGGTCGGGTGTGTGCTCTTTTCCGCGTGCTCCGGAGCCCCAAGGGTTGCGACGGGTGCGCACAGTGCGCCGGAAGAGACTCGGGCCCCTCGGGCAGGTGGGCCAGATGCTGAAGCGTGGGCCTGGGATCTCGTAGGCCCTGCGGACGGACGCACTGGCGATCGAGATGCCATTGCCAGGCGTTGGCTCTCACATGTTGCTGAACAGCCCGGTCACCCATTGGCCGAAGCAAGCTTGCGGCTGGTAGATGCCGTTCAGCTGGATCTCGCAGACCCGCTCGCATTTCGCAAAGCCTTGCTGGAGCTTGGCACCCCCTCGGGGTTATCGCCTGCAGCCCGCATGGAACTCGATCGGCTTCAAGCAGAAGCTCGCCTCGCGGACTCGTTAACAGATCTACTCGAAGAGGATCAGTTTCCGGGAGTGTTGAAGGCGTACGACGTTCTCGGGCCGCTCGGTCCCGTGCAGGACCCACGCGCGATGGCCATGGAGCCTGAGTTCATTGCTGATCCGGGCTTTGATGTCACCCATTCCGGAGTCTTGGGAGAGGTGCGGTGGCTGCCTTTGGAGCGCTCGATCTACAGCGGTGTGATCGATCCGACAGATGTCCTTACGCAGGCTCTCGGCTGGTGTGTGGTGGCTGCTCGCTTCGAAGTTCCCCATGGTGGCCCCGCCTGGCTTGAAATCGATCTGGGCTCTGGAGCAGGCCGATCCGCGCGAGGTTTCGCGGGCGCCGTGTTCAGCTATGGAAGAGCAGGGTTTCTGCCGCTTTCGCCGATGGCGAGCTACTCGTATTCGTTGAACGGCGAGGCGTCCACAATCGTCGATTACCTGGGAGCAGAGCGCAGCGCACTCACTCGGGTTCCTGTGGTGCTGCGGGATGGCGCGAACCGGATTCTTGTACGTATGCGCTCAGCTTACGCGGCAGAGATTTCGATTTCGGTCCATGCTCCTGATGGCAGTGCTTATCCCGGGCTCTCGGGGGGGCGATCTGCAGCAGGGCTGGGAGTGACGGTCTCTGAGCCTCTGGTTGAGATGAAACTGAATGACGCCGAAAGCTATCTGTCGAACGAACAGGGTCCAGGCGCCGAGGCGTTGCTCGGTTTTCTTCAGATGCTCGACCGTCGTCCGGCAAGTGGGTTGGCTCGCATGGAGCAGGCGTTGAGCCGAAGTGAGGGCAGCCAGAATGCCGTCGATCTCGCAGCCGGATTGGCGGGTCTCTACAGGCAGTTGTCTTACCTCCCTTCAAATTGGCGACGGGCTCGGTCACGCGAACTGATTGAACAAGTTCTGAACCAGGACCCGGATCACCTTCCGATGGGTCTTGCGTTGGCCGAGATCTTCGCAGCCGAAGATCGAGAGGAAGAGGCGCTGGTTGAACTGAACCGGCTGAGCGCGCTCTACCCGGAGCAGAGCCGGACGCTTCTCGTGTCCGCAGAGTTGTTCGGCAACCTCGGCTGGGAAGCCCGCCAGGAGGTTTTTTTGGTTGATGCAGTCGAGCGTACGCCACGGAGCCCTGTTGCGCTCAGCGACCTTGCCAGCCATTTAAGTAGCTATTCGGCTGAACGGTTGTCTGCACCTTTGCGCAGTCGTCGCCGAGAGGCAGCAGGCTTTTCTCCACAGCGTCTGGAGCAGTTGGCTTACGAACTCTCGCGAAGCGGAATGACTGAAGAAGCCGGGCGCGTGTGGGAGAGGGCACTCATTCGCTCGCCTGATCGATCAAGGCGACTGCGTTATGCCAAGTACCTCCTGAAAATTGACGACCTGTACGAGGCCGAAGAGCAACTCCAAGGGCTTGTAAGAGACTTTCCAACATGGGTCGGCGGTTGGCGCGTTCTTGCTGATGTTGCCTTGCGGCTCGGTAACCGCGAGTTGGAGAGGGAAGCTCTCCTGCAGGTGATCCACCTCGAACCATCGGACCGCCCGACAAGAGACCGGTTGAGTGATCTGGGGTTCCCCGACCCAGTAGAAACCCTGCGTGAACGGTTCCTTCTCACAACTGCAGAGGCACTTGAACGTTATACGGACACTGTCCGTGACGACTCGGTGGTTCGAATCCTCGATCAGGCTGCTGTTCAGCTTTACGCCGACGGGAGTGCAGAGACCATCACCCATGAAATTGTTCAGGTCCGCGACCTCGATGCTTGTGAGCGCGAGGGAGAGCTGAGGCTTGATGGAGAAGTGTTACGCCTTGCGACCTTGAAGCAAAAGACGGGAGAGGTTTTCGAACCTGTTCGCGTCTCGGGTTCATATGTCATGCCGCAACTCGAACCGGGTGACTTCATAGAACGCATTACCAGGTCGAAGTCGTCCGACGCTTCGCTTGTGGTGCGTCCTGGACGTTGGTTTTTTCGCTCCGTCTCTGAGCCCTTTGTGGTGAGTCGTTATGTGATCGCGGTTCCGCGGTCACTTGGAGTGCGTTTTGAGTTGCATGGCAGGGTGGATCGTCACGAAACGTTCGATGTGGGTGACGATGTCGTGCATGTTTTTGAGAGTCTTGAACAGCCTCGAGTGCTTTTGGAGCCAGGGACTCCTCCGGGAGCGTGGTTTCTTCCATGGGTCGAATTCGGCATGGATGACGATGCCGATTCTTTTGCCTCGATCTATCGCACTCAGTTGCTTCCGTTCGTGGAGGTCACTCCCGAGATCTCTCGTGCCGCACGTGATGCGCTGGTAGGCGTTACGGGGCAGGAAGAAGCTGCGAGAGCCTTGTATGACTTTGTGAACGAAACTCTTGTACAGCGCTCAACTGGTCCGGTTCCCGCCGTGCAAACATTGCTCTCGAAGAGTGGCAACCCCATCCTTCTGTACGTGGCCTTGCTCGATGCGGCTGGTATCGAGAATGACCTCGTGTGGAGTCGGGGAGTGGCACCGGCTGCAGATCCTGATCCGACCCCGGCGTTCATAGACATGCAGCGCGTTCAAAATGAACTGCTCGCTGTTGTTCGGCCAGACGATGGACCAGAGGCATGGTGCGCCATGAGCGCTCGGACGCTTCCCTACGGAGAACTGATGGGAGATGCGCCCGGGGCTGTGGCCTATACGGTTAAGGGTGGTGAGTGGATTCAAATGCCGGAGGGCGATGAATCAAGCAAGCCCGGAGTTCGCGTCAATCTCGAAGTCAACTTGGCGTTGGACGGTTCTGCCGAGGTGTCGGGAGAGTTTGCCTATCTCGGTGCCTGGGGATTCGCCGCTAAGCAGCAAATTCGCGAGGCACCAGAAATCCACCACAGAAATTTTGCAGAGAGCATTGCCTCGGGAGTTCTCCCTGGTCTTGAGCTGAAGGATTATTCGATTGTGGGTCTTCACGACCGAGAGCCACTTGCCTTTCGATTCAGCGGGCATGCTCCACGCTTCCTGGATGCAGATGGGGGCAGGCCGATGCCGATCCGCCGGCTTGAGATGTCCCGCGACCTCGCCATCGAAGGACAGCGCAATCTGCCATTTCTTCAGAATGCGGTGAGCGTGAATGACGCATCCATCGCGCTTCGGCTGCCGGAGGGCATGAAACTGATGAATCCTCCTCCGAGCTTTCGAGAGACCTACGGGGGGCAGGTCTACGAACTCTCCCTCGCTCAAGGCGATGACGCTGAGTGGATTCTGACGCGCGACTTCAGTCAGCAGCCGTTCTCCATTGAGCCTGAGGAGTACCCCGAACTGCTGGGCTTTGCGCGTCGCGTCGATGAGGCTGAGCGCGCTTGGCTGAGGTTCTCGAACTCTGAGTCGTCTGGTCGTTGACCCTAGCGGGGCTTGGTAGATACCTTCAGCCGGCTCACAAGATGGGATCCACCGCTATGCATCGTGTTCATTTTCGGAAAGAGAACGTCACTTTTGACGTACCAGACGGCACAAACCTTCGGCAGGCTTGCATCGACGCTGGCATTGACCCGTACCCTGTTCTGGGTGGCCTCGTTTCGTGTCGCGGGAAGGGTTTTTGCGGAACCTGTGCGGTTGGCGTTGATGAGCCGAGCAGTTTGAGTCCGCCTGCTCGTCGAGAAGCCAAATACCTGAAGCGTTTGGTGAGCGGCCTTTCCGACGAACTTCGTTTGAGTTGCCAGGCCGCTGTCCACGGGCCGGTCACGATCGAGACGAACCCCTCGATGAAGGAAGGTTGGAAGACTCACGGTTTCTACTCGGGGCGTTACGTGCCGTCCTGGAAGTCATCGTCTTGAATAAGGCGGCGCGTGTGCGAGTCGGTTCAAGATCACCCACTAAACGCTGCCCACTTCAGACCGCTTCTTCGAGATGGCTGAGTCCTCTCGCGGTTCTTGCAGTTCTTGGAATGCTGACCGCCTGTTCCACGACACCGGTTTGTGACAGCTGTGCTTCATGGTCGCAGGGGGCAGAAGTCGCGCAAGGGTCTTTGCCCGGTGAGAGCCACTTGTCGAATGTGCGCCAGATCACATTTGGTGGTGAGAATGCCGAGGCCTATTGGTCGTTCGACGATCGCTTTCTCATCTTTCAATCTACGCGGGATGATCTCGAGTGCGACCAGATTTTCATTCTAGAGGTCGCGACAGGCGAACTGACGCAACTGACGAGTTCAGGTCGCACAACATGTGCCTTCTTTTTGCCGAACAGCGATCGAGTGTTGTTCGCCTCGACTCACGAGGCAAGCCCCGAGTGCCCGCCTGTCCCTGACCGCAGTCAGGGCTATGTTTGGCCTCTCTACAACGGGTATGAGATTTACACCGCCGATCGCGACGGGACCAATCTCGTGAACATCTCTGAGAGCATGGGATATGACGCGGAGGCCACGGTGTCGCGGGACGGGAACATCGTGTTTACCTCTGACCGATCCGGTGACCTTGAGTTGTGGAGCATGGACAGCGATGGGGGCAACCTTAAGCAGTTGACGAACACACCTGGTTACGACGGAGGGGCTTTCTTCAGTCGTGACGGAACTAAACTTGTGTGGCGGGCGAGCCGCTTCGACGATCCCGTCGAGGAAGCTGAATACTTCAAGCTGCTTGATGAGGGCATTATCCGTCCGTCTCATCTAGAAATCTTTGTGGCAGATGCTGACGGTCAGAATGTGCATCAATTAACTGACAATGGTGCGGCAAACTTTGGCCCGTTTTTCACACCGGACGGCGAGTCAGTCGTATTCAGTAGCAACGTGGGTGACCCGCAAGGCCGAGTGTTTGAGATCTGGAAAGTCGATATGGATGGGGGAAACCTAGAACAGATCACGCACAACGGTGAGTCGTTCGACGGCTTCCCGATGTTTTCTTGGTGCGGGACGCGAGTGGCTTTTGCCAGCAACCGCAACGCTGTTGCGCCGCATGACACAAACGTCTTCATCGCCGACTGGACCGAATGAAATGAACGATGTGGTTGCGGTCATCATGGGCGGCGGTCAAGGAACACGGCTTTTCCCGCTGACTCGAGACCGTGCCAAGCCGGCGGTGCCTGTCGCAGGCCGTATTCGACTGATCGATATCCCGCTCAGCAACTGCATCAATTCCGAGATCATGCGGGTCAAGGTGCTGACGCAGTTCAATTCAGCTTCGCTGAACCGGCATATCTCTCAAACGTACTACTTCGGTCTGTTTACTCGCGGCGGGGTCGATGTGATCGCGGCAGAGCAGACTTTGTCTAATCGAAACTGGTTTCAGGGAACGGCGGATGCAGTTCGCCGTTCGATGCACCACGCGATTGACACTCACACACGGCTTGTGCTCATCTTGGCGGGGGACCATCTCTATCGGATGAACTACAGGGGGTTCATCAATCGTCACGATGAGACCCATGCAGACGTGACAATCAGCGTGTGCCCCGTTTCCGAAAAAGATGCTTCCAGCTTTGGTCTCGTGCACGTTGACGAGAACGGGATGGTGACGAAGTTTGCCGAGAAGCCGACGGGCGAGGAGCTGGAGTCCATGCGAGTGGATCCAGAGAGAGCGGTCGCTGGAGGGCGGGTGCCTGGAGCTCCATTCCTGGCATCCATGGGCATCTACGTTTTCTCTCCATGGGTGCTCGAGGAGTTACTCGATGCCCATCCAGATGCGAATGATTTCGGCAAAGAGATCATTCCCGCTGCGCTGGAGAAGTACCGCGTTTCCGTGCATTACTTTCAGGGGTACTGGGAAGATATCGGAACGATCGAGGCCTTCTACCGGGCGAATATTTCACTCGCGAAGCCTGGCCAGTTCAGTCTTTATGACCCCGACTTTCCTCTCTACACGCGGCCGCGATATCTCTCTCCGACTCGATTCAATGATTCCGAGGTGAAAGAAAGTTTGGTCGCTGAAGGAAGCGTTGTTGGTCAATCTGTCATCACGAGTTCTGTTGTTGGCATTCGCTCTATCATCCACAACGGCGTTGAGCTCGATGGCACGCTGGTCATGGGTAATGATTACTACGAGACAGAGACGGAGCGTGCTGCGTCACTTGCGCGCGGCATTCCTCCGCTTGGAATCGGCGAAAGAACCGTTATCCGGAAGGCCATCCTCGACAAGAACTGTCGCATTGGCGCGAATGTAAAGATCGTGAATGAAGAAGGTGTTCAGAATCACGACGGCTCGAATTATTACATTCGTGACGGTGTCGTGATTATCCCCAAGGATGAGGTCATTCCAGACGGGACGGTTATCTAGGTATCCGGGTGGACGCAGGATGACTGGCGAGTTTGATCCGTGGGCCCCCCAGGGCGCGGCTGCGCGCGATTACCTTGGCGGGCGAAGACCAGCCATTGTGCGAGTGCACGTCGTGGGAGGAGAGCCGGAAGATGTCGACGCAGAGGTGTTCTTTCGATTGCCCCAGGACATGGAGCGCTGGGAACTGCGAGCCCTCGAGCTTTGCCAGGGGCGCGTGCTCGATGTGGGGGCCGGAGCAGGCTGTCACGCGCTGGCGCTTCAAGAGCGGGGCTTGGAGGTTGTCGCACTAGAGACCTGCGATGCGTTCGTAGACGTGATGCGCTTGCGTGGCGTAAAGGACGTGCGAAGCGGAGAACTCGCAAAGGTGAAGGATGGTCCTTTCGACCGCTTGTTGCTGCTCATGCACGGGCTCGGTCTGGCCGGGCATCCGGACGGACTGCGCTCGCTGTTGGCCGACGCGCATCGGCTGCTTGGACATGACGGCCGCATGCTGCTTGATTCACGCGATCCAAAAGATGCATGCGATGAAGATGGACTCGCTGTTGCAGAACTGAGACTTGAGTATCTGGGCCGCAAAGGTCCCCGCTTCTCGTGGCTCTTTGCAGGACCCGAAGCTCTTGAGGCATTCGCCGCTGAAGTCGGTTGGCAGGCCACAGTTGTGCACCAAGAGCCGGACGGCCGCTACTTGGCAAGCCTTGCTCGAAGTTGACCCGGGCGCTGACTGAGATCGGCTTTGGGCGGGCACTGAATCTTGACTAGATGTCTTCTGAGAGCCGTTCGATTTCGTCGAGCAGGGCTGTCATGTCTTCCTCGGTAGTCCTCGCATTCACGAGGACCATGCGATAGGCGGGCGATCCATCGACCGTGGCATAGTTCAAGAGGAACCGACCTTGTTCGGTCATTTGAGCGCGGACGCGAGTCGTGCAGGTGGAGACCGCATCACGCCGACTTTCCCCAGTCAGAGAACGAAGTCGTTCGGGAATGTAGCGAAAACAGACACTGATAGATTGCGGCTCTCGAACGAGTTCAAATCCGTCACGTGCCACGAGATTCTCTCGGAAATGTGCCGCCATCTCGAAGAGGTGGTCCACTCGCTGTGCAAACCCGCTGTCTCCATGCGCCTGCCATGAGAACCAGAGCTTGAGAGCGTCGACGCGTCGTCCGCATTGAAGACTCAAGTCGCCCAGGTCGTAACAGGTGTCGGATTTGCCGTGAAACAAGTAGTCAGCATCCATGGCATTCGTAGCTCGGAGGACCCCCGGCTCTCGCATGAGCGTGGCTGAACAAGCCAGCGGGACGCCCATGAGCTTATGAGGGTTCCATGTCACGGAATCTGCGCGTTCGACACCTGCCATGAGTTGGCGGTGGCGATTTGAGAAGAGAACGGTTCCCCCCAGGGAGGCATCGACGTGAAGCCAAAGTCCGTGTTTGTCGGTGATGTCGGCAAGTTGGCTGATGGGGTCAAAGGCTCCTGCTACCGTTGTGCCTGCTGTCGCATTGACAAAAAACGGTGTCTGACCGGCGGCAAGCGACTCTTCGATGGCCAACTCCAAGGCCTCCGGGATCATTCGCCCTTCTGCGTCGCAAGGGACTTCAACGGCAGCATTGAGACCGAGCCCCATGATGCTCGCCGCTCGGAGTACTGAATAGTGAGCCTCTGTTGACAGGAAAAGAGCGGGCTTGTCTTCAGCCCGGTGACCTTCTTTTTTTGCATGTGGGAATTTTCTCTGACGCGCAGCGAGGGTCGCCATGAGATTACTGCTACTTCCGCCAGGTGCAAAGACGCCTTCGCCTTTTTCGAAGCCCACCAATTCATTCATGCGACGAATGATTTCGACTTCCATGAGCGTGGCGACAGGCGCTGCCTCGTAGGTGTACATAGAGGTGTTGATCAAGGCAGCGATCCATTCACCCAAGATTGATGCCGGGTCCCATCCGCCAAAGAGTTGGTTGAAGAAGCGAGGGTGTCCCGTACGCACGCTGTGGGTGAGAACTTCTTCCATGTCCGATGTGAGTTCGGCAAAAGGCCGGCCCTGCTCTCTGAGAGAGAGGTTCATCACGGCCAGCAATTCAGAGGGAGGCAGCGGCCTCGCGACCGGAATGCTTCGGTCCTGGTGCGATGCGAGATACTCTGCTGCGAGTTGAGCAGCTCGCTGGAGCGTGGCGTCGATTTCCGTGCCGAGTTGAGACATTGCGCGTCATGAGTCCTGGGAGGCCCCCAAGCTTGCATACCACGTGCAGGTGGTCTACAGGGCTGAGGCTTCATTCCAGACGTTTTGTGCTCCTGGCCGCAGGGGCGGGGCCCGTGTGATTATCATCCTGATCTCGACTGGCTGCACTTCCGTGTCTTCAGAGAGAATGAATCTCGCAGCTTGTGAGGCTCTAGGGACGAAAATGGTGATGGAAGAAGATCTCGCGAACGTCGGCCCAGAAGGGCGGGTGCTGTTACTCATGCGGCACGCCAATTCTCCCTGGGGTGGGAGAGGCGTGAGAGATTTTGAGCGGGAGTTGTCTTCTCGCGGGCACATGGATTCAGCCCGTGTCGGTCGCTGGCTTGCCAACTCGGGGCGAGTCCCCGATCACGTGGTTTGCTCGCCGGCCCGCCGCGCACGGGAAACCGTCGCAGATGTTCTCAAAGAACTCGGGTCTCCCCTGAGCGATGTTCGCTGGGCCGAGGGAATTTACGAAGCATCTCCCTCAGACTTGATCGATGTGCTCTCGCAGACTCCCGAAAGAGCGCATTGTGTCTTGATGGTTGGACACAACCCGGGGATGGAAATGCTGGCTGGGTTGTTCGCACGTGGTTCAGGGTTCGCTGCCGGCGTCCAGCCTTCCTTTTCGACCGCATCGGTGGCACACCTCACTTTTGAAGGTGATTGGGATTCTGTGCACGAGGCTGGTTGCGAACTCGTGACGATGATGCGCCCGAAAGATCTCCCGTTAGACGGCTGAACGGCAGCTCTGTCAGTTCGAGTTGGCTTGAGGAAAGCGGCCCCTGGGCGCCATGACCGTTTGGCAACTGGCTGTTGGTTCACGGCAATAGCCCAGCAGCTGAAACACTTGCTGCACGAACCCACGCGTCTGTTCCCCTTTGACGAGGAAGCTGCCCGAGTGCTCGGGGTGGCGCCGGACTCCCGGCATAAGGTGAACCCAGCGCTCAGCACGAAGTCGGCGTAACCAGGCCGAAAGTCCGAGCCATGCCGGGTGAACCTTTCGGACCAAGAAAAAACCGTCGGATCCGACAGGCTGGTAGCGTGGCATGAGCATAAGCCCGTCTACGGGCGACTTGACGGGCCCGTTGCGTTCGAGAGCCAGGATTTGCCCGCGAGTCACTTTCTGAAAGCTGTGAAAGTTGGGTTCCATCTTGAACCCTGCGTCGGTTTGCACAGCATGGCGATACCGAACTTCTACGACGGAAGTCAGACCGCCGCTGCTCCGGGTGAGCAGCGCGCGTGCATCAGCAATTTCCGTGCGACTCCCTCGTGTCAGGACGCCTAAGGTCTCGAGAGCGAGCCAGATGGCTGCGGCCGCATGATCCACGGTGGACTCTTCTGTGTGTGGGCCACTCTCGAAGCCAATCGCCGGAATGGGAGCAGTCGCGATGACGAAACTCGTCAGAGTCCCCTCGACGGCCTCTTGGAGGCCGAGTACGCGGGGGACTGGGAGCGCACTGGCAAAGGCGCGGTTCTGCAGGGTGTCATCCATCGTTACGAACGGCTTTCCGGGACCGGAGGTGCTGTGAAGGTCGAGCAGACCGTCAGCTTCACCAAGTACATCGGCCAGGGCTGCATCGAGTTCGAAGAGTTCGATCTCCTCGTCACGAAGATCAGCAGCATCCATTCCTCGAACTCGCTCGAGGATTTCCGATCGCCAAACGCGATTCATATCCAGCCTGTGATGCCGGACGTTGTCAGCAAGAGCAGATCGGTTGCCTGAAAAGCAAATCAGCTGGCCCACGAGGCCGGTTGAATCTTGCTGGAGTGAGGCCAGCACTCGCTTCTGTGCCAAGACTCCTGAAGGCTCATTGCCGTGGATCCCTCCCAGGCACAGGAGTGTGGGGCCGTCGACTTGCGGGCCGGAGATTTGGCCGATCAAGCGCGGAACACGCATGGGCGTGGGATAGAGCGCTCCTGCACAGGGAGCGGTCTGTTGGATGTCTTTGTTGGAGGCTGTCACCAGAGCCGGGCAATGGTAATCGATCTGCTGAGTGGCTTCGATACGTAAGGGTTTCTCTCATTCGGTGATGGGCCACGATCGTCGCCATGGCT
Organism: Planctomycetota bacterium; assembly: GCA_029245865.1. Classification (GTDB taxonomy): domain Bacteria; phylum Planctomycetota; class B15-G4; order B15-G4; family B15-G4; genus JAUIEF01. Next base: position 131,372 of record JAQWOM010000015.1, read on the forward strand.
ATCAGGCCGAGGAATCCTTCGGCGGAGCGTTCCAAACTGACCAAGTGGAGGGCGAGAGGCACGCAACCTCCAGCTGCGATTTTCAGTGCCACGGGCATGAAGCGTGGCCACGAGGCATGGAGTGCCGTGTGAGAGAAGACCGCGACGGCTGGTAGAAGGATCATGAGGGTCAGGGCGGAGGTCGTGCCGGTCATGACTCCGGTGAGGCTCAGTGCAGTGCTTGCCAGGAAGCCTATCCACAGCGCAAGCCATCTGCGATCTAGGGTCAGATGGTCAGGCGGGTTCAACTCGTTGCCGAGAGTGTCGAGTTGGCGGCTTGCCCCCTGGCTTTCTACGCGTGAACTTTCTTCGCACTGCAGGCAAACAAACCGCTTGCGACGGTCTCTTGGCCCCAGGGAAAAGATAACCCCGAGCCCTAGTAGAAGGCTTCCAAGTAATGCGAAGACGATAGATTCCATCGAACTCTGCCGTGGGGGCGGTCCATTGAAAATTCGTTCCGTCGGACCGTTCTGTTCTGCTTCTTGGGAAACGGCAATCGTCGATTGCGTGAGCTCCAGCCTGGCGCCTTGCCTAAGGGCATGTGTGGTACGTTTTCGCGTAAGAATGCTCGCTTGATGGCGGGTCTCTTTTTGTCGAGGGCGAGAGGGATGACAGACGGGATGAGCGCAGAAAATTCTGAACAGACTCGCGGGTCGAGCGTGGACCAAGCGCAGGAGCGTCGTTACCTGCCGCCACCTGAGTTTTCAAAGCAGGCCCGTGTGGATTCCATGGAGAAATACCGTGCGCTGTATGGGCGGTCGGTTGAGGATCCGGAAGGTTTCTGGTCGGAGGTCGCTCAGCGCATCACCTGGGATAAGCCCTGGGAGAAAGTCCTCGACTGGAACTTTCATGAGGCTCGCATTCGTTGGTTTGACGGTGCGCGTTTGAACGCAAGTGTGAACTGCCTTGACCGGCACGTGGCTGCTGGCAAGGGGGATCGGACAGCAATCATCTGGGAAGGTGATAATCCCGCAGACGATCGACACATCACGTATTCGGAAATGCTCATTTCCGTTTGTCGATTCGCCAACGTTTTGCGCAAGCGAGGCGTGCGCAAAGGTGACCGAGTGTGCATCTACATGCCGATGATCCCCGAGCTTGCCGTGGCGATGCTTGCATGTGCCCGCATCGGCGCCGTGCACAGCATTGTCTTCGGAGGCTTCTCGGCCACGTCATTGCGTGATCGTATTCTCGACAGCAGTTGCCGCACAGTTGTGACTGCTGACGAAGGTGTGCGTGCAGGAAAGCCCATCAAGCTCAAGAAGATCACCGATGAAGCTGTCGCAGGAGTCGATTGCGTTCAGGAGGTCATCGTCTTTCGCAGGACAGGCGGACCGGTGAACATGACTGACGGGCGCGATCTCTGGTGGCATGATGCGGTCGGTGCTGCAGACATCGCAGATGAATGCAGCCCCGAGATCATGGATGCAGAGGACCCGCTCTTTATTCTCTACACGTCGGGCTCAACCGGGCAGCCGAAGGGGGTGCTGCACACCACGGGTGGCTATATGGTGTACGCGTCCTATACGCACGAAATAGTCTTCGATTTGCGCGAAGATGACATCTATTGGTGCACAGCCGACATCGGATGGGTGACCGGTCACAGCTATATCGTCTACGGGCCGATGGCGAACGGTGCGACCACGGTGATGTTCGAGGGAGTGCCGAACTATCCGGATGCAGGGCGCTTCTGGGATGTGGTCGACAAGCACTCCGTGACGCTGTTCTATACGGCTCCCACGGCCATCCGAGCACTCATGACTGCTGGTGATACGCCGGTGACTTCGCGGTCACGCGCGTCCTTGCGATTATTGGGGACTGTTGGAGAGCCCATCAACATTGACGCCTGGGAGTGGTACCACCGTGTGGTTGGGGAAGAGCGCTGTCCGATCGTAGATACATGGTGGCAGACGGAAACGGGAGGAATCCTGATCTCACCATTGCCCGGGGCGACGCCAACAAAGCCCGGTAAAGCCTCGCTGCCTCTCTTCGGCATTCAGCCCGAAATCGTGAACGACCAAGGTCTTGTGCTGACGGGCAACTCGGTCTCGGGGCATTTATGCATCGGATTCCCTTGGCCAGGAATGATGCGAACCGTTTACGGCGATCACGAACGTTTCAAGCAGACGTACTTTTCTCAGTACCCGGGCAAGTATTTCACGGGTGATGGTGCCTCGCGAGATGCAGACGGCTACTACAAGATTACGGGCCGTGTTGATGACGTGATCAACGTCTCTGGGCATCGAATGGGTACGGCAGAAGTGGAATCTGCACTGGACACACACGATGCCGTTGTTGAGGCGGCCGTCGTGGGTATGCCGCACGAGATTAAAGGTCAGGGAATCTATGCTTACGTGACCTTGGGGCCGGGGCGCACGGGAAACGACGAGTTGAAGAAAGAGCTCGTGCAAACCGTGCGGACGGTCATCGGCCCCATTGCGTCTCCAGACAAGATTCAGTTCACGCCGTCCTTGCCCAAGACGCGAAGCGGAAAAATCATGCGCCGAATCCTGCGAAAAATTGCGTCTGGCCATGTTGAAGGCCTGGGCGATACGACGACTCTTGCGGACCCATCTGTTGTTGCTGGGCTCGTCGAGGGGCGTCAGTAGAGAGAAGGTCGTTTCGCTCGCCAGCACTCACGGCATCTCGGCCACCGCTTTTTGATCGCCCCGGTTGCGATGTCTCGACCTCTGCCAGGTCCGCGCCAACGCAGAGCAGCCCCTTTGGGTCTCAACTCATGGGTCTGCCCGGAACGATGGGCAGGGCAGCAAAATACCGTGGTATGCGCGTGATCTGTTGGGTCTCTGAGGGGTTCGGTGTCGAGTGGGTAAGGCAAGCTTCCCCGCGTTGGTCCATATGCCCATGGCGTGTAGACTCGGAGAGTTGCTACCGGGGCGGCGCGACCTGTCGTCCGGATCCATCCTGATGCCTTCTATCGGTTGTCTGTCGCCGTGCCTCGCCCGTACTTGACCATTGTGCTTCCCGTTAAAGACGGAGAAGCTCGCTTACAGCAGATGCTTGAGGACGTCGACGGCGTCGCGAGAGCATTAGAGAAGCCCTTCGAAGTGATCGCTGTCGATGACGGCAGTGTTGACGGGACACGGCAGATCCTCGAGGACTTTTCTCGGAGTCATTCGTACCTGAAAGTTCTGGTGCATGACCAGAACATGGGGAAGGGAGCAGCGCTCAAAACAGGCGCGGCCATTTCACGTGGTGAGTATTTGTTGACCGTCGATGCCGATGCGACCTATCAACTCGACTCACTTACAGACTTTCTCAAGGCCCTTGAAGGAGGGCATGGCGCCGCCATTGGGAATCGTCGAGACCCTCGCACCAAGTTCGTCCTCAACCCTCGTGACTTTGCCTACGTCGGTAGGCGGCACGCAGTCGGTTGGGTTTTCGGTTGGCTCTCGCGTTTCTTTGTGCGTGTTGACGTGGCTGACTACCAGGCTGGCTACAAGGCATACAACGGCGACGTCGCCCGCGAACTGTTTCCTCAGGTTGAAGCCGAGCGCTTTGCATTTGACGTAGAGATTCTTGCCCTGCTGCATCACCACGGGCATGCGATTTCTGAAGTCCCGGTGACATACGTGTACCGGCACCAGCCCAGCACTGTGAAGCTCTTTCGTGACGGCTTCCGCATGTTGTGTCGCTTGTGGCAGGTGAAGCAAAAAGTGAAGCGACTGCAGAGGTCTGGAAAGTTTGCAGACCATACACGCGGTGACTACCAGTACTTGGCGCGCAAAGAGGGCCACCCGGTTCAGCGCTTCTGGCACGCCAAGAAATGGCCGATGGTCGCAGATAAGTTAGATTTCAAGCCAACTGATCGGGTGCTGGAAGTCGGCGCAGGGTCCTCTGAGATTCCGTTCAACACCAGCGAAGAAGTGGCTCTGTCTTGTGCGACAGACTTTTCGCCCGCACCGCTAGACTTTTTGTCCGAACAAATCGAACGCGAAAAAGACCGGCGTGTTTGTTTCGTAGGAGCCGACATTCAGAAGCTCCCGTTCCTTTCAGGAAGTTTTGACAAGGTGATCGTGCTTGAGGTCATTGAGCATGTGCCCGAACAAACAATCCCGCAATATTTCAGCGAACTTCACCGCGTTCTGGCTCCCGGCGGAGTCTTGTTGGTGACCACGCCAAACTATCGAAGCACCTGGCCGCTTTTGGAATGGATGGTCGATCGCTTTGGCGGCGCGGCAGAAATGGGTGGGATTCAGCATATTGCTCGTTTCTACCCGCGCATGTTGCGGCAAGCTCTTGAACAGAATGGATTTCAAGTGAAGCAGGAGGGCAGCGTCTACCACCTCTCTCCCTTCCTGGCTCCCTTTGCTCCCGAGTTCGCCGAGCGGGTCTTCCGGTGGGAGTTGAAAGGGGCTGGCCGCAATGGGCCTATTCTCTATTCAGTGGCTGAGTCTCGTTCCCGTTGAGGACTGCATGTTGAGGCTGCTGCGGTGAGCCACGAACTGTGATTGAAAGGCCAGAGCTTCAGCGGTCGTCTGGTCGCGATGCCGCGGCGCTGCTGTTCTTTGCTGTGGCTGCCGTGGCTCTGTCATGGCCCATGGCCGCTTCTCTTAGCGAGTCTGTGAGCTTGCGCGGAGACTACTTCATCAACCTGTGGAATTTCTGGTGGATGAAGTCTTCGGCCCTGGAGGCCGGTACGTCCCCCTACTTCACCGAAGCCTTGTTCCACCCGCTTGGGGTGTCGCTTGCCAGGCATACGCTTTCACCTCTGAATTCATTCTTCGGGGCTGTGCTGAGCGACCCATTGGGCCCGCACGGCGCCTTCAATTTCTTGTTGCTGATTCATTCAGCTCTGAGCGGCTGGACCTTCTATCTGTTGGCTTCTCGACTGACGGGGAGCCGAGCGGGCGCGCTGTTTGCAGGGTGCATGTGGGCTTTCAATCCCTATCACGCGTTCTACATGGCGCAGATGAATGTCTCGACGCTGGAGTTCCTGCCTCTCGCCGCTTATTTCATGGTGAGTTTATGGCGCACAGGAAGCAGGTCGGCTGGATTAGGTGTGATTCTTTCCGCAGGGCTGTTGGCCGCCACGTCGTTCTACTACTTGGTCTATGTTGCGTTCCTGGGAGGGTTGCTCCTGGTCGGTGGAAGATCTGTAGCACCCGATGTGTCTTTTGCGACGGGCGCTCGACGACTTCTGCCCTTTGGCATTGCCTCCGCATTTCTTGTGGTGCTGGTGGCATGGCCTATGGTCGCTGCCATTCTTGGCGCAGAGCCTCCCGTGGAATCCGCAACGGCAGTTGGCGATTTAGCGCGGCAATCTTTGCGATCGAATGACTTGCTCGGTTTCGCGTGGGTCGGCCCGCCGGAACGGTTGATCGTCTCGTGGCCCACCATGTTTGGGTACACCGCATTGGTCATGTTGTTGGTGGGGGTGGTGGCTTTACGACAGCGCGTGGCATGGTTGGTTGCAGCAGGCGCGTTCTTTTTGCTCAGCCTTGGGCCTGAACTTCAGGTCGGGGGGCAAGTTACCGGGGTCACCTTGCCGTACGCTTGGCTTTCGGAACTCCCGGTTTTCTCCATGCTCAGGAAACCTGATCGGTTTTTTGTGTTGGTGGAGTTCTTTATTGCGCTGCTGTGCGCACAAGCGTGGGTTTCTATTTCTGCCCGGCTTCGTTCCTCTGTATTGCGCCGTGCGCTCGGATGCCTCGCAGTGCTTGCGTTGTGCGCAGAATTTTCTATGGCACCACTGCGTGTTCATGTGCTGCCGGTTTCTCCGCTGCTTGAGGATTTAGCAGCGACTGGCGCCAAGTCACTAGTCGACCTCCCGCTGTATGGTGGAGGCCCTTTTGATGCGCGATCGAATCATGCGCAAACCTTTCACGGTCTTGCGATCCCGTCTGGATATGTGACCAATCTAGCGCTCACAGAAGAGCACCGGAGCAATGCTTCAAAGTGGAAACGTGCCGACGCTCTCTTGGATCGGGGAGATGCTTCTCGCATCACTTCGCTTATGGAATCTCAAGGCGTCGATCTTGTCGTCCTTCATGCCACGGTTCCTGTGAGACGCGCACCAAGTTCCGCTGACGGGCTTCTCGTTTGGTCACCTTTTTCTCTGTCGGAAGCGGGTCTGGTCGAGATGCGCCAGCGGGGCCACCTTGAAGAGCAACTCGTGCCGCTTTCCGAATGGACGACTCGCCGGCAAACCCTGATCGATGCGCTTGGAGAGCCACTCGTCGAGGATGAACGGATCGCTGTTTTTCGACGCCCGTGAACTCGCTGTGCTGTTGCAGCCTGCCGAGTCGCTCAAGAACTGATGGATGAAAAACAGGCCTTCATTCAGCTGAGCCGGTTCAGCTGTTCGTGGAACGTCTGTTCGTCAATATTCGTGCCACAGGCGACGATGCCGACACGCAGGCCTGACAAACGCTCTCGCAAGGGGCCCAGAAGTCCCGCTGTCGCAGCCGCTCCGGCAGGCTCGAGGGCAAACTTCAAATCTCGAAAAGCCAATGCTTGAGCCTTGAGAATCTCGTCGTCCGTTAACAACACAACATCATCCAGATGAGCTTTGCACAGTTCCAATGAGGTTGTGCCTGCGAACGGAGCTGCGAGGCTGTCTGCAATTGTGTTCAGGTCTTTGGCCTCAAGCGTGACAGGTTTGCCAGCTTCCAGGGCTCGCGTCATCGTGGGGGCACCTTCTGGCTCGACGCCATAGACTGCGCATTTTGGTGCGATCGCTTTGACGGCAGCTGCGACGCCGGAGGCCAGTCCACCACCTCCTATAGGCACGATGACAGCATCAAGTGCATCGACTTGGTGGCAGAACTCGTATCCGAGGGTCGCTGTTCCCAGGGAGGTGTGGATGCCGTCAAAGGGATGCACAAAAAACCGAGACTCATCGCGGACAAGCCGCTCAACTTGCATGAATCCTTCCTGGGCATCCTCTGCCAGAATCAGTTCGGCTCCCAGGGATCTGCAGAGTTCAACGCGAAAAGGATTGGCGTGTTTGAGCATGACGACTTTGGCGGAAAGTCCAAGTTGCTGGGCTGCGTAAGCGGTGGCTATGGCGTGGTTGCCTGCGCTGATGGCAGTGACCCCGTGTTGAAGCGCGTTGGGGCCCTGGCTCAGGAGTACGTTAAAGGCTCCGCGAACCTTGAATGTGCCCGTGTACTGCAGGAACTCAAGCTTCAGGAAAACATCTGTCCCTGTGGAAAGAAGCTCGGACAGTGCAGAACTACGCCAGTGGTGAACGGGTGTCTCGAGGACGTACTCGCCCAGGCGCCCTCGAATGGTTTTCACGGAGGAGGCCGTAATCTCAGCTGGTGCTGCTCGCTCTTCTTGGCTCACGAGTCCATTGCTCCATGGGCTTCACAGGCTCGTCTCTGCGGGGATGGTACCTGCTGGAGGTGGGGAATGGCTTGGCCAAAGAGCCGTGAGCGGCGATGCTGTAGGAGGTGAAGCTCGGTGACCCGATGTGGATGTGGTGAGTGCGCGGTGGATCTGGGCCAGGCGGGAGCCAGAAGATTTCGCCTTCTCATGCGAGAGAGATTGGAAAGACGGTTTTCATGAGTGACAGCCATTGCACGAACTCACGCTTCGAGTCTGCGAGGGGCATGAACTTCAAGTGGGTTCGCCGGGTTCCTGATAAGCAAACGCTGGCGCGAACCGCTGCAGATGAAGTGTTGCAACTGAGCAACGCAGCGATCGACGAACGAGGCGTTTTTCGCGTGGCGCTGGGTGGAGGGTCGACCCCCCGCGGAATGTACGAGTTGCTGTCTGATTCGATGGCGGCGCGCTTTGACCGCTGGCACTTCTACTGGGGTGATGAGCGTTGCGTGCCCTCCGATCACACAGACAGCAACTTTTTGCTGGCCCAGCAGACGTTGCTCGGCAGGATCCCGCTTTTGGATCATCAGATTCATCGTGTTCGCACTGAGATTGGTCACCCCGGTGAAGTCGCATCCGATTACGAAGATGAGTTGCGTCGCAGCTTTGATTGCTCAAAGGGCGGGATTCCCCGCTTTGACCTTTTGCTGCTCGGCCTTGGTGCGGATGGGCACACAGCTTCTCTTTTTCCGAAGAGTGCAGCGCTGAATGAGACAAGCTGTCTTGTGACAGCGACTCAAGCCGACCTTCCTCAGAGCGACCGCATCACTCTCACCTTGCCGGTGATTAACGAAGCTCGTGCGGTGATTTTTACCGTGGCTGGTTCGGGCAAGGCTTCCGCGCTGCAAGCCGTCCTGAAAGGTCTCGGCAAGCCACAAGACTTTCCGGCTCGACTCGTTGTTCCAAGGGATGGAACGGTGCTCTGGGTTGCGGATGAGGCCGCTTTGGGCTCATCGCGTGGGGAAGCCTAGAGATCCTTTTCGAAGACCTGCTTCTTGAGCTTCGGCTTCTTGATGCTGAGATTCGTGTTGATCACGCCGGACAGCCCCGAGTTCTCGATTGAGAGGATGTAGTCGCCCAGATCGGGCAGGGGCATCTTCTTGATCTTGAACTCACCCTTTTTGGTTTTCTCGATGAAGCCTGTGAGCCCAAGCGGCTCAAGCTTGGGGTCATAAATCACGGGATTGAAGGCAATCGCGTCGGACTTCTTGGGCGTCGAAATCGTTCCACTTAACTCATAGAACTTTTCGACCTCCGGATCTTTCCGGTCCGGGACAGACGACTTCGCCTGAAAGGGCGTCTCCTGGAAGGGCTCATCCTCGACGTCGACGAAGGAGTCGTTCTTCACCTTGGTGATGGTTTTCGACAGTTTGCCTTTGGTCGTCAGCGTGTACGTACCGTGCGTGGAACTGTCACCGGTCACATGGATCTGGTACATGCCCGGCACAGGCAACTCAACCTTCTTGAGGCTGACCTTCTTCTTGGTCGCCGTCGCCGTGGCGATGGTGGCCCCTTCGGGGTCCTTGATCGAGACTATGGGGACCAAGCTTTGTTTCTTCATGGGCTTGACGCTCACGCTGATCAGTTCACCAGCAAGGCCTTCAAACTCGACGACGTCGGTGCCATGCACAAAGATCTCGCCCTTGAAGGAGTCGCCCACATTCAGGGTGGCGCTGATCACTGTCCCAGCAAGGACCCCGGAGAGAAGGGCGACGAAAAGGGTGCTGAGCTTGAACTGCGGCATTCCGACTGCCTCCGTGAACTGACTGAGAGAGAATCCTGAACCTTCCAGTGTGGCGAAAGATCAGGGGGAGCTTAAGTGTTAAAGCGGAGAAGAGAAGGGCATGTAACGCCTTCTTTTCGAACGACCCATGGGAATCTGTCGATTCATGCTTGGGAACCGGCTCTAAACCGCATTTGGGGCTTATTCAAGGTTTTTGAGCCGTTTTTGAGCGGTTTCAGAGGGGGGAGGAGGCGGCGCGCGGCCTGGTTTGTGGGGCGGGAGCCAGGCGAACCCGAGACGGCCCTGGGGGTGGCTCGTTAAGCTGCGTGGTTTGGCTGGCAGTTGGCAGCCACGACTCTCCAAGAGCCCCCGACGACCTATGACCTCCGCAAACCCTGAAACCCGCACCTTCCAGGCCGAGACGCGTGAACTGCTCGACCTGATGATCAACTCGCTTTACACGAACCGTGAGATCTTCTTGCGAGAGCTCGTGTCGAATGCCAGTGATGCCCTCGACAAGCTTCGATTTGAGGCGTTGCGCGATCCATCACTGCGTGATGGTGGTCAGGAATTGCGCATTCGTCTCGAACCCGATGCGGAAGCACAGACGCTGTGCATCGATGACAACGGCATCGGTATGACTCGAGAAGAGGTCATCGAGAACATCGGCACGATTGCTCGATCCGGAACCCGTGCCTTTGTCGATGAACTTCGCAAGGGGCAAGACTCCGAGGAGGGCAATGCCACACCAGACCTCATCGGCCAATTCGGTGTCGGTTTCTATTCGGCATTCATGGCAGCAGAAAAAGTCGTTGTGGAGACGCGTAAGGCGGGTGAGGAAGAGGCCGTGCGATGGACTTCATGCGGAGATGGTGAGTTCACTGTCGAAGACATCGAGAAATCTCAGAGCGGCACGCGCATCTGTTTGCATTTGCGCAAACCCGACACGGGTGAGGATGGTGAGCCGGCTGCAGATGCCCAGGACTTCACGGACGAATTCACATTGCGTGACGTGGTGAAGCGTTATTCAGATTTTGTGTCCTATCCGATCCAGATGGATGTCGAGCGCACTGAAGGTGAAGGCGACGACAAGAAGACAGAAACACGCACCGAAACGATCAACTCGATGCAGCCGCTTTGGACACGTGCCAAAGCAGAGATCTCCTCGGAGGAGTATCTCGACTTTTATCGGCATGTTTCGCACGACTGGCAAGAGCCACTTGGAACGATTCATTTTCGTGCTGAGGGTGCGAGCGAATACACGGCTCTCATGTTTATTCCGTCAGTCCGTGCGCAGGACGCCCTGGATCCGACGCAGCACCACAGTCGGCTGAGCCTTTACGTGAAGAGTGTGTTTGTCATGCAGGAATGCGAGGAGTTGCTCCCTCCATGGCTGCGATTCGTTCGGGGCCTTGTGGACTCCTCAGATCTCCCGCTCAACGTGTCGAGGGAAACCCTGCAGCACAACCGGCAGGTTGGACGGATCAACAAGCGTCTCGTGAAGAAGGTGCTGGAAGCCCTTTCCAATCTAAGCCAGGAAAAGCGCGCAGAGTACTCGCGATTCTGGGTGTCGCTGGGCTCAATGATCAAAGAAGGAATCTACATGGATGATGCGCACCGCGATGAGCTGGCTGCGTTGAGTCTTTTTCAGAGTTCGGCAGGCGGTCCGCCGAAAGCGCCCAGCGAAGATGAGGCAACTGAGACAGATGAAGTGTGCCCACATGGGTTCACGATGCTTTCCGAATATGTAGGACGGATGCCGCTCGCGCAAAAAGCCATCTACTACGTGACAGGCCCGGATCGATCTTCTGTTGAGAACAGCCCGCACATCGAGGCAGCGCGCGAAAAGGGTTACGAAGTGCTGTTCTTTGTGGATCCGGTGGACGAGTGGATTCTTCAGCGACTGCATACCTTTGAAGACAAGCCGCTGATGTCGCTTGACCGGGGCGCAGGAGATCTCGAAGAGGAAGAAGGCGGCGAAAAAGTTGAAGAGAAAAAAGCGGAACTCGAGCCGCTGTTTCAAAGCGCTCAAGAATCCTTGGATGATTATGTGAAGGAAGTGCGCTTGTCCTCTCGCTTACGGAGTAGCCCGGCCGTGCTGGTTTCGGACGAAGGTGCGTTGTCGCCTCAACTGGAGCAGGCGTTCCGCGCCGCGGGTCAAGAGGTCCCGAAGCAGAAGCGGATTCTCGAACTCAATCCGAGCCATCCAGTGCTCGAGCAACTCACGTCGCTTCATGAGAACCCGGACAAGACGCGTTTCCATCTCTTTGTAGAGTTGTTGCATGGCCAGGCTCTGCTCGCAGAGGGTTCCTCTGTGCCCGATCCGGCGCGCTTTGCGCGGCTTGTGACAGAACTCATGGCACCCGGGACTTTGACCCAGGCCTCCTCGGGCAGTGGCGCGGAGGGGCAGGGTGATGCGGCCCAAGAGAAGGCCGAAGATGGCAGCGAGACCGCCTTGGCCGACTGAGTTTGGTTGATGGGGAAAGAATCTCGGGTTCGTAGCCTTTCTCGCGATAGCCTAAAAGCCTGATTCGGACCGAACCGGCCAGGATCTCGGAGGGAGGATGCAGGCGTGACGGAAGTCAGGTTTCTCGGGTGGGAGGCTCCCTTCCTTCACCGCGCTGCCGACTGGTTGGTCGAGCGATACGGGGCAGACATGGGTGGCGTCGTGGTGGCCGTGCCTGGGCGCCGTGCGGCTCACCGGCTGGAGGAACTGCTGGTCAAGAAGCTTGTGCCTGGCGACACGCCTTTCGAGCCGCCCCAGTACACAACCGCTGGAAGGCTGACAGACCACTTGCTCTTGCAGGATGCTCCCACAGCGGGAGGTTTCCTTCGGACGCTCGCCTGGGCGACCGCCTTGCGCAGTTGTTCGGCCACGGAACTGAAAGTGCTGAGCCCCGCGTCGCAGTTCAGTGATGACTTCAAGACTTGGTGGGTGATGGCTCAGGAACTGCGCAGCCTGCACGGTGAACTGGGCGGCGAAGACTTCGGATTCGATGGGGTCTCAGAGGAACTGAAAAAGAACGCTCCGAATTCGGAGCGCGATCGCTGGAAGGTGTTGGTCAAGTTGCAGCACGCTTATCGCAAGCAACTCGATCTTGTGCGCCTGAGCGACCCTCACGATGCGCGACGCGATGCGGTCAAGAGTAAACAAGTCGATCAGGAAGTGGCGATCGTACTTGTCGGTGTGACAGACGTGAACGGCCTGCTACGCGCAACTCTAGATCAACTGCCCGGTGCGGTGACGGCTTTGGTCTGTGCCCCCTCGGAACTCAGTGACCACTTTGATGGCCTGGGCTGTGTCGAGCGCGAGCGATGGCCCGGGTTTCATGTGCCCATGGAAAAAGCATGCTGGAGAGTTGCTCAGAACCCTGCAGGGCAAGCGCACGAAGCGGTCGGTGCTCTCGAAGAGCTTGGCGGTCAGCTATCTCCTTCGGAGATCTCACTCGGAATCCCCGATGTCAACGTGGTGCCATTTCTCGAACGGCAACTTTCTGCGCATGGCGTCAAAACTCGCCGCGCCGCGGGGGTTTCCGTTGCGAGTTCTTCTGTCGTGACATTGTTGCGCCGTGTTTCCAAGGAAGTGCAGCAGCAAGACTTCTCTGCCTCCTCTTCCTTGTTGAGGCATCCGGATATCGAGCGGCGCCTTGCAGGCGATCTATCCGAACCCGAGGAGGATGTCGCAGATTTTTCGCCCGCAACGGCATGCGATGCATTCGCATCCGAACACATACCGCGCTCTCGGCGCTTGAGTGTGGAATTGCGCGACGAAAAAAGAGCGCCTGAGGTAGGTCGGATGGCCTCTGTTCACGATGCACTGGAGAGGCTGTTGGGCGAATTGGGAAAGGCCACGACTGAGACGCGGCCGGTCTCGGACTGGGCCCCGGTGATCGCAGCCTTTCTTGCGCGGGTGTATTCAGAGCGTTCCTGGAACGAGGAGACGCTTGACGACGCACCACAAGAAGAGCGGCTTTGCGTGGCTGCACTTCGAATCGTCGGAGAGAGGCTGCGAGAACTTCGTGCCGTTCCACCCAAGCTAGGCCAGCAGATGCCGGTCACCATAGGCATTGCACTGGATCTGGTCGTGGAGGAATTCGAGTCAGAGCTGTTGCCGGAGCCAGTCACAAGCGATGCAGTCGAACTGGTTGGGTGGCTTGACTTGGCACATGACGACTCGAAGGCTGTTGTCCTCACCGGCTTTAACGAGGGTGTTCTGCCCGAGAGCATTCGCACCTCTGTGTTTCTTCCAGAGGCATTACGGACGCGCATGGGGCTCCCGGACGATGCGTTAAGAATCGCTCGTGATCTGCACGGGCTGGCTTCCATTCTTCACTCGGGGCGAAAAGTCACGCTTATCAGCGGGCGAAGGGGACTGCGTGGAGATCCGCTTCAGCCCAGCCGCCTCGCTTTCCATGTCCCAGATGAGGCGATGCTTGAGCGGGTCAGGCTTTGGCTGCCAGCTGATGAAGAGGGTCGGCAGTTGCCTCCCGAATCTGCGGTTGTCCCGACTGCACGAAGCTTGCCGATGGCGAAAGAGTTAGAGCCGCCTAGCGCTCTTGCGGTGACGGCATTCCGTGACTATCTGGCCTCGCCCTACCGGTTCTATCTGCAGCGCATGCTGCGTCTGAAATCGATTGAGGGCGAGGTGCGTGAGATGGACCCGATGGTCTTCGGTCAAGTCGCGCACAAGGTGCTGGAACGATTTGGAAGAGAGAAGCTTCGGAACTCGGAAGACCCCGAGAAAATCTTCGAGTCACTCGTGAGGCTGCTTTCAGATGAGTCGTTGCGACGATTTGGACACAAGCCTTTGCCGGCTGTTCGCATCCAGATTCGACGACTCCAGCTTCGCTTGCACGCCTTCGCTCAATGGCAGGCTCAGTGGAGGGCGAAGGGGTGGCGTATCCACCAGGTGGAGTGGTCGCCGGACGAATCATCCGTTTCCTTGACCGTGGATGACCTTTCTCTTCGCCTGCGCGGTCGCATTGATCGCGTGGACCGAAACGATCTCACGGGTGAGTGGGCTGTTATTGATTACAAAACAGGTGAGCAGGGCAGCGGCCCTCGGCAGACGCATGGCCCAAGCGAAGCCGGTGTCTGGAAAGACCTCCAGATGCCGCTCTACCGATTGCTTGTTCAGCCACTTTTGAATGCGGCCGCTGAAGCAGACCAGGACTCTAGCGGAACGAACCCGGTGGTGAAGTTGGGTTACGTTCCACTGTCAAGGAAGCCGTCTTCGACGAAGTTTATTGATGGGAAGTGGACGGCCGAGGAATTGGATTCGGGGCTCGAGTGTGCACAAGAAGTTGTGCGTGCGATCCGCGCAGGTCGATTCGAATCGCTGGGCGATTTTCCGGACGGAGAGCGCGACCGTGTTTTTGCAGCGATCGCGGGGCGTGGATTGCTTTCCGGCGAAGCGTCCGAGGACTCGGAGGGAGAAGAGTGACGCCTTTCGCTCTCACACCTCGCGTTTACATGGCCTCTGCCGGGACGGGCAAGACGTTTCAACTCACAATTCGGGCTGTGACGCTGATGATGCGTCGTGTTGCACCCGAGTCGATTCTCGCCACAACATTCACGCGCAAAGCTGCGGGTGAAATCATGGAACGCGTTCTTCTCCAACTGGTCAAGGCTGCTGAAAAAGAAGATTGCCTTGCGGAACTTGGTGGCCACGTAGACGACAGAAGCCTGACGACTGAGTTGTGCGTAGAATTGCTGGGTGATTGCTTACGAAATGTTCACCGTTTCAGCGTTCAGACACTCGACGCATTTCTCGGAAAGATCGCAAAGTTGCACAGCCTCGAAGTCGGCTTGCCGCTTGGTTGGCGAATCGCTGACGCTCGAGACTTATCTCGCCTCTCACAGAACGCCATGGCGGATGTGCTCGACGAGGCCGGAGAAGATGAGATCCTCGCTTTGCTACGACGCCTCCAGGGAGAGGATCCTCGGCGGTCGGCATACGGAGCTCTCGAGCGAGTGGTTGCGGATTCGTACTCGATCTATCGACAAAGCAAACCAGAGGCCTGGGATGCGTTGACACCGCTGCCGCCTCTCGGGGCGGAAGAATTGGTGAAGCGAATCGCCGAACTTCAAATGGCCCCGCTTCCCGTCACGGGTAAAGGAAAACCTGACAAGCGCTGGTTGTCGGCGCGTGAGAAAGCAGTCGCCACAGCGGATGCCCGTCACTGGGAAGGATTTCTCGAGAGCGGCCTGGTCAAAAAGATTTGCGCTGACGATTACATCTACTGCAAGCATCCCATTGATGGAGTTGTGCTTGAGAGCCTCGAAGCCCTCGTTGGCCATGCTCGATCGGAGATCGTAGACACGATCCGTGCTCGCGGTCTCGCACAACGAGATTTCCTGGCTCGCTACGATCAGGCGTTCTCGGCGCGTAAGGCCGCAGAGGGACTTTTTGAGTTCGATGACATTCCGCATGCATTGATACGTGATGCTGCCGGTGGCTCTGAGCACGAGCCTCTTGGCCCGCGATTCGATGTCGGTATCGAGCATTTGCTGCTCGATGAGTTTCAGGACACGTCTGTCATGCAGGGGCAAGTGCTCGACCCATTGATCAAGTCTGTGTTGAGCGAAGGTGTCGAAGAAAGTTCATTTTTCTGCGTGGGCGATGCGAAGCAGTCGATCTACGGCTGGCGACAAGGTGAGCCACGTCTCTTGCAGAGCCTTCCCGAGCGATACCCCGCGATCGACAGTAAGCCGCTCGAAGGCAACCGGCGTTCATCAAAGGTCGTGCTCGAATCGGTGAAGCAGGTGTTCGAAAATATTGATGCTTGCTCTGCATTTGCCGACAGTCGGCCTATGCGTGCGGCAGCCGTCGCCTTCAAGGAGTCCTTCGAGTCACCGATCGCGATCAAAGGGAAGCTTCCGGGGCGCGTGGCTTTGATTGAGGTGGAGTCACACGAAAAGCGCATCGACGGCCGGCGTAAAGATGTGCTGGGCTATGCAGTCAGCCATGTGGCTCGTCTTGTTGAGGAAGCCCCCCTTGCGAAAATCGGTGTGCTCGTACGCCGGAAGGCGGCGATGCCCGCGATTATTTACGGCCTCATGCAGCGGGGTATTCCAACAAGTGGAGAAGGTGGCAACCCACTGACCGATTCGGACGCCGTCCGTATCTCACTCTCGTTGCTCACCTTGGCAGAGCACCCGGAAGACACTGCAGCCTTCTTTCACGTGGCCACGTCGGCGTTCGCCCCTTGGTTCTCGTTGTCGTTTGACGTGAAAGCGGCAAGTCCTCGGGCTGAGGCGTTGTCGGCCGAGGTCCGTCGCCGCTTAGCTGCAGAAGGCTTTGGGAAATTCTTCACATGGCTTCAGGGTCATGTGCTCCTGGAGGCAACTTTTGGCGCATGGGACCGTGTGCGCTTCGGTCAACTCGTGGACATGGCTTTTGAACTCGAAGAGATGGCCACGGATGGCGGGCCTGGGGCATTTGCAGATCGTGTCTGGGCTGAATCTGTGGAAGCTCCCACGGAGGCAACCGTCAAGGTGATGACCATTCATGGTTCTAAAGGTCTTGAGTTTGATGCTGTTGTGCTCCCGGATCTCGAGGGGGCGATCGGAGGACGCCTGCCTGCTTTGCTCACACGCAGGACAGACCCGTGGAGTTCCATGGACATGGTGGCGCCCTCGAGCAAGTGGAGTGATGCGCACCCGGAACTTGAGCAACTCGTGGCGGAAGGCAAGGCACGTGCCTTGCGTGAGGAATTGTGCGTGCTTTACGTTGCCATGACGCGTGCCGCTCGGCGCCTTGATCTTCTGATCGCCTCCGAGGGCGAGGCCTCTTCTCTGACGAGCGTCTTGAGGGAAACGTTGCTCGCGGATCCGGCACCGCCTGAAGGTGGCGAAAATGAGGAAGTGGCAGCCGAGAGCGAACCCTTTGTCGATGGAGTGCGTGAGTCTTGGCGGCACCCGTTAAGTGTAGACACGTGGTACGAAGCGTCCGCTGATGGAGCCGCACTCACGCTTGAAGCGGCTACAGAGCACGAAGAGTCGCCCGCTGTTGTTGGTTCCCGCGAGATTCAATTCGCAGTGCAGAGCGAGCCGCGCTGGTTGCCAAAGAGTTCTCCATCCGGGCGATCCGAGCAGAGTGAGATCACGCCCTCGAGCCTTCTCGACCTTTCAGCGGGTTCGGCTCGCCTCCGAGGTCTGGTCATGCACGCATGGCTCGCAGAGATGGAGTGGCTGGAGGACTATTCTCCAGCCGACGACCTCTTGCATAGCCAGGCGCGCCGCGTTGCCTGCGAAGAGAAGCAGGACCTTTCTCGCCGCGTCGTGACCCAGATGATCGAAGAGTACCGGGCCATGTTGCGACAACCGAGAGTTCTTGCTGAGTTGTCGCGCCCCAAGAGCAGGCACGGTGTCGAGGTTTGGCGTGAGCGCCCTTTCGCTGTTTCCTTGGATCTGGAGGGTGTGCAAACCATGGTGAGGGGGGCCTTTGACCGCGTTGTTTTGCGCTACGAGGATGACCGGCTCGTTGCCGCCGATGTGCTCGACTACAAAACAGATTCATTGAGCACGCCGAGTGCTCGTGGAGCGGGGCGTCAACTCGATCTCATTCCAGGTGCTGCGGAAGAGAGTGGAGGCGAGAGTCTTTTGCTCGCCAAGACGGAACACTATCGTCCGCAGATGGAGAGCTATCGGGATGTACTTGCTGCCCTGACGGGGCTTGAGCCGGATGCGATTCAGACGAGGCTGCTGTTCCTGAGTTCCGACAAGCTTGTGAACATCTAATACCGCTCTCTTGCGGACGAGGCCTTCAGGCCTCGGGGTTGTCAGAACGCCTTTCGAGCGCCTCCAGGCGTTGCGTCAGCCGGGTCACATTGGCTTCTAGCGAGTCCAGGCGGTTTGCCAGGTCGTTGTTTTTCGAACGATCCGTTTCGTCGTTGGACGAAGAAGTGACTTCGAAAGATGCCATCGGTGACTTGGCTGAAGGTGGCGAGTCTGGCAGAGGGGCGGGTGCCTGGGGGGCGACCTCGCCGTCGCCTTTGATGCCAAGCAAATGTCCGACGCGACCGGCGCGCGAGCCTGGCAGGGGCGGCAAGCTGCGCACCATGGCTCGGTCCTCGAGTTTTGAAAGCAGCACTGCCAAGGCTGCCAGTGAGTCCACGGGAGACATGCGCTTCACACGCCCGCGCAATTCGCCATGCGTCTGGTCTCCTCGAAGAAGTAACTCTGCCAGAATGGCCAATTCCTGGTCATCCACTTCGAGGACATCTCGTGCAGCGTGCGCGAACTTTGGGACGCGCGCGCCGGCCGTGTGGACTTCGCGGACGATGCGGTGCATCCGAAGCCGAAGCAGAGCTTCGTGCACCGTCTGCTCTGTATAGGAAGCTGAAGGGTGACGATTGGACTTCTGATTGCAGCCGGAGACCAGCGCATTCAGGGAGAGCGGGTAGCCTTCGGGCGTGGTGAAGCCTTTCTCCACGAGCACGCCCAACACACGTTCTTCGACAGCGTCCAGGGGTTCGGTCAGTGCCATGCAAGAGATCCTAGCAGTCAGAGGTGGACGCGCTTCAGTGGGTCGCGTTGTCCATGGCTTCGACTAAGATCGAGGCCAAGATGCCAAATGTGTCGTGGCCTTCCTGAGCACTGGCTTCTGCAGGGCGACCGAAATAGGCCTGTGTCCCACCAGCCTCGATGAAATTCTTTTGGCCGGCTCGGATGACGTCCACGAGGCTGATGTCGACTTCGGGGAGGGCGGAACGCAGGGTGTCGTCCACCGCCTCAGGATCATCTGCCATGACCAGCGACGATTCGTAGGCCCCGGCGTGGCAGGCGCCACTCTGGAACTCGGAGGTGAGTCGCTCGGCGAGAGTGCGTCGGGTGACATCGGGGAAGATCACGTCGAGGCCGGTCGATTCTCGGACCTGACTCACCGCTTCTCGAATGGAGGCGATGTGGTCGGGCTCTAGATGGCCATTGGCCACGGCCAGGGGGGCAAATCCGGCGCGGGCAGCGCCTTGCAGAATTTCGGTCAGATGAGCCACCGCTGTTTCGGGGGCGAGAGTCAGAGTCCCCGGGAATCCAGCGGCAAACTCTGTCACCGAGTAGGAAATTGCTGGCAAGACCAGGCAGTGATCGCCGCGTGCCTCCAGCATCGCGGCCGCACGAAGGGCCATGCCTCGGGCGATGGTCACATCCGTGTCCAGGGGCAAATGAGGTCCATGGGCCTCGGTGGAGCCCACCGGCAGGATCGCTCCACAGCCTTGCTTGAGGCGTTGCTCGACCAGTGGCCAGGTCAGTTTGGCCAGTTCCGTTGTAGGGTCACGCATGGGGGGTCCTCGAGCGATTGGCCTAGGGCAGGCGGGCATCATAGCGGTCTCGGGGCGTGTGCGTGATTGGTCCCTGGAGTGGGCTCAGAGGGCTCCAGGGCCCCCTCGGGAGGCGCCCCTCCACAGGCTTCCTTGGCCTGCCGGGAAGACGACCAGCTCGGGAGCCGTCTGAGGATGGTCTGCTCACAGCTTGAGACTGTGCGAGAGCCGCGGGATACTCAGTCCCGGGCCGTTCGTGTGGCCCTCAACTCAACCCGGCGGTGCCTTTCACGATGATGCGATTTCCCAAGACCTCTTCGGCACTTCTGGCCGCGATCCTTCTGCTCACTCCCGGCTGCGCCGTGGGGAGGTATCTGGGCTATCGAGGCATGGACCTCACCGACATTGTCGACTTGAAGTATGGAGTCGCGATTGGAGTCGGTGCAAAGGTTGAGGCCACGCAGTTCATCGGGACGGGCGCAGGTGCGGCTGCACTTGGCTACAGCCGAGAATGGTTCGGCCGTCGCTCGATGGAGTTGAATGGCTTTGCATTCCTCCACTTGCTTGTGATGGGTGTCGATGGCGGATACGGAAGCATGAATCTCGGCGGCTGGTCAGATGAGCGCGCCGAAGTGTATTTCTTGCTCGTGAACGCGACAGCCTTTGCTGACTTTGGCATTGCGCCGGGTGGCGATGCTCGCTGGGATCATCTCGACACGGCTGCGCCGCCCAAGATCGGAACTGTTGTGGAGGAGTTGAAGGCGCCCACCGAGTATCTGCCCGTACCCGCACTTGAGTACTGGCGTTTCGGGTTTGAAGTTCTGGTCCCCGGGGGGCAGTTCGGCCTCTACCTCAATCTTGGTGAGGTCTATGACTTCATGGCAGGTCTCATCACTTACGACCCCGCCGACGATGATGGTGTGAGCTTCCTGGCCACGTACAACATCCCGCCAGAAATTGTCGAGCTCGAGGTCCAGGAAGATCTGGAAATCATCAAGGAGGGGCAGGTGCAGTAGGCCTGAAGTTTCGGATGCCCGGTGCGATGCCTCGGGTCGTACGCCTGGGACTCGACCCAGATCCTCGCGCAGACGACTGACCCACTGGCCCGAGCGGCCAGCGATGGTTTCAATCGGGCTGTTGCGACAGCGACCGGCGGTCGACTTTTCCTCGGTCGTTTTTTGGCAGGTCCTCGAGGAAGGTGACCACGCGCGGGTATTTGTGTGGCGAGAGGTGCGTGCGCACCCATTCCTGGAGAAGAGCTCCAAAGGCTTCGTCCGGAGCTTGTCCGGGGCCGGGCACCACAAAGGCACGCGGCTTGACGAGGTCTTCGGCGTTCTTCCAGCCGATCACGGCCGCCTGCGCGACATGCTCGTGGGAAAGCAGGCATTCCTCGACTTCGTGCGGTGCGACGAACTTGCCGCCGACCTTCAGCAGTTCGTCGGCACGGCCTTCGTAGTAGTAGTACTCGTCGTCATCCATGCGGAACAGGTCGCCGGTGATGACAAGATCTCCGCGAAAAGTCTCCTTGCTCGCTTCATGTGCTTGCCAGTAACAGATGGCAGCGCTTTCACCGCGCACGTGGAGACGCCCGGTTTCACCGGCCGGGAGTTCGAACCCCGTCTCGTCGACGACGCGGCAGTCGTAACCAGGGACAGCCTGCCCAAGGCTACCCGGGCGTACCGCTCCGGGCCTGTTGCTGATGTAGATGTGAAAAAGTTCTGCGCTGCCAATGCCATCAAGGATTTCGACTCCGCAGCGATCGAGCCATTGACGCTGAAGAGTTTCTGGAAGCTTCTCTCCTGCAGAGAGAACGAGGCGCAGGCTGGAGAGATCTCGATTCTTACCGGTTTCTTCCAAGGCGAGCATCTTGCCGATCATCGTAGGAACGCTTGTGAGAATGGTTGGGCGTTCGCTTTCAATGAGATCGAAGAGAGTCTCCGGTGTCGAGCGCTCGCTGAACAGGACGGTTGTTGCCCCTACGGCGAAGGGGAACATGAGGTTCGTGCCTGTGGCGTAGCCAAAGAAAAGCTTGGGGACTCCGGCGGTGACATCGTCTTCGCGAATGCCCAGGACGCCCTTGGCATATTTTTCAATGTTGAAGGCAAAGTCTTCGTGCAAATGGACTGCTGCTTTAGGGCGTCCCGTGCTGCCCGATGTGAAGAGCCAGCCAGCGATGTCGTGCTTGTGTGTGTTCGCACGGCCGGCACCTGCGACTGAATTCGCGATGAGGTCCAGCATGGCGAACTGCTGTTCACCAGCGAGTTCAGGCCGCTCGGAACTGCTTACGCCACCTGCCACGACAACAGCTTTTAGGTGTGGGCTGCGCTGCTTGAGGCGCTCAAACATCGGTGCGAGTTCCGCATCGATCACTGCGATACGCGCACGTGTGTACTCGAGGTAGTCCGCGAAGGCTTGTTCATCAAGAAGCGGGTTGACCATGGCGAAAACACCACCCGACTCCAGCGTTGCAAACCACGCATGGCTGAATTCTGGGCGGTCGGAGAGCGCGAGAAGCACGCGTTCTTCCTGCCGCAAGCCCAGGTCAACAAAAGCACTGGCCAGGCGACTGCTGGCGTCGGCGAGTTGTGCATAGGTGTGCTTTTCGCCACGCCAACGGAGGGCGACTTTGTCGCCACGGCCTTCGTTGATGTTGTGGTGGAGCAGGTAGTCGGCGAGGTTGAAGCGGTCGGGGAACATGGGGTGTCTCGCTGTATCCGCGTGTCCGGTTCGTCAGTCGCTGAGCAGGGTGCGGACTGACCAAAGGTCGGGGAAGGCCCGGCGCATCAACGTGGTTTGCAGGTACCGAATGCCGTCCAGTTTTCCGGTGGTGCCTTTGCCCGTTCCCGGTTTGTCGCCGATCTGACGCTCAACCATCATGACGTGATGACGTCTCCAAAGGATGAGTTGCTCGTCGATGTCTACGAGTGCTTCGCAAAGGTCGTAAACCATTGGATATTTATCTGGAGAATCGTAGACCAGCTTGAGGGCCGCCATCGTCTCCTCATCCTGCTCTGGCGTGCGCTGTTTGCCGGGAGAGGTGACGCCCAGCCCCCTGTCCCTCAAGACCTGATAGAGGCTGTCGGAAATGCTTTCTTCTTGCATCGCTTTCAGGAGGTCTTCGTGCCTCGGATCGTTCTTGGTGAACGAAGCAAGCTGTTCGTCGCAGAGTCCAAAAGCAGTTTCCACTTCACGGAACTGCACGCTTTGGAAGCCACTTGCCGGGTTGAGTGCTGAGCGAAATTTCAAGAAATCTGCAGGGCGCATGCTTTCGAGAACGTGAATCTGCCCGACCAGTACTTTGAAGATGGCCTCGACGCGGCGACACAGCCGTATGGCATTGCGTAGGTCGGTGTCCGATCCAGATCGCATCTGGCAATGAATCTCTGCGGTCTCATGGCGCAGCAGCTTGAACCACAATTCGTAGACCTGATGAACGATGATGAACTGCAATTCATCGTGCGCCGCAGGGTCGGCCAAGCAAGTCTGCTGCTGGAGGAGTTCCGGTACCTTGAGGTACTCGGAGTAGGTCAGTTGCTGGGGCTCGCCAGTGGTGGTCACGGATATTCCTTCGAATTCGTTGGGGGCTGCTCAGTAGGCGGACTGGTCGCTGGTGTGTTTCTGCCAGAGACCCTTGGCGAGTATCTCGTCAAGCGAATCCAGTAAGTGATCAAGTTCGTCGTCAGTCGTGTAGAAGTGAGGAGAGATGCGTAGGCCAACGGCCGGGCGGCAATCAATGAGGATGTCTCGCGCAGCCAACGCTTCGACCACGGCGGGAGCGTGTTCGACCTGGAGCGTGACGGTTCCGCCGCGGCGCTCAGGGTCGGGAGGGGAGAGCGTGGTGTAGCCACGGTCTGCAGCGTTGTCGAGAAACCGGCTGGTCTGCCGAACGCTCTTGTTGCGGATCGCTTCGACACCAATCTCGCCAATGATCTCGTATCCCGAGCGTGCGGCGTAGATGGCGGGGACCGAAGGAGATCCATGGAGCATGCGCATGGCGTCCTCTGCATAGCGCTGCGCACCGGTTTCGAAGGCAAAGGGTGCTGCGTGCGCCATCCAGCCTGTGAGGCCGGGCTCAAGTGTGTCACGCAGAGACGGTTTTACGTAGAGGTAGCCGGCGCCTGGGCCGCCACAAAGCCATTTCACAGAGCCGCCGCATGCCATGTCGACGTCGAGTTCTTGAACGTCGACGGGCACTGTTCCTGTCGACTGGTAACAGTCGGCGACAACCAGTGCGCCTACCTTGTGAGCGTGCGCCACGATGGCTGCGAGATCTTGTTTGTAGCCGCTCTGAAACAAGACGTGACTGATGGGGACGAGCAGCGTGCGCTCGTCAATCGCATCCAGAAGGTCCTGAGTTTCGATTCCAATCCCATCTTGGCTGGGCACCTCGACGATTTCTGCACCGTGACGGCGTTGTGCTTCCCACACATACATGACCGTGGGGAAATTCATCGAGGTGTAAACGATGCGGTTACGAGGCGATTTGAAGTCGAAGCAAGACGCGATCAAGCCCTGTATCACGGAGACGTTTTGGTGCATCACAACGCTGCCCTGAGGCGCGTTGATGATGCGTCCAAGAAGGTCGCCTGTCGTGACAGGAGAGGTCCACCAACCTTCCGCCCAGGCGCGAATCCCTCGAGTCGCCCACATGTCTGTGTACTCACGAAGCGCGTCGACCACCTTGCGTGGCATGGCACCGAGTGAGTGGTTCACCAGATAGGTGGTGTTTTCGAGAATCGGAAACTCTTTGCGCCAGGTGATCAGGTCATCTTGCGCGAGGGGGGGAGTCAACAGGCGGCCTCCACGTCAGAGATGCTTTTCGGGATGTTTCCGGTCAGGTTGTCGTGACCACCTTCAGTAATCGCGACATCGTCTTCGATGCGAATACCCAGACCTCGGAATCTTTCGGGCGCCTCGTTGTCGTCGGATGCCACGTAGACACCGGGCTCAACGGTCAGAACCATTCCGGGTTGCAACTCGCGAGATTCTGGAGATCCATTTCCCGAGTGAGGCTCGTAGTAAGCCCCCACATCGTGCACGTCAATGCCAAGCCAATGGCTTGTGCGATGCACGGTGTACTTGCTGTAGGCATTCGATTCGAGCAACTCATCTACGGATCCATTCACGAGGCCGACGTCGAGAAGTCCTTCGACGAGCTTGCGGGTGGCGACGTCGTGCACCGAATGAAAACGGTTGCCCGCCACGGCTTGAGCGCAGCCAGCTTCTTGAGCAGCCAAGACGACTTCATAGAGTTCGCGTTGCGCTGCGCTGAATGTCCCTGAGGCGGGGAATGTGCGAGTGACATCTGCGGTGTAGCCATCAAATTCACAGCCAGCATCGAGCAGTAAACAGTCACCGGCTGCGACGGTCATGTCATTGGTGGTGTAGTGCAGCACACAGGCGTTGTTGCCTCCCGCAGAGATCGTCGTGTAGCCAGGGCCCCAACCGCCTTCGGCTCGAAACGTGGCATCGACGATGGACTCGATGGCCCATTCGCCACCTCCTCCGCGGAGCGCTTTCATGGCTGCTCGATGAGCCTTGTCGGTGATTTCAGCTGCTCGGCGCATCACATTGAGTTCGTCGGCTGATTTGTACAGTCGCATTTCGTGCAACACGGATGACGGGTCGACAACTGCAGTGGGAGCCCGTGCGCCGTCACGCGTCTTGGCATGCAGTGTCTGAACGGCCGAGAGCAGCTTGCGGTCGAAGTCTGCGTTCATGCCGGTGCGGTAATGCAGCGTCTCGGCACCCTTCAGCAGCTTGGGAAGCTGAGTGTCGAACTCATCGATGCTGAAGGCCTGATCGGCCCCGTAGATTTCTTTGGCGCCTTCGACGCCCGCACGCCGCCCATTCCAGATTTCCAGCTGCAGGTCGCGAGGCCTGACGAACAGCACGAACTGGCCCTCGTCGCGATCCGGCGCAAAGACAGCGATGGCCTCTGGCTCGGGGAAGGCCGTGAGGTACCAAAAGTCTGAATCTGGGCGGAATTTGTAGTGCGTGTCGCGACTGCGCACACGCTCGCCGCCGGTGCAAATGATCGCAATCCCGCTCTCGAGGGAGTTCAAGAAAGCTGCTCGGTGGGCAGCTGCCATGTTGGTGTTCAAGGTTGTCTCCGGGTGTCGAGTTTCACCTTTATGCTTTTCTCGTTTGCTCTCACGGGCGTCGGTTCTGCGAGTTCGATGTCACCGGGTGCCCCCATGAAGCTGCCATCTCCGTCAAGGCGCACCGTGAGATAGAGCTGACCCGCCAAGAGGTCCTCGGGGTTTTCTACCGCGAGTGGAATGTGCTCGATACCCATGTCAAAGGTGAGAGGAAACTGTGGCTTGTCCAGACGCATGACGGCACGGGGCATGCCCCGGGGGATCGGCTTGTCTTTGAGGATGACAAAGAGAGTGCGCGTACCATTCATGTCGGCGTACTCATCGGCCAGTTCGATGGTGCCTTTGAAGCGTGGTCCCGACTTGAGGTCAGTGGGAGGTGGCGTTGTTGCGGGAGCTGCCAGCAACTGGGCGTGGCGCACATCTTCTGCGCTGAGTTCTTCTGTAAGAAAGATTTGCACAGGTGGGCCGTCGGCCGTGACGAACCCTGTGGTTGCTCCTTGCAGATCGCCTTCGCCAAGAGATGCATCACCATCGCCGTCGAGGCGAGCCACAAGAATCCAATCGCCCGCGATGGTGCCTGCGGCGGCCAGATCGCGTGCATCCATTGAGAACGACGCAGGCATGCTGGTGTTGGTGATCTTACGGACGATTTGCGGGGGGCCCTGTCGGATGCCTCGCCAACCCATGAGGAAAAGGCAGGCGTGGTTTTCAGCCTCCACGCCAAGCAGTGGGTCGATGTCGATGGTCCCGCGCAGCGCACGACCCGGCGTCGGTGCTTGCGTCACAGCCGGCGGGTTCGTGGCAGTTGAGGCCGCCGCATCGCTGGAGTCGCTGCAGCCGATCGCGGCCAGGGCCAGGGCCAGGAGGAGGGTGTGGATGTGGGAGGTCGGGGGCATGGGGGCGCATGATAGCTGTCTTGATAGGATGCGGCACCTTCACCGCCCTCAGGAGCCTTTCTCGTGGCTGAGCAGCGTTCAATCTCCTTGCGCACTTATGTGTACCTAGACGTGCTGCAACCGCAGCTCGCGTCCTTTCTCGCCACTGTCAGCCAGGGCTATTTGCCCATCGAGGAGCAGGCCTCGCTGTTCGTCGAAATCCAGCCTGGTATCTCGATCAACCGCCTCACGGATGTGGCCCTGAAGGCAGCCAATGTGACGCCCGGGATGCAGATCGTGGAGCGGGCCTTCGGCGTTCTGGAGGTCCATTCCTTCAACCAAGCCGACGTTCGCGCTGCCGGGGAGGCCATGCTGGACTACATGGGCATGACCGAAGAGGACCGGCTCACACCACGCGTGGTGACGAGCGAAATCATCACGGGGACCAACGAGTATCACACGATGCTCATCAATCGTTTCCGGCACGGTGACCAGATTCTCAAGGGGCAGGCGCTGTACATTCTTGAAACCCACCCGGCGGGATACGCGATTCTGGCTGCAAACGAGGCCGAAAAGGCCAGCCCCATTCGCTTGCTAGAGGTCATGACGTTTGGCGCCTACGGCCGGCTCTATCTGAGCGGTGGCGACGACGAGATCAAAGAAGCCGCGCGCGCTGCCGAGGCCTGTCTTGCCGACATCTCGGGCCGTCCCAACGAAGAGAAGGTCGACGTTCGTTGATGTCGCTGTGGGTCGAGCGACTGTCTAACGGCGGCTGGCTTCGACGCGCTCCATCTCCCAGCTGTCATCGAGAGAGTCTGTAGACTCCAGCCGGGTTGCGATGCTGATCACGGCCAGCAATCGGATCGCACGCCGGCCCATGGGTGAAAGGGCGGCTGCCACGAAAACCGCCAGTCCCAGGTAGGCGAGCGGGTGGGGCAGGTTCATCAAGGCGATCCAGTTGAAGGTGGCTGCGATTGCCAGGCTGATCCAGGGGGCGGCAAGCGGCAGGAACCGATAGGCCGCAAATTGCGCACGGGCTCTCCAGGGCGCCTCGCGTGGCAGCCGGCAGGTCCGGATGACCTGGACGTAGGCCCGGGCTCGACGAATCTCCTGCGACCGACGCTCCGGCCCTTTGGGCGTCTTGACCTCCAGGAACCTTGCCCGTTTCAATTTGCGGATCTTGAGGCCGGTGGCGCGCACCTGGCACATCAGGTCCAGGTCGTCCGCAGCGATGCCAGGGTGAGGGCTTAAATTGAGTTCACTGCGCCAGCCAAGCAGTTGGCCATGAATGCTGAAGAGAGCTCCTGCCCGTGACTCCAGAGTGCGAATGGAGGCGGTGACGCGGTCGTATGTGCCTGCTGCGGGAACAAGAGCGCTGCCATCTGCGGCGCAGGGTCTTCCCTCTTCGCTGAGGCTGGCGACGAATTCTTGCGAGCCGCAGGCCATTCCCAGGGAGCGCTCTGCGGCGAAGGCTTGCTCCATGGCGGTCAAAGCCTCTTCGCGGAACACCACATCTGCGTCAGTGAGCAGCACGAGGTCTACGCGCTGATCGAGGACTGCGAGACCTGCCTTGATTGCTCCTGCTTTACCAGGTCGTCCGTCATTAGAGACCACCTCAACGGTGATGTTCTTGAGGTGGTGTGAACTGTGTGCATCAAAGAGTTCGGCCGCCAGTTTTCGTGTGCGTGTTGATGTGTCGTCGGTGCAGTTGTCCTCGACGATGACGAGGACATGCTCTGCATCGGGCCATGGCAACTGGGCAAGGTTTCGCAATTTGCGCCCGATGACCGCGGCCTCGTTTCGGCACGGGATGAGCACGCCGAGTCGAAGGGCAGCTTTCATGAGGAGGGAGTCGAACCGGGTGCCGAGTTCGAGGGGCCAGCCGGTGACGGCGGGTTACCGGTGCTCTGGAGAGCGAGCTTGGCCCAATTGCGCGGGTGAAACAGCACGTTGTCGGCCTGAGCGCATTCCCATGTGCATGAGCAACGCGTGTCTTTGATCTCTTTGCGAAGGTTCTTCGTTGTCTGGGTTTCCCACAGGCGCGCAAGATCCCATTCGACGTCGTTCAAGTTGCCCATGCTTTTGCCAAGGATCTCGCAGGGCTGGACGTCGCCGTTCTCGAAGATCACAGCAGACAGCGATCCTGCGGTGCACGGAAGGTGGTGCGAAGGTGCCCCGCGCGCGACGCCCGCGACATGTTCGTACATCAATCGATCGCGGGCTGTTGCGAGTTTCGCGAAGGGGAAATCGAAGTAGGGCAAGGCGCCCTGCTCGATCAGTTTTTGTTTGGTATGGACAACTTCCAGATATCGATCCGTGTCTACCTGGAGCAGGTGCTCTTCCATGGCTGTCCCGCGAGCCAAGTTCACCGTCACATTGTCGGGCCGCAATTCCATGACAAGTTCTTCGAGATGCGCAGCGAGAACATGCTGGTTTTCACTTGTCACCGTCAGGTTGATACCGACGCCCATGTTGTCATGGCGGGATGATTGTTTGAGATAGGCGCGCACAGAATCCATGGAGCGCGCATGCCCTCCCGGGACCTGTCGAATCGAATCGTGAATGTCTGGCGGGCCGTCGAAAGACACCGAGATCGACAGGAA
Source organism: Planctomycetota bacterium (assembly GCA_029245865.1). Classification (GTDB taxonomy): domain Bacteria; phylum Planctomycetota; class B15-G4; order B15-G4; family B15-G4; genus JAUIEF01. Next base: position 160,322 of record JAQWOM010000015.1, read on the forward strand.
AGTGTCGGGGTTTTCCGTAACCATGCGTTCGGCGATGTCGTGTTGTTGTTTTTCTACAAGGCCATTTGTGGGAATGGCCAGGTGTCGTAAGCCGTGCCGCCCAAATGCGCGTGCCAGTTCGGGAAGGTCTTGGCGCAAGAAAGGTTCTCCGCCACCGAAGCTCACCCACAGCATGGGCCCCATGCGATGGACAGAGTCGGCCAGACGCTCGACATCCTCGACCGCAGGGCCGGGAACTCCAGCGGCGACTTCTTCCCAGTGGAAGCAGTGGCGGCACCGGGCATTGCACGCCCCCGTCACGAACAGCGTGAGATGGAGAGGGGGCCCGCGTCGCACGAGGCCGCGTTTCAGGAACGGCAGATAGCGGAGAGGATTCACAGCACGTCGATTCTATCCCGGACCCTGCTCTGGGTGCCGTGTTGTCCTCAGGGAGGGGCAGAATTGTAGACGACCCTGCGGGAGGAAGATCCCCTCGACAGGGCCGTCTTGGATCGCTGACCGAGTGCCTTGCGGCCTTTGGTCAAACGAGATTCAGGAAAGCTGCTCCCAGTATTCCGGGGGCATGTCCTTTGAAATGAGCAGGGCTCCGTTGGCGCCAGCGAAGACGGGCTCCTCGACCTGGCGGACCTGGCCGCCGCCCAGGTGCTCGTCCATGTAGTCCGAAATGGCTTCAGCAAGGCCGCGAATCTGGCTTCCACCGCCACCCAGAAGGACGTTGTTGCGCAACACTTCCTGGAACTCCGGGTCGAAGGAGGCCACAAGCTTGCCGAGGGCCTCGACGATCGGAGGGATGATGCTGAAGCAGGCTTCTTTCATCTCGTTCGTAATATCGATTTCGGTGGGTCGCCCGTTGACGGGCCAGGTCACCAAGATGGGATCAGATGTGGAGCGAACTGTGGAGAATCTCTCCTTGGCATCCACAATCATTTGAAGACTGAAGGACACTTCGGGATGACTCTTCTTTAAGAGCTCACTGAGCTTGGCGTCGAGGATGTCGCCGCCGTGATCCAAGGTCACCTGGTCTTCGGCTTCAGGCATGGTGCCGTGCATACGGCATAGGTCGGTTGTCCCGGCACCGATGTCGATGACAAGAGCGTCGGTCAAGACGTTCATTCCATAGGCGACAGAGAACGGTTCGGAGCAAATGATCACCGAGTCGATGACCTCTTTTGCAGCTTCGAGGAGGGCATGGCGATTGTTGATCGATGCTTCGGCCGGCGCACCGATGACGCAGTAGACAAGTGAATCAGCGGGAGCATTTGCCGAGCGGATCGCGTGCTTCACAAGTTGGCGCGCTGCCGTCATGTTGGCTTCTGCTTCGTCGGCAGCCACGTTCTTGTCATCGCCGGAGCCCTTGATGACACCGGCTTCAAGCGGGCGGTACACATTGAGAGAGAGGCGCCGCGCGATGACATCTTTGCCATACAGCACATCGGTGCCGAGCATCTTGTGAGAGATGATGTCTTTCGGGTAGCCGACGAGAGACGGAAAGGATTCGCGAACGCCATTGCTGCAGGCGATGGCCGTGCGCGATGTCCCAAGGTCCATGCCGATCCAAACGATGGATTGCTCGGTGTCAGCGGAACCTTTGCTCTTGGAAGCCTTGGAGGCACCCGTGCTGGAGTTCGCGTTGTCTTTGTTCTTGCCGGTGGTAGCCATTTTAGCCTTTGCCCTCGCGGGTAGTGATGAGTGGACTCGCGTCCCCTCAATTCTTGTTAAGCAGTTGCCTGAGTTCGACGTTCAGTCGGAAGATCTCACCAAGCAGTTCTTTCTTGACCTCGAAATCTGGGTCGTTGTGTTTGACGCCCGGATCCACAGACTCTCCGGAGAGTCTCTCGATCCCAACTCCATTTGCACGAGCTCGCTCTAGCATATGTTCTGTCTCGTGAAGTTTGCGCTTGAGTTTTTCGATGCGGCGCTGAAGCTGATTCAGATTCGTTTGCTGCCCATTCTCAGACTGCTGGCCCATCGTCTGAAGGTGATCCTGAAGCGCAGCCTGCACCAGCGAGAGTGTCGTGTCCGTGAGCTGGGGCTTGACGCCCGCAGCGCTCTGTGTCGCGATGACCTCGGAGGCAATGCGCTTCATGAGAGCGGCGATCTCTTGATCAGAGTCGCCGGCTTCCGATGAGCTCTGTGCGTTTTCATATTCCAGAGTCGCCTTGTCCAACTCGGTGGCAAGTGCGGATCGGTTTTCGGCGAGCTCGCCTTTCTCGCGGAGTAGGGCATCAACAGTGCCCTGCAGGACATCGCGCTCTCTGATGAGCGAGAGGAACTCGTGGCGCACTTCGTCCTGGATGTCAGATTGGTCGAAATCCAAGCCGCGGCGCTGCAGTGTGTTTTCAATCGATCGCACGATGATCATCTGGACGTCACGAAAGTTCAGCACCGAGACGGTGCGGAGTCCTCGCTTCTTCAGACCCTCGACCGTGGTCTTTTCAGCTGCTCCACGCAGCATGTGAAAGAGGTTGCGAGCAAGAGAACGGGTCATGACGAGCGGGACCATAGGAGATCAAGACGTCGGCTCAGATCGGCTGTAGGCCTGCTGGGCCTTTAGGTGTTCCTTTTTCTCACCTTTATTATGGCTTTATTGATCAATCGTGGGCTTTGAGCCCGGTTCTTGTGTGGGATGCTTGTTAACCCGATCGTCTTGTTCGGTCGATGAAGTTCGATGGAATGGGGGCTCTGGGGTCCCAAGGCACGACATTTCAGGACTGGAGGAAGGACCATGTGGTTGCCATTTGGCAAAAATCGTGAGGACAAGAAGGACAAGAGCCCACCTCTCGCAGCCGACGAGAACGATCTCGTTGTCCTCATGGATTCTTCGCTCGATAGCAAACTCGTGGTCTACCAGGACCCGCGTAGCTTCCCCTCCGAGCAGTACCGGAGTTTCAGGACGAATCTGCGGGCGATGAACCCGGGGGATGCACCGCGCACCCTTCTGTTCACATCACCGGCTCCAGATGAAGGCAAGAGCACCACGGTCGCCAACATCGCGCTGAGCTTGGCCGAGTTTCAGAACCTCAAGGTGTGCCTCATCGACATGGATCTGAGGTCGCCCAAGATGCACGAATTTTTCGATCTGCCCCTCGGTCCGGGAGTCACGGACGTACTCATGGATCGCACCAATCCACGTAAGGTGCTGCAGGCCGGAAGTTCGCCAAATCTTTCCGTGATCACGGCGGGTCGTCCGACCAACAAGCCCAACGAAGTGACGGCGTCCGAGTACGTCCAGGACTTCATGGGATTCTTGAAGCAAGAGTACAACTACATCGTGATTGATACGCCGCCGTGCAACTTGTTCGGTGACGCTGCCCAGATCGGCAAGCTCGTGGACGGAGTGATCCTCGTCGTGGCTCTTGGAGAGACGATGAAGGCGCAGGCTGATGCAACGCTTGAGACGCTTGCCTCTGCAGGTGCGAACGTTGTCGGTTCTTTTGTGACTCAGGTGCGCTCGGCCGAACCCACCGTGGTGCCAGACCTCGAAGACGTCTGAGGCCAGAGGCTGTCAGGGACTCTGCGCCTCTTTATTGCTCGCAGAAGTGCCGTTCTCGGCAATCAATGCACGGTTATGAGGTCACCCAGCAAACGCATTCTGTGTTGCTGTTTTCGGCTCTGATAAGTGGGAATCAGTGCGAAGTGGTGAGAGGGAACCCGAACATAAACTGGGTGACTGACAGGGTGACTCTAGGAGTCCCTGCTCATGGGAGGAGCAAGGGGTTGTATGGGACCCACAACGTCAAAGTTTCCGCTGATGTTCCCTACTGATTGGGGTCATCGGGGTGGGGTCACCTACTCGTCGACGAGGTAACCGATGAAGTCTATTCTGAACTCACTTATCTGGCCCGACGGGCTCTTGATTGAAACCGAACTGCCGGGACGAAAGACGAGGCCGACCTGATCATTGCTTGATACGACCAGCGACGAATTGTACTCGAGGTGTTTCGCGGACATCTTCATGGTCAGTGCACCACCAAAATCCTCAA